>NZ_JBWKOA010000018.1:0-1035 GCF_059415845.1 Roseateles sp. GW821-FHT09H11 | reverse complement strand
CTCCACGGCGCCAGTCACGTCCGTCGTGCGGAAGTAGAACTGGGGACGGTAGTTGTTGAAGAACGGGGTGTGACGGCCGCCCTCTTCCTTGCTCAGAACATAGATCTCAGCGGTGAAGTGGGTGTGCGGCTTGATCGAGCCGGGCTTGGCCAGCACCTGGCCGCGCTCGACGTCTTCACGCTTGGTGCCGCGCAGCAGGATACCGACGTTGTCGCCGGCTTGACCCTGGTCCAGCAGCTTGCGGAACATTTCCACGCCGGTCACGGTCGTCTTCTGGACTTCGCGGATACCGACGATCTCGATTTCCTCGCCGACCTTGATGATGCCGCGCTCGACACGACCCGTCACCACGGTGCCGCGGCCCGAGATCGAGAACACGTCTTCCACCGGCAGCAGGAACGCGCCGTCAACGGCACGGTCAGGCTGGGGGATGTACGTGTCCAGCGCGTCAGCCAGGCGCATGATGGCCTGCTCGCCCAGATCGCCCGTGTCGCCTTCCAGCGCCAGCTTGGCCGAACCCTTGATGATCGGCGTGTCGTCGCCCGGGAAGTCGTACTTGCTCAGCAGCTCGCGGACTTCCATCTCCACCAGCTCCAGCAGCTCGGCGTCGTCCACCATGTCGCACTTGTTCAGGAAGACGATGATGAACTTCACACCCACCTGACGCGCCAGCAGGATGTGCTCGCGGGTCTGGGGCATCGGGCCGTCAGCGGCCGAGCACACCAGGATCGCGCCGTCCATCTGCGCCGCGCCCGTGATCATGTTCTTCACATAGTCAGCGTGGCCCGGGCAGTCAACGTGCGCGTAGTGGCGGTTGGCCGTCTCGTACTCGACGTGCGCGGTGTTGATCGTGATGCCACGCGCCTTCTCTTCCGGCGCCGCGTCGATCTGGTCGTACGCCTTGGCTTCGCCGCCGAACTTCTTCGACAGCACGGTCGCGATCGCGGCCGTCAGCGTCGTCTTGCCATGGTCAACGTGACCAATCGTGCCCACGTTCACGTGCGGCTTGGTACGTTCAAACTTGCCTTTTGCCAT
>NZ_JBWKOA010000017.1:0-2492 GCF_059415845.1 Roseateles sp. GW821-FHT09H11 | reverse complement strand
TGTTGATTCCCGCGCGATCCTGACCCACCGTTTCCATCCAATCTTGACCCACACTTGTTCGAGCCACTGAGGCTCAGGTTGTGGGTAACTTCTTGGTCTTGGACTCCTTGGGGGTGGGTTGTGCAGAGCTGTTCTTGAACCGGTAGCTCTCGTTGCCGGTTTCAAGGATATGGCAGTGGTGCGTGAGCCGGTCCAGCAGCGCCGTGGTCATCTTGGCGTCGCCGAAGACGCTGGCCCATTCGCTGAAGCTCAGGTTCGTCGTGATGACGACGCTGGTGCGCTCGTAGAGCTTGCTCAGCAGATGGAAGAGCAGCGCGCCGCCCGATGAGCTAAACGGCAGGTAGCCGAGCTCGTCGAGGATCACCAAGTCCATGTGGGCGAGCCGGTGCGCCATCTGGCCGGTCTTGTTGTTCAGCTTCTCCTGCTCCAGCTGGTTGACCAACTCGACAGTGGAGAAGAATCGCACTCGTCGCCGGTGATGCTCCAGGGCCTGCACACCGATGGCCGTGGCGAGATGGGTCTTGCCCGTACCCGGCCCGCCGACCAGCACGACGTTCTCGGCCCGGTCCATGAACTCGCCGCGGTGCAACTGCTTCACCAGCGCCTCGTTCACCTCGCTGTGCGCGAACTCGAAGCCGGCCAAGTCTCGGTAAACCGGGAACTTGGCCTGCTTGAGCTGGTACGCGACGGCGCGCACCTCCCGCTCGGCGGACTCGGCCTTGAGCAGCTTGGCCAGGAAGGGCTGCGCGGCTTCAAACGCCGGCGCGCCTTGCTCGGCCAGGTCGCCCACAGCCTGCGCCATGCCAAACATCTTGAGCTCGCGCAGTGCAGTCATGAGCCCGTTGGTTGCTGAGTCACGCATTGCGGACCTTCCTTTCTTCGCGCAAGGCGTCATAGCGATTCACGTTGGCCTGCGGCTCGTTGGTCAAGCGCAGCGCGTGCGGGGCATTCACCGGTGGTGGCTCGGTCTTCCCGTCCACCAGCCGATGCAGCACGTTGAGCACGTACATCTTGGTCGGCACCCCGACCTCTAGAGCCAGCTCGACGGCTGCCAGCACTGCCTGCTCCTCGTGGTGCAGGACTAGCGCCAGGACGTCGACCATCTCTCGGTCACCGCCCGGCTTCTTGAGCAGCTCGGCCTGCAGCCGCTTGAAGGCCGGCGGCAGCTCGACAAACGGAGCGCCGTTGCGCAGCGCGCCGGGCTTGCGCTGCAGCACCGCCAGGTAGTGACGCCAGTCGAAGATCGTCTTGCCGAGCGTGTCGTGGCGCCGGTCGATGAACCGCTGGTGCTCGCAGATGATGTTGCCCTCAGCCGCGACGACGAGCCGGTCGGCGTAGACGCGCAGGCTCACCGGTCGGTTGGCGTACGACGCCGGCACGCTGTACCTCGTGCGCTCGAAGGTGACCAGGCAGGTCGGTGAGACGCGCTTGGTGTGCTCGATGAAGCCGTCGAAGGGGCGCGGCAGCTGCATCAGCAGCGGTCGCTCCTCCTGCCAGGCGTCGTGCACGGTACCGGGCAGCTTGCCGTGCGAGATCTCGGTCCACAGTGCCTTGCAGCGCTCCTCCAGCCAGACGTTGAGCGCGTCCAGCGACGGGAAGGCCGGCACGGGTTGCCAGAGCCGGTGCCGGGCGTCGCGCACGTTCTTCTCGATTTGGCCCTTCTCCCAGCCCGAGGCCGGGTTGCAGAACTCGACCTCGAAGAGGTAGTGGCTGACCATCGCGGCGAAGCGCGCATTGACGTCGCGTGCCTTGCCGCTCAGGACCTTGTCCACGGCGGTCTTCATGTTGTCGTAGATGCCGCGCTTGGGCACGCCACCGAACACGCGGAAGGCGTGGTTGTGGGCGTCGAACAGCATTTCGTGGGTCTGCAGCAGGTAGGCCCGGATGTAGAAGGCCCGACTGTGGCTGAGCTTGAAGTGCGCCACCTGCAGCTTGGTGCGCTCGCCGCCGAGCACGGCCCAGTCCTCACTCCAGTCGAACTGGAAGGCCTCGCCGGGCTCGAAGACCAGCGGCACGAAGGTGCCGCGGCCGGTGGTCTTCTGCGCTTCCTGGCGCTTGAGCGCCCAGTCCCGCGCGAAGGCGGCCACGCGGTTGTAGGAGCCGTCGTAGCCGAGCTCCATGAGCTCGGCGTGCATCTGCTTCAAGGTGCGCCGCTGCTTGCGGTTCTTGCCGGACTCGGTCTTGAGCCACTGGGCCAGCTTCTCCGCGAACGGATCGAGCCGGCTGCGGCTCTCGCGCTTGGCGTACGACGGCTCCTTGTCGTCGCTGCGCAGGTACTTCCGGATGGTGTTGCGAGACAGGCCGGTGCGCCGGGCTATCTCTCGGATGGACAACTGCTCACGCAGGGCCCATCGCCTGATGACACTTAGTGTCGCCACGTCAATCACTCCAATGCTCCTGCCGCAAGTTGCGGCAGGCTAGGGTTCATACGTGGGTCAGGTTTGAACGGAAATCAGTGCGGTCGGTGGGTCAGGATTCGGCGGCAATCAACA
>NZ_JBWKOA010000016.1:0-2549 GCF_059415845.1 Roseateles sp. GW821-FHT09H11 | reverse complement strand
CACCAGAGCTCCGGCTCGGCCAACAAACCCCTCCAGCCAATACCCGGCTCCAGAGGCATCTAACAAAGCAGGCGGTTTGAACGCCACTACCCAAATCGGAGTACAGCAATGACAGTCCAATCCATGCGAGTTGCAGCCCTTCACCCTGGCGTTCGCGTTCGAAGCCTGTTCGGTGAGTCCGACAGCACCCACCAGGACCTCATCCGGAGCTGCGCTCCGGGTTCGTGGGGGCACATCGTTGAGTACACCGAACATGGTGACTCGCAGGCCGATCACTATGCATGCCGGTTCCCGGGCGGGGTCCGCGTCCTTATCGGAGCGAACGAGCTGCTCGATCCCGCGAAGTACACGCTCGCCGATTCGGAAACCCCACTGGAGGCAGCCCTCGCGCTGCACTACCTCACCGATGTGCTGGACATGACCATCGTGGATGACGATGCGCTTCCTCACGTCCAGACGCTGTCCGACGCGGCGCGCACGATCACACGCTTGGTCAACGAGTGCGAAAACGCGCTCGCAGCGATGGAGGATTCTGGGACGGTTCCCAACTATGTCCAGCAGCGGCTTCGCGCCTGCCTCGCGGACATGGGGTCTCTCTAAGCAAAGAGGATGGACCTCGGGTGTAAGGTAAAGCTACCTTACCTAGTTCCTTACCCGTTGCCTTACGCTATAGTAAGGCACTCACAAGGAGAGCATCATGACCGTCGCAACCATCACCAGCAAGGGGCAGATCACCATCCCTGCTGACGTCCGCAGGGACCTCGCGGTAGGTACCGGCGACCGCCTCGAGTTCATCGCAATCGAGCCTGGGAAATACATGGTCATTGCCAAGATCAAGGACGTCCGAGAACTCAAGGGCATGTTCGGAAAGCCCAAGAGATCCCTGTCCATCGAGGAGATGAACAGCGTGATTGAGTCGAGGGGAGCGGCGGCCCGATGATCGGTCTGGATACCAACGTCCTCGTGCGGTACATCATGCAGGACGACAAAAAGCAATCGCCACTCGCGACTAAGCTTTTTGAGGGGCTGACGGCGGAGGAACCGGGCTTCGTGTCAGTGGTTTCGATCGTCGAGCTGGTCTGGGTCCTGTCTTCTGCGAAAGGCTATGACCTGGACCGTGAACAGGTCGGTCAAGCCTTGGAGCTGCTGTTGCAGTCTCGTCAGCTTGTCGTCGAACAGAGCGATCGCGTCAACCTCGCTTGGCAGACCTATTCGACGACCACGGCGGACTTCGCCGACTGTCTCATCGAGCGGCTGTGCTCCGGGGCAGGTTGTACGCGAACGATGACCTTCGATGTCACTGCGTCGAAGCTGACCGCGATGGCGCTGATCTCGTGAAGGGTTCGATCATCTGGGCCGACTGGCCAGTTTTCTAAGGAGGAATCAACATGAACATTGCTGACTTCCAACGGCAAGAGCGTGAATGGGCAGACCGCGCTCAGAAGGTCCAGGCGGCTGCCGCGCAGGCCTACGAGCGGCTCTTGACCCTGGCCGAGAAGAGCGACAGCGGGCAGATTCAGCGCGTTGCGTATTTCATTGCCGCGACTTTCGACGGGCAGACGTTCCCGCTCGACCTCTTTGAACTGCGCACGGTTGACGTGGAGATTGGTGACGACATGCTCGTCTGCCTGGACGCGCTGCGCTGGGGGAAGGCCGATCTCTACAAACTGGTTCCCGACGGCCACGCGCGCGTTCTCCGCATTTGCGATGCGTGGGGTATCACGTGGTCGGACTCGGACGGTGCGTGACGGTTCAGGTGGACAAGCTCGCAACAACATTTCGATAGGAGGAAAAACCGATGAACGCGGCCACGACAACAAGCACGCTGAGGGCGACGGAGTTCGACGAGTTCGACAACCTTGTTTCTTCGCTGCCCGAGACGGTGGTGCCGACAAACCCGCACGAGCACGGGTCAGCTCAGTGGGCGCGGTGGAACGACGGCTATCGCTCAGCAGTGAAGCGCTTGGATAGCGCTCGTTCGCACGTCAGGAGCTGGAACCGTTCGATGGCTGCTGGTGGGAGTGTCATGTACAACAAGGGCAACCTTGCGGGAATGGTGCTCCTCAAGACGACTTCCCAGGCATATGTATTGGGCACCACCGCCGCAGTCGATCTTGAGCACGTCGGCACGGTCATGTTGCGCGATGTGCATCCGTGCTACGGCGGGCAGGACGCGAGCGGCGTTGATACCTCCCCTCCGTACTCCATGCGCAACGCGAAGCTGCTCTCGGCACTCTTCGGCACCGCGATCATCTTTGGCGGCAAGGTTGTGGCCGACCTTACGAGCCTGCCCCTTCCCAGCTGGATCATCACGACCGGAATTACCTTGGGAGGGCTTGCGATCGGCGTGGCCGCTGTCCTCAGCGACACCGTGACCGCAAAGGTTGTCCGTGTGCTTGGGTCGATTGCGTGCGTGATCGCCTGCGGCTATTTCGTTGCGATGTCCATCGTCAACTGAATCCCATGGTTGATGGCGCCGTAGGCGCCTTTCCCCGCCGTGCGACCCGGGAGGGTCGTGCCGGGGGCGGTGTGCATGGTGACGCGCTGCA
>NZ_JBWKOA010000015.1:0-5269 GCF_059415845.1 Roseateles sp. GW821-FHT09H11 | reverse complement strand
GCGAAAGCTGCTTCGATGTTCTTTAAGAATTTACAGCCGATAAGCGTGGGCGTCTGGACGAGCGACCTGAGAAGGTTAAATCGCTAGATGCTCACGGAAGATATGAATGAAGCTATGAAAGTAGTCTTTGTTCGATTCCGTTGAGTTTATTCAAGATCGAACTGTAGAGTTTGATCCTGGCTCAGATTGAACGCTGGCGGCATGCCTTACACATGCAAGTCGAACGGTAACGCGGGGCAACCTGGCGACGAGTGGCGAACGGGTGAGTAATATATCGGAACGTGCCCAGTTGTGGGGGATAACTGCTCGAAAGAGCAGCTAATACCGCATACGACCTGAGGGTGAAAGCGGGGGATCGCAAGACCTCGCGCAATTGGAGCGGCCGATATCAGATTAGGTAGTTGGTGGGGTAAAGGCCTACCAAGCCGACGATCTGTAGCTGGTCTGAGAGGACGACCAGCCACACTGGGACTGAGACACGGCCCAGACTCCTACGGGAGGCAGCAGTGGGGAATTTTGGACAATGGGGGCAACCCTGATCCAGCCATGCCGCGTGCGGGAAGAAGGCCTTCGGGTTGTAAACCGCTTTTGTCAGGGAAGAAAAGACTCCTACTAATACTGGGGGTTCATGACGGTACCTGAAGAATAAGCACCGGCTAACTACGTGCCAGCAGCCGCGGTAATACGTAGGGTGCAAGCGTTAATCGGAATTACTGGGCGTAAAGCGTGCGCAGGCGGTTATGCAAGACAGATGTGAAATCCCCGGGCTCAACCTGGGAACTGCATTTGTGACTGCATGGCTAGAGTACGGTAGAGGGGGATGGAATTCCGCGTGTAGCAGTGAAATGCGTAGATATGCGGAGGAACACCGATGGCGAAGGCAATCCCCTGGACCTGTACTGACGCTCATGCACGAAAGCGTGGGGAGCAAACAGGATTAGATACCCTGGTAGTCCACGCCCTAAACGATGTCAACTGGTTGTTGGGAGGGTTTCTTCTCAGTAACGTAGCTAACGCGTGAAGTTGACCGCCTGGGGAGTACGGCCGCAAGGTTGAAACTCAAAGGAATTGACGGGGACCCGCACAAGCGGTGGATGATGTGGTTTAATTCGATGCAACGCGAAAAACCTTACCTACCCTTGACATGCCAGGAATCCTGCAGAGATGTGGGAGTGCTCGAAAGAGAACCTGGACACAGGTGCTGCATGGCCGTCGTCAGCTCGTGTCGTGAGATGTTGGGTTAAGTCCCGCAACGAGCGCAACCCTTGTCATTAGTTGCTACGAAAGGGCACTCTAATGAGACTGCCGGTGACAAACCGGAGGAAGGTGGGGATGACGTCAGGTCATCATGGCCCTTATGGGTAGGGCTACACACGTCATACAATGGCCGGGACAGAGGGCTGCCAACCCGCGAGGGGGAGCTAATCCCAGAAACCCGGTCGTAGTCCGGATCGCAGTCTGCAACTCGACTGCGTGAAGTCGGAATCGCTAGTAATCGCGGATCAGCTTGCCGCGGTGAATACGTTCCCGGGTCTTGTACACACCGCCCGTCACACCATGGGAGCGGGTTCTGCCAGAAGTAGTTAGCCTAACCGCAAGGGGGGCGATTACCACGGCAGGGTTCGTGACTGGGGTGAAGTCGTAACAAGGTAGCCGTATCGGAAGGTGCGGCTGGATCACCTCCTTTCTAGAGAATGACGAGACCGTCGGGTTGCCTAGGCAGCTCGGGAGAGTCGAGTCGAAAAATGCGAGTTCAGCGCGCCCACACTTATCGGCTGTAGACACACAACAGTGAGTGAGAAAACGCGTGAGCCTGGCGAGCTGGCCTTGCCGGTTGGCGCGATACAGGAGCACGCATGAAACGCGTGGGTCTGTAGCTCAGTCGGTTAGAGCACCGTCTTGATAAGGCGGGGGTCGCTGGTTCGAATCCAGCCAGACCCACCACGAGGATCGTCAAGATCTTGGGGGATTAGCTCAGCTGGGAGAGCACCTGCTTTGCAAGCAGGGGGTCGTCGGTTCGATCCCGTCATCCTCCACCAATCACTTCACAAGGGTGGCAAACCACAGCGTCAAGGATGACGTTGTGGTTTGCCAGTCTCGACTTTTTAGTCGGCTGTTGTTCTTTAACAATTCGTAGAGTCGAATCAGCGTTGCTGGCGGAAAGCTTGGCACTCGTAAAGGGGTGACCGGCACCGTGCCGCCAGCGACATTTGATTGCGTCAACAAACTTCAACTCTGAAAAGAGTAGAAATTGAAGAACGGCGAACGCGTGATACTCAAATAAATGCTCAAGTTGTTGAGCATCTGTCCTTGACGACATCTGCGGATGTCAAAGTTATAGGGTCAAGTGACTAAGTGCATGTGGTGGATGCCTTGGCGATTACAGGCGACGAAGGACGTGATAGCCTGCGATAAGCTTCGGGGAGCTGGCAAATAAGCTTTGATCCGGAGATTTCCGAATGGGGAAACCCACCTCGTTTAGAGGTATCGCACACTGAATACATAGGTGTGCGAGGCGAACCGGGTGAACTGAAACATCTCAGTAGCTCGAGGAAAAGACATCAACCGAGATTCCGAAAGTAGTGGCGAGCGAAATCGGAGTAGCCCTCGTGTTTTAGCAGTTGGCATATCAGAACGGAATGGAAAGTCCGGCCATAGCGGGTGATAGCCCCGTATGAGAAATGTCGATTGTGGAACTAGGCACGAATAGAGTAGGGCGGGACACGTGAAATCCTGTCTGAATATGGGGGGACCATCCTCCAAGGCTAAATACTCGTAATCGACCGATAGTGAACAAGTACCGTGAGGGAAAGGCGAAAAGAACCCCGGGAGGGGAGTGAAATAGATCCTGAAACCGCATGCATACAAAAAGTAGGAGCCCGCAAGGGTGACTGCGTACCTTTTGTATAATGGGTCAGCGACTTACATTCAGTGGCGAGGTTAACCGAATAGGGTAGCCGTAGAGAAATCGAGTCCGAATAGGGCGATTTAGTCGCTGGGTGTAGACCCGAAACCAGGTGATCTATCCATGGCCAGGATGAAGGTACCGTAACAGGTGCTGGAGGTCCGAACCGACTAGTGTTGCAAAACTAGCGGATGAGCTGTGGATAGGGGTGAAAGGCTAAACAAACCTGGAGATAGCTGGTTCTCTCCGAAAACTATTTAGGTAGTGCCTCAAGTATTACCTTCGGGGGTAGAGCACTGTTTAGGCTAGGGGGTCATGGCGACTTACCAAACCTATGCAAACTCCGAATACCGAAGAGTACAGCTTGGGAGACAGAGCACCGGGTGCTAACGTCCGGACTCAAGAGGGAAACAACCCAGACCGCCAGCTAAGGTCCCTAAAATTGGCTAAGTGGGAAACGAAGTGGGAAGGCTAAAACAGTCAGGATGTTGGCTTAGAAGCAGCCATCATTTAAAGAAAGCGTAATAGCTCACTGATCGAGTCGTCCTGCGCGGAAGATGTAACGGGGCTAAGCCAGTTACCGAAGCTGCGGATGCACAGTTTACTGTGCGTGGTAGGAGAGCGTTCTGTACGCCTGTGAAGGTGGGTCGTGAGGCCTGCTGGAGGTATCAGAAGTGCGAATGCTGACATGAGTAGCGTTAAAGGGGGTGAAAAGCCCCCTCGCCGAAAGCGCAAGGTTTCCTACGCAACGTTCATCGGCGTAGGGTGAGTCGGCCCCTAAGGCGAGGCAGAGATGCGTAGCTGATGGGAAACAGGTCAATATTCCTGTACCGATCAATAGTGCGATGTGGGGACGGAGAAGGTTAGCTCAGCCGGGTGTTGGATGTCCCGGTTCAAGCCTGTAGTCGTGCCTGGTAGGCAAATCCGCCGGGCTTAGATGAGGGGTGATAACGAGTCTGCTTGCAGACGAAGTGAGTGATACCCTGCTTCCAGGAAAAGCCACTAAGCTTCAGCTATTGACGACCGTACCGCAAACCGACACTGGTGCGCGAGATGAGTATTCTAAGGCGCTTGAGAGAACTCTGGAGAAGGAACTCGGCAAATTGACACCGTAACTTCGGAAGAAGGTGTGCCTTTAGTAGGTGATCCATTTACTTGGTTAGCCCAATGAGGCCGCAGAGAATCGGTGGCTGCAACTGTTTATTAAAAACACAGCACTCTGCAAAGACGAAAGTCGACGTATAGGGTGTGACTCCTGCCCGGTGCTGGAAGATTAAATGATGGGGTGCAAGCTCTTGACTGAAGTCCCAGTAAACGGCGGCCGTAACTATAACGGTCCTAAGGTAGCGAAATTCCTTGTCGGGTAAGTTCCGACCTGCACGAATGGAGTAATGATGGCCACACTGTCTCCTCCAGAGACTCAGCGAAGTTGAAATGTTTGTGATGATGCAATCTCCCCGCGGAAAGACGGAAAGACCCCATGAACCTTTACTGTAGCTTTACATTGGACTTTGAACAGATCTGTGTAGGATAGGTGGGAGGCTTTGAAACCTGGTCGCTAGATCAGGTGGAGCCAACGTTGAAATACCACCCTGGTGTGTTTGAGGTTCTAACCTTGGCCCGTTATCCGGGTTGGGGACAGTGTATGGTGGGCAGTTTGACTGGGGCGGTCTCCTCCCAAAGTGTAACGGAGGAGTTCGAAGGTACGCTAAATACGGTCGGAAATCGTGTTGATAGTGCATTGGCATAAGCGTGCTTGACTGCGAGACTGACAAGTCGAGCAGGTACGAAAGTAGGACAAAGTGATCCGGTGGTTCTGTATGGAAGGGCCATCGCTCAACGGATAAAAGGTACTCTGGGGATAACAGGCTGATACCGCCCAAGAGTTCATATCGACGGCGGTGTTTGGCACCTCGATGTCGGCTCATCTCATCCTGGGGCTGTAGCCGGTCCCAAGGGTATGGCTGTTCGCCATTTAAAGAGGTACGTGAGCTGGGTTTAAAACGTCGTGAGACAGTTTGGTCCCTATCTTCCGTGGGCGCTGCAAGATTGAGAGAGCCTGCTCCTAGTACGAGAGGACCGGAGTGGACGCACCTCTGGTGTATCGGTTGTCACGCCAGTGGCATCGCCGAGTAGCTAAGTGCGGAAGAGATAACCGCTGAAAGCATCTAAGCGGGAAACTCGTCTCAAGATGAGTCTTGCCGGGGCCTAGAGCCCCCTGAAGGGTCGTTCAAGACCAGGACGTTGATAGGCTGGGTGTGGAAGCGCAGTAATGCGTTAAGCTAACCAGTACTAATTGCCCGTGAGGCTTGACCCTATAACTTTGACACTCAAAACGTCAAGGTGAGTGGTCACGCAGATCGA
>NZ_JBWKOA010000014.1:0-16956 GCF_059415845.1 Roseateles sp. GW821-FHT09H11 | reverse complement strand
GTCTTGCCATGGTCAACGTGACCAATCGTGCCCACGTTCACGTGCGGCTTGGTACGTTCAAACTTGCCTTTTGCCATTTCAATTCTCCAAAAAGAGCATTTGCCCGGTCTGTTGGTTTAGCGTTTCCGCAGCGTCCTGTATCCCCGGCGACCGGCAACCGGGAGGAGTCACTGCGAAGACGATTCGATGATCGAGAACGAAACGAGCCGGCACCCCAGAGCACCGGCTCAGGTCATCACTTTGCGCGAGCAGTGATGATCGCGTCAGCGACGTTCTTCGGAGCTTCGCTGTAGTGCTTGAACTCCATCGTGTACGTCGCACGGCCCTGCGTGGCCGAACGCAGCGAGGTCGAGTAGCCGAACATCTCGGACAGAGGAACCTCCGCCTTGATGATCTTGCCGCCACCGATCATGTCGTCCATGCCTTGCACCATGCCACGACGGCTGGACAGATCTCCCATCACCGTACCAGCATAGTCTTCCGGCGTTTCGACTTCCACGGCCATCATCGGCTCGAGAATGACCGGGCTGGCGCGACGGCAGGCTTCCTTGAAGCCCATCGAGGCGGCCATCTTGAACGCGTTTTCGTTCGAGTCCACGTCATGGTACGAACCGAAGGTCAGCGTGACCTTCACGTCCACGACCGGGTAGCCGGCCAGCACGCCGTTCGGCAGGCTGTCGATGACACCCTTCTCGACCGCGGGGATGAACTCGCGGGGCACCACGCCGCCCTTGATGGCATCGACGAACTCGAAGCCCTTGCCGGCCTCTTGCGGTTCCAGCGAGAACACGACGTGGCCGTACTGGCCCTTGCCGCCCGACTGGCGCACGAACTTGCCTTCAACGTCGGTCACCGACTTGCGGACCGTTTCGCGGTAGGCAACTTGCGGCTTGCCCACGTTGGCTTCCACGCCGAATTCGCGCTTCATGCGATCGACGATGATTTCCAGGTGAAGCTCGCCCATGCCGGAAATGATGGTCTGGCCGGACTCTTCGTCGGTGCGCAGGCGGAAGGACGGATCTTCGGCCGCCAGACGACCCAGCGCGATGCCCATCTTTTCCTGGTCAGCCTTGGTCTTCGGCTCGACGGCCTGCGAGATCACCGGCTCCGGGAAGACCATGCGCTCCAGCGTGATGATGCTGTCGGGGTCGCACAGGGTTTCGCCCGTGGTGACATCCTTCAGGCCCACGCAGGCAGCAATGTCGCCCGCCAGAATTTCCTTGATTTCTTCACGCTGGTTGGCGTGCATCTGCAGGATCCGGCCGATACGCTCCTTCTTGCCGCGGACCGGGTTGTAGACGGTCGCACCCGACTGCAGCACGCCCGAATAGACGCGCACGAAGGTCAGTTGGCCGACGTACGGGTCGGTCATCAGCTTGAAGGCCAGCGCCGAGAACTTTTCTTCGTCGGTACGCTGACGCGAGATCGGCTGCTCATCTTCGTCCGTGCCCGAGACCGGCGGGATGTCCAGCGGCGACGGCAGGAAGTCGATGACGGCATCCAGCATGCGCTGCACGCCCTTGTTCTTGAACGCGGTGCCGCACAGCATCGGCTGGATCTCGGTCGCGATGGTGCGCTTGCGGATCGCCAGCTTGATCTCTTCCTCGGTCAGGTCGCCCGTCTCGAGGTACTTGTTCATCAGCTCTTCGGTCGCTTCGGCAGCGGCCTCAACCATCTTCTCGCGCCATTCGTTGGCGGTGTCGACGAGGTTGGCCGGGATGTCCTGGTACTCGAACTTCATGCCCTGGGACGCTTCGTCCCAGATGATGGCCTTCATCTTGAGCAGGTCCACCACGCCGGTGAAGTTCTCTTCGGCGCCGATGGGGATCACGATGGGCACCGGATTCGCCTTCAGGCGGGTCTTCATCTGGTCGACGACCTTGAAGAAGTTGGCACCGGTACGGTCCATCTTGTTCACGAACGCCAGACGCGGCACGCGGTACTTGTTGGCCTGGCGCCAGACGGTTTCCGACTGGGGCTGCACGCCGCCGACGGCGCAGTACACCATGCAGGCGCCGTCCAGCACGCGCATCGAACGCTCGACTTCAATCGTGAAGTCCACGTGTCCGGGCGTGTCGATGATGTTGAAGCGATGCTCGGGGTAGGACATGTCCATGCCCTTCCAGAAGCAGGTCGTCGCGGCCGACGTGATCGTGATGCCGCGCTCTTGTTCCTGCTCCATCCAGTCCATCGTGGCAGCGCCGTCGTGCACTTCACCGATCTTGTGGTTCACACCGGTGTAATACAGGATGCGTTCCGTCGTGGTGGTCTTGCCGGCATCGATGTGCGCCGAGATACCGATGTTGCGGTAGCGCTCGATGGGGGTCTTGCGGGACATGGTGTCACTCCAAATGCATGGAGCCGCCATCGGGTCAGTAGTAACCCGAGGCGGCCAGAGAGGTCTTGATTAGAAGCGGAAGTGCGAGAACGCCTTGTTGGCGTCTGCCATGCGGTGGACTTCGTCGCGCTTCTTCATCGCGCCACCACGGCCTTCGGAGGCCTCCAGCAGTTCGTTGGCCAGACGTTGGGCCATCGACTTCTCACCACGCTTGCGCGCGGATTCCTTCAACCAGCGCATGGCGAGGGCCAGACGGCGGACGGGGCGAACTTCCACGGGAACTTGGTAGTTCGCACCGCCAACGCGACGGGACTTCACTTCGACCATGGGCTTCACGTTGTTGATCGCGATCATGAAGATCTCGAGCGGGTCCTTGCCGGACTTCTGCTCGACTTGCTCCAGCGCGCCATAAATGATGCGCTCGGCAACGGCCTTCTTGCCCGATTCCATGATGACGTTCATGAACTTGGACAGATCAACGCTTCCGAACTTCGGGTCCGGCAGGATCTCGCGCTTGGGTACTTCGCGACGACGTGGCATGGGATTCTTCCTTCAATGCTTCAGTTGGTCAGGGCTCTCGCCCCGCCGCGGATCTCCACCGACATCTGGGGGGATCCACTTACTCGGCTGCCGGTGCACAGGCACTCGGGCCGCAAATATTCGATGACCTCTCGGCCACCAAGACCTTGGCTGTAGAGCCTTACTTCTTCGGGCGCTTCGCGCCGTACTTGGAACGCGATTGCTTGCGATCCTTGACGCCTTGCAGGTCGAGCGAGCCGCGCACGATGTGGTAACGCACACCCGGCAAGTCCTTGACCCGGCCGCCGCGCACGAGCACGACGCTGTGCTCTTGCAGGTTGTGGCCTTCACCGCCGATGTACGAGATGACCTCGAAACCGTTGGTCAGGCGAACCTTGGCAACCTTACGAAGCGCCGAGTTCGGCTTCTTCGGGGTGGTGGTGTACACGCGGGTGCAGACGCCACGACGTTGCGGGCACGACTGCATCGCCGGCGACTTGGATTTCGTCACCTCGGTCTCACGACCGTGGCGAACGAGCTGATTGATGGTTGGCATAAGTAACTTGTTCCCGTTTGAAGTCACAACCCCAGCCGGTCTTGGCCTTCAGGAAGTCCACGAATTCGCGGCATCCCACAAGCGACAAAAGCGCAGCGCCTTGCGGCACCACGCTCGAATCAACCCGGGGCCGGTTCGAAACCTGGACCCGAGACGCATCAAGACATGCTGGAGAGCCGGCGATTGTAGGCGAGTTCAACCAAAACACACAAGGCGCTATGCTCCCGGACCCTATGAGCACCGCCGACTCCGCCGCTTTTCCGCTGCATCCGGGCAACGCCGACGACTCGGCGCCCCTGGTCGTCCTCGACACGCAGGTCGTCATGGACTGGCTGGTCTTCAACGAGCCCAGTCTCGCTCCATTGATAGCCGCGGTAGTAAGCCAGCGCTTGCATTGGACGGCCACGGCAGCCATGAAGGCGGAGCTTCTGCATGTGATCGGACGAGGCGTGGCCGCGCGCTACGCCCCGAACCTGGCGCGGGTGCATGAAGCGTTCGCCCAGCACTGCTGCATTGTCGACGAGCCCATACTCGGCATTGCGCGCCCGCGCTGCAGCGATACCGATGACCAGAAGTTCATCGATCTCGGCCTTGCATTGGCGACGACGCATTCGACGAGCTTGATCTCCCGAGACAGGGCCGTGCTCAAGGTGGCCAAACGCGCCGCGAAGCTCGGACTCCCCATCCTTTCCCCCGCCGCCTGGCTGAAGCTGAACGCGGCGAGTTCCACGCCCTGATTTCGTCGCGCCAATGAAAAAGGCTGCCGCCCTTGCGGGACGGCAGCCTTCGGATCAAGCCGCAAGCGGCTCGATGCAGTTGGTGCGTTTACTCGCCGGTGCCGGCGTCGCTGGCCGCGTCGAGCGCGGACAGCTGCACCGCCGCCATTTCCTCGGCTTCCTGGATGGCGATGGAACGGCGCTCGGCGTCGTCCATTTCTTCCTTGGCGCGACGCGCCTGGTGGAAGGCCATGCCGGTACCGGCAGGAATCAGGCGACCCACGATGACGTTCTCCTTCAGACCACGGAGTTCGTCGCGCTTGCCCATGATCGCGGCTTCGGTCAGCACACGGGTCGTTTCCTGGAACGATGCCGCGGAGATGAACGAGTCCGTGGACAGCGAGGCCTTCGTGATACCGAGCAGCACGTCGGCGTGCGTCACGGTCAGCTTGCCCTCGCTGCGCAGGCGGTCGTTGGTGTCCAGCAGCTCCGAACGCTCGACCTGCTCGCCGGCGATGTAGGCCGAGTCGCCCGGGTTGACGATCTGCACGCGGCGCAGCATCTGGCGAACGATCACCTCGATGTGCTTGTCGTTGATCTTCACGCCCTGCAGACGGTACACGTCCTGCACTTCGTCGACGATGTAGCGCGCCAGTTCCTCGATACCCAGCAGACGCAGGATGTCCTGCGGATCGGCCGGGCCGTCGACCACCAGTTCACCGCGGTTCACCACCTGGCCTTCGTGCACCAGGATGTTCTTTTCCTTGGGCACCAGCAGCTCGTGCTTGCGACCTTCCGGATCGGTGATCTCGAGGCGGACCTTGCCCTTGGTCTCCTTGCCGAACGAGACCGTGCCGGTCTGCTCCGCCAGGAAGCCAGCGTCCTTCGGGGAGCGGGCTTCGAAGAGCTCGGCAACACGCGGCAGACCGCCGGTAATGTCGCGGGTCTTCTGACCTTCCACCGGGATACGGGCCAGGACTTCACCAGGAGCAAGCTCCTGACCGTCGCGGATCTGGACCAGCGAGCCGACCTGGAAGCCGATCGTCACCGAGTGATCGGTGCCGGGGATCTTCACTTCCTGGCCATTGGCGTCGAGCAGCTTGACCTGCGGCCGGATGACCTTGGCAGCACCGCGGCGCTTCGGGTCGATCACGACCAGCGTGGACAGGCCCGTCACTTCGTCGACCTGCTTGGCCACGGTGACGCCTTCCTCGACGTTCTCGAACTTCGCCTGACCGGCGAATTCCGTGATGATCGGGCGGGTCAGCGGGTCCCAGGTCGCCAGGATGGTGCCGGCCTTGATGGTCTGGTCAGCCTTGATGTTCAGCAGGGCGCCGTAAGGCACCTTGTGACGCTCGCGCTCACGGCCATGCGGATCGGAGATGACGATTTCGCCGGAACGCGAGATCACCACCAGTTCGCCCTTGCCGTTCGTGACGTAGCGCATCGTGGCGTTGAAACCGATGATGCCGTCCGACTTCGCTTCCACGCTCGAGGCCACCGCCGCGCGCGACGCCGCACCGCCGATGTGGAACGTCCGCATCGTCAGCTGGGTGCCGGGTTCGCCGATCGACTGGGCGGCGATGACGCCGACCGCTTCACCGGTGTTCACCATGCCGCCACGACCCAGGTCGCGGCCATAGCACTTCGCGCACAGACCGAAACGGGTGCCGCAGGTCAGCGGGGTGCGGACCTTGACCTCGTCCACGCCGGCAGCTTCCAGCATGTCCAGGATGTCTTCATCCAGCATGTTGCCGGCGGTCAGCAGGACGCCTTGCGTTTCCGGATGCACGACATCGATCGCGGCCACGCGACCCAGGATCCGGTCACGCAGGGACTCGATCACCTCACCGCCTTCCACCAGGGCGCGCATGTTGATGCCGTTGTCCGTGCCGCAATCGGATTCGGTCACGACCAGATCCTGCGTCACGTCGACCAGGCGGCGGGTCAGGTAACCCGAGTTCGCGGTCTTCAGCGCCGTGTCCGCCAGGCCCTTACGAGCACCGTGGGTGGAGATGAAGTACTGCAGAACGTTCAGGCCTTCGCGGAAGTTCGCCGTGATCGGCGTCTCGATGATCGAGCCGTCCGGCTTCGCCATCAGGCCGCGCATGCCGGCCAGCTGACGGATCTGCGCCGCGGAACCCCGCGCGCCCGAGTCGGCCATCATGTAGATCGAGTTGAACGACTCCTGCTCGACTTCCTTGCCGTGGCGGTCCAGGATCTTTTCCTTGGACAACTGCGACATCATGACCTTGCCGACTTCGTCACCGGTCTTGCCCCAGATGTCGACCACCTTGTTGTAGCGCTCGCCGGCGGTCACGAGACCCGAGACGTACTGCTGCTCGATCTCCTTGACTTCCTTCTCGGCCCGGTCGATCAGCTCGACCTTCTGCTTGGGCACGAGCATGTCATCGATGGCGATCGAGATGCCCGCGCGCGTGGCCAGCTTGAAACCGGCCTGCAGCAGCTTGTCTGCCAGCACCACGGTTTCCTTCAGGCCGCACTTGCGGAAGGACGTGTTGATCAGCTTGGAGATTTCCTTCTTCTTCAACGCCTTGTTGATGTTGGAGAAGGGAAGGCCCTTGGGCAGGATCTCGGACAGCAGCGCACGGCCCACGGTCGTGTCCGTCAGCTTGGTCTGGGCGACCCATTCCTCGCCGTCCTTGACGTACTCGGTCAGGCGCACGCTGATCTTGGCGGTGATCTCCACCGCGCCGTTCTCCAGCGCGCGGATCATCTCGGGGATGTCCGAGAAGACCATGCCCTCGCCCTTGCCGTTGGTGCGCTCGCGGGTCGCGTAGTACAGACCCAGCACCACGTCTTGCGACGGCACGATCGACGGCTCGCCCGAGGCCGGGAACAGCACGTTGTTCGAAGCCAGCATCAGCACGCGGGCTTCCATCTGCGCTTCGATCGACAGCGGCACGTGGACGGCCATCTGGTCACCGTCGAAGTCGGCGTTGAACGCCGCGCAGACCAGCGGATGCAGCTGGATCGCCTTGCCTTCGATCAGCACCGGCTCGAACGCCTGGATGCCCAGGCGGTGCAGCGTCGGTGCGCGGTTCAGCAGGACCGGGTGCTCCTTGATGACCTCTTCCAGGATGTCCCAGACGACGGGGGTGCCGCTCTCGACTTCCTTCTTCGCGGCCTTGATCGTGGTCGCGATGCCCATCGCTTCCAGACGCGAGAAGATGAAGGGCTTGAACAGCTCCAGCGCCATCAGCTTCGGCAGGCCGCACTGGTGCAGCTTGAGCGTCGGGCCCACGGTGATGACCGAACGGCCCGAGTAGTCGACGCGCTTGCCCAGCAAGTTCTGACGGAAGCGACCGCTCTTGCCCTTGATCATGTCGGCCAGCGACTTGAGGGCACGCTTGTTCGCACCGGTCATCGCCTTGCCGCGACGGCCGTTGTCCAGCAGCGAGTCGACGGCTTCCTGCAGCATGCGCTTTTCGTTGCGCACGATGATCTCAGGGGCCTTCAGCTCGAGCAGACGTGCCAGGCGGTTGTTGCGGTTGATGACGCGGCGGTACAGGTCATTCAGGTCCGACGTCGCGAAGCGACCACCGTCCAGCGGCACCAGCGGACGCAGGTCCGGCGGCAGCACCGGCAGCACTTCCAGCACCATCCAGTTCGGCTTGATGCCCGAGCGCTTGAAGGCCTCCATCACCTTGAGGCGCTTGGAGTTCTTCTTGATCTTCAGCTCGGAGCCGGTCATGTCGTTGCGCAGGCGGTCGATCTCGACGTCGAGATCCATTTCCGCCAGCAGCTTCTGGATGCCTTCGGCGCCCATCAGCGCGATGAACTCGTCACCGAACTCGATGCGCTTCGCGTCGTAGTCGTCCTCGGACATGATGCTGAACTTCTTCAGCGGGGTCATGCCCGGATCCACCACGACGTACGCTTCGAAGTACAGCACGCGCTCGATGTCGCGCAGCGTCATGTCGAGCACCAGGCCCAGACGCGACGGCAGCGACTTCAGGAACCAGATGTGCGCGCAAGGAGCGGCCAGCTCGATGTGGCCCATGCGCTCACGGCGCACCTTGGTCTGGGTGACTTCGACGCCGCACTTCTCGCAGATCACGCCACGGTGCTTCAGGCGCTTGTACTTGCCGCACAGGCACTCGTAGTCCTTGATCGGGCCGAAGATCTTGGCGCAGAACAGGCCATCACGTTCCGGCTTGAACGTCCGGTAGTTGATGGTCTCGGGCTTCTTCACTTCACCGAACGACCACGAGCGGATCTTCTCGGGCGAGGCCAGCCCGATCTTGATCGCGTCGAAATGTTCGTCCGGCGTGAATTGCTTGAACAGGTCCAACAAACCCTTCATACGATTCTCCTGTTCTCTTTAGTTGCGCTCGAGCTCGATGTCGATGCCCAGCGAACGAATTTCCTTCACCAGCACATTGAACGACTCGGGCATGCCGGCTTCGATCGAGTGCTCGCCCTTGACGATGGACTCGTACACCTTCGTACGGCCGTTCACGTCGTCGGACTTGACCGTCAGCATTTCCTGCAGGATGTACGAAGCGCCGTAGGCTTCCAGCGCCCACACTTCCATCTCGCCGAAACGCTGTCCGCCGAACTGCGCCTTGCCGCCCAGCGGCTGCTGCGTGACCAGCGAGTACGGACCGGTGGAACGGGCATGCATCTTGTCGTCGACCAGGTGATGCAGCTTCAGCACGTGCATGTAGCCGATCGTCGTGGGACGCTCGAACTGCTCGCCGGTGCGGCCGTCATACAGGAAGGCCTGCGTGCGCGTGGGCGTCAGCCCCTTCTTCGCCGCGATGTCGTCCGGATAGGCCAGCTTCAGCATCGCGCGGATTTCGCTTTCCTTCGCACCGTCGAAGACGGGGGTGGCGAAGGTGGCGCCGTGCTGCAGGTTCTGGGCCATGCCGAGGATCTCGTCATCGCTCAGTTGCGCGAGCTCTTCGGACTTGCCGCCGTTCTGGTTGAACAGCTGGTCCATGAAGTCGCGCAGCTCGGCCACACGGGCCTCGCGTTGCAGCATGTCGCCGATGCGTTGGCCAATGCCCTTGCCAGCCCAGCCCAGATGGACTTCCAGCACCTGACCCACGTTCATCCGCGACGGGACGCCCAGCGGGTTCAGCACGATGTCGGCAGGCGTGCCGTCGGCCATGTAGGGCATGTCTTCGATCGGCGTGATCTTGGACACGACACCCTTGTTGCCGTGACGGCCGGCCATCTTGTCGCCAGGCTGCAGGCGGCGCTTGACGGCCAGGTAGACCTTGACCATCTTCAGCACGCCGGCCGGCAGCTCGTCGCCTTGCGTCAGCTTCTTGCGCTTCTCGTCATAGGCGAGATCGAAGCTGTGGCGGGTCTGCTCCAGCGAGTTCTTGATCGATTCCAGCTGGTTGGCGATGTCGTCCTCGGCGGGACGGACGTCGAACCAGTGGAACTTCTCGACCTCGGCCAGGTAGTCCTTCGAGATGACGGTGCCCTTGGTGATCTTCTTCGGACCACCGTTGGCGACCTTGTTCACCAGGAGCTTCTCGACGCGGTCGAACGCGTCGGCTTCCACGATGCGCAGCTGGTCGTTCAGGTCCAGGCGGAAGCGCTTCAGCTCGTCGTCGATGATCTGCTGGGCGCGCTTGTCGCGCTGGATGCCTTCGCGGGTGAACACCTGCACGTCGATGACCGTGCCGTTGGTGCCCTGGTCCACGCGCAGCGACGTGTCCTTCACGTCCGAAGCCTTCTCGCCGAAGATCGCGCGCAGCAGCTTCTCTTCCGGCGTCAGCGTGGTCTCGCCCTTCGGCGTGACCTTGCCGACCAGCACGTCGCCCGGGTTCACCTCGGCACCGATGTACACGATGCCGGATTCGTCCAGACGAGCCAGTTGCTGTTCGCTCAGGTTCGGGATGTCGCGGGTGATTTCCTCACTGCCCAGCTTCGTGTCACGCGCCATGACCACCAGTTCCTCGATGTGGATCGAGGTGTAGCGGTCTTCGGCCACCACGCGTTCGGAGATCAGGATCGAGTCTTCGAAGTTGTAGCCGTTCCACGGCATGAACGCGACCAGCATGTTCTGGCCCAGCGCCAGTTCACCCAGGTCGGTCGAGGCGCCGTCGGCGATGATGTCTTCGGCGGCGACCTTGTCACCGCGCTTGACGATCGGACGCTGATGGATGTTGGTGTTCTGGTTGCTACGCTGATACTTGATCAGGTTGTAGATGTCGACACCGACTTCACCGGCCACGGTCTCGTCGTCGTTCACGCGGATCACGATGCGGTTCGTGTCCACGTAGTCGACCACGCCGCCGCGGCGAGCCGCGACCACCGTGCCCGAGTCCTTCGCGGCCACGCGCTCGACGCCCGTGCCGACGAACGCCTTTTCAGGGCGCAGGGTCGGAACGGCCTGACGCTGCATGTTCGCGCCCATCAGCGCGCGGTTCGCATCGTCGTGCTCCAGGAACGGCACCAGCGACGCCGCCACCGACACGATCTGGGTCGGCGCCACGTCCATGTACTGGATGCGTTCCGGCGAGGTCAGCACCGATTCACCGTTCTCACGCGCGGAGACCAGTTCGTCGACCAGTTGACCTTGTTCGTTCAGCGACGCGTTCGCCTGGGCGATCACGTACTTGCCTTCTTCGATCGCGGACAGGTAGTCGATCTGGTTGGTGACCTTCGAGTCCACCACGCGGCGGTACGGGGTCTCCAGGAAGCCGTACTCGTTCAGGCGCGCATACAGCGCCAGCGAGTTGATCAGACCGATGTTCGGGCCTTCCGGCGTTTCGATCGGGCAGACGCGGCCATAGTGGGTCGGGTGCACGTCGCGGACTTCGAAGCCGGCACGCTCGCGGGTCAGACCGCCCGGGCCCAGGGCCGAGACGCGACGCTTGTGCGTGATCTCGGACAGGGGGTTGGTCTGGTCCATGAACTGCGACAGCTGCGACGCACCGAAGAACTCCTTCAGCGCCGCGGAGATCGGCTTGGAGTTGATCAGGTCGTGCGGCATCAGGGCTTCGGTCTCGGCCTGGCCCAGACGTTCCTTGACGGCCTTCTCGATACGGGCCAAGCCAGAGCGGTACTGGTTCTCGGCCAGTTCGCCGACGCAACGGACGCGACGGTTGCCCAAGTGGTCGATGTCATCGACCTCGCCGCGACCATTGCGCAGCTCGACCAGGATCTTGACGACGTCGAGGATGTCCTCGTTCGACAGCGTCATCGCACCGGTCGGGATGTCGCGGCCCACGCGGGCGTTGAACTTCATGCGGCCGACGCGCGACAGGTCGTACGTGTCTTCGCTGTAGAACAGGCGGTTGAACAGCGCTTCGACCGCGTCTTCCGTCGGCGGCTCGCCGGGGCGCATCATGCGATAGATCGCGACGCGGGCCGCCAGCTGATCGGCGGTCTCGTCCGAGGCCAGCGTCTGGCTGATGTACGCGCCTTCGTCCAGCTCGTTGGTGAACAACGCCTGGATGTCCTTGATGCCGGCGCCGCGCAGCTTCTTCAGCAGCGAGTCGGTCAGCTCATCGTTGGCCTTCGCGATGATCTCGCCGGTGTCCGGGTCGACCATGTTCTTGGCCAGCACACGGCCCAGCAGGAAGTCTTCCGGCACGGTCACATGCTGCGTGCCGGACTGCTCCAGCTGACGCACGTGACGGGCGGTGATGCGCTTGTCCTTCTCGACCAGCACGTTGCCGCTCTTGTCGGTGATGTCGAAGCGCGCGACTTCTCCCTTCAGGCGTTCGGCCACGAACTCCATCTGGGCGCCCGAATCCATCAGGCGGAAATTGTCGAAGACGAAGAAGTGCGCCAGGATCTGCTCGGGATTCAGGCCGATGGCCTTGAGCAGGATCGTGACCGGCATCTTGCGGCGGCGGTCGACGCGGAAGTACAGGATGTCCTTCGGGTCGAACTCGAAGTCCAGCCACGAGCCGCGATACGGAATGATGCGGGCCGAGAACAGCAGCTTGCCGGACGAGTGGGTCTTGCCCTTGTCATGCTCGAAGAACACGCCGGGCGAACGGTGCAGCTGCGAGACGATGACGCGCTCGGTGCCGTTGATGATGAACGAGCCGTAGTCGGTCATGAGCGGCACTTCGCCCATGTAGACCTCTTGCTCCTTGATCTCCTTGACCGTCTTCGGCTGCGGGCTTTCCCGGTCGTAGATGATCATCTGCAGCTTCGCACGCACGGCGGCGGCGAAGGTCAGACCACGCTGCTGGCATTCGCGGACGTCGAACGGCGGCTTGGCGATGTTGAATTCGAGGAACTTCATTTCCACGAACCCGTTGTGCGACGTGATCGGGAACGTGGAGAGGAACGCCGCTTGCAGGCCTTCCGGTTTGCGCTTCAGGGGAGCGACATCCTTTTGCAGGAAGTCGACATACGACTCCTTCTGCATCGTCAGCAGGTACGGAACGTTGAGCACGCTCACGCGCTTGCCGAAGCTCTTGCGGATGCGCTTGCGCTCGGTGTAGCTGTAGGGGGTTGCTTGCGCCATAAAGACTCCGTGTCGAGCGCGCCCCTGGCCTGGAGGCGTGCTGCGTCGGCGACTGGCTGTTCGGGCGTTGCACCACGAAGCTTGGTGGTTGGCCACTACCAACCGCTGGCGGACAACCCCGATCACCGGGCGGCACGGAGGGCGTTGCACCCCACGCGTGACGCACGGCTTGACCGCGGTCCGACCAAACCGTTCTCTGCAGTCGGATCAGAGAACACTCGAAAGAACCGTGCATGATACAGCACGATGCTTTCGATTGCTCTTTGTCAACCGAAACCATCCCAGGACAAACCCTGAAACGAGGAAAGGGGAGGCCCCATGGGACCACCCCTCTCGCGGTGCGGAACCCGGTGAACGCGCCACCGGATCCCCACAAGGTCTTACTTGAGTTCGACCTTGGCGCCGGCTTCTTCCAGCTTCTTCTTGGCAGCTTCGGCGTCGGCCTTGGCGATGCCTTCCTTGACGGGCTTCGGAGCGCCGTCGACCAGGTCCTTGGCTTCCTTCAGGCCCAGGCCGGTGATTTCGCGAACGGCCTTGATGACCGAGACCTTCTGAGCGCCGGCGTCGGTCAGGACGACGGTGAACTCGGTCTTTTCTTCAGCGGCGGCAGCGCCACCGGCGGCAGCGCCACCAGCAGCCGGAGCGGCCATCGAAGCGGCGGACACGCCGAACTTCTCTTCAATCGCCTTGACCAGGTCGTTCAGTTCCAGAACGGTCATGCTGTCCAGGGCAGCCAGGAAAGCGTCTTTGTCGAATGCCATGATAGGTTCCTAAATACAGAGAGATTTGAATGCGCGAATGCAGCGTCGATCAGGCCGCGGCGGGAGCTTCTTCGGCGACGGCTTCGGCGCCGCCACCCTTCTGCTGAGCCAGGGCAGCCAGCACGGCCGCGGTGCGTTGCACCGGCGACTTGAGCAGGCCGGCGATCTGCGACAGCAGGACTTCCTTGCTCGGGACAGACGCGAGCGCTTTCACGCCGTTGACGTCCAGAGCCTTGCCGCCGTAGGCACCACCCTTGATGACGAGCTTGTCGTTGGTCTTGGCAAAGTCAGCGATGACTTTGGCAGCCGCGACAGCGTCTTCCGAAAAGCCGTAGATCAGCGGGCCGACCATGGCATCCGTTGCAGCCTCGAACGAGGTGCCGGCGACAGCACGACGCGCCAGGGTGTTCTTCAGGACATGAAGGTACACGCCTTGGGCACGCGCGGTGACGCGCAGCTTGTTCAGGGCTTCAACGGTGAGGCCACGATACTCAGCCAACGCCAGCGTCTGGGACTTGGCGGCTTGCGCTGCCACGTCGGACACGACGGCTGCTTTCTCGTTGCGATTGAGACTCAAGGTCTACTCCTCACATTTCGCCCTCGACGCGATGTTTCACCATCGCGTCTCGGGCACCGGAATCAGCGACCTCCTGTCAGGAACCCATCGCGACGAATCGCGATTCGAATCCTTTCAGCGGGACCGCCATCTGCGCTGGCTGGGGGCCGGAGCCTCCGATTAAGCGATCTCCCCGGAATTGCGGGATCTCTCGCCAGCGGTCTTGGATGACCTGGCCGGATTGCTCCGGCCAGCCCACCAATTCATCAGCGTCACGCCAGACTCGCGCGACGCCTCGATTGAATGCAGCTTAGGCAGCGGCCGCGGCGTTGATCGTGCCGACGTCCACGCGGGCGCCAACGCCCATCGTCGACGAGACAGCGACCTTGCGCAGGTAGATGCCCTTGCTCGAGGCCGGCTTGGCCTTGTTCAGGGCTTCGACCAGCGCGCGCAGGTTGCCTTCCAGCTTGTCGGTGTCGAACGAACGACGGCCGATCGTGCCGTGGATGATGCCGGCCTTGTCGACGCGGAACTGGACTTGACCAGCCTTCGCGTTCTTGACGGCGGTGGCGACGTCCGGGGTCACGGTGCCGACCTTCGGGTTCGGCATCAGGCCGCGCGGGCCCAGGATCTGACCCAGGGTACCGACGATACGCATCGTGTCCGGCGAGGCGATCACGACGTCGAAGGGCATGTCGCCCGCCTTGACGCGCTCGGCCAGGTCTTCCATGCCGACGACGTCGGCGCCAGCGGCCTTGGCTTCTTCAGCCTTGGCGCCTTGGGCGAACACGGCGACGCGCTTGGTCTTGCCGATGCCGTTTGGCATCACGACGGCGCCACGGACCACCTGGTCCGACTTCTTCGCATCGACACCCAGCTGGATCGACACGTCGATGGCTTCATCGAACTTGGCGGTGGCGCATTCCTTGACCAGGTTGATCGCGTCGGACAACGCGTACAGCTTGGTCGATTCCACCTTGCCCTGCAGGGCTTGTTGACGCTTGGTCAGCTTGGCCATGTCAGACACCCTCCACGATGATGCCCATCGAACGGGCGGAGCCGGCGATGGTACGGACTGCGGCATCCATGTCGGCGGCCGTCAGGTCCTTCTGCTTGGTCTTGGCGATCTCTTCCAGCTGGGCGCGGGTCAGCTTGCCGACCTTGTCCAGATGGGGGCGCTGCGAGCCCTTTTCGATCTTGGCAGCCTTCTTGATCAGCACGGTCGCCGGGGGCGACTTGATGATGAACGTGAAGCTCTTGTCCGCGAAGGCGGTGATCACGACGGGCAGCTTGAGGCCCGGCTCATAGCTCTGCGTCTGGGCGTTGAACGCCTTGCAGAATTCCATGATGTTCAGACCACGCTGACCCAGCGCGGGACCGACCGGAGGCGACGGGTTCGCCTTGCCAGCCGGGATTTGCAGCTTGATGTAGCCGACAATCTTCTTGGCCATGTTTTCTCCTGATGGCAACGCGACGGCCACGCCGCATCGCCTGAGTGCTAACGCAAGGGGCTGGTCAGAGACTTACCCTTGCTCCTCTTGTCCGCCTCTCGTTGCGGACTGGTCACGGAAGGTCGTGCCGGCCTGCGCCGTCGAGCACCTTCAAGCTCTTGTTCCTGAAACGACCGATGGCGGCCAAGGCCGCCATGCCGTCTCGCGCGCGATCAGACCTTCTCGACCTGGGCGAAATCCAGCTCGACGGGCGTCGCACGGCCGAAGATCGTGACCGAGACGCGCAGCTTCGACTTGTCGTAGTTGACTTCTTCGATGCTGCCGTTGAAGTCGGTGAACGGACCTTCCTTGACGCGGACGATCTCGCCGACGATCCATTCCACCTTCGGACGCGGTTTGTCCACGCCCTCTTGCATCTGGTTGACGATCTTCATGACCTCGGCTTCCGAGATCGGCGCCGGGCGGTTCTTCGCGCCACCGACGAAGCCGGTGACCTTCGACGTGTGCTTGACCAGATGCCAGCTGTCGTCGTCCATGAACATCTCGACCAGCACGTAGCCCGGGAAGAAGCGGCGCTCGGTCACGGCCTTCTTGCCGTTCTTCAGCTCGACGACTTCTTCGGTCGGCACCAGGATGCGGCCGAACTTGTCTTGCATGCCGGCACGGTCGATGCGTTCACGCAGGTTGCGCTCCACCGCCTTTTCCATGCCGGAATAGGCGTGAACGACATACCAGCGCTTGGCCGGGCCAGCGGGCGCGGTCGACTCGGTCGCAACGACGTTTTGATCTTCGCTCATCTTGGTCCCTATCCGTTCCCGCTCAGCGCTTCCAACCCAGGATCAGGTCGTAGAACACCCATTCCAGCGTCTTGTCGGTGAACCACAGGAACAGCGCCATCACCACGACGAACGCGAACACGTACAGCGTCATCTGGCGGGCCTCCTTGTGGGTCGGCCAGACCACCTTGCCCACTTCCTTGATCGAATCCTGACCGTAGGCGATCAGCGACTTGCCGGATTCCGACGTGAAGAACGCAGCCACGGCCGCGGCCAGCAGCGCCAGCAGGGCGCCCCATTGCACCCACGGACCCTGCTTGCTCAGCACATAGAACGCCACGATCGCCGCGATCAGCAGCACCACGGCGCCGGCCAGCTTGACCTTGTCGGCGCCCGTCGTGACGGTTTCGACTTGAGGATTGGACATTGAACTCACTTCCGTGCCGCGACACGATGTCGCGGCCTTTGTCCGCCCAAACATTTGGACGAACCCACCAGCAGCAAAGCCCGCCGAGATAACTCCCGCGGGCTTGCCTTGACCACTAGGACCAACGTTCGCTTATCGCTGATCGTTGGCAGGGGCAGAGGGTCTCGAACCCCCAACCTTCGGTTTTGGAGACCGACGCTCTGCCAATTGAGCTATGCCCCTGTGGCCTCAAACTTGAATTACTCGATGATCGTCGCCACGACGCCCGAGCCGACGGTACGACCGCCTTCACGGATGGCGAAGCGCAGACCCTGCTCCATGGCGATCGGAGCGATCAGCTTCACGGTGATGCTGACGTTGTCGCCAGGCATGACCATTTCCTTGTCCTT
>NZ_JBWKOA010000013.1:0-19207 GCF_059415845.1 Roseateles sp. GW821-FHT09H11 | reverse complement strand
CCCCCCCCCCCCCCCCCCCCCCCCCCCCCCCCCCCCCCCCCCCCCCCCCCCCCCCCCCCCCCCCCCCCCCCCCCCGCGCTCGGTAGACGTCAGAGGAAGCGTTCGAGCAACTTCCTCGAATGCCGATCCAGCGCAAACCGGTCCGGCACCAGGAAGTGCAGCCCGTGGGAGCTGGCGATCAGCAGCCGCCCTTCCCCGATGCGCCGGATGTCTTCCTCGCTCTTGAGGATGAACCCGGTCGTGCCGCGGTCGGTCTCGACGGTCCATTGGGACGGCGTCGAGAAGGTCGAGACGTCCAGCAGCTTCAGCACCGTCGGCGTCATCTCGCGATGCGCGAGTTCATCCTGGAGCAGTTCGCGCTGGACCTGCGGCAGATCGGCGATCCGGTCGATCCAGGCGATCTCATGCCCGTCGGTGCCGACCAGCGACAGGCCCTCATCGGGCGCGCTCAGCGGGTGGGCCCGCACGGGCGTGACGTTGTCGTGGGTCTGGCCGGCGGCGTCGACCAGCATCAGCCGGCCGTAGGCATTGCGCGCCAGGGTCTGGATGTTGTTCATGAAGGCACCTCGGCGCGATCAGGCCTGCGTGGCCGTGTGGACGTTGACGTTGGGCGCGACGACAACCACGTTGTCCTGCTCCTCCGCATCGACGCGGCGGGCCTGCGCTTCCCACAGGCGCCAGTAGGCGCCCTGCTTGGCGATGAGCTCGTCGTGCGGCCCGACCTCGACGATCTCGCCGCGGTCCATGACCACCAGCCGGTCGGCCTTGCGCAGCGTCGACAGCCGGTGGGCGATCGCGATCGTCGTGCGGCCCCGCACCAGGTTGTCCAACGCCTTCTGGATCTCCTTCTCGGTCTCCGTGTCCACGGCCGAGGTGGCCTCGTCCATGATCAGGATGCGCGGGTCGATCAGCAGCGCGCGCGCGATCGAGATCCGCTGGCGCTCGCCGCCGGACAAGCCCTGCCCCCGCTCGCCGACCAGCGAGTCGTAGCCCTGCGGCAGCCGCAGGATGAATTCATGCGCATGCGCGGCGCGGGCCGCGGCGACGATCTCGTCGCGCGTCGCCTCCGGCTTGCCGTAGGCGATGTTCTCCGCGATCGTGCCGAAGAACAGGAAGGGTTCCTGCAGCACCAGCCCGATGTGACGGCGGAAGTCCGACAGCCTGAAGCGCCGCAGGTCGACGCCGTCGAGCTTGATCGCCCCCTCGGTCACGTCGTAGAAGCGGCAGATCAGGTTGACCATGGTGCTCTTGCCCGAGCCGCTGTGCCCGACCAGACCGATCATCTCGCCCGGCTTGATCACCAGGTTGAGGTCGCGGATCACCGTCCGGTTGCCGTAGCGGAAGCCGATGTCCTGCAGCGACAGCTCGCCCTCGACCTTGTCCAGCACCACCGGCTGCGTCGGCTCCGGCACGTTGGAATGGTGGTCGAGGATGTCGAAGATCCGCTTCGCGCCCGAGGCCGCCTTCTGCGTCACCGACACGATCCGGCTCATCGAATCCAGCCGCCCGTAGAAGCGCCCGATGTAGGCCAGGAAGGCGGTCAAGGTCCCGACGGTGATCTGCGCGTGCGCGATCAGCCAGATGCCGAAGGCCCAGACGACCAGCAGGCCGATCTCGGTCAGCAGCGAGACGCTGGGCGTGAACAGGCTCCAGGTCTTGTTCAGCCGGTCGTTGACGACCAGGTTGTGCTTGTTGGCGTTGCGGAAGCGCTCGGCCTCGCGGCGTTCCTGGGCGAAGGCCTTGACCACGCGGATGCCGGGGATGGTGTCCGCCAGCACCGAGGTCACCTCGCCCCAGACGCGGTCGATCTTCTCGAAACCGGTGCGCAGCTTGTCCCGCACCAGGTGGATCAGCCACGCGATGAAGGGCAGCGGCACCAGCGTGGCCAGCGCCAGCCACGGGTTCGTGTGGAACAGGATCACCGTGATCATCGCCAGCATCAGGCAGTCGGTGATGAAGTCCAGCGCGTGCAGCGACAGGAACACGCTGATCCGGTCCGTCTCCGAGCCGATGCGGCTCATCAGGTCGCCGGTGCGCTTGGAGCCGAAGTACTCCAGCGACAGGCCCAGCAGGTGGTCGAAGGTCGCCGTGCGGAGGTCCGCGGCGATGCGCTCCGACACCAGCGCCAGGATGTAGGTCTTGGCCCAGCCCAGGATCCAGGACACGATCGCCGCCCCGAACAGCCCGCCCAGGTACATGACCACCAGGCTGGTGTCGATCTGCTTGCCTTGCTGGAACGGGATCAGGACGTCGTCCATCAGCGGCATCGCCAGGTAGGGCGCCACCAGCGTCGCCCCGGTCGCGCCCAGCATCAGCAGGAAGCCCAGCAACAGCTGACCCCGGTAGGGCCCGGCGAAGCGCCACAGCCGCAGCAGCACCCAGGTGGACGGCGGCGTGTGCAGCTCGCGGGCGCAGGAGGGGCACTCCTCGCTGTCCTCCGGCAGGACGGCCTGGCAGCTCGGGCAGAGCTCGGGCTCCTCGTCCAGGCGGGCCTCGACCTCGTCGCGGCGGTTGAACGCGTCCTGGAAGCGCTGGGCCTGCAGGTTGGCCTTCATCGTGAAGCGCCACTGCGCCAGCCGGCCGTCGGTGTCGACCAGCTCCAGCGTGCCCAGCCCGGCGTGGTCGGACAGCACCAGCCGCAGGTCCGGCGTCAGCGGCCACTCCCGCAAGACCGGGGCGCCGGGGTCATCCTCGGACGCTTCCAGGGACAGCAGCCGTTGATCCGTGAGTCGCAGACCGCCCGCCGAGAAGCGCAAACGCCCGTCCAGGTCAACCTCGAGCGAGGCCCGGACGTTCTCGCCACGCCGCAGGCGTGTTTCGAAAGCCTCGGCGGCCGGAACGCCGCCGGCACCGGCCGACGCGACAGGATGTGAATGCTGCATTTGTGATTCTTCTGGCGATCCGCGAAACAGGAGATTCTCGGGAGATTTCCCCGAGTCATTTCTGCCACCGCCCCCCAACGGGGCAAGACCCGGACCAGCCGGGTCGTGGCATGTTTCGCACAATTTTCGCTTAAGCGCACAATTGTGCTTCGCATCATTGTCCGGTGGTCCGCCGGACAGCCCCCTTCCACGTTTCCACCCCTCATGAGCCGACACGACGACATCAAGCTCCTGCGCATCAACTACCTGCGCGGCCCCAACATGTGGACCTACCGCCCGGTGCTGGAAACCTGGCTGGACCTGGGTGGCCTGGAAGAACACCCCTCCCACCTGATCCCCGGCTTCACCGAACGCCTGTGCAAGCGCCTGCCGGCGCTGGAAGAGCACCACTGCGGCGTCGGCGAGCGCGGCGGCTTCCTGCAGCGCCTGACCGAGGGCACCTGGATGGGCCATGTGCTGGAGCACATCGTCATCGAGCTGCTCAACCTGGCCGGCATGCCGACCGGTTTCGGCCAGACGCGCTCCACCTCGCGCCACGGCGTGTACCGCATGGTGTTCCGCGCCCGCGACGAGCAGGTCGCCCGCTGCGCGCTGGAACAGGGCCACGCACTGCTGATGGCGACGATCAACGGCGACGACTTCAATGTCGACGCCGCCGTCGTGGCCATCCGCGACAAGCTCGACGACTGCTACCTCGGCCCGTCGACCGCCGCCATCGTGGCCGCGGCGACTGACCGCCGCATCCCCCACATCCGCCTGAACGACGGCAACCTGGTGCAGCTCGGCTACGGCGCGCGCCAGCGCCGCATCTGGACGGCCGAGACCGACATGACCAGCGCGATCGCCGAAGGCATCGCGCGCGACAAGGACCTGACCAAGGAACTGCTGAAGTCGGTCGGCGTGCCGGTGCCCGCGGGCCAGGCCGTCAAGACCGCCGCCGAGGCCTGGGACGTCGCCCAGGACCTGGGCCTGCCGGTCGTCGTGAAGCCGTCGGACGGCAACCACGGCCGCGGCGTCACGCTGGACCTGCGCCACGAGGCCGACGTCGAGGCCGCCTTCCACGTCGCCGACAAGGAAGGCTCGGAAGTGCTGGTCGAGCGCTACATCCCCGGGATGGAGCACCGGCTGCTGGTCGTCGGCGGCCAGGTCGTCGCCGCCGCCCGCGGCGAGGAAGCCTGGGTCACCGGCGACGGCACGCACACCGTCATCGAGCTGATCGACCTGCAGATCAACACCGACCCGCGCCGCGGCACGACCGAGGACTTCCCGCTCAACCGCATCGACATCACCGGCGACCCGGTCGTGCTGCTGGACCTGCAGCGCCAGGGCCTGACCGGCGACGGCGTGCCCGAAGCCGGCCAGCGCGTGCTGATCCAGCGCAACGGCAACGTCGCGATCGACTGCACCGCGCAGATCCATCCGGAAGTGGCGCACGCGGTGTCGCTGGCCGTGCGCACCGTCGGCCTGGACATCGCCGGCGTCGACCTGGTCTGCAGCGACATCTCGAAGCCGCTGTCCGAGACCGGCGGCGCCATCGTCGAGGTCAACGCCGGCCCCGGCCTGCTGATGCACCTGAAGCCCGCCGAGGGCATGCCCCAGCCGGTGGGCCAGGCCATCATCGACCACCTGTTCGCCGAGGACGAGAGCGGCCGCATCCCCATCGTGGGCGTGGCCGGTTCGCGCGGCACGGCGCAGATCGCGCGCCTGGTCGGCTGGCTGCTGCACCTGAACGGCCGCCACGTCGGCCTGGCCTGCGGCGCCGGCCTGTTCCTGGGCACCCGCCGCGTCGAGCGCAAGCCCAGCGCGACCTGGGCCGCCAGCCACCGCCTGCTGATGAACCGCGCCGTCGACGCCATCGTGGTCGAGAACGGCGCCGGCACCATCCTCGGTGACGGCCTGGCCTACGACCGCTGCCAGGTCGGTGTCGTGACCGACATGGGCCGCGTGCCGCAGCTCGACGACCACGACATCCAGACCGAGGACCAGCTCTTCAAGGTGTTGCGCACGCAGGTCGACGTCGTGCTGTCCGACGGCGTCGCCGTGCTGAACGCCGACGAGCCCAAGGTGGCCGAGATGGCCGAGCTCTCCGACGGCGAGGTGATCCTCTACGCGCTGGACGCCGGCAATGCCGCGCTGACCGAGCACCGCGCCCAGGAAGGCCGCGGCGTGTTCCTGCGCGGCGGCGCCGCGATGCTGGCGCAAGGCACGTCCGAGACCTCCGGCGCCAACGTCGAATCGCTGCAGGCCCGCTTCCGCGCGGTCGGCCAGGAGATCGCGACCGACGCGGTGCTGGCCGCCGTGGCGACCGGCTGGGCCATGGGCATCTCGCCCGAGTTGATCTCGGCCGGCCTGGACACCTTCGTGCCGGACCTGCCGCAGTAATCACGGCCCGGCGCGAACCACCGCCCCAGACCCGCCCCTTTCAAAGAACAGTCGAACCCGAAAGACGACAGATGGAAGTCTCCCGCACCCGCGCCCTCCGCGGCCCCAACATGTGGAGCCGCCACACCGCCATCGAGGCGGTCGTGCATTGCAGCGATTCGGAACGCACCATCGCCGACATGGCCGGCTTCGAGGCCCGCCTGCGCGAACGCTTCCCCGGCATCGGCCCGCTGCGGCCGGCCAGCGCCGCCAAGACGCCGATCACCCTGGCCCACGTGCTGGAACAGGCCGCCCTGGCGCTGCAGGCGCAGGCCGGCTGCCCGGTGACCTACAGCCACACGCACACCACGTCGGAAGCCGGCACCTACCAGGTCGTCGTCGAGTACAGCGAGGAAGACGTCGGCCGCGCCGCCTTCGACAAGGCCGTCGAGCTGATCAACGCCGCGCAGTCGGGCGCCGCCTTCGACGCCGACGCCGCCGTCAAGGCGCTGCGCGAGACGGACGAGGACATCCGCCTCGGCCCCTCGACCGGTTCCATCGTCGACGCCGCCTGCAAGCGCGGCATCCCGTTCCGCCGCCTGACGCAGGGCTCGCTGGTGCAGTTGGGCTGGGGCGTGAAGCAGCGCCGCATCTGGGCCGCCGAGGTCGACGCGACCAGCGCCGTCTCCGAATCGATCGCGCAGGACAAGGACCTGTCCAAGCGCCTGCTGCAGTCGGCCGGCGTGCCGGTGCCCATCGGCGCGCCGGTGGAGACCGTCGATGAGGCCTGGGAACTGGCGCTGGAGATCGGCCTGCCGGTCGTGGTCAAGCCGCTGGACGGCAACCAGGGCAAGGGCGTGACGGTCAACGTCGCCTCGCGCGAGCACATGGAGATCGCCTACAAGGCCGCGGACGAGATCGGCACGGTGATGGTCGAGAAGTTCCTGCCCGGCAGCGACTACCGGCTGCTGGTCGTCGGCGACAAGCTGGTGGCGGCGGCCCGCCGCGATCCGCCCAACGTCATCGGCGACGGCGTGCACACGGTGCGCCAGCTGGTCGACAAGGTCAACGAGGATCCGCGCCGCAGCGACGGCCACGCGACCTCCCTGACCAAGATCCGCCTGGACGACATCGCGATCGCGCGCCTGGACCTGCAAGGCCTGACCCCGGAGTCCGTGCCGGACAAGGGTCGCCGCGTGATCCTGCGCAACAACGCCAACCTGTCCACCGGCGGCACCGCGACCGACGTGACCGACGACGTGCATCCGGAAGTCGCGGCCCGCGCGATCGCGGCGGCGACGGTCGTCGGCCTGCACGTCTGCGGCGTCGACGTCGTGGCCGAGAGCGTGCTCAAGCCGCTCGAGGAACAGAGCGGCGGCATCGTCGAGGTCAACGCCGCGCCGGGCCTGCGCATGCACCTGAGCCCGTCCTACGGCAAGGGCCGCGACGTCGGCGAAGCCATCATCTCCAGCATCTACGGCGGCAACCGCGGCGCCGCGAGCGAGGACGGCCGCATCCCCATCGTCGCGGTGACCGGCACCAACGGCAAGACGACGACGTCGCGCCTGGTGGCGCACATGTTCGCGACGCAGGGCCTGCGCGTGGGCATGACCAACACCGACGGCGTCTACGTCGACGGCCGCCAGACCGACAGCGGCGACTGCTCCGGGCCGAAGAGCGCGCGCAACGTGCTGATGCATCCGGACGTGGAGGCGGCGGTCTTCGAGACCGCGCGCGGCGGCGTGCTGCGCGAGGGCCTGGGCTTCGACCGCTGCCAGGTGGCGGTGGTGACCAACCTCGGCGAGGGCGACCACCTCGGCATGAACTTCCTCAACACCGTCGAGGAACTGGCGCTGGTCAAGCGCGTGATCGTGCAGAACGTGGCGCCCAACGGCTACGCGGTGCTCAACGCCGCCGACCCGGTCGTGGCGAAGATGGCCGACGTCTGCCCGGGCCAGGTGATCTTCTTCGCGAGCGACCGCCATCACCCGCTGATGGCGACGCACCGCGCGCAGGGCAAACGCTGCGTCTACATCGACGGCGACGCGCTGGTCGCGGCGCAGGGCGCGTGGCGCGAGTCGATCCCGCTGCGCGACATCCCCTTCACCCGCGGCGGCGCGATCCCGTTCCAGAACGAGAACGCGATGGCCTCGGTCGCGGCGGCCTGGGGCGTGGGCCTGGACTGGGACACGATCCGGCGCGGGCTGGCGAGCTTCATGAGCGACCCGGACAGCGTGCCGGGCCGCTTCAACGTGATGGACTATCGCGGCGCGACGGTCATCGCCGACTACGGCCACAACGGCGACGCGATGCGCGCGCTGGTGCAGGCGGTGCAGGCGCTGCCGGCCAACAAGCGCTCGGTGGTGATCTCCGGCGCCGGCGACCGCCGCGACGAGGACATCCGCATCCAGACGCAGATCCTGGGCGAGGCCTTCGACGAGGCCATCCTGTTCCAGGACGCCTGCCAGCGCGGCCGCGAGGACGGTGAAGTCCTGGCGCTGCTGCAGCAGGGCCTGAAGGGCGCGACGCGGACCAAGCACATCGAGGAGATCCGCGGCGAGTTCGTCGCGATCGACCGCGCGCTGGCGCGCCTGCAGCCGGGCGACCTGTGCCTGGTGCTGGTCGACCAGGTCGAAGAGGCCCTGGCCCATCTGAACCAGCGCGTCCGGGAAGCCTGATGGCGGCCGGTCGCTGGCGTCACTGGCCGGCGCACTGGTGGAACGGCCTCAGCGTCGCCCTCGGGGTGATGCTGGTGCAGGTGATCGTGTCGCACGCGGCTCCGGCCGAGCTGTCGCACATCGCCTCGCAGCTGGCGATGGCCTGCGCCATCTGCGCCAGCCTGGCCGATCTGCCGGGCAGCGTCCGGCGCAACCGCAACCGCGTGCTCACCGCCGGCGGCATGACGCTGCTGGCCGTGGGACTGGTCGCGGTGCTCCATCCGTATCACGCCGCGATGGGCGCGCTCGTCGCGGTGCTCGCGTTCGGCAGCGCCATGCTGCTGAGCTGGGGACCGCGCGCGGGTCCCGTGTCCTTCGCGCCCATCCTGGCGATGGTGTTCGCGCTCGCGTGGCCGCCGCAGCCGCTGCCCATCGTGCTGGCGAGCGGCGCGGCGGGCATTGCGCTCTACCTCGTGTGGAGCGTGATCTCCAGCGCGGTGTTGCATTGGCGTTTCCACCGGCTCGCGCTGGCCGAGGCGCTGCACGGCCTGGCGCAGTTGCTGAGCGCGCGCGCCGAGCTGCTCGGCAGCGGCGGCGCGGCGCACGCGATGCGCGACTGGCTCGGCAACGAAGCCCAACTCGCGGAACTGCTGCAGACGGCGCGCGACCAGGTCTTCCCACGCGCGAAGACCGATCCGCGCAGCGCGGCGGTGCTGCTGCACATCGTCGAGCTGCGCGACCTGATGCTGGCGAGCCGGCTGGATCTGGAGCTGCTGGGCGAGGATCCCGTCGGACAGCAGATGCGCACCGCGCTGGTCAGCCGGCTGCGGGCGCTGGCCGTGCTGCTGGACGAGTACCGCGACGCGCTGCTCGACGAGCGGGCGCCGGCGATGAACACCGTGCGTCCGACGCGCTGGCCCGATCTGCCGCCGCAGGATCCGCGCAGGCGGCTGCAGCTCGTGCTGCAGGACCGGCTGTCCCACCTGGACGGCGAGGTGCTGGCGATGGGCCGCGCGCTCGACGCCTCCCTGCCCTTGCCGCCGCTGCCGCTGGACGCCGGCGAATTGCGGAACTTCGTGACGCCGGTCGGCTGGCCGATAGGCTTGCTGAAGGCGCAGCTGCACCTCGACTCGCCGGTGATGCGCCACGCGCTGCGCAGCACGCTGGCGCTGTCGGCCGCCTACTTCATCGCCCTGGCGCTGCCCTGGGCCTCGCACCCGCACTGGCTGGTGCTGTCGGTCGCGGTGGTGCTGCGCGGCAGCCTCGACCAGACGCTGGAGCGGCGCAACATGCGGGTGCTCGGCACGGCGATCGGCTGCGGGCTGATGCTGGCGCTGTCGCTGATCCCGAACCAGACGCTGTGGATCGTCGTGCTGCAGATCGCCGTCGGCATCGCGCATGCGTTCGTCACCCGCCGCTACCTGATCACGGCGATCGCGGCCACGATGATGGCGCTGCTGCAATCGCACCTGGCGGATCCGACGCATGGGATCGCGATCTCGGAGCGGCTCGCGGACACAGTGCTCGGCGCGATCCTGGCCTGGGCCTTCAGCTATGTGCTGCCGGCCTGGGAGCGGCGCAACCTGCCGCGCGCGCTCAAGCGGGCGCGCGGCGCGCTGCAGCAGTACGCCATGCAGGCGATGACCGCGGCGATGACGCCGGCCGGCGCGCTCACGCAGCGGATGGCGCGGCGTCAGGCCTACGACGCGCTCGCGGCGCTGTCGGCGGCCCTGACGCGCAGCGCCGCCGAACCGCGCCGCGTGCGCCCGCCGCTGCAGGAGCTGAACATGGTGCTCGACCACGGCTACCGGCTGATGGCCCACCTGTCGATGATGCGGCAGAGCCTGATGCGGCGCGCGAAGGATCTGGACGCCGATTTCCTGGCGGAGATGCCGGAGTCAGCCAAGCGCCTGCAGCGGGCGCTTGCCGGTCAGGAGCCGGTGCCGCACGCGGTGCAGGCCTTGCAGGACTGGAGCCTGCTGCCCGACGTCGGGCCGCTGGAAGACCTGCGGCCGTGGATGCGGCGCCGCTTGCAGGTGAGCCTGGACGACGCTGCCCGGGCGGGCGAGGCCGCCGATGCGGCCTTCGCCGCGATGGCCGCGCCGCCGGAGCCGGACGTGACGCTATCGCGCTTGCAGTGACGTCCCCCTCTTGCTCCCTCTCCCGCTTGCGGGAGAGGGTCGGGGTGAGGGCCAGCGGCCGTGGAAGTACTGACGCCTTGTCGGCCTTCGCTCAACCCAGCTTGATCTCGATCTTGCGCGGTTGCGCATGCGCCGCCTTGGGGATGCGCACGCGCAGCACGCCGTTGCTCAGCTCGGCGCCGATCTGCTCGGCGTCCAGCTCCTTGCTCAGCGTGAACGCACGGCGATAGAACTGGCGCGACACCTCGACGTGGCCGGCCTTCAGGCCATCCGGCAGATCGAGTTGCATCTCCGCTTCGATGATCAGGCGGTCCTTGTCGACGCGCAGCTGGAGCTGCTCGCGGGGCACGCCCGGCAGGTCGGCGAAGAGGGTCAGGCCTTGCGCGTCCTCGATCACATCGACGGCGGGCTGGATCGCATAGTCATCGCGACGGCGCGCGCTCTGCGCGGCGGTCGACGCGTTGGTCTTCACTTGCTCGGCCGCGTCGGCGGCGGGGGTCTGGACGGCAGTGGTCATGGTGTTCTTTCGTCTCGCGTTCGGTTCGTGTCGGGTGTCGGTGGACGGCGGGGTCCGGAACTCAGTGGATGTCGATGCGGCGCGGCTGCGGCGCGGGACGGCGCTTGACGCTGACGCGCAGCACGCCGTCCTTGTAGGAGGCCGAGACCTGTTCCGGATCGATGTCGTCCGGCAGGCTGACCACGCGGCGGAACTTGCCGGCGAAGCGCTCGCGCTGATGGACGACGGTCTTGTCGGCGGCCTTGGCGGGCGCGGCGGTCCCGCCTTCAGCGGCGGCGGCAGCGGCAGTCGCGGCGGTGCCTTCGGTCGTCGCGGTCAGCGAGACGGCACGCTCGCCGGACAGGCTCAGCACGCCGCGATCCAGGTCGACGCCGATGGTGGCCGGATCCAGGCCCGGGGCGAAGGCGTAGACCTCCACCGCTTCCGGCGACAGGCCAACGTTCAGCGCGGGATAGCCGCCGCGCGGGGTGCCGCGGCCGGCGGTGGATTCGAACAGGCCGCTCATCTCGCGCTGGAAGCGGTCGAGGTCGTTGAACAGCTCACGGGCAAACAGTTGACGGTACATGCGGGGCTCCTTGGCTTCCTGCGGGTGGATCGCGGCGGAACGTGTCCGCCATGACTCCCAAGCTAGGTGCGCCAAGCCGCGCTTCAAGATCTTGAAATTGGGGGTGGCCCGTCCCCATATGCCGCGCCCGTTGCGCGAGCCGAGTCCACGTTCACCGGATCCGCAGCACTTCCTGCTCCGTCACCGCCGACGCCTTGTTCCCCCAGCTCTGCCGGATCACCGTCGCGACGGCGGCCATCTCGGCCTCGGTGAGCACCTGCCGCAGCGGCGGCATGCCGTACGGACGCGGATGCCCCGGCGTCGTCGGCGCGTAGCCGCCGTCGGCCAGCATCTGCAGCACGTTCTGCGGCGCGTCCAGCGTCACCGCGCGGTTGCCAGCCAGCGGCGGATAGGCCGGCTCGTCGGCGATCCGCCGTCCCTGCCCCTGGTCGCCGTGGCAGTCGGCGCAATGCTTGGCGTACACCTGACGACCGAGGTCCATCTGTGCCGGCGGCGCCGGCTTGAACTCGGCGGCCGGCGACCCCTCGCGCGGCAGGCCTCGCAGGTAGACGCTCATCGCCTGCACATCGGCATCGGTCAGATGCTGGAGGCTCTCCGCGACCACGTCCGCCATCGGCCCGAGCGCCGCGCCCTTCGGCGACCAGCCGGATCGCAGCCAGGACCGCAGCTCGGCCTCGGACCAGTCCTGCACCCCCGCCGCCTGCGGATCGGCCAGCGAGGGCGCGATCCAGCCCTGCACGCCCACCCAGCCGCCGCGCAGCCCCGCGGCGTCGCGCAGCGCGCCAAGACGATTGCGCGGCGCGTGGCACTCGGCGCAATGGCCCACCGCCTGGACGAGGTAGCGGCCTCGTTCCAGCGCCGCCTGACCGGCGACCTCCTGCGCCACCGCGCGATTGACGCGCGGGTCGTCGTGCGAGGGCGCATCACCGGGCGTGAAGTACATCAGCCGCCACACCGCCAACGCGGACTGCCAGCGGTACGGCCACCCGAGTTGATGTGTCGGCGCCGTCTGCGTCACCGCCGGCTGCTGACGCAGCCACGCGAAGATCGCATCGGCGTCCTCGCGCGTCATCGCCGTGTAGCTGGTGTACGGGAAGGCCGGATAGAGCAGCCGCCCATCGCGGCTGCGGCCATGGTGCATCGCGCGCCAGAAGTCGTCGGCGGTCCAGCGGCCGAGGCCCGTCTCGGGATCGGGCGTCAGGTTGCTGCTGAACAGCGTCCCGAACGGCGTGCCGAGCGGCAGCCCGCCGGCCAGCGGCGCGCCGCCGCGCGGGCTGTGGCAGCCGGCGCAGTTGGCGATGCGGGCCAGGTAGGCGCCTCGGGCGATCAGCGCGGGATTGGTGTCCTCGGCGCCGGACTGGACGGGCCGGCCTGAGAGCCAGAGCTCCCGGCCCCACGCGCCGGCGAGCAGCAACAGCGCCATCAGCGGCACCGCGATCACGACGCCGATCAGCAGTCGGACGAAGGTCCTCATCGGCGCCGAGCCGGAGGCGTCCGTGGCGTTCGCTTCCCCGCTCATGGCGCGAGCCCTCCGCATGGGACCGGCAAGGGCGTCGTCGACGGCGGCTCCGGATGCGCCCCCGCGGGCTTCGCGGCGAGCCAGCTCGCGACGACGGCGATGTCGTCGGTCGACAGCGCCTTGGCCACATCGGCCATGCAGTCGGGCGCATGCGCGCGGCGCAGCCCGCTGCGCCACGCGCCGAGCTGCCCGACCAGGTAGTCGCGCGGCAGTCCGAGCAGCCCCGGGACCGCCGGCTCGCGCCCCGCCATCGACGGTCCGTGACACGCCGTGCAGGCCGGCACCTTGCGCGCGGGATCGCCCTGCGTGATCAGCCGCTCCGCGCGCGCCTGCTGTTCCGGGCCCAGGCCCGAGGGCCCCGGCGCCGGATACGGCACGTCGAGCGCGGCGAAGTAGCCGGCGATCTCGCGCAGGTAGTCGTCGCTCATGTTGCGCAGCAGGCCGGCCATCAGCGCGTGATGGCGGCGGCCGTCGCGGAAGCTCTGCAGCTGGTTGTAGAGGTAGCCGGACGGCTTGCCCGCGAGCCGCGGGAAGTAGCCCTGCGTCGTCGCCCGACCCTGCGCGCCGTGGCACAAGGTGCAGGCCTGGACGCGCTCGGCGATGTCGTTGGTCAGCGGGCGCAGCGGTCGCGCGCCGGGATCGGACGGCGGCGAGGAAACCCCTTGCGCGAACGCCGCGGACATGTCGGAGACGAGAGAGACGGCGGAGAGTCCCAGGCCCAGCACAGCGGCGATGAGGACACCCGGTAGGCATCGGGAGATCTTCATCCGGCCATCATCGCCGATCCCCGCCCTGAACGCCGCCGTGCGCGCCGCCGTCAGCGCCGCAGATCGGGGCCGGGCCATCGCAAGGCCGCCCAGCCGTCCCGACCCTGGTGCTTGGCCTGGTACAGCGCGCGGTCCGCGAGCGCGATCAGGTCCGCCGCCGGCACCTCGCCGTCGGCGACGCTGGCGATGCCGATGCTGGCGGTGATCGCGATGCCCGCCGGCCGCGCGGCCCGCACCGCCTCGACGATCTTGGCCGCGACCTGCTCGGCCTCCTCGGGCCGGTTCAGGCCCTCGAGCACGGCGACGAACTCGTCGCCCGCGATCCGCGCCACGTGATCGCTGCCCCGCACGGCACGCCGCAGCACGGTCGCGAAGTCGCGCAGCACCGTGTCGCCGACGCCGTGGCCGTGGGTGTCGTTGATCGACTTGAAGCGGTCGACGTCGAGGAACAGCAGCGCCAGCACCCGACCCTCGCGCATGTGGCGCCGCTGCCGCGCCAGCGCGCCCTCCAGCGCCTGGTCGAATTCGCGCCGGTTCGGCAATCCCGTGAGCGCGTCCGAACTGGCCAGCCGCGCGAGCTGCGCCTCCGCCTGCTTCATCACGGTGATGTCGATGGACAGCGTGAAGATGCCCGACACGCGCCCGTCGGGCCCGACGTCCGGCACGTAGATCGAGCGCAGGTGCCGCTGCTTGCCGAGCATCGTCGCCGTGATCTCGAACTCCACGCGCTCGCCGCCCAGCGCCAGCGCGAGTTGGGCGCTGCGCTGGCCGGTGCTCTCGAGGCCGAAGACCTCATCGATGTGCAGGCCCGTCACGGCCTGGGGATCGAGGCCGAACCAGCTCCGCATCGTCTCGTTGGTGTAGCGCAGCCGACGCTCCGCGTCGATGTAGGTGATGAAGACCGGCAGGTTGTCGGTGATCGCCTTCATCCGGCGCTCGCTGGCGGCGACCCTGGCCTCGGCGCGCTTGCGCTCGGTGATGTCCATCGAGCACGCATAGAAGCCCTCGATGCGGCCGCCGGCCAGCTCGGGCACGAAGCTCTGGTGGAAGTGCAGCGTCTCGCCGTCGATGACCTGCTCGGCGTCGAAGGCCACGGACTCCCCCTGCAGCACGCGGTCGACGAAGGGCCGCATCTGCGCGGCGTTCTCGATGCCGCGCACCTCTTCCAGCGTCTTGCCGACGAGGCTGTCGGGGTCGCTGTGGAAGACGCGGCCAACCTCCGCGTTGGCGAAACGCAGATGACCCGTCCCGTCGTAATGGCTGATCAGCGCGGGCACGTTGTCCGCGATGCCGCGCAGGCGCTGCTGGGTGCGCAGCAGGTCGCGCGACCGCAGCAGGACCTGCGAGGTCGCCATCACCGAGAACAGCGCCAGCATCGCCAGTCCGGCCAGCATCAGCAGCTCGGTCTGGCCGGCCTCGCGCGACAGGCGCTCGCTGATCGTGGCGCGTTCGGCGCGCAGTGACGAGGTCAACTCGCCCAGTAGATCGCGCAATTCGTCCATGTGGTGGAGGCCCTGGTCGCCAAGCACCAGCTCCAGCGCCTCCTCGGGACGACCGGAATCGTGCAGACGGATCGTCTGGTTCATCTCGCTCATCTTGAGCTGGACCAGCTCCCGGATGCGGGCGAGCCGGGGCGCGTGGGCGGGGTCGTCGTCGCGCGCGAACAGGTCGTCCACGCGGCGGTCGAGGCTGCGGATCGCATCGCGGTAGGGCTGCAGATAGCCGGCGCGCTGGGTCAGCAGGTAGCCGCGCTGGCCGGTCTCGGCGTTGAGCAGATCCTCCATCAGCAGCGTCATCGCCGGCACGACGGTGTTGATGCGGTCGGCGCGGCGCAGGTCGCCGAGCGTCGCGCGGGCGCGCCAGGCCAGCAGCGCCACGATCACCGCCATCGCGAGCAGCGCCAGCATCAGCAGGCCCACGCCGCGACCGAGGCTGGTTCGGTGGGTCGGCTCGGCGGAAGAACGCATGCAACGGCTCGGGCGGTTCGGTCTCGAGGACCGGAAGGATGACGCGAAGGCAACGCGCCGACAGCGGTGACGCGCGACAGTGCGCGATCCAACGCGAACTCGACGCGCATTCGACCGGTCGTGGCGGCGGCGAGGGCCGGTGGGCCATTCGGGCGATTATGGGGATGGCCGTGCGATTGCCGTCAAGCTGGCATCGGCCCCGGTGGTCCGGCGGCGCACGCATGCGACAGTCCGGGGATGTCCGCCATCCCACTCCTGCGCCGGCCCGAGCCGCACGGCCACGCGAAGGTCAGCTTCGTCGAGCTGTTTTTCGACCTTGTCTTCGTCTTCGCCGTCACACAGTTGTCGCACACGCTGATCGGCCACTTCGCGCACGACGGCGTCACGTTGCACGGGGCGTTGCAGACCGGTTTCCTGATGGCGGCGGTGTGGTGGGTGTGGATCTTCACCTCGTGGGTCACCAACTGGCTGGACCCGGAACGCCTGCCGGTCCGGATCTGCCTGTTCGCGATGATGCTGGGCGGGTTGCTGATGTCGGTCTCGCTGCCGCAGGCTTTCGGTGAACGTGCGTTGATGTTCGCGGCCTCGTTCACCGCGATCCAGGTCGGGCGGACGCTGTTCTTCCTCTGGGCGGCGCGCGGGGCGGATGCGGTCCTCGTGCGCAATTTCCAGCGCATCGGCGCGTGGCTGCTCGTGTCGGCCGTGCTGTGGATCGCCGGTGCGCTGGACGCCACGCTGCGGGTGCCGCTGTGGGTGGCGGCGCTGGCGATCGAGGTCGTCGGTCCCTCGGCCGGTTTCTTCGTGCCGGGCCTGGGGCGCTCGACGACGGCGGACTGGACGATCTCCGGCGGTCACCTGGCCGAGCGCTGCGCGCTCTTCGTGATCATCGCGCTGGGCGAGTCGCTGCTGGTCACGGGCGCGACCTTCGCGGCGGAGCCGCTGACGACGATGAGCCTGCTGGCCTTCCTGGTGTCCTTCGCCGGCAGCATCGCGCTGTGGTGGCTGTACTTCGACACCACCAACGACTTCGCGACCGGCCGCATCGCCCACAGCGACGATCCGGGGCGGCTGGCGCGGCTGGCCTACACCTACATCCACCTGCCGATCGTGGCGGGGATCATCGTCAACGCGGCGGCGGACGAGTTCGTCCTGGCGCATCCGGACGGCCACACCGATCTGAAGACGGCGCTGTGCCTGCTCGGCGGCGTGGCGATCTACGTGATCGGCGTGGGGCTGTTCAAGCGCGCGGTGGTCGGCCGCTGGCCGTGGTCGCACGGCGTGGCGGTGGTCGTGCTGGCGGCGGCGGGACCGTTCGTGCCCGCCTGGCCGCCGGTGGCGACCAGCGCCTTCGCCTGCGCGGTGCTGGTGGCGCTCGCGGCGTGGGAGCGGCACTCGCGAGCGCAGTGTCTCGTTCCCGACAGCGGGAATGCGGACGACGCGCCTAGCATCGGCGAATGAGCGCGCCCTCCTCCACCGCCCCTTCCGAAGCCTCCGCCGCCTTTGCGGCGGAGTTCACCGTCGAGCCGCATCCGGCCGACGCCCTGTTCCCCGCGGCGACGCGACGGCTGACCGTCGAGACCGAGCCCGGCGTACGCATCCATGCGCGCGTGTGCGGCGGAGGCCCGCCGCTGCTGCTGATTCACGGACATCCGCAGACGCTGGTGATCTGGCACCGCGTGCTGCCGGTGCTCGCGGCACGCTTCACCGTCGTCATGCCGGATCTGCGCGGGTACGGCGATTCCTCGAAGCCCACTGGCGATGCGGACCACGGCAACTACAGCAAGCGCCGCATGGCGCAGGACCTGGTCGCCGTGATGTCGGCGCTGGGCCATGCGCGCTTCCGGGTGCTGGCCCATGACCGGGGCGCGCGCGTCGCGCACCGCATGGCGGCGGATCATCCGGCGGCGGTCGAGCGACTCGCGCTGCTGGACATCGCGCCGACCTTGGCGATGTACGAGCAGACGACCGAGGCGTTCGCGAGAGCGTACTGGCACTGGTTCTTCCTGATCCAGCCGGCGCCGATGCCGGAGCGGCTCATCGAGGCCGATCCTGCCGCCTACGCACTGGACGTGATGGGCCGGCGGCACGCGGGCCTGTCGGCTTTCGACCCGCGCGCGTTCGCCGAGTACCAGCGCGCGCTGGCGCTGCCGGGCGCCGCGCATGGCATGTGCGAGGACTACCGCGCCGCGGCGGGCGTCGACCTCGACCACGACCGCGCGGACCGCGACGCCGGCGCGAAGCTGTCGATGCCGCTGCGCATCTACTGGGGCGCGCAGGGCGTGGTGGCGAAGTGCTTCGACCCGCTGAAGGAATGGCGACGCGTCGCGGCGGATGTCGACGGCGGTCCGCTGCCGTGCGGTCACTACATCCCGGAGGAAGCGCCGGACGAGTTGCTCGCGGCGGTGATGCCGTTCCTCACCGAGGGGCTTTGACGGACGACAGCGACCGGCCCGTTAGGCTGCAAGCATTGCAGTTTCCGAAGTGGACGGAGTGACGGGATGAACAAGCTGGTCGCCCTCGGGCAGTTTCTGGGCGGAGCGGTCCTGTGGATCGCGGCGGTGGTGGCGGGCTACAACGCGCTCAAGCCGCTGATCGGCGCCGAGGAAGGCGCTGGCGCGCCGGCAGGAGCCGGCGGGGCGTTCGTGATCGTGCTGCTGCTGGCGGGCGTGGGAACGTGGCTCATGCGCGCCGGCTGGCGCCGCTTGCGGGCGCGGGCGGGTGGGCATTGCTGAACGTCTCACGACTCTCTCCGGGCCGCGTTGCTCATGCGCAGCTAGGCGGCCTGCTTCTGCATGTCAGCGACGAGTTCCGGTCGTGACGAGTGTGCGAACGACTCGCGCTTCAATGTCAGCGCGTCGATCATGGCTTGATTGGTCAGCAGGAAGTTGTCCAGCAATGTGTACCAGTTCAGCACGAAACGCTTCATGCGTCGTTCGTCGCTGACCAGGCCGGGCAATCCCTTCGCAACCTGCCCTTCCATCCGGCTCCGAATCTCCGTATCCGCCTCGGAGATCTTGCGCCCGATCAGGATGAGTTCGAAGTGCATCACTTCGCTGCCAAATTCCGCGTGCTTCTTGATCAGCTGTGCGTAGCCGTCCAGTTGCTGGAGGTGTTTGTAGTTGAGCGCGATGCCTGGACGCTTGATCTCCACCACAATGCAACGATAGATCTTCCGACCCATCGAATCGTGGTGCGGGACCTTGCGGGCGAGAAACAAGTCCGCCTGCTTCCTCGCGCCATCGATGGCTGAGGGATCAGTCGCATCCAGGTCGTCCAATCCAACGTCGTCGATCCCCCTGACGGCATCGCGCAGCGATTTGGCGATCTTGGTGAACGAGTCCTCCTCGGCGCCAAGCGTCTCGTAGGAGCTGCCGAACAACCAGGTGTTGGCTTCGATGATGCCCTGCAAGTCCGGCGTCTCGAGCGTCTCCAGGTAATGGTCGTTCATCAGCGTCCGCAGCTTGTCGGCCACCTCGTGTCTGCGGCGGAGGACTTCGATCGCTGACACGACGCTTTGCAGCGACACGCTCTTGAGCTGCTTGGCGAGCAGCTTCGTCGAGACGTCGTCAAGCTCCAGCACGCTGTTGAGCACCTCGAAGATCGCATCGTTCTCGTTGGAGACCGCCAGTTTGTCGAGGAGACGAACGATGATCTTCTTCTGGTTCCTCTTGAGCGATGTCAACGCCGTCGGATCGGCCGTGTAGATGGCGCGCAAGATGCCCTTGGTGTTTTCGAGCCGCCAATGCTTGTAGTCTGTTGATTGCCGCCGAATCCTGACCCACCGACCGCACTGATTTCCGTTCAAACCTGACCCACGTATGAACCCTAGCC
>NZ_JBWKOA010000012.1:0-22641 GCF_059415845.1 Roseateles sp. GW821-FHT09H11 | reverse complement strand
TTGGCTGCGTCAGTGCTGGCGACAGACCAGCCGCCGGCGCCGGCGGGATCTGTCGCCAGCAGGGCCACCGGCGCCTGACAGGCGCCGCACGGGCAGAAGGCTTGCGTGCGACGACCAGCGCCAAGACAGCAACTCGGTCGCCGTGTCACCGCGACGAACCGCTGATGACAAGCGGAAGGGGGGGCGCTTGGCGCTAGGTCAGGTTGTGCTCGAACCGGCGCCTGCAGGCGCGTCGCGCCCTTTCAGCAAGAGCCATGCTTGCGCCACGTCCGTGCGCTTGAGTTCGTCGCGTTCGATGCCGGTCAAGACCAGCCGGTCATCGGTCATCTGGACCACTCGCGCGTCGAGTAGCGGCGGCCGGATTTCATGGCCACGCTCGGTGTGATGCAGGCGGGCCACCATCATGGTGCGCCCCGTGAGCTGGTCCTTCTCTTCGTGAATCCGGAGCAGGCCCTCCCGCCATGCGGCTGTCGTTTGTAGCCAGCGAGGTATCGGGCGACCGTTCTCACGAAGGGCTTGGCACCAGAGGCGGTTTAGTGGCGACATGGCTGTATATGCATACAGTATAGGTCGCCACGCGTCCCACCTGAATGCGGTCAGGTCCCAGCTCGGCGCCGAGCTGGTCGACCAGGTGATGCAGCAGCAGCACGCAGTGCAGGCCCGGGACTGGCCCTGCAGGCGATTTTCTGAGCTGGCCAGGCCTGGGACCGCAGCGCCGCTTCGCGCAGGTCTTGAGGCCTTGGGGCGTCGATCGCGCCGGCGGCCGCCGGTTGACCTGCTGCAACTCAGCGACGGCGGCGATCGGCGCCGGCGACGTGGCCACGTCCCAGCTCGGCGCCGAGCTGATCGACCTGGTGATGCAGCGGCGGCACGCCGCGCTGGCCCGGGATGGGGCCTACAGGCGATTTTCCGGAGCTGGCTAGGCCTGCGGCCGCAGCGCGGCTTCGCGCAGGTCCTGCGGCCGAGGGGGTCGGGTTATGGCCTGCGCCTGCAGATCTGCAGCGCGTCACCATGCTCACCGCCCCCGGCACGACTCGCTTGGCGGGGAAAGGCGCCTGCAGCGCCGACGCTGGACCTCAGCGCGGGATGGTGACGGCGAGCAGCTGGCGATCGCGCCAGGCTGTTGCCACGTGGGCCCGGCAGGGGCCAGCAGAGCGAAGCCGCGGCGAGCGGTCCAGGCCGCTGCGGCCGACGCGGATGGCGGCGACGCGGGAGCAGGTCCTGCGCTGCGAGGCCTCGGGCTCGAGGAGGAACCTGCGAAAAAAAACACCGGCGTCAAGCCGGTGTTGAAGGGGCCGGAGCCCCGATAGGCAGGGAGGCCTAAATCACGGTGTCAGGTTCATCTCTGATCAGAAAGTGAGCGTGCTGTACACGAAGTCTCGCGAGAACTGCTTCCCATCCACGGTACCGGTCACCTGCACGGTGTAACTCGTGCCCTGCGCGAGAGCCTCGCGAGGAATGACAAAGGCCTTGTTCCTCGTCAAACGCTTGTTGGGGTCGGTGTCCGCGTCATACAGCACGACCGGGACCGCGTGACCGCTCTGGCTGGTCATCGTGGCGGCGGTCAGCTTGATCGTCGTGCCGCTCGGGGCGCGAACGAAGACCGGTTGACCCACCGTGCCATCAGCGAATCCCATACCCGCGAACGGGTCGGGAGTCTCGCCGAGGTACACCGGTTGTACGCCGGTCGATCCCTGGCAGGGGTACGTCACCACATCCTTCGTCTCCTGCATCACGGAGCCGGTCGGAACGCCGGTCATCCACACCAGGGTGGCGGTGGGGGACGGAGCATTCAGAGCCGCGTAGGAGACAGCCACGCCGACGTCACGCGAGCCATCCAGCATGCCGTCCAGGTGATACACGGTTGCGAACATGGCGCGGACCAGCGAGTTGCCGTATGCCTGCTGCGTCATGCCATTGAACTGGCCGTAGAAGCTCAGAAACTCGCCGGCGTTGCCAGCGTAGCCCGCTGCCGTTGCACGGGCCTGCGGCGTCGTGCCGGTGAAGCCGGACTTGGTGGCGTCCTGCTCGTGACCTGGCGTCACGCCTTCCTCGAACCGCAGCTTCGCGTAGTTGGCTTGACCAGCAGCCGCCACATCCAGCTTGGTACTCTGCGCCACGAGCCCGAAGCCGCACTTAGCGCGTTCCGCGCTGACAACGTTGAAAGCGGCAGCCTCTGCAGTCGCCGCGCTATACGTCGGAGCAGGAACGCTCGTCACAGGGTCCGTGGGTGGTGTACTCGGGGTGGTCGGCGTTGTGGGCGGCGCAGTGCCGGTGTCGCCACCGCCCGCACTGCCACCACCGCCTCCGCATGCGGACAACGCTGCGGCCAATGCCGCGATCATGAACAGATTGAGCTTCGACTTCATAAGACCTCCCTCGGTCAGTTGGGTGTTGGTTGATTCGGGGCCAACATCGCCCCATTGATGCCAGGATAGGAAGGCGGCAAAACCTGCCACCCTCTTAATACCTTGATGATTTCGTTCGCGTACCAGTTCGCGCGACGCGGATCAGCGCTGTGATACGCACCGACGGCGAACCATGTGTTGCCGAACCGATTCACGCGCACTTGAAGGTGATACGCGGCAATCTGGGCCGCCCGACATCCATCCATCGCGTCCGAAGGCGACAAGCCGTACTCGGCAAGCGTCTTCGAATTGATCTGGAAAGCGCCGTAGTCACGCGTCGAATTGCGGTTGGGTGGGCTCACTGCGCGGCTCTTCAGTGAACTCTCTCGCCATCCAATTGCTCGCAGAACGTCGGCATTCACGCCATGCGCCACGGCGGCGTCATCGATGCAGTCGGCTTTCGACGCCGAACCGAGTAGCATCAACGCGGTGAAAATGGAGGCTGTTTTCATGGTTCCCAAAGTTGGAACTAATGTATCCCAAAGTTATACACTTTGGGAGCCGAAATTGTGTCTTTTGGAGATTCCAATCTGCAAATCGTGTGGAGTTGCACATATGTCGGCCTTTTCGCAGATCTCTTCCGCATGGTCGGCGCCCTCGCGGACGAAGTCAGGCCCGGCCCTCTAACGCAACCAACTGCGGGCACCACGCTCCGCCCAAACCGAAAGTGAGCGCTCAAGATGGTGTTCAAGAGTGGCTGATCCGAAGACGTGGGTAGATTTCGCGATGGCCCTCATCGCACCTCTTGGCGTGCTGGCTGGCGCCGGTGTCACCAGCGCGCTCACCTGGCGCCGCGAACTCCGCAAGGAGGAGCAGCAGCGCGCCCGCGATCGCACCTACCTGGCCGTGCTGGTCAGCGCGCATCTGGAGCAATTCGCCCGTGCGTGCAGCTTCTCTGCCTGGGAGACCGGTGACCCTGAAGACCCCTATGAAGAGCACGGCCCCATGACCAAACCGGGGCTGGTCGACCTGCTGCAGTTGAAGGTCGAATGGAGGTCGCTCTCCTCGGACCTCATGTACGACATCCTCAACCTCCCCGAGGAACTTGCGCAAGCGCGACGCCGCACCGACCAGATCTACTACGCATACGATGAGGTGACGCGAGAGATGTTTTGGTCTCACCGCGAGGAGCATTCCGCCATCGGCCTTCGCGCGCTGGATTTGTCCGATCGCCTACGGCAAGAGGGGAAACTGCCGCCGCGCAGGGACGACCCTACGAGTGAGAAGACCCTCGTGCACGGCCTCTGGGAGGGCGGCGACCGCGCCCGTAGGGCTCGCGAAGCGCGGGAGGCGCAAGAGGCGAAGGCTCGCGCCGCCGGTGAGGACGACCTGGGGCTCTAAGGGCGTGCGCCGCTGCGATTGAAACGCTGCGCAGGAACCGCGCCCGGCCGCTTCACCTTCACCCAGTCGCCGGTGCGCGGCTCGCCTCCGACGTATGGACTGCCCAGGCGCTTGAGCACCACGCCCTCCAGCTTGAGCTGCAGGGCCGCATCGAACAGCGCTGGCGCCAACTCTCCCTCGAGATGTTGCATGAACAAGGTGCGGTCGGGCGGCTCGCCGAGCAGCTCGGCCAGCAGCGCTTTGCGCTCCTCCAGCGGCCGCGCCCTGATGTCCTTGCCGGCAAACACCGGGAGGTCGAAGACGACGAACGCAACCTGGTCAGCGCCGGCGTACCACCGGCGGCGCTTCGCTCGAGCATGGAGGCGGTCGAAGTCGGGCCGGCCCAACTCGTCGAGCACGCAGGCCTCCCCGTCGAGCACCGTGTAGGCCGCCAGCAGCCCACGCAACGGCCGCGCAACCTCAGGAAACCATTTCGTCGCGTCTGTGCCTGCCCGTGTGCGCAGCGTCACCGACCCGCCGGCGATGTGCGCGAGAAGGCGATATCCGTCGTGCTTCGGCTCAACGATCCAGCCTGGGTCGGACCAGACTTGCCGCTCCTCGGTGAGAAGCATCGGCTGCAGGTCGACCAGCGCCCTCGGCGGGGTCGGCGCCGCGGCGTCACGCCTTGCTGGCACCCTTGCCCGCCAAGTGCTGGCGAACAGCCTCGGCGTCGTTCCCGACCGCCCTCACTGCGTCGAGCAATTGTTCCTTGGTGACACCGAGCGTGTTGGCCCAGTCGCGGACCTCGTAGTCCTCGGCGGTGCTGATGCGCTTGCGGTCCTGGCCGCCCGTCTTGCCCTTGTCGTCCATCGTGGTCTCCTAAAGTGACGTCGCTGAACGGCAAAGCCGATTCCTGGAATGGCAAAACGGGGTGGCTGATAAGATCTTGGAATAACTGGATGAAATTACAGCATGCGACACTACGACAACGGCTCAACGGCTGGCCCCTGCTGGCATTGCCACTGGTTCGGCTTCGTGCGGGCCGGCAACGGCAACGGCTACTGCCTCAATCCCAGGCTGAGTCCCATCCACGCGATCCCGCGCAACGGGTGCGTGTTCTGGATTCGTGAGCCCGGCGCAGACGATCAATCGCGCCCGCCAGCCGAGGTCGAGGAGTCGTCCCCGGAGGGCTTGGCGGCCCAGCGGCGCCGCGCCCGCCTGGTGAGGATCCGCGAGGACGCTCAGCGACAGGCTAAGCTTCCCCATGGGTACTACGTCGAGGTGCGTGACGCTACCGGTGTGCTGATCGCCGAGGCGGGGACCGCGCTCGGACTTGGGTTGCCGGCCGCGCTGGCCGCCGTCGACGAGCTGGGCATCCAGAAGGCGATCCGTGCCGGCAAGCGGTAGATCAGTCCTGTGGCTCCAGCGGCACCGCGAGTGCCTTCAGGAGCAGGTGTTCGAGGATGGCCTGCGGCTGTTCGCCACGAGCAGCCAAGTGCATCATACTCCCCCGCTCGTTGACCACGTTCGTCTGCCCGTCGCTGCTCACCTCGATCCGTTCCCCGATCACTGGCTTGAAGTTCGGCGCCGAGACAACGCAGATCACTTCGGCCATCAGGTTGGTCGTGTGCGACGGCTCCTTTCCGATGAGTTGGATCAGCACCTCGCGCCCGAATCCGACGAACTCTAGGCGATGGCGACTGGTGACCTCTTGCGCGCTGAAGCCGATGTCTTCGGGCGCCGCTCCGCGCAACAGCGCGAACTTCTCGACAATGCTCTTCCAATGAGCATGGGCCATCTGCAAGTCGTGGCCCGCGGTCACGATGAGGTTGATTCGAACCGTCATGGGTAGCTCCCTTGTGTGGAGCGGCAATCCTAGGATCACGACCTGCGCTGGCTCACTTAGAGGACCTCACTCGCGGGGGTAGCCGCGCGTGGTTTTTTTCACGCGCGACAACAACCTTTCAAATCCGCCAGGGAGTGGGTCGACACGCCGTGCAGCTACCTCAGCCTTGCGCCTTGAACCTACTCCGCAGGGCCTGGTAGTCGGCGCAGCGATGGTCCACCTCTTTCCATGCGGCCTGGGCCGCGTCTTGATGGGCTGTCTGCATCCTGCTGAACTCGGCTTCGGCCTGCGACCAGGTGTGCCCGTTCGTCCTCAACGAGGAGATCAACGAGCCATGGTTGTGCGTCAACCGGGCCCATGCTCCCATTTCGCGTTCAACCTTCTCGCGTGCGCCGGACCAAGCCTCCAAAGCTTGGTCCAACATCTCCAGGGTCACTTTCGCCATGCTCGTCATCACTCAGGGTCAATGCCGAGATCTCGAAGCACGTCGGCGATTCGCGAACTCGTAGGCGCGTAGCTGGGTAGGTACATCCGGGACATCGACGCGTCCCGGAGCTGCTTTCGCGCTGCAAGCAGCAACTCGGTGAGTTGCTCGGCCTGCCTTGGAGTGAGAGTTGTTGGAATGCTCATAGATCAAACCTCATTGGTGAAGATCACATAAGAGTGATTGTCGCGCCTAAGTCATTGATTACAAAGGCATTTTGTCAACGACGGCGGATGGTGTAAGCCGTTCAAGCCGCGTACCGCATCAGACTTGCCACGATCGCGGCTCCTCCAAGTGCAGCAATCAGGACCGACGCGGTCGCAAGAGCTACCGGCCGCCGAGTGTTAGCAGTTCTAGCCTCCGTTACACCGCAGATTGCCACGCTAATGGCTGCGATGACCAGCGCAACGCCACATATCGCGAGTGAGAGCATGGCTGGCCTACTTGATGAAGTGCTGGAACCACGGCACCTGTGGCGTGGGGGCGGCCCGCTTCCGGCGCCGCTCCATTCGGTTTGCGGGCAAGACGACCTGATCGCCTCGCGCGTCTGAGTGCGCTGTCTCGGGGCTTGGCATCTGCTTCGCTTTGCGCGGGTGTTTCACGTATGAACTCATGATTGGTAATTGAGAAAGAGCTCGTACTGCAAATGGGCGGCGCCTGGTGGCAGCGCTGCGGCTCTTGAGGGATTCGTCACGATCGGGCCACTTGGCCACGCTCGTGGCTGGAGCTGAACTCCGGTCAAGGCATCGAAGACCGCGTCGGGACCACCAAATAGGTCCCGCTGTCGAACCTTGCGCATGCGTCGCTTGCAGGACATGGGCTTATGGCTCCAGACCGTAGCGCTGCCGTAGCTCACGAAGCGCGAGTGACGCGCTCCTACGAGCATTGGCGTGGGTCGATGGGGGCTTGTGCTCGTCGTCCAGTTCCGCCAATGCGTCCGCCAGCAACTGCACGAGCTCAACACGGCGAGCAGTCCGCGGGCTCGTGACCCATTCCCCGTGCCCGCTCTTCAGCCGCTGCCGATACGTTCTCTGTCGCTCGGCGCCCGTCGCTGCGCTACCGGTCAAGGGGCGTCCCCTGCGCGCCGCTTCGGCCCTATGGTCATTCGAGCTCATGCATTCATCCTTATCCGAAATAAGCGATCGCCTCATCGACGCAGTTGTGTTCCACACCCACCGTAATCCGTGCATTGCCGAGGTCTCGCCAGGCCGAGAAGGTGTGTCGACCATCCAGGAATTGCATCTGTCCCGGAAGCTCTGGCCACAGCTTGAGCACCGGCATAAAGGTCTCATCGCGCGTCGTCAACCAAAGGCGAGCCCTGGCGTATCTCGTTCCGGTGGCGCCCTTCCCTCCGGCGTGGATGTAGCCGAAGCGGTCGCGACGCCATGCAGCATCGATTCGAGCGACAGCTAGATCGACAGCACGCGTCGATCCAACATCGCCACGCACCTCGTCGGCGTCGAAGACATGGAGCCGGAGGATGTCGAGCACAAAGTTCATGGGCAAGCGGAGCAAGACAGATTCAGCGCGGCGATTGGTGGACGTGGCCCAAGAACATTCGTACGTCGCGTGGGCGGAGGCAGGATGTCAACACTTCGGCAAGCCGCTCGTCCGACGGAATATCGGGAACAGCCCGAACGAACTGAATGCCTCGCTTGCGTCCGGCCACGGCGCAGTCGAGCATCGCGCCCGGCCAATCCACCGACTGCTGAAGATGCGAAAGCAATCTGTCGTACCCCTCGATGATCAGCCCAAGCGCCTGTAGCTCACGCAAGGTGTCCACTGGGTGCGCCGTCGGTGGACCAGGTAGATCGAATTCCTTAGCGCTCATTGCCGCCCTGCCCTCCTACGTCCTGCCAGCGGCCGCCAGTCTCAGGGGTTCCGACGTACACCACCTTGGCACCGCCCAAGCTGTTGTAAGCACCGCAGTAGCCTGGCAACTCATTGCCGATCACGCCTGTTTGGGAATCCATGTCCCAATACAGCAACGAGGAATTCAGGCTAGCAGCGTCGCAACGGCCTGCGCCGTCAACAACGGCGTCAACTAGAGAGCTCGTGTAGGGGTCTTCGTTCGCCGACGGACACAGCTTCAGAAAGCCCTTCCGGGCCTTCAGGGTGTCAGACAGCTTCCGGCGCGTGATATTGAAATACTTCACGAGCGCAGGTGTGCAGGCTGCGGGCCTTTTCCCCGACGAGAGACACAGCACCGCCTCACACGCCAACTTGATTTCCCCAGTGAAGAGTCCGTCGTCTGCCCGTGCAGGTCCCGCCGCCGCCAACACCACGGCCAGAAAAGCCGCGCGCCACGTCAGAACATCACCCATTTCATGCTCCCAAAGTAACAATTACGAGAACACGTAATGTAGTCAAATGGGAAACAATATTGGTGCTTTTGGTCATTGCCGATCAGGGCCATGATCCTTGTTTGTCGAATTCTGCGACTTTGTTGGCTCCGCCACGGTGCGAGCAGGCACGCTCTTCGCATGAACCACCGTCAACTCGCTGCGAAGCAGGTCGACCAACACCTGATGCCGCGTTTTGACAGGCGGCATGTTTTTCACGAAATCGACCACTTGAAGCGCAAGACTCTTATCCGCTGCATCCCCTACGGCCAGCTGCTTTGCAACCGCAGCGAAGTTTCTGACCAACGCCGTACGGCTCTCTTTCAGCTCGCCAGTCCGCCCTGGATTCTCCCCTGCCCTCCCGTGGATCTCTGCGAGTGCGTTCTGCCGCCGTTGCTGCGTGATGGTCGACGGCTCGCGCCTCTTGCCCTCGCGGTGGAGTGCGTCGACGTGACGGACAAGCTGAGGTTCTGATCTCTGCACAGCTCCTCGGAGGCGACGCGGCGTGGCATTCGCAGCAATGCCCTGTTCCTGCAAACGGTCCGCAAACCTCTCACGCCAGCGCTGCAAGTCGGCCTTGCGTGGATTCAACCGCACTCCGTCGAGCGACATCGCCTTGACTGAAAGATGAACGTGCGGATGCGGAGCCTTCTTGGCGTTTGGGTCCGTTTCCGGTGTGTGCAACGCCATCACGTACTGATGGCGGCCAAACTCGTCGACTGCGAACGCACGAGCCGCGCGCATGAGGCCATCGCTGCTAGTTCCGATCGGCATCGACAACACAATGTTGAAAGCCTCCTTGCGTCGCCCGTCCTCATCGGGAATCCCCGAACCACGCCAGTCGTCGGCCGCATGGCGCAGGTCCTCCTTGCCAACCAGCTGCCGACCTTGCTCGTCTTCCAGGGTTAGTTTCCCATTGCGGGAGATGTATTCGAAGTGGGCCTTGATTCCTTTGATGCCCTTCCCTCCACCCGAGATCTTGACCATCACCTCCGGCGCCTTTTGAACCGTCGCGCTTAGGCGCGCCCTCCCCTTCCCTCGGCCACCGATAGCGGTGGATTTCGGCGGCGGGCTCTCCACACGGCCACCCGTGATATTCCGCCCCTTACGAGCCACGACGGTGCCGTAGTGCTCGCGTTCCCCCCAGTCCTTAACTATGTCCTTCTTCATTTCGTTTTGAGCCCCCACCTGCCCAGACTGGCGTCTTGGAGTCTGCTCACGGATTCGGTGTGTTTGGCGATCGTCTTGCTCAATGCTCTGACCTCCACGAGGGTCAAGGAGCCCGGCTCAGCGTCGTTGAGCTTCCTGGCAACCTGGTTCAGGTTGCGACCGATCGCGCGCAGCTGATTGGTGGACTCCCATAGCGCTTGGGCAACGTCCAACGTGTATTGAGGCTGCTCAGTGAGGCTGGCACGCACACAGTTGATGATCCAGCGTTGCGGAGAACATTTCGCCATATCGGCTGACGCCTGTATTGCCGATGCCTCACTAGGCGTGAGTCGAAGCTCAAGTCGTCGCTTCGGACCCAAATCGGGCTCGCCGTCGGTCTCGAACAGTGCGTTCAGCATCGTCTCATTCGCGTCATCCGATACGTACCGGATAACCGCGCGGAGCATCTCAGGCTCCTTCTTGCCTACGCGCTCACAGTGAGCCTTCCAGGCAGCAGCATCATCCTTCGGCAATCGGACCTGCAACACCACAGACTCGCGTGTCGCGCCGAGTTTGGCCGCTCTTGGCATACCTACCCCTCAACCTCGATGTCAGCAGCGTAGTGTAGTACGAATAACCGGCGAAAGCCTATCCTGCCCTAGTAATCCAACACCTCGCGTTTTTCGTCATGTCGAATTACTGCGTGACGTGGCTCGCCACGGCCCACGCGTCGATTTGGCACCGGGCCACATCGAGCCATTGAAGGCGGTACCCGCGTGGCGGGCGAAGCCCGCAAGTGGCGTGACCAAGTCACGCAGAATCTGTCTTGCCGCATTTCGTCATGACGAAATCGCGGTCAACATCAGTCGAAGTCGTGATGCAACCATTCCCCCTTCATCAAAGCATGGAGAGATTGGTGCATACCGTGATCACAACCTACGCCTGCCCAGTATTGGCCCGAGTCGTTCCAATCCGGCTGGTGGTCGAACGAGTGACCTGGATCGGGACAGAAGGCAGCCAGCTCGTGGAACTTGAGCGGTCCTGCCGCCTCGCCGCTCGTTGCCCCCACTTGGCAGAATGTCCATTGCTGGCCCGCGTCGAAAACGATGCTTAAGTGCGCGGGAAATTTCGTCATGACGAAATTGATGCGGCACACCCCCCCGGCGCGGACAGGCCCGCTTGGCGGAGAAAGGCGCCGACGGGCGCAAAAAAGCCGCCTCAGCGGGCGGCTACTTGCGGCGGTCAGAGCTCAGCGTTCGTCAATGATCCGATTGAGAATCAGATCGCCCGCCGGAACTTCGGCGTCGCCCGACCCGTCTTCGTACCGAATCCGAATCATGCCGTCAGTCGAAGGCTTTCGATTCAAGAGGATCGCTGCCGGTCTTTCCCGGTGAACCACGAGGAGCAGCGGCTTCTTCATCAAGCTCGGATCGGAGACCGCTTGGCCCCGAGGCCAACTCGTCAGCTCGCCTGCATCGCCCTCCCCTTCTTCAGAGTTTCGTGCGTCTGTGTGAGAACCGGCATTTTCACCCTGAGCCCCCATGACCCCTGAATCAACGGGAGAACCGTTGCCGTTAGATCCCTCACCTCCGGGCCCGCCCTCCCCCGTCGCCGGCCCCCCCACAGACTTCGCGTCATCCTTGACGGATTTCGCATCGCCTGACTTGGCGCCCTTCCCGTCCGGGCCCTGCTTAAGTTGCGTAGCTAATGCTGCGACACCGGCACGCGTAATTTCCACTGCTCGCTCGCACCACGCATCCACTTGCTCTGGAAACTGCTCGTGGAGGGAACGGAGTTCGTAGATGGTCTTCGGTGAAGTGGTCTTTCCGTCGCGGTACGCCTTCTCGACACAATCGGGCGCGTCGATCAATGCAAGATGCTCGGTGATGAGCTGGGGCGACCGTCCGAGGGCCTTGGCAATCTCACCCTTCTTGACGCCCTCCTTGATCTTCTTGATGATGAACAAGGCCAGTTCCATCGGCGTAAGCGGCTCACGCTGATCGTTCTCCAAGACCTGGTCGTAGTCAACGCTCGTTTCGTCGACGAACGCGGGGATGGTCTCCTTGCCTGCCGCAATGGAACACCGATATCGGCGCGCACCGTAGTTGAGAATGTACTTACCGGGCTTGTTCGGGTGAGGTCTCACTGACACCGGCGATCGCACCCCGCGCGCACGAATAACCTCGGTGAATTCCTTCAACTTCGCTTCGTCGAACATCTTGCGTGGTTGATCCGGATCCTCCTCAATGTCGTCCAGTCGCAGCTGCAACGGGGCTCCATTGGGCATGGCCGGGGCTCCACCAATAGCGCCAACGGGCGCCTCCTCGAGAGCGGACAAATCCAATGTCCGCCGCGGCTTGGTTGCTGCCATTTACGCGGCCTCCATCTTTTGAACGATCACATCGAAGACTGGCTTCAGGCCAGCCCAAGCCTCCCGCCCACTTGTCTTGCCCAGCTTCCAGACGGGCAGTCCGGCTGCCTGAGCCTCGGCAAACGCAGTGGACTTCTTGATGGACGCAAAGGAGCCAGCCATGGGAATTAGCAGCTTCGCAAAGTGCTCAGCGAGCGCCTTGAAGTTCTCCCGCTGAAACGACGTCGGCTCGACCTTATTGGGCAGGATGCCCAGGAAATTCAGATTCGGATTGATCTTCTGCTTGATCTGGCGAATGCCAAGGGTAGGGTGGTTCAGTAGATCGCCGATACCATCGATCGCTTCTTGATTCAGCTCGATCGGCGACAGGCAATGATCTGAAACCACCAATGCGGACAGTTGACGAATGTCGGGGTTCGGATTGGTATCGATGATGCAGTGGTCGAACCTGTCCGCCTGGGACTGGATGAACGCGTCGAGGTTCGATGCGAACTGGTTGTGATGCGCCACGGCTTTCTCCATCTTGTACAGCTCGCCGTCACCCTGCACCAAGACAAATTCAGCGTCCTCCAGCTTGTCGATCCGCTTCGTGAGAAGCTGCGAACTGGTCACGTCGGAGACCTTAGCGATGCCGCCAGTCCGCAGGGCCTTGCTGGTGTTTCGCTGGTGATCGAAGTCGATCACCAGCACTCGCAAGCCCAGGACCAAGTGCAGGTAATACGCAAACTGCGAGCCGACGAAAGACTTGCCAACGCCGCCTTTCTGATTGGACAAAGTTGTCACGATCATTTCTTTTCCTCCGAGAGATGGTTTCGGACTGCTTCCGCTGAGGCCTCTAGTCCGCTCTCGTTGAGAAACGCTACTAGCTGCTCGATGGTGTATCCCTTCCTGGCGAGTGTGCGAAGCTCGCGAGAGAAGGGGGCCAATGGGTCCACGCCGCCAGGCGGGACCCTGGCCATAAAGGCTTCCAGGCGTTGTTCCTCTCGTCGCTCGAGGAACCGAGCGCGAAGATTCCATGCCTGTTGAGAGGACATGCCGAACTTTTCGGCGACCTCTGACAAAGAACGTCCATCCACGAGCAAGGCCCGCGCCGCGTCAAGCGTGCGGGCGGACCAGCGGCTACAAGCTGACCGGGCGGAGTCAAACTCCTCCGGCGTCAACTGTTGCGCCGCCACCTCTCAGCCTCGTGCAGCAAGGACCCCGCGGGTCTCTTGACCTGGCGCGCCGAACTCGAACGCCTCAACGATGAACGAGTACGCGTAATACTGCTGGCCATCCTTCTCGTAGTCGTTGTTGGCGATCCGGTAGATGACAGACACCTGGTCGCCCTTACGAGTGTTCTCGGCCAAGCCTCGCGCTTGGGCACCGAAGGCGGTGAATTGGATGGACACCTTACGCTCTTCGCGATCGCGCCCGGCGTATTCGTTGTCAATCAGGACGAACTTGACGTACTCCTTGTCGCCCGAACCCTTGATCTCAGGCGTCGCGGCCAGACGGCCGATAAAAAGGTTGTGTTGCATCGCTCCCTCCAGAACCGCCTTCGGGATGAAGGCGTTACACAGCAGTATACCAACATACATCGCCATTACACAGCAAATAAACATACTTACACAGATGGCCGTGCGATGAACGCAATGGTGCGCGCCGCAGGCGCCTTTCTCCGCCGATTGGCCGAAGGCCGATCAGGGGGCGGTGTGTTACCAAGCGGTGACAGGTGTTTGATCGTGGGAAGTCAGCGAGGGTAGGGGGCAGAGGGCCCCTTGGGGCCTTGATAACGGGGTGAGCGCTATGCGCGAGGGGGCACCCCTGGGGATGCCGGGTGGGAGGGCCAGAGGCCCGGGCGGAGCGCCGTAGGCGCGGAGGAGACGGCGGGGCGTAGCCCCAAGAGTCGGTGGACCCAGGTCGCTCGAAACAAGAGCAGGGCTCGGTCCTCTTTCTTACAGGAAGTAATAAAGGAACCAAATACAGGTCTAATACAGGGGGCAGTTCAGGTACTGCCGGATTTCTTAATTCAATCAAGGAGTTACCGTCGAAGAAGCATGCACGCTGCAAGACAGATTCAGCGTAGCTGCAAGACAGCTTCAGCGCTTACGCAAGACAGCTTCAGCGCGTCCATCCGTGGATAACCCCAAAGACCATCGATGAACACGGTGCACGCACTGCAAGACAGATTCAGCGTGCATCCACAGCTCTTATCCAAGCGTTATGCACATCGTTATCCACATTGTCTGTGGATAACTTGCGCTATTTGCGGGCAATCGCTTGTTCTGCCAAGCGCAACAGGTCGTCCTTGACTTCTTCGAACGCCATGCCTTGGGCCTTCAAGCGCACCCACACCTGGGCCTTCCCTGCGGTCCGCACCACGTAATCGCGAGCTGCTTTACCCTTTCGGTCGGTCAGGCCGGGACTGTGCCTCTCCAGCGCGTCGACCACCTGGTCAAGTGTGAAGCCACGATTGAACATGCTTACCGCAGCGATCCAATCGGCTCTACTAGCGTCAAAGCCCGCGCCCGCGAAGGCTCGCAATCGCACCCACAAGCCGGCGTACCAAGCATTCAAGCCACCGACTCCCACGATCTCCGATTCGCCGAGACCAGTTGCTTCTGCTCGAATGATTTGGGCCAGCGAATGGGAGCGGGCAGCAGCCACGGCGCCTTGCTCGACTAAGTCAGAAGATGCTGGAGCCACAAGCCCGCGATAGGAGTCCAACAAGACGAAGGGCGGTCGACCATCCTTTGCGAGCCGCTGCGGCTTCCTGTTGGTGAAGCCGGCCAGGCGCCCAAAGTGAGCGGAGTCGGCGCTATTAGGGTCCGCATCGAGGCCTTGTGCCAAGATTCGTGCCACCTCCCGGCGCACATCTGCAGACTGGTCTTCGGCCAGCTTGACCCACGCTTGAAAGTTCCCCGGGCTCGTCTGAACGCACACGGCTGGCGCCCATGGCCCGCCTTTCATCACATTGAGCGTACCCAGGCTGAGGTCGTCCACCAAAATCAGACGTGACAGACGCGAGCGGGAAGGGCGCACGTAGATGTCCGCACCATTGAAGTTCTCGCGCTTCAACCACGGCAACGCCGCCAAGATCTCATCCTCGCCCCACTCGCGCAGCAACACCCCTTTTACTGGATGGCGAACACCGACCTCGTAGACGTCAGCGGCCATGCCTTTGAGCTGCCTGGTGACGGCGATGAGGGTTCGGTCCATGGGCTAGTCGGGATGGGAAAGTAAGTGCTTGACCTGTTGCAAGAGAGACTCGGCCTGGCGCATGCGCGCCACCAACAACCGGCGGCGGGTGGCCAACTGTTCATGCTCGACGCCGCGGGCGATGCGGGCGCGAGCCAACTCAATCGACATGGGGTCGTTGCCAACGTATTCGCGCTGACCACGCGGTTCGTCATCCGACGCCTTCCGATGGATCAAGTACAAGTATTTTCTCTTGCCCTCGCTGTCCTTGCGCCAGTGTTCGGTCGCGTGCGTGATGCCTTGACGCGCCAGCTGCTGCATCCGATCATCCATCGCACGCAACTCCCGAGCAACTTCTTCGATCAACGGCGGGATTCGAAGCCCGGCCTTCGACAGATCGGACGCCTCCCGACGAATCGTGGGTCGAGTCATTTGGCGGCCAGCGTCACGATTGTGGTCGTCAGGGCGACTGCGCCAGTGACCACCAGGACAGCCAACGAGATCAGCTGTGCATAGGCGAACGCAACGCCCACCTTCACGACGACACGAAGTGCGCGCGTGAAGAACGTCGTCATCACATTGTCGAAGCTGTTCATCGTTCTACTCCCCATTAGGGTTGCGATCCAAAATGACCAATAGTGTTGCCCATTGTTAGGCACTTTGGGAATCATGGAAAGGCGTTTTGGTGCCTATCTTTACCAATTCGAACGATCCTGTTCGAAAAGTCCTGCTTTGCTAGATGCTCTTGAGCCGGGTATTTCCGAATGAACCGCTGCCGAGATGTCAAAGCGATTCGTCCGTGTGTCCTGCTTCGCTGAGTGCCTTTCGCCGTAGAGCACAAAGGGGGACGGCGCCTGGGCGGGAACAAGGGCTGGCCGGAGGCCGCAGCGCAGGGAGCGGAGCGAGCGAGAACGGGAGAGGACCAGGCAGAGCGAATCCTTGTTCCCGCCCAGGCGCCGGCTAACGTCAGTGCAGGCGAAAGGCAGACAGCGAGACGGACGAGGAGCAGTCGGACATCGAGGAGGCCCGCGGATCGCGGGCTAGGGCCGCCGGCGGCGGCGCGTCGCGGAGGCTGTGGCCGGAGCTGTGGAGGCGAGAGCGGAGGTCGAGCGCCTGGTGCGGCGTGGACGTCGACGTCGACGGCGCGTGATGGTGACGGCGAGCAGCTGGCGATCGCGCCAGGCTGTCGCCACGTGGTCCCGGCAGGGGCCAGCAGGGCGAAGCCGCGGCGAGCGGCCCAGGCCTGCTGCGGCCGGCGCCGATGGCGGCGACGCGGGGCGCAGGACCTGCGCCGTGTTGACCCGGCCTCACGGCCTGGTCGACGACTGGAGAGGCTGTCCACATATCCACGGGCGCCGGGGGTCGCTTGCAGGACCCCAGGAAGGCGCCGGGTGGGCTATGTGGGCAGGCGACGGCCGCCGAGCTCGAGAGAGCGCGGGCGGCCCGTTGCGCCCGCTGCAGGGGGGGGCGCTGGCGAGGCCTCGGGCTCGAGGCGGAGCAGGGCAGGGGAGTCGAGCAAGCTGCAGCTGCAGCTGGTCGACCTGGTCGGGCCGACGGCCCCAGCGTCACGCGTGACGATAAATCGCGATCCGGACGGCGCAGCCGCTGAAGTGGCCGGCGCGGTGATGCCGCGCTGCAGGTGCGTGAGCACCACGCGGCGAGCGCCCCTCGCGGGCGCTCGTCGACGGGCGGAGCGGACTCAGGGACGCGATGCTGATGCTGGCGACAGAACAGCCGCCGGCGCCGGCGGGATCTGTCGCCAGCAGGGCCACCGGCGCCTGGCGGGCGCCGCGCGGGCCGAAGGCCTGCCCGCGATGGTGACAAGGCCTGCGCCTGCAGATCTGCAGCGCGTCACCATGCACACCGCCCCCGGCACGACCCTCTCGGGTCGCTTGGCGGGGAAAGGCGCCTACGGCGCCGACGCTTGTCCTCAGCGCAGGATGGTGGGCAACCAACGCTTGTCGGAAATCGCAGCCGCTGCCTTGTCGGCTGCGTCGGCCTTTTTCAGCTTCAGCACAGCAGCCGCATCGTCAGGAAGGGCCGCATCGTTGAGTGCAGCTGCGATCTGCTGCTTCGGAATACGGTTGAAATAGGCGTCAGCGGTAGGTGTCCACCAGTCGGCCATGTCGAGGTTCAGCGCCTTCGCCACTGGGTCGATGGGGTGCTCGCCAAGCTTCCCGCTGATGGCATTGGCGCTAAGCGCCGCGCTCAACGCCAGGAGTTCCACCAGCACCGGCAGTTCTTGCTCCAAAAGCCACGGCAACAGATCGCCGACGCCAGGTAGACGGTGCCGCCACCCCTGCACCGCCGAGCGAATCACCTCATCTGCCCGCGAGCCAGTGATGTCGCTCGCCCAAGAGCGGACCTGACCATCCGAACCCTTGCTGTCGATCTCCAGCGCACTACGCGACTGGTAGCTGAACGAGTTCGTATAGATGAGACGCACGAGCAGGGGATGAACAAGGGCAGCAAGTGCGACGCGATGATCAGCGATCATGAGCGCCTGAAGAGCCCGAGTGCGATGAGCCGTGAGATGACGGTTCATGGATTCAGAGTGATCGCCCTTGATCGACGCCTCGTCATCAGCCTTGGCGAGATTGCGGCTGAGTGCTTTGGCGTCCGCCTTGCGGACGACATTGCGAAGCACCGCCACGTTGCCGTGGCGATCCAGGTACACAACCGCGCCCACTTTCTCCCGCGCCGATTCATCAACGACCGAGCGACCAGCCACTGCCTCATCAAGGCGTCGCTTCGCTTCGTCAATTTCACGCTCCAAGCGCTGGACCAGCTCCTCGTCGCACTCGTCCTCCAGATCGTCCAGCTGTTCGAGCTCGTTCTCCTTGGCCTCGAAGACCTCGCGCAGCGCGGCCTCGTTCGCGGCCTCCTCATCGGTTGGGGCCCGCATGCTCGTCGGTGCATCGACGTAGTCCTGCCGCTCGTGGTACTCCAGACTCAACCGAGCATCGACCCAAGCAAGTCCGGTTGCGCGGTGCTCGACAGCAATGGCTTCCAGCTTGTGGTTGGCCAGCTGCTGCATCAGCGGGCCGTCCGCGATAATGGAGGTATCGGCTTCGCCTTGATCGTCAGTGAACAGGTCGCACAGGACCGTGCCACCAGCCTCTTCGTAGGCCCGCATGCCAACGAATCGAACGAGCGACTGGGGAACGCTGCCGGTAATCAGCTGCTTCAGGTCCCACGGATCGCGATCCCACTGCGCAGACCCGAACCATGCTGCTTCCTGCTGTTCATGGCTATCCGCGATGGCAAGCGCCATCAACTGTTCAAGACTGATCTCGTTCTTACGGAACAGGTCAAACAGACGCGGCGACACGTTGGCAAGCTTGGCGCGGCGCTTAACCTGCAACGGGGAGATGCCGAAGGTGGTTGCGACAACCCCGACCGAGGCGCCAGCGCGGATCATGTTGGCGAAGGCGACGATCACGTCCGCGTTGCTCATGTCCTTGCGGCCCGAGTTCTCGGCGATGCTGATGGCCTGGGCCCGCGCCACAGGAACGACGCGACACTGGACCTGGTGAGTGCGCTGGAGAACGCCTCGCTTCACCAGGCACATCAGTGCCCGGAGCCGGCGCCCCCCCGCGACCACGCCATGCGTATACAGAGTCTTTCGATCCTTGCCAGTCCCACGACGTGGCGATGCGTAGGCGATGACGATCAGATGCTGGAGGAGACCCTGAGATTCGATGAGGTCCGCGAGCTCGTCGATCTCCTCTTGCGTCGGTTCTTCCGTGCGCACGTTGTGCTCATCAACGCGCAGGGTTCCAACTTCGAGCTGCAGGATTTCGCCTTCGTCTTCATCGGCCCGCAGGGCAATGTCTGCTTGCTGGTGAGTCTCGGGGGGCGCGGGGGGAAAGCCCGCTTCGGTGTTGGCGTTGATGGGCTGGATGGCGGTCGCGGTCATGGTTTTATCCTCTTCGGTGGTGTGAAGTAAATCTGCTCACTGGAGCCGTCTCGACGCATAAAGAGCGCGGCCAAGCCAAGCGGCAATGGCGCGACCAAAGCCGCAGCCCGAAGCGGAGCGAAGGGACCGGGTGCAGGGCGCGGCGAAGCGGACCGTTGCCGCTTGGCTTGGTCGCGCTATGCGTCGGGAAGAGGACGGCGCCGGTGTGCAGATCCACCGCCGGAGATGACGAGCGCGATCGCTGGCTGTTTCCAGCCCATCAAGGCCAAGGGCGCCGCCAGGCGCCGCCCACGGCGCGCAAGCGCCGCTGTTCACGCCGCATCTGCGGCGCTGCGAAAGGGATGCGGAGGGCTGCTTGCAGTCCCCGTAGGGGATGAGCGCGAACGCGCGAACCCGCAGCAGCGCGGTCCGATCGTCTGCGATCGGATTCGCCCAAACCAGTGAAGTGAGTCGGTGGCTATCAGTTCACCGAACTTCCCTGAGCTTCCCGACGCAGGACCACTGGTACGCTTGCCTCATGACAATTCTTGTGGCTGTGGCGCTGCACGACGCAGTGATCATGATGGCCGATGGACGCCTATCAAATGCAATGGGCATCATCACGGACCTGGCGCAGAAGGTGGTGCCTCTGCGTGAGGGACTGGCGTTGATGGTGTGCGGGGCTGAAATTGGCACCGATGCGGCTGTGGCGTCCCTTCGGCGCGACGCAGCACAGTCCGCCGCGGCTTTACAGGTGCAACTTCGATTGCTCGCTTTTGAATGCGCGACCTTCGTAACGAGCGTGCTCACCCCGGAGACGCGCGCGCAAGCCCACGTGAAAGTCGGGCTGCTGGCGGGAGGCTTCGACCAGGGCCGAGCGTTCCTGACGGCAGGTCTTTTCGGCACTGGGATGGAGAGCGCGGACTCCGTTGGCGTGGTCGCGACCGAAGGCGCGCCGCAGTTTCTCGTTGTCGGCGGGGAGGACGCTGGAGCGCAAGCGACGTTCCGCGACGCGGTCACCGCCGTCTTTCGCCGGGTGGGCGAAAGCGCCACGGCCAACCCCGCCGTGTGCGGCGCGATTCTGATGGCCGGCCTCGAAACCATCCGCCTTGCGTCATTGCTGGACCGCACGATCGGCGGAAAAGTTCAGTACCGCATCCTCAGGCCCGGCATGCCCGACGCGACCGGCGTCCTTTGACGCCGGGGATGGGCCCCCGATAGGGCTTACATCATCGAGCGCGCGTAGCGCCACTGCAGAACATGGGGCGGGAACCGCGCGGCCGCACAGGTGCGGCCCCGACAAAAATCGGCCGCAAGGCCAGCTGCCACGGCCAACCCACCCTTTGCGAGCGGCATGGAAATCCACGCCTTTGACACTGGGCTAGAGTCGGCGCATGTGCAACCTGTACCACATGTCTCCGCGCGACGATTTCGAGATCTACGTCCGCCGACACCTTGGCAAGCTGTGGCTGCCCGGGCTCGAGCCTCAACGGCCGTTCGTCGGTCCTTTCGACGACGGACTGTTCCTGCGGTCGGACGGCAAGGGCGGGGCGGTGGGGGAGGTTGGCCAGTGGGCGCTGATCAGGCCCGGCGCCCCGGCGCGGAGGGACATGATCAAGCCTAAGCCGGTACCGGGAAAGAAGACGCCGGCACCGCGGCCACGCAGCACCAATAACGCGCGCATCGAAACCGTCGCCAACCTGCCGACGTTCAAGGCCGCATGGACCGAGGGTCGTCGCTGCCTGATCCCCGCGAGCTGGTACCAGGAACCGAATTGGGAGACGGGTCGCAACATTTGGTGGCAGCTACGCAGGGCCGACGGCCTGCCCTGGATGCTGGCCGGGATCTGGAATCACTGGGTTGACCCGGATGGAGGCGAGATCGTTCCGTCGTACACGATGCTCACAACCAACTGCGACGACCATCCGTTACTGCGCCGACTGCACAAGCACAACCCAAAGCTGCCCGCCGACCATCAAGACAAGCGGGCTGTCGTGCACGTCGAGCCCCAAGACTGGGCGGCGTGGTTGACCGGGACGGTCGACCACGCCCGCACATTGATCCGCCCGCAGCCGGCGGAGTTCTTCGATCAGGCCGACGCGGTCAAGACGGATGCGCTACTGACCACGCTCCTTTAAGGGGAGCGGGCAGCTCCTCGAACGAGTCGTTCAGGCCTGTTCGATCCGGGCGATGACTGGAACGGCGGCGGCGCGCCACCAGGCGCCAAGCTTCATCAGGATCGCGAGACGATCAGCGTCGGAAAGAGACTCCGGCGCCACAAATGCGGCCATCACATCGGCCTGCTCCAACGCCAGCAAAGCTTCGATGGCTAGGTGAAGTCCGTCTAGGGTGCGCAGCGCTTGGGCGAAGGGGGCGGCGACTGGGGCGGACTTTCGCACGACCGACTCACCGGCGCGCTCAGCCTGCTCTACAGCGCCTTGGATCTCCGCAAGCGACCACCTCTGAGTCACGCTCACCAGCAACGATCGCTTGCCATCTTCAACCGTGCGCCGCAGCGCGAGCGCATGCCGCTCCAGCTCGGCCGCCTCCTGCGCCGTCTCCAGCAGCTGAGCGCGGCGGCGACGGATGGGATCGCCGACCTCGTGGAGGTGGTCGATCCAAGCCATGAAAACGTTCTTCGACATTGATGCTCCCTGCAGGGGTTTAGAAAAGCGTGAATTGCTGGCCAGGCGCTGCGATGTGCGCCGCTCCCGACGCGGGAATGACAAGAGGCGTGGTCGCGAAGCTGCCGGTGTGGATGACGTTGGCGTCACCCTCGGACGCGCCCTCCGCCTCGTTGGCAGCAGCCTTTGCAAGCCGAGCAGTCCATCCGCCGATGACATGGGCGGTCGTGAACCAGGTCGAGCGGGTTTCGACGGCCAAGGTGTTTCCGTGGACGACGACGCCTGGAATGCCGAGCAGACAGAGTTGGACGTAGGTCATGTGACACGCCAACAGGTCGATGTCCTGCGCATAAACGTGCAGCTCGCGAGCGACATCGAGCCCTTGGCGCTGGACGCACTCGGCAGCTGCGATCAGCATTGCGCCGGCCCCGACGCAGGGGTCGCTGACCGTCACGAAGCCCTTCGCTTCTACGCAAGAGCGCGCGTCGGTCAGGATCAGGCCAGCCATCGATTGGCACACCTCGTAAGGGGTGAAGAACTGCCCCTTCCACGCGTCTCCCAACTCGAGGCTCATGTAGAGAGAGCCGAGGAAGTCGTGCGGCCCTTCTTGGAGACCGAGCACGATGAGCGCCAGCGTGTGCGACAGCGTTTCCACCTCGTCACGCGAGTAGCGTTTGACGATGCTCATGTACTCCGCCTCACGATCGACTTTTTGCCGCCAGTCGACGGCATTGCTCAAGGCGATTGCGCACATCGCCATCGAGTCTCGGAAGACTTGCCACAGACCATGTCGATGCGCTACGCCGCGCAGCAAAGCGCAGAGTTCCTGCTGATGGCGGTTGCTGAAATTCGTGCGTTGGTTTTTCTTCATTGCCAAGATCGGTTGGCGCGGCTGTTTCGAGAGGAACCGCCTGCTTTGTTAGATGCCTCTGGAGCCGGGTATTGGCTGGAGGGGTTTGTTGGCCGAGCCGGAGCTCTGGTGGTGGTGTGGGAACCTGCTTCGCTGAGTGCTCTATCGC
>NZ_JBWKOA010000011.1:0-32218 GCF_059415845.1 Roseateles sp. GW821-FHT09H11 | reverse complement strand
CCCTGCTGGCCCCTGCCGGGACCACGTGGCGACAGCCTGGCGCGATCGCCAGCTGCTCGCCGTCACCATCACGCGCCACGACGTCGACGCTATGGCTAAGAATGCGAAAGGGCCCAAATTGGGCCCCGTTTTTGACCCTAGCGGGTCATAGTCGTGAGTTGCCCGGCTGCGTCACCCACCTCCTCCGTTGTCGCCGTAGAAGTACATCTGCGTGATCTTCCCGTTTGCGCACACGAGCGTGGAGATTGAATAGACATCTCCGCCGAAACCCCCCATTTGGCAGATGGGCAGTCGGGCATAGTTCATGTCGGCTGCCTGTCCGTTCCGGATGGTGAACGGAAGCGTCATTCGACCGCATCTGCCACCGAAGTCGTTGGGAAGACCGGTTGGCATCTGATAGGGCGAACCGCCGAAGGTCGGGAAGTTGACGCTGCCATCGTCGTATGCGAGCCATGCAGCTCCTGGACGCCGCAAGTAATCGAACTGGCTTGGATCGAGTTGCAGTTCATAACCCATGCCGGCCGGGCAGTCGCCCGAGGGCGGCGCCGGCGCTGGTGGCGGTGGCGCGGGTGGAGAAGGCGCAGGCGTCGGTGCCGCGGCGCACGTCGCCACCCCGTTCTTCATTTGCCAATACTTCGGCGCAGGGCATCCGAACCCGTTGCCGCGCTGCAGTTGAGCCGCCGGTCCGCCCGACTGCGCGTTCGCAGGCAGCGGGCAACTCGCCACGAGCGCCGCGAAGGCGCACGCTTCGATCACATGTTTTGATTCCATCAGTTGTAGATCCCGTAGTTGCAGGATGTCGTGGCGTTCCAGCCGAAGTTGTAGGCAGCTCCATCGTGAGCAACCTCCGACGCGTTACCGTTGCTGTCGATGAGGACCGGCCTCACGGACCAGCCAGTGCTGCCATTCCAGACAGGTATTACCGAGAAGCGATTCCGAGGGGGATTCCCTCCGTAGTCGGCTCCCGTCTCCAACGGGCTCAGTTGGATGCTCGGCGTGCCTCCGACGCCGCAAGCTGGCGCCTGGACGAAGCCGGGGCCGTTGGCGGCTGCTGGGGCGGCGTTTGGGTTGCTGGAGAGCCGATCGTTGACCAGGCGGAAGGCGCCGTTGCGGCAGATCAGCAGGCGGCCCGTGACGGGCTCGGCGGCGGACTGGCCAGCCATGGCGCATGTGCTTCCCTCTGCCGCAGTCTGCATGCCTGGACGACGCCAAGCGCCACTTCGGCACACAAGCACTGTCCCGCTTGCGTCCGCGTCCCGGGCGATATCGCCTTCGGCATATCCATTGCACGAGCCGCCGGAGTTCGCCACCACCGCAGTATTCATGACCTGGCCGCTGACGCGGCCTGAGTTCCCGTCGACTACCGCCGTGTTCGTGCCAGCACCGTTGCGCACCATCAGTTGGGCGACGCCACCGTCCATCACCACGCGGTCCAGGCCGCCAGCGTCGGCGACCGTCGCCCATCCGTTCTCGCCCCAGACGCGGAATCTGTCCACGCAAGCGCTGTTGCGGGCAACGATGTTGCCTGCAGAGTTCATGAGCGTCCGTGCACATCCACCTGCAGGTCCGGCGCCGATCTCCCCATTGCCGCGCACTGTGCCGCTGACGCTCAGCGGCGCATTGATCGTGGTGGTGCTGTTCAGCGTCGTGGCCCCGGCCACCGTCAACGGGCCCTGTAGCGACGGGTCGCGCGTGTCGCCTATACGGACGAACTGCGCGAACGCCGCTGAAGCCCCGCCCACCCGCACGATTACAACTCCGGGCGGCGCGCCCGCGATCGGATTCGCTTCCGACCAGGTGAAACCGTAGCCGGTGACCTGACCGGAAGAGCCGGGCAGCGACACGCCGGCATCCGCGCCGAGCTTGGAGAGGATCGGTCCTACCAGCTTGTTATCGGTCGCTCCCACACCGGCGATCGTGTAGGGCGCGTCCGCCCAGATCCGACCCTCAACCGTGCAGTTGACTCCAGAACATCCAGCGGGCGAGCGAACGATCCGCACGCGCAGCTGGGCGCCATTCGAGGGCGACGTCGTGGTAGTCCATCCAGCGGGCACCGTGTTGCCCATGGTCCGGAGCTGGTCGATCGTCACGTCCCAGACCACCATGCCCGCTGAAGCGCCCGGCGTCAGCGTTACGCCGTTGTATGTCACTGCGCCTCCGGCCTGAAAGCTGTTCCACGCGTTGGCGATCAGGACGTTCACTCCATCCTGCAGGGTCTTCAGGACGGTCGCCTCCCCTACTCCCTTGTTGCGCTTGCTCTCCTCGATCCTGGCGTTGACCAGGCCGAGGCCGCCGATCGAAGCGATCACGAGGCCGAGCAACGCAGACACCAGCATGTTCCCGCGTTGACGCTGCTTCCCCACCACTTGTCTCATCCGCCGATTCATTCCAGTCCTTCAAGCAACGGGGCGATGGCCAATCGCCCCTCCCTATGGCCGAGAGGCTCGCTTAGGTGCGGCCCACGGTCCACGCAACGGTCGCAGTGGTGGCCGCCGTGCATTGCGTGGTCAGAGTGCTTGCGCTCACCTGAGATCCGATCGCTTTCACGTCGACACCGCCGACCTGCACCCGCATGGCCATCCCCTGCGTTCCGTTGACCAGCTTCACGCACAGTTCGCGCGGCACGCTTGCGTAGGTGAGCAACGCGGTGCCGGCGACAGTCGTGTTGTTGTCCACGAGCGTGATCGCGCCGCCGTACTTGTTGTTCGCCGCCGTAGTGCTGATGTGCAGCGTCTCAGGGATGATTCGGCCGCTCACTGCCGATGCCGTCGTCAGGCCAGAGTAGTTGTACTGGCCGAAGTTTTCCTTGACGCTGCCGATGATCGAGTTGACCTCGGCAACACTGCCTTGAACGGACGTGGCGCGCTCGCCGTCGCCAAACTGCGTCACGCCAACGGCCAGGCCGATGCCACCGATCACGAGCGCGAGCAGCGCATAGACCAGGGCATTGCCGCGTTGTGCACGGCGAGAGACATTCATCTTCTTACGGGTCATCGCTTCTTTCTCCTTTGCTTGAGGCGATATGGGTGCTTACTTGATGCCGGCGTCGGTGCCGGCCGGTTGCTTCGACTGAAGCTCAGCCGCCTGCTGCTGCTGGTACTGCTGCTGCAGGGACATGATGGTTCCGGAGTCCATTAGGTTGGCGAAGCTACCGGGTACGAAGATCGCGGCTAGGCCCATGAACGTGCAGAGCGTGCCGAGTGCGCCAACCACTGCCACATTCGCGGCTAGCGCCGTCGCGGAGATCTTCTTCTTGACTGTCTCGGCCTCGGCCGTGCCGAGGGTGATGAGGACTTGAGCGAACTCAGCGGAGCGACTCAAGGTCGCCATGCGTGCCAGGAAGCCCGGCGAAAGCAGGCCGCGTGAGAACGCCTCAATGCTCATCGTCGGCTGCGCATCAAGAGAGGCGACTACACGACGAAGCTGCCAGCGCATCCAAGTGCTGGAGTGCTTCGCGATATCCTCCAGCGCCCCGCGCAGAGGCGCCCCGGTGTCCAGGTAGGTCGCCAGCGAAGACATAAGCATTCCCGCCTGGAAGTCCCGGTAGAGCGAGAAGATCGGCAAGCGATCCGCCTTCAGTCGCAGACCACCGGTCCAGCGAGGCAAGGACCAGATGACGACGCCGAGCAGCGCGACGAAAATCGCCAGCGCCCAGGCGCCGTATGCGTAGGTCCATTCGGCAATGACTTTCGCAACGAGGTTCTTGCCAACCCAAAGCGCGTCACGCACGTATGGCGGCGCTTCCTTGTCGATCGCCAAGATGACGCCGGAGAGGACGACGATCAGCCAAGCGCTTATCGCCAGGATTACCAGTGGCATGACTGCTGCGGCGGCGACGATGCTCTGGATATCCATCTGCAGGCGGACGGCAGCGGCCAACTGCTCGAGGGCTCGCGGACGATCTTCCGCCGTGTCCACGGCCCCAAGCATCATGCGATCGCCGGCCGGCATCACACCGCCCAACGTCCAATCACTACGCCCGGCATTTTGGCCAGACTGGTACCGCGCGCTGATGGACCTCAGCGCCCAGGCGCGTGCCTTTAGCCCGAGGGACCACCAGCCACGCCCGAACCGCAGCGCCGTCGCCAGTTCACCCTGCAACCAGCTCATGACCGGCTCCTTGCGCCGGTACATTTCGGCGAAGTCCACATAGAACTGCGCGCGGTTGAAGCTGAATACGATTCGGTGAAGCCAGTTCATCGGGATCATCGGGTCACCCCCCGGTCCAAGAATTCGTAGCGATCGAAGGCCTCGAATTCCTCGCACGCCCTCACGTCGATCTCCCCGCGCAGCGCGCGCAGCAGCGCGTGCTCGAAGGCGGTTTTCCCCGTCATGTCGTCCGAAGCCAGGTCACCATTCGAAAGCGACCGATAGTGGTCGTGCGCCGCGTCGTCGTTGCCGGCGCGCGTGTGGGAGAGCCACTGTCGATCAGGCATGAACATCTCAGCGACGACTACACGTCCGCTGGTGCCCTTCCCGCCGCAGTGCGGGCAATTCCTGTGGGCCCGCACGAAGAACTTGCCCGGGTCCATGTCAAATTTCGCCCGCAGCAGTTGGACCGTCTCCTGCAAATCGCTATCTGTCTCCGCGGCCTTCAAGAGCGGCTCGCGGCAGTGATGGCATAGACGGGGGAGGAGAGCTTGGTAGACGATCAGGTTCAGCACGTTCGGCACGGTCAGCTCGCGGCGTGAGAGGCCCATCTGCTCAAGTCGCATCGCGATGCTGTTGAGGAAATTGGTGTGCAGCGTCCCCATGCCGACGTAGCCACTCAGTCCCAACATCAACCAGAACGTCGCGGTCAGAAGGTCTCGAATTTCTCCGCAGGCCGTCCAGTCGCCGTCGCCTCGCAGCAAGCCGCGGATGGCTTCGCCATAACGCTCGCGTGTGCGCTCGGGGTCCGCCGCATCGCGCAACAACTCGATCTGGTGGGTGTCGGCAATCTCGCGCTCAACCGGGTCCTCAACCGTGTATGCCTCCGTCTCGTCCCGATTCGGACGCGTCTCGATGTACGTCTGCAGAGCGGTGCTCTTGCCGCTGTTGACCGATCCGGTGATGAGCAACAGGCCCTTGCGTCGAGACGCGCGGGACCATAGCTTCTGTTGGCTGTGCGTGTACCCCAGGTCCTTGAAGTTGCCCTGCGTCGCACGCTCGCTCATGCGCTGGATGCGCATGACCACTTTCGGACCGAATCGGCCTGGGATGTTCTGGAAGCGCAGATCGCATTTCGTGCCCTCCGTGTGCTCGATGATGCAATCCGAAAACCGGTCAGCCTGATAATCGGAGCGCGAGTTGCCCAGCGTGGTCGTGTTGAAGCCTGCTGCCACAGCGTCGTGCGCGGTCGCGCGGCCGTACACGCCGCCCCGCGAGTCGTCCAGCGGGCGCATCATGTTGTCGACTCTCACGCGAACTCGCGCTTCGTTGCCGGTGAAGCGAACGTGCAGGTCCGAAGCGCCTTGTTTGATCGCCGTGCTGACCCACCTGCGGAACAGGGCGATTGGCTCACCCTGCCCGAGCACCTGGTTGGCGTTGCCACGGTTTCGCTGCACCTCGGCCATCGTGGCTTCGTTCACATGCAACTCGCCACTCAAGGTGTAGTTGCGCTCCCGCAGCTTTGCCTTGACGGCGCGCACGGCGCCCGCGATGACGATCGGTGTCGCGCCTGTCGTGCTGTGCAACACCAGTATCTGAGCGTTCATTTCGCCCATATCGACAGCGACCACGAACCGCGACTGCTCCGCGTCGAGCTCGATGCAGTCTCCGGAGGCTCTGTGGCCGGTGAGATGGCGTAGGTACTTCGGCACTTGGCCGTAGTCCTCGATAACGACGCCTGGCGCCTGCAGCACCGCGCTCATCACTTACCCAGCCTGAAGATCGAGATCTCAGCCGAGGCCTTCCTGCCCTTGCGAGCCTTGCCAGCCGGCTCCGTCAGCTCAACGCGATCCGCACCCACGAACGACACCGTCTGGCCGGTACGGGGGACTCGGTCGCCGACCTCGAGCATGTACGCCACGCCATCGACTGACACCTCCGCGAACGACCTGGCGCCGACGATGGATGCACCTGCCACCCGCACTTGAGGAGCCGGCGGCCTGGGCTTCATGATGATGGCGACCGGCGCGGGAGCTGAAGCCGCCGGCGCTGCGGGAGCACCGACGTTTCCCCGAGCCTTCGCCATCTCGTCCGCCATAGCTTTGCGCTGGACGGCGCTGTATTCACCGATGCTGATTTCTTGAGCGTGGCTCACAACGCTGAACGTCGCGAGCAGGCTGAGCAGAATCCACTTAGCGCCGCGTGGCATACACGTATCCCTTCAGTTTGAACTTGATTCGATCCTTGGCTTCGCCACCCTGGGCGACGGTGACGTCCATCCCTTCCCAGCCGATCTGCCAAGGCGCGGCAGTAATCGCCTCGGCGATGAAGGGGCCGGGGATGTCGTCAACCACGAGCTCGCCTCGAAGGAGCGCCTCGGGGTGGTCGAAGGTCTCAGGTACGCCCGGCACAGCCGGCCAAAGCGTTGCGGGCTTCAGATCGACCTTGAACTTCGCGGTGCGCCAAACCTGCAGCACACTTCCAATCTGCATGCCCGCCGCCGCAGCGCTCGGCAGGACCTTCTTGACATCGGTCGACAGGGGGCCGCGGGCGAGCTTGATAGGAAATCGCGTGTCCACAGTCTCCAGATCGATCACCTCAGACCCCAACGGCTTGGTCAGCACCTCATCTGCCGGGAGTGCGGCCTTCAGGTCCGCATAGGAACCGCCCTTCCGAAGCCACGTCGCGGCGCAAGCGTCGCCGCTGCACTTGACCGAAGTAAGCAACCAGCCTTTCGCTTCAGTCGGGCGGTCGAAGAGTCGCCTTGCGGCCTGCAGCAGGTCACCTCTGCTGACGGCAGCTGAGCCCCTCTGCGTCGCGAGTGCGGCAAGATACTTCGGCGTGGGATCCTGCTGGCGCGCCTGTTCTTCGGCCAGGCGTGCCCGCTCAAGCTGCTGATGCCGCTCCCAAACGATGTATCCAGCAATGCCTGCCAGTGCCAGCGACAGCAGCACCACGGGCAACACAACATTGGCCGGCGCCTTTCTCAGCCGCGCAGCTGGGGCAGCGCTTGCCAGCCAAGCAAAGCTTGCCTGCTGCGCTCCCGGCAGGTCGACATCGGAATAGACGGGGCGCCCATCGCCAACCAGGCGCGAAGCTTGGGCCGAATCGGTCACCAGATCGTTGGCAGGTACGCCATCGTCCAGGATCACCACGTAGACCTTACTGTCCTTGTCGTCGCCAAAGGCGAGCACGAGCGCAGCGTTCTCCTCGACGTGCCCGACCTTAGCGGCAAAGGCCTGAGCCGCCGAATATGCCCCCTTGGGCATCTTGGCGTTGTCTTCTAGCAGCGCGGAGTACAGCCCAATCGAAGCGTGGCCCGTGACACCGTCAGCGACGACGTAGTGGCTCGCTTGCCCGCTGCCGAGATGTTTGAACGCCTGCTTCGCGGCTACGTCGCGGGCCTTAGCCAAGCCCTTCTCCGTGGCCGCCTTTCTGGAATCAACTTTCAGCGCGAGGGCACGCCAGTCGAGTCCCCCGATCGCGACGCCTGCTGCGTCGCTGCGTAGTTGCATCGGCACCATGGTCAGAGGATGGTCGAGCGCACAAGGATGATGAAGTCCTCGCGCTGGCGCGAGACCTTCTTGCTGCCCCCAGCGAAGAGCGGCACGTCCTTGCCGAGCCGGGCATCGTCGTCCTTGGCGACGATACGGCTCATGCCTGTGATCGCCAGCACCTGACCAGGCTTGAGCGCGATCGTGGCCTGGTCAATGACACTCGCGGTCTTCGGGTTCTGCACGCTGTTCTGGTTCGCGGCGCTTCCGGAGTTGAAGCGCTCGATGTCGACGAGCGAACTGAGGCCGAGACCGAACTTCAGCACGACCACGTTGTTGTCGAGGATGGTTGGCATCGCGAGATAGCGGTCGCCGGTCGTGACCGAAGAGGTCTTGAGCCCGACGGTGCTGCTGCCCCCCAGCGGCGATGCAACCGGCGTCGACTCGCTCACGTAGTTCTCGGTGTTCAGGGACGCCTTACGCGCCCACTGTCGATTGAGCGAGAGCAACGAAACAGGCTTGTGATCGACGGACGTGCCGAACTGCGACAACAGCTTCAACATCGACGAGCTGTCACCGAAGCGCCGCGAAGCGTCGCTCGAGCCAGATCCGAGGATTTGGAACGTCACGCCCCCGGCCGAGGTGCCGAGGACCGATGTCGGGGAAGTCAGATCCAATCCGTAGGTGCCACCGAGTGAGCGGTACAGGACCGTCCAATCGATTCCCTTTTCGTCCGACTCCGAATGCTTGACGCTGTAGATGTCGAACTGGATCTGAGCTTGGCGAAGCATGGAGGCGTTCTCGTCACGCACGAACGCGCGGACACGCTGCATCGTGTCCTTGGTGGTCGTCACGGCCAGGCGTCCGGAGCCTTCCGACTGCGCGGCCGACGATCCCGAGGTGTTCGAAATGATGTGCTGGATCCCCTTGAGGATGCTGCCGACGATGTTGGCCTTGCCACGCTCAGTCACGTCCGCCGCGGCGTTGCTGCTTGAGGTACCGCCGCTGCTGGAGTTCGATCCGCCGGTGGCGGCCTGGTCGGTCGCACTGAGGCCCAGCGAGAAAGTGGTTTCACTGTCGAGCAGGGCGATTTCGAAGAACTCCGTTCTGAAACGCTCGATCACGACCACGCCGTCGCGATACTCCCAGCTCAGTCCCAAGCGATCGGTAACACGATCGAGGAACTGGCCGAGCTGGCCTCTCCACTTCATGTCCATCGCGGTCATCGTGGTGTCGACCGGTACCGGGGCGGTCGCCATCATGGGCGCAGTGCGAAGTTGGCCGTCAAGCGATGGGAGAGGTGCGCCGGTCGGCTGCTGATTCGCCTGTTGCATAGGCGTAGCGTTCGAGGCCCCGCCGGACGTGCCGTTGCCGCCGGCGAGGTACACATCCGACTTGACGCGTACGGGCACGCCGGTCACGGCGGTAATTCGATTGGCGATCGTAGCGAGCGTCACCTTGCCGTTCGTCTGCTGATCCTCGAAGTTGAGAATCGCCGGCTCCGTGAAGACGGACGGCAGGCGCTCGTTGGCGTAGACCGCGACGGAGGTGCCACCGATCCATGGCTTCGTGGCGCGCCGAAGCACCGGCATGCTTGTTTGGGTGCGTGCGCGACCATCAGCGTCCGCCGCGCCACCGACGACGTTCGAGTCGAGCTCCGCACCTAGAGGCTTCGGTGACGCGAGGCCGGTGACGAAGCTTGCGTTGTCCTTGGCGACGTCGACTTGCGAAGTCAGCGCGGGAGACGTGGCACAGCCGCTCAGCACGGCGAGCGACAGCAAAGAGAGCGTGTGGTGTTTCATCGAGGTCGTACTCATTCGGTGGCGATTTCGGGGCACTCGCGCGCCTGTTCACCCCAACGCGTGATGCGCGTCAGCGGGGGTGTGTTTGGATACGTGCACGCTTCCAAGGGGAAGTCGCCGAGGCGAATGCCCGGGCTGCTGAGCGCCTTCTGCACCGCCTGTTCGAAGGAACCCTTGATCTCATCCGGCGCGTCGATGAGGATTTGTTTCTTGGCGTCCCAGCGAATTCGCACGCCTGCTTCTTCTGCCCACCGCTCAAACGTGCGCTGCAAGGTGATGTCTTGCACACGGACCGACCAGGTCTTTTGCGGCTCAGGAGCGCTTGCGGCGACTGCCTGGGGGGACGCGGCTGCGGCAGTCGCAGGCGCTGTGATGGCACCAGGAGCGACGACGGCCGGCGCCAGCGCCTGCGCCGTGGGCTGGACGACGGGCAGGCTTTGCACCGGGGCAAGAACTGCCGGGGTGGCTTGGACATCGGATCGTTTGCCCTCGATCGCAACAGCCGTCGCGATCGAGCGCTGTTCCAGCTGCCTGAGGCGTTCCTGCGCCTTCGCGAGGTCTGCGCGGAGTGCCAAGACGGCTGCCGTCTCAGGCGCGTTGACCGGGCGACGATAGAGCCCGTCGACCGTGGGCGGTTGCGGGATGGTGGTGGTGCAGGCGCTGAGGCCGAGCACCAAAGCGAATAGAACGACGTTGCGCATTTTGGCGACCCATTATTGCCATTTTGGACATACTAAGTATATGGCGTGGCCGACCATTACTATGCACTTTGGGAGCCAAAGTTGCAGCTTGGGGCGCGCCAGAAGGGCGAAAATGTGACGGAATGCCGCGTTCACGGGCGAGGAACGGCAATAAAAAAAGCAAGTCCTTATAAAACAAGGACTTGCTTCGGTTTCAAGACAGATTCAGCGCACGCCGTGAGGCATCATGCGCGCCCAAAATACCTCATCGTGAGCGGTCAGACCGCGAGGGCTCACGCTCCGTGGTCTTGGCCCTCCCAACGGTGGGTGTCTTGCTCTTAGCGCTGGGGTCGAAGACAGCCACCTCGGGAACGCGTCCTGCAGCCTGGAGCTGAGCGAGGCGTTGCGAGATGCCAGCCATCACCTGATCGCGCAGCCGCGGATCAACGATCTTCTCGCTTATCACTGCGCTCGCCACCTTCTCCACGACCTTCGCGTCGACACCTAGACGGTGGTCCTTCGCCGATGCGCGCTCGGGCTCGATCGTGTTCTGGTGCCGCTCTGCGCGGCGCTCATTCAGCTCGAGCAGATCCTTCTCCGAAGGCTTGAAACCGCGGACCTGTATGTTGCGAAGGCTGGCCTCCATCCACACTTCGCGCTGAAAGGTGGGATGACCGGCGACCTTGATGCTGTCCCAGCCCTTGGCCTCGGCCATCGTCACCATCCCCTGCACGATCTTGCTGTCGTTCAGGTCCGTGGCCACCTTCGCGCCAAGGTCGGCGAAGGCGACCCGACCAGGCCTTCCTTTCAACTTGTAGTCGCCACCCGAAACGTCGTACTCGGCACGCAGACGCCCGCGGGCAAGCCGTTGCGCCTCGGTGAGGTCCTCCGCGAGGTGGCTCGCAAGTTCGGTATGCTCGCCGGCGACTTGAGCCGAGGTCGCAGACCTTTCCGTCACCTCACTCTGATTGCCGGCGAGCTCAGGCACCTTCGGCGATTCGGACCTCGCGACGTCTCCGTCGCGAACCACACCAGAAGGATTCGAGCCCAGCTCGACCTGAGCTGCCCGAATGGCGGCTGCACGAGCGATCACGTCAGCGGTCTGGATCACCTCAAGTCGTTCCGACTGCTCGATGATGTTTTCCCACGTGTCGAGCGCCGGATAGTTCGGCTCTATGCCTGAGAACTCCCACGGCGCGCGGTGCGGCTTCAGATCCTTCGGTGGGAACTCGGCTTCCTCATCGGGGGTATTGACGACTATCTGTGCGTTCTCCAACCCCAGCAGCTTTTCCAGACCCTTCGCGTCCAGCTCAGGAACCGTGTGGAGATTCGCTCGGCCATCCAGCGTCAGGAAGTTGACCTGGTAACGAGCCTCGTTGTCGACATACATGCGCTGGACGTGGAGACCGCCCACCGGTTCGCCGTCCAAGGAGAATTCTGCCGGAGTCGTGGTTGCAGATCGTTCGCTCATGATTTCTCCTCAACGCTCGCGTTCGCGATGCTCGCGGTTTTGCTGCTTCGACTTCTCAGCGGACTTTGTCGGGCGCGACTGCGATTTGGCAGGCTCCACGCCTGGCGCCTGACCGGCTTGCTCGACGCTCTGACCCTTCGCCATCTGCTTCATGTGTTTCAGGAAGGCAGTGCGCTGGCCAGCGTTCTTGATGTTCGCAAGCGCGTATTCCTGCGCCTGCTTGAGAAGGGCCTCGGGGGAAAGCTCTTGGGCTCGAGCTGGAGCGGCAATTTCGCGCTCCGGACGCTTCCATGGATATGCCTTCCCCTTATCGCCTGTGTAATGGACCTGCACGTCGAAGCCATTCAACTGCTTCTTCGAATCCTGCAGTTGGAGATTTGCGCCTTGCAGCGCAATGCTCTCCTTAGGATGCACGACCGCGAAATTGCGATCCTTGCCCACCGCTTGGACCAGGTATTTGTCGTTGTTGAGCAGCACAGGACCGTAGTAGCTCCCGTTCTCTTTCGCGGTGGAAATGCCACCTCTCACAGGATTGCCCGCTTTATCCATCAGCGGATTGCCGTCGGCATCGCGCGGCGACAACTTGTTGACCGCATACTCCCTGATTTCCGCAGGGACCGCTGCGATGTCGAGGATAAATCTACCCGCAGCCTTCCCGGCTGGAGCAGGCGAGGACTTACCCGAACCGGGTTCGCTCTTCTCGTCCATAGTATTCCTTTAAAGGAACGTTAAAAATGCGGTTTTCAGTGAAACCGCGCTAGGGCAGCGCCCGTGTTGGAATATCCAACGAATGAGGTTTAATAATACTTAGCTTCTGGCTTCCATGTCAAGCGTTTCGAGTTGAATATGCGGCGGCTCGTCGCCATATTCGGCGTTCACTTCCGGAGTTCCGTCGTGTAAATATGCCAGATCGATCTCCTCAGTCACCCAGTCCGGAACCTCTGAGATATCGTCTACCGGCGGGATGTCGAGATAGGAATCCAACTCCACCGTCAGATTTTCGTCATGACGAAGTGGCTCGACGTTGACGGGTAGCTCCGAAACGACAAGTTCATTCCGAGCATCGAGGTTCGGAAGGTGGGCCGCTGCCGCTTGCGCAAGGCCGGAAAGCACATCGTCGTTTGGCCTCGTGCTGCAACCGTCCGCGTCGATTTCCAGCTCGTGGTCATGCGATGTGCCCTCGCCTCCCAGGCTCGCGAAGAATGCATTGACCAGATCCTCGACCTGGTCGGGATCTGCGCCATCGCTTCCTTTGGCCGCCTCGATCGCCGTGTCAAGCGCAGCAGGCGCAAGAGAGAGCTTGGAGAGGTCGACTCCCTCAGCCAGGTCCTGCAGCGTTGCTGCGCGCTTACGCCCTTGAACGATTGCGCCATGCGTCTTCATGTCCAGCAATGGCACGAGCGGTGGCGGCAGCAGCCTCGCTTTGAAGTTTGAGTCCTCGAAATACTTGATCTTGTCGCAGAGGATTGGCGGCACGTGCTCAAGGTCGATGATTTGCCGCCATCTGCCCAAGGTTCGAAACTCCTGCGGCAGGAGAAGTGCACGACGATGATCCGATGATGATTCACTGCGCTTGCCGTCACTGCCACGGCTCACCGAAGCCGCGGCAAAGGTCTCGTTTCCGAGGATCTCCGAATATTCTTTTGCCGAGTTTGGATCGCGAGTAGAGAAGAGGATGCGTGCCGCGTGGTTCACCATAAGGTTTTGCGCCACCTCTTTAGACTTATAGGCGGCCGTCAGCTGAGAAGGAGCTTGGATAATGGTGCAAAGCCGCAGCCAATACCCAGCCATGTACGCGACGCTGTTGGCGATGATCTCAATCGGGCCAGGCGCCGTGGCCTCGTCCATCATGAGCATGCAGTGGTACCTTATCGATGGGTCGTCTTCAGGAAGTGTCCTGGTATTAAGTAGAACGACCTGCGACCAAAACAGGTTAATAAGGCGCTTACATTCTGGAAGCCGATCCGGCGTAATGCCGATGTACACGGACATCTTCTCGCGGCGAAGGTTACGCAAGTCGAAGTCATTCTCGGAAGTCGCTGCGTCAACGATCTTGTTCGCGAAGATCTGCAGAGCCGCGTTAAAGGTTGCCAAAATGCTCGCGAGAGTATTATCGGACGTGGAAAGGAAACGCCCCAAACTGTCTACGCACTCAGACGACAGTGGGGGCAGACCTTCACCGTCCCAGTCATCGACGGGCACCAATTTCTTGGTTACCTCGCCATCGGCATCGACCTCTTCCACCTCGCGATAGTTGCGCTCGTCGATGATGCCTTGCAGGTATTCCTTGACGGGCATGCCCTTGCCCGACGCTTGACGAAGCATTTCCCCGCAGCTCTTGACCAGGCCAGGTGTCTCGAACACCATGAGGCCCAGTCCAAGGAACAAGTTCCCGGCGCTCTCGTCGAAAAATGGATCTTTTCCGTCGGCCGGGAAGAATAGCTTCGCGATCGATTGCAAGTCGCCTACCCGATACGGATCCTCGCGGACGTAACCGAGGGGGTTATAGCGGCTAGTGCGAAAATCTTCGGCAAACGGGTTAAAGAGGAAGACCTTTTGTCCATGCTTCTGACGGTACCCCGAAGTAAGACGCCAGATCTCCAATTTCACGTCAGAGGCAACTACGGAGTGATTCCAATTCAGCATGTTCGGAATCACGAAGCTAACGCCTTTCCCGCTTCGGGTTTCAGCGTTAACCATTACAAACTGGTTGCCGCCGTATACCAAATACTGCCCTTTCCACTTTCCAAGAATGATGCCGTGGGTCTCACTGAGAAGGCCCGACGCTCGGACCTCTGCGTCAGTCGCGAATTTTGCATCACCGTGGAGTTTTCTGTTAACTTTGAACGCGCTCATCACCATTCCGATAAATGCGAAAGTCGCGGCGGCGGCACTGACGAGTATTGCGGTTTTGAGCTTGGACGCAATATGCGCCTGCGCAGAGTATTGAAACCAGTATTGCAGCCAAGTCAACGGGGTAATGGTTATAGCCGGGGTGGTCTTGGCCAAGAGGAAGAACAGATAGCCCGCGAAATACAGCGCGAGCGTCGTGAAAATTAGCAGCAAAATTGCTACCAGGATGGCTTTGGCCCACCAAGGTTTATCGTCTTGCATCTCAGTCCAAGTCTGATCGCGGCGGCAGCCGCCTTTCCCCGCCTAAAACGGCATAGCCGTTTTTGGGGGGGTGTGTTAAATCCCCAGTGCCTTACGTTTAACCATCGGGTCGTACCAAACCTCAGTGATATGGCGTCCGTGTCCATGGTCAATGTCATTCGTGATATGAACGACCACATCCACCACCATGTCCAACATCCGGTTAATCACCTCGTGCGGTAGCTGGCGGCCCTGTCGATTCATCATCACCATCAAACCCAATCGGACGAACGTCATCCGGGCATTGGGTGCGTGCACGCTGGTAATGCTTCCGCCGTGGCCAGACAGGGCCACATTGACGAAGTCGTAGGCCTCCCCCCCGCGCAATTCCGCTTGCAGAATTCGCGACGGCTTCATCCGCAAACTGCTTTTCAGTAGGGTCGCCGCAGTCACCGGAGACCCTGCTTCCTCTGACGCCTCCGAGGGGTAGAAAAGATGCACGTGGTTAGGGTGCGATGGAAGCAGCAGTTCCGGGGTGTCCTCGATCGTCAAGATGCGATCGCTTCGGGGAATCTCCTGGACCAGAGCCTTCATGAAGGTGGTCTTGCCGCTGCCCGTCTCGCCGGCGACCACGATGACCTTGTTCGCTGCTACGGCCTTGCGGAAGAAGTCGCCGTACCGCCGGTTGCGATGCAGCTCGACCAGCGCCAGTTCATCTCGATCAAGGTCAGCGGAGATCGGCTGAACGTATTTGAAGAAGCCTTGGTCCTCGTAGTCGCTCAATGACCGGCTGTTCTGGGACGGCTTGCGGATCGTGAAGGAGTACGTCGACGCCTCGCATGCCGGAGGCGCCACGATCTGCACGCGTTCGCCGTCAGGAAGGGTTGACGACAGAATAGGTTTTGAATCGCGGATCTCACCGTGGTTGTAACGGGCGATCGCGGTGGCAAGCTGCTTGCAGGCATCGAGCGTGATTCCCGGCGCGTCGACGCGCTCCCAGGACGAGAACCGCTCGATCCACAGCTCGCCTGGTCGGTTGATGCAGACCTCGGTCACCCCTTCAGTGGCGAAATGGTCGCTGATCGGCTTGAGGAAGTGGCGGACCGACGACTCGCGATTGACGGGCAACTCGCCGCTGCTGACGCTATCGATGGGTTTCATAGACGGTCGAAAAGTCAAGGTCTCGTGCGACGTAGACCGCCACCCGGCCGCCCTGGTGTCGGTACAGCGTCGGCGCGATGTTGATCGTGTTCTTGAGCGCTTCCGCGGCCATGTTTTGGGAGGCGTCGGTCGTGCTACTGAGGTTGTTCGTACCGCCGCCGCTGGTCGCTGCACGCGCAACGTCGTCTACGAGACTCAGCATCAACGCGCCGCCAAATCGCTCCCAAAAATGGTTGTCCACAACCCCTGGGATGCCGCCCCCTCCGAGAGCATCTGCGGCAGGCGAGTCAAGTTGAATCTCAACCCCGCTAGGCGTCTTGAGCTCGGTCCAGAGGACGAAGATCCGTGCCATCCCTTGCCGAATCGACGACTGGTATTCACCCGAAACGATCGTGCCGCGCTCGAGGATGAGCACCTTGCCGTCCGCGCTGAAGACGTTTTGGCTGACCTGGCAGCTCACGAAGCCGGGTACGGTGGTGTTGATCAGGTTCTGCAATCCGCAGTCAATCACCGTTCCCTTGAGCAGCTTGAGCGAGAGGCCCGTCTGCAGGGAGGCCTTGCGAGGCGGGGTGCGCGTTCCGCTCAGCATGCCCCCGAGCCCGCCGCTGGAGATGGACCCGCCTGCGCTGCCGCCACCCCCTGCGGCGCCGAGCGCGGCCTGCACGCGGGCGGCGATGCTCCTGTCGCTCGTCGGGTCGATGGAGGACGCCGTCGCGGTTGCCTGGTCGGCAGGCGTAGCTCTGAAGAAGAGATCCGACTGCCCTCGGTCGATGCTGTCCTCGGGTCGCGTCCCACCCTCTGTTGGGCCGGGAACATTCGACGTGCGCGGTTGCGCCGCTGATTTGGCCACGTTGGGGGCGACCGAGCCTGTCGCCTGGGGCTTGGCGTCAGGAACGACCTTCAGCGCCTCAGGTAACGGCAGAGACGGGTCCTGCGGCACCTCAGCCCCGGCACCAAGGGCGGTGCGTTCTGCTGGGGGCCTTGGCAGCGTATCTGATGCAGCGGAGATTGAGGCGCCATCACCGATCGGCCTGTCGATGTCGCGAGCCTGCGTGGCGGGCTTGTCGAGGTCGACCGGACTTGCAGTGGCTCGGTCATCGACTTGAGTGACGGCGGCCTGCTCCGCCAGGCGTGGCCTGAGCTTGACGTAGAAGATGGCGCCAGCGATCGCCAGCACGGCCATCACGACGAGGACCACGAAGGCCTTCTTCGCCGAGTTCGGTTTTTCAGCGTTGATCGCCGGAATACCGCGCTCGCCCTCCAAAGCCGGCGAGTCTTGTTCGATTTCGTTCATTTCTCGTCCAGCCCTTTGATCACTCGACGCAACCCTGGCACGGTGGTGCCGTTTTCAGCGGCCACGCCCTCGGCGTCGAACTCCTCGTTGAAGAGTCCAACAACAGCGCTCTCGAGCCGGAGGTTCAACTGCCGGTACACGCCGTGTACGACCACCGTGTCGCCCTCCACGTGCTTATTGACGATCTTTTCCGCGCCGTCCTGTGTGACCGCGAAGATGGTTGGGAACTCGCGGTTGTTCGGGAACTTCAGGTAGGTGAATCGACCGTCGTCGTACGCAGCTGCTGGTGCGATCGAGTCGGAGTTCTTCCCCGATTGCATCGAGTACGCCCAGTTCTTCGGAGGGATAGCGTCGTCGAGGAAGGCCGCCGACTTCGTGCTCTCGACGGCGACCTTCTCGGCCTGCGCGTCGTCATCCGGATAGAGGAAGCGGAGGCGATAGGTCACATCCGGGGCAGCGGCAGCCTTCTTCTCAGGGAATCGTTCGCGCTTGTCCTTTCGCCCAGGACGCTCGCTAGGCTCCGGTTGCGCCGAGATGGCGCCGAGGAACAGCACGTCGAAGTCATACTCGCGCCTGGTGGTCTTCACCATCAGATTCATGTCCCAGTCGCCGGCCACCGGCGACTGGAACGTCTTGTCGGCCCGTTTGACCGATCGCGGCTTGATAAAGAGGACGTTGTCCTTGTCGTCGATCTGCCACCCGGCGCTGAAGCTCGAAGCTTTGTCGAGCACTCGCTCGTCGGGCGCGAAGATGATTCGGGCCGCGTTGCCGCGGCTCCTCACGACCGTCACGTCGTCGGCGTTGTAGACGATCGTCTGGATGCGACCGTCGAATTTCGATCCCTTGGGGAAGTCGGCTGCCAGCGAGAGCTGCGGCACCGCAGCCGCGAGTGCGAGAAAAAGAAGTCGCATCACGATCAGCCCTGGCGAAGGTCGCGGTCGAGGTCGTAGCTCACAACCTGGAATCCATGAGGGTTTTTCAGGCGGTCAGCCAAGCTGAGCTTCTTGTTGGGCGTGTAGACGTACCGCATCTTCACGAACCAATACGTCGCCGGCGTTGCCTCCACTTGGGGACCGCCGTTCGGGTCAACGCGAAACACCCTCCGAACCATTCGGAACTCAGCGATGCCTTGTCTAGCCGTGACAGTGCTGATCTCGGGAACGATCCGGATCGTGTTTTTGTAGCGCTCATCCAGCGGCTTATCCTTGTTTTCTTTGGCGTAAAGCGCTTCGTAAGGGGCCGCGACTTTCGGACTGGAAAGCTTGATGACGGTCCGGTAGTCGCTCTGAAGCGTGAACCAGTTGTAGGTCTCCCGCGCCAGCACGTACAGATTCGCCCAGTACAGGTCGCCGGCCTCTTCGTAACTCATCTCGCGACCAGCATCCCCGACGCGGGTGACGGTCTCGGCGTTCTGGTTCTTGTCGACGCGGATGACCTCGAGCTGTGTCGTCTTGAGCGGGGCGAGCGCAGCCATGGCCACTCCCTCGACAACGGCGATCACGCTGGCGCCGCCAGCGATGAGCCATGCGCGGCGTTCGGAGAGCTCGCGCATCTCCGACTGCTTCGCGTCCCAGTCTTGCGTCTCGGCGACCAGTAGATCCACGGCCCCGCCCTGCGTTTCAGCGCCACCACGGCTCGCCCGTGGTGGTTGGCTCGCGCCAGCTGCTGTTGAAGACGTTCGGAAAGCTTTGAAGAAGGACATTTGCGGCGCGCGAAATGATCAATATTGGCTCCCATAATAGATCATCATGGGCACCGAAAATGGCAACGGTGGTAGACCAAATGCGAGAAATTACCGCCCCAAGATCCATCGAATGGTGAGCAAAAAAACAAAGGCGCCGGACAGCTTTCGCCGTCGGCGCCCTTCGAGGACAGAGGAGTTAGGAGGCTAGTCGTCGGAGTTGATCCTTCCACCCTCCTTGCGCCCCCAGTTGCGTCCGATGTTCTTCATCAAATGTTGGCGGTAGGCAGGGTTGAGCAGGGTGTTGCCGGCGACCAGGTGGTCCGCCCGCCGGCCCGCCACCATCATGCCGGACTCGAGATCCCGCCGAGTCGTCATCGGGTTGACCGCATCATGCGTCGCGCGCGCCGCGGCGACAGGCGCTCTGGTCACGGGTGCAAGGATGTCGCGCAGACCCATCGCGGCCGCTGAAATACCGCCGGCAAGCGACCCAGCCAGCGTGGGAACGTTTAAGAGAACGCGGTACATGGCTAACGAGAGTCCAATGATCTGCACGGCAACCCAAAGCGGGTTCTGCTCTGAAGCATCTGAGAAGTCCGCCGGCGCCAGGAAGGCTTTTTGCATGGCCATGGCGAATGTCGACAACACGGCGGTGATCACGATCACCCATGTGTAGTTCAGCACCTGGCCAGCCCAAGCGTCGAAGAACTTCTGAGTGACCGGAAACAGCAGTGACAGGATGAACAAGGGGCCGATCGCGAAGAGGATCGCAAGGAAGAACTTGGCCATCACGATATTTCCGCCGCCAACCAGGGTGATGATGAGTCCGGATGCCGCCACGGCAAGTCCAGATACGATCCACCCAAGCATGGACCCTGCCGCCGTGAGGCCGGCGTCGTCGGCGCGTTGAAAAGCCATGGCCGTGAGGTCAAGTGACCGCCCCAGCGCCTCGTCCAGCACCTGATACGACGATGTGCCCGAGTTCGACGAGGCCAACGACAATGCCGTCGACAGGCCACCTTCGAAGCCCTTAAATCCGCCAACGACGACTGAAAGGTAAGTGTCGGCAGTGAGGCCCAGAGTGGTGATGATCGAGATCTTCACCATGTGCTTCGTGAAGGTTTTCAGCGGTGTTTGCACGGCGCCAGCCAGGACCGAGTAGCCGTAGAGCACGATGTACAGCGTGACGCCCGTCAGCGTCAGCACCGAGAGTGCCAGCATCAGCTTGGTGGCGGCGGGGGATACGAATGCTGCTGTTGCGTTGTCAACCGTTTGGCCAATGAAACGGAACAGCATCGGAGCTTCGTTTGCCATTACCTACCCCTAGCGACTGGCGGCAGCGCTTGCGGCGAGCGGCTTGATGCCGGCCTTCGCCCCGTAGGCCAACTCGACTTGCGCTCGACGTGCGTTGGCGCACTCCGACCCGAGCTCGTCCGCGTCCTTCTTCCCGCGGCACTGCCGAATCACGTCAAGGCGCTCTGCCTTGTGTTCCTTGAACCAGTGAATGTCGCGGGGGGCCGCAGAGGCAGGGACCGCCAAGGTCTGCAGGCCGCAGCAAACGGCTGCTGCGAAAAAGATTCCGTTGCGGCTCATGGCTATGTCTTCGGTTAGTTGGTCGTGCCGAATGTCATCGGCTCCACTGCGATGCCCTTGCGGGACGAATACGTCTTGGCTGCAGCCTCGCGTTGCTGCTGCTGCTGAATGCGGTCCTCGGCTTCTGCCAGCATTTTGAACAGACTGAGTTTCGTCTGTTCGTTGGCAATCATCGCTTGTTCCGCCGCGATTCGGCCCTGCAGCTCAGCGATTGCCTTGCCGTCCTGCGTGGTGTTGATCTGCCCCATCAAGGCGTCGATCTGATCCAAGCGACTTTTCGCGGCCGTGAATGCGTTCTGGGCTAGAGCCTTGTCCTGCGCGCCTTTCGTCGATCGTGCTTGGCACAGTTTCTTTCGCTCCTCGCTCATCAACATCTGACACAGATCGTACAACCTGGTGTCGTTCACAATTGACTTTGCATCAGATGAAAGGCTTGAGTAACCGAGCTTGCGCGCGTTGTCGTAAACCTTCTGCCAGTCTTGAGGCAGATAGTTCCGAAGAGCAGGGTTGTTGAGAATTTGGCCGAGGTTCCGAGAGCCAGTCAGCGACTCAAACTGACGCCGCTGTCCGTCGATCTGTTGATACATCTGTTCGTACTGAGTCTTCCATTTTGTAATCGTCTCAATCTGCTGGGTGATGTTGTTGGCGAGGTTCGCGCCGTCCGTCACCGGAATCTGAGCGTAGGCTCCCAGCGACAGCATCAGGGAAAAAAATGCAATTGCAACCTGCTTCATTGAAACTCTCCTGCCCTGTGAAATGTTAATGCACTGCTTTTCTGGCCTTGCGCCGCTCGTGGAATATCGGTAACCACACGGCCGGATCTTCTCCAACCTCGGCCAGGATCGAATCCATTAGCTCGATATTGTCTTGACTTCCGGATAGCAAGGCCAGATCGTCCCCAAAGCCTGCCAGGTCCAGCATGCCGATAACTGACTGCTGTCCCTGTTTGACGAGGAACATGCGGCTATCTTCGGCCAGATTCTTGATAATTTCGAATTCTGCGTCCGTTACGTGGAATCCGTCCACGTACTCGCTGCGGTTTGCCTTCGGATTCGGCAGGTAGATTTCAGTGGCGACCTGCTGCACCAGTTCGCTGGCAATCTTGGATTTCAAAAGACTGCTCGGCATTTGAGTGGAAAATACGCCTAGGCCATCAAGCTTACGAATCGTCAATTGAGATTCGCCAGCAAAGTCCGCAAATGCCTCAGAGTCGACCCATTTCCAACACTCGTCCATGAAATAGATGAACCTGCGCCCATCCATTGCACCCCTCATGCGATAGATCAAATACATCGACAGTGGCGTGCGAATGTCCGCGTTATCCAGGAATGCAGTTCCGTCGATGCCGTAGTTCGGGCGGTGAGTGAAGTCGATCTTGTCGTCGCCCCCATCGAAGACCCACCAGAGAGCTCCGCGGGTCCCGAAGCCGTCATCACTGCACCACTTGGCCAGGCGCTTCACCACGCTGTTGTCAGCGTCGGCTCCCTCCGTCATGTTCTGAAGCAGCACCGAGAGCCGCCTCAGGCGTCGAGGCATCGTCACCAGGGCATTGACGGCAGCTGAGATGCGCGCGTCATCCACCGCAGATAGGCGGCTTCCATCCGACGTGGTCAAGCATTTCGTCAACTTCACCAGGAAATCAATGTTGGTTTCCGTGACGGGAAGCTGATAGGGGTTGCAGCCAGTGAACATGCCATTGCGAATCGACAGATATTCACCGCCAGCCGCTCGCACCGCCAACTCCATCCCGCGATTGAAGTCGAGGCTCACTGTGGTAAATCCCAACTTGGCGTCATTGCGGAACTTTTGCGCCTGCCATAGAAGGTGGTTGATGAGGGTTGTCTTGCCTGTGCCTGACATTCCGATCACACGAGTGTTTCCTAGAACCTTCTGGTCGTAATTGTGTTCGTCGCCCCGTGTGTAGTGAAAATTGAAGAAGAGTGGCTGTCCAGCGGGCGTTTTAAACAGCGTGACTGCCTGCCCCCAGGGATTTCCGTCGCGCTTGCCGGAGCGAAAGTTGTGGAACCCGCTAAGACCGGCGAAGTTTTTGCTGGTGAGCGCTGCGATTCGGGGACGAAAACTCCAGTTGCCCGGCAACTGGGCGTAAAACATCGCGTCGGTCGCCGTCGTTACCAAGCCAACAATAAACCCCTGATCCTCGAATATCGCTTGAGCCTTCTTCGTGTGGTTGCTCACTTGCTCAATCGAGTCTCCGAATACGAGTAAGGAACAGTGATATTCCCCCATCGCAAAGTCACCATTCACGTACTCGTCGAGGGCTTGGCTGATAGCCTTGATTTGCTTGACGCCGGCATCCTCGGTCGAAATGAGGAAGGCTTGCTGGTCCTTCAAGTGCTTCTCACCATCCGGTTTGCCCATGAAGCTGAACGATTGAGTCAAGACAAACTCATACGGCTCGTACATAAGCCCATTCAGCATCCCGGGTTCCGTGTGATCCGCGTATTCTTTGAAGTCGAGGGCTTGCGCGAATCTGACGCGGCGAGCCGTTCGGATTTCGATGGTTTCAACGCCAGCCCACACCCAAGCGTTGCCAAGGTATTCATAGAGCGGCGCCTTGGGCACTCGGACCTTTTGCCAGTTACCAGTTACAAGATAGTTCAGGAAGGACAAGGCTTCCGAACATACCGCACCTGTGGATGCGTCGTCGTACATGCCGAGTGCTTCTATACCTTGCGACTCATTTGGTCCGTAGCGGCGCATCGCCGCTTCCACTTGGCCGGCGAGTTCGTCGAGATGGCGAATTGCCGCCGCCTGTTCGCGCTGGATGTCGTCGAGGCTGCGACGAGCTGCTTTGGAAACGGCCTTACCGACCCGAGACGCCTGAGGCCGGTAAAGGAGCGTGAGATACCATTCGTTGGCGACCATCTTGTAGCCGGCAAACGACGCGTTGTATCTGTCGTGGTACTCAGCGCTCTGAGCATCAGGGTAATCGGCGTCTAGCCGTTCGCTCGTGGATCGATGCACCTGGTGAGACCAGAGGGCCACGTTAGCCGAGGCAATGCTGCGCCACAGCGTATTCAATTGGTCCTTGCGGGTCGCAATATCTTCAGGGTCCGCCGTCTCAAACGCAATTCCAGCTACCCGCCAGATTCGAAGGTAGTCGCCATCGCGAGTTTTGAGCGTGTTCTGCGCAATATGTGAGCTATAAGGAATAAAGGGCGCCATTGCGCGCCCTCCATTCATCTGCTCCGCAAACTTCGGACGTGCGGACATATTTACTTGCCGATCTGACGGTATTTGATGGGGGAATAAGACGAGCTCTTCCAGAATCGAGAATTGGCGTCTCGTTTTATGTACCTGAAGTAGAACTTCAGCCACAACAGTCGGAAGATCTGCGGGTCGCTCGCCGCCAGCTGCTTCATCACCACGCCGATCACGATACCGGCGACAAGGACTGCGGCGCTAAGCCACGGACTGACCAGGATGCTCCAGACGGCGCCAAGCAGAGTACCGAGCGCCAGCACCGCCAGGGGCATGAACGGGATGCCCCATTGCATGGCCGGTCGAGTGCAGCCCTTGAAGAGATCGTCTCGAAGTGCCACGGCTACTTGCTCAAGCGACGATCATGCGTGCGACCTCAGCCGCGCCCGCGATCAGCACTCCGCCGCCGATGACGTTCCAATGGTCCTTGATGGGCGACTTCTTCCACATCACTTCGTAGCCGACGAAGGTGACAGCGAGGGTGCCAACGGCGACAGATACGCCGCGCAGGAGCGCCAAAAGCCAGTTCAAGGAACTGTTCGACCTCTCGAGGCCGCCGACCTCTTGCGCGAGCGCGGGGTTGGTCAGCAGCGCTGCGGCCGCCAACGTGAACAGGCCGGCTTGCAGCCACTGCGTTGCGGTGGGCCGGGCGGGTGTGAACTTCATGGGATTTCCTCTTGATGGACGGTCGGGGGCGCATTGGCCTAAGGTAAACGTCGTTGACCATCTTGCGAAGAATGGGAACGAAAGTGGTCGAACGACGCGACCACTGTATAGGAGTTTGGCTACCGAATGAGGGCGTTTTGGGCGCACAAAATCTGGTTTTTTGCGGCAGGATGTGAAATCCCTAACGCTTTGCTGCGCGTGGTGCTTTTGATGGCTTCTTGGAGGGGGCGGCTCGCGCCACCCTTGCTGTGGGCTTCCCAGCCTTGTCATCCATCACGTTGGTGCAACTGCCGTCGCGGTAACCGACGCATCCCCAGAAGTACCCGTGTGGCCCTTTGCGGCGATGCATGTTCTTCTTGCACTTCGGACATTCGGCCTTCAAGACAGGCACGGGCACGCCCTTCTCGTCATCGAGAAACGTTTTGCACTCCTCAGAGGTGCAAAACCACCCGAAGCGACGGGTCAGCTTGCCCGTCTCCTTGTCTTTGCGCTGGAACCGGCGAAGCGCGGATGAGCACGTAGGGCATGGATGCACCTTCTGCGGCACGGGCTTGCCAGCCTGGTCGTCCATGAAGGTGCGGCAACCTTCGGCGGTGCAAAACCAAGCTGCACCTCCGCCGGATCGCTGATATCGACGGAGACTGCCCGAGCATGTGGGACAGGCCTGTTCCACGCGTGGCACAGGCGCTCCGCCGACATCGTCGTAGAAGGTCTTGCAGTCCTCTCGGCTGCAGAACCAGATTGGAAGCTTGCCAGGCTTGGCGAACCTTCGCAGACCCGTGCCGCACTTGCTGCAGCTGTGCTTCGGCTGGACCGTCGGCGAAGTGGAGGCCCGTGCGAGTTCAGAGTTCAGCGCGCGATGCGCGCCGCCGACCACGTCGATGTAATGCGCGTGGCCCGACGCAACTTCATCTAGCTTTGCCTCCATGCCCTTGGTGAATGGCAAATCCATGAACCCGAATCCTGCGGAGACCAAGCTGTCGACGACCTGAATTCCCTTCGGACTCGGTTCCAGTTGCCTGCGATCGTTTTCAACGACGTACCCCCGTTGCTCGATGCCGCTGATGATCGTGGCGTAGGTGCCAGGCCGCCCTATGCCTTCCGATTCGAGGCGGCGCGTCAGGCTCGCCTTGGTGAGCCGCGGCGGGGCCTTCGTTGCCTTCTTCACCAGCTCGCCGTCGACGGCGGTCAACGGCGATCCTGCTGCTCGAGCTGGAACGGGACTCAGCTCATCGTCTTCGTCAGGTTTGCCCTCGTGAGTGGCATCCTCCGTTGTCAGCGATCGCCAGCCGGCCTGGGTCATCACGCGACCGCGCGCGACGAACTGCATGGGCTTGGGAGCATCCTCCGCCGCCAGGCGCAGCGTCGTCACCGCGTAGCGCGCGTCCGCCAGTTGACTGGCCACCGTGCGTTGCCAGATCAGTCTGTACAACTGCTGCTCTTCGTCCGTTGCTCCAGCGCTCTCCACGTCAATATGCGTGGGGCGACATGCCTCGTGGCTCTCCTGAGCGCCGGCCTTCGATCGGAACTTCCGGCCCTTGTCGGGCAGCGGCCAGCCCTTGCCCGTGGCGAACGCTCGGACTTCAGCGATCGCTTCGTCGCCGATCGAGACCTGGTCCACCCGGTGATAGGTGATCACCCCCTGTTCGAAGAGTCGTTGAGCGAGCGCCATGGTGCGCTCGGGGTTCAGCTTCAGTTTCGCGCTCGCTGCTTGGATGAGCAGCGAGGTCGAGAAGCACGACGGAGGCGATTCCCTCGTTTCGTCTGCGCTACAGCTGACGACGTTGAACCGCCGACAGGCTGCAGCCGCCTTCGCCAGCTGCTCATCCAAGACGTACGGCACGTCTTCGGAGACCTCCGAGCTCGTGTCCCAGTGCGCTTCCCACGCGCCGTCGTCAAACTTGACGACCGCACCGAAATGGTGAGTCGTCTTGAACGCCTTTATGAGGCGTTCAAGATCGACCACGATCCGCACCGCAACGCTCTGCACACGCCCTGCAGATGCGCTCTCCCCAAGCATGTTGGACAGTACCGGTGACACAAGATAGCCCACCAGCCGATCGAGTGCTCGCCGCGCTTCCTGCGCGCGAACCAGCGGCATATCAATCTTGCGCGGTTTGGCGAGCGCGGCCTGCACCACCGCCGGCGTGACCGCGTCGAAGGTCACCCGGTCGTAGTCGGCTTCGCCAAGGCCAAGCGCCTCCTTCAGGTGCCACGCGATAGCTTCGCCCTCGCGGTCTGGATCTGACGCGATCACCACGCGCGTGGCACGCCGCGCGGCCGTCGCCAGTCGCGCTACGCGTTCCTCCGCGCCTGGATAGGTGCGCTCGCCCACTTTGGCAGGCGGAATGAACTCGTACTGGAGCCGGTAGTCCGGTTCCGCCAAACCCATGCTCTTGCGCGGCAGATCTCGAATGTGCCCAGCGCTGGCGTGCACCTCCCAGCCCGCGCCCAACATCTCACGAAGCTTGCTCACCTTGTTCGGGCTCTCCACGATCATCAACTTTGACGACATGGCCCACCTCAGAACGGGAACGCCGGGCGCAGCTGCTGGGGCCGCAAGCCTTCGTCGGCATGGATGGATTTTTCGGCGCCCTTGGCCTTCGGCCTCCACGCGCCCGAAGCGGCCGGCTTCGCCACTTCGGACGACACCCTCCCCGACTGCTTGGCAGTCGGTTCCAGAAGGATCGGCGAGTACACGCCGGTCAGCTCGTCGACAACGTCGATGTCGGCCGCTGCGTCAAGCTCCGCGGCATCAGGCGCTGCGCTTTCAGCCGCCCTCTTCGCCTTCGTCTTCAGCGTAGGATGACCGGCCTTGTCTCCCTGCAGGCCCGCCTTGGCCAACACCTTGTCGACGTAACTCGACTCTCCAGGCCGGTCAGGTACGAACCCTCTCTTGAAGTTGCCCGAGTAGTAGCAGGAGAAGGCCGCTCGCAATGCCCTCTGGTCGTCGTGACCATGCGCGGGCAGAGCCCGCTCGTAGCAGTCCTGCAGAATCGATGCGCCAAGGCGCAGATTGGTACAGGCGTCGAGCGCTCCAGCGTCTCCGACGCCGAGCCGCTCGAGGTTATAGCGGTTCACCTGGGCAACGCCGACCGAGTAGTTCCAGCCGTCACGGCGCAACGCCTTGATCGTCGCCAGCGCCTCTGCCTGGCTCCTCGGCTGTCGCTCCAGCCGACCGCCAACAACACCAATCGCGAAAGGGTTGAAGCTCGACTCCACAGCTGCAACCGCAGCCATTGTTTGCGGAGCAACTGTTGGGGCACATTGCTGTGCAAGCGCAAAAAACTCCATCATGGGCACGCTTCGTAGTACGAAAACGGTGCCCATAGTAGGCTATTTTGGTCGCACCACATTGGCGCTTTGGTGGCGCAACATGCCAACTTTTGGCGTTTTGCCGCGCCTCAACGTCGTCGATCTATGCAGTGTAGGCGGGTGGCAGGGACTGGTTACGATAAAGCTCAATCTTCGACGTAGGGCAATTCTCTTTCAAATGCTCATTCAGCCGAGCTAGATCTTTCCACATCTTAGGGGTATTGCGCTCCCGTTTCGTCGTGACGTACCAAGCTTTCTTCGAATCCCACTTGAAGGTCACCACCAGATATATGCCCTCCGACGTCTCCATCAGAATTAGCTTCTTAATCGCCTTCTGCTGAGCATGACGGAACAAATCAATCTCGAACACGCTATTTTCGGGCGTGCACGGTTCCAATTGACTTCCAGCCGCGTCGGAATGGAGTTCGGATTCTCTGGAGTCTGAAGGATGCATTTGAAGATATGTAGTGTGAGCTGATTCAGGAATTAATGCTTCTCGTATCTAGTTATCCGAAGTCTGGTGCTCCGGTTACGCATTAGTCGAATCAGAAGACTCTGGTCTTCCTTGCAAAGTTTCATGCTCGCCCCGGCATGCGCCGGGTCCGGGCTTTCGTGCTTCGCATCGAGCCGTCAGACCTGCGGTCCTAGTCTCGACCCTTCGGGCATCAATCCCTCTCGTTGCGCCTACGGCGCTCCGCCATTCGAACGCTCGTGGCGTGTGGAATGGGCGTTGAAATTCTAGCAACTTGGTGACGCCAACCCGGCATTTTGATCTGCCGCGTCACCAAAGTTTTACGAGTGGAAACCCTTCCGTGACGCGAGTCGTTGCCTGCTTCACAGGTCCGAGGTGGCTGCCGTTGTCACGTCGAGGATACAGCTTGCAACAGTGACCGGCCTCTCCCACTTCAGTGGGACGCAGCTTTAACGTGTCGCCACGGCGAAGTGCAGGTGCTCAATCTGCGTTCTCGCCTCCACAGCTCCGGCCACAGCCTCCGCGACGCGCCGCCGCCGGCGGCCCTAGCCCGCGCGATCTCCGATCGCGCAGCCCGTTGGCCAACCCTCCCCTCCCCCATGGCGCAGCACCCTCGCTGAGCACCCTCTCGCCCGCACTGACGTTAGCCGGCCCCGTTCTCCCTCCAAGGGTCCGCTCCGCCTGGTCCTCTCCCGTTCTCACTCGCTCCGCTCCCTGCGCTGCGGCCTCCGGGCCAGCCCTTGGCGCTCGACCGTCTCCGTCTCCATCCGTGCTCTACGGCGATAGAGCACTCAGCGAAGCAGGTTCCCACACCACCACCAGAGCTCCGGCTCGGCCAACAAACCCCTCCAGCCAAATACCCGGCTCCAGAGGCATCTAACAAAGCAGGCGGTCTCAACGCCAAACGCAATTCAACGGAGAGAGTTCCATGATCAATACAGCGCACGATAGTATCTTCGGCGAAGTTATCTCGGCGTATTCACGGGAAGCTGCGATTGCAGATGGCGTTTTACACGACGTCTCGGCGCGCGCGAGGGATGCCGGGTTCGTGATCCCAGTGGCCATAACCCATGCCGCCTGGGTGGACTGTGTATATTGGACGGCCGACGATAACGTGCGGACGCGAGCAATAAATGACCAGGAAGGTCGTCTTTGGGACCTGCTATACGTCGCCAGCCTTGCGGTGAAGGCCGCCCGCCTCGCGGCGCGCTCTACGGCGGCGGAGTTGCGCTCGCCACGACTGCCCTTCGCGCTGTATCGAGTGCGACGCGATGGCGGCCCGCGACCGAAGCGCACGGTTTTGCATCTGGTCGTGGGTCCCGGTGACGACGGCACGCCGGTCGTCACCATCATGGAACCGACCGAAGACTAGCGCACGAAGGTCGCCCAAAGAGGGCGCTCACCGTTCCGTGACGTTCTTGGCACCTCTACTGCGCGAAATCGGGGCCAGCAATTTTGCGAAACGGTGACTTAGTGGGCACAAAGTTTGGGTTTGCGGCTCCCAAAACGACAATAATGGCAGCACAAAACGGACCTAAAGCATTCCCACAATCGACCTAATGGACGCGCAAAACGAGAAGGCCGATGCTCTCCTTGGCAACGGCCCGCTAGCGCGTCTACAGGGAGGGCCTCTTGACGACCTTTCTTCAGCTTCACGACTTCACCCCGGAAGGGCAACTTAAGTTCGGCGAGTTCCTAGGGGCCTTCCTTAAGCGGAACGTTCCGCGCTCGGCTGTGCAGCTCGAATGCCTTGGCAACGTTGAAGCCGCGATCAACGAATCTCCAGAGCAGGCAGTCCACATGTGGACTCTGCCCGCAGCGCTCTCGGCAGACGGCGTTGCTCGCGATCTCTCCATCGAAATCGGCCTCGACCTCATCGTCGAGGCGGTCGAACTCGCACCAGCCGAAGAGGGCTACTGAATGTCTGAAGAATCCAACCAGCCCATGACCCTTGAGCAGCTGCGCTTCATCGTCAAGGTGGGGGGCGTTGACTCTGCACAACTGGTCGGAGCCGGCGCCGTCTTCCACGTGCAGGTTCATGGTCGGCAGAAGGCCACCGGTGGCGTTCTTGTGCGTCGCAGCGACAACCAGCCGCGCGGCTTCAGCGATCCCGCGCGAGCGCTCAAATTGCTCAAGGACGTGGGTGTCGATGAGGTCAGCGTCAACTTGACGAATTGGGACCCGTCTTCGAAGGCTTCGCACGGTCCCGACACTGCGCTTGATCAAGCCCTCAAGTAAACACCAATACCGGTGGTCGGAAACTGCTTAAAACCTGCGACAAAATGGACGCCGTCACCTCAGAACGCCCCATCGCGAGTTCCCATCTGATGCCACCTTCCCGGAAGCGCGCCACCGCGCCCGCTGAGTTCGACGAGTCTGCCTATAAGGCGAAGCTGGTCGAGATGGGGCTGCCCGAGTCCGAGGCAGCATCTCTCGCCGCCAAGACTGCGGAAGGCAAGCGGGCCGAAGCGCAGGTCGCCGCTCTGCAGCGAGCGGACCTCGAGCGCAAAGCTGCGCTCGTGAACGCGCGGCAACAGGCGACTGTTGAAGGCGACGCGCCCGCCGACCAGGCCAGTCCGAGCCGAAAAATTGCAGTCCAGGCGCCGAAGTCCGAAAAGCGGATCGTGGCGACTATCGACTACCGAACCGACGAGATCCCGGAACGAATCCGCGATCTGATCGAAGCCCACCTCGCCATCGAAAGTGAAGACGCACGGCGGGCCGGCGCGATGGGTTTCATGACTCGACCTCTCGCGATCGCGACGCTGCCCCATCGCCGTCAGGATGACTTCCGCTTCGTCAGGAAGAATGGGGACTTCACGCTGACGATGATGACCGCGAACACGGCGGGCCTGCCTTATGGAACGCTTCCCCGCCTTCTGCTTGCATGGGTGTGCTCAGAGGCCGTGAAGACGCAGGAGCGTGTCCTCAATCTCGGCGATTCGTTGGCCTCCTATCTCGACGAGCTTGGGTTGCGCTCCACCGGTGGCAAGCGCGGCGACATTACTCGCCTGAAACATGCGATGACCACGCTGTTCTCGACCGTCATCTCTTGCCAGTACGAGGGCGCTGATTCGTGGGCGCTATCCAACGTGCTGCTCGCGGACAAAGTCGAATGGTGGCAGCCGCAAAACGAGGAGGACGCTGGCAGGTGGCAATCTCGCCTGCAGCTCTCCGAACCATTCTTTCGGGAGTGCATCGACCATCCCATCCCCTTCGACATGCGCGCTGTCAAGGCCATCCGGCAGTCGCCGATGGCCCTCGACATTTACGTCTGGCTCACCCACCGCATGAGCTATCTCTCCCGACGTACGCTGATCCCTTGGGTCGCGCTGCAAGGCCAGTTCGGCGCGGGTTACGGGCAAGACGCGCAGGGACTCCGTGACTTCAAACGGGCCTTCCTCCGCGAACTGAAGCACGTCTTGGTCATTTATCCCGAAGCGAAATGCGCGGACTCGCCGACCGGACTGGTGCTCTATCCGAGCCCGCCGCATGTGCCCTTCAAATCCAACCGCCCCAAGCAAGAGCGCTTGCTGTGAAGCGTCCTGCATGGAATCGGCCGCTGTTTTCGGCGATCATTGCCCTGCTCGTGCCGGGGGTGGCCTGGGCCGATTTCGAAGGCAAAGTGGTGGCGGTGCTTGATGGCGACACCCTGGATGTTCTTGTGGCCAATCAGCCGCGGCGAGTGCGCCTCTCTGATATCGACGCACCCGAAGTTGCCCATCGAGGCGCGAAGGAAAGCCAGCCCTTCGGGACGCGTTCTAAACAGGCGCTCGCTGCGTTGACATTCGGCAAGGTTGTCCAAGTCGCCGAGCGCGGGTTGGACACCCGCTACGGCCGTGTGATCGGCCGCGTCCACGTGGGCCCCGTCGACGTCAACGCGCAGATGGTGCGTGAGGGCATGGCGTGGGTTTATCGTCGTTACTCGACGGATCGCGACCTGGTCGCGCTCGAGGACGGGGCAAGGGCGCGCCACATCGGCCTGTGGGCAGACCCCGCGCCTTTAGCTCCCTGGGACTTCCGCAAGCGCTGAAATGCACCCTGCCGGAGGGGACTTGCCTCCCTCTGTCCCCTCTGGATTCACCGCCTTACACAGGCGGTTTTTTTTCGCCGTAGGCGCCTTTCCCCGCCGTGCGACCCGGGAGGGTCGTGCCGGGGGCGGTGTGCATGGTGACGCGCTGCAGA
>NZ_JBWKOA010000010.1:18269-340006 GCF_059415845.1 Roseateles sp. GW821-FHT09H11 | reverse complement strand
GAGCCTCAGTGGCTCGAACAAGTGTGGGTCAAGATTGGATGGAAACGGTGGGTCAGGATCGCGCGGGAATCAACAGATCCGTCGCTAGGTCGCGCGTGGAGTTCAGGTAGTAGCTCTCGTAGATCGGACCACCGTTGCGCTGGACGAGCTCGTTCTTGAGCTTCAGATAGTCGAACGGACGGCCGCGACCCACGTTGAACAGGTAGGCGCCGTCGATGATCCAGACCGTTTTCATGCTTCCTTTCGGTTGCGGAGATTCTAGGCAGGGTCGCGCGCCGCATCCCTTCAAGCCCGAGCAGGCCACGAACGAAAAAAGGGCGTGCACTCCTGCACGCCCAAAGGGGCACCGGTAAAGGTCCGGTTGCGATGACGGTGCCGGGTCTTGCCCGGCATGGGCTTTACGCCGGCGTGTTCTGCCAGCCGCCACCCAGGGCGCGGACGAGTCCGACCGTCGCCTGGTACTGCGCGGCCTGCACCTGCAGCGCCGCGCGACGGTTGCGCAGCTCGCTGCGGCGCGCGTCGAGCAGGTCGAGCTGGCTGACCAGCCCGTTGCGGTAGCGCGAGTCCGACAGCGCCGTCGCGCGCGTCGACGATTGCACCGCCTGGCCCTGCACTTCCGCCTGCTGCGACAAGGTCTGCAGACCGACCAGCGAGTCCTCGACCTCGCGCAGCGCCAGCAGCAGTTGCTGGCGGTAGCTGGCCATCGCCAGGTCCAGGCCCGCCTTCGCCGACTCCACGCCCGCCTTGCGGCGGCCGCCGTCGAAGATCGGCAGCGACAGCAGCGCATCGACCGACCACGCGCGCGCCGACCAGCGGAAGACGTCGCTCAGCTCCGGCGACGCGTAGCCACCGTTGGCCGTCAGCGACAGGCTCGGGAACCACGCGGCCTGCGCCACGCCCACCCGCGACTGTGCCGCCAGCAGGCTGCGCTGCGACGCGGCCACGTCAGGGCGACGCGCCAGCACCGTGCTCGGCAGACCCGAGGGGATCGACGGCAGCGGGGCGAGCGCCGTGTCTTCTGCCACCTTGAAGCCCGACGCCGGCTCGCCCAGCAGCACCGACAGCGCGTTCTCCAGCTCGGCACGGCGGCGGTCGAGGCTGATCGCCTCGGCCTCGGTCGCGGCGACTTCCGTCTGCACGCGCGCCAGGTCCAGTTCGGCGACGTCGCCGGCTTGATAGCGACGCTGCGTCAGCGCCAGGGTCTCGCGGTAGGCCGCGACCGTGTCGCGCACCAGGCGACGTTCCTGGTCGGCGAAGCGCAGTGCCAGGTAGGTCTGCGCCACGTCCGCCTGCACCATCAGCCGCGTGGACTGCAGCAGCGCTTCACGCGATTGCGCATCCAGCGAAGCCGCGCGGGTCGCTTCCGACAGGCGGCCGGACAGGTCGACCTCCCAACTCGCGCCCAGACCGGCGTTGTAGACGGTCGTGGCGGCCGGGCCTTGGCCCGCTACCGTGCCGCGCGTGGCGCCGGCGCTGGCGCCGACCTGCGGCAGGCGATCCGCATTCGTGCTGCGCAGCAGGGCGCGTGCTTGCGCCAGTCGCGCCGCAGCGCCTTGCAGATCGTTGTTGTTGACCAGCGAGCGGCGGATCAGATCGTTCAGCGTCGCATCGCCGAACGCGAGCCACCAGTCGCCGCGCGGCTCGGCATCAGCCGGCGGGGCCACCGCCCAGCGCGCCTCGCCGACCGTCGCGGTCGCCTGCGACTTGAAGGCCGTCGGCGTGGCCGGCAGGCGCGATTCGTCGATCGGCGGCGGTGTCGCGCAACCGGCCAGCACCAGGGCCGCCAGCAGCGTCGTCATCATCAGTTTGGTTTTCATGGCATCGAATCCTTTTACTCGTGCTCGTGGCGCGGCGCGGCGGGATGCGGACGGGCATTGCCGCCCGGGCCGAAGTCGTGACCCGCGCCCTGCTCGGGCTGCACGAAGGCCTCGACGTCATGCGGCACCTCGCCGTGCTGCTTGAGCGGCTTGTTGCCGGTCAGGCGACGCACCACCACGTAGAACACCGGCGTCAGGAACAGGCCGAAGGCCGTCACGCCGATCATCCCGGCGAACACCGCCACGCCCATCGCGTTGCGCATCTCGGCGCCCGCGCCCGTGGCCAGCACCAGCGGCAGCACCCCCATCACGAATGCCATCGACGTCATCAGGATCGGACGCAGACGCAGCCGGCTCGCCTCGATGGCCGCCTGCAGCGGCGTCCTGCCGGCGAATTCAAGCTCGCGGGCGAACTCCACGATCAGGATCGCGTTCTTCGCCGACAAGCCCACCAGCACGATCAACCCGATCTGCGTGAAGACGTTGTTGTCCCCGTGGCTGAGCCACACGCCGGTCATCGCGGCCATCAGCCCCATCGGCACGATCAGGATGATCGCCACCGGCAGCGACAGGCTCTCGTACTGCGCGGCCAGCACCAGGAACACCAGCAGGATGGCCAGCGGGAAGACCCACACGCCGGAGTTGCCGGCCAGGATCTCCTGGTAGGTCAACTCGGTCCATTCATAGCTGATGCCCGGGGGCAGCGTCTCCGCGGCGATGCGCTCGACCGCGTCCTGCGCCTGGCCGGTCGAATAGCCCGGTGCGGCGCCGCCGTTGATGTCGGCCGACAGGAAACCGTTGTAGCGCATCGCGCGTTCCGGACCGAAGCTCGGCTGGACCTTCATCAGCGCCGACAGCGGCACCATCTCGCCCGAGGCCGAACGCACCTTCAGCAGGCCCACGTCCTCGGCACGGGCGCGGTAGGCGGCATCCGCCTGCACGCGGACCGTGTAGGTGCGGCCGAACTTGTTGAAGTCGTTGACGTACAGCGAGCCCAGGTAGATCTGCATCGTGTCGAACACGTCCGTCACCGCCACGCCCAGCTGGCGCGCCTTGGTGCGGTCGAGGTCGGCGTACAGCTGCGGCACGTTCACCTGGTAGCTGCTGAACAGACCCGCCAGTTCCGGCGCCTTCTGGGCCTTGGCCATGAAGGCCTTGACCGCCTGGTCGAGCGCCTCGTAGCCGAGGCCGCCGCGGTCTTCCAGCTGGAACTTGAAGCCGCCGGTCGTGCCCAGGCCTTGCACCGGCGGGGGCGGGAACATCACGACGAAGGCGTCCTGGAGCTGACCGAAGTCGGCGTTCATCTTGGCCGCGATCTCGCCGGCCGACAGGCCCTTGCCGGTGCGCTCGTCGAAGGACTTCAAGGACGCGAACACGATGCCCGAGTTCGAGCTGTTGGTGAAGCCGTTGATCGACAGACCCGGGAACGAGATGGCGTGCTCGACGCCGGGGGTCTTCATCGCGATCTCGCTCATGCGGCGGATCACGTCTTCCGTGCGGTCCAGCGTCGCGCCGTCGGGCAGCTGCGCGAAGCCGATCAGGTACTGCTTGTCCTGCCCCGGCACGAAGCCGCTCGGCACCGCCTTGAACAGACCCACGGTCAGGCCCAGCAGGCCGGCGTAGATGAGCAGCATGATCACCTTGCGGGAGATCGCCTTGGTCACGCCGCCGCTGTAGGCCTTGGCGCCGCGGTTGAACAGCTTGTTGAAACCGCCGAAGAAGCGGCCCAGCACCTTGTCCATCGCGCGGGTCAGCCAGTCCTTGGGCGCATCGTGGCCCTTGAGCAGCATCGCGGCCAGCGCGGGCGACAGCGTCAGCGAGTTGACCGCCGAGATCACCGTCGACATCGCGATCGTCAGCGCGAACTGCTTGTAGAACTGGCCCGTCAGGCCGGTGATGAAGGCCAGCGGCACGAACACCGCGACCAGCACCAGCGCGATCGCGATGATGGGGCCGGACACTTCGCGCATCGCGCGGTAGGTCGCTTCACGCGGACTCAGGCCCGCCTCGATGTTGCGCTCGACGTTCTCGACGACCACGATCGCGTCGTCCACCACGATGCCGATCGCCAGCACGAGGCCGAACAGCGACAGCGCGTTGATCGAGAAACCGAAGAGATGCATCACCGCGAAGGTGCCGATGATGGACACCGGCACCGCCAGCAGCGGGATGATGGACGCGCGCCAGGTCTGCAGGAACAGGATCACGACCAGCACGACCAGCGCCACCGCTTCGAGCAGCGTGTGGACCACGGACTCGATGGACGCCCGCACGAACTGCGTCGGGTCGTAGACGATGGAGTAGTCCACGCCTTCGGGCATGGCCTTCTTCAGCTCGGCCATCGTGGCGCGGACGTTGTTCGAGATCTCGATCGCGTTCGAGCCCGGGGCCTGGAAGATCGGGATCGCCACCGCGGACTTGTTGTCCAGCAGCGAGCGCAGCGCGTATTCCGCGGCGCCCAGTTCGATGCGGCCCAGGTCGCGCAGACGCGTCACCTGGCCGTTGGCGCCGGACTTGACGATGATGTCGCCGAATTCCTGCTCGTTGTTCAGACGGCCTTGCGCGTTGATCGGCAGCTGCAGGTCGATGCCCTGCAGGCCCGGCGAGGCGCCGACGACACCGGCGGCCGCCTGCACGTTCTGCTCGCGGATCGCCTGGACGACGTCGCTGGCCGACAGGCCATGTTCGGCGACCTTCTGCGGGTCCAGCCAGATGCGCATCGAGTAGTCCCCCGAGCCGAACAGCTGCACCTGACCCACGCCCTGGATCCGCGCCAGGCGGTCCTTGACGTTCAGCACCGCGTAGTTGCGGAGGTAGGTCATGTCGTAGCGGTCGTTGGGCGACAGCAAGTGCACGACCATGGTCAGGTCGGGGCTGCTCTTGACCGTCGTCAGGCCGAGTCGGCGGACCTCCTCGGGCAGGCGCGGCTCGGCTTGCGAGACGCGGTTCTGCACCAGCTGCTGGGCCTTGTCCGGGTCGGTGCCCAGCTTGAAGGTGACCGTCAGCGTCATGAGGCCGTCGGTGGTCGCCTGGCTGCCCATGTAGAGCATGCCTTCGACGCCGTTGATCGATTCCTCGAGCGGCGTGGCCACGGCTTCCGCGATGACCTTGGGGTTCGCGCCGGGGTACTGCGCGCGCACCACCACTTGCGGCGGCACGACTTCGGGGTATTCCGAGATCGGCAGCACGCGCACGGCGAGCAGCCCGGAGACGAAGATCAGCACCGACAACACGCCCGCGAAGATCGGGCGGTCGATGAAGAATTTGGAGAGATTCATGTCAGTCTTTCAAGTCGACTGGATAAAACGGCAAAGGGTCCCCCGCGGGGCGGCGTCGCGCCGCCCCGAAGGCTGTCCGGAGCCCCAGGGGGACGGGTCTTGCCCGTCCCTTCGGGTTCAGGTCAGGTCTTGTCCGCCTTGGGGGCGCCGTCCTTGGCTTGGATTTCTGCCTTGGCGTTCATCGGGACGATGGTCGGAGCGACCAGCGCGCCAGGACGCACGCGTTGCAGGCCGTTGACGACCACGCGCTCGTTGGCCTTCAGGCCCGACGTCACGACACGCAGGCCGTCGACGTTGGCGCCCAGCAGGACCTCGCGGTAGCTCAGCGTGTTGTCCGCGCCGACCACCATCACGAAGCGCTTGTTCTGGTCGGTGCCGACCGCGCGCTCGTTGACGAGCACGGCCGCGCTCTTCTTGGCCTGGCCCAGGCGGATGCGGGCGAATTGGCCCGGGATCAGCGCGCCGTCCTTGTTGTCCAGCACCGCGCGCACGCGCACCGTGCCGCTGCGGGCGTCGACCTGGTTGTCGATCAGCTGCAGCTTGCCGTTGAAGGGCGTGTCGGCGGTGGCCGCGGTGCCGATCTGCACGGGGATGCTCGACAGGTCGCCGGCGGCGATCTTGGCGTTGCCGTGCAGCTCGTTCAGCGCGCGGGCGACGGTGCCCTCGTCGGCGTCGAAGCTCGCGTAGATCGGGCTGACCGAGACCAGCGTCGTCAGCACCGGCGCGCCGGGACCGGCGGCCACCAGGTTGCCCTGCGTGACTTCCAGCTTGCCGACACGGCCGGCCACCGGCGCGCGAACCTGCGTGTAGCCGAGGTTCAGCTTGGCCGACTGCAGCGCGGCCTGCGCGGCGCGCAGGTTGGCGTTGGCTTCATTGGAGGCGTTGCTGCGCTCGTCGAGCTCGCGCTGCGCGATGGCGCGCTCGCTCCACAGGCGGGTGGAACGCTCCAGCTCGCTCTTCGAGTACGTCACGCGGGCCTGCGCGGCCAGCACCTGCGCCTCGGCGCGATCGACCTCGGCCTGGTAGGGCGCGGGATCGATGGTGATCAGCAGGTCGCCGGACTTCACCAGCGCCCCTTCCCGGAAATGCACCGACTGCACGGCACCGGAGACGCGGGCGCGGACATCCACGCGCTCGACAGCCTCCAGGCGGCCCGAGAACTCGTCCCACGCGGCCACTTCCTGGCTCGCGACGGTGGCGACGGAGACGGGAATCGCCTGCGGCGCGCCCGACGGTTGATTCGCGACCGCCTGCTGGCTGTGCAGGCCGACGACGAGGGCCCCGACGACCGCGGCAACGGCGGTGAGCGAGGTGGCAAAGATCTTCTTGTTCATGGTGGGTGCTCCGGTGACGGGGGTAGACGTTGGGAGTTCTTTGAGGGCTCTTGGGGTCAGGCGGGTTGCAGCCGGGGTTTGCCGGCCGGTGGGATCAGGGACAGGAAATCGGCCAGCTTCTGGCGCAGGGCGCTCGCCCACGGCAGTTGGAGGGCGGACAGCGAGGGCAGCTTCATCAGGCTGCAGGGCCAGCCGCTGGGGCCGGCGATCAGCGCCTGCTGCACGTCGACGCCGGCGCGCTTCATCGCGCGGGCATAGGCCAGCGCCTCGTCGCGCATCGGGTCGTCGTCGGCGCTGACGACCAGCGCCGGCACCAGGCCCGCGAGGCGGCCGGTGTTGGCCGGCGCGGCGTAGGGATGGTCGCCGTCCTCGCATTCGCCGAGGTAGGCGCGCCAGCCGTGCATCCATCGGCATTCGCCGTAACCGGCGTCGGCCTGGCGCAGCGAGGCGGTGCCCATGCACGGGTTGAGCATCGGCCCGATCAGGATCTGGCCGGAGAGCTTGCGGTGGCCCTGGTCGCGCGCCATCAGCGCCAGCGCGGCGGCGAGGTTGCCGCCCGCCTCTTCACCGGCGACGACCAGCGGCGCGCCTTTGCCGGAGAGCCGGGTCCGCGCCTTGTGCAGGCCCGCCAGCAACGCATCCAGCGTCTTCAGCGCGGTCGGGAACACGTATTCCTGGCCGGTCGGGTAGTCCACGTCGACGACCACGGCGCCCGCGTCCGCCAGCAGCCGCGAGACCAGTTCGCCGCTGTCCAGGCCCCCCTCCGTGAAGGCGCCGCCGTGCAGGTGCATGACGACCGGCGCATCCTTGCGGCGAGCCGCGCCCTTGTACACGCGCACCGGCACCACGCCGTCGCCGGCGGGCAGGAGGTCGTCGTGGCAGGAGGTCAGCGGCAGCGCATCCATGGCAGGGCCAAAGGCCTGCTCCGCGTGGGGGCAGGCCGGTTCATGTTGCAATGCAGCGAAATTTAGACAATGGACGCCGTCCGATAAACAGCCCGGGACGCGCATCAGCGTTTCATCGACGAAACAATCGATCGGGCACGATGGCGACCTCGCGCGCGCGCAGACGCGCCGTGGTGTCGATAGCAGTGGCGGCGAGCAGCCGCAGCAGTCAGGGTGAGAAGGGGTCACGGATGGACAAGCTCAATGCCATGCAAGCTTTCGCGCGCGTCGTGGAAGCCGGGACGTTCACGCGGGCGGCGGAATCGCTGGACCTGCCCAAGACCGCGGTGACGCGGTTGATCCAGTCGCTGGAGGACCACCTCAAGGTCAAGCTGCTGAACCGCACGACGCGGCGCGTCAGCGTGACGCCGGATGGTGCCGCGTATTACGAGCGGGTGACGCGGCTGCTGTCGGACATCGAGGAGCTCGAGGGCTCCGTGTCGCATGCGCGCGCGGCGCCGAAGGGGCGGATCCGCGTGGACGTGGCCTCGTCCGTGGCGCGCCTGCTGCTGATTCCCGCACTTCCGGAGTTCTATGCAAGACATCCGGACATTCAGATCGACCTCGGCGTGTCGGACCGGCCGGTGGACCTGATCGGCGACAACGTCGACTGCGTCGTGCGCGGCGGCGAGATCACCGACCAGTCACTCGTCGCGCGCCGCATCGGCGACTGGGGCTACGGCTGCTGCGCATCGCCGGCCTACATCCAGCAGCATGGGCTGCCGCAGCATCCGCTGGACCTGGAATCGGACCAGCATCACGTGGTCAGCTATTTCTCGACGCGCACCGGCAAGCGTTTCCCGTTCGACTACAGCAAGAACGGCCAGCGCTACGAGATCTATGGCCACTACAAGGTCTCGGTCAACGACGGCAACGCGTACATGACGGCGGGCCTGACGGGGCTGGGCGTGATCCAGGCGCCGTACTTCATGATCAAGCCGCACATCGACTCGGGCGAGCTGGTGCCCTTCCTCTGCGACTGGGAATCGGATCCGCTGCCGCTGTACGTCGTGTACCCGCCGAACCGGCACCTGAGCACCAAGCTGCGGGTGTTCGTCGACTGGATCGCGGAGCTGTTCGAGCGCCATTCGCAATGGCAGAAGCAACTGGTCGCGAGCTGCGAGGCCAAGCGCACCGAATCGGACGCGGAATACATCCCGCTGCAGGCGAATGCGTCGAAGCAGGCGGTGTTGAGCGCGGCTTGAGGGTCGCGGTCGAGGCGTGAGTCTTCACGCCGGCCCGACGCCGCTTGAGCGGCGTCACGGCTCGCGCCCATAATCGCCGCCGACCTCCGGTCGCCGCCAAGCCTTCGGAAGCGTTCGCGCCTCCGGCTGCGGGGATTCCCCGCGGCGCTTTCTCTCGCTATCCATCCGGCGCTGATACCGGCACCGCGCTACCGCGCGGACCTGTAACCGTCGAGACCCGTCAGTTGGCGGCGCATCCGGGGGTCACCTGTTGCCCCCCATGTTGCCCTGAACGTTGCTCCACGCGCCGTGCCGCTGACCCATCACTATTGGATCGCGATCTCGCTCGCCCGCGCGCTGCAGGCCGACGACCAGTCGCCGCGCGCGCGCGAGGCCGATGCGCTGCTGGCGCGCGCCGAGCAGTGCCTGGGTGCCGAGGCACGCCCGTGGCTGAAGCCGCTGTGCGAGGACCTCGCGCGATGGCCCGGGCCGGTGTGGCGCGCGCACACGGTCGGCAGCTTCGCCTTCGCGCTCCTGGAGCTCAACGCCTTCCATGAAGGCTTCGATGCGGAACGGTTCCCTCGACCGGAAATGCGCCGCCTCCTGCTGCGACCCTCGCGGATGCGGCCGCTGCCCTTCGCGCTGGAACACCTCGTCCTGCCGCACTGGCCGACCGAGGCCGACCTGGCGACGTGGCTCGGCCTGACGCTGGACGAGCTCGATCACTTCGCCGGACCCTCGCGTCACTACCGCGAGGCGGTCGCCACGCCTCAGCGACCGCATGTCGCGCCGACACCGCACTACCGCTGCCTGCTCGTTCCGAAGCGCCGCGGCGGCCTGCGCCTGATCGAAGCACCGCTGCCGCGCCTGAAGGCCGTCCAACGCCGCCTGCTCGACGGCCTGTTGAACACGCTGCCGTGTCACGAGACTGCCCACGGATTCGTGCCCGGCCGCAATGTCGCGACGAATGCGGCGGTCCACGTCGGCCAGGACTTCGTCATCCGCTTCGACCTGCGCGACTTCTTTCCCAGCATCGGACGCGCGCGGATCGCGGCCACGTTCCGGACGCTGGGGTTCTCCGACGCCGTCGTCGAGCGGCTGACGACGCTCTGCACCGCGCGCACGCCGGCGCCGGTTCGAGAGCGCCTGCGCGAGGACGGATCGATCGACTTCGACGGCGCGAAGCGGCTCGCCTCGCCGCATCTACCGCAGGGGGCGCCGACGTCGCCCGCGTTGGCCAACCTGTGTGCGTTCCCGCTCGACCTGCGGCTCGACGGACTCGCCCATCGCTTCGGCGCGCGTTACTCGCGGTACGCGGACGACCTGGTGTTCTCAGGCCCTGCCACGCTGCGCCGGGACCAGCGCGAGTTCCGCGCCTGGGTCCAGGCGATCGTCGAAGACGAGGGCTTCCGCCTGCGCCGCGACAAGACGCGTGCGATGCCCTCGGGCGGCCGGCAGCAGGTGACCGGCGTCGTCGTCAATGAGAAGCCGAACCTCGCGCGCGAGGACTTCGATCGGTTGAAGGCCGAGCTGCGTCGGCTGGGCGCGCTTGCCGCCGTCGACCCGGCGCTCCGCTCGCCGTTGATGGGGCGACTCGCGTGGGCCAGACAGTTCCTCGCGCCGACACGCGTCGACAAGCTGCAGCGGATGTTCGACGCGATCGCGTTCGAGTCAGCCCGCTGACCTCACTCGCTGCTCAATGCGGCGCCGCGTTCCGTCAGCAACTGCGTGAGCAGGCTGCGATGGCAGCGCAGCGGGTTGTCGCAATAGCAGCCCATCGACAGATTGGACGAGTGCGACAGCGCCGCCAGCGTGTCCAGCATCTGCGACGGCGCGGATTCGCTCATCTCCTTGCGATACGCACGGGCGAAGGCGTTCCACTGCTTGTCGTCCTCGGCGGCCCGACCTTGGGCCATCAGCTCCGCACTGGGCGACAGCAGCGGCAGCCAGCTGTCGTAGTAGTCCAGACGCCCGTAATCCTCCTTGCGGACCCCGCGCGGAGGGCGGCGAACGGTGCCAAGACGAGGGCCTTCATCAGGCAGGCGCGGTGTGACGCCGAGTTGGACGATGCGGATGGTCATGGCGATGCGAATCCAGGCTGGCGAGGGCCGGCCAGATCCACGGGAGGATATGCCAGCGGCGACACCCACCCCGCCGTGGTGAATGCGGTGTCGCTCGAGTACCTGGGGCAGCCGTGCTGCCTGATCATCACCCCGGAGCTGGACGCCGCGACGGGACCGTCGATGGGCTGGGGCGGCGTCCGCGGGACAAACGGCCAGGCAAGCGGCAAGGCAAGCGGCGCGGGCGGCTCGCCCGCGCCGGCACGCTCACTTCACGCTGACGAAGATCGGGTTCGAGTAGAACCACAGGTTGCCGTAGTTGCGGTCGTTGATCTGGTCGTGGCGCGTGGCGTTGTCGGTCGTGTTCACCGGCTGGTCGGCGAGCGGCTCGCCGCCGGCGCTCAGGCCGGGCACGTCCTCGGCCAGATTGGTGCCGCGCAGTCGGAGGTACTGGTTCCTGCCGGCCACCAGCGTGGTCGTGATGCTGTAGTAGCCGTCGGCGCCCAAGGTCCAGTCGGCGCTGGTGAAGCGCTTCAGGACACGGGTCGAGGCGTTCGTCGCCACGTCGTAGGCCGGCGTTCCGGGCGTGGCCTTGCCACCGACGTCACCGACGATCAGGTCGACGTGATGCACCTTCGGCACCATGTTGCCGAGGTTGCCGCTGTTGACCGGCCGTTGATAGTTGTTCACCGGCGGGCTCTTGAAGCGGATCGTGACCGTGACGGTCTGTCCCGCGCCGGCGACGAGTTCCTGCCCCATGGCCGCCTTGCCCCCACCGGCGGCGGCGGTGAAGTCCAGCGCCTGGATCAGGTCGCCGAACACGCCGAAGCTGCGTCCCGCGCGCAGGCTGCTCAGCAGACCGGCGACGCCGGTGCTGCCCTCGGGCTGCCACACATGGTTCTTCGCGTACTCGCCCGGGTAGTAGCCGCTGCTGTTGCCGGCGGCATCGATCTCGAAATGAGAATCGGAGTCCGCGACGTTCCAGATGCGCCGGCCCTCACCGAGCAGCGCATCCCACACACCGCCGAGCTGCGCGACGACGTAGTCGGTGCCGCCGTACGTGCGGTTGGGCTTGTTCGCGTCCACGTAAGCCGAGGTGTATCCCCCGCGGTTGGGCTCCATCTGGTTGCCCACCATGCCTTCGATCGCGAAGACGATCTTCGGCGCCAGGTCATTCATCTGCCGGAAGTCGGCGATCGTGTACTTGCCGGGATTGCGCGACGGGTGGTTGATGACCGCGTAGCTCGTGTCGGGGTAGTTGTCCTTCAGCCAGGCGATGCCCTTGAGCGCGTCGGCGGCGGTGGTGTTGGCGCGCTGGCTGTACTTGGCTTTCCAGCGGGTCACGTCTTCCGCCTTGAACAGCGACTCGTCGCCGGTGGTGAAGACGTACTGGAACTCCTTCGTGGCGCTGACGGAGGTGCCCAACGTCGAACCCCCTTCGAAGATGCCGACACCGATGTGGTCATGGGTGGGCGTGTCCCACTCGAAACCGGAGAAGATCAGCTTCTTGTCGTAGCTGCCGGAGGCCTGCAGCGCCTTGATGCGAGGCATCTCGTACGACTCCATGCCGTAGGCGAAGGCCACGGGGGCCGGCAGGAGCCTGGCGTCGTTGTCGTACTTGGAGGAGCGCAGATGATTGCTGACCGCCATCCAGTCCAGCCCGTAGGTGGTGAAGGCCTTGCCCAGCACGAAGTCCAGCGTCTGCGTCGTCCGCGAGTCGTCCGATTGAACGGTGTGCACATGCAGGTCGCCGGTCGTCCAGGCGCCGGGCTCAGGCTCGCTGCCGCTGTCGCTGCCGCCGCAGGCGGTCAGGGTCAAGGTCAAGGTCAAGGTCAAGCCGAGGGTCAGGAAGCCCGCCCAGGGTGCAGCAGAGAAATGACGGCCATGAGCGGCCTGGAAGTCGATGCGATCAGTGTTCACGGGGAAGCGCGGCCAAGGGCAGGCAGAGTGATGGAGGACACCTGCGAGTGTGTCGACGCGCGGTGACGACCCCATGACCGGCGTCTGAAGATTTCCCTTGTTGCGGTTGCCCGTGCCCGGCAACCCGCACGTGCCCCGGCGGGAGGTCAGGACGCCGGCATCAACCTCGGCACGCTGAGCCGCACCCGCAGCCCCTGCCCCGTCGTCGCGTCGAGCAGCTCCAGCATCCCGCGGTGCCGCTGCGCGATGTCCACCGCGATCGCCAGGCCCAGGCCGCTGCCCGTCCCCTTGGACTCGCTGCCGCGCTCGAAGCGGCGCAGTGCGCGGTCGCGGTCCTGCGGCGGGATGCCGGGACCGTTGTCCTCGACCTCCATGCGGGCCCAGTCGCCGTCGCTGCCGGTCCGCACCGTGATGCGCGGATTCGGCCCGGCGTAGTTCAGGCTGTTGTGCAGCACGTTGGCCAGCAGCTCCCGCAGCAGGAAGCTCTGGCCCAGCGTCGGCGCGCTCTCGAGCTCGAACTCGAGGTCCGCGCCCGCCTGCAACGCGCGCGGCACCCAGTCCTCCGCCACCTGCGCGGCGATGTCGCGCAGATCCAGCGGCTGCTCGCGGCCGCCAGGCTCGGCCTCGGCGCGCGCGATCGACAGCATCTGCGTCGCCAGGCGCGCGCTGCGGTCCACCGAGCCCTGCAGCCGCTTCAGCACCGGCTCCATCTGCGGGTCGTGCGGCTCCAGCAGTGCCAGGTCGATCTCGGTCCGCAGCGACGTCAGCGGCGTGCGCAGCTGATGCGCCGCATTCGCCAGGAAGTCCTGCTGCGCCGACGACGCCCGCCGCAGCCGCTCGAAGAGCCGGTTGAACGCCGCGATCAGCGGCTTCAGTTCGCCCGGCACGTCGTGCTGCAGCGGCTCCAGGCGCGCGAGGTCGCGCTGCTCCAGCTCCGCGCTCAGCTGCGACAGCGGTCTCAGGCCCCGGTAGGTCGCCCACCAGCCGGCGCCCGCCAGCAACACCGCCATGCCGCCGATCAAAAGACCCACGACCACCAGCAGCTGCTGCTGCAGCGCGTCGCGCTTGTTCAGCGTCTCGGCGACCAGGATCTGGCAGACATGCCGGTCGCCGCAGGTGGCGCCGAGCGCCGCCGCGCGCAGCGATTCGCCGTCCAGCGTCGCCAGCGTGAAGAACCATTCGTTGGGCTGGCGCTTGGGCAGCTTCAGCCGCGCGAGCTGCGCGTCGCCGAGCAGCACCTCGCCCGCCGGATCAAGCACCAGGTAGTAGACGCGGTCGGTCCGGTCGAAGCGCAGCGCGCGATCGGTCGGGCCCGAGACGTCGACGACGACCTGCCCGTCCCGCTCCCTCAGCAGGCTGGCCACGGCGAGCGCGGTGTCGCCCAGCGCCTGGTCGAGCCAGGAGATCGCCGTGTCGTGCATGACGCGGTACAGCATGAAGCCGGCCGCGGGCACCGCGACCAGCACGGGGAACATCAGCCAGATCAGCAGCCGCTGCTTGAGGCTGAAGGTGCGGCCGCCGCCGGATCGGGGACTTCCCGAGGGCCGGCTTCCGGTGGGGGCGCCACCTGGCGGGGACGACTCGGTCATGCCGCGGGGGTCAGGCCTTGGCCGCCGGCGCGGGCGGCATCTCTTCCAGCAGATAACCCAGGCCGCGCACGGTGCGCAGCTGCAGGCCGGCAGGCTCGATCTTGGCGCGCAGGCGCGAGACGCAGACCTCGATCGCGTTGTCGCTGACGCCCTGCTCCCAGCCGTTGCTGGCCGAGGCGATCTGCTCCTTCGCCACCACCTTGCCGGCGCGCGCCAGCAGGAAACCCAGCACGTCCCACTCGCGGGCGGAGAGCGCGAGCGGCTCCTCGGCGATGTAGGCGCGGCGCGCCTCCAGGTCCATCCGCAGCGACGAGAGCCGCAGCTCGTTGCCGGTGCGGGCCTGGCTGCGGCGCACCAGCGCGCGGGCCCGGGCGATCAGCTCGCTCAGCGCGAAGGGCTTGACCAGGTAGTCGTCGGCGCCGCCCTCGAGGCCGCGCACGCGGTCCTCGACGGCGTCGCGCGCCGTCAGCAGCAGCACCGGCGTCGTGCTGCCCTGGGCGCGCACGCGCCGCAGCGTCTCGAAACCGTCGATGCCGGCCAGGCCGATGTCCAGGATGAGCAGGTCGTAACGGTCTTCGCGCAGCGACAGCGGCACGGGCTCGCCGCGGGCGCTCACGTCCACGACCCAGGACTGTGAGCGCAGGGCCCGGGCGGTGGACTCCGCCAGGAACTCATCGTCTTCGACCAGGAGGATTCGCATGGAGCGGCAGCATAAGCCTAGAGCCTTGCGGCGGCCAATCGACCACCTGTCAGAAACCTGAGGGCAACGGCACTGACAGCTTGCGGACAGGTTGGCGTCAAGTCCGCAACAGCGAGCTTGGACAGACTGCCGCTCATGCCGAACACCGCCCCCCTCGACGGTCCTTCCCGACCGGATCCGCGCCCCGCCGTGCTGCTCCTGCACGGCCTGTGCGCCAACCCGCTGGAGATGATGCCGCTGGCCCGCGCCCTGCGCGACGCCGGCTACGTCGTGGAAGCGCCCGCGCTGGACGGCTACGGCGTCGTGCCCCCGGCCGCCGGCGCGCCGGCGGTCGACCAACCCACCCGCCGTCCGGTTCCGCCCTTCGAGGCCTGGGTCGACCTGGCCGCCGCGCACTTCGACGCGCTGGCCGCGAAGCACAGCCGCGTGGCCGTCGGCGGCCTGTCGATGGGCGCCGTGCTGGCGCTGGCCCTCGCGCTGAAGCGACCGGCGGCCGCCTTGATGCTGCTGTCCACCAGCCTGCACTTCGACGGCTGGAACGTCTCGCCGTGGCGCCGCCTGCTGCCGCTGGCCTACGTGCCGCCGCTGCGCCAGTGGCTGTCCTTCCGCGAGACGCCGCCCTACGGCATCAAGAACGAGCGGCTGCGCGAGTGGGTCGCCCAGGCGATGAATTCGAGCCACGTCTCCGCGGCCGGCGCGGACCGGCTGCCGGCCGCGTCCCTGTACCAGGCTTCGCGAATGATCCGCCTCGTGCGCCGCCGGCTGGGCGAGATCGACGCGCCCGCCGTCGTCCTGCATGCGAGCGAGGACGACGTCAGCGGCCCCCGCTCGGTGCTGGACCTGCAGCGCCACCTGGGCACGACGCCCGAGGTGCATTGGTTCCATCACAGCTATCACATGTTGACATTGGACAACGAACGCGGCGCCGTCACCCAGGCGGCGCGCCAGTTCCTGCAGCGGATGGTGCCGGTCGAGGCACTACCCGAACACCCTGCTTCTTTGACCACGACCGAGGACCACCGCCATGAGCAACACGCTTGATCAACTTCGTCAACTGGCCTGCCACGAGCTGGGCATGACCGACGACGGACTGAAGGACGACGTCACCTTCGCCGAACTGGGGCTGGACTCGCTGATGCTGGTCGACTTCATGTTCGCGGTGGAGGACAAGTTCCACATCGAGATCGACCACGACACCGCGATGAAGCAGCCGACGATCGTCGGCCTGGCCGCGATCGTGGACGCGCAGCTGGCCGCCAAGGCCGCCGGCACGCCCGCGGCCGTCGCCGCCTGAGCGCCGGTGCCGGCATGAGCCCGGAAGCGGTATGGATCACCGGCATCGGCGCCTGCAGCGCGCTCGGCCCGGACGCGGACTCGCTGGCGGAGGCGCTGGCGCAGGGGCGGTCGGGGATCACGCTGCAGCCGGGAGAACCGACGCGCGGCGTGGCGCCGTTCGCGGCGGCGGCGGTGACGCAGCCGCTGGGGCAGGACATGCCGCCGGCGCAGCGCAACCTGCACGACCGGCACAGCCTGATGGCGCTGCACGCGGCGCGAGAGGCCTGGACGCAGTCCGGCCTGCCGGCGACGTCGGCGACGCCGGAGCGGGCGGCGGTGGCCTGGGGCACGGGCCTGGGCGGGTCGAACGCGCTGCAGCAGTCGTACGCCGAGCACCTGACGAAGGAGACGCCGCGCATCCATCCGTACACGGTGGTGCGGGTGATGAGCAACTCGGCCGCGTCGCACCTGGCGATGAAGTACGGGCTGAAGGCGGCGATGCTGACGATCTCCAACGCCTGCGCCTCGTCGGCGCAGGCGATCGGCGAGGCGCTGATGCTGCTGCGCCAGGGCCGCGCGGATGTGGCGCTGGTGGGGGGCTCGGAGGCGATGCTGAACCCGGGCTCGGTGGCCGCGTGGCAGGCGATGGGCGTGATGGCGCCGGCGGATCCGGAGGATCCGTCGCGCAGTTGCCGGCCGTTCGACGATGCGCGCAAGGGCCTGGTGCTGGGCGAGGGCGCGGCGGCGCTGGTGCTGGAGACGGCGAGCCACGCCCGCGCACGCGGCGCGTCGGCGCTTGCCGTGCTGGCCGGCTACGGGCATAGCGTCGACGCGGTCCACCTGTCGCGGCCCGACGCCGACGGCCAGGAGCGCGCGCTGCGCGCCGCGCTGGCCGATGCGGGGATCGAGGCCTCGCAGGTCGGTTACGTGAATGCGCACGGCACGGCGACGGACGTCGGCGACACGGTCGAGGCCGAGTCGCTGGCACGCGTCTTCGGCGTGCGCGGCGTGCCGGTCAGCGCGACCAAGGCGCTGCACGGCCACCTGATCGGTGCCGGCGGTGCGCTGGAACTGGTCGCCTGCGTCCAGGCGATGCGTCGCGGTCAGCTCCCGCCAAGCGCGCACGTCAGCACGAGCGTGCTCGAGGAAGTCGCCGACGTGATCCGCGAACCGCGAGCCTTCGACTCATCCAAGTCAATGGTCAGCAATTCCTTCGCATTCGGCGGAAGCAACGTATCGCTTGTGATCAGTGCTGCATGACCGCGTGCGGCATACGCTGCATGCATGCACCTGACCTATACGACGTTTGATTCTGTGGATGACCTCGACAGCGTCGAGGCCATCGCCATCTATCTCGATGAAGCCCTGAAGGCGAATGACACAGCGTACTTGGCGCACGCCTTGGGCGTCGCTGTTCGTGCCAAAGGGATCGAAGAAGTTGCACTGGCGTGCGGACTCTCTGGCGAGGAACTTCTCCGCGAATGCAGCGCAGGCGGGCATCCGACCTTGAAGACATTGCTGGCCGTCTCCAGCGCGCTTGGCATCAAGCTCATCCCGCGTCGGCTGGCGGCTCACTGAGCCGCTCTTCTAGCGCTTCACCTCAAACCGCTCCAGCATCGTCGCCAGCTCCGCCGCGGAGCGCAGGCCGAGCTTGGTGAACGCTCTCGCGCGGTGGACCTCCACCGTGCGGATCGCGATGCCGAGTTCGTCGGCGACCTGCTTGTTGAGCTTGCCGGCCGCCACCAGCACCGCAACCTCGCGTTCGCGGTCGGTCAGGCTGGCGAGCTTGCCGGCGACGTCCGCGTGGACGCGGGACTCGCGCCAGCGATGGATGTCCGTCGCGATCGCGCGCTGCACCTTGTTGACCAGCGCCTGGTCGTTGAACGGCTTCTCGACGAAGTCGAGCGCGCCCTTCTGCATCGCGTCCACCGCCATCGGAATGTCGCCGTGACCGCTCAGGAAGATCACCGGCAGCGGTACGCCGCGCGCGATCAGCTCATCGTGCACCTGAAGGCCGGACAGCGGCTCCATCCGGACGTCCAGCACGATGCAGCCGTGCGGTTCGATCGCGCGATCGAGCGCCTCGAACAGCGCCGGGCCGCTCGCGTGCGGCTCCACCCGCAACCCGTGCGTGCGCATCAGGAAGGCCAGCGCGTCGCGCACCGCCGCCTCGTCGTCCACCAGGTGGACCGTCGCCTGTGGGTCGCTCATCGCGCGCCCTCCTTGTGTTGTCCGATGCCGCGGTCAATGTCAGCCCCAACACCCATGCCGGCGCCGGCGCCGCTGCCGCTGGCGATCTCGCTGCCGTCGCACGCGCCCTGCCCCGGGCACAGCGGCAGCGTGAAGCTGATCCTCGCGCCGCCGAGCGCGCTCGCGCCGGCTTCCATGCCGCCGTGGTGCGCCTCGATCACCGAACGGCAGATCGCCAATCCCATGCCCATGCCCTCGGACTTCGTCGAATAGAACGCGGTCGTCAGTTGATCGATGCCGCGCCCCTGGAGGCCGGCGCCGTTGTCGTCGACATCGACCCGCACGAAGCGCTCGCCGACGCGCTGCGCGGCGATGCGCACCTGCGCGCCCGGCCGGCCGTGCAATTCGTCGAGCGCATTGCGGACCAGGTTGATCAGCACCTGCTCGATCAGCACCGCGTCGGCCTGCACGTCCGGCAGACCGGGCGGCATCGTCACATCGATGAGCACGCCGCGCAGGTCGCGCTTGAGCAGCGCCAGCACCCGCGCCGCGAGGTCCGGCACCGCGCAGCGCTCCGGCTGCGGCGCGCGCCGCGTCACGAAGGCACGGATGCGCTGCACGATGCGCCCCGCCTCCTGCGCCTGCTCGCCGAGCCGTCGCAGCGCCTCCAGCACGATCTCGTCGGCCTGGCCGGCGCGCTCCAGCGAGCGCAAGGCCCCGGCGTTGTAGCCGGCGATCGCCGCGAGCGGCTGGTTCAGCTGATGCGCCAGCGCCGACGCCACCTCGCCCAGCGTGCTCAGCCGCGCCTGATGCGCGAGCGCCTCGGTGCGACGCCGGTCGCGCTCTTCCGTCTGCTTGCGCGCGCTGATGTCGACGATGGACCCCATCCAGCCGATCTGCACGCCGTTCGCGTCCACCAGCGGCGCCTCGAAGATCATCACGTCCAGCACGTGGCCCTCGCGGTGCATCCAGCGCGCCTCGTAACCCTCGCGCGGCGCGCCGCCGGCCATGTTGCGCTGGTGGCGGCGCAGGCTGTCTTCCATCTCGTCGGGCAGCCAGTAGGGCATCGGCGGCAGGCTGCCGAGCAGCTCCTCGGCGCTGTAGCCCACCAGATCGCAGAACGCGCGGTTCAGATGCGTCACCCGGCCATCCAGATCGCGACCGCGCAGGCCCACCGTCAACGAATCCTCGACCGCGCGGCGCCACGCCGCCTCGGTGCGTGCCTCGCCTTCGGCGCGCCGCACCTCGCGCATCTGCCGGCGCAGCATCCCGCTGGCCAGCGCCGACAGCAGCAGGAACACGCCCATCAACCCCGCCGCCAGCGTGTACCACCACGGGCGATGCGGCACGCGGGTGTTGAGCTCGAGCCAGGTCTCGCGCATCGCCGGATCGACGCTGACGCGGTAGCTCTGCGTGTCGGGCAGCACGAGCGCGTCGCCCGTCTGCGCGAGCCGCTGCCCGAGTCCATCGACCAGCCGCACGTCGTATTTCTGCGAGAGCCACCACGGCAGCGTCTGCCGCAGCAGCGCGCTCGGCGCGAAGCGCACGACCAGCCGGCCGCCCTGCGGCCGCGGCGAGCTCCAGTGCGCGGTCAGGCCGCCTTCGTCCAGGCTCACGCCGCTGCGCTCCCTCGACGGCGCCACCGCCTGCGGCATCTGCTGCGGCACATGCGCGATGACGCGGTTGTTGCCGTCCAGCACCGTGACGCTGACCCACAGCCGCCTCAGGCCTTCGGCGACCGCGCGATGGTTCAGCAGCATGTGGTCGTCGACGTTGCCCGGCAGCTGCTGCGCGAGCCGGTCCACCGCGGCGTGCTCCGCATTGAGCCAGTCGGAGATGCGCGCCTCCAGCGACAGCGAATCGGCGATCAGCGTGAGCCGTTCCTCCTCCAGGTCGCGCATGTCGCTCAGCCGCAGCCACACGCCGACCGACGCGGCGAAGGCCACCGCCAGCAGCAGCGGCAGGGCCCAGCTCGCGCGTTTGAACAGCTGGAGGAGACGTCGGGACACGGCCATGGCGGCAGTCTAGGCGCTGCGCAGAGCGCACGCCGGGCCCTGTGCGCTGCGTGTTTCCCCAATGTGGAAGTCCACAACTGGCGGCGCGGGGACCGGATTTCCACAATCCGCCACATTCCGCGACAGGTCGTCACTGCGCCTTCGTCACTGCACCTGGTCGGCGGATTCCGAAGAACACTAGGAGACCGCATGTCCGCCAATTTCCCCCGCCGCCTGCTGCTGTCGGCCGCCCTCGCCACCGTCGGCCTGTGTGCTGGCCTCGGCACCGCCGCGACCGCCTTCGCCCAGGCGCCGATCGTGATCAAGCTGAGCCACGTCGTCGCCCCCGACACCCCCAAGGGCAAGGGCGCGCAGCGCTTCAAGGAACTCGCCGAGGAACGCAGCAAGGGCCGGCTGAAGGTCGAGGTCTACCCCAACAGCCAGCTCTACAAGGACAAGGAAGAGCTGGAGGCGCTGCAGCTGGGTTCGGTCCAGATGCTGGCCCCGTCGCTGGCCAAGTTCGGCCCGCTGGGCGTCAAGGAGTTCGAGGTCTTCGACCTGCCCTTCCTGTTCAAGGACGACGCGTCGTTCCGCAACACGACCAACACGCTGGGCATGGAGCTGTTCAAGAAGCTCGAACCCAAGGGCATCAAGGGCCTGGCCTTCTGGGACAACGGCTTCCACATCATGAGCGCCAACAAGCCGCTGCACCATGTGGCGGACTTCAAGGGCCTGAAGATGCGCATCCAGTCCTCCAAGGTGCTGGACGCGCAGATGCGCGCGCTGGGCGCGATCCCGCAGGTGATGGCCTTCTCCGAGCTGTACCAGGCGCTGCAGTCTGGCGTGGTCGACGGCACCGAAGGCGTGCCGTCCAACTTCTACACGCAGAAGACCTACGAGGTGCAGAAGCACACGACGATCAGCAACCACGGCCACCTGGCCTATGCGCTGATCATCAACAAGAAGTTCTACGACGGCCTGCCGGCTGACCTGAAGGCGGTGGTCGACAGCAGCGTCAAGGACGCGACCACCTACGCCAACGCGATCGCGCAGACCGAGAACCAGCAGGCCTTCGAGAAGATCAAGGCCAGCGGCAAGACGACCATCTACACGCTGACGCCGGCCGAAGTGAACGAGTGGAAGCTGGCGCTGATGCCGGTCCACAAGGAGATGGAGTCGCGCGTGGGCAAGGCCACCGTCGAGGCCGCCTACAAGGCCGCCGGCTTCGTGCCCCCGACGAAGTAAGGCCCACCCCCTACCGGCTCACGCCGGCCCCCTCAAGGGGGCGAGCCCAGGAGCCTGGCGGAGCCAGTTCTCCGGGCTCCGCTTGATCGGTCCGCCCGCCTGCGGCGGCGTCCAGTGCCGCGCCCCTGCCTAGGGCGGCGCGGCTTTTCTTTGTCTGAAGGAGATCGCCATGTCCCTGAGATGGTTGGATCGATTGGAGGAGACGCTCATTGCGTTCCTCATGGGCGCCGCGACGCTGGTGATCGCGATGGCCGTGCTGCACCGCTTCCTGGCCGGCGTGCCGGCGGTGCAGGACTTCGTCATCCGCATCGACGTGAGCTGGGCGCAGGAGCTGTGCATCTACATGTTCGTGTGGATGGCCAAGTTCGGCGCCGCCTACGGCGTTCGCGCCGGGACGCACGTCGGGGTCGACGTGGTGGTGCGCAAGCTCAAGCCCGAGCACGCGAAGTACCTCGTGATCTTCAGTCTGCTGGCCGGCGCGCTCTTCACCGCGACGGTGGGCACGCTGGGTGCGACCTTCGTGTGGGAGAACGGCGCGCACTACGCGTTCACGCACGCGCTGGGCATCGAGAACCCCGACCTCTTCGAAGGCCCGACCTCGCCCGACCTGGAGATCCCGACCTGGATCGCCTACTCCTGCGTGCCGCTGGGGTCCTACCTGATGTGCTTCCGCTTCCTGCAGGTGTGCTGGACCTTCATCCGCACCGGTGAAGCGCCGCATGCGGACCACGGCCACGTCGAAGGCATCGAGGACGACGTCGCCGCGGTGGGCTCGGCCAAGACGGCCGAGGAAGCTTCGAAGGGAGACCGCGCATGAACACGCTGATCATCTTCTCGCTGCTGGTGGTGCTGATGCTCACCGGCATGCCGATCTCGATCTCGCTGGGCCTGACGGTCCTGACCTACCTCTTCACGATGACGAACGTGCCGATCGAATCGGTCGCGCTCAAGCTGTTCACCGGCATCGAGAAGTTCGAGATCATGGCCGTCCCGTTCTTCATCCTGGCGGGCAACTTCCTGACGCACGGCGGGGTGGCGCGGCGGATCATCCACTTCGCCACGACCATGATCGGTCACTGGTACGGCGGGCTCGGCCTGGCCGGCGTGCTGGCCTGCGCGATGTTCGCGGCGATCTCGGGCTCGTCGGTGGCGACCGTCGTCGCGGTCGGCTCCATCATCCTGCCGGCGATGACCAAGCAGGGCTACCCGAAGCAGTTCGGGGCCGGGGTGATCACCACGTCCGGCGCGCTGGGCATCCTGTTCCCGCCGTCGATCAACCTGGTGATGTTCTCGATCGCCACCGCCGGCATGTCGGCCACGGGCCCGCACGGCGAAGTCGTCGGCACCGCGTCCGTCGGCCAGCTGTTCATGGCCGGCGTCGTGCCGGGCGTGTGCCTGTCGATCCTGCTGGGCATCACCACCTGGTACCGCGCCAAGAAGTACGACTACCCGCGCATGGTCAAGGCCACCTGGGGTGAACGCTTCAAGGCCTTCCGCGACAGCTTCTGGGGCCTGATGCTGATCGTCGTCGTCATCGGCGGCATCTACAGCGGCAAGTTCACGCCGACCGAGGCCGCCGCCGTGGCCGCCGTCTACGCCTTCATCATCTCGGTCTTCGTCTACAAGGACATGGGCTTGAAGGACGTGCCCAAGGTGCTGCTGAAGGCCGCGGCGATGAGCTCGATGCTGCTCTACATCATCACCAACGCGGTGCTGTTCAGCTTCCTGATGGCGTCGGAGCAGATCCCGCAGACGATGGCCGCGTGGATGTCGGCGCAGGGCTTCGGGCTGTTCGTCTTCCTGCTGCTGGTCAACCTGATCCTGCTGGGCGCGGGCAACTTCATGGACCCCGCCGCGATCGTGCTGATCATGGCGCCCATCCTCTTCCCGGTGGCGGCCAAGCTGGGCGTCGATCCGGTGCACCTGGGCATCCTGATGGCGGTGAACATGGAGGTCGGCCTCTGCCACCCGCCGGTGGGATTGAACCTCTACGTGGCCTCGGGGATCACGAAGATGGGGATCACCGAACTCACCGTCGCCGTGTGGCCATGGCTGCTCACGATGCTGGGCTTCCTGATGGTGGTCACCTACTGGCCGACGCTGTCGCTGGCGCTGCCGAGGGCCCTGGGCCTGGTCGGCTGACGGCGCGCTCATCGCCTCTCGAAGCCCCGCCGGCGCGCAAGCGCCGCGGGGCTTTTCTCATGGCGCGATACCTGCTCTCGGGGGCCCTCGCCTCCCCCGCAAGAGGTAGGCGTGTGGCGTGCCTTCCGCCGGATTCCGCAACACGGGTAACGGTCGATGTCAGAGGGGCGGGATCGATTGACGCGCCCAGTAGCGGACCACTTTAATGCGCTGCCCTGACGCACGACCTGCGCGTCGGGACCGAACACGCCGGCCTCAGCGCCGAGAGGATTCCGCATGGCGCTCGCTCCCCGTCCCACCACCGCTGAGTGGCTCCGCCGATCTGCCGTCAGATCGACCCGGGCCGCGTTGGCCGTTGCCCTGCTCACGGCCTTGAGCGCCTGCGGCGGCGGGAACGGTGATGAAGCCAAACCGCAGACCAGTCCACCGGTGTCCACGGAGCCGGGAACCGGCGGCGGCGCCGGCACTGGAACTGGCGGGACGGGCACTGGCGGCGGCACGGGCGGAGACCCCACCGCCGAAATCCCGCCGCCCCCGTCCACGCCGATGTTGCCGACCACGCCGGTGGACCCTGAACCTGCGCCGCCCGCACCGCCGCCACAGACCACGCCCACCGCGCCAGCACCTTCTCCCGCTCCCGCGCCTTCGCCGGCCCCAGCGCCGGCGCCTGCGCCGCCGACCTCGGGGGGCCCGACCGCCACGACCCCGCTGAGCCTGCCGCTTGAACTGCTGGGCCCCGGCCTGCCCAGCGCGCCGACGGTGGCGACGGCGAACCTGACGCTCGACGTGAACGGCGTCGGCGCCGCCACCGAGCTGTGGCTGCGTTGCCATCGCTGCGGCTTCTTCGGTCCGCCCGAGTACGAGGCCACGACCGAGACGCCCGCCAAGGTCAAGGCGAGCCTGCGCATCCTCGGCGGCACCGCGGCAGCGAACGCGAGCGCGATCCCCTGGATCGACATCACCGACGCGACGATGACGCTCGCCGACGCCGAGCGCGTGCAGGGCGGCCTGCAGCGCGGCGGCGGCCTCTACACCGCCCGCATGAAGCTGACGCTGGACGCGGCCACCCGCGCGCGTTTGATCAGCGGCGTGAACCTCGTGCAGTTCCGCTTCAACGGCAGCGACGGCGAGTCGAACGGCTACCGCATCATCGACCTGCAGTTCCGCAACGCGCAGGGGCAGAGCTTGGCGACCAACGCTGTGGCGCGTGCCGACATCAACGCCGAGAAGGTGGCCGGCCGCACGCTGACGGCCGACGTCGCCGCCGGCGAGAAGCTGTGGAAGGCGGAGAACCGCCTGATGAAGTCCACCCTGGTGAACCACCAGCTCCGCGCGGCGTGCGCCTCCTGCCACGCGTCGGACGGCCGCGACCTGCAGTACTTCAACTACTCCAACAACGCGATCGTCCAGCGCTCGCGCTTCCACGGCCTGAGCGAAGCCGAAGGCGGCCAGATCGCCGCCTACCTGCGCTACGCGCTGCGCGAGATGCCGCATGTGGCGCAGGCCGCGCCGTGGAATCCACCCTATCAGCCGGGGCCAGGTCTTGACAGCAGGCCGGTCACGGAGTGGTCCGCGGGCGCCGGCCTGGACGCGGTCCTCGACTCGCCGACGGACGCGGTCAAGGCGCTGTTCGGCAAGCCGCTCGACGGCTCGGCGCTTGCGCTGACGCAGGCCGACGTGGACAAGGTGATGGACGCCGACGCGACGCTCAACACGCGCGAGATCCCGCTGCCGATCCAGTTCCCGGACTGGAACTCCTACCTGCCGGCGATGCATCCGCTGGACATCTGGCCGACCGGCGCCAACGCGGCGGGGTCGTTCGAGAAGGGCGCGACCTTCACCGCCGACAACCGGCGCCTCGATCCGCTGGCCACCTCGAAGAAGATCGCCGCCTGGTTCGAGTCCCACCGCTCCGGCACCTTCGGCGACTGGAGCCACCTGACCCCACAGCAGCGCAACGAGATCCAGTCGATGCTCCAGCCCTCCGGCTTCGAGCTCTACGCCTTCCTCGGCGGCGGCCGCGGCAACCACATCGCGGCCACGGGCCAGTACGGCGCGCAGGTCGGCGCGGCGCAGCTGCTGAAGTCCGCCTCCTCCGCCCGCATCGCCGCGGAGCCCGCCGCCTTCACGACCAACGCCTTCATCGAGCGGGTGGTCGGCAACGCGCTCCAGTGGAACCTCGTCCAGCAATGGGAATGGGCGCAGCGCTACGGGCTGGAAGGCGACCAGCGCTGGTTCATCGGCAACTACGACGCGACCGCCAAGACCTGGGCCGGCCGGGGCGAGAAACGCGGTTGGCCGTTCAACACCGTCAGCGCCTTCTTCCTGGCGCCGCACATGGTCTACCAGCAGGACACCGACGCCACCGGCAAGATCACCCGCGAGTGGCTGCTGGCCTGGGAGACCGGCAACAAGCTCGGCTCCTACACGCGGACCAACGCCTGGTACCAGATGCAGGTCACGCTCAATCCCGGCGCGCAGAGCGACTGGGTGAACTTCTCGGTGGACTGGCCCTATCTGACCGGCTTCGACTCGCTGCTGTCGCAGACGCTGGGCGACGCGACGCCCGCGCAGTCCACGGCCGCGCTGATGAGCGACATCCGCCTGCTGCAGGCGCGCATCAAGTCGGCGCAGTTCGTCAACAACAGCATCCCGTTGTGGGTGCCCACGGACACCCGCTCGATCATCAACAACCGCGGACGCTTCAGCAAGGCGGCGGTGGTCAAGCACCTGAACCCGATCAACTTCATGGAGGCCGTCTCCACGCAGGCGACGCAGACCTCGCCGTTCCGCCGCCTCGACAAGCTGCAGGCCGGTCTCACGCTGAAGCTGCTCAACGGCGCGTTCAAACAGTTCAACCAGCTCTACACGGTCACCGATCCAGCGATCTGGCGCCGCTGCGACCCGAACAACATGGACCTCGGCGAAGCCGAACCCACGGCCGGCTTCGGCTTCTGCCTGGACCGGACGAAGCAGCCGCTGACGCTCAAGTCACCCGGCGTCTACGTCATGGCGTCCACGGACTACCGCAGCACGGCCGAGCAGAAGCTGCAGTACGCGGTGTGGAAGGCGGGCACGCTCGGCGCTGACCCGGACCGCGTCAAGACGCTGAACGACTGGCTGCTGCGCGCCTGGCCGTGAGGCCGGCGCCCGCCGCGTCGGGACGGCAACCGGACGGTTGCCGATCGATGTTCAGACGCCGCCGCGATAGCTGCCCGGGTCGGCCGAGAGGCCGGCCTTGACGCCGCGCGACAGTTCGTCGGCGTAGACCTCGTCGCGACCCGCGGCGATCGCGTCCAGCACCTGCTTCGCGACGTCGAGCGGATCGGCCTTCGGCGCGTCGAGGCGGGCCGTCATGTCCGTGTCCATGAAGCCCACGTGCAGCGCGACGACCGACGTGCCCTGCTCCTTCAGCTCCAGGCGCAGGCCGTTGGTCACCGACCAGGTCGCCGCCTTCGACACGCTGTAGGTGGCGGCGCCCGTGAGGTTGAGCCAGCTCAGCACCGACAGCACATTCACCACCGCGCCGCCGCCCTGCGCCTTCAGCACGGGCGCGAAGGCGCGCGTGAGTTCCAGGGGACCGACGACGTTGGTCTCGAACTCGTCGCGCAGCGCCGCCAGCGCGTTGTCACCCAGCAGCGGCGAGCCGCGCGAGATGCCTGCGTTGTTGATCAGCAGCGTGACGTCGCCGGCGGCTCGCACGGCGGCCTCGATCTGGTCCGGCTTCGTCACGTCCAGCTTCACCGGCACGACGCCGGGCAGATCGATCGACGACGGATCCCGCGCGGCGGCGTAGATCTTCTTCACGCCGGCGGCCTGCAGCGCCTTGACGAAGCTCTTGCCCAGACCGCGATTGGCGCCGGTGACGAAGGCGACGGTGTTCTTGAAGTCCATGATGAATCCTTGGCGAATGGGAAACGGGGAAACGAAGGGAGGAGCGGCGTTGTCGCGTGGGAGGACGCCGGGATCAGACGCGCTCGAGTACCGTGGCGATGCCCTGCCCACCGCCGATGCACTGCGTGGCGACGGCGTAACGACCGCCGGTGCGCTGCAGCAGCGCGGCCGCCTTGCCGGTGATACGCGCGCCGGTGGCGCCCAGCGGATGCCCGATGGCCAGGCCGCCGCCGTCGAGGTTCACGCGTTCCGGGTCCAGGCCCAGGTCGCGGATGCAGGCCAGCGCCTGCGAGGAGAAGGCCTCGTTGAGCTCGACGACGTCGATCTGGTCGACGCTCAGGCCGGCGCGCTTGAGCGCCAGTTGCGTCGCGGGCACGGGACCGATGCCCATCACCGCCGGATCGACGCCGACGCTGGCGAAGCTGACGACGCGCGCCAACGGTGCGATGCCATGGCGACGGGCGAAGTCCTCGGTGCAGACCAGCACGACCGACGCGCCATCGGTCAGCGGCGACGAGGTGCCCGCCGTGACCACGCCGTCCGGTCGGAACACCGGCTTCAACGAGGCGAGCGCCTCCAGCGTCGTGCCGGGACGGATGCAGCCATCCTCCTCGACCGCCTCGCCGGCGGCATTGACCACCGGCACGATCTCCTCGCGCAGCAGGCCATCGGCACGGGCCGCGGCCGCCTTGCGATGGGAGGCCAGCGCGAACGCCTCCTGATCCGCGCGGCTCACCTCCCAGCGCTGGGCGACGTTTTCGGCCGTATCGCCCATGGAGATGTACGCGTCCGTGTCGGCCTGCAGCGCCGGATGCGGCGAGAAATTGAAGCCGCCCTGCGGCACGAAGGTCATCGACTCGACGCCGACGCAGAGGTAGGCCTCGCCGATGCCGGCCTCCAGGTTCGCGGCGGCGATGTGCACCGCCTGCATCGACGAGCCGCAGAAGCGGTTCACCGTCATGCCCGGCACGCTGTGCGGCAGGCCCGCCAGCAGGCCCACGATGCGCGCCAGGTTGTTGCCCTGCGCGGCCTCCGGATAGGCGCAGCCGAGGATCACGTCCTCGATCTCGGCGCCGGCCACGCCGGTGCGCGCCAGCAGCCCGCGCACGGCCTGCGCGGCCAGGTCGTCGGGCCGCGTCTGGGCCAGCGCCCCCTTCTTCGCGAAATGGAACGGCGTACGGGCGTAGGCGGCGATCAGCGCTTTCATTCACGTCTCCTTGAGCATTTCAATGTCGCTCGACATGAATAATGTAATGTCGACCGTCATCGAAACGCAGCGGGGTACTGGTCTTGCCCCTGGTGGCGAAGGGGATGTAGGCACGCGCCTCCCCGGATCCCCCATGTCCACGGGGGAAAGTCCCGACCCCGGCTTCAGCCGCGCTTCAGCCCCGCCGCGCACTGTGAGGATTCGCGGGCTGGAGGTTGGAGGACGACATGGCGCACTCGTCGCGCAGGACTTGGCGGACCCTCGTCGGTGTGGCTGCTGCCGTTGGCATCGTGAGTGCCGCGGGCATCGCCACGGCGGCACCGGAAGTGGAGCCGGCGGCCTCGGCGCCGCCGCCGACTCCGGTATCGACATCGGCGTCCGACGCCGCCACCTCAGCCGAGCGCGCCCGTCAGCCGCTCGCGTTGCAGGCCTCGCTCGCGGCCCTGCGGACCCGGCTCCGAGCCAGCGCCACCGGTGCGCCCGAGGGCGCCAGGTCCAACGTGATGCTGAACCGGAGCCTCGACATCCAGGTCATTGAACTCCCGCGCGAGGGCGCGCCCATCGGCCCGCCGCCCAAGCGCGCGCATCATGCGCTGAGCATCGGCATGGAAGGCCCGAAGCAGATGTTGCGGGGGCTTGGACTGGATGCCACCGAGTGCGCCGCGCGCTTCCGCATGCCGTCGAAGCTGAGCCGCAAGGGTGACGGATCGGCGCAGATCGACGTCACCGCCCAGTTGGGGATGGGCTGCAAGTTCTGAAGTCCTCGGTATCACCCCCCGGAAGTCCTCGGTAGCAAAACCGGGGAAGTACGGTGATGTCTGGGGACGGCATTGCTGGGGGTTCAGGCGCTTGCCGCCTGGGCCCCCTGCAATGGCGGCCAACGCCCCGGCAGCCGCAGGTGGGCGGTCACCCGAACGCCCGAACGCCCCTACGCGTACAACGTCGCGCGACCTTCCCGGACGAAGCCTGCGAGCCGCAGCCCACAGGACTGCGCCGTCCTGATTGCCAGGTGCGTCGGCGCGCTCACGGCGGCCAGCATTGGCATGCCGGCGATGGCGGCCTTCTGGACCATCTCGAAGCTGGCTCGGCTGGTGACTGCGGCGAAGCCTTGCGACGCGTCGATGCTGGCTTTGGCCATCGCGCCGATCAGCTTGTCGAGCGCGTTGTGGCGGCCGACGTCTTCGCGCACGAGGACGACTTCGCCATCCGGGCGGCACCAGGCCGCCGCGTGGATGCCGCCGGTGCGTTGCTGCAGCGGCTGTGCCGCGGCCAGCTCGCGCATCGCGCGCGACAGCGCCGGCACGAGGGCTGCGGTGTCGCCGAGGGCGGCCGGCAGCGGCGGGACCGGCCGATCCGGCACGCGGAAGACCTGATCGAGGTTGTCGGTGCCGCAGAGCCCGCACCCGGTGCGGCCGGCCATGCTGCGGCGGCGTTCCTTGAGCAGCGCTTCGCAGCGCGCCGTGACGCGCAGCTGCAGCGCGACGCCGTTGGGCCGCGTCCGCACTTCCACGTCGAGCAGGTCGGCCGGCGAGGCCAGCAATCCTTCGGTCAGCGAGAAGCCGAGCGCGAAGTCCTCGAGATCCAGCGGCGTCGCCAGCATCACCGCGTGGGACAGGCCGTTGTACTCGAGCGCGATCGGGACTTCCTCGGCGACGAACTCCTCGTCCGCCGCGCGCGTGGCGCCGAGGCGCTCGGGCCGCACCGCGATCAACGCGGACGGCAGCGGCGCGTCGTCATCGTCGGGCAGCGCGCAGACGTCGCTCATGGCGCCGGATCCGTGGGGGCGTCGCCGCGACCCGCGGGCGTCATGCGGGCGATCCAGCGGCCGTCCTCGTCCACGTGCAAGCGCACCCAGCCGGGTCCCTGTGCGTCGCCGACGCGCGCATCGCTCATCAACGTGTAGAGCCGCAGCAGCACGCTGACGCGCAGTCCCGTGCGCTTGGCCAGCCGCGGCAGCGAGACCCCGTTGCCGGCATCCAGCTCCGCCAGCGTTTCCAGCGCGAAACGCGCCTGCGCGGCCATGTCGCCGTCGTCCTCGCTCCCGTCCTCGACCTGGCGGTCCGGACCGTCGTGGACGTCAGCGGCGGGCGCGTCGGCGCGGTTCATCGCCGATGCCTCAGGCGTGCGCCCCGGCCACCGACCGCGCCTGGTCCTGCGGCAGCGGCGCGTCCTGCTCGCGCAGCGTCAGCACCACCGGGATGGACTTCGACGTCGGCGTGCCCGCGCCGATGGACACGCTGCTCAGCGGCACCAGCGCGTTGGTCTCCGGGAAGTAGCTGGCCAGGCAGCCGCGCGGGATGTCGTACTCGATGAGCACGAACTTCTCGGCGCGACGCGTGTCGCCGTCGCTGTAGACGCTGGTGATGTCGACCCACTGGCCGGCCTTCATGCCGATGGCCTTCAGGTCTTCCCGGTTGATGAACACCACGCGACGATGGCCCCAGACACCGCGGTAGCGATCGTCCATGCCGTAGATCGTCGTGTTGTACTGGTCGTGCGAGCGCACCGTCGCCAGATTGAAGACTACCGTCTTCTCATCGCGCATCCGCGCGCGCGCCTGGTGCAGCGGCGTGTCCGTCGGCAACTGGTAGGTGATGAAGTTGGCCTTGCCGGTCGGCGTGTTCCAGACGCGTTCCGACGCGGTGTTGCGCAGGCGGAAGCCGCCCGGCGTCTTGATCTTCTCGTTGAAGCCCTTGAAGTCGTCGAAGACCTCTTCGATCTTGTCGCGGATGCGCGAGTAGTCCTCCACCAGCCACATCCACGGCGTCTTCGAGCGCCCCTTCAGCGTCGCGGCGGCCAAGCGCGCCACGATCATCGGCTCGGACAGCAGGTGCTCCGAGGCCGGCGCGTTCATGCCGCTGGAGATGTGAACCATGCTCATCGAGTCTTCCACCGTCACGCCCTGCGGGCCGGTGGCCTGCATGTCGATCTCGGTGCGGCCCAGGCAGGGCAGCACCAGCGCCTCCTTGCCGTGGATCGTGTGGCTGCGGTTGAACTTGGTCGTCACATGGACGGTCAGGTCGGTGGACCGCAGCGCCTTCCACGTCGCGATCGTGTCCGGCGTCGCCGCGGCAAAGTTGCCGCCCAGCGCGAAGAACACCTTGCCCTTGCCGTCGAGCATCGCCTGGATGGCCTCGACGGTGCCGTAGCCGTTCTCGCGCGGCGGCTCGAAGCCGAACACCTGGCCCAGGCGGTCCAGCAGCGCCTTGGGCGGCTTCTCGTAGATGCCCATCGTGCGGTCGCCCTGCACGTTGGAGTGGCCGCGCACCGGGCAGGCGCCCGCGCCTTCGCGACCCAGGTTGCCGCGCAGCATCAGCAGCGCCGCGATGTGCTGGATGGTCGCGACCGAATGCTGGTGCTGCGTGATGCCCATGCCCCAGCAGATGATCACGCGCTTGGCCTGCGCATACAGGTCGCCGGCGGCGCAGAGCTGCTCCTGCGACAGACCGGATTCGGCCTCCAGCGCTTCCCAGCTTTCGGCGCGGATGCTGGCCTCGAATTCCTCGATGCCGTTGGTGTGCTCAGCGATGAAGCCCAGGTCCAGCACGCGCTCGCCGCCGGCGGCGACCGCCGCGTCGTCGAGCTCGAAGACGCGCTTGCACAGCGCCTTCATGACGGCCATGTCGCCGCCGATGCGCAGCTGGAAGTAGTTGGTCGAGATGGGCGTGCTGCCCAGCGTCGCCATCTCCATCTTGTCCTGCGGATCGGCGAAGCGCTCCAGGCCGCGCTCGCGCAGCGGGTTGAAGCTGACGATCTTGCAGCCGCGCTTGGACGCCTCGCGCAGTTCGCCCAGCATGCGCGGGTGGTTCGTGCCGGGGTTCTGGCCGAAGATGAAGATCGCGTCCGCCTGCTCGAAGTCGTGCAGCGTCACCGTGCCCTTGCCGATGCCGATCGTCGGCTTCAGGCCCTGGCCGCTGGGCTCGTGGCACATGTTCGAGCAGTCGGGGAAGTTGTTGGTGCCGAACTCGCGCACGAACAGCTGGTAGAGGAACGCGGCCTCGTTGCTGGCGCGTCCCGAGGTGTAGAACATCGCCTCGTTGGGGCTGCTCAGCGCGTTCAGGCGCGCGGCGATCAGCTCGAAGGCGTCGTCCCAGGCGATCGGCGTGTAGCGGTCCGTGGCGCGGTCGTAGACCAGCGGCTCGGTGATGCGGCCGAGGTTCTCGAGGTCGTAGTCGGACCACTCGGCCAGTTCGCTGACGGTGTGTCCGCCCAGCACGGTGGCCGTGGCGCGATGCGCGGTCGCCTCGGCGGCGATGGCCTTGGCGCCGTTCTCGCAGAACTCGAAGGTCGAGCGGTGGTCCCGGTCGGGCCACGCGCAGCCGGGGCAGTCGAAGCCGTCCGGCTGGTTGGCCGACAGCAGCGTCTTGGCGCCCTTCATCGCAACGCCCTGCTGCTGCAGATGCTTCGCAACACTTCTCAGCGCGCCCCAGCCGCCCGCCGGGCCCTTGTAGAAGTGAATCTTCTGGTCGCTCATCGAGTCCTCCGGAATCGTTGTTCCCCTGTCCGCCCCTCGCCCAACGCGAGGTCTTGAAACAGAGTCGCCCCGTGGTCGTCGTGGACGGCCGCCGGGGCGAGGGTCATGCTAGCCGGTCAGGCGCTCGCGCGCCGCCGGCGGGGTTTGAGCGTCGGCTCAGCTGAAGAACTTCGACGCGCTCAGCAGCGTGCGATAGATGCCCCAGGCCAGCGGGATGCCCACGGCCAGCCAGGCCAGCGCGACCAGCGCGGTCGGCGTGGCGCGGCCGGCGCCCGGGCCGCTGCCCACTTCGGCGGCGGCGGCCTTCTCGTGCGCCAGCTTCTTCTCGACGGCCAGTTCGGCGTCGGTCATGAAGTGCTTGTCGGCGACCGGACGGATGGCCAGGTTGGCCAGCAGGCCGATGACCAGCATGCCCACCAGGATGTACATCGTCTGGTTGTAGACCTGCTCGCGCGGGATGCCCAGGCCCAGCTGGTAGTCGCGCATGTAGTTCACGACGATCGGGCCGAGGATGCCGGCGGTGGCCCACGCGGTCAGCAGGCGGCCGTGGATCGCGCCCACCATCTGCGTGCCGAAGAGGTCGCCCAGGTAGGCCGGCACGGTGGCGAAGCCGCCGCCGTACATCGACAGGATGATGCAGACCGCGCCCACGAAGGCCAGCTTGTGACCCGCGGCCGCGCTGCTCGGCAGGCTGGCGTACAGCAGGCCGCCCAGCACGAAGAACACGGTGTAGGTGAGCTTGCGGCCCAGCTTGTCCGACAGCGACGCCCACACGAAGCGGCCGCCGATGTTGAACAAGCTCAGCAGGGCGGTGAAGCCGCCGGCGATCGCGGCGATCGCGGCCAGCTGCGTCTTGTCGAGCTCGGCGAACTTGGCTTCCACGCCGATCAGCGAGCCGCCGAAGATCTCCTGCAGCATCGGGCTGGCCATGCCGATCACGCCGATGCCGGCGGACACGTTCATGCACAACACGATCCAGACCAGCCAGAACTGCGGGATGCCCCACACCTTCTTCACGTGCACGTGGCGCTGCGTGATCATGGTGTTGGCGGCCTGCGCCGCCGGCGGGGTCCAGCCCGCGGGCTTCCAGCCGGTGGGCGGCACGCGGTAACCCAGCGCGCCGGCGACCATGAACAGGAAGTACACGACGGCCATGATGACGAAGGTCTGCATCACGCCCGCGTCGGTCGGGGTGGCGAAGTTCTTCATCAGCTCGACGGCCAGCGGCGAACCGATCATCGCGCCGCCGCCGAAGCCCATGATGGCCATGCCGGTCGCCATGCCGCGGCGGTCCGGGAACCACTTGATCAGCGTCGACACGGGCGAGATGTAGCCCAGGCCCAGGCCGATGCCGCCGATCACGCCGGAGCCCAGGATCATCATCCAGAACTGGTGGGTGTGGATGCCGATCGCGGAGATCAGCATGCCGCCGCACCAGCACACGGCCGAGACCAGGCCGGCCTTGCGGGGACCGGCGCGTTCGAGCCAGCCGCCCCAGATCGCGGCGGCGCAGCCCAGGAACACGAAGAACAGCGTGTACATCCAGCCCAGCGTCGCGACGCTCCAGTCGCACTGGGTGGTGAACAGCTGGGCGAAGAAGCCCACGTCCTTGCCGCACGCGGCGCCGGTGCCGGCGGTCTGCAGCATCTTGGAGAGCGGCAGCCAGAACACCGAGAAGCCGTAGGCCATCCCGATGCACAGGTGGATGGCGAGCGCGCTCGGCGGCACCAGCCAGCGGTTGAAACCGGGAGCGGCGATGGTGCGCTCCTTGTCCAGCCAGCTCGAGCCGGCGGATCCGCCGCCCTGGTCGGTCAGCACAGTAGACATGGGTCCTCCTCAAACAATGAAAGGCGGCCGCGACGCGGCCCGCTGAACACGAACGGCGCCGAACCCTCAAACGGCGCCGATCGACCGCGTCCCGTGTTCCGACGTCCCCGTCCCTTTCGGCATCAAGAAACCGTTAGGGGAACGGTATCTGGTGACACGCTGAAAAAGTTGGGGCAGAACGCTCGCGGCGGGCGCGATCTTGACGCATGTCAGTGACATCCTTTGACAACCACACCTTGTAAGCGGACATCTATCGCACGAAACCGACAGCCGGCGCCTGTGAAACGCCCGGCGGTAACCGAATGTGCCCTGGGGAATTTGGGCGATTGACGCACAACACCCCCTGGAGCGGGTGTCCACCCCAGGAGGTCCGGGGGATGCCCGGCACCAGGGGGGATTGTTGAGGTCCCCACAACGGTGCGTTGCGCTGAGCGTCATTTATGCGATCGGGGTGAATGCCTATTGTTCGGAGGTTTCCTGTCTCCGAAGGCGTCCATCAGCGCCTTCTTCACCGGACCGCCCTTCACGGGCCGTCCGGTTTTTCTTTGGGCGTCCGGCGGCGCGGGGATCGCCGTTTGCCCCGATGAACACGCGGATGTATCGGGGTGCAACTTGCCGTTTGTCCTACAAATCCTCGCGCCATCAGACGACGTCGGACGCCCCGACGACCGTCCAAAGTAGGTCCTAACCGATCTCCACCGATCGGCCCCTCAAGCCCAAAGGAGAGACCACATGAACGCGACCAAATCCCTCGTCACCGGTGCCGTTGCCCTGACCGCCTTCGCCAGCGTGCTGGGCCTGGCCTATGCGCAGGTCGAGAACTCGACCGAGTCCACCCCGACGCAAGCGACGCAGGAACAGTACCCCGCCACGCAGACCGAGCAGCAGGCGCCTGCCGACCAGAGCATGACGCCGGCCGACCAGTCGAACGCGGCCACCACGCAGCAGAACCAGACCACGCCTGAGGCGCAGTCGCAGCAGACCCAGCCCTCGTCCACGGACCAGTGGCAGAACCAGCAACCGGCCACGCAAGACCCGCTGCCGGCCGAGCCGACCAGCGCCGGCACGCCGGCTCCCCGCGCCGACCGCAACTGATCGGTGGGTTCGCACCGCCGCCACGCCCGGACCTGAGCTCTCCTGAAAGCCCCCCATGCTGCGCGCCTCCAGCGGGTACTTCTTCAGCGATCCGCCGCCACCGAAGCCGTTCCGGCCGGTTGCGGGCTGGATCCCGGAGCACCTGCGGGAACGCGCGGGATGGGCGGCACAGGGACTGGCGCTGGGCCTGGCCGGCGCGCTGCTGGCCTGGCCGGCGGCCACCTTCCTCATGAAGCAGCTGCGGCCGGCTCCGCCCGTCGTGGCCCGTCACACCACTTCCGCACCGGTCCAGCCGGTCGTCCACGCTCCCGCGCCAGTGTTGCGGACCGGCAAGGCCGACTTCGGCAAGACCAAGGTTTCCAAGCAGGCCCGCCAGCTCGCCCAATGGGTGATGGCGGGCTGGGATCACAACGGACGACCGTTCGCGATCCTCGACAAGCGCCAGGCCCAGGTGCTGGTGTTCAACCCCGACGGCAAGCTCCAGGCGACCACGCCGGTGCTGCTGGGTTACGCCGCCGGTGACGACAGCGTCGCGGGCATCGGCCTGCGGCCCATCGCCGAGGTGCGTCCCAGCGAACGCACCACACCGGCCGGACGCTTCGTCGCGCAACCCGGCAAGAACGCCGGGCACGAGGACGTGCTGTGGGTCGACTACGAGGCCGCCGTGTCCATGCACCGCGTGCGCCCGATCAATCCCGCGGAGCGTCGCCTGGAGCGTCTGGCCTCGCCCACGCCCAAGGACAACCGCATCAGCTTCGGCTGCATCAACATGCCGGTGAAATTCTTCGAGCAGACGCTGTGGCCGACGTTCGGCAAGCAAGGGGGCATCGTGTACGTGCTGCCCGAGAAGAAGGCGATGGAACAGGTCTTCGCGGAACAGATGCGCCGCGCCAAGGCCGGACCGTCCACATGACGCGCGGTCGATGACCGCCCCGTCTTTGCGGTCGAGGACCGCTTCCTCCCACGCCTGCAGCCGATCAGCGCTCGCGCTGGCGGTCGCCATCGCGCTCGCCGCCAGCGTCGCCGCGCCCACGCAGGCCCAGGTGAGTCGCGCGACCGTGCGCGGCCTCGTGACCGCGCCGGCCGGCGTGCCGCCCGGCGGGCTGTCGATCACCGCCACCAACAGCGCCAACGGCGCCCGCTACCGGACCAGCACACGGGCCGACGGGCGTTATGCACTGATCGGGCTGGCGCCGGGCGAGTACGTCGTCAGCGTCGCCGCCGCCGACGGCGCGCCGATCAAGACCGAACGCATCACACTGTCCGTCGGCGAGAGCGCGTCGCTCGACCTCGGCGCCGCGCCCGCGCCGAACACGCCGGACGCGATCCAGCTCGGCACGGTGACCGTCGAGGGCAACGCGAGCCGGCAGGGCGTCAAGGACTCGCAGCTCGGCACCGTCGTGTCGCAGCGCATGATCGAAGCGCTGCCGCAGAACACGCGCAACTTCCTCAGTGCGGCGGACCTCGCGCCGGGCGTCGCGTTCTCGACCGATTCCAGCGGCCTGAGCCGCGTGCAATCGGGCGCGCAGGACTTCGACCACCTGAACGTCTTCATCGACGGCGTGGGCCAGAAGAACAACATCCTGCGCGGGGGCGTCAGCGGCCAGTCGGACACGCGCGGCAATCCGTTCCCGCAATCGGCGATCGCCGAATACAAGGTGCTGACGCAGAACTACAAGGCCGAGTTCGACCAGGTCAGCAGCGCGGCGATCACGGCAGTGACGAAGTCCGGCACCAACGAATTTCACGGCGAGATCTACGGCGACCGCACCGGCACCAACTGGCGGGCGAAGAACTCGCTGGAGAAGGAGCGCGAGGCCCAGGGCATCGCGCGCCCGTCGTCCGAGAAGTACGAATACGGCGGCAGCGTCGGCGGTCCGATCGTCAAGGACAAGCTGCATTTCTTCGTCGCCTACGACGCCAAGCGGATCGAGGACTCGCGCCAGATCGCGGGCCAGAACTTCGAGAAGCTGCCCAATGCCGGCATCGTGCCGGAGCTGCTGGCGCGACGCGGCAGCCAGGTCGATCCGTTCCACGAGGACCTGTTCTTCGGCAAGCTCGACGCGCAGCTCAACGACGAGCATCGCCTGACCCTCAGCGCACGGCTGCGGCGCGAGACCGACCGCATCGCCGAGGACCGCAACCTCTCGCTGCCCGGCAACGACAAGGAGCGCCGCAACGACGAGACGCGCATCGACCTGAAGCACGAGTGGTCCCGCGACGACTGGCTCAGCGAGGCGCGCATCGGCTACGAGGACTACCTCTGGAATCCGAAGTCGGCGTCCGAGACGGCGCTGGTCCGCTACAAGGTGTCCACGGCATCGCCGCAGGTGCTGACGGCCTCGCAGGACGTGATCCTGGACGGCGGCTCGCCGGACGCGCAGCGGCGCAAGCAGCGCGGCACCTTCGTCTCCGAGGAGTTGACCTACACCGGCGTCGACGGCCACGTGATCAAGGGCGGCGTGAAGCTCAAGGACATGCGCTACGACCTCAGCGGCACGGCCAACTCGGTCGACGGCGTCGACGTGCTGATCGACAACGTCACCGGACTGCCCTACTGGGACGGCACGAACTGCACCGGCACCAACGTCTCCAACAACGGCAGCACCAGCGACCAGTGCAACATCCGGCGCGCGGCGGCGCCGTCCGTGGCCAGCTTCAAGAACAAGCAGTGGGGGCTGTACCTGCAGGACGACTGGAGCCTCACGTCCAAGCTGGAGCTCAACCTCGGCGTCCGCTGGGACTACGAGGACAACATGCTCAACAACGCGTATGCGACACCGGCCGACCGCATCGCGGCGCTGATGGCGCCGGACGTGACGCGTTACGGCATCGTCCCGCCGACGGGCCAGACCTATGCGCAGTCGCTGGCCAAGGGCGGCATCGACGTGTCGCAGTACATCAGCAGCGGCAACTCCCGCAAGGCGTTCAAGAACGCGATCGCGCCGCGCGTGGGGTTCTCCTACGACGTCTTCGGCAACCGGAACACGGTGGTCTTCGGCGGCTACGGCCGCAGCTACGACCGCACGATGGCGAATCACGCGCTCGACGAGCTGCAGAAGAACCAGTCGCCCGGCGGCGAGATCTGGCTGATCCGCAACGATCTGAAGATGCCGTACGCGGACCAGTTCAGCATCGGGCTGCGACAGGCACTCACGAAGACCTGGAACGGCGAGATCGCGCTCAGCCGAGTCGAGGCGAAGAACCAGTTCGTCTGGTTCAGCGGCAACCGCGACGCCAACGGCGGCTTCGCGCAGCAGTCGGCGATCGACCCGCTCTGGGGTGGGCCGGACGGCTACGGGCAGGTGGTGCTGGGCGACTCGATCGGCCGCACGCGCACCGACTCCGTGTTCGTGAAGGCGGAGAAGCCGTATTCGGAATCATCGGGTTGGACGGCGACGCTGGCCTACACCTACAGCGATGCGAAGACGACCAACCTCCAGTGGAGCAACGACACCTTCGATTGGACCTACGGCCGCGCGGGTCGCGGCTGGAATCCGAGCACGCTGGTGGACAGGCACCGCCTGGTCGGCGCGTTCATGACGGACAAGCTGCTGCCGTGGGGACTGACCTTCTCCGCCAAGGGCACGTATGCGAGCGGCTTCCCGCGCCGCATGACGAATTGCATCGGCGGCACGCCGCAGTGCTTCCTCGTCGAAGGCGACTCGCCGAGCTTCCGTCAGGTCGACATCAGCATTGGCAAGGCCTTCAAGTACGGCATCCATCAGGTCGCGCTGCGGCTGGACGTGCTGAACGTGCTCGGCGCCGACAACTACGGCGGCTTCGACGACTGGATTGGCAGTGCGCCGCAGCCGGGGGCGACGCCCAACCGGCTTGGCGGCGACAACCTCAACCTTGACAAGCCCAACAACATCCGCGGCGACAACCGCGCGATGCGGGTGGTGTTGAACTACAAGTTCTGAGGATTGCGTTCCGATCAGCGCAGCGGCCGGAACGCCGCGCGCAGTTCCTCGGCGAAGAGCTGCGGCTCTTCCCACGCCGCGAAGTGGCCGCCCTTCTTCACCTCGTTGAAGTAGCTCAGCTTCGGATACGCCTTCTGCGCCCAGGACTTCGGCGCCTGGTAGATCTCGCCGGGGAACACGGTCACCGCGACGGGCACCTTGATTTCCCGCGTGCGCTGCTCGACGACGTTGAAGTTGTTGTTGTTGTTCTCCCAGTAGAGCTGCGAGCCCGAGGTCCCGGTGTTGGTCAGCCAGTACAGCGTGATGTCGTCGAGCATCTCGTCCCTCGACAGCGAACGCTCCGGCACACCGCCGCTGAAGGTCCAGTCGGCGAACTTGTCGTAGATCCACGCGGCCTGACCGGACGGCGAGTCCGACAGGCTGTAGCCCAGCGTCTGAGGGCGCGTGACCATCATCCCGGCGTAGCCGCCGCCGCGCGTGTACAGGCGGTTCATCGACTCGTAGGCGGCCTTCTCCTTCGCGGAGAGGCTGGCCGGCGCGGGCTTGCCGCTCTTGATCGAGGCGGCGATGTCCGCGGGCACGGTGGCCGGCATGTTCACGTGGATGCCCAGCAGCCCTTGCGGCGCCAGACGGCCCTGCGCCTGCGCGACGACCGAGCCCCAGTCACCGCCCTGCGACACGTACTGCGTGTAGCCCAGGCGCTTCATCAGCACGTCCCACGCACGCGCCATGCGCTCGGGGCCCCAGCCGGTGCCGGTCGGCTTGCCGGAGAAGCCGTAGCCCGGCATCGACGGGATGACGATGTCGAAGGCGTCCGAGGCCTGGCCGCCGTGCGCGGTCGGGTCGGTCAGCGGATCGATGATCTTCAGCTGCTCGAAGACCGAGCCCGGCCAGCCATGCGTGACGATGAGCGGCAAGGCGCCGGGATGCTTCGAGCGCACGTGGATGAAGTGGATGTCCAGCCCGTCGATGCGGGTGACGAATTGCGGATAGGCATTCAGCTTGGCTTCGGCCTTGCGCCAGTCGTAGCCCGTGCCCCAGTAATGCACCAGGTCCTGGAAGCCTGCGAGCTGCACGCCTTGCGAGCGGTCGTCGACCGTCTCGCGATCCGGGAAGCGCGTCGCCGCGATGCGCTGGCGCAGGTCGGCCAGCGCCGCCTCCGGAATGGCGGCCTGGAAGGGGCGGATGGTGGTGTCTTCGGCGGCATCGCGCGGCGCGGAGACGGCGGTCGGCGCCTGGGTCTGCGCGCTGCTGGCGACGGGGAACAGGGCGAGGCTGAAGGCGCTCGCGATGGCGGCAGCGGTCGCGGTGACAGCCAGGAGGTGGTGCTTGGCGTTCATGGGACTCCGTGGAGAAGATTCGGCGAGCCGGGATTCGGCACGGGACGAATTTCACCGGTCGCTGGTATCTCCGACGTGTCCTCGAGCAGGCCTTTTCGTCAGGTCGCGTATGCGGGTCGGCCGCAAATACACGCGCATACGATTCACTCGCATGCGACCAACATGAGACCAGCCGAAATGACGTTCCGATCGGGGCATGGCGAATGGATGACGCTCGTCGCGCGGCGTATGCTGGGCCGCTTCGCAACTCCGTGGTCCGGCGCCATGACGACTGCCCTGCTCATCATCGATCTGCAACGCGCGCTCTGCGTCGGCGAATACGCCTGCCACGACGTCGACGCCGTGATCGGTCGCATCAACGGCCTGATCGCACAGGCGCGTGACAGCGGCACGCCCGTGGTCTTCGTCCAGCACGAGGAAGAGGGTTACGAGCCGCTGCGCCACGGCAGCGAGGGCTGGCAGATCGATGATCGCCTGCACGTGATTCCGGAGGACCGGCGCGTGTTCAAGACCTCGCCGGACTCGTTCCACAAGACCGATCTGGACGCGGTGCTGAAGGGCTTGGGCGTGACGCACCTGGTCGTCTGTGGCGCGCAGAGCGACTTCTGCGTCGACACGTCGACGCGCCGGGCGCTGAGCTCGGGCTACGACGTCACGCTGGTCGAGGACGGCCACACGACGATCGCCTACGGCGACCTCACGGCGCCGCAGATCATCGACCACCACACGCTGATCCTGCGCAACCTCAACAGCTTCGGGCCGACGATGGAGGCGAAGAAGGCGGCGGAGATCAGGTTCGAAGCGGCCTGACGCGCGACCCTCGGATCACTTGAGCATCGTTCGGGAGCTGGCAAGCTGCGACAAGGTCATGTCGCACTGATCCACCGTCCCGATGCAGTCGAGCCCGCGGGACTCGACTTCGTTCATCAGGCTCAGCCATGCGTTCAGGCCTTCGAGCGTGACCTTCGTGCGCGAGGTCCGGCTCCAGCCTCGCTCGGCGAGCTGGCCCAGGTAGATCCACGTCTGCCGGCGCGACAGCCCCGACAGCTGCCCGATGCACGCCTGCGATACCGGCAGCGCCAGGCTGTTGCCCACCGTGCCCGCCCGCTGCGAACTGCTCAGCGCGGCCGCCAGGGTCGCCAGCACGCTGATCAGCCGCTGGAAGCCGTTGCCGGCCAGCCGCATCGTGATCTGGTCCTGCAACCGCGACGCGGTCGCCGCATAAAGCTCGCCCGTCGCCGCGTCGCGCTCCGGCGCGTTCGCGTCCTTCATGCGCGGCATCGGGATGTGGATCGTCGTCACGTCGACCAGCGCCGTCACGTCGTAACGCGCCGCCAGCTTGCCCAGCGGCGAGTCCGCCCCGATCACGTCGCCCAGCCACAGCGCCGCCACGGCCACGCGCGTGTCCGCCGCGACCTTCGCCGCAAGGAACGCCGCCCCGCCGCTGATCGCGATCCACTCGGCCAGCGGCGTGCCGGCCTCGATGATCTTCTGGCCGCGCCGATACGTCCGGATCTGGCCGTCGGCCAGCCAGTCGTCGCTCGTCGTGTCCGGTGCGCCGTCGTGCGGCGGCGTCCGCGTCCCTCTCGTGCTCATGATGTGTTCTGCATAAGGTCCGCCGGACAAGGCTCCGCCCTCCGCTGCTCATGCGGAACTGTCGCGAAAGCCATTGCGGCGAATCGTGGGTTATAGAAGCGGACCGCGGACACCGATCGGTGGATAAGCCCCGTGGCGCCGGCCCGGTTTGCGGGTTGACCGCGCGGCGGTCAGCGCGGTTGACCGCGCAGCGGTCGGCGGATCACCAGATGGACAGACTCCTTGCCAGCACGCGCTGGAGCCAGCTGCGCGACGAGGCTTCCGACACGTCGCCCTGCGCGACGCTCTCCAGGCTCGCGTTCACCACGTCGCGCGACGACACGAGGTTGCCCGGGCGGATGTCGCGCGGATTCACGATCCCCGAGAAACGCAGCGTGTTCACGCCCTTGTTCAGGCCCACGTTGCGTTCGCCCGCCACCAGCAGGTTGCCGTTGGGCAGCACGTTGATGACGCTCACCGCCACCGTCGTGACGAAGCTGTTGTCCGTCTCCGTCGTGCCCGAGCCCTTGAACGAATCGCTGCCCGCGGCCGTCGCGTCGATGTTGAGCAGCCGCTCCACCGCGCCGATCTTGCTCTGGCCGCCCGGCCCGCGCACCGCCAGCTTGTTGTCGCGGTTCGTGTCGGTCGTCTGCTTCTGGCTGGCCTTCAGCGTCTCCTGGATGTCCACCTTCATCGTGTCGCCGATCGCGCTTGGGCGCTTGTCGCCCGAGAACAGCGAGGTCGGCGACATGCCCGGCTGGTAGATCGCGCCGTTGTTGGGCCGCTCGATGTACATCGGCGCCTGCGGCGGCGTGACCATCATCGGACCGGCCACCGTCTGCGACGTGCCGGCACACCCGCCCAGCGCGCCAAAGGCGGCGAACGCGAGGATCGCCAGCGCCGGCGCCGTGGCTCGAGCAACCGCCGGAGCAACCGCCGGAGCCATCGCCGACGCGGTCGCGCGGCGGAATTCATTCGTCGACATCACATCCCTCTCCCTCAGCTCTGGAAGCCGGTGATCAGCGCCTTCACGACGGGCGCGATCTTGTTGCGCGTCCCGGCCCAACGGGCCAGGCCGAAGTTCTCCTCGGCGACGTAGCTGCTGCTCGACAGCAAGGTCCCGTCCGCCCGGTGCAGGCTCAGCGACGCGGCGCTGAGGTTGGCGCGGTAACCGCTGGCCATCGGCGGCACGCCCCATTCGATCGTCGCGACATAGCGCAGCCAGACGCCGCATTGCTGCAGGCCGGTGCCGGGTTCGTACACGCGGCTGTCCACGCCCTGCCCCTTCAGTTCCGCCTGCATCGCCGGGACCAGGTCCTCCAGCGGCGCGTTGCGGTTGAACTCGATGCACAGCGTGCGCACCGGCGCGTCGCCGTGATGGACGGTATTGCTGGCCTTGGCCGGCGCGGCGGTCGCGAGGGCCGTCGACGTCGCGGTGCCGGCGCCCTTGAGCAGTTCCCAGGCGGGCACCGGACTCAGCGCGCTGCAACCCCCGAGGCCCGTCAGCGCAATGAGCGCCAGGGCGGCGACGGGGCGGACGAAGCGGCGCGACGACGGTTCCGGTCGAATGCGCATGACCTGACCCTCACACCAGTTCATCGAGCACGGCGCCGCCGCCGAGCGCGGCCATCACGCCGTAACCGACGACATTGCCGAGCACGTTGCCGACGCCGCCGGCGACATCGCCGACCGTGTCGGTGACGACATCGGCGACCGTCTCGACGGCATCCACCGCGTCGTTCGCCAGCGCCTGCAGGCCCTTGGCGCTGATGGTCGCCGTCACGCCGAGCAGGGGCCCGAGCGTCACGCTGGGGCCGCCGCCTCGCGACGATCCCGACGAGCCGCCCGACGCGGCGGTGCGGCCGCTCTCGTGCGAGCCGTCGGAGGACGTCGCCAGGGCGACCAGGCTGGACAGGAGGGGCACGCTGCTCAAGGGAGGCTCCCGGCGACGATCAGCCGCGCGCGGCCAGCGAGGCCGTGTCGAGCGACAGCGTGGCGGGAGCGGCGGTCGACGTGGCGGCAGCAGCCGGTGCGGCCGCCATCGGTGCTGTCGCCGCGGAAGCCGGCGCACCGGCCTTCGCGTCATTCAGCATCTTGGTGAAATCGGGCGCGCCGGACTTGGCGCCCTTGGCCGGGCCTGCGGACGCCGGGGCGCCGACGTGGGCTGCGGGCGACGGGGAAGCGTTGGGCTTGACGTGCATGGCGAAGCGCTCTCGTTCGTTGGGGTGAACGGATTCTTCGCCGCGGCCACCTCCCGGCATGCCGCAATGAGCGCGACGAACTCAGCGGTCGTCGCGGACTCGGTGAACTGCGTCACCGAGGGAGATCAACTGGGAGGTGTCTTCGCCGCTTTGCCGGCTCAAGTCCGCGCGAGAGCGGCACCGACCTGGGCGATCAGCGCGCCGGGTGGGCGAAAAGGGTCAGGTCACGCGCCCCGGCTTTGATGCGCCATCGCCTCGGTCCATTCGTCCCAGGTGGACTCGGTGACCTCCAGGCCTTCCAGCGCAGGCGGTTCCTCGATGGGCCAGCCGGACGGGCTGAAGGGGATGCGCCGCTGCAGCAACACCTCGGTCTGCCGCAGGATGCGCTGCATGGCCGAAGTGAAGGGGTGGCCGGGTTCTCCGGCGGGTGGCGCGAAGCGTTGTCGCATGGTCCTCTCCTGACGAGTTCCCACTATCAGCGGGGGTCGGCCCAAGTGCCATCCCACCATAGGGTGGACTCGGGGGGATGCCGGAGGGGGTGTGACGAAAGGCAGTGGGGGACGGCCAGGCGGTCGGCCGGCCCGAGGAGCCCATCAACGGCGCGTGAAGCGGCTTCGCCACCTCATCAGATCGATCATTTCGATCTGATGGAACTGATCGGAATTGATCGTCAGCGCGGGCCGTCAGATCACCTGCCGGAGCAGCGCATACAGCGCGATCGCGCCGGAGACCACCGCACAGGCGGTCTTCATCGAACGGTTGGCCACGAAGGCGCCGATCAGGCTGCTGACCAGGATGGCGGCGAGGAGGTAGTTGGTTTTCATGGGCCGCGATTGTGGCGGCGCGCCGGCGGGTGTCCGGCGAGCGCCGCGGCGCGGATCAGACAGTCGCCCGATCGGGGCGGTTGATCTCGACGGTGACGTGAACAAGTTCCTCGTGGACGGACAGCATCCGGCGCACCTCGTCCGGCCGCGCGTCGGGGCTGTCGGTGACCAGCGAGACGATGCAGGCGTACTGCGCGCGACCGACGCGCCAGACGTGCAGGTCGGCGATCGCCGCCGGCCACGGCGCGGCGGCGATGACCTCGCGGATCTCGTCGACGACCGGCGCGTCCATCTCGGCGTCCAGCAGCACGCGGCCGGTGTCGCGCAGCAGCCCGCGCGCCCAGACCGCCACCAGCACCGCGCCCGCGATGCCCATCACCGGATCGAGCCAGTCCGCGCCCCACAGCCGGCCGCCCAGCAGGGCCACGATCGCCAGCACCGAGGTCGCCGCGTCGGCCAGCACATGCATGTAGGCGGCGCGGAGGTTGAGGTCGTCATGGCCCTGCCCCGGCGACTGGTCGTGCGGCTCGCCGTGCCCATGCCCGTGTCCGTGTCCGTGCGCATGACCATGACCATGACCGTGGTCGTGTCCGTGGTCGTGCCCGTGATGGTGGTGCTCGCCGCGCAGCAGCCAGGCGCAGGCAAGGTTCACCGCCAGACCGACCGCCGCGACCGCGATCGCCTCGTCGTAGTGGATGGGCGTCGGCGCGATCAGCCGCTCGACCGATTGCCACAGCATCAACCCCGCGACGCCGACCAGCAGCAGCGCGCTGCTGTAGCCGCCGAGGATCTCGATCTTCCAGGTGCCGAAGGCGAAGCGCCCGTCCCTGGCCCAGCGCCGCGCGGCGCCGTAGGCCAGCAGCGACACGCCCAACGCCACCGCGTGCGAGCTCATGTGCCAGCCGTCGGCCAGCAGCGCCATCGAGTTGAAGACGTAGCCGCCGGCGATCTCCGCGACCATCATCAGGACCGTCAGCAGCACCGCCCAGCGCGTGTTGCGGGCGGCCAGCGGATTGCCCTCGTCGAAGACATGCGTGTGTTGCCAGGGCGTGGTGGACATCGACGGAGACATGATGGCGGCGGCGAAGTGGACGGCGGTGGAGACGCAAGCGCCGCAGTATCCCCTTCACACCGCGCCCCCGGCGCCAGAGTCCCCGCGCCGGGGCGGTCATCGGGCGGGGGTAGACTGCGGCGCAGCTTTTCAATCACGACAACGGGATCCTGGGTGGACACAGAGGAGCGACAACCCTTGCGGGTGGTGGTGCTCGGCGGATCGGCGGGCAGCATCGATGCGCTCGGCACCGTGCTCGGTGCGCTACCGAACGAACCGGGCTTCGCGGTGCTGGTCATCACGCACCTGGACCCCAACGAGGAGACCCGGCTGCCCGAGGTCCTGCGCGACCGCAGCACGCTCCCGGTGGAGCGCCTCGAGCACTTCACCAAGGTCGAGCACGGCCGCGTCTTCGTGATGCCGGAGAACGTCGGCGTCATGGCGCTGGACGGCCATTTCCGCCTCACCCGCCGCACGCCCGGGCTGCACCTGCCGATCGACGCCTTCCTGGCCTCGCTGGCGCAGGACCCCGACCTGGACGGCGCGGTCGTCATCCTGTCGGGCACCGGCCAGGACGGTGCGGCCGGCATCGTCGACCTGAAGGCCACCGGCGGCTTCGTGCTCGCGCAGGCGCCCAACACCGCGGCGCACGACGGCATGCCGGTCGCCGCGATCGACACCGGCCTGGTCGACGAGGTCCTGCCCCCGGAGGACATCCCCGCGGCGCTGATGCGCCGCTTCGGCCAGCCGCACCACGAAAGCGACCTGCCCGGCTCCGCCGGCGTCGCGCAGGATGTCGACGCGCTGGAGACCGCGCTGGCGATCGTCCAGCAGAAGGCCGGCGTCAACCTCGGCTACGTCAAGGACGTCAACCTGCGCCGCCGCTTCCTGCGGCGCGTGCTGCTGCAGAAGGACCGCGACGTCGGCGCCTACCTGCAGTTCCTGCGCACCGACCCCTACGAGGCCGCCGCGCTGCGCGACGACGTGCTGATCGGCGTGACCGCCTTCTTCCGCGACGCGGAGTTCGTCAACGTGCTGCGCCAGGTCGTGCTGCCCAAGCTGCTGGCGCTGCGTCACGACCCGATCCGCATCTGGGTGCCCGCCTGCTCGACCGGCGAGGAGGTCTACACGATCGCCATGCTGCTCAAGGAGGCGATGATCTCCGAGGGCATCCACCGCCGCGTGCAGATCTTCGGCACCGACCTGAACGAGGCCTCGATCGAGACCGCCCGCGGCGGCCGCTACACCGCCGCCGCGCTGGAGAACGTGCCGCAGCCGTTCCGCGACACCGCCTTCGTGCCGAGCTCCGGCGGCTACCTCGTGGCCAAGGACCTGCGCGAGATGTGCGTCTTCGCGCGGCACAACCTGCTCACGCATGCGCCGTTCTCCGGCATGGGCCTGATCAGCTGCCGCAACATGCTGATCTATTTGCGCAAGGAAGCGCAGCAGCATGTCTTCGAGGTGCTGCACTACGCCTGCCGCAACGACGGCTTCATGCTGCTGGGCCGGGCCGAGGCGGCCTCGGTCGCCGACGGTTTCGAGCACGCCGGCGCGCCGCACCTGTACCGCAAGCTGCCGAACTCGCGCCGCCACCGGCCGCTGTTCCCGATCGATGCGCTGCGCCCCTGGGCCAGCGACGGCAACGCGCCGCGCGTGCCGCAGGCGCCGCCGCCGGACCTGGTCAGCGAGGCCGCCAACCGTGTCGCCCTCGCGCGCTACGTGCCGCCGGGCTTCGTCGTCAGCCAGGGCGGCGACGTGGTGCAGTTCCGCGGCGACGTCTCCGCCTTCATCGCACCGGCCAGCGGCGAGGCCACGCTCGCGCTGCCGCGCCTGCTGGACGCGTCGCTCAACGTGCCCGTGCGCACGGCGCTGGTCGAGGCCAAGCGCACCGGGCAGCCGGTCCGGCGCGAGCGCGTCGCCTTCAACGATCGCCGCTACGTGCTCGAGGTCCTGCCGCTCGAAGCGGGAGAGGCGTCGCAGCATTTCCTGGTCACCTTGGCGCCCCAGCCGGACGAACCCGCCGCCGAGACCACGTCGGCGCTGTCCACGCCGCCGTTCTCGCCCAGCGGCGCCCGCGCGCGCGTCGACGAGCTCGAGCGCACCGTGACGACGCTGTCCGACGAACTCGAGGCGACCCAGGCGCAGCTGCGCACGCTGGTCGTCGAATTCGAATCGGCCAACGAGGAACTGCGCACCGCCAACGAGGAGATGCTCAGCACCAACGAGGAATTGCAGAGCGCCAACGAGGAGCTGCAGAGCGCGAAGCAGGAGCTCGAATCGGCCAACCAGGAGCTGCTCTCGCTGAACGAGGAACTCAAGTCGCGCAACGACGAGCTGGATCTCGCCAACGACGATCTGAGCAACCTCGTCGAGGGCATCCCGCTGCCGGTCGTGGTGCTGGACCGCCAGCTGCGGCTGCGGCATGCCTCGCCGCAGGTGGCGCAGCTGTTCGGGCTCGATCCCGCGGCGCTGGGCCAGGCGATCGGGCAGCCGGTCGTCAACGTCACCTCGCGCTTCGCCGTCGGCCAGTTGGAGCAGCTGGTGCAGGCCGCCGTGCAAGGCCTGGCACCGGTCGAACACGAACACCAGGACACCGAGGGCCGCTGGTGGCTGATCAACGTGCGGGCCTACCGCACCGCCGACGAGCGCATCGACGGCGCGGTGATCGCCTTCCAGGACATCCACGAACTGCGCTGCGCGCTGGAATCGGCGCAGCATGCGCGCGACGACGCGGAGCGCGCCAACACGGCCAAGGACGACTTCCTCGGCATGGTCTCGCACGAACTGCGCGCGCCGCTGAACGTGATCTCCGGCTGGGCCTCGGTGCTGAAGCAGTCGCAGGAACGCGGCACGCTCGGCGAGGCGACCGCGACACGCGCGATCGCCACCATCCTCAAGCATTGCCAGGCGCAGGCGCAGTTGATCGACGACCTGCTCGACGTGTCGCGCATCGCGTCCGGCCACCTGACGCTGGAGATGCGCCCGCTCGACCTCTCGGCCTGCGTGCGCGCGGTCGTCGACGGGCTGCAGCCGGCCGCCGAGGTCAAGGGCCTGACGCTGAGCGGCACGGGATTGCAGCAGCCGCATCGCATCCAGGGCGACCAGCGCCGGATGCAGCAGATCGTGGCCAACCTCGTCGGCAACGCGTTGAAATTCACGCCGCGCGACGGACGGATCACCGTGTCGCTGAGCCGCATCGGGCCGACGATCGAGCTGGCCGTCGTCGACACGGGCATCGGCGTCGCGGTCGAACTGCTGCCCCGGCTGTTCGACCGCTTCACGCAGGCCGACATCAGCCGCACGCGCGAGTACGGCGGCCTCGGTCTGGGACTGTCCATCGTGCGCCACCTGGTGCTGGCGCACGGCGGCACGGTGACGGCGCACAGCGACGGCGAAGGCCGCGGCACGCGCCTGACGGTGCGCTTCCCGGCGGTGGAGCTGGTCTCGGACACGCCAGAGACGACGCCGCGCCAGAGCGTCGACGCCGACCTCGGCGGCCTGCGCGTGCTGCTGGTCGACGACGATCCGCATGCGCTGGACGCGCTGCGGCATCTGCTGGAGCTGGCCGGCGCCGAGGTGCGCGCGGCGGGCTCGGTCGAGCAGGGATGGGAGCAGGTCGCGGCGGCGTCCGAGCATCCGCCGCATGTGCTGATCAGCGACGTGGCCATGCCCGGCGCGGACGGTTATTCGCTGGTGCGCCGGCTGCGGGCGCGGGAGCGTGCGCTCGGCACCGCGTCGCCGCTGTTTGCCGTGGCGCTGACGGGCTTGGCCACGCTGCAGGATCGCGACGCGGCCATCGCCGCGGGCTTCGACGACCACCTGGCCAAGCCGGTGGACGTGGACCTGCTCATCGAGAAGGTGCTGCTCGCGCGCCCGCGCTGATCGGGGCCGTCGCGAAGGCGCCGCGGCGGATCAGTCCGCCGCCTGCATGACCGCCGGCAGGTCGATGGTCCGGCGGCGCGCCCGCTTGACGTCGTACATGCGCTGGTCGGCCAGGTGCAGCGCCTGCTCGACGCTGAGCCCCGCCGGATCGAGCGCCACGACGCCGACGCTGGCGCCCGCGTACTGCAGCGCGTGGCCGTCGAGGTCGAAGCGCCCCACGCTCGCGAGCGCGGCGCGCTGCTCCAGCGTGCGCGCGGCCTGCGCCGGCTCGCCGCGGTCCACGAGCGGTCCTTGCGAACGCGGCAGGCCGCCCAGGCTCACGCCGGGACCGACGACGATGAATTCGTCCCCGCCCACCCGCGCCAGCATGTCGGAGCCGCGCAGCTCCAGCGACAGGCGCTGGGCGATCTCGCGCAGGAACAGGTCGCCGCGATGGTGGCCGAGCTGATCGTTGACCGACTTGAAGCCGTCCAGGTCGATGCACCCCAGCAGCACGCAGGTGCCGTCGCGGGTGGCGCGCTGCAGCTCGCGCTGCAGTTCGTCGAACAGCGCGCGGCGGTTCGGCAGTCCGGTCAGCACATCGGTCAGGGCGTAGGTCGCCAGCTGCTCGTTGGCCGCGCGCAGGTCGGCCACCAGCCGCTCACGCTGCAGGAACTGGCTCACCAGCGACGAGAACAGCCGCAGCAGCGACTGCGCCTCAGGGCCGATCGTGCGACGGTCCGCGCTGGCCGCGCACAGCGTGCCGAGCAGCTCGCCGCCGTCGTCGCGGATCGGCGCGCTCACGTAAGTCTGGATGCCGAGCTGGCGCGCGGCGTCGGAGTCGCCCCAGCACGCCGCCACGTCGCTCGTGGCCATGCGGCCGGCGTCGAGCGCGCGCTTGCACAAGGTGTCCGACCAGGGGACGGTCAGCCCCTCCGGGATGGTCATCGTGCCGGCGTTGCGGGCCAGCAGCACATGCTGCTCACCGGCACGCAGGTCGATCGTGGTGAGGTAGGTCGACTCCAGGCCGGTGACCGTGCCCAGCATGTCCAGCAGCGGGCGGGTCAGCTGTTCCAGGTTGCGGGCGACGGGGACGGTCGACGTCAGGCGGGCGAGCAGGGCATCCAAGATCGGCGGTCGAAATCAGGACTGAAGTCGTGGATGTTGTCACAACTGCGAAGCACCGCCGGACGCCGTCCGTCATGACACGGGTGCCGTCCGCCGGATCGCGGACGCGTCCTTCATGACCGCGACATAGTGCCGCTCCGCCGGGCGTGGGAATTGCCGCTTTCGCAACATCGCAGACCAGGGGAGAACCCGCATGCAACGCGACGGACAGTACCGCGGCGTCACTTACCGCGTCGAATCGACACCCGCCCCCGGCGGGGCCTTCGTCGGCCACTACCAACTGCTGGATACCGGCCGGCGTCGGAGCGACGCGCCCGATCCCGGCCTGGCGGATCAAGGCCTGCCCAATGCCGCGGCAGCCAACGACGCCTTCGGAGACAGGCTCGAGACCCGGGACGATCAGACGACGTCCGCCGCCGGCGTGGACGACGTCGTCCACCCGGCGACCGACTCCGCCTGGGCGACCGAGAACGAGGCGCTCAACTACGCCACCGAGGCGGCCTGCCATGCGATCGAAATCATCCAGCTCGGGCGGCCGCAGGCTCAAGGACGAGGGAGCTCGTCGAGCCGGAGGCGGACGGACTCGCTAGGGCAGTAGGGGAGACCGCCCGACGCCGTCAGGCCTGGCGCGGGCACTCCACGACGCAGGGGGCATCCCTCCGGGAACCCCCAGCGTCATTCCGGCCCCACCCACACGCGCTGACCGCGGGCCTTGGGACTTTCTGACTGCGAGAGATGAACCGGTCAGGCTTCACCCAGGGCGCGCGCAACCAGCTCCACCTGCTCCAGCTGGTGGATCGTGTGGGAAGAGGTGGCGCCAGAGCCGTTCGCACGGCGCGCCACGCAGCGCAGCTGCACATGCTGCGGCAAGACCGCATCCATCTGCTCGCGGATGAAGCTCCACGCGCCCTGCTGACGATGCTCCTCCTGCACCCAGGTGATCTCGACGAGCGCCGGATAGCGCGCAAACAGCGCCGTCAGCTCATCCGCCGGGAACGGATAGAACTGTTCGATGCGGGCCAGCGCCAGATCCGCGCGCGCCACCGACCGACGGCCACGATCCAGGTCGTAATGGACCTTGCCGCTGCACAGCAGGAGACGTTCGATCTGCTCCGCGCGCTCGACCGTCGCATCGTCGATGACCGGCTGGAAGCTGCCGCCCGTCAGGTCCGCGATCTCCGCGTGCGACGCCTTCTCGTGATACAGCGTGCCCTTGGGCGAAAGCACGATCAGCGGCTTGCGCAGCGTGTCGAACGCCTGCCGGCGCAGCAGGTGGAACCATTGCGCGGCCGTCGACGGACAGGCCACGCGCAGGTTGTCCTCGCCGCACAGTTGCAGGAAGCGGCTCAGGTAGCCGCTCGAGTGATCGGGCCCGATGCCCTCGTTGCCGTGCGGCAGCAGGATGGCCAGCGAGGAGGTGTCGCCCCACTTCTCCTCGCCCGAGCTGATGTACTGGTCGACGAAGACCTGCGCGCCGTTGACGAAGTCGCCGAACTGCGCCTCCCACACGGTCAGCGTGCGCGTCGCCCCGACGCTGTAGCCGTACTCGAAACCGAGCACCGCCTCCTCGGACAGCGGTGAGTTGAAGATATCGAAGCGTCCCCGCGACGGGTCGCCCGGACCCGCGCCTGGCCGTTCGCCATGCCCCGCGCCGTGTGCGTCGCCATGACCGTTGCCGTGACCGTTGCCGGCACCGATCTGTCTCAGCGGCACGAACTCTGTCGGAGCGCCCTCGCCCACTGCCCCCGTCAACACGGTCGTCTGCGAGGTCCACACCGCCTGTCGATGCAGGAAGGTGCCGCGCCGCACGTCCATGCCGGAGATGCGCACGTTGAGGCCGCCTTGCAGGATCGTCGCGTAGGCGAGGTTCTCGGCGAAGCACCAGTCCGCGCGCAGCGGCGGCTCGGTGAGCCCCGCCATCCGGCGCCAGTGGTCCGTGAGCGTGCGCACCATCGCGTGCGGCTCGAAGCCGTCGGGCAGCCGCGTCATCGGATCGACCAGCGCCTGCAGCCCGGCCAGGTCCAAGCGGGGCACCTCGCCCGGGCGGCGCAGCGGGGACGGCGATTCGTCCTGCGCCGGGATCAACGGATCGGAGAACGCCTGGTGCGCGCGCACGCGGCTGTGCGTGACGTGCGAGGCCATGTCGGTGTCCGGCGGCAGGACGCGGTCGGCGCGCAGCGCGGCGGCGTAACGCTCGACGATCGTCGGATGCGTCTGCGTCAGCGCGTGGATGCGCGGCCGCGTCAGCGACGGGACGTCGCTCTCCGAGTGGCCGAGGCGGCGGTAGCCGATCAGGTCGATGACGATGTCGGAGCCGAAACGCGCCCGCCAGGCCAGCGCGATCGCCGCGGCACGCAGGGCCTGCTCGGGCTCGTCGGCGTTCACGCGCAGGACCGGCGCGTCGACCATGCGCGTGACGTCGGTGCAGTACTGCGCCGGCCAGGCGCTCATCGGGTTGGGCTCGGTGAAGCCGACCTGGTTGTTGATGATCACGTGCACCGTGCCGCCGACGGTGTAGCCCGGCTTGCCGCCCAGCATCAGCGTCTCCATCACGACGCCCTGCCCCGCGAAGGCCGCGTCGCCGTGCAGCATCAGCGGCAGCACGAGCCGGCGGCCGTCCTGGTCCGCGCGCTCGCGGCCGAGCGCGTCCTGGCACGCACGGGCCAGGCCCGTGAGCACCGGATGCACGCTCTGCAGATGCGACGGGTTGTGCGCCAGCGTCAGCGTCAGCCGGCCCTGCGGCGTGTCGAGCTCGCGTTCGCCGCCGAGGTGGTAGATGAGATCGGTGTGCAGCTCGGGATGCGGCGACTTCGGGTCGAAGAAGTCCAGCACGCGCGCCGGCGGGAAGCCCATCAGGTTGACCAGCACGTTGACGCGGCCCCGATGCGGCATGCCGAGGAAGATGCGCCGCACGCCGTGCCCCGCGGCCTCCTCGCAGAGCGCGTCCAGCAACGGGATCAGCGTCTCGTTGCCTTCCAGGGAGAAACGCTTCGCGTGCGGGAAGGCCTGCGCGACGTGCTCTTCCCAGCCCTGCGCGCGGATCAGCCGGTCCAGCAGCGCCAGGCGCTCCGCGGCGCCGCCCGCCCCCGGCGGCGCGGATTCCATCGCGTGATGGAGCCAGTCGCGCCGCGACGCGTCGCGCACCGCGCTGGCATCGAGCGCCAGTCCGCCGCAGTAGATCGCCTTCAGCGTGCGGTCGAGATCGCCGACGGTGCGGGCGTTCCACAGCGGCGTGCCGGCCGGCGACAGCCAGTCGCCGGGCTGCAGCCCGAAGCGCTGCGGGTCGAGCAGCGACGGATCGGCGGGGCGCGAAACGCCCAGCGGATCCAGTCGCGCACTGCGATGACCGTCACGGCGATGCGCGTCGATGAAGGCGAGCACCTCGGGCCGCCAGCGCGCGCCGGAGGGGTCGGGCGAAGCGGACGTCGGCGCTGCCGCGCCCGGTTGGATCCTGTCGTTCATGAGTCGCTCCCTGGTGATGCGACGGATACAAACGCGGCGATGACAGTGCCGCGGACGAAAACGGCGATGTGGGCGATGACGGCGTCGCAGGCGGTTCTGCGCCGCCTGTCGACCTGGGCCGCGCTACAACACGAAAGCCCGCACCGCGTTGTTCAGATGCGTGGCCTCGTCCTGCAGCGCCTTGGCCGAGGCGGTGCTCTGCTCGACCATCGCGGCGTTCTTCTGCGTGGTGTCGTCCATCTGCATGATGGCCGCATTGACCTGCTCGATGCCCATGCTCTGCTCGCGACTGGAGGCGCTGATCTCGGCGACGACGCCGCTGACCTGCCGGATGCCCGAGACGACCTGGGTCATCGTTTCGCCGGCCTGTTCGACCAGCCGGCCGCCGGCCCCGACCTGCTCGGTCGATTCGACGATCAGCGACTTGATCTCCTTGGCCGCGCTGGCCGAGCGCTGCGCCAGCGCCCGCACCTCCGAGGCCACCACGGCGAAACCGCGGCCGTGCTCGCCGGCACGCGCCGCCTCGACGGCCGCGTTCAGCGCCAGGATGTTGGTCTGGAAGGCGATGCCGTCGATCGTGCCGATGATCTCGCCGATGCGATGCGAGGACGCGGAGATGGCGCTCATCGTCGCGACCACCTCGCCGACCGCCTTGCCGCCGGCGCTGGCGACCTCCGACGCCGTCGCGGCGCGGGCATTGGCCTGGTCGGCGTTGTCGGCGCTCATGCGGATCGCCGCGGTCAGCTGTTCCATCGCGGAGGCGGTCTGCTGCAGCGCGCTGGCCTGCGCCTCGGTGCGCGCCGAGAGATCGGCGTTGCCCTGCGCGACCTCCTTCGCCGCGGCGGAGATGGTGTCGGCGCCCTGCCGGACCTCCGAAACGATGCGATGCAGGCTGCGCACCATGTGCTGCAGCGCGCCGATGAGCCGGCCGATCTCGTCCGTGCTCTGCGGCATCGGACGCAGCGTGAGGTCGCCCTTGGCGACGTCCTCGGCCAGCTGGATGGCCCCGTGGATGCGGTGCGTGATCGAGCGCGTGATGCTGATCGCCGTCAGCACGCCCAGCACCACCGCGACCGCGGCGACCAGCGTCATCCACAGCTTGGAACGGCGCGCGTCCTCCTTGGCCTTGACCACGTCGTCGGCCATGGCCTTGGTCTGGTAGTCGACCATCTTGTCGATCAGCGCGTAGTAGCGCACCTGCGACTGCGCCATGTCGCCCTGGTAGATGGCCATGGCCTGGTCGCGCTCGCCGGCGGCGATCAGGTCGAAGAGCTTGCGTACCGCGGCACCGTAGACCTTCCGGGCCTCCGACTGCTCGGCGAAGATGGCCTTCGCCTCGTCGGTGTTGAGCATCTTCTCGAACTTCGCGAAGTTCTCGGTGTTGGCCGCGCGCACGGCGGCGTAATCGTCCATGTAGCGCTTGGCCTGGGCGGGATCGGTGGCCATCAGCAGGCGCCCGATCACGATCACGCCCTGGTCGCCGACATTCTTGATGTCGTCGCTCAGGGCGATCTGCCCATAGCGGTCCTCGACCACCCGGTCCATCGTCCCGCTGGTGCGGTTGAGCACCGAGACGGCGACGGCCAGCACCAAAAGCAGCAAGGCAATCACAACGGCAAATGCGGCGGCCAGCCGCGTGCCGATATTGAAGTTGGACAACGTTGGCATGTTTTTTCTCCCTGAAAGCCGACGGTCAGGCCAAATCGGGGCAAAACACAGTCCGCCCCCCGATGGACGCGGTGCGTGCCCCGCGTCAGGCATGACTCCCCGTGGCCCCGATTTGGGATGCACCGCTAGGCGCAAACCGCAGCCATAGCCCAGCTATGGCGAGGATTTGCAACGACGCGGTGCGCCCAAAGCGGGGCCACGGGGAGTCATGCCTGCTCTGCGAAGGTGGCGATGTATTGGCAGGCGACGCGATCAGCGTGCGCGACAGCCTCGTCGGCGGAGGGGAATTCGTCGTCCAGCTCGTGCCAGGCGGTGACGCCGGGGCGGCCGTCCTCCTCGCCCTTGACGACGAATCGCCCTCGCCAGGGACCGGAGCCCGGCCCGTGGGTATCGAGGACGTAGGTACGGCCCTTGTGCTGGCGGACGGTCTGTGAGGTCGTCATGGTCGGCAACGGTCGGACGGACGCTGGAGTGCCGCGTCGACGGGCGCGAAGGGGGGCGCGCTCGGACGCGGGTGTCGCGGAGCCCGTGTTGTACACCTCCGCCCGCTTCACGGGAATGAAATCCTTGCGAGCGTCCCCGCTCGTCTCGGAGCCGGGCATGCCGGCCCCCCCCGGGAGCGAATTCCGAGCGGCGAGGAGGAGATTGAGCGGACGGGGGGGCCGGCATGCCCGGCGACCGCTCGGTCAACGCACCTGATTGCGTCCTTCGCGCTTGGCGACGTAAAGCGCCTCGTCGGCTTGCGCGATGAGGCTCTGCAGCGTGCATTCGTCGCTGGGCACACAGGCGGAGACGCCGAGGCTGACGGTGACGACCGGGCCTGCCGGCGAGTTCGGATGCGGCATCGCGAGCGACTCGATGCCGGAACGGACGGACTCCGCCACCTTGAGCGCGGCGTCGCGGTCGGCGCCGGGCAGCAGCACGACGAATTCCTCGCCGCCGTAGCGGGCCGCCAGATCGCCGGCGCGCCCGATCGACGCGCCCAGCACCGCGCCCACGGCGCCCAGGCACTCGTCGCCCTTCAGGTGGCCCATCTGGTCGTTGTAGCGCTTGAACGCGTCGACGTCGGCGATCACCAGCGCCAGCGAGCTGCCGGTGCGACGCGCGCGGCGCCACTCCTCGTCGGCCGCCTCGTTGAAGCGCCGGCGGTTGGGCAGGCCCGTCACCGCGTCGAGGAAGGAGAGCTGCTTCAGATGCTCGTTGGCCTGCCGGAGTTCCTCCGTCCGCTGGGCCACCAGGCGTTCCATCTCGATGTGGCGGGCGCGCAGCTGGCGCATCCGGAACATCACGGCGCCGGCGAAGAAGCCGATCGCCCCGACGGCAACGAGCAGGTGGAACCAGCCGGTCTCATGGAAGCGCGGCCGCACGGTGACCGGCAGCGGCGTGTCCGATTCGCGCCAGCGCTGACCGTCGCCGGACACCGCCAGGCGCAGCTTGTACTGACCGTGGGACAGCGCGGGGAAGGTCAGCTCGCGGTCGTTGCCGACGTCGGTCCAGCCGCGCGACAGCCCCTCCATCCAGAAGCGGAAGCGCACGCGATCGGCCTCGCGCAGCGTCGACGCGGCCAGGCTGACCGACAGCGCCACCGGCCCCGGCGGGAGCGCCAGCGGCTGGCCGTCGAGCGCGAGCGTTTCGCCATCGACCTTGATCTGCTCGATGCGCACCGTCGGCGGCTCGCCGCCGCCGGGCAGACGCTCGGGATCGACCACCACCAGGCCCGCCGACGACGGCAGCCAGACGCGGCCGCGGGCGTCGACGACACCGGCCGCCTGCAGGTTGCCGGCGAAGCTGGTGGCGCGCAGCGTGTCGCCCGGCCCGAAGCCGACCGAGCGCACCTGCTTGAGCCGGCCCTCGAGGAAGGCGTCGAGGTCGTCGCGGGCGACGCGGTAGAAGCCGCGGTTGCAGGTGATCCAGAAATGCCCCGCGCGGTCTTCGAGGAAGACCTGCGACAGCCCGTCCCACAGCCCGTCCGCCGGCTTGATCGCGCCGATGCGGCCGTCCTTCAGGCGGTTGATGCCTTCGCCGTTCGTGCCGATCCAGAGTTCGCCGCGCGCGTCCTCCTTGAGCGCCATGATCCAGTCGGACAGCAGGCCGTCGGCCGTCGTGAACTGGCGCGCCTGGCCGTCGCGCCAGCGCACCAGCCCCTGGCCGGTGGTGCCGAACCAGAGCGTGCCCGCGCGGTCCTGCAGGATCGCCGCGACGCCTTCCTTGGGCAGGCCGGGCGCGGTGACGACGTCGAAGCCGTGGCCGTTGAAACGCGCCAGCGCCGAGCGCGTGCCGACCCACAGCGTGCCGGCGCGATCCTCGAAGATCGAGCGCACCTCGATGCCGGGCAGGCCGCTGTCGGCGCCGAAGGTGTCGATGTGGCCGTCGGGCCGACGGCGCGCGATGCCGGCGGTGTAGGTGCCGATCCAGAGGGTGCCGTCGCGCGCCTCGTGCAGTGTCGAGACCTCGTCGGTCGGCAGGCCGTCGGCCTGGCGCACCGTCGTGATGCGGCCGTCCTTCATCCGGTTGAGTCCGCCGCCGGAGGTCGCGGCCCAGACCGCGCCGTCGCGCGCGGCGAGCACCGAGCGGACGTTGTCATGGCTGAGGCCCTCGGGCGTGCCGAGCACGGTGAAGGCGCGGTTGCGCAGCCGGTTCAGGCCGTCGACCCAGGTGCCCACCCAGATGCTGCCTTCGCGGTCGGCCATCAGCGACCAGATCTGGCCGCCGGCCAGACCGCTGCCCGGACCGCTGCCGCTGGAGATCGTGCTGAAGCGCCCCTCGCGGAAACGGCTGACGCCCGCGCCCCAGCTGCCGACCCACAGGTCGCCGCGGGCGTCGCGGGCCAGCGCGGTCAGGTGATCGCTGGGCAGGCCGTCGGCGGTCGTGTAGACGCGCATCGCCGATGGGTCGAGACCCGGCATGCGCACGAGTCCGCCGCCCGCCGTCGCCGCCCAGATGCCGCCAGCCGGATCGGCGATCACGAAGCGCACCTGCGCATGCGGGAAACCGCCCGCCGGATCGAAGACCTTGAACTTGCCGTCCGGTGTCATCGCGAACAGGCCGGCACCGGTGGTGCCGATCCAGAGCGTGCCGGCCGTGTCGAACACGGCGCTGCGCAGCCGCGCGGCGGGCAGTCCGTCCGCAGTGCCGAAGACCTTGACCGCGCCGTCCTGCCAGCGGACCAGTCCGCCGTCGCCGGCCGCCCAGATCGCGCCGGTCTTGTCCTCGACCAGCGACCAGATCCGGCGGCCGCCCGCCTGCGCCTTGGTGACGGCCGGCGAGAAGCGGCCGTGCTCATAGACGGTCACGCCGTTGGGATGGCCGATCCACAGCCGGCCGCGCCGATCCTCCAGCAGCGCGAACACCGGCTGCGAAGCAACGTCGGGCGCCCGCGCGGCGTCGAAGCTCACGAACCGCTTGCCGTCGAAACGCGCCAGGCCGCCACCGGTGCCGATCCACAGGCCGCCGTCGCGGGACTGGAGCAGCGCCTGGACGGTGTTGAGCGGCAGCCCCTGTTCGGTCTGCCAGAGATCGATCTTGTACTGGCTGACGGCACGGACCGGATCGGACAGGTCGCCGATGGCGCTGAGGTCGGGCACCGGCGCGGACGCTGCCGTCCTTGCCGCTGCCGCTGCCGGTGCGGCGGTGGATGCGGCCCGTACAGCCGGCACCGCCTTCGTCACCACGGGCGCTGACGCGTGTGCCGACGCCGCGGTCGCCGCCATGCCCCCCGGTGCCGCCGTCGCCACGCAGAACGCGGCGAGCAGCCACGCCGCCCCGCGAAGACGCATCGGCATCCCGGGCAAGGGATCGTCGGAGGAGAGGGAGGGCGACCGGTCGAAAGTCATAGGCGAGGACGGCGATTGTGACCGGTCCTGACGCAGCATCCGGGCTGCCGTACGGGAGACGGGGGCGGATCGCATGAAGGCGCGTCGGGTCATCGATCACCGCGCCGCGGCGATGCGGTCCCAGGACAAGCCGAACTTCAGCAGGTACTTGCGCAAGCGGTCGGCGTCGTTGACGACGCTGCGCGCCTGCCGGCTGGCATGGAAGAGCTGCCGTCCTGCCTCCGACAGGGACGACGCCGCCGCGCACACACGCAGCACGGCCGCGAGCTGGAGGCGATCGAAAAGGTCCATCGCCTCCAGGGCCGGCGCGTCGAGGAGCGCCGCGAGCAGCGACTCGCCCACCCCCTCGCCGGCGTCCGCGTTGCCCGGCCCGGCCGTGTCGCGTTCCCACAGCCACTCGAGCCGCGCGATCTCGGCCTCGACCAGCGGCAGGCCGATGCGACCGCCCTCCGCCAGCGTCACCAGCCGCATCACCGAGGCCGACAGGTCGCGGAAGTTGCCGCTCCACGGCGCCCGCGGCGATTGCGCGAAGCCGAGGTAACGCGCCTTCGCCTCGGCGTTGAAGCGCACCGCGCGGCCGCTTTCGCGCCCGACCTGCTGCACCAGGTGATCGACGTTGGGCTCGATGTCCTCGGGCCGGTCGCGCAGCCCGGGCAGGCTGTAGGTCCAGAGGTTGATCCGCGCGAACAGGTCGTCGCGGAAGCGCCCCGCGGCGACCTCGGCGCGCAGGTCGCGGTTGGTGCCGACGATCAGCTGGAAGTCGCTGGCGACCTCGCGGTCCGCGCCCACGGGCAGGAAGCGTTTCTCCTCGATCGCCTTGAGCAGCATGGCCTGCTCGTCCAGGCCCAGTTCGCCGATCTCGTCCAGGAACAGCAAGCCGCCGTCGGCGGTGCGCAGCAGCCCGGCCCGATCGGCCATCGCGCCGGTGAACGAGCCCTTCTTGTGCCCGAACAGCGTCGACGCCGCGCCGTCGCCGCGCAGCGTCGCGCAGTTGACCTCGACGAAGGCGCCGGCCAGCTGGTGGCGCGTCTGCTTCAGCTCGTACATGCGGCGCGCGAGGAAGGACTTGCCCGCGCCGGTCGGCCCGGCCAGCAGGATGGGCGCGCGGGAGTGCACGGCCACGCGCTCGATCTCCTCGATCAGCGCGTTGAAGCGGCGGTTGCGCGTGGCGATGCCGCTCTTCAGGAAGGCGACCGCGTCATGCTGCTCGGCCCGGAAGCGCTGCGCGATGCCGTCGTAGCGCGACAGGTCCAGGTCGATCAGCGTCATAGAGCCCGGGTCGCCCGCGCGCTGCTTGCGCGGCGGGGAGGTCTGCAGCAGCACGCCCGGGATGAAGCGCGCCTCCACCATCAGGAACATGCAAATCTGCGCGACGTGCGTGCCGGTGGTGATGTGCGCCCAGTACTGCTCGTGCGCGGGATCGAAGCGGTAGCCGCGCACCCAGTCGTAGAGCGTCGCGTAGACCTCGCCGAAGTCCCACGGATCTTCGTGCGGCATCGGGACGAGGTGGACCTCGGTCTCCGGCGAGACCGTGGCGATATCGGTCCGCAGCAGCTGCGCCAGGGTCAGGTGTTGCGGTGCATGGAACAGCTCCAGCCGATGTACGACCACGTCCGGCTGCGACACCAGCGAGATCGTCGGCCGCCACTTCTCCCAACGGCCGGCGCCCAGGCCGCCGTCCAGCTGCGATCCGAGGTAGCCGATCACCACGTTCTTCTTCGACATGGGGCCGCAGTTTATCCGCAGCGCCCGCGCCATCTATCTTTTTCGCTAGTTATCTAGCCAATCATCCAGTCCCGCCAAAGACGCCGGATGAATGGAGGGTGCAAACTTCCAGGTCGGACAAGAATTTTTCCCTTTTGAATCAATGGGTTGATCAACTTCAGACGAGACCAGGCAAGACCTGGCACGGGCGTTGCAATAAAGAGATCAAGACAACACGGCGAAGCAGCAGAACGGCAACGCCGAACAACATCCGACAGGGAGGACCACATGGTCAACACGCAACTCTTCAAGACGACGCCCGGCAAGCTGGCGCCCGCCGCGGACGCGGTGAACCAGTCCGGCGCCCGTGCCTACGGCTACAAGACCCGGCACCACCTGGCGCAACTGGCGGCCACGGGCTGCATGACGTCGACCTTCCACGCCGACGCGTCATCCCAGCTGGAGGACGCATTGGCGCTGGCACAGGACGTCGACACCGCCTTCCTGGCCAAGACTGCGGTCTACGCCCGTCAGGCCGGCCACATGAAGGACATGCCGGCGCTGCTGGCAGCCGTGCTGGCGCAACGCGACATCGCGCTGCTGCAGCCCGTGTTCGGCCGCGTGATCGACAACGGCAAGATGCTGCGCAACTTCGTGCAGATCCTGCGATCGGGTCAGACCGGCCGCAAGTCGCTGGGATCGCGTCCGAAGAAGCTGGTCCAGCAATGGCTGGTGACCGCGAGCGAGCAGCGCCTGCTGCAGGCGTCCATCGGGAACGAGCCGACGCTGGCCGACGTGGTCCGCATGGTCCACCCGAAGCCGGCGGAAGCCTGGCGCGCGGCGTGGTTCGCATGGCTGATCGGCCGTCCGTACGATGAAGCGGTGCTGCCGCCCGCGACCTTGGCTTACGAGCGCTTCAAGCGCGCGCTGCTGTCCGGCACGACGGAGGGCGCGACGGCGGACGATCTGCCGCCGGTGCCCTTCCAGATGCTGACGGCGCTGCCGCTGAACGACTCGCACTGGACGCGCATCGCGGCGCAAGGCTCGTGGCAGATGGTGCGCCAGAACCTGAACGCGTTCGCACGCCATGGCGTGTTCGACCAGCCCGACATGACCGCGCAACTGGCGGCGCTGCTGCGCGATCCGCAGGCCGTCGCCTCGGCTCGCGTGCTGCCATACCAGCTGATGACGGCGTTCAACGCGGCGTCGGACGTGCCGGCGGAGATCCGTGACGCGCTGCAGGACGCGATGGACGCCGCGCTGGTCAACGTGCCGGCGATCGAGGGCCGCGTCGTGGTCTGCCCGGACGTGTCGGGGTCGATGTCCTCGTCGGTGACCGGCTGGCGCGGTTCGGCGACCTCGGCGGTGCGATGCATCGACGTGGCCGCCCTGGTGGCTGCGGCGCTGGTCCGCAAGAACCCGCGTTGCCGCGTGATGCCGTTCGAGCAGCGCGTCGTGCCGGTCAAGCTGAATCCCCGCGATTCGGTGATGACCAACGCGGCGAAGCTGGCGGCGGTCGGCGGTGGCGGGACCTCGGTCAGCGCGCCGCTGCGTCTGCTCAATGAGGAACGCGCAAAGGTGGATCTGGTCGTGATCGTGTCCGACAACGAGTCATGGATCGACGCGCGCCGTCACGGCGCGACCGAGACCATGACACAGTGGGAGGCGATCAAGGTCCGATGCCCGACGGCGAAGCTGGTGTGCATCGACATCCAGCCCGGCGCCTCGACGCAGGCGGTGGAGCGCAAGGACGTGATGAACGTCGGCGGCTTCTCGGATGCGGTGTTCCGCATGGTCGGCGATTTCGCCGCCGGCGCGACCGAGGTCGGCCACTGGGTCCGCGAGATCGAGCGCGTGGCGCTCGATCCGCAGCGATTGAACGCATGAGGTGACTGCTGTCGCGTGGCGAATGCCGACGAGGACTACATCCGAAACTGATGTCCTCGACACCCGTTAGTCGCCACGCGGGGGCTGTGTCTGGACAACGAGAAAGAATCGAAGGATTGAAGACTGTCGACGGCACCGGATGCGGTTGCCGCGGCGAGCGATGAATGCCGGTGGAACTACAGCATTGTCACTGCCCAGGTCGCGGGTTCGAATCCCGCCGGTCTCCCCCGGGAGGCCGTAGCTCAGCGGTAGAGCAGGAACACGTTTCACCACCCCTTGTCATCGCTCACCGCGGCAACTGCCCGGTCGAGTCCCAGCACCCTGTTTTTGCGATGAATGCTGGCAGGACTACAGGTAGAGCACCCGTCCCCTCGGGGACGCGGACGTCGCGGGTCCGAATCCCGCCCGGCGCAAGCCGGTAGCTCAGGAAACGTCTTGCCGATCCCTTGTCATCGCGCTTTTGAATGGAACGAGTCATGAAGAACTACAACGAGATGGAAGTCGCCGGCGGCGTGCCGGTGAAGATGTGGACGCAGGGCGTGCCCGTGGAGGACGAAGCCCGCAAGCAGCTGATGAATGCGGCGAAGCTGCCGGTCGTGTTCAAGCACATCGCGGCGATGCCCGACGTGCACCTGGGCATCGGCGCGACGGTGGGCTCGGTGATCCCGACGCTGAAGGCGATCATCCCGGCCGCGGTCGGGGTCGACATCGGCTGCGGGATGATGGCCTGCAAGACCACGCTGCGCGCCGAGGACCTGCCCGACAACCTGGGCCCGCTGCGTTCCGCGATCGAGGCCGCCGTGCCGCACGGCCGCACGCCCAAGGGCCGCGACGTCGGCGCGTGGGAGAACCCGCCCGAGATGGTCGACGCGGCCTGGGCGGAACTCCAGCCCGACTTCGCCGAGATCTGCCGCGACTACCCGAAGCTGAAGAACACCAACAACCACAAGCACCTGGGCACGCTCGGGACGGGCAACCACTTCATCGAGGTCTGCCTGGATGAAGTGGGTTTCGTGTGGTTCATGCTGCACTCGGGTTCGCGCGGCGTGGGCAACGCGATCGGCACCATGTTCATCGAACTGGCGAAGAAGGACGCGATGCAGCACCAGGCCAACCTGCCCGATGCCAACCTCGCCTACTTCGAGGAAGGCGCGAAGTACTTCGGCGACTACGTCCGCGCGGTGGGCTGGGCGCAGAAGTTCGCGGAGACCAACCGCGAGGTGATGATGCGCCGCGTGATCAGCGCGGCGAAGAAGGTCATCGGCAAGAAGTTCGAGAGCCACATCGAGGCGGTCAACTGCCACCACAACTACGTGCAGAAGGAGACCCATTTCGGCCAGGACGTGTTCGTGACCCGCAAGGGCGCGGTGAGCGCGAAGAAGGGCCAGATGGGGATCATCCCCGGCAGCATGGGCGCGCGCAGCTACATCGTGCGCGGCAAGGGCAACCCGGAGAGCTTCGAGAGCTGCTCGCACGGGGCAGGACGCACGATGAGCCGCACGGAAGCCAAGCGCCGCTTCACGCTGATGGACCAGCGCGCCGCGACCGAAGGCGTCGAGTGCCGCAAGGACAAGGACGTCATCGACGAGATCCCGATGGCCTACAAGGACATCGACGCGGTCATGGCGGCCCAGCAGGACCTGGTGGAGGTGGTGCACACGCTCAAGCAGGTGGTGTGCGTGAAGGGATGAGGCACGCGAGACCGGCCTGATGGTCGGCGAGGGACGGCGCGCGCTTCCGGGCGCGCGCCCGTTCAAGGGAGAGAACAATGGACTGGAAGAGTTGGTATGTGACGATGAGGGGCGCACCCGTGTCCGCCTGGACTGCGGCCCAGTGGACGACCCACCTCGAGTCGCCCAGCGGCTACGAGCGCGAGGAAGCGATCCAGGCGCTGATGCGGCTGCGCGTCCACGCGACGCTGCCGACGCTGCTGCGCCGGATCAACGACTGGGTGCCGCAGGTGCGCGAAGCCGCGCGCGTCGCGGTGAGGGCATTCCTGGTTGAAGAAGCCATTCCCGCGTGGTCGCAGGCCATGCCGGTGATGATCGACCTGCTGCGCGGCCGTCGTGCCGATCACGGTCCGTTGCTGGAGGAGATCGCCGCGTTCCTGACCGATCCGGCGCGACTGCCGGTGCTCGCGGCGGCGCAACCGCACATGCATCCTCTGGTCCGGCGCTGGCTGGACCTGGGGGAGTGGCGCGTGGCCTCCGAAGCGCAACGCGCTGCGATGCTGTCGGCACGACTCGGCGGGGCGGACATCGTGACTGCGCGCTGGGCGTTGGAGCGGGTCGAGGAACTCGTCAGCACCACGGCGCGTCCGGCGCTCTGGCTCACAGGCTGCGGCCACGTGGCCGGCCCGGTGCGCGCGCACGCGCTGCGCCGGCTCTGCGAGGCCGCGCCCGAAGCCGGCACGGCGATGGCGCTGCAACTGGCACTCGACCCGCGCGCCGGCGTTCGCGAAGTCGCCCTCGCGCAGCTGCGCAAGGCGCAGCTGACGGACCCGATCCGCCAGCGGGCGCAATTGCAGCTGGAAACGCCGGCCAGTGCGCCTCATCACGGCGTGCCCGCGCTGCTGTTTCTCGCCCAGATCGACCCCGCGGACGCGACGGCACGTTGCGCGCGCTTGATGGCGATGCGCGGCAATGAACGCCCTCGTGCCGCCCTGCGCGCGGTCGCCCTGCAGCACCTGATCGCCGGAAGCGACGGCGACACCCAGCAGCATTGGCTGAGGCAGGCGATCGGCGACGCTTCCAGCCGGGCGCAACGCGTGGCGGTGAACGCGGTGTCGCTCGGCGCCAGTCCGCCGACGCCACGGGAGTTCTGGCCGCTGGTGTTCGAACACCAGGACGTGGGCGCCTTCCGGCGCGGGCTGCGCGTGCTCGAATACTGGGGCGTCTGGACGCAGTTGCATGAACTGCTGGGACTGGCCCGGTTGCCACTGCCGGAAGGGGGCGAAGAGGAACTCGTTGCCGCCTTGAGTCGATGGGAGGTCGGCACTCGCCGCGGCGTGACGGCGCCCGGCGACCCGCAGGCCTCGCAGCTGCGAGACCTGTGGCGAACCGGGGCTGTCAACCTGCCGGCGGCGATCCGGGCCCGACTCAGGTATGCGTTGACCGTCAGCGGCCTCCTGGCCGCGGACTGAAGGCGCCATCGCGAAGCAGCAGACCGGTCGGCACACCGACACACGGACTGACTGGGCGACAGACCCGGCGTCCGACATGACAACAAGCGCGAGAACACGCGCGACAACGACAGAGAGGCGTGCCCCTCGCATGGATTGCGGGGGCGCGAGAGAAGATGAAGACCACGGAGAAGATGATCGAGCTCGACGGCTCGCACGGCGAAGGCGGCGGGCAGATCCTGCGCACGGCGCTGGCGCTGGCCATGTGCACGGGCACGCCGCTGCGCATCGAGCGCATCCGCGCGAAGCGCCCCAAGCCGGGGCTGATGCGCCAGCACCTGACCTGCGTGCTCGCCGCGCAGGAGGTATGCGGTGCGACGGTGGTGGGTGCGGAACTCGGCTCGCAGACGCTGGAGTTCCGTCCCGGCCAGGTGCACGCCGGTGACTACCGGTTCGCGGTGGGCACGGCCGGCAGCTGCACGCTGGTGCTGCAGACCGTGCTGCCGCCGCTGATGCTGGCGGACGCGCCCAGCCGCCTGCACCTGTCCGGCGGCACGCACAACCCGATGGCGCCGCCCTTCCATTTCCTGCAGCGCAGCTTCGCGCCGCTGATGCGTCGCGCAGGGGCGAAGCTGGACCTGACGCTGCGCCGTCACGGCTTCTATCCCGCCGGCGGCGGCGAGATCGAGGCCGTGATCACGCCGGCCGACGGCGGCCTGCGCCCGTTCGACCTGCTCGAGCGCGGCGAGCCTGTGGAGGCGTTCGCGGAAGCGGTGGCGCCGGCGCTGCCGCGCGGCGTGGCCGAGCGCGAACTCGAGGCCCTCGAACGCCTGACCAACTGGGACACGCATCAACTGCGCATCGGCACGGCACGTCAGAACGAAGGCCCCGGGAACGCGTTGATGACGACGCTCGCGTACGAGCACCTGACCGAGGTGTTCATCGCCTTCGGCGAGCGCGGGCTGTCGGCGGAAGAAGTCGCACGGAAGGTCTTCACGGAGATGCGCGCCTATGAGGTCTCCGCCGGCGCGGCGGGCCCGCACCTGGCGGACCAGCTGGCGCTGCCGCTCGCGCTGGCGGTGGCCGGTTCAGGCCGCCCGGCCGCGTACACGTGCACCGAGTTGACGGAACACAGCCGCACCAACTTCGGCGTCATCGGGCGGTTCCTGGACGTGCGCTTCGACGCGCACCTGGAGGTCTCGCGGGCCGGCAACGCATGGCGTGTCGACATCCTGCCCGGCGTGGCGTGACCGCTGGACAGCCGGGCTTGATCGCGCGATGAGTTCACGATGAAACCACCATGAAACGCGGCGCCCGCGCGCCGCGTCACAATCCCGCACCGCGCGCCCTTCGGGGCGCGTTCCCCATTCCAGAACGCGCACGCCCCGCCATGAGCCACGCCCTTCCGCTGCAGCAGCACCTCCCGACCGCCAGCCCACTCGCCTATGGCTGCATGGGCCTGGGCGGCCACTGGGACGACTCCCCGTGGACCGACGCCCATGTCGACCATGCGCAGGCGGCCGTCGAGGCCGCGCTCGACATCGGCGTGACGCTGTTCGACCACGCCGACATCTACACCCGCGGCAAGGCCGAGTCGGTCTTCGGCGAACTGTTCCGCCGCCAGCCCTCGCTGCGCGACCGCATCGTGCTGCAGAGCAAGTGCGGCATCCGCTTCGCCGACGACCAGGGCCCAGGCCGCTACGACCTGTCCGGCGGCTACATCGTCGAGGCGGTCGAGGCCAGCCTGAAGCGCCTCGGGACCGAGCGCCTGGACATCCTGCTGCTGCATCGCCCGGATCCGCTGATGCAGCCCGAGGAGATCGCCGAGGCCTTCCAGCGCCTGCGCGCGGCGGGCAAGGTGGGCCACTTCGGCGTGTCCAACATGAACGTGGGCCAGATGGCGTGGCTCGGCCACGCGCTGGATCAGCCGCTGGTCGTGAACCAGCTGGAACTCGGCCTCGGCCACCTGGAACCGCTGGACGCCGGCACCTGCTTCAACGACCGCCAGGCCGCAGTCCGTCCCGGCGCGCTGGCCTGGACCGGCACGCTGGAACACTGCCAGCAGCACGGCATCCAGCTCCAGGCCTGGGCCGCGCTGGCCCGCGGCCGCTTCAGCGGCGAGACCGCGCAGGACCCCGCCGATGAGGCCGCGCGCGCGCTCGTCCACAAGCTGGCGCAGCAGCACGGCGTCAGCACGGAAGGCATCCTGCTCGCGTGGCTGATGAGGCATCCGGCGCGCATCCAGCCCGTCATCGGATCGGCCAACCCGGATCGCATCCGCGCCTGCGGCGATGCGCTCCGTGTTCAGCTCAGTCGTAATGAGTGGTACGCGCTGTACGTGGCAGCGCGTGGGGCACCGTTGCCTTGACTGCCTAGGCCGGGGCGTTGGCCGCGAGGTCGCAGGGCCTTGGCGGCAAGCGCCAAAACCCTGCGACCTCCCGTCCCCAACCAGTACCGTCCTTCAACGGTTTTGCGACCGAGGACTTCGAGGGAGCGGCGGCTGAGCGTCGCTGAGCGTCGCTGAGCGTCAGAACGCGGCGCTGAGCTCTGCAACAAGCGCGGCCGCGCCGATCTCACGCACCGCGGCGAAGTTCTGACCCGACCACAGCGGCGAGAAGTCGCCGCTGCCCTGCGCTTCGGCCTTCGCCCGCAACGGCGCAATGCTGGAGGTCGCCAGCGGGAATTGCGGGGCCGCGTCGTTCAGCGGACCGACCTCGCGCATGTAGCGGTTCACGATGCCGCGCGCCGGACGACCGGTGAAGAGATTCGTCACCGCCGTGTGGTGATTCGTCGGATCGCGCAGCGCCGCCCGATGCGGCGCGCTCGTCGTCGCTTCCTCGCACAGCAGGAAGGCCGTGCCCAGTTGCACCGCCGACGCGCCCAGCGCCAGCGCCGCGCGGATGCCGCGCACGTCCGCAATGCCACCGGCCGCGATGACCGGCACCTTCACCGCACGCACGATCTGCGGCAGCAGTGCCATGGTGCCGGGCTGGCGCGTCAGGTCGTCGCTGAGGAAATGGCCCCGATGTCCGCCCGCTTCCCAGCCCTGGGCGATCACGCCATCGGCGCCATGTTCATCCAGCCAGCGGGCCTCGTCGACCGTGGTCGCACTGCCCAGCACGAGGCTGCCCCACCCCTTCACGCGGGCGATGAGCTCCGGCGAGGGCAGTCCGAAATGGAAACTCACGACCGGCGGCTTGAACGGCTCGACGAGGTCGGCGATCTCCGCGGTGAAGGGGGCGCGTCCGGGGCCGGCCTTGATCTGCGCCGGGTCGATGCCGAACTCGGCGTAGTACGGGCCGAGGCGGTCACGCCAGCGGGCCTCGCGGACCTCGTCCGGCGTCGGCGATGTGTGGGCGAAGAAGTTGACGTTGAACGGCTTGTCCGTGCCGTCGCGCAGCGCCTGCAACTCCTTCTGCAGCGCCTCCGGCGTCAGCATCGCCGCGGGCAGCGAGCCCAGCCCACCCGCGTTGCTCACCGCGAGCGCGAGCCGCGCATCCTGCACGCCGGCCATCGGCGCCTGGATCAGCGGCAGCCGGGTGCCGAGGAAGAACGGAGCGAAAGGCGCACTGGAGGTAGGCATGGCGGCAGATCCTGGACTCGACAAGACGAGCCGTGATGATCGCCCAAGGCCAAAGGCCCTGTCATGACCGATCCATCTCGAAGGGCGGAATGCGACGGCCGTCGTCCTGCGCCGTGGCGCTCGCCAGCCATCCCGCGGCGGATTACTTGCAGCTGAAGCTCTTGGCGTTGACTTCCTTGACGTTGCCGGCGCCACAGGTGGTGGTGGCCTGCTCGCTCATCTTGCGGACGTCTTCCATGCGCTGGGTGGTGGCCTCGGCGGTGTTGGGCGCGATCACGCAGCCGGTGGACAGGACGGCGGCGGCACCGCCGAGCAGCAGCGCCATCAGACGGACGGCGGGGATGGAGCGGATGGTCATGATGAAGTTCCCTCGAAGGTTGATGTCGAGGCGGAGTCTAGGCAGCCGCGCCTGCGCCGGACGCCTCTCCGACAGACCGCGCTCCCGCCGGGACGAAGTGCACGACGGCGCGACACGCCGGGGAACCGGTGCGGTCAACCGGCGACCCATCGTCATGCGACCGATGTCCCCAGGATCAGTGGCCGTGCGCATCGCGCCCGGATATCCCCATTCACACGCGCTTGACGTAGCCCGGCTACGCTTCAAGTCTCGTCCTGCGGTCCAGCAGGACGATCCAGGAGTTGCCGTGACTGACCTTCGATCGATCCAGCGCCCTGCGACCGCGGTGCGCGCCGCGATCGCCGCGGTCCTGTGCGCCCTGCTGGGCGCCTGCGTGTCGGATTCCACCGGCGGCAAGCCGGAAATGACTGCTTACGAAACCACCCAGCACGACCGCTGCGTCGCCCTGCTGCGCCCGATGCTGCACGGCCAGCCGGTGCGCTCGACGGCGGTCGAACGTGGCCCCCAAGGCCTGGACTACGTCTGGGTGAACGCCGAGGTCCATGACGACGAGGACGACCTGGACCGCCGCCTGGCCAAGGGCACGAGCTTCGGCGGCCATTGCCAGTTCGAGGCCGGCGGACAGGGCGTGCATCTGCACGTCTATGCGCTGGACGACGACGCCGCGCCGATGCCGGCGGGCGATTACCGCTTCGTGGCCGGCCCGCGCGATGTGATCGTGAGCGCCGGCAGGCACTGACGGCCCCCACGCGGCCGGCATCGCGGTTCGGCGGATACTTCCCCCTCCCTCGACTCGCGGGAGCATCCTTGGCTGCCCCCTCCGACCCGCCCGTTTCCGCCGATCTCCCCGCGTTGCCGCCCTTCCTGTCCGGTGGCGGCACGGTCGCGCCCTTGATCGCCGCCTTCGATTGGGGCAAGACCGCATTGGGGCCGCTGCACACCTGGCCCGATCACGTCCGCCACGCGACGGCGCTGATGCTGCGCTCGCGCACGCCGATCGTGATGCTCTGGGGCGAACCCGGCGTGATGATCTACAACGATGCCTACGGCGTGTTCGCCGGCGCGCGGCATCCCCAATTGCTCGGCAGCAACGTGCGCGAGGGCTGGCCCGAGGTGGCCGAGTTCAACGACCACGTCATGCGCGTCGGCCTGGCCGGCGGCACGCTGAACTACGAGGACCAGGAACTCGTCCTCCATCGCCACGGTCGCGCGGAGAGCGCCTGGATGAACCTGGACTACTCGCCGCTGCTGGATGACGAGGGGCGGCCGGCCGGGGTGATGGCGATCGTCGTCGAGACCACGGGCAAGGTGATGGCCGAGCGCCGCGTCCACGGCGAGCGCCAGCGGCTGGCCCAGCTCTTCGAGCAGGCGCCGAGCTTCATGGCCGTGCTGGCCGGTCCCGAGCATCGGTTCGAGAGCATCAACCCGGCCTACCAGCGGCTGATCGGCGACCGCGAGGTGATCGGCCGCAGCGTCGCGGAGGCGCTCCCCGACGCGGCCGCGCAGGGCTACGTGACGCTGCTGGACGCGGTCTACGCGACCGGGCGCGCCTACACGGCGCAAAGCGCGCTGTTCACCGCCGATACGCCCGACGGTCAGACACGCGAGCACTTCCTGGATTTCGTCTACCAGCCGATCCGCGATGAGCGCGGCGCGGTCACGCACATCTTCGTCGAAGGCTTCGACGTCACCGCGCGCCTGCGCGGCGAGCAGCGCGGCGCGGCGCTCGCCGGGCTGAGCGAACGGCTGCGCGAGGTCGGATCGCCGGCCGACATCGGCTTCGCCTCGGCGCAGATGCTGGGGATGATGCTGACCGCGTCGCGGGCCGGGTACTGCACCGTCGATCACGAGACGGAGACCGTCCGCATCGAACGCGACTGGCGGCGCGGCGGCTTCGACAGCCTGGCCGGCCTGCGCCGCTTCCGCGACTACGGCAGCTTCGTGGAGCAGCTCAAGCGCGACGAGGTCGTCGAGATCGCCGACGTCCACGACGATCCGCGCACGCGCGACCATCGCGCGTCGTTCGACGCCATGCGGGTGCGATCCATCGTGAACGTCCCGGTGCTGGAACAGGGCCGGCTCGTGGCGCTGCTCTTCGTGCATGACGAGGCGCCGCGCGCCTGGAGCGCCGACGACGTGTCCCTGATCCGCGAGGTGGCCAACCGCACGCGCGTCGCGGTGGAGCGCGCGCGCAGCCAGGCGATCGCGCAGGACCGCGAGGAGCGGCTGCTGCGCTCGGACCGGCGCAAGGACGAGTTCCTCGCGACGCTGGCGCATGAGCTGCGCAACCCGCTGGCGCCGATCCGCAACGCGGTGCACCTGCTCGAGGCGGCCGACCGCGAGGGCCGCTTCACCGGCATCCGCGAGCTGCTCGAACGCCAGGTCAATCACATGGTGCGGCTGGTCGACGATCTGCTGGAGGTCTCGCGCATCAGCCGCGGACTGATCACGCTGCGGCACGAGCCGGTGAGCCTGGGCGCCGTGATCGACGCGGCGGTCGAGAGCAGCCGCCCGCTGATCGACCGCGAGGGACATCGCCTGACCCTGCGCTTCGACGGTCCGCCGCCGTGGGTGCAAGGCGACCTGGTGCGGCTCACGCAACTGCTGGTGAACCTGCTGAACAACGCGGCACGCTACACCGACCCGGGCGGTCGCATCGATGTGCATGTCGCGCGCGACGGCGCCGACGCCGTCCTGACCGTCACGGACAACGGCATCGGCATCGCGCCGGAACAACTGCCGCAGCTGTTCGAGCTGTTCTCGCAGCTGGATCGCTCGCACAGCCGATCGCAGGGCGGGCTCGGCATCGGGCTGAGCCTGTCGCAAACGCTCGCGCGCCTGCACGGCGGCCAGTTGACCGCGACGAGCGACGGCCCGGGACAGGGCAGCAGTTTCCAGTTGCGGCTGCCGGAGATCCCCGCCGCGGCGGCGGGCGCTCCGGCGGCGTCGGACAGCGATGCGCCGTTGACCGCCAGGCTGCTGCTGGTCGACGACAACCGCGACGCCGCCGACACCACCGCGGAACTGCTGCGGCTGATGGGCGCGGAGGTGGCGGTCGCGTACGACGGCGCGTCGGCGCTGAAGGCCGTCCGCGCGCTGCGACCCGACGCGGTCCTGCTGGACATTGGCATGCCCGACATGGACGGTCACGAGGTGGCGCGCCGGCTGCGCGCGATGGGCGAGGACATCGGCCATCCACGTCTGATCGCGTTGACCGGCTGGGGACAGGAACAGGACCGCGAGAAGACACGCGAGGCCGGCTTCGACGACCACATGGTCAAGCCGGTCGACGTCGACGTGCTGAAGGCCGCCCTGAGGGCCGCGCGGCGGCCGACGATGAACTGATGGATTGAATCGACGGGACGGACCGACCATGCTGCTGCGCATCCACCACGCCGCGATCATCTGCGCCGACTACGAGCGCTCGCGCCGTTTCTACACCGAGGTCCTGGGCCTGCGCGTGATCGCGGAGACCTACCGCGAGGCGCGGCGCTCGTACAAGCTGGACCTCGCGCTGCCGGACGGCGCGCAGATCGAGCTCTTCAGCTTTCCCGACGCACCGGCGCGGCCCTCGTACCCGGAGGCGCAGGGACTGCGCCACCTGGCCTTCGAGGTCGACGACGTCGAGCAAGGCAAGCGCGACCTCGAGGCCAAGGGCATCGTCGTCGAGCCGGTGCGCGTCGACGAGCTGACGGGCCGGCGCTTCACCTTCTTCGCCGATCCCGACGGGTTGCCGCTGGAGCTCTACGAGCGCTGACGCCCCCCTCACCCGGGCGGGTGTACGCGGGTCGGGACGGCGCCCGGGCTGCGGCATGATGCGCGCCTGGGAGGAATGGCCATGCCATCGACACACGCGGCCTGGAGGGAGCTCTCGACGGCCGGCACGCTCACGCGGGGCGGATTCTGGCTGCGCCACGGCACGCTGGTGCCGCTCGCGCTGTGGATCGCGATCGCGGTCGCGGACACGCCGCTCGGATGGGTCGCCGCACTGGCGACGACCGTCCTGCTGATCTCGATCTGGGGACGGCGCCTGCACGACCGCGGGCGCTCCGCCTGGTGGCTGCTGCTCGCGGCCCTGCCGGTGCTCGGGCCGCTGGTCCTGTGCGTCGAATGCGGCCTGCGCCGCTCCGTCCCCGAGGGCCGCCGCTTCGATGCGCAGCGTCCCGCCGATTACCTCACCGTCGCCCCTTGAGCATGTCTTCCCATCACATCGTCAATGACGTGACCGGATTGAATCCGGTGCGTGTCATGGCCATCGTCGCGCCGGAGTCCGTCGAGGACGTGCAGGAAGCGCTGCGGCGCACCACCGGTCCGGTGTCCGTCGGCGGCGGCCGCTTCAGCATGGGCGGCCAGACGGCCAGTCCGGGCAGCCTGCACATCGACATGCGGTCCATGAACCGCGTGGTCGCGTTCTCGCCGACGGCGCGCACGATCCGCGTCCAGGCCGGCACACGCTGGTGCGACATCCAACGCTTCATCGATCCGCACGGACTGTCGGTGAAGATCATGCAGACCTACGCCAACTTCACCGTCGGCGGCGCGCTCAGCGTCAACTGCCACGGACGGTATGTCGGCCTCGGTCCGCTGGTGCTGTCGGTACGCGCGATCCGCGTCGCGCTCCACGACGGCAGCGTCGTCGAGGCCACGCGCCAGTCCCACGCGGACATCTTCCGCGGCGCCATTGGCGGCTACGGGGCGCTGGGCGTGATCGTGGAGGTTGAACTCGACCTCGACACCAACCAGAAGGTGGAGCGCCACGACGCGGTCATGCCGCTGGCGGACTACTGGAGCTACTTCAAGGACCAGGTGCGCGGCAACCCGGCCGCGGTCTTCCACAACGCGGACCTCTACGGCCCCCACTACCGCACGCTGCGCGCGGTCACCTGGAAGGAGACCGACAAGCCGGCCACCGTCCCCGACCGCCTGCAGCCGCTGCGGCGCACCTATCCGCTGCACCGCTACTTCCTGTGGTCCATGTCGGAGACCCCCTTCGGCAAGGAACGCCGCGAGAAGCTGATCGATCCGCTGCTCTACCTGCGCGGCAAGGTGCACTGGCGCAATTACGAGGCCGGCTACGACGTGGCCGAGCTGGAGCCCCCGACGCGGATGCACCGCACCTATGTGCTGCAGGAGTACTTCGTGCCGGTGGAGCGGCTGACGGACTTCGTGCCGAAGATGGCCGAGATCCTGCGGCGCCACCGGGTGAACGCGCTCAACATCTCGATCCGGCATGCGATGCCGGATCCGGACACCTTGCTGGCCTGGGCGCCGACGGAGACCTTCGCCTTCGTGCTGTATCACAAGCAGCGCACCCGCGAGAACGCGCGCCGCCGCGTCGCCGTGTGGACGCGCGAGCTGATCGACGCGGTCCTGTCGGTGGGCGGGGCCTACTACCTGCCCTACCAGCCACACGCGACGCACGAGCAGTTCCACCGCGCCTATCCCGGCGCGCGCGAGCTCTTCGCGCTGAAGCAACGCCTGGACCCGCAGCATCGTTTCACCAACGCGCTGTGGGACAAGTACTGCCCGGGCGCGTCGTGCATGTCGGATGCTGCGCAGGCACCGCCCAGCTCGCCCGCTTCGGGCGCCGAAGGCAGCACCGAGTTCCACCGCGTGTTCGGCGACACGCGCCTGTCGGACGCTTTCTACCTGTTCCTGCAGAACGTCTTCCACACCGCGCCGGAGGATCGCTTCCACCACCTGATCGCGGACGCTGTCGCGCGCCATGCCGATGAGGAAAGCATCTACCGCGACATCCAGCGCCGCCTGCCGTCGATCAAGCCCGCGGCGGCGGAACTGCGCTACGCGCTGCCGGCGCTGTTCAAGCAGAAAGCGGAGATGACGCGGCAGACGCTGGCGGTGCTGACGGAGCGCGAGTTCGACGGTTACCTGGAGATCGGTTCCAAGGCGCGTTATCACGCCGGGCTGGCGAAGGCGCTGCGACTGCGCGGCGAGCTCGTGTTCGTCGAAGAGAAACCTCAGGGCCTCTCGCCCGTCGACATCGTCGAGCGCGGCCGGATCGCGCGGCCCGGGCGGCACGTCACGCTCGACGACTACGCGCCGCTGTCCGACGCCATCGCCTCCGGCAGCATCGGCCTGGTGACCTGCTACATCGGGTTGCATCACATGACGCCGGAGACGCTCGGCCCCTTCCTGCGGTCGGTTCATCGCGTGATGCGCCCCGGCGGTGCGTTCATCGTGCGCGATCACGACGTGCGGGATCCCGACCTCGGCGCACTGGTGTCGCTGGCCCACACGGTCTTCAACGCAGGTCTGGGCGAGACCTGGGAAAGCAACGTCGCCGAGCGTCGTCACTTCGCCTCGGGCCAGGACTGGGTGGATCGCCTGCGCGACGCCGGGTTCGAGGACAGCGGCCATCGCGTGTTGCAAGCCAACGACCCGACGATGAACACGTTGTTCTGCTTCATCAAGCCGGCGGAGGTCGCATGAACACATGGTCGACACGACACTCGCCATCGCCATCGCCATCAAGCGCGCGCGGCTGGTTCACCGGAGCCCGGGTCACCCTGTCGATGCTGGCCATCGGGATCACGGTGGCCTTCGGCGGAGCCGGCATCGTCGGCGCCGCCGAGCCGATGGCGCCCCGTGCGTCGCAGATCGCCGCGGCCGTGCCGGAGACGCCGGTCGAGGATCGACGGACACCCGATCAGACCTTCCTCACCTTCCCCGAGTGGTACCTGGTGCACAGCCCGGCGGAGTACGCCGCGTGGCTGCACCGCAGCGATGCGCCGAGCCGTTTCCCGCTGTTCGCGCACATCGGGCAGTTCTGGCAGTCGTACGGCGCGATCAATCGCGAGATCGAGCGCTATCCGTTCAACGGCGGCTACCACCTGATGGTGATGGTCATCGGCGTCAGCACGACGGTCGAGTACGCGCTCAAGGGCGCCTACGAGCGCACCATCGGCCGCATCGCCGAGGGCTTGCGCGGCACGGGCGGTCCGGTGGACGAGGAGCGTTTCGCGGCGCGGTACGCGCAGGACTACGTCGACTTCATCCGCATCGACCCCTGGTACAAGTTCGACTTCGCCTCGCAGCTGAAGGCGCTGTGGCGCGACGTGCCGATGACCGGTCCGAACATGGCGCGCAAATGGGAGCGCCGTTATCTGCTCACGACCGAGCTGCTCGTCAAGGAAGGGTATGCGCGACTGATCAAGCTGGGCACGCAGACGATCTACGACGCGCCGAAACCGGTGACCGCCGTGTGGCTGAGCCACGCGCCCGACGACGCAGCCGAGCGCGCCGCGCATCCGGACTTCATCGTCCCGCCGATGTCGGCGCCCCCGTCCTCCTCGGCGCTGGGACCGATCTACGCGACGATCCCGCGCTACGAGGGCTTCACCACCTACAGCCGATGGCTCGCCCGGCAGGACGTGGACTTCCTCAGCGTCGCCGGCAACACCGGCGAGATCGTGGTCAGCGAACTGGTCCCGCAAGCCTGGCGGCCGACCGGCACGCGGCTGCTCTTCGAGCAGCCCATCCTCACGCGACCGGGCACCAAACGCGCGGTCGTCGCGGTGCCGATCGCGCGTCTCGCCGACGAGCTCAGGCGGGCCGACCGAGCCGGCGACGACATCGAGCACATCTACGACTTCTGACGCCTCCGACGGCGAGATGCGCCGGCATCACCCGATGCGCTGCCGCATCGTGGCGATCGGCGATCGGCGATCGGCGATCAGCCGTCGCCGTCGCCGTCGCCGCGGCGATCAGTTCAACCGGTAGTTCAGACGCAGCCAGGTGATGGTGCCCTCGGGGCGGTTGCGCACCGAGAACTCCTTCATCACCTTGAAGTCGACGCCCCACTCGCCGCTCTCGGCCAGGTAGGCGATCAGTGGGCCGGCCGACAGCGCCTGCACCTTGTTGGCGCCGGCATCGCCGCCGCGATCGGCGGTGAACTGCTTGAGCACGTAGCCCTGCACGCCCACCTTCCACTGGTCGTTCAGCTGGTAGGTGCCCGACCAGTCCGCATGCAGGTACTGGCCGGAACGCACGCCCGTGTCGTCGTTGCGCGTGTTGAAGGAGTAGGTCGCGCGCAGGCCGACGGCCAGGCCGTTCTCCCACACGCGCGAGGCCACCAGCAGCGGCTTGAACGTCCAGAACTTGCCGGCGCCCGGATTGACCGGACGGTCCGCGTCGTACGAGCCCATCGGCGGGTTGAACGCGACGCCCAGCGCGACGCGCGATTCATCCTGCTGCCAGTCGATGTAGGCGGCCAGTTCCGGATCGGCCAGACCGCTGCGCTTGCCCGACAGCGCGCCGCCGGCGGCAGCCAGCTGCTGGTTGATCTGCGCCACCGCGGTCGGCGGCAGACCGGCAGGGAGCACGGTGCTCAGCGTGAAGTCGTTGGTCTGCTTGACCAGCGGGAACGCGGCGGAGAAGCCCAGGCGGCCGTCCATCACGATCTTCTCGGTGACCCAGGTGATGCGCGGGACGAAGACATCCGCCTTGATCGAGCCGTTCACCGTCAGCGGCAGCGTGCCGACACCGGGGATGGTCAGCGAGCGCGTCGGCGTGTTGCCGTCGGCGTCGCGCAGCTTGTCGGCCTCGTAATGCTGGTACCAGGTCTGCAGGTAGACGCCGGGGAACTGCGGCGTCGAGATCTCATAGGACGGCGCGCCGAGCAGCGCGCGCACCTGGCTGTTCTCGGTGGCGTGCGCGGTGCCGGTGACGGCGACCAGCGAAACGAAGGCGGCGGCGAGCGCGGACGGGCGCGCGCGGAGAAGGTCGATGGACACGGGGATCCCTCCGGGGAGTTCTGGATTTTCGAATCGGGGCGCATCGTGCCAGCGGAACAGGCCGGGGCTTGTGCCATTCGTCACATCGGGCATCGGATTAGAGGCACGGCCCCAGTTTCCGGGGCTGACGCGCCACACCCCGCCGCGCTTTAATCCGGTCCGCAACGCGCCCGCGATCGCCGTCACCATCGGCCTGAACTCGCGACGCCCCGAGCCACGACCTCACTTGCCACCGCATCCGGCCGGCTCGCGGTTCCCTCTCACAACATGACGCGTCACGCCTCGAGGAGACAATCCATGCACCGTTCCGCCCTTGTCCGTCCCAGCCTTGTCCGTTCCTTCCGGAACACCCTGTTCATCGGCCTGGCCGCGATGTCCTCGTTCGCCTTCGCGGCGGAGGTGGAAGTCGAGGGCTTCAAGTTCCAGGACACCGCGCTGCTGCACAACCAGACGCTGCAGCTGAACGGCGCCGCGACATCGAGCATCCTGTCGACGCGCTCGACGGCGGTGGCCTTCTACCTGCCGAAGAAGCAGACGACGATGGAAGCCGCGGTCGCCGAGAAGGGCGCCAAGCGCATCACCTTCTACATGATGCGCGACGTGTCCTCGCGCGACCTGGCCAACGCGATGCTGGACCGGATCCGCCAGAACGCGGCCGAGGAGTTCTCGAAGAACATCATCCAGACCTCGCAGCTGGGCGTCGTCTTCGGCAACCGCGCGAAGCTGCTCAAGGGCGATCTGGTCACGATCGACTACGACCCCGCGAAGCAGACGACGGAGTTCAGCGTCAACGGCCAGAAGGTCGGCGACACGATCCAGGGCGAGAGCTTCTTCCCGATGATGATGAAGGTCTGGATCGGCCCGAAGGTGCGCGGCAGCACGCGCGACGGCCTGCTGGGCATCGCGCCGGCGAAGTGATCGCGGGGCTCAGCGGCCCAGTTGCTTCAACGCGGCCTGCAGGCCGGTGACGCCGCCGACGCGCTGGTCGTTGATGAACACCTGCGGCATCTGGCGCACGGACGGGCCGCACTTCTCGTAGAAGGCCAGGCGCTCGGCCTCGTCGTCGATCAGGATCTCCTGATACTCGATCCCGCGGGACTTGAGCAGACTCTTCGCCGTGTCGCATTGCGGGCAGGCGGACTTCGAATAGACGACGATCTTCAGTTCCATGGGGCACGAGTGTATGCGTGGCCTCCGAAGAATGCCGACCAGGGGTCTCCCTGAGTTCCGGGGCTTCGGGGCCCGCATCGCCGGCGCTTAAGCTCCGCCCCCATGGACGCCCTGATCACCGCCGCCGCCCGCTTCCTCGCCGCCGGGGATGCGTTGAGCGCGCTGCAACGGGTGGCCCTGCGCGACGATCCGCCGGCGCTTGCGCTGCGAGGCATCGCGATGGCGCAGCTCGGCGAGCATCCACGCGCCCGCGAGCTGCTGCGCCAGGCCGCCAAGGCCTTCGGGCCGAAAGAGGCTGTCGCCCGCGCGCGCTGTGTCGTGGCGGAGGCCGAGGTCGCGCTGGCGATGCGCGATCTCGGGGATCCGACGCGTCCGCTGCTGCAGGCCGCCGCGATGCTCGACGCGCACGACGACCGCGCCAACGCGTTGCAGGCCCGCCTGATCGCCGCGCGCCGCCTGCTGCTGCTCGGCCGGCTCGACGACGCCACCCAGGCACTGCCGGCCGCGGATCTGAGCGGCCTTCCCCCGATGCTGACGGCCATGGCGGCGCTCGCGGCGGCGGAACTCGCGATGCGCTCATTGCGCAGCCGGGACGCGCTGCGGGCGGTCGAACTCGCCCTCGTGGCCGCTCGACGGTCCGGCGTCCCGGCGCTGATCACGGAGGCCGTCGAGCTGCGTGCCGCGCTCGACCAGCCGGTCGCCCGCCGCATCGATGCGGGCGAAGCTCGGGCGTTGACACTCGACGAGGTCGAGGACCTGCTCCGATCGCCGGCCCTGGTGGTCGATGCCTGCCGCCGCGCGATCCGCGGCGCGGGCCTGGCCATCGACCTCGCCCGGCGGCCGATGCTGTTCACGCTCGCTCGCGTGCTGGCCGAAGCCTGGCCCGGCGACGTCGGGCGGGAGACGCTGATCCTGCGGGCCTTCCGGACGAAGCATCCGGACGAGACGCATCGCGCGCGACTGCGCGTCGAGCTCGGCCGGCTGCGCGCGCTGGTGGCCCCGGTCGCCCGCATCGAGGCGACGCCGGCGGGCTTCGCGCTTCGCCTGGACGGCGCCAGCGCCGTCGAGGTCGACGTCACCGTCGGCGGCCTCGCGGACAAGCGTTCGGAAAATCGCTCCGCCGTGGTCCTCGTCCCCCCGATCGAAGGCGAGCTCGCGTCCTTGCAGGCCCTGCTGGCCGATGGCGCGCCGTGGTCGACCTCGGCGCTGGCCTTGGCGCTCGGCGCGAGCCAGCGGACCGTGCAGCGCGCGCTGGCGGAACTCGAAGCCGCGGGGCGCGTGCGCGCGCTCGGCCAGGCCCGCGCGAAGCGCTGGCTGGCGCCGCCGATGACGGGAATCGCGACGATCTTGTTACTCCCCGCTCTGCCGCCCGCTGGATAGATTGAGGTCCATGCGGCGACGGTTTCGCCGTACAGGAGAACACGATGACCACGACGACTGCGCCCACCCACACCGCTTGCGATCCTCATGCCGAGGCGTGCATGGCGTCCAACGCGCACCTGCCCGCGGCCCATGAAGCCGAGATCGTGCGCGAGTTCGGCCCCTACCCCGGCGCGCCCGCCGTGCATGGCGTGAGCCACGACGGCGACCGCGTCTGGGCCGCGACGGCGCTGGGCCTGCTGGCGATCGATCCGGCCACCGGCGAGGTCCAGCGCACGCTGCCCTGCGCGGCGGATGCCGGGACGGCCTTCGACGGGCGCCACCTCTACCAGATCGCTGATTCGCGGATCCAGAAGATCGACCCGGAGAACGGCCGCGTCGTCGGGTCCATCCCCGCGCCGTCGGGTCAAGGGAGCGACTCCGGGCTCACCTGGGCGGAGGGCAGCCTGTGGGTCGGCCAGTACCGTGATCGCAGGATCGTGCAGATCGACCCCGAGACCGGCGCGGTACGGCGCACGATCGAGTCCAACCGCTTCGTCACCGGCGTGACCTGGGTGGACGGCGAGCTGTGGCACGGCACCTGGGAAGGCGACGAGAGCGAATTGCGCCGCGTGGACCCGGCGGACGGCGCCGTGATCGAGCGCCTGGCCATGCCGGCGAACATCGGCGTCAGCGGGTTGGAGTCGGACGGTGCCGGACTGTTCTATTGCGGCGGCGGCAACAGCGGGAAGCTGCGCGCCGTGCGGCGACCGGCGCGCAGCTGAGACACGCGCCGCTTCAGTCGGTCGCTCGAGCGCTCCGTCGCACGGCCTGCGGCGGCACGCCGAAGTGCCTGACGTAGACCTCGCGCAGATGGCGACGGTCGCGGAAGCCGGCCTCGCGCGCGACGACGTCGAGCGAATGCCGGCTCTGCTCGATCATCAGTCGCGCCGCCTCGAGCCGCAGCCCTTCGACGGCCTTGGCCGGCGGCATCCCGGTCTCCGCCGTGAACACGCGGCTGAACTGGCGCGGGCTGAGGGCGGCCACCTCGGCCAGTTCCTCGACCGACAGCGTCTTCGCCAGATTGGAGCGCGCATAGCTCAGCGCGTGCTGGATGCGGTCCGACTTGGGCGCGAGGTCCAGCATCTCCGAATGCTGGGACTGCCCGCCGCTGCGGCGCTGCTGCATCACCAGCTTGTGCGCGACGGAGCGAGCGAGTTCGTCGCCGAGGTCCTTCTCGACCATCGCCAGCGCCAGGTCCAGTCCCGCCGTCATGCCGGCCGAGGTCCACACCGGGCCGTCGACGATGAAGATGCGGTCACTGTCGACGTCGATGTCGGGATGGCGCTCCTGCATGGCCCGCGCGAAGTGCCAGTGCGTCGTGGCGCGCCGGCCGTCGAGCAACCCGGCCTCCGCGAGCACGAAGGCCCCCGTGCAGACCGCGGCGATGCGGCGCGCGTGACGATCCGCGCGCTGGAGGAAGCGCAGCACCTCCTCGGGCGGCCCTACCTCGATGGGATCCGACACGCCGGCCACGATCCAGGTGTCCGCGCGCGTCGCCGAAGTCAACGGCCGCGTCGACACGGTCACGCCCATCGATGAGCGCACCTCGCCACCGCCTGGCGAATAACAGGCCATCTCGTAGAACGGGGGGCCGGCCACGAGGTTGGCGTACTCGAACACGGCCTGCGTGCCCAGCGCCAACAGCTGGAAGCCTTCGTTGAGGACATAACCGATGCGATGCATGGCACGAATCATACCCTTCTACGTCATTTACGCCATGCGACCTGATTCCTACTATGGACGTACTTTCAGCCAATACCGGCTTTAGGCTTTCATCGAAGGAGTTCTCCATGACCACGTCCCCCGCCACCCGCCCGGGCACCGCCCTCATCACCGGCGCGTCCACCGGCATCGGCGCCGTGTACGCCGACCGTCTCGCGCAGCGCGGCTATGACCTGATCCTCGTCGCCCGCCAGCGGGACCGTCTGAGCGCGCTCGCCGACGCCCTGACGACGAAGTACGGTCGGGCCGTCGAGATCATCGATGCCGATCTGGGAGACGCGGTGCAGCGCCGGCGCGTCGAAGACAAGCTGCGCGAGGACGCGAGCATCACGCTGCTCGTCAACAACGCCGGGATCGGCACGCACACGCCGCTGCTGGAGAGCGACGTCGACCGCATGACGCAGATGGTGGAGCTCAACGTCACGGCGCTGACGCGGCTCACGTACGCGGCGGTTCCTGGTTTCGTGGCGCGCGGCCGTGGCGCGGTGATCAACATCGCCAGCATCGCGGCGATCGCGCCGGAGATCCTCAACGGCGTCTACGGCGGCAGCAAGGCTTTCGTCGTGGCGTTCAGCCAATCGCTGCAGCATGAGCTCGGCACCAAGGGCCTGCGCGTGCAGGCGGTGCTCCCGGGCGCGACGGCGACGGACTTCTGGGCCATCGGCGGCCGGCCGGTGGAGCACCTGCCGCAGGAGATCGTGATGAGCGCCGAGGACATGGTCGACGCCTCGCTGGTCGGCTTCGACCGCGGCGAGCTGATCACGATCCCGGCGCTGCACGACGAGTCGCAATGGCAGGCCTACGAGGGCGCGCGCCAGGCGATGTTCGGCGGCCTGTCGACCAGCGTGCCGGCGCCGCGTTACGCGAAGGTCTGAACCTGTCTTGCCCCCTCTCCCGCTTGCGGGAGAGGGTGGGGGTGAGGGGCAGCGGCGGTAACAGTACTGAAGCCTTCCAACGCTCTCCCGCGCTTACGGGAGTGGTGGTGCTGCGCGTACTGCGAGGCGCCGATTACCGAGGCTTGCCCAGGTCCATCACCCAGTACTTGCTGTACGTGTTGGCCGACGAAGCCGCCGGCCGGCAGGCGACGCCGACGTCGACGAAGTTCGCCGACATCAGGTTGGCGCAATGGCCCGCGCTGTTGCGCCACGAGTTCATGACCGACTCGACGGTCTGCTGTCCGGCGGCGATGTTCTCGCCGGCGGCGGCCCAGGTGTAGCCCGCGTTGGTGATGCGGGTGGAGAAGCTGCGTCCGTCCTGGCTGTCGTGGCTGAAGTAGTTCTTCGTCGCCATGTCCAGCGCGTGGGCGTCCGCGGCCGCGGTCAGCTTGTCGTTCCAGACCACCGGCCCCACGGCGGGGAAGTTCCCCGAGGTCCCGCAGCTCGCGCCCGACGCGCGCAGCGCGTTGATGCGGGTGAGCAGGTCCTGCTTGAAATTGGGCAGGTCGCAGGTACCGGCGACGAGGGGAGGATCCGTCGGCCCCGGGCCGGTCGGGTTCGTGGGATTGGTCGGGTTGGTGGGCGTCGTGACGGGATCGGGGGCCGGCGCATCGCTGCCGCCACCACCGCACGCACCCAGACCCAACGCCAGGAGGGCGGCAACGATCATCGAAGTGGGGAACTGCCGGTGGCCCGGCTTGTTGGAAGGGACGTCCATCCCACCATCTTAGGAAACGATTGGAAAGAATTCTGGAACCAAACGTTCCAAAGGGTCAGCGGGCGAGGCCGCCGAGCCCGAGGTGTAGCCAATTTGCCTACACCGTAGCCAGATTGCCTACAGCCACCCCTCCCGAGGACAGCGGGGCCGCCGACCCTCCCGGGTGGGCGGCCTCGCGTCCGCTCAGATCAGGTCGTAGCGGTCCAGGTTCATCACCCGGGTCCAGGCCTTGACGAAGTCATTGACCAGCACCTTCTCGCCGTCCTTGGACGCGTAGACCTCGGCCAGCGCGCGCAGTTGCGAGTTCGAACCGAACACCAGGTCCGCCGTCGTGGCGGTCCACTTCGCGGCGCCGGACGTGCGGTCCCGGCCCTCGAGCACGCCTTCGTCGCTCGTCGACTTCTGCCAACGCGTCCGCATGTCCAGCAGGTTGACGAAGAAGTCGTTGCTCAGGGTCCCGGGCCGCGTCGTGAGGATGCCGTGCTTCGTGTGGCCGACGTTGGTGTCCAGCACCCGCAGGCCGCCGACCAGCGCCGTCAGTTCCGGCGCGCTCAGCGACAGCAGCTGGGCCTTGTCGATCAGCAGCTCCGCCGTGTGCTTGACCAGGTCCTTGCGCACGTAGTTCCGGAATCCGTCGGCGGCGGGCTCCAGGTAGGCCATGGATTCGACGTCGGTCTGGTCCTGCGACGCATCGGTGCGGCCCGCCGTGAAGGGCACGACGACGTCATGCCCGCCCTGCTTCGCCGCCGCCTCGATGCCGGCGGAACCGCCCAGCACGATCAGGTCGGCCAGCGAGATCTTCTTGCCGCCGTCCGCGGACGCGTTGAACTCCTTGCGCACCGTTTCCAGCTTGCTCAACACCTTCTCGAGTTCGCTGGGCTGGTTCACCAGCCATTCCTTCTGCGGGGCGAGGCGGATCCGCGCGCCGTTGGCGCCGCCGCGCTTGTCACCGCTGCGGAAGGTCGCGGCCGAGGCCCACGCCGTCGACACCAGTTGCTGCACGGTCAGGCCGCTGGCCAGCAGCTTGGCCTTCAGGGCGGTGACGTCCTGGTCGTCGACCAGCGGGTGATCGACCTTGGGGACCGGGTCTTGCCAGATCAATTCTTCCTTCGGCACCAGCTTGCCAAGGTAGCGCGACAGCGGGCCCATGTCGCGGTGCGTCAGCTTGTACCAGGCCCGCGCGAACGCATCGGCCAGCTCGGCCGGGTTGTCCTTGTAGCGGCGGGAGATCTTCTCGTAGGCCGGGTCGACGCGCAGCGCGAGGTCGGCCGTCGTCATCATCGGCGCGTGCTTGCGGTTCTTGTCGTGCGCGTCGGGCACCGTGCCCGCTCCTGCGCCGCCCTTGGGCGTCCACTGGTGCGCGCCGGCGGGACTCTTGGTCAGTTCCCACTCGAAGCCGAACAGCGTCTCGAAGAAGCTGTTGTCCCACTTCGTCGGCGTCGGCGTCCAGGCGCCCTCGATGCCGCTGGTGATCGTGTAGACGCCCATGCCTTCGCCGAGCTTGTTCTTCCAGCCCAGTCCCTGGTCCTCGATGTCCCCGCCCTCGGGCATCGCGCCGACGTGGTGGACCTCGCCCGCCCCGTGCGCCTTGCCGAAGGTGTGACCGCCGGCGACCAGCGCGACGGTCTCCTCGTCGTTCATCGCCATGCGCTTGAAGGTCTCGCGGATGTCGCGCGCCGACGCGGCCGGATCGGGATTGCCGTTCGGGCCTTCCGGGTTCACGTAGATGAGGCCCATCTGCACGGCCGCCAGCGGGTTCGCGAGGTCGCGGTCGCCCGCATAGCGTTCATCGCCGAGCCACGTGGTCTCGGGGCCCCAGAAGACGTCGGTCTCGGGTTCCCAGACGTCGGTGCGCCCGCCGGCGAAGCCGAAGGTCTTGAAGCCCATCGATTCCAGCGCGACGTTGCCCGCCAGGATCATCAGATCGGCCCAGGACAGCTTGCGGCCGTACTTCTGCTTGATCGGCCAGAGCAGGCGGCGGGCCTTGTCGAGGTTGCCGTTGTCGGGCCAGCTGTTGAGCGGCGCGAAGCGCTGGGCGCCGGTGCCGGCACCGCCGCGGCCGTCCTGCACGCGGTAGGTGCCGGCGGAGTGCCAGGCCATGCGGATGAAGAACGGCCCGTAGTGGCCGTAATCGGCGGGCCACCAGTCCTGGGAGTCCGTCATCAGCGCGGTCAGGTCCTTGACGACGGCGTCGAGGTCGAGGGTCTGGAACTCATGCGCGTACTTGAAGTCCTCGCCCATCGGATTCGTCTTGGACGAGTGCAGCGAGAGGATGGAGAGGTTGAGCTGTTCGGGCCACCAGTCCCGGTTGCCTTTGGTGCCTGCCACCGCATGGTGGTGGGTTCCGCCCGAGAACGGGCACTTCGATTCGCCTGACATGTCTTCCTCCTGAGTTGAACCTTGGGGATCAGTCCGCTAGTCCGCCTGCAGCGTGCGAGCGCGGTCGAGTCTAGAACTCGCTCAGTGAGAGCGGCAACAGTCCGGGTCAATCGGAGCGATAGTTTTTTTGACCGGGGAGAGCCGTTCGGCTCAGGCGGCCATCTGGATGACGCTCTCCGGGAATCTCGCTGGCTCGTCGTTCGCACGCTCACGGCGCCGCGCGGTGGAGCGAAGCCCATCGACATGTTCCTGCAGGCTTGGTGAGACTGGCTGCCACATGGGGTCAAGGATGAAGTCGATGCCTTCGCGTCGTGCCATTTTGGCGGCCGGGACAAAGTCGGCATCGCCGGACACAAGGACGATCTGGTCAACCAGTTTCCGCAAGGCCAACGTCACGATGTCGACACCGATGCTCATGTCAACCCCCTTCTGGCGAAGGTGAGGGACGACATCGGTCTCCCCGAGGTCGTCGAAACTCAGCTTGCGTTTGAGCATGGCCTGGATCGCTTCCGGCTTGATGGTCCACGGGCTGTCTGAGGCGAGGTGTCCTAGCCGCAACGCCGTCTTGCGTTTCGTCTTTAGGCGCTCATGCAGCTGAGTACGGAACAGAGCCTCTGGACTCGTCGAGAAATTGACGCCCTTACCCGAGATCGGGTTCTGAAGTCGCTTCATGAGCGGCGGACAGTCGTAGAAATAGATCCGGAACAGATCCTTGAAGCGCCTCTCGGGACCGCAGTTGCGGTCAACGAGATGAGCGAGGGCCCACCTGAAAGCGCAGTCCGCCGCGCGATCGGCGTCGAACGCGTGATCCGGCTGCAGGGCGCGAAAACGCTTCACGAAGAAGGCACCGTCGATAAGGATGGCCGTTGGCATCTTGATCCCCCAACTTCTGGAGAAATATCGCCCCAGGGGCGCAGCCCGTCCACGATCTATTAGGACGGGGGGCAGCCTGGGGCGAAGGAGAAAAGTCTATCGATGGGCAACCGACCTGCGGATGACTTTCAGATGAGCCGATGGCCCTGCGCCACAGCTTTCAAGGGTGTTGATCCGAGCTATTGACCGATGCCACAATTCGCGCCTTTCATCCCTTGGAGCCCCTCGTGGACAGTGCCCCCAGTCCCATCGCGACGCGAGCCGGAACGGCCGCCGCACGACTGACGCGCTGACCCGGCTCCGGTGGCGCGCGAGGCCGCGCCGACCTTCTTCTCCTGTCGCATCGATCGCCTTTCCGAGGCAACCGTCGCCAATGCGCGACGACTCACCCGATCCGATCCATCTTGAACCGCGCCGTCATCACACCTCAACGGGTGTGAGGGACAGTGCGCGCAGGAGTCTTTCCATGCCCTTCTTCCTGCTGGCCCTGCTGGCCGGCCTGCTGCTGCCTGCCCCCACCTTCGCCGCCGGCGGACACCACGCCGTCGACGACGCCGCGATCGTCGAATCCGGCCAGTGCAATCTCGAACTCTGGGCCGAGCGCTCGAACCTCGACCACCGCCAGCTTCAACACGCCGGCCTCGGCTGCAACCTGCTCGGCGCCGAAGCCGAACTCAACGTCGACCGCGAGACGGCCCGGTCGGCGTCGTCGCTCCACCTGCATGGCGTGCAGCTCAAGTGGGCGACCGGGCTCACGCCGCAACTGGCGATCGGCCTTGTCACGGCGCTGGGGTGGCAAGACCAGACCCCGCGCTCGCAACAATCCTTGCTGGTGCCGCTGACCTGGACGCCGCGCGAGGACCTGGCCTTCCATGTGAACGTGGGACGCACCCTGCGCAAGGGCGCGGACGATCTCACCCAACGCGGCATCGCCGCCGAGTGGCAGATGACGCCGGACTGGCAGGCGCTGGCCGAGCACTTCCACGACGGCCAGCGCCCGCTGACGCGACTCGGCCTGCGTCGCACGCTGAGCGACCGGCTGACGCTGGACCTGAGCTTCGCGCGGACCACCGCCACGGCGCACGCGCCGAAGGAAGGCTGGTGGACAGTCGGCGCGAACTGGACCTTCGGCCAGTGAGCATTCGCTCCGCGCATGAGTAAAGTCGCTGGTCGAGTAAGGCCATTGGGCAGACTCTGCCCGTCGTCAATCTGGAGGACAAGAATGTCGCTCCCCCCTGCCGGACGCCCCCGACGGCTGGATTGACGACGAGAATCGCCCGGCCTGTCCGATCGTCCACGAGGGCGACGGCACTTTCAACCTTGGAGCCCACCATGTCTCTGCGCATCAACGACATCGCCCCGAACTTCACCGCCAAGACCACGCAGGGGGAGATCGATTTCCACAGCTGGATCGGCGACAGCTGGGCCGTCCTGTTCTCGCATCCGAAGGACTTCACGCCGGTGTGCACGACCGAGCTGGGCTACATGGCCAAGATCGAGCCCGAGTTCACCAAGCGCAACGCCAAGCTGATCGGCCTGTCGATCGACCCGGTCGAGAACCACGCGAAGTGGGCCGCGGACATCGAGGAGACGCAAGGTTCAGCGGTGAACTACCCGATGATCGGCGACACCGACCTGGCGGTGGCCAAGCTCTACAACATGCTGCCGGCCGAGGAGCCGGGCACGTCGGAAGGCCGCACGGCGGCGACGAACGCGACGGTGCGTTCGGTGTTCATCGTCGGTCCGGACAAGAAGATCAAGCTGACGCTGACCTACCCGATGACGACGGGCCGCAACTTCGACGAGATCCTGCGCGTGCTGGACTCCATCCAGCTGACCGCCAAGCACCGCGTCGCGACGCCGGTGAACTGGAAACAGGGCGACGACGTGATCATCGCGGGCTCGGTGTCCGACGACGAAGCCAAGACGATCTACCCGGAAGGCTGGAAGGCGCCGAAGCCTTACCTGCGCATCGTCAAGCAGCCGAAGTGATCGAGCGCGTCCTGCGCGCGTGCCTGCGCGCATGACCCGACCCCCGATGCACCGCAAGGCCGACGTTCCCTCCGATGGGGGGCGTCGGCCTTTCTGCTTCCTGCGTCGATAACATCCACGGCGTCAATGCGGCGGACGACCGCATCGCAGGGAGTCAGGAAGATGAATCACCCACGCCGCTGGATCGTGGCGAGCGGGCTGCTGCTGACCGGCGCAGCGATTGCCGTGCAGCTCTGGCCCGAATCGCCGAAGGCCGTGCAGGTCGCGACGGCCACCCCGCCCACCGTTGTTCAGCCGCCGGCCTCCGTACCGCAGCGCGCCTCCGAGCCCGACGCCGCGAAGCCCGAGAAGGCGGCGCCAGCCCCCACCCCGGCTCCAGCCGCGGCGAGCGGCGCCACAGCCAGGACAGACCCTGCATTCAAGCCGCCCGAGATGCAGGACTTCGGCCAGATCGTGCTGATCGGCATGCACGGCGGAACGCCGAAGCAGGCCGGCGAGGCCGCGTTCGTGCTGCAGACCTGTCTGGAGACCTCGTTGTACGACCTGCCGGGCGACGCCAGGAGATCGGGACTGCCGGATGCGCAGCGCAACGGCAGGATCGCCGCCGCCGAGTGGCTCGAAGCCCAATGCAAGTCGATCACACCGGAGATGCAGGCACAGCGCGGCGCCCTCGCGGCGCGCGCGGTGGAGGCAGGCGTGAGCGGCGTGTCGTTGATCTACGGCCGTTCCGTCGACTACCGTCCGCCCGAGCCGATGCGGGATCGGCTGCTGGACGCGATGAAGACCGATTTCCGCGATGGCGCCCGCCACCTCCCCGATGAACTTGGCTTCAACGGCATGAAGTTGGGCATGTCCAAGACGGAAGCGCGCGCCTACCTCCTGGTGGCCATCTCCGAATCGCCGGAAGAGATCCGGCGCCTACGCGAGACGATCTTCCAGGAAGGCCCGTTCCGCGACATGTCCGAGGAGGAGATCCGCGAGGCCGAAATGCTCGCGGAGCGCCTCAAGCAGGAACGCAAACCACCGAAGCGACGGACTGGATGAGCGCCTTGAACGAAGGTCCGAAGGCCCGTGGACGCAGAGCCCTCTTCGCGGGCGGCGTGCTGCTCATGATCGGCGTCGCGGCGGCCACCACCTACTTCCGGGCCGATCCCTCGTCGGCGGAGCAGGTGTCCTCTGACATGCCGGCGGCGATCACACCGGGCACGCCGGGACGATCGGCCAGCGAGGCCGCGCTCCCGCAGGCGGCGGCGCCGCCAAGCGCTCCGCCGCGTTCAGGCGCGGCCAGCGCCGGCAAGGCATCCTTTGCCGTCCCGACACCGGGTATCGGCGCCTCCGCCGCGATGCGGGACCACGGCCAGATCGTGATCACGGCCATCAACGGCGGCACGCCGGAACAGCTCGGACGAGCGGTCAAGATCATGTCGATGTGCCGCTTCGCCTTGGACATGTCGCAGACCGTGGAGCAGCTGAAATCGGAAGGTCGCCTGTCCGGCCAGATCGCCACCGTCGCCACACAGCACTTCAGCGAGCGGGAGCGTGAATGCCAATCCATTCCTCCGGATCTCATGCCTCGCGAGAAGGAGCTCGCAGAGCGGGCATTGCTCGGCGGCGCGCGAGGGGTGGCCATCATCTATGCCGACCTCGTCGGCTTCGATCCGCCCGCGTCGATGAGACGCCCCTTGGGCGACGGCCTGCGGGCCGACTTTCTCGCCGGCGACTACATCGCCTCGCGCATGCTTGCGACACATGCCGAGCTGTTCGAGCTGTCTCGCGTTGAGACGCGCGCCTACGAGATCGCGTTTGAGACGGAGAAGAGTCGTCGCGGGAAGTCCTGGAATCTCGACGATTTCGCCAAGCCCACGCCTGCGCTGAGCGAAGAGGAACGGCGTCAGGCCCACGAGCTCGCGCAGACGTGGCTTCGGAGCCTCCCCAGGCGGGAACCCAATGCGCCCTGAGATAGCTAACGATACAGCTGGTTCGATCGCCCGGCAGGAGCGTTCAATGCCATTTCAGCGTCGCACGGGAATCCTTCTGACGCTGGTCGCACTCCTCACCGTCGCAGGCCTCGCGTTCCTCTGGCCGAGCGCGGTCGGACACGAAGCCGCCACTCCCGAGCCGCGGCTTCCCGAGCTTGCATCGTCGATCCCAGCGCCCGGTGCGACGGCCGGCCCGATCGGCAATGCCAGCGGAGACGGCATGCAGCCATCGACGGCCGCTTCCGATACACGGGCGCGATCCCCGGATGCGGTGGCTGGCGTCGATGCCGGTCAGACGGTCCTCATCGCCATCCACGGGGGAACGCCGCGACAAGCCGCTGATGCGGCGCAGATCCTCGCCAGCTGTCACGGCGTCCAGGACATGGCGGACAAGATGCGCAAGCTCAGACCCACGGCGAAGGTCACGGCGGAGACGCTGGCCAGGGCCGTCGATGCCGCCGACCGGCAGGCGGGCAAGTGCCAGTCGATCACCGAGGAGATGCAGACACACCTCACCGAACTCGCCGAGAAGGCATTGCGGGCGGGCTTCTACCAGGTGTCCACAATCTATGGCGACGCCGTCGACTTCCGACCGCCGGAGGCGATGCGTCAGCCGCTGCTGGATGGCTTGCGCCGGGAGTTCATTGACGGCGAGCTCCACATCGCCAGTCTCATCGCATCGACTGGGATGGGGCTGGGTCTGACTGCCGTCGAAGCGCGAGCCTTCTACGAGGTGGCCGAGAGTGATGAAGGCTCTTCCGGAAAGGAGCTACGCAAGATGGCCTTTCCAGCGATGCCCTTCGCTCGCCTGAACGACGATGAGCTCCGCCAGGCGCAGGCGCTCGCTGAGCAATTGAAGAAGCAGCGGAAGAAGACACCCAAGAGCTACGGCAACTGAGCAACGCTCCTCACACCTTCACGTCGAAGTAGCCCGCATCGTCGAGATCCTGCGCCAGCGTCGGATGCTTCGGCGCCCAGCCGAGCACCTCGCGCGTGGCGGTGCTGGTCGCCGCGAGGTTCAGCCCGGCGAACTTCGTGAACCAACCGAAGTGCGCCTGGGCCTCGTCCTGCGAGAGGCTCACCACCGGCACGCCCAGACGCCCGCCGATCGCGGTCGCGATGTCCTTGAATGCGAGCCGCTCCTCCGCGATCGCATGCCAGCGCGCGCCTGCGCGGGGCGCTTCGATCGCGCGCCGGAACACCACCGCCGCATCGCGGCGATGCACGGCGCTCCACGCGTTCTGGCCATCGCCGATGTAGGCCGACCGGCCCGTGCGCCGCGCGAGGTCGATGAGGATCGGCACGAAGCCGTGATCGCCCGCGCCGTGCACCGTCGGCGAGAGACGCACCGTGGCGGCGTTGACGCCGCGCGCCGCGAGCGCCAGGGCGGTCGGCTCGGACGCGCGCGGGTAGCCGTCGGACACGGGCAGGCACGGATCCCCTTCGTGACCCAGTCGCCCCGACACCGCCATCGCCAGCCCCGACGTCACCAGCAGCGGACGCTGCGATCCGACCAGTGCCTCGCCGAGCGCCTCGATGGCGACGCTGTCGCGCCGGCAGTTCTCGGCGAAGCGGGAGAAGTCGTGGTCGAACGCGGTGTGGATGACCGCGTCGGTCGACGCCGCGCCCGAGCGCAGGCTGTCCAGATCGTCGATCGTGCCGCGATGCACGTCGGCGCCGGCTCGGACCAGCGCCTCCGCGGACGCCTCCGACCGCGCCAGCCCGAGCACCTGATGGCCGGCCTCGATCAATTCATCGACCACCGCCGACCCGACGAAGCCCGTGGCTCCAGTGACGAAAACGCGCATGAGAGAAACCCTCGAAAGTTGATGCCACGCATCGTCGACGCAGAATCCATCCCGGTGTAGTAGTGACCTTATCCAGGTATGGCGGCTAACAGGATGAACAGCGTCTTTCCCCTTCCCTCCGTGTTTCGTCCCGAGTCCCCCGAGCCTTCCGGGCCTCGCGCGGACATGCCCATCGCGTTGCCCGAAGCTGCCGCGCAGATCCACATGCACGCGCCGAAGGACAACCCGCTCGGCGCCTACCTGCGCGATCGCCGCGAGCGACTCGACCCCGCCGCGCTCGGCCTGCCGATGACGCGTCGGCGCACGCCGGGCCTGCGCCGCGAGGAGGTGGCCCAACGCGCCCACGTGAGCCCGACCTGGTACACGTGGTTGGAGCAGGGACGTGGCGGTGCGCCGTCGGAGGTCGTGCTCGAGCGCATCGCCACCGCGCTGCTGCTGACGGACGTCGAGCGCGAGCATCTCTTCCTGCTCGCCTTCGGACGCGCGCCCGAGATCCGCGCCCCGGAAGCCGCCGGCGTCACGCCGCGGCTGCAGCGCGTGCTGGACGCGCTCACGCTGAGCCCGGCGATCGTGAAGACGCCGCTGTGGGACGTCGTCGGTTGGAATCGCGCGGCAAGCGCCGTGCTCACCGACTACAGCACGCTGCCGCCGGAGCAGCGCAACATCGTGAAGCTGATCTTCTGCAACCCGCGCGTGCGGGCGGCGCAGGACGATTGGGAAAGCGTCGCGCGTTTCGTGGTGGCGGCGTTCCGCGCGGACTCCGCGCGAGTCGGCGACACGGCCAGGGTCGAGGCCCTGGTGCGCGAAGTCAGCGCGCGCAGTCCCGAGTTCGAGAAGTTCTGGCGCGAGCACGACGTGAAGGCCTTCGGCGAGGGAGTGAAGCGGCTGCGGCATCCGACCGTCGGGCTGATCGCCTTCGAGTACTCGGCGTTCTCCGTCGATCAGCGGCCCGACCTCGGCATGGTGGTCTACCAGCCGGCGACGCGCGAGGACGAGGACAGCGTGCGCCGGCTGTTGAATCTCCAGGCGCTCGCTTCGACCTGAGGATCCGCGAATCGCGGCGGTTCACCGCATCACGGGATCACCAAGGCATCACGGCAGAAACAGCGCCTTCTCTTCTTCGAACACCTGTTGCAGGTGATCTGCCACCGTGCGGATCGCCCGGTCCTTCCGGTCCTGCCCGCGGATCAGCAGCCACATCTCCCGCGGATCGCGCACCGGTGCCAGCGCGCACGCACGCAGCCCGGGCACCTGCCGCCCGATGTAATGCGGCAGCACCGCCAGGCCCGCGCCGGTCCTTGCCGCGATGGCCTGCGACATGTGGTTGTTGGCGCGGAACGCCACCCGCGCGCGCGGGAAGCGCTGCGCCAGCCAGGTCGCGTCGGGCATGTCGGCGTTCTCCTCGTCGAAGCCGACGAACACCGGCGCCGCGCCGGCCTCCGCCGGCTCGCAGACCGACGGCGTGCCGTAGAAGCCGAAGCCCATCGTGCCCAGCGGCTTCGCGATGAAGTCGCCGTCGCGCGGCCGCGTGAGGCGCACCGCGATGTCCGCCTGGTGCCGGTCGAGGCTCACCGCCCGCAGGTCCGTCGCGAGATCGACATCCAGCCCTGGATGCAGCACCGCGAGCCGCGCCAGCCGGTCGATCAGGAAACCCTGCGACAGCGCCGGCGGCGCGTTCACCCGCACCAGTCCGCGCACCGCGCCGTCGCCTCCGTTTCCGCCACCGCCTTCGCGCGCGAGCGACTGGGCCGCGGACTCCATGTCGCTCGCCGCCGCCAACGCGCGCCGTCCCGCCGCCGTCAGCACGTAGCCGTCGGGCCGGCGATCGACGAGCTTCTCGCCGAGGCTGTCCTCCAGCGCCTGGATGCGCCGCGAGATCGTCGCGTGATTGACCGTCAGCGCCCGCGCCGCCGCCGACAGGCTGCCGTGGCGGCCCAGCGCGAGGAACACCCGCAGGTCCTCCCAATCGACGCCCCCACGGATCCCTGTGCGTTTTTGATCAGCCATTGAGACAGGATAGCGGCTACCGCGCGGAAGGCCCGGCTCCTAACCTTCTGTCCAACGCCGAACGATCTCCGACCGCCACGGCGTCCCGACCCACCCGGATCCTCCGGATCCCGCATGAACAGGAGCCTTTCCATGTCCACCGTTTCCAGCACCACCGCACAGAAGGTCGCCATCGTCACCGGCGCCTCGCAAGGCATCGGCGCCGCGCTCGTCGCCGCCTATCGCGCACAGGGCTACGCCGTCGTCGCCAACTCGCGCCACATCCAGCAGGGCGACGACGCCGGCGTGGTCGCCGTGCCCGGCCACATCGGCGACCGCCTCGTCGCGCAACGCGTCGTGCAGACCGCGCTCGACCGCTTCGGCCGCATCGACACGCTGATCAACAACGCCGGCGTCTTCATCGCCAAGCCGTTCGTCGAGTACACGCCGCAGGACTTCCAGGACGCGATCGCCGTCAACGTCGCGGGCTTCTTCCACGTCACGCAGCTGGCGCTGCCGCAGATGCTGCAGCAGAAGAGCGGCCACGTCGTGACGATCACGACCACGCTGGTCGACCAGCCGATCGCCGCGGTGCCTACCGGCCTGGCCGGCCTGACCAAGGGCGGGCTGGATGCGGTGACGCGTTCGCTGGCGATCGAATACGCCAAGACCGGCGTCCGCGTGAACGCGGTCCGTCCCGGCGTGATCAAGACGCCGATGCACGCGCCGGAGACGCACGACTTCCTGGCCGCGCTGCACCCGATGGGCCGCATGGGCGAGATCAGCGACATCGTCGACGCGGTGCTGTATCTGGAGCGCGCCGGCTTCGTCACCGGCGAGCTGCTCAACGTCGACGGCGGCCAGCACGCCGGCCGCTGAGCCTCTCCCGTCCCCGACCGATCCCCACGAGCCGAACCCGCTTCGGCAGACCAAGGAGCCACCATGCCCTACGTCAACATCAAGGTGACCCGCGAGGGCACCGCCCCCGGCGCCAGCGCCACCACGCCCGAGCAGAAGGCGGCCCTGATCCAGGGTGTCAGCGATCTGCTGTTCGAGGTGATGGGCAAGCCCCATCACATGACCTTCGTCGTCATCGACGAGGTCGAGCTCGACAACTGGGGCGTCGGCGGCCTGCCGACCGCGGAGTTCCGCCGCCGGCAGGCCGGGACGCCGGGCTAGGGAGGCCCAGGAGACCGGTTCCCTTCACGGTGCGTGTCGAGCGGCGTCATCCGCCCTTGATCCTCACCGTGAACGTGAGCTTGTAGGTGCCGCCGTCGCCGCTGAAGTTCAGCGGCGTGAGCGGCGTTTCCGTCGTCACCGTCGGCACGACGAAGCTGTGCCAGCCGAGGTACTCGTCGTTGGACAAGGAACTGGACACGATGCTCGACAGCTTGGGACCGACGACCGACCGCAATTGGGCCGGCGTCAGATTGCTCCAGCCGCTCTGGCCGAAGTTGTTCCAGATGGTCTGCATCATCAACTGCAGCACCCCGCCGCCGCCCAGGTCCGCATCCCAGTCCTCCTCGAGCATGAACACGAAGACGAAGGCGCCGCCGGCTTCCGATTCGTCGATGATGCGCCGCGTGTTGTCGACCGAGCCGACATTGAAGTCGTCGTCCCAATCGGAATCGCGCACGCGGTGCAGCTTGCCGCCAGGCACGTTGCGGTGCGCCATGAAGACCAGCACATAGGGCGAGTCGTCGCCGCCCTCGCTGGTGTCGTCGACGCACTTGAGCTGGGTGAGCATCAGCTGACGTGTGGGCATGGGCACCTCCTGCGAATCTCGCATTGCGGCCACCGCCCGGAATCGAGCCGTGAAGAAGCCGTGAGCCAGACTAGGCAGACCCTCGCCGGCGGCCCATCCCTAGGACCTCCCGGAACCCCTAGGTTGGCACCCCTAGGTTGATACCCCTGGCTGGGCACCGCCGCGCGCGGCCCGGCGCCTCACGCGCCGGACCTGCCGCGGTCGCGGCGCGCGGTCACAGCACCGCGTAGCGTCCCGGCTTGTGGTTGACGGCGATGAAGAGATTCATCACCACCGCGGCGAGCACCGAGTACGCGACCCGCGCCGGATCCACGACGGTGAGCGCGAGCAGCACGATCGCGCAGTCCATCGCCATCTGCACCTTGCCGGCGCGCCAGCCCTTGGCCTTCTGCAGGTAGAGCGACACGATGGTGGCGCCGCCGAGGCTGGCGCGATGCCGCGCCAGGAACAGGCAGCCCGAGCCCAGCAGCGCCCCGCCGAGGATCGCGGCGTAGGCCGGATGGATGCGGTCGATGGCGAAGAGCTTGGGCGAGAACTCGGTCAGCACCGACAGCAAGGCGATCGAGATGAAGGTCTTCACCGTGAATTCGCGTCCCATGCGCGTCCACGCGAACCAGTAGAACGGCAGGTTGATCAGGAAGAACAGCTTGCCCAGGCTGACGCCGGTCGCGTAGTGCAGCACGAAGGCCGCGCCCGCGGTGCCGCCGGTCAGCAGCCCGACCTGCGCGAACAGGATCAGCGCCAGCGACACGAACAGCGTCCCGGTGAAGATCGCCTGCGCGTCCTCGAAGGCCGTGTGGGAGCGGATCGCCAGGTCGGCGAGCGGCTCGGCGATCGCGGGGGAAGGCGGCGGTGTGGTGTCGTCAGGTGTGGCGCTCATCCCGGGCACGAAGCAGAAAGCGTGCCCAGGAGTGTCGCAGCACCGGCGTGCGGCGTCAGCGCGAATCCTTGTGCGCTTCGCGCCGCCGCATGCCTCGACGCTCAGCGGCCCTGCGCCTTCAACCTCGCGTCCAGCCGCGAGAACACGCGCCGCGCGTTGCCCTCGTAGACGAGGTGGCGCTCCTCGTCGTTGAGGTGGGGCGTGGCGGCGATGTAGCGCTTGGTGTCGTCGAAGTAGTGCCCGGTCTCCGGATCGATGCCGCGCACCGCGCCGATCATCTCGGACGCGAACAGCACGTTCTTCACCGGGATCACGGTCGTCAGCAGGTCGATGCCCGGCTGGTGATAGACGCAGGTGTCGAAGAAGATGTTGTTCAGCAGATGCTCGTCGAGCAAAGGCTTCTTGAGCTCCTGCGCCAGCCCGCGGAAGCGGCCCCAGTGGTACGGCACCGCGCCGCCGCCATGCGGGATCAGGAACTTCAGCGTCGGGAAGTCCTTGAACAGGTCGCCGGTCAGGCACTGCATGAAGGCCGTCGTGTCCGCGTTCAGGTAATGCGCGCCGGTGGTGTGGAAACACGCGTTGCAGCTGGTGCTGACGTGGACCATCGCGGGGATGTCCAGCTCGACCATCTTCTCGTAGAGCGGGTACCAGTGGCGGTCGGTCAGCGGCGGGCTCGTCCAATGGCCGCCGGACGGATCGGGGTTCAGGTTGATGCCGACGAAGCCGTAGTCCTTGACGCACTTCTCGAGTTCCGGGATGCAGCTCGCCGGATCGACGCCGGGGCTCTGCGGCAGCATCGCCGCGCCGACGAAGTGCTCAGGGAAGAGCTCGGCGACGCGCGCGCAGAGCTCGTTGCAGATCGCCGCCCAGGTGGCGGAGGTCTGGAAGTCGCCGATGTGATGCGCCATGAAGCTGGCGCGCGGGCTGAAGATCGTCAGGTCGGAGCCGCGCTCCTTCATCTTCTTGAGCTGGTTGGTCTCGATGGACTCGCGCAGCTCGTCGTCGGAGATCTTCAGGTCGCTGGCCTTCGGCGCCCGCGACGGGTCCTTCAGGCCGGCGATCTGCAGGTCGCGCCAGGCGCCGAGCGCGGCGGGAGCGGTGGTGTAGTGACCGTGGACGTCGATGATCATGGGGCTCTCTGGTTCGCTGGGAACGACCGCGGCATGGCGTTGCCCTGCCGGGCCGACTGCGGTGCATTGTGGAGAGCCGCGCCACGTCGTCCAAGTTATGGCCTGGACTAGCTGCTATTCAGTTCCGGCATGGCGGTAGTACCTCACTGCCACGACCGCAACCCTCACCCCTGCCCTCTCCCGCAAGCGGGAGAGGGGGAAAGAGGAGCCGTCGCTGCGAGTGGCGCCGGTCGGACTCCCTCTCCCGCTTGCGGGAGAGGGTGGGGGTGAGGGCCAGCGGCGGTGGAAGTACTCAAGCGCGACCGTGCGTGATGACGTAGGCCGCGCGGTGCAGGTGCGCCATGAAGTGCCGCACCGCCGGCTTCACCGCCGCATCGTTGCGCGCCATCGCGCCGAGCGTCAGGCGCAGCGGCGCTTCCTTCACGGGCACCACCTGCAGGAACTGCGCGGCGAACGGATGCGCCGCGATCTGCCGCGGCAGCAGGCCGACGCAGTTGCCGCTCGCGATCACGGACAGCAGCCCCAGCGTCGAATTGACCACCGCCCCGGCGGGCGGCGGCGGCAGGCCGTGGGTCTCGAAGAGCGTGCGCGCCAGCCCTGTCGCTTCGGTCGCACCGGTGTAGACCCAGCGCGCTTCGGCCAGGTCGGCGAGCTGCTTCGATCGCGCCAGCGCATTGCCCTTGCGCACCACGACCACCATGTCGATCGGCATCAGCGATTCGACCGTGCATTCGCCGCGCGGCAGCTGATCGGGCAAGGGGCCGAGCGCGATGTCCACCTCGCCCTTGCGCACGCGCGTGAGCTGCGCGATGTAGAGCTCCTCCACGATGCGCAGCTGGATGTCGGGGAACTCGGCGCCGAAGGTGCGCAGCGCCTCCGGCACCAGCAGCATCACCGCCAGCGGCACCGCGCCGATGGTCAGCGAACCCGTCATGCGGCCGCTCAGCTGCTGGATCTGATCGCGGGCATGGGAGAGCTCGCGGTCCGCGGCCAGCGCGCGCTCGTACAGGACCATGCCCTGCGCCGTCGCCAGCACGCCAGTCGTCGAGCGCAGCAGCAGCGTCGTCTCCAGCTCGCGTTCGAGCTCCCGGACCATCTTCGTCAGCGCCGGCTGCGACACCCCGACGCGACGCGCCGCCGATCGCAGGCTGCCTTCCTCCACCGCGGCGACGAGCGCCCGCAAGTTCGTGAGCTTCATGCGCCGGGATGATAACGGTGGGTTATCGCGCCGCGCTTCGCGGCATCTGCCAGATGTCGGCAGCGATTCCTAGACTCCGCCCCGCATCGACTTGATCCGGATCAAGACCGATGGCCGAGAACACCGATGAAGCCGCAACAAAGCGGCGATGCGCGCGCTGAGACAGGGAACCCATCCCCTTCCCCACAGCAACGACAGGAGACAAGCGTGACACAACCTAGGGTTATCACCAGGGCGCTCGGGCTGATGCTCGCCGCGACCCTTGGCGGGCTAGGCGGCTGCAACGGCAGCGAGGCCTCGCCCGCGGACACGACCACGCCGCCGGCGTCGGTCGAGCTGGCCGTCGTCAAGCCGACCGCCACCTGCGCCAGCCTGAGTTCGACCAACCTCGTCGACATCGGCGGCGTCGGCAGCACCATCACCTCCGCGACGGAAGGCAGCATCGCGATCAACGGCAAGGACACGAAGTTCTGTACCGTCGAGGGCACGCTCGCGCCGGCCGTCGGCTTCCGCGTGCGGCTGCCGTTGGAGACCTGGACGCAGCGCACGCTGGACATCGGCTGCGGCGGCCTCTGCGGCTCGATCAGCGCGGCGGTCGATCCCGGCCAGGCCTACGGCTGCCCGCTGGTGCAGTCGGGCGGCTTCGTGCTCGCCTCGACCAACATGGGCCATACGAACGCCGAAGCCACCTGGTCGCTGGATGCGCAGCGCCGCGTGGACTTCGCCTACCGCGCCGTCCACATCACCAATCTCGCCGCGAAGAAGCTGACCCTGGCCTTCTACGGCCAGGCGCAGAAGTACGCCTACTTCGTGGGCTGCTCCGACGGCGGGCGCGAAGGGCTGATGGCCGCGCAGCGTTATCCGACGGACTACAACGGCATCGTCGTCGGCGCGCCGGCCTTCCTGTTCCAGACGCAGAACTCGCTGCTGCACGGCTGGGGATCTCGGGCCAACCGCGACAACGGCCTGACCACCGGCAACATCGTGATGTACCCGGCCAAGGCGGCGGTGCTGCACAAGGCGGTCGTCGCCGCCTGCGACGCACAGGACGGGCAGACCGACGGCCTGCTGAGCGATCCGCGCCTGTGCAGCTATGACCCGGCGGCCCTCCAGTGCGCGGACGGCGCGACCGACACCAGCGCCTGCCTGACCGCGACCGAAGTGGCGTCGGCCCGCAAGTTCTACGCCGGACCGCGCGACGCCTCGACCAACCGGCGCGTGCTGGTGGGAACCTCGCAATACGGTTCGGAGCTGAACTGGTCCGGCGTCTTCGTGCCGGCCAACGACACGCCGACGACGCGCCTCGGGAGCGACAACTTCGTCAACGGCGCCCGTTCCGTGATCTTCACCGACGCGACGCCGCCGACGATCGACGAGCTCGACTTCAGCGAGGCCTTCTACGCCAAGCTGCGGCCCCGCCATCCGCTCAACGACGCGACCAACCCGGACCTCACCGCGTTCAAGGCCGCCGGCGGCAAGCTGATCCTGTGGCACGGCTGGGCGGATCAGCACATCTCGCCCCTCGGCACGATCGCGTACTACGAGGCGATGCAGAAAGTGCTCGGCCAGTCGACGATGGACGCGTTCATGCGCATGTACCTGGTGCCAGGTGTTGCGCACTGCGGCAACGGCGAAGGCCACGACAAGATGGACCTGGTCACCGCCGCGGTGAACTGGGTCGAGAAGGGCACCGCCCCCGACGGCATCACGACGAACCGCACCGACGCCGCCGGCGCCGTGACCGCGTCGCGCCCCGTGTACCCGTACCCCGCGCTGGCCAAGCTCAACAGCGGCGCCGACGCGACGCAGGCCGGGAACTACACCAAGGGTCCGGCGCTCTACACCTCGCAGGTCCCCGACTGGGCCGGCAGCGAGTTCTTCAATCCCTACGCGGCTGCGCCCCTCTGACCGTCCGGTCGCGCGCCACGTCCCCGCTCGGAAGTTCCATGGCCCGGATCATCGGCGGCGTCGCCGCCTCCCACACCCCGACGATCGGTTTCGCGTTCGACCGCGACAAGCGCTCCGACCCGGCCTGGGCGCCGATCTTCGACGCCTTCGCGCCGGTCCAGGACTGGCTCGCGGCGCGCAAACCCGACGTGCTGCTGATGGTCTACAACGACCATGTCACCTCGTTCTTCTTCGACCATTACTCGGCGTTCTCGCTGGGGGTCGGAGAGCGCTGGGCCGTGGCCGACGAGGGCGGCGGCGCGCGGGACCTGCCGCCGGTGGACGGGCATCCCGGACTGGCGGCGCACATCGGCCAGTCGCTGATGGCGGATGAGTTCGACATGTCCTTCTTCCAGGACAAGGCGCTCGACCACGGTTGCTTCTCTCCGCTGTCGGTGATGTGCCCGCACGAGCCGGCGTGGCCGGTGAAGCTGGTGCCGCTGCAGATGGGCGTGCTGCAGTTTCCGATTCCGAGCGCGCGACGCTGCTACCGGCTCGGCCAGGCGTTGCGCCGCGCGATCGAGAGCTACCCCGAGGACTTGCGCGTCGCGATCGTCGCGACCGGCGGCCTGTCGCACCAGGTGCACGGCGAGCGCGCGGGCTTCAACAACCCCGCGTGGGACGCCCGGTTCCTGGACCTGCTCGAACAGGACCCCGAGGCGCTCGACGACATGACCCACGCCGAGTACGCAACGCTGGGCGGCTTCGAGGGCTCGGAAGTGATCATGTGGCTGGTGATGCGCGGCGCGCTCGCCGCGCAGGTGACCTGCCTGCATCGCGCATACACGCTGCCGTCGATGACCGGCATCGCGACGGCGATCTTCGAGCCGGCGCAACAGGCCCGGCAGGCGCTGCCCGAGGCGACGCTCGATCGGCATCGCGCGCACATGGCGCGTCAGCTCGACGGCGTCGGCGCCCTGCCCGGCACCTATCCGTTCACGCTCGAACGCAGCGTCAAGGCCTACCGCCTCAACCGCTTCCTGCATGCGCTGGTCGACCCCGCCGTGCGCCGCGACTTCCTCGCCGACGAGGAGGCGGCGTTCGAGCGCGCCGCGCTCAGCAACGAGGAACGCGACCTCGTGCGCCGCCGTGACTGGATCGGGCTGATCCGGCACGGCGTCATCTTCTTCCTGCTCGAAAAGCTGGGCGCCGTGATCGGCGTCTCCAACCTGCACATCTACGCCGCGATGCGCGGCGAGACGCTCGACGCGTTCCAGGCGACCCGCAACGCACGGGTCCTCTATTCGGTCGCATCCACTTCCCCCAACCAAAGAGACGAGGAGACATCGTGAAGACAACAAGAACACTTTCCGCGGCGACCCTGATGACCGCGGGCGCGCTGTGCGGCCTGGCGCACGCGCCGGTCCAGGCGCAGTCGCAGAGCTCGACCAACGTGCAGATCTACGGACTGCTCGACGTGCCGGTCGAGTACCTGAACAAGGTCGGCGCCAGTGGCGCCAGCCTCACGCGCATGCCGGGCCTGAGCGGCGGCTATGCACCGTCCCGACTGGGATTCCGCGGCACCGAGGATCTTGGCGACGGGCTCAAGGCCGTGTTCACGCTGGAGATGGGCATCGGCGCCGACAGCGGCACGCTCAACCAGGGCGGGCGCGCATGGGGCCGTCAGGCCTACGTCGGCTTGCAAGGCGGCTGGGGAACGATCAGCCTCGGGCGCCAGTACTCGATGCTGTTCTGGTCGCAGACCGATGCGGACATCCTCGGCCCGGCGATGTTCGGCTCCGGCTCGCTGGACAGCTACCTGCCGAATGCGCGCGTGGACAACGCGATCGCCTATCGCGGCCAGTTCAGCGGCTTCACCGTCGGCGCGACCTGGAGCCCCGGCCGCGACGCGGTCAACGCAGGTCCGAGCCCGTCGGGCACCAACTGCGCCGGCGAGAACGCCGCCGACAAGAACGCCTGCCGGCAGTGGTCGGCCATGGTCAAGTACGACACGACGGTGTGGGGCGCCTCAGCCGCGATCGACGAGATCCGCGGCGGCGCCGGCGCCTTCGCGGGTCTGACGAGCAGCGCGATGAAGGACCGCCGCAGCACGGTGGCGGGCTGGTTCAAGACCGGCGACTGGAGGCTCGCGGCGGGGCTGATCGCCCGCCGCAACGACGCCAGCGCCACGACGCCGAAGAGCAACCTCTGGTACGCCGGCGCGACCTGGTCACTGACCCCGAGCTGGGGACTCGACGCGCAGGTGTTCAAGCTGGACTACAAGAACAGCGCCAACGAGGCGACCTTGTGGGCCGTGCGCGGCACCTACTTCCTGTCCAAGCGCACGTCGGTCTACGCGACGGCGGGCCGCATCGACAACGACGGCACGCTCGCGCTGGGCGTCAGCAACGCGGCCGCGGCGGCGGGCAGCACGCCGGCGGCGGGCGGCTCGCAGACGGGGCTGGGCATGGGCATCCGCCACGCCTTCTGAGGTCGATGGGAGACACGTGGTGAATACGACTTCGACAGTGGACGTTCGCGCGTTCATCGATGGACGCGGGATGTCCTCGCGCCAGTGGCTGACGCTGGCCCTGTGCTTCCTGGTGGTGGCGGCGGACGGCATGGACGTGGCGATCATGGGCTTCCTGGCGCCCTCGATCCTGCAGGAGTGGGGCATCTCGAAAGCCGCCTTCGGCATGGTGATGAGCGCCGCGCCGATCGGTCTGGTGTTCGGCGCGCTCTTCGCCGGGCCGACCTCCGATCGGATCGGCCGCAAGAAGGTGCTGGTGATCTCGGTGCTGGTCTTCGCGATCTTCACGCTGCTGGCCTCCCGCGCGCAGGGGTTGACGGAGCTGGTCGTGCTGCGCTTCCTCACCGGCATCGGCCTGGGCGCGGCGATGCCCAACACGACGACGCTGCTGTCGGAGTACGTGCCGGAGCGTTCCCGCTCGCTGATGGTGACGCTGATGTTCACCGGCTTCAACCTGGGCTCGGCGCTGGTCGGCTTCGTGGCGGCCGGGATGATCCCGCACTGGGGATGGCGCTCGGTGCTGGCCGTCGGCGGCGCGCTGCCGCTCGTGCTGGTGCCGCTGCTGATGGCCTGGCTGCCGGAGTCGTGCCGATTCATGGCGGTGCGCGGCGTCGCGGGCGCGCGCATCGCGGCGACGCTCGGCCGCGTCTGCGGCGAGCGCTTCGCGGCGCACACGCAATTCGTCTCCAAGGAGCCCGAGGTGGCGGCCCGCACGCCGGTGCGGCTGCTCTTCTCCGCGGGCTACGGACGTCAGACGTTGGCGCTGTGGACCACCTACTTCATGGGCCTGCTCGTGATCTACCTGCTGACCGGCTGGCTGCCGACGCTGTTCAAGGAACAGGGGTTGAGCATCTCGCAGGCGGCGATGGTGACGGCGATGTTCCAGATCGGTGGCACGGCGGGCGGCGTCGTGGTCGGCTGGCTGATGGACCGGGTGGGACCGACGCGGGTGATCAGCGTCGCCTACGCCGGCGGCGCGCTGAGCGTGCTGCTGCTGGCGGCGATGGGCGCCGGCGTGAACGGCCTGGGGCTGCTGTCCGCGCTGGTGGGCTTCTGCATGAGCGGCGCGCAGACGGGGCTCAACGCCTACGCGCCGTCGTGCTATCCGACGATGGCGCGCGCGACCGGCGTGAGCTGGATGCTCGGCGTGGGTCGCTTCGGCAGCATCCTGGGATCGATGGTCGGCGGCGTGCTGCTGGGACTGGGGTGGAGCTTCGCGGGGATCCTCGCGCTGCTGGCGGTACCGGCGGTGCTGGCCGCGATCGCGGTGCGGGGCAGCGTGCGGCGCCAAGCGGCTTGATTCAACGCAGTGCTTCGCGATGCGGCGGAATGCGGCGCCGGCGCGAGGCCATCCAGGCCCCACGCCTGCTTAATCGTCCGTCACGCCTTGAACGTCACCCACGGCCTGAGCTTCGCGACGCCTTCGATGAGCCCCGCGCTCGTCTGCGCATCGATGACGGGCCCGATCGGCTTGTAGGCCTCGGGCGCTTCTTCGATGCGGCGCTCCTCGCGCAGCGTCACGCATTGCCAGTCCGCGTCGCCGCGGTCGACGGTCTGCAGACGCCGCGTCTCCTGACGGCGCATGCGTCGGCCTGCACCGTGGCTGCACGACCAGAGCCAGTCCGGGTGACCGAGCCCACGAGCGACATACGAGCCGTCGCCCATCGAGCCCGGGATCAGTGCGAGCTGCCCCTCGTGCGCCGGCGTCGATCCCTTGCGATGGATGTTCAGGCCGTGCTCGGCGAGCACGACGTTGTGGGGCACGTCCACGACCAGCCGCGAGCTGTCCGCACCGAACAGATCGGCCAGTTCCCGCCGCACCATCTCCGCCAGCACGACCCGGTTGGCCCACGCGTATCGGGCCGCGACGCCCATGGCTTCGAGGTACTCGCCGGCCAGCGGGCCCTCGAGGGCATAGAGCTTGCTCTCCGGATGACGCACGCCGACGTGCCACGCGTCGCGAGCGCGATCCATCCAACGGGCGCCGACGTGGAAGCCCATGTCGCGCGAGCCGCTGTGGATCATGACGACGACGTCGCCCGCGCGCAGACCGTGCTCATACGCCGCGTGCCGATCGAGGATGCGCTCGACGACCTGGAGCTCGACGAAGTGGTTGCCGCCGCCTGGCGTGCCGAGACAAGGATCCCGGAAGCGATCGCGCCCATCGACGAACGCATGGGGCGCGTGGCGCGAGTGCCCGCCGAGCCGGTCAAGTCCGACGCAACGGTCGACCTCCGCGGCGAGCCGGTCGCGGTCGACACCGGCCCACAGGCCCTCGGGAGCGAGGCGGTCGAGGAAGGCCAACGGCCCGTCGTCGAACAGCGCCTTGAAGGCCTGCGTCGGCGTCGGGACGTTGCGGGCGTTCTGAAGCAGCACCGCCTTCAACCGCGCGATCAGCGCGGACTGCTGCGGCGCCGCCTGCGCGAGCGAGAGTCCGGTCGTCACCAGCCGCATGCCGCAGTTGATGTCGGTGCCGATGGCGGCGGGGATGACGACGTCTTCCGGCGTCGCGACCACGGCGCCGACCGGCGCGATCGACCCGGGGTGGAAGTCGGGCGTCGCGCACGCGGCGCAGACGGCGGCATCGCCGCCGGGCGTCTTCACCGAGGCGAAGGCGAGCAGTTGCTTGACGGCCTTCTCCTCGAGCGGCAACGCGGCCGGCAGCAGGATGGTGGCTTGTGCGCTGTCGTTGCGGACGGTGTAGATGCCGTCCTCGAAGCGCAGGTCGATGTGCGAGCGCGCGAAGGCTCGCTGGAGTCGAAGGGAGTGAGACATGGTGCTGTGCTCTCCGGGGGCCGGAAGGCGCCCGAGGCCTGGAAGCCCAGGCGAAAAGGGACAGCCGCCGGCGAGAAGCCGCGGCTGAGGACCTTTTCTGCAGCAGCAGTCAGAAAGGAGGGCGCGAGTCTAGCCGTCGACCGCGAGGCCCGCAAGGCCCGCGCGAGCGTTTGCGTTAAAGTCCCGCGCCCATCGCCCGCAGCGTTCCGCTCGGCGCGAAGCGGGTTCAAGCAGGTTGTTCAGGGTCGAAGGGAAGCAGTTGTGGACGTGCAGGACACCGATGTCGTGATCATTGGCGCGGGCGCCGCGGGGCTGATGTGCGCCGCGCTGGCGGGCCAGCGTGGCCGCCGCGTGCTGCTGGTGGATCACGCCAACAAGGCCGGCAAGAAGATCCTCATGTCGGGCGGCGGCAACTGCAACTTCACCAACCTGTACACCGAGCCGGCCAACTTCCTCTCGGAGAACAAGCACTTCTGCAAGTCGGCGCTGGCGCGCTACACGCAGTGGGACTTCATCGCGCTGGTCAACAAGCATCAGATCCCGCACCACGAGAAGAAGCTCGGCCAGCTGTTCTGCGACAACAAGTCCATCGACATCCTGCGCATGCTGCTCGCCGAATGCGCCGAGGTCGGCGTGACGCCGATGCTGGATACCACCGTCGAGACCATCGAGAAGACCGAAGGCGGCTACGCGCTCGGGACCACCGCGGGACCGATGCGCTGCCAGTCGCTGGTGATCGCCACCGGCGGGCTGTCGATCCCCACGATGGGCGCGACCGGCTTCGGCTACCAGGTCGCGAAGCAGTTCGGCCACACGCTGCTGCCGACGCGCGCCGGACTGGTGCCGTTCACGATCACGGACCAGCTCAAGGACCTGTGCAACGAGCTCAGCGGCACCTCGGTCGATTGCCTGGTCAGCTGCAACGGCAAGAGCTTCCGCGAGAACATCCTGTTCACGCACCGCGGCCTCAGCGGGCCGGCGATCCTGCAGATCTCGTCGTACTGGCTGCCGGGTCAGGCGGTGGAGATCAACCTGCTGCCCGACCTCGACGTGCCCGGCTGGCTCGCGCAGCAGCGCAACGATCGGCCCAATGCGGAGCTCAAGACGCTGCTGGCGGAGCTGTTCACGAAGAAGATGGCCACGCTGATCGGCGAGCAGTGGTTCGTGTCCAAGCCGATCAAGCAGTACACGCACGCGGAGCTGGAGCAGATCGCCCAGCGCCTGTCCGCGTGGCAGGTCGTGCCCGCGGGCACCGAGGGCTACCGCACGGCGGAGGTCACGCTGGGCGGCGTCGACACCAAGGAGGTGTCCTCCAAGACGATGGAATCGCTGAAGTCGCCGGGGCTGTACTTCATCGGCGAGGTGCTCGACGTCACCGGTCACCTGGGAGGCTTCAACTTCCAGTGGGCGTGGGCGTCGGCGAATGCGGCGGCGCAGTTCGTGTGAGGCTTGTGCGATCCATCGCAATGACCTCTTGAGGTATTGCTTCGATCTGGTCGGTTCCCAAGATCGTCCCCTTCTCCCATGAACCTATGGCGACTTGGTCGCCGTCGGAAGAGAACTCAACTGAGCAGGGGTATGGGTCAACGTATCGGCCCACCAGCCTCAGGGACGAGCTATCAAAGACGGACAGCTGGCCTCGTTCGACACAGCAGAGGCGAGTGCCGTCGGGCGACCACCCGAGCGACCATGCGGTTCCGCCGAACATGATCGATCGCCGGCCGCAGCACCTGCCAGTGGATAGATCGACGACCTGAAGCGACATCTCCGATGCGGTGTTCATCTGAATGACCGCCAAGCGACCTCCGTCGGGACTTGGCGTCGCCGCATTCACGTAGCCTGCCTCAACAGGCAGTTCAACCTCCGAGTGGTCTTCGAACGGCCATCTCCGCAACATGATCTGGCTGAAGGGCAACGCGCTGGCGCGGTCCTTGCATCTGGGCTGCTTGATGTAGGAATACAAGTTGCGCCGCGCATCACAAGCAAGAGCGTTGATCATCACACCGGCGGACAGCTCCTGATGGACGACTTCACCCGTCTCACCGTCAAGAACTCGAAGAGCGCCTCCCCACGAACCGTCGACGATGCGAGATCCGCAAGGGGAGTACAAGGGCTGACAGCCTTCGCCCGCCTGGTCTGCTGGAAAGAGCGCGATGAGCTCGAGGTGAGGAGCGGACAGAACGGCTAGCCGACCGGCCGTGTTCTTGACAACAACCCGGTCACCACTCGGTGATATGTCCAAGTGTGCCGGGCGCGCGAACGGATGTATCGACCCTACGCGCTTCCGCTCCCGAAGGCTCCACACGACAACGTCGCGGCCCACCGCAATGACGTGATCCCCGTCTGCCGTGAAGCGGAGCTGAAAGCTTTTGCCGACGCGCAGGGGGCTCGTTAGCATCGTTGAGTCAGACATGGCGGCAAGCATATCCGTCCGCATGACGACGACTGAGGGGCCTGGCCCTTGGGGGCACAGTGGCGGCGTAGTCCGCTAAAGCGCGGCCTCTACCCACGCGTTCAGCGAGCCACCATCGCCAGCTTGTTGAGGCGCTCCACCAAGTCATGCACCGTCGTGTAGGGCACACGCTGGGCTGGGCTCAGGTCGGCGCCATGTGACTTCGCCAAAGCCTTGGCGTGTTTGATGGCCTGGCCCTGATTCGCCAGCAGCCTGTCATACACGCCGGCCGAGTTCTTCTCGTAGCCATCGAGCAACTGCTTGAGCCTTTTCACGTAGACATCGCGATGGACCGCAGCATCGAGGTAGTCGAAGTGCAGGACGTACCAGAGCTCGAAACACTCGTTCGAGTAGGCCACCTTGAATCCGTGCTCCGCCGCGAGCTTGAACGCTGCAGCGACGGACGAGTCCTGGAATGAGTCCTTGTCGAAGACACACCACACTTCGCGATAGTCGGCTCGGTCGTTCAGCTTGACCGCTTCCTTGACGAGAGAGATCGTGTTGCGGCCCAACCCGCGAACTTCACACACCTGGCTCGACACGCGAAAGCTGCGGAAGTAGTTCGGCTCGGTCTGCTCCCCTTCACAGACGATCAGGATCTTCTTGACGACCGCACGGGTCGCCTCGCGCCGCGGCTTCAGATTCATGACGGGCGACGCTTGGCGACCTTGGCCTTCGCAGGCACCGGCGGCGCCTCACGCGTCGCATCCCGCGCAAGTTCAGGCCGCAGGAACGGCGTCCCTCCGTAGTCACCACCCAGGTAGCTCTTCTCGTAGCTCGCGTCGTTGCGCACCTTGTACTCGACGAGCGACGTCAGCGACGAACCTCCCAGTCCGTCGCGGCCGGTGAACCATATCTGATCGCGCCGGAGAAGGTCCGCGCTGAGCAGGTTGGTATCGTGCGTGGCGGCCACCAGTTGCGCGCCGCGCGGGTTCCCTTCCTGCGAGTTGAAGATCCCGATGATCACCTTGCTCAGATTCGTATGCAGGCTGGACTCGAACTCATCGATCACCAGCACGCTCGACTTGGTCAACGTGTCGATGATCGGTCCCGCCATGGCGACAAGCTTCTTGGTCCCTTCAGACTCGTTGCCGGCCAGATCGAAGATCACCTCCTTCACGAACTCGCCCTCGCTCGTGAACATCTTGTGGACCGTGGCCACCCTGTGCCGGGGTCGGTTGATCATGTCGAGCAGCGAGGCGAATGCATTCTTCTCCGGGGACTCGGCGATCACAGCCCCCGTCTCGTCGGTGAGTTCGATCTCACTCACGCGAATGCCGGGAATCTCAGCCCCTCGTTCGAACCGCTCCACGCCAAGATCGAAGGCGCGCAGCAGCGCGGGGATCCGGGTGCTGTAGTCAGGATGGTCCAGGTGCTCAGCCGTCCACGCCAGCGCCGCGGCGTCCAGCAGGCCGGACACGATACCCAGGCTGGAGAACCATGCCTGGACCTCGCGCGCCACCTCTCCATCGAAGTTCGCGCACACGGACAGGAACAACGCGTTCTGCCTCGTGCGCGCCTCCAGCCCCTTGCCTTCCTTGAAGGTCCGGTTCACCTTGATGCCGCCGAGATCGCGCATGAACAGCTCGATCTCGCCCGCATGCTTCTTCAACGCCCTGCGGCTCAGTCGCTCCCGCTCCACACGTTCACGAGTGACTGACATCTCGTATTGGTAGACGAAGCCGTTGCGCGCAAAGGTGATCTCGAAATCCGAAGCAGCGTGTTCCGTCTCCGGATTCAGGAGGAACGGTGTCACGCGGATGGGATCGCTGGATGTGGATTCGCGCGAGGAATCCAGGATGAAGCGCCTGCAGAACCGCAGCGCCTTGATCAGATTGCTCTTGCCGCTGTTGTTGGCGCCATAGATCACCGCGGCCTTCAGAACGCCCAGATCGTCGCCGAGCGCATGGACCGCGCCGAGGTCCAGCGCCTTGTCCTTCGACTTCCGTTTCGACGCCACCATCGACAGCGTCGCTTCATCCTTGAAGGACAAGAAATTCCGGACCGAAAACTGGATGAGCATGAGCTGTGCTGCGAAAGGCGCAGGTCCAATCGAGAGACGTAAATTCTACATAATGAAATCGAATTTGTGGAATTTTCTCGTTTTTGTCATCAATAATGGCACCGCAGGTTTCTCGCCTCACATCGGCACCCGCTGGATCGCTTGTCATGAAGTCGAGCGAGGATGGATCCGACCCTGGATGTGCAAGGCCTGCCATGAAACCCATCGCCCTGATGTTGTTCGTCTGCGCCGCGAGCGCCCACGCGGACACGACCGCACCCTCAACACCCGGCCCCTCGCTTAAGGCCTCCGCCTGCGTCGAAACCGACCGCATGATGGACTGGCGCGAGATCACCTGCACCCTCCCCGCCGGCGCGGCGCACAAGCGCTTCAGCTTCCGCGCGATGTTCACCGGCGGGCATGACGACACCTCGGCCAGCATCGCGCCGGAGCTCGACGGCCAGCCGTTCGCGTGCGGCGCTGGCAGCAAGCTCAGCCTGTTCGGCGAGGACGGCGACGTCAGCGTGTTCTGCCAGTTCGACCGATCGGCCCTCCCCGCCGCCGCCGCGCGGCTCAAGGTGCTCATCAAGTGGAGCCACGCCGAGTTCGCCGACTACGAGTTCAACGGCGAGTGACCCCGTCCCGCTCGCCGGGGAGTGACGAATAGCCGGTTACCCTGCCTCCCGTTCCAATCGACGCATCGTCGACCAGGGAGAGCACATGACGAAGACGACCCGATTTACCGGCGCGCTGCCCCTCCGGCGCCGGACCTTGATCGCTGCCGGCGTGGCCGGCTGGATGACCGGCGCGCCGGTCCTCAATGTCGCCGTTGCGGCGACCGCGACCGCCTCTTTCGGCGCCGCCGATTTCGACGCCTGGGCCGAGCGCATCGCCGCCGCCCGCATGAAGCGCCTGCCCGAACATGCCACCCGCATGCAGTACTTCGAGGGCCCGACGCAGGACCGGCTCGACGGCCAGTGGAACGACCTCTCGCGCGCCTCCGAGTTGGCCGACATCGCCCGCGACCGGCAGGCGCTGGCGGAGCTCGCCCGCTTCCCGCGCGAGGCGCTGACGCCGACGCAGCGCACCTCCGCCGCGCTCATGGCGTGGACGATGCAGCAGGACGTGGCCGGCGCGGCGTTCCTCGATCATCACTACGTCTTCGAGCACATGGACGGCGTGCACGTCGGCCCGATCACCTTCCTCGTGCAGGAACACCCGATGCGCCACGCGCGCGACGTGCGCAGCTACCTGACGCGGATGGCGGGCCTGGCCGCGCTGATGGACCAGGGCATCGTCCGCGCCCGCGCGTCGCAGGCCAAGGGCGTGCTGATGCCGCGCTTCATCACGGCGACGACGATCGGCCAGATCGAGCAGTTCGTGGCCGCGCCCCCCGCGGCCAATCCGCTGGTGATCTCGCTGACCGAGCGCATGGCCGGCCTGGCCGACATGAGCGACGACGCCCGCAAGCGCGCTCGCGCGCAGGCCGAGGCCATCATCGCGAAGTCGGTCGTCCCGGCGTGGAAGCGCGGCCTGGCGCTGATGCGCGCGCAACTGCCGCTGACCACCGACGATGCCGGCGTCTGGCGCCTGCCCGACGGCGACAAGTTCTATGCCGCCCGCCTGCGCGAGAACACGACGACCGCACTCACGCCGGCCGAGATCCACGCGATCGGCCTGAAGCAGGTCGCCCGCATCGAGGGCGAGATGGACGGCCTGCTGCGGCAGCTCGGTTACGCGGACGGCTCGATCGAGCAGCGCTATCGCAAGATGGACGCTGACCGCCAGCCCAAGGACGCCGCGCCGCAGGGCCAGCTGCTGGACCGCTACACCACCTACCTGCGCGACGCCGAGGCGCGCGCCCGCCTGATCTTCGACGTGATGCCGAAGGCGCCCGTCGAGGTCCGCCGCGAGCCCGCGCTGACCGAGCCCACCGCCGCCGCGCACTACACGACGCCGGCGCCGGACGGCTCGCAGCCGGGCGTGTTCTGGGCGCCGCTCGCAGGGCCGACCTACGAGATCGCCGACATGCGGACGCTGGTCCACCACGAAGCGATCCCGGGACACCACTTCCAGCTCGCGATCCAGATGGAGGCGAAGGACCTGCCCTACTTCCGTCGCCGCGCCGCATTCACGGCGGGCTCGGCCTACGTGGAGGGATGGGCGCTCTACTCGGAGCAGCTGGCCGTCGAGAACGGCTGGTACGAGGGCGACCCGGTCGGACACCTCGGCCAGCTCTACGGCGCGCTGTTCCGCGCGCGGCGCCTGGTCGTCGACACCGGCCTGCATGCGATGAAGTGGACCCGCCAGCAGGCGATCGACTACGGCATCACGCCGCAGGAGGTCGACCGCTACGTCACGTGGCCAGGGCAGGCCTGCGCGTACATGCTGGGCCGTCTGCGCATCGAGGCGCTGCGCGAGAAGGCCCGCCAACAGTTGGGCGACCGCTTCGAGATCAAGCAGTTCCACAACGTCGTGCTGCTGACCGGGGACGTGCCGTTGACGGTGCTGGAACAGGTGGTCGACGCATGGGTCGACAGCCGCCGCAGCGCGGGCTCGGGGTCGGCCAACGCGGCGCCCTGAGCGATCACGCCCGCCCCGTCGCCAGGGGTGCGTGGCGGGCCATCAAGGTCTCGATCCAGTCCATGAACACGCGCAGCTTCGCGCTGACGTGGCGGTTGGGGGGATAGGCAAGGTACATCGGCATCGGGTCCATCGCCCAGTCGGTGAGCAGCGGCACGAGCTCGCCGCGCGCCGCGTGCGGATCGGCCATGTAGCGCGGCAACCAGAGCACGCCCATGCCGGCGAGCCCCGCCGCCAGGTAGGCGTTGCCGTCGTCGGCGGCCACCACGTAGCGACCGCGCACCTCGACGACCTCGTCGCCGCGCCGCATCTCCATCGATCCCACCGTGCCCTTGCTGGCCCGCAGGAACCCGACGATGCGGTGGTGGGGTTCCTCGATCTCGCGCGGATGCGCGGGCGTCCCCGCGACCGACAGGTAGCCGGGCGATGCGAAGACGCCCAGCTGCAGATCGCCGACCCGTCGCGCGATCAGCGAGGGCACGGTGACCTCGCCGCCGCGCAGCACGGCATCGACGTTGTCGCCGATCACATCGACGATGCGGTCGCTGACGCCCATGTCGAGCTGGATCTCCGGATGGCGCGCGTGGAAGTCCGGCAGCGCCGGCATCAGCACCATGCGCGCGAACGGGGTCGGCACGTCGACGCGCAGCCGGCCGCGCGGCGAGCTGGTCGCGTCGGACAAGGCCGTGTCCGCGTCATCGAGCTCGGCCAGCACACGCACCACGCGCTCGTAATACGCGGCGCCGTCGGGCGTCACGCGGACCTGCCGCGTCGTGCGATGCAGCAGCTTCACGCGCAGCCGCGCTTCCAGCTGCTGCACCAGCTGCGTCACGGTGGTCTTGCTCATGTGCAGCGTCTGGGCTGCCTTGGTGAAGCTGCCCGCCTCCACCACGCGGGCGAAGGCCTGCAGCGCGTCGAATCGGTCCATGTCGCCGGATGGTCTGGTGTTGCCGAGCAGTCATTGTGCGGCTTGCCTGCCCGACGGCCAGCGCTTCCACAACGCGATGCGCGTCACGCCGTCGGACGACGGCTGCGCGGTCGCCTTCGTCCTGTTGCACATGCCGGGTGTGACCGACGAGGCCTTCGAGAACGACGCGGTGCATGTGGCGCGCGATCTGGGGACGCTCAAGGCGTTGGTGGAGAAGCGGAAGACTTGGTCGGCCCCGTGGTCGACTGTTCCTAGGTCGGGCCTCGCACCAGGCGTCGCGTGAGCCGCATCCGGCACCGGCCCGGATGGCGGCGACGGGCCGCCGGCGTTAGATTCATGCATCCAGTGCCCGGAGACCACCGCCATGCGTCCATCCCTCGCTGCCGCCATCGGCGCGCTGATCGTCGTCTCGCTGTCGCCGCTCGGATCCTTGCCGGCGCGCGCCGAGGACGCCCAGCTGGAACGTCTGAACTGGCTCGCCGGCTGCTGGGCCGCGGAGAAGGGCGAGCCCGGCTCCGTCGAGCACTGGCTGCCGCTGGCCGGCGGCACGATGCTGGGCATCGGCCGCACGGTGAAGAACGGCCGCACCGTCGAGCACGAGTTCCTGCAGATCCGGCTGAACGCCGAAGGCCGGGTCGTCTACGTCGCGCTGCCGTCGCGGCAGAAGGAAGCCACCTTCGTCGCGACGTCGATCGGCGATCGCGCGGTCACCTTCGAGAACCCCGAGCACGACTTCCCGCAGCGCATCCTCTACAAGGCCGTCGGCGAGACGGGCCTCGCCGCGCGCATCGAAGGGCAGCGCAACGGCGCCACGCGGGGCATCGACTTCCCGATGAAGCGCGTGGCCTGTGACGCGGCGAGGACGCCGTGATGACGCCGTGAGGCGGAAGGAGCCCCCGTCATGGACCGATTCACCGGCGGCTGTCTCTGCGGCGATGTCCGCCTCGTCGCGACCGGCCGTCCCTACCGGGTCGGCCTGTGCCACTGCCTCGACTGCCGCAAGCATCACGGCGCGCTCTTCGGCGCCTCCGCGATCTTTGCGCAGGACGCCGTCACGGTCACCGGCGAGACCCGCGATTTCCGTGGCCGGCACTTCTGCCCCCGCTGCGGATCGTCGGTGTACTCCCGGACCGGCGACGAGGTCGAAGTGCACCTCGGCGCGCTCGACGCGCCGAACCAGCTGACGCCGACCTACGAGCTCTGGACCGTCCGGCGCGAGGCCTGGCTGCCGCCCTTCCCGTTCATCCGTCACTACGAGCGCGACCGCGAATCGGAGAGCCGTTCCGAAGACCCGTGAACAGGCCTCACGCGCCCGGGGCATCCTCCCGCATGGAGGATTCAACCCACCATCGATCGCCCAAAACCCCATCCAGCAGGCGCCGCGCCCGCACCGGGGACGGAGGGCGTCGTGAACATCGAAACACAGCCGCGCCCACGGCTCGTGGGATCGTCTGCGTGGCGGCCACCTCGCCGCTGACGCGCGGGCTGGACGTGCGCCTGCTGCAGCTGGCGCCCTCCGACGCCGGCGAGCCGGTGAAGGCCGACGGCGTGTTCGGCGACCAGTCCGCGAAGTCGCTGGCACGGGTCCAGTCGGCCCGTGGGAAACCGGCCAGCGGTGCCGCCGATCCGGCGCTGGTCGTGGAACTGGTGCAGCCGGTCTTCGGCTGAAGGCACTGCAGGCGCCGCTGTCGCTGGAGGCAACGCCGAGGCCGGCGCTCGCGGCGATGGCGGCGGAACTCCCCGTTCCGGGCCTCCGGCCAGATGCCAGCCCGGGCGGACATCGCAAACACTCATGAAGCCGATCCGGGATCCGTGCTTCAATCGGGCACTGCCACACGCGCCCCCAGCCCTCGAATGCTCATGGACCTGCCGCTCGAATCGAAGAGCGGAACGCTCGCCGACCAGTTCCTCCGCAGCACTTTCGTGCAAGGCCGCGCTTCCATCGACTATCAGCTCTACGTCCCACCGGGTGACAGCGCCGAACCACGCCCGTTGCTGGTGATGCTGCACGGGTGCGGACAGGACCCGGACGACTTCGCCGTCGGCACGCGCATGAACGAGATGGCGCGTCGCAACGGCTGGCTGGTGCTGTACCCGGCGCAGTCGGCGCAGGCCAATCCGCAAGGCTGCTGGAACTGGTTCAAGTCCAATCACCAGGAGCGCGGACGCGGTGAGCCCGCCCTGATCGCCGCCCTGACGCAGGAGGTCATGGCCAGCCACAGCGTCGACGCGAAGCGCGTCTACATCGCGGGCCTCTCGGCCGGCGGCGCGATGGCCGTCATCCTCGGGCGCGCCTATCCCGAACTCTTCGCCGCCGTCGGCGTGCATTCCGGCCTGCCGCATGGCGCCGTCGACGACGCCAGCGGCGCGATGGCGATGATGCGCAGCGGACAGCCCACGCGCCTGCCCGCGGACGGCGTGACGGCCGAGGCGACGGGCAACGCCGATCGCCCCACGCCGACCATCGTCTTCCACGGCACGCGCGACATGACCGTCCACCCGCTCAACGGCGAGCAGGTCTACGCCGACGCCACGTCCGGCGTGGCCGGCGTCCAGCGCGTCGAGAACGGCCGTGAAGGCACGCGCGCCTACACCCGTCGCACGCATGTGACGCCACAGGGGCGCGTGCACGCCGAACTCTGGCTGATCGAGGGCGGCGGACACGGCTGGTCCGGCGGCGACCAGAGCGGCTCCTACACCGACTGGCTGGGTCCCGATGCGAGCGACCAGATGCTGTGTTTCTTCATGGCACACCCGCTGGGCGACAATCGTGCATGACCCGCACCGATCCCACCGGCGCCGCAGCCGCGGCACCTGCTGCCTCGCAGCCGCCGGCGGCGCCTAGCGCCACTTCCTTCGACAGCCTGCCCCTGCCGCCCGCGATGCGGGCGAATCTGCAGCAGCTCGGCTACCTCTCGATGACGCCCATCCAGGCCGCCAGCCTGCCGCTCGCGCTGGCCGGCAAGGACCTGATCGCGCAGGCGAAGACGGGCAGCGGCAAGACCGCCGCGTTCTCGCTGCCGCTGCTGACCAACCTGAATCCGCGCCGCTTCGCCGTGCAGGCGCTGGTGCTGTGCCCGACGCGCGAGCTCGCCGAACAGGTGACGCAGGAGATCCGCCGCCTGGCCCGCGCCGAGGACAACATCAAGATCCTGACGCTGTGCGGCGGCGCGCCGATCCGCAACCAGCTCGCGAGCCTGTCGCACGGCGCGCACATCGTCGTCGGCACGCCGGGCCGCATCCTGGACCACCTGCAGCGCGAGACGCTCACGCTGGAGGCGCTGAACACGCTGGTGCTCGACGAGGCCGATCGCATGCTCGACATGGGCTTCGCCGAGGACATCGCGCAGGTGATCGCGAACTGCCCGAAGACGCGCCAGACGCTGCTGTTCTCCGCCACCTACCCGGACGGCGTGAAGTCCATCGCGACGCGCTTCATGCGCGCGCCGCAGGAAGTGACGCTCACCGAGAAGCACGCCGCCGGCAAGATCCGCCAGCGCTTCTACGAGGTGAAGGAGAACGAGCGCCTGCATGCCGTCGGCCTGCTGCTCAACCACTTCCGCCCGGCCAGCACGCTGGCCTTCTGCAACACCAAGCAGCAGTGCCGCGACCTTGTCGCCGTGCTGCAGGCCGAGGGCATCGTCGCGCTGGAACTGCACGGCGACCTCGACCAGCGCGACCGCGATCAGGTGCTGGTGCAATTCGCCAACCGCAGCTGCAGCGTCCTCGTGGCGACGGACGTGGCGGCGCGCGGACTGGACATCGCGCAGCTGGAAGCGGTCATCAACGTCGACATCACACCTGACCCCGAAGTCCACGTGCATCGCGTCGGCCGCACCGGCCGCGCGGACGAGGCGGGCTGGGCGTTCAGCCTGGCCAGCCTCGACGAGATGGGTCGCGTCGGCCGCATCGACCAGATGCAGGGCAGCGTCACGCCGTGGCATCCGCTGACCGAGCTCACCACCGAGCCCGGCGCCGAGCCGCTGCATCCGCCGATGGTCACGCTGCAGATCCTGGGCGGCCGCAAGGAGAAGATCCGTCCGGGCGACGTGCTGGGCGCGCTGACCAAGGACCTCGGATTCGACGGCGCGCAGATCGGCAAGATCAACGTCAACGAGTTCTCGACCTACGTCGCCGTCGAGCGCGGCATCGCCGACCAGGCGCTGCGCAAGCTCAACGCCGGCAAGGTGAAGGGCAAGTCGGTGAAGGTGCGCCTGCTGTGAGCACGGCAAACACCTTCGCCGCGCTGGGCCTGTCGCCGCGCCTCGTGCGCGCGGCCGACGAGCTCGGCTTTGAAGTGCCCACACCGATCCAGGCGGCCGCGATGCCGCCGATCATCGAAGGCCGCGACCTGCTGGGCTCCGCGGCGACGGGCTCCGGCAAGACGGCGGCCTTCGTCTTCCCGATGCTGCATCGCATCGATGCCCGCGTCCGGCCCGCGCTGCGTCGCACGCAGGCGCTGGTGCTGGTGCCCACGCGCGAACTCGCCGCCCAGGTCGGCGAGACGGTGATCCAGGTCGGACGTTTCCTCGACGAGCCGCTGAAGGTCTCGGTGCTGTACGGCGGCGTGTCGATCAATCCGCAGATGATGGCGCTGCGTGGCGGCGCGGACATCGTCGTCGCGACGCCGGGCCGGCTGCTGGACATCGTCGAGAAGAATGCGCTCAAGCTCTCCGACGTGGAGTGCCTGGTGCTGGACGAGGCCGATCGCCTGCTCGACGCCGGCTTCGCCGACGAGCTGGCGCGGGTGCTGGCGCTGCTGCCGAAGCGTCGACAGAACCTGCTGTTCTCCGCCACCTTCCCGGCGGCGGTGCAGACGCTGGCGGACCAGCTGCTGCACGACCCGGTGCGCATCGAGGTCAGCGGCGAGCCGGCCACCGAAGGCCAGATCGAGGAACACGCGGTCGAGGTCGACGCCGCGAAGCGCACGCCGCTGCTGCGTCACATGATCGAGCAGGGCGAGTGGTCGCGCGTGCTCGTCTTCGTCGCGACGCGCTACGCCTGCGATCACGTGGCCGACAAGCTGCGCCGGAACGGCCTGGAGGCCGCGGCCTTCCACGGCGATGCCAGCCAAGGGGCGCGCACGCGCACGCTGGCGGACTTCAAGGCCGGTCGGATCCGGGTGCTCGTCGCCACCGACCTCGGCGCGCGCGGCATCGACATCGCGAGGCTGCCGGTGGTAGTGAACTACGACCTGCCGCGCGCCGCGGACGACTACACGCACCGCATCGGCCGCACCGCGCGCGCCGGCGCGAGCGGACTCGCGGTGAGCTTCATCAGCGCGGCCACGGAGGCGCACTTCCGCCTGATCGAGAAGCGCCAGGGCCGGCGCGTCGAGCGCGAGCGGATCGCCGGCTTCGAGCCGACCGAGATCGCCACGCCCGAGGCCGCCACCGGCGGCGTCAAGGGCAGGCGGCCGAGCAAGAAGGACAAGCTGCGCGCGGCGGCTGCGGCAGCGGGCAAGTGACGGTCGAGCCTCCTGGACGGAGGCTCGCTCAAGCGTCGACGATGACCTCGAAGCCCCCGAAGATCATGCGCTGGCCGTCGAAGGGCATGTCCTTCGGGTCATGGTTCATGCGCGGGTCTTCCATCGCCTTCTTCATCCCTTCATCGCGCACCTGGCGCGACGGCCAGACGATCCACGAGAACACCACCGTCTCGTCCGGCTTGCGCTGCACGGCCATCGGGAACGAGGTCACCTTGCCCTCGGGCACGTCGTCGCCCCAGCACTCGACGACCTTGAGCGCGCCGTGGTCCTTGAACACCGCCGAGGCGTCCTGCGCCAGTTGGCGATAGGCCTCGCGCTTGGCGGTCGGCACGGCGATCACGAATCCATCCACGTAGTCCATTGCGGTTCTCCGGTTGTTGGCGCGGCTCGATGCCGCTCCCTTGCACGACGAATGGCGACGAGCGGGATCGACAGGATAGGGGGAGCTGGCCACACGCCTTGTCACCATGATCCGGGTTTTCCCGCTGCGCCAGAGCGTCCAGATTTCGGAAAGTGGTATCCAAGCGGTGGCAATAAAACTGGAATCTTCCAATACCAGTGCAGGTCCACCGACGACGCAATCCGCCGACTGGCCTCAACATCGAGACCTCCGGCGGCTTTGGTGCGGGCTCGGGACCCGCTTCGGTCTTACCTTGGAACCACTGCCATGACCGTCTCCGTCCGACGCCCCTCCTCCGCCACGTCCGCCCCGCTGCGGCTGATCGTCGCCCTCGGCGCCGCCGCGCTCACCTTGCAGGCGGTCGCGCAGACCGCCGCGGCCTGGAAGCCCGATACCTACTACACCGCCGGCACCGTCGTCAGCTACAACGGCCAGCTCTACCGGGCCACGGTCAACCAGACCGACTACGCCAGCACCGGCTGGAACCCGACCAACGCGTCGCTGTGGACCTTGGTCGGCCCCGCGAGCGGCCCGGCACCTTCGCCCGCTCCGTCGCCGGCGCCCACGCCGAGCCCGGCGCCCAGTCCCGCGCCCGCTCCCGCTCCCACGCCGGCCCCGTCCCCCGCCCCTGCGCCGCAGGGTGCATGGAATGCGGCAACGGCCTATTCGGGCGGCGCGATCGTCAGCTACCAAGGCGTGATCTACCGCGCCAACTGGTGGACGCAGGGCGACAACCCCGCGACGCGCAACGGCCCGGTCGGCACCGGCCAACCGTGGACGATCTACAGCGGCACCACGCCGCCCGCCCCGTCACCGGCGCCGACGCCCGCGCCCTCTCCTGCACCGACGCCTGCACCCGGTCCCGCGCCCACGCCGGCCCCGTCGCCCGGCCCGGCGCCCGCGCCCGGCAAGCACCAGCTGATCGGCTACTGGCACAACTTCACCAACCCGGCCGGCCCGACCTTCCCGATCAGCGAGGTCTCCGCCGACTACGACGTGATCGTCGTCGCCTTCGCGGACGATGCCGGCAACGGGAGCATCGCCTTCAACCTCGACCCGAGCGCCGGCGGCGAGGCGCGCTTCATCGCGGACGTGGCGGCCGCACGGTCCAAGGGCAAGAAGGTCGTGCTGTCCTTCGGCGGCCAGAACGGCACGGTGACGCTCAACAACGCGGCGCAGGTGACCAACTTCGTCAACAGCGTCGAGGCCATCATGCGGCGCTACGGCTTCGACGGCATCGACATCGACCTGGAGAGCGGCGCCGGCGTCACCTCGGGCGCGCCGGTGCAGGCCAACCTGGTCAGCGCGGTCAAGCAATTGAAGGCGCGCATCGGCAGCGGCTTCTACCTGTCGATGGCGCCGGAGCATCCGTACGTCCAGGGCGGCTACGTCGCCTACAGCGGCATCTGGGGCGCCTACCTGCCGATCATCGACGGCCTGCGCGACGAGCTGAACGTGCTCCACGTCCAGTACTACAACAACGGCGCCGTCTACACGCCGTACGCGACCCAGGGCCTGGCCGAGGGCAGCGCCGACATGCTGGTGGCCACCAGCCGGATGCTGATCGAGGGATTCACGACCAACAATGGCACCGGGCCGTTCGTGTTCCGCGGGCTGCGGCCGGACCAGGTCGCGTTCGGGTTGCCGTCGGGTCCGTCGTCGGCCAACAGCGGCCAGGCGAGCGTCGCGACGATCACGGCGGCGCTCAACTGCCTGACGAAGCTGTCGCAATGCGGCGCGATCAAGCCGCCTCAGGCGTATCCGACGCTGCGCGGCGTGATGACGTGGTCGATCAACTGGGACCGGCACGACGGGCTGGGCTTCTCGCGCGGCGTGAGGTCGTCGCTCAACGCGCTGCCCTGAGCGCCGTCGACAGGAACGGGGCCGACCGGGAGGTCGGCCCTTCCGCCGCGTCGCTCAGTCCGGCCTTGCCATGACGAACTTGTCGCCGAGCTCGAAATAGTCGCCTGGTCCGCCGCCTCGCAGGATCAGCCCCGCGGCGCCGGTGTCGAACACCCCGTCCTTCAAGAGGGCCGGCGAGATGTGCATCAGCAAGACCTGACCCAGGATCATCCAGGTGTCCACGGGTTCAGCGTCCATGGAGTTCAGCTGGATGATCTGGGACACCTTGCATTCGAAGGCGACGGGGCTCTCTCCGACGCGTGGCGGCCCCACCTTGACGGAAGCGACCTCGGTCAGTTTCCCCAGCTCGAATTCATTGACGCCGCGAGGGACCCGCGCACACGTCGCGTTCATGGCCTCGGCCAACTCGCGCGTGGCGAGATTCCAGACGAACTCGCCGGTCTCCTCGATGTTGCGCAACGAGTCCTTTCGGCCAATGCTGGAGAAGCCAATGATCGGCGGCGTGTAGTTCAACGCCGTGAAGAAGCTGTAGGGCGCCAGATTCACGACGCCGGCCTTGCTCTTCGTGGACATCCACCCGATGGGTCGAGGTCCGACGATGGCGTTGAACGGGTTGTGGGGAAGGTTCGGCGCGGTGGGGTCGTAGGTGTGCATGCGGGGAGTGGACGGCGTTCGGACGGATGTCCATGCTCAATTCTGGCAAGGGCAATGTCGCGGGTCTGTGAAGACCGATGCGACGGGGGAGCGCAGCGAGGCAAGAGACGTTCGGCGGTCGGTTCAGGCTGGGCGCGGACGTTCAGGTAGCCGTCACGCTTGGGCGTCATGAACCTCGCGCCCTAGCGCCAGCGACAGGCGAGCGCACAACATAGTCAGCCACCCAACCCAGAGGTCCACATCAAGCTGCGCTTCCAGAAGAAGTCCGGACGGTTCGACTGACGCAACGATGTACTGCGCATCGTCTTCGCCGCCAAACCAAGAGGGAATGGCCTGACCTAGTTGCCATCCCGGCATCGTCTGATAGACGGCATACACCTTCTGCCAATCCGATTCGGGCCAGTCATAGCTGAGGTTGAGCGTGATGGTGTGAGGCATGGAACAGATGCTACTTCCGCTCCCGCTGCGATGCCGCCGCTGCTTCAGGCTGATATGGGCCGTGGGAATCCGAGAGGCCGGATGGCTGCAATCTCCAAGAATCGTCATTGCAGGGTGTCCGCGGTTCCTGTCGGCGACCACCGCGACGCAAGCCTTTCACGATGACGCACCGGACCCCAAGGCAGAATCCAGACGTACGGGGCGAGGCCGGCGTCAGGCCTGCCGGGAAGCCCATCTTGAGGAATGGAGCAGCATCAATGGCGCTGACGAAGAAGGGCGAGTTCTGGTACGGGACCACGTCCGGCGACACCCAAGCCGAACTGCGCAGCTACAGCGTTGCGAATCGCCATGAGGCCGTCAGGTTTGCCTCGTCCAAATGCGATTGCGGATGCCGGACCTTCGCGCTGCAGACTGATGAAGAGGCCGGTGTGGCAATCCGCACCTGCACCGACTGCGGACAGGAACACCTGATGGGCGACAGTGAGGACTACGTTGAAGAAGCCTCGCCTGAGGCGCACGAGTGCGTGTGCGAGAACGAGGTGTTCGAGCTGGTGTCCGGCGTCTCCGTGTACGAAGGCACGCATGACGTGCGCTGGTACTACATTGCTTGCCGCTGCGTGGAATGCAACTTGGTCGGGGTCTTCGCAGACTGGAAGTGCGAAGCAGGTGACGCAGCGGCATTCCTCGCCAAGGTCTGAGATGACGTCATCGATGGACTTGACTGCATCTATGCCCCCAGCGCTGCGATGCCGCGCGGCTTTAGGCTGATCTCGGTCGTTCATACCGTCGGCCTGAACAACTGCTCTGGCCGACACCGGTCATTCAATGCAGGAGTCATCGATCGGCAGCTCCGTGCTCGACACATGCCAGTCGGAGGGCACGCTTCTTGGTCCAGCAAACGGACGGCCTGCTATAGGCCGCCTGCTTAGAAATAGAACTCCTCGTCGTCGTCTCTGTCCTCGTCGTCAGAATCGTCCTCTTCATCCTCTTCATCGTCCTCTTCATCGTCCTCTTCATCGAAGATGACACCCTCATATCCACCATCCCCAGCTTCGTACTCAAGGTAATCGGCAGCATCTTCCCGCTCGAAGAAGTCATCCAAATCAGTGATACTGAACTTTTCGAGCGTGCCGGACTTGAGATTGAAAAGCGGCTTGGATTTGGCCTCAGGTTCGTAAAAATGGACCCCATTGGCGTGCAGAGCTGCGAAATGGGTATCCGCCAAGACGTGCGCGTCTGAGAACCCGCCCCATCCGCGAATGCCGGCCTCGTAGCACATTAGCCAAAGCTCTTCCCGCAGCGAACCTGGCCCGTCAACTGATCGCCAGAAGGACTCTTTGGGTGCCTTGTCCAACTTTCCGGAAACGGCCAAGTCCATCAGCAAGAGCGCGCACACCGAACTCTGCATCACCGCGACCAGCTCGGCGCCGGCCGACTCCAACTTCACATCAAGCTCCTTGCACATCCAAAGACACCAGGCCACTTCGCTGTGGTGCCCCAGTGCCGCATGCTCGACGATCAACGCATTCAAGGTGCGCTGAATTCGTCGTGCATTGAGCTTGTACTCATGAAGCTTGTATGTCGCGAAGATCTGCGAAATCGTCTGTAGCGTATTCGGATGGGACGAGGCAATGTGGCACACATGGGCCTCGAAGGCTTCCCAGTTTTCCGGCCTGATGAGGCCTGAGGACGCGCGCTTCAGCGCATATGCCATGACGTTCTCGTCGGCGTTCTTCGCTGCGAGATCCTTGGCAAGCTCGAAGAAGTGGTGAATGTCAGCCCTTTGTTTTCTGGCACCCTTGTCGATCTCGAAGCTTCGCAACTGATGCGTCCAGTAGTCGTCAACAATCTCCGAAACAGGGCCGATGTGCGTTTTCTCGAAATTGATCTGAAGCTCGAATTCCTTCAATGCTCGGGATAGCGCGGCGAGAGCCGACTCAGCTTCAGCCAAGGTTGGGAAGAACAAAAAGTAGTCATCTACGTAGCGGAACCCGGCAGGCCAAGACTTCAGCGCGTTTTTTAGCAATAGATCGACTGCCGTCGAGATGGCTTCTGCGATGACGTGGGACGTATCCGGGCCGATGGGCAACCCCATCGTCTGTTCGTCTTGGCCTTGCCGCAGCGCTTGGTCGATCAGATTTCCAAAGTACTTCGGCGTGATTTTCCGATTCCGCTTGGAAACAGACTTTGTGTGCAGTGCCCACGGAACGGAGTGGGTATACACGGTGGGGAAGAAGCGCGATACGTCCGTCCTGAGCATGTATCGAAACCCTGCTGACTCAAGAATTTTGCGTTCGTGTAGTCGCTGCATCGAAGGGATACAGGCCGCGCGGCCGCCCGCTCGGAGGAATCGTGGGTGGCTCGCACTGAGGCGGGACTTGCGGTAGTGCCGCAGAAAGTCAACCCAGTGTCTGGCGACAAAGGTTGCCAAGAACGTTTGCGGAACCGGGTTGGTAATGCTGGTCATGCGCCGCTGGTGGCCGGCACGAGCGACGCTGAAGAGCTCAGGCTTGCATGCCGGTGCCTTCGCACTTGATGCATTGACCGCCCAACACGCTTGAAGCGCGGGCACCTGTGCTGCAAGTTGATGAGTAATGAACGCGGGGGGCAACTGCGACGGAAAGTAGCCCCGGGACAAAAGTGCTTCGGTTCGATCCATTTTTCGACTCCCCCCTAGTCTCTACTTTTTGGGCACTGCCTCAGCCCCTACCGACGCAATTCCCATTTCTATGTCATGTCACCGCCGCTGCATTTGCGACCAGCACTGCTGCAATCCGACGACGAGCATCCGCATATTCAGCCAGGACCGGGCGCGGAGTTGCGACGGACCCGGAGCTACTTTTCTTCCAGCCCAAGAAAGCTCTGTACCGGCATCTGCGCGGGCGGCTCGATGGACTTCACCTGCAATGACTGTCGCTCATCTATCGCGAGCATTTCAACGGCCTGCCGTGATGCCAGCGGGGCGATGTTGCCCTTCCGGTTGAAGTACCGATGAACCTCTCGAACCACCCATTTGTATGGCTCGGGTGTGCCTGAAGCGCTTTCACGCACGTGGATTTCCAGGTCGCAGATCAAGGTGGTGCCGCTTTGGAACTTCACCTTCTTCGCGTTCACCTTGGCAAGGAAGTTTTCATCAATGACATCGAAGCTGATGCCTTGCTTCTCTAACATGCCCTTCCATTTGAACGTGTCGCGTTTCAAGACGGGCGAAACGATTTCGATCTCGGCGTTTTTGATGACGCTTGGCTCCAGTTCCTGCAGCGCCACCACATAGGTACTGAAGCCGGCTCGCGGAACAATTATTTCGTCCGGTGGTGACCGTTCGTGGCTAGGGCTGAATCCGACGGATGACACTTTTTCATAGGGCAGCAGATGCCCGTAGAACCGCGAGCGAAGTTTGATGATCTTGGGGTTTGAAAGCAACGCCGGCATCACGTCTTCCGCTGTCGGTGCAGGTTCGAGCGGCAAAGGTCTTGTCGCGTTGGTTGCCGGCATTTTTGGAGCCTCGCCAGATGCCTCTTGCTCCATCTTCTTGAGTTCGAGACGAGCCTTCTTGATTGCAAGATCGTTCAACTCAACCTGTTGATCAGCAAGCTTTCGGTCGCGATTGAGCGCGAAGTCATTCTGCAGGATCTGCTGTTTGAGGAGGGTTGGTTGGTACATCCCCCATTGAACGGCGGCGCATATGCCTCCAATCACCGTGACGACGAGCGTCAGAGCGGCGGCGTTCTTCCCAAGGACACTCAGATTGACCGAGAAGCCGCCCTCAGCGTACGCCGTCACGTCCACTTGGACATTTACGTCGAGCTGCTTCGCGATCTCCTTTAGGAGGCCGAGTATGTCGCCCTCGCATTCATGGAGCACGAGGGCGTCCATGTTGTGTGATTCATCTTTCAAGACGAAATGCACTTGGAAACGGCCGGCCGTCGGCGCGGCGATGCCTTCAACGTGATTGTTCACGATTCCTCCCGTTTTTCGCAGAGCATATTCGACGCAGCACGCTTCATGGCGCCGCATCGACTTCAGTACAGCGACGGTCTCCACCAGCCGCGCGTCACACCGACGGTCAAGGCATTTGCCGCTACACCAGAAGCGCGAATGATCAGTAGCTCGGCGAGCTTCACGCCCGGCTTGTCCCTGCTGAAGTGCTTTAGCGGGTCACCCCGCTCTATCACGATGGTCCGCGGCCTGCCGTCGCCCTGCTTGGGAATGCTGGCCTTCAAGGCAGCCCTCCCGATGAGGGTGACTTTGTTGACGCTGGCCACGGTAGAAAAACGTGTGAGTGCATGCGCCAATCGTACGACCATGAGCGCGATCTACCTGTGGATAAGGCAGTGGAGATTCGTTGGATAGCTGTGTATATGTCTTGCGCTTCAATCCTGTTTCTTAGATATCAATTGCTGTGGATAACTTGGCGTACGGGCGAGCATGGTGCCGTTGCCGGCTTAGTTTCCGATGTAGATCAGCCTTCGCCCAAGTCCATGCGCCACTGGCTGCTTTCCGGCCGCTCGATCGAACGCCCCGACGGCGGCACTCGACTTCCAGTTCAGGCGGAAAGGAAGCGGTCGCTGAACGCCGACCCGGAGCTGAGAGCGCTACGGCTGCAGCACCTCATTGAGCAGCCCTTCGAGTTGACGCTTGGCGTCCGGCCTCAATGGCTGCTTGACGGCGGACAGTGTGAGTACAGCGGGCGGAATCGATGGTCAGCAATCGCTGCAATGCCGCCGCAGCTTCAAACTGAAACGATGCCATCGCCGAACTCGCGCTAAGACAACGCCGGCAACCGGATTTCCGTCAGCACCCACGACGCGAATCCCCGTCGCTGGAAGACCAGCCCGGTCCGGCGATCCTCGGCCTGTCCCGCGCGACGGGCGTAGAGGATGAAGGTATCGACGCCGGGGCGTTCCGTCGTCCAGATGGGTTCGCGCTTCGAGGGCGCCTTGCTGCCGTCGGGCTCACCCTCCTCGTCGACGGGCGTGTCGCCAGGCGTCTTCGCGCGCGACTCGCGGCGGGGCATCAGCTTGCCTTCCTGCATGATCCGCATGACGGCTTCCGGGCGCACGAACGCTTCCACCATCCGATCGACCATCGCCGTCGCGAACAAGGAGCCCAGCGCCGCGCCGGCCTTGGCGATGTCGCTGCCAGATTCGGACCGCTCGGTCGCGCGGGCGCCGATGGCCGCCGACAACTGGCCCTTCAGGTTCTCACGCAGCAGCGGATAGTCGACGCGTTCGTTGAACGCCGTCGCATCGCCGGCCTTCGCCGCATTCCGCATCTGGTGGATCGCCAGCCACGGCGACCAGTACCAGTAGGCGGCGAGCGCCAGGACCGCCGCGATCAGCGCGGCCTTCGAAAACTTCCGAGCGGTGGGGGTCATCCCTTGCCTTGCGTTTGATGCACCGGAGCGGAGTGTAGAAAACTCGCGCCGGTGGCCGCGCTTCTCGCGGCCACCTCGGCATCACGGCGTGGCAATGCCATCGCAGCAAGAGCCCCGTCACGATCTCCCGATCAGTAATCGATCCCCACCCGGATCCCGAAGGTCCGCGGATCGTTCCAGTAGCCGCGCACGAAACCGCCGCCATCCTGCGCGGCGTTCTTCGTCATCTTGTTGGTCGCGTTCAGCACGTAGATCTCCGCATGCCAGTCCTTGGGCGCCTGCAGCCGCAGGCTCGCATCGACCTTGGCGAAGGCCTTCTGCCCGTCGGAGATGTGCGCGTTGTCCAGGTTGCGCAGCGTGAAGTACATCTTGTCCTGCCACTTCACGTTGACCCACGGCGTCAGCTCCCAACCCTCGCCGAAGCGGAAGCTCTGCGAGAAGTTGATGCCGAAGCTGTACTTCGGCGACAGCGGCAGGTGGTTGCCGGTGATGTCGTAGATCTGCCGGCCGGCGTTCTCGCGGATCGGACCGGTGTAGGGGTCAGGACATGCCGGCGCGCCCATCTCGGCGCGCGTGCCGCAGTTCCAGCTGTCGCTGAAGGACGGGTAGTCCTTCATCCTGCTGTTGATGTAGCTGAAGAAGGCGCCGAGCCGCGCACCCGCCCACGGCTTGTAGTCGACCTCCAGCTCCAGCCCGGGGATGTCGACGACACCGACGTTCACCGTCTGCCACTTGGTGACGATGTCGCAGGTCGGGTTCTCGTCGGGGCACGGCCCCACCTGCTTCACCCTCGAGGCGAAGAAGTCGCCCGTGACCTGCATGTCCTTGTAGCGGCTGTAGAAGAAGGTCGCCGACAGGCTCAGCCGCTTGTCCAGCATCAGGCCTTTGTAGCCGAGCTCGAAGTTGGTGACGGTCTCCGGCTTGTAGGGGAAGAAGGTGTACTGCGGGCCCGCCGGTCCGTCGACGCATTCCTTGCCGCCGCACCGGTCGTCCTTGTCGCCGAAGCCGCCGGCCTTGTAGCCCGACGACAGCGAGGTGTAGACCATGTCCAGCGGCGTCAGCTGCTTGCGCAGGCCGAGGCGGTAGGTGAACTTCTTCCAGCTCTCGCTGTGGTCGTTGCCCGCGGGCTCGCCCCACAGGCCGTACGCGCCGGGACCGGCGAAGGGTCCCATCTGCTCGGTCAGGTCGCGGCCGTTGTGCGGGCGGAAGCCCGGCGTGCCGGGCGTGCCCGGATCGAAGAGGCCGTTGTAGTACGCCGGCGTCGAGCCGTCCCAGCCGCCGTAGACGCGCCCGCCCTTGTCGGTCTTCTTGTCGAAGCTGATGCGGCCGCCCACCGTCGCCGTCCAGGTCGGCATGAAGGTCCAGTCGCCCTGCGCGAACAGCGCCTTCGCGTCGATCTGGCGATCGGGCTGCTGGTAGTACTGGCTGGTCGGGAAGCCGTAGGGCGCGGTGATCAGCTGCTCCTGCGCATAGTCGATCGCGTTCTTCTCGTGCATCCAGAACAGGCCGGTGACGAGCTGCACGTTGTCGGTGTGATGCTTGAACTGCAGCTCGTGCACCTGCGACTTGTACGTGGAGCCCAGCGTCAGCGAGGTCTCGTCACGGAGCGGCCAGGTGCCCCAGTCACCGTCCGGTCCGACCGGCCAGGTCGCCGTGACCTGGCGCGACAGCGGGTAGTAGCCGCCGTCGTCGTCCGACTGCTGCGAGCGCTTCTGCGTGGCGTAGGCGAAGCCGTACTCGATGCTCGACTGGTCGTTGAGCCGCCAGTTCAGGTTGGAGCGCACGGTGTCGATGGACATGTCCGTCTTGCCGGGCACGTTGACCTTCACGTCCCACTTGCCGCCCGGGCAGGCGAAGTCGGTGCCCGCGGCCATGTCGCAGTCCTTCATCGCGATCTCGCCGGCGCCCTTGTTCTGGAACTTCTCGTAGGCGACCAGCCATTCGAGGTCGCTGGAGAGCTTCACGCGGCCGGCGATGCGGGCCGCCCACTCGTCGCGGTTGTAGTAGTACTTGCTGCGCGGCACCTTGACGTTGCGGCGCTGGTCGACGTCGGGGATGCCGTCGGCGACGAAGCCGTGCTCGGGCATGTCGATGTCGGTGAAATCCTGCTGCTGGTTGATCCAGCCGTCGCGCTTGATCTTGCTGACCGTGGCGCGCAGCGCGATCGTGTCGTTGACGGCGATGTTCTGCACCAGGTTGAGCTGGCGCTTGCGGTAGTTGCCGAGGTCCAGCTCCGCCGTGCCGTAGGTCGCGCCGAACTCGGGCTTGGCCGGGATGATGTTGATGCTGCCGCCGGTGGAGTTGCGCCCGAACAGCGTGCCCTGCGGGCCGCGCAGCACTTCCACCTGTTCCAGGTCGAACATCAGCGCCAGCGCGCCCTGCGGCCGCGGCGAGTACAGGCCGCCCACGTGCAGGCCCACGGCCGGATCGCCGACCTCGGTGAAATTGGTCGAGCCCACGCCGCGGATGTTGATCTGCACGCCCGAATCGGCGCCCTGCGAGATCTGCAGGTTCGGTATCTTGCCGGAGAGGCCGCGCACGTCGTGGATGCCTTCGCGGGTCAGCGCGTCCTGGGAGAGCGCCGTCACCGCCACGGGCGTCTGCAGCAGGCTCGATTTCACGCGCGTGGCGTTGACGGTGATCACCGGCAGCTCGTTCTTCTCCTTGTCCTTGATCTCGCGGCTGTCCGCCTTGCTCTCGGCTTTGCTGTCAGCCGTCGACTCGGCGGACGGCGGCGTCTGCGCCTGCGCGAAGGCGGTGGCGGCCAGCAGGCTCACGGCGGCCGCCGTGGCGGTGGTGGGGAATGCCGCGCGGACTGCGGCTCGGAGTGCGGGGCGGAAGGCGGGGCGGAAGGCGGCTCGATCGGGTCTCATCACTGGGATCTCCATGGGTCTGGCAGGCAGCCGCCGCCCCGGCGACGGGGCCGTGACGCGGGCTGGAGGGGGGCAGAGGGAGGAAGCGGCAGTCGGCGTCAGCGTTCGGGGCTGGGCTTGAACCGGGACAGCAGGCGGGACAGCGGAACGACGTCGTTGGTCACGAGCGGCCGCGCCCAGGCGCTCACCCCCAGGATGTAGAGGAGCGTGAGGAAAACGGTGGACATCGCGGCGCGCAGGCCGATGGCGTCGCCGAGCCCGCCGACCAGCAGCGGCACGACCGCGCCGCCGAGGATGCCGGTGCAGAGCACGCCGGAGAACGCGCCATGGTGGTGGGGCACCGAGTTCAGGCCCAGCGAGAACACCACCGAGAACATCACGGACAGGAAGAAGCCCGAGACCGGGAAGGCGATCTGCGCGACGTGGGCGGAACCGAAGAGCGCAAGCGCGACGCTGCCGATGGCCAGCATCGTGAAGCCGGCCAGCACGACGCGTGAGTCGAGCACTTTCAACAGGCCCAGACCCAGCAGGCACCCCAGCGACATCAGCCCCCAGAAGCCCGCGACCGCGTCGGCGCCGTCAGTGGTGGCGGAGATGCCGTGATAGGTCGAGAGGAACTGCGACATCCAGTTGGCCAGCGTCTGCTCGGTGCCGACGTAGGCCATGATGCCGAGGAAGAAGAGGCGGACATCGCGCCGCGCGAGCAGCTCGCGGTAGGCGGCCCAGCCGCCGGCGCGTTCGTCGTCCTTGAGCTGGACCTCGGGCAGCGGCAGCGTCTGGTTCGCGACGATCAGCGCGATGAAGCCGACGACGAAGATCCAGTAGAACGGCACCCACGCGAGGCCCTTGGCGGCATCCGGACGCTCCATCAGCAGCTGGAAAGCCATCGGGCTCAGGAACGAGGCCAGGCCGAAGACGAGTTGCCCCATCACCGAGAAGAAGGCGAAGTGGGACTCGCCGCCGGCCGTGCGCATCAGCGGATTGATCACGACCTGCAGCAGCGCCATGCCCAGGCCGATCACGAAGAGCCCGCCGATCGCGGTCGCATAGCTCGGCCACAGCGCGATCGCCAGCGATCCGCCCGCGTTCAGCACGAAGGCCGCGAGGAGGGTGAAGCGCGAGCCGCGGCGCTCCACCAGCAGACCGCCCGGGATCGACACCAGCCCGTAGGCGAGGAAGAACGAGAACGGCAGGAAGCCCGCCAGGCCCAGGCTCAGGTGGAAGTCCTGGATGATGATCGGCATCAAGGGCCCGATCAGGTTGGTGACGAAGGAGATCACGAACCAGATGACCAGGATGTAGCCGACGATCAGCGCGCGGTGCTTCATGGCGGGTCCTCAGGCGGGAACTTGGGAGGGAACGCAGCCGGCGAACTCGCCGGCGCGGATGGTCGTGCGCGGGAAGCGCGACAGGATGGCCCCGGCGGTGCGGCAGCCCGCGGCCAGGCCCTCGGCGACGTCGCCGCCCCGCAGGCGCGCGGCGAGGTAGCCGGCGTTGAAGGCATCGCCGGCGCCGATGGTGTCGAAGATGTCGGCGGGCTCGGTGATGCGCTGCACGCGCTGGCCGCCCTCGACACCCAGCGCGCCGCGGGCGCCGACCTTGACGATCAGGCTCGCGCCGGGCTTCAGCGCGCGGCCGATCAAGGTCAGCGCTTCATCGAGGTCCCCGGTGCCGGCGATGCTTTGCGCCTCGAGCTCGTTGATGAGCAGGTGATCGCAGTGCGGCAGCCAGGTCATCACCTCGTCCCGGTCCCAGCCTTCGGGCGGCCAGCCGGTGTCCAGCGCGACGCGGTAGCCGCGGCGTGCGGCCTCGGCCATCAGGCCGGCGTAGCGGGGGCGCAGGCCGGTGAGGAGGAAGGGCGCGGTGAACAGCGCGATCGCCGGCGCCGTTTGCGGCGTCTCCGTCGGCTGCAGGTGCCCGAGCACATGCTCGGCCGACAGGCGCTGCAGGTGGCCGTGCGTGGTGAAGAAATTGCGCTCGCCGCAGGTGTGCATCAGACCGACCGAGACGGTGGTCCCGATGTCGCAGATCTCCAGGCTGGTCTCGATGCCGGCGAGCTGCTCCGCCAGCCAGTGACCGAAGTGGTCGTTGCCGACGGCGGAGATCAGGTGCGCGCGCTGTCCGATGTGCCGCGCGGCCAGCGCGGCATTGGCGCCGGAGCCGCCGGGGCGCAGCTCGCTGCGCGGCATCAGGAGTTCGGTCCCGACTTGCGGCCACCCGGTCAGGCTGCCCAGCACGAGGTCGACGCCGACGTCGCCGACGATGCTGAGCGGGGGATGCGAAAGAGGTCGTGCCGTGTCCATGGGCGCGACTGTAGGAGCACTCAGAACACAGCGTCAATAATTAAATCCATTGGATTTAAGTAATCAAGGGAATCCCCCAAGGGGCTTTACCCTGTCCCTACCCTCGCTTGGGCATCGGTGCCCGGTGCCCCAGCAGTTCGGCCACGTCAGCCTCGCCGCGGCGGTCCTGCTGCAAGGTCTCCAGCCGCGGCGACAGCATCTCGTAGATCGGCAGCACGGCGGCGCCGAGGATGGAGCTGTCGTCCTGGCGGTCCGACAGCAGCAGGCGGTTCTCCGGCGTCGCGACGCCGCCGCGCACCGAGCGGTGCCAGGGCTGCGCCAGGCCGACCAGATGCTCCACCAGCACCTTGGGCGCCGAGCCGCCGATGACGATCGAGTGCGGGTCCAGCATGTTCTCGATCATGCAGACCGCGTCGCGCAGCCGGTCCGCGGCCTGGCGGCACCACTGGTGCAGCGCCTTGTCCTTCGGATCCTTCAGCCGCTTGGCCAGATCGAGTGTCCAGACGTCGTGGTCGGAGACCTTCAGCGCCTCCGCCAGCGAGTGCATGGAGACGTAGCGCTCCAGGCAGCCGCGGTTGCCGCAATAGCACGGCGTGCCGCCCGGCACGATGGGCACGTGGCCGATCTCGGTGGCATTGCCGTTCGAACCGGGATACGCGGCGCGGCCGATCACCAGTGCGCCGCCCAGGCCCAAGCCCAGGTGCAGATAGAAGAAGTTGTCCAGGTTGCGGGCGACGCCGAAGAGCGTCTCGCCCAGCGCGCCGGCCACGCTGTCGATCCGGTAGAAGACGGAGAGGCCGGTGACCTCGCCGAGCTCGTCCAGCACGGACAGGTCGTTCCACCCCTCCAGCGCCGTCGGGCCGACGAAGCTGATGTCGGTGTGGCCCAGCGGCCCCGGCAGCGCGACGCCGATGCCCCAGAGCGGCTCGGTCGATTCGCGCCGCAGCTGCGCGACCAGCTGCAGCATCGCGGCCAGCATCTGGCGGCGATCACTGGTGTCCATGTCCACCTCGCAGCGGCTGCGGATGTCGCCGACCAGGTTCACCAGCGCGGCCGACGCGCGGCCCGGCTCCAGGCTGATCCCGATCGCGTTGCCCGCCTGCGGGTTGAGCTCGAAGGCGATCGGCGGCTGGCCGCGCGACTTGTCGACCTTCTGCCGCCTCGAGACGATCAGGCCGATGGCCTCCAGGTCGTTGGTGATGTTGGCCACCGTCTGGGGGCTCAGCGACACCATGTCGGCGATGTCCTTGCGCGACGCCGCGCCGTGCTGCCGGATGAAGTCCAGCACGACACGGCGGTTGTAGGGCGCGCTGGACTGTTGGGTGGCACCTCGACTGGTGGTTCTCATGCTGGCGGGTGGTCCTTCGGGTATCCCCCATTCTGACCCAGCTTCACGACGGCGGCTGGCGCCTGGTCGACAAATGAATTTACACATCCAGTGGTTTTATTTATTGCGCACAAGAAATGTTCCGCCTACATTCGCCGCCCATGGGCTGCAACGACCCACGCCCCCGAGCGCAGGACCGGCTTGGCGAGAGTGGTGGGCAGTGGCTCTCGGGAATCTCTCTCCCGTGGCGCAGGCCACGCCCCCTACCCCCGTGTTTTCGGAGGCAACCACCATGCAATCTCGTTCCCCCAGCGTCCGCCGCATCGGCGTGCAAGCGGCGCTCACCGTCCTGGCTCTCGTCTGCGGCGCGTCGGCGGCTGTCGCAGCCGGCAAGCCCAAGGCAGCGGCTCAGACGAACGGCCAACCCAGCGTCTACGTGCAGGACGGCTGGGTCTACACCAACACCTTCACGGCCACCGGCCAGCCGCTGGTGACGGCCACCCAGGCGGCCGCGGCGGCGGGCGTCATCCCCGTCGGCGATTCGCGCGTCTACGGCAAGGTCTTCGACAAGGGCCGCAAGCTGACGGTCAACCAGTGGCAGGCCGTGCTCAGCATGGACGCCTATCCGGAGAACGGCACCACCAACTATCAAGACCCGGAACCCTGGCGCTATTGCGAGGTCGATTACGAGGCCTCCGAAGGCATCTCCGACTACCGCGGCGACACGCTCGGCCCGGTGGGCGTGACGACGGTCGGCGACTTCCCGGACTACTTCAAGAACGCCTACGCGCCCTATGTGCTGGGCAAGACCGGCGCGACCAACACGGACATGAAGAACTGGGGCGTCCAGGTCACCGGCATCGCGGCCGCGGACATGAAGGCGGACGACTCGCGCCTGGATCCGTATCCGAACCTGGCCCGGTCCAACTCGAAGAAGCGGGCGGCGCTGACCAAGATCTGCCAGGCGCTGCAGTCGGACTTCGACAACCGCCAGGACAAGTACGTGATGAGCCATTACGCCCACATCGACAGCGACAAGCTGCTGCCGGTGCTGGACGCGCTGAAGAAGCTGGGCTTCACCAGCTTCGGCCAGTACAACCTGGTCGGCCTGGCCTTCCAGGTGCAGGTGAACACGGGATCCATCGGCAGCATCTCGGCGTTCTCCTCGGTGAAGTCGGCCGGCAACTGCGGCAGCATGTCCAACGAGACCTGCTTCGCCACCTACCTGACGGACCAGTACATCCGCTGGCTGAAGTCCTCGAGCCTGGGCGACGATGCGGGCAACTGCTGGCGCGCCAGCATGGCGCTGGACATCTACAAGCAGGATCCGACGATGGGCAACGTCAGCGTGGTGACCAGCATCATCAACAGCAAGTACCCGAACAACTCGGGCAAGTGCCCGACCTCGGGCGTGAAGTGGTCCAAGAACATGGCCTGGAACTGATCCGATGAAGACCGACGCCACCGCTCGCACGGTGTTCTTCCCCCGACGCTCCGCGCTCGCGGTGGCCGCGGTCTTCGCGGTCACCGCGGTCCTCGGGACCGCGGCCTCGGCCGTCCACGCGGCAACGGACGAACGCAAGACGACGGTCTCCGTCGCCTTGCCGACCGATCCGCTGCTGGTGCAGCTGAACCAGGTCGCGCTGGAGCGGACCGGCCCCAAGCGCGCGGTCGTCGAGTCGACCGGTGCGGCGCAGGCGGGCCGCTACCGCGTGCTCTCCGGCGGCAAGACCGTCGCCGAGGGCGAGCTCAAGCCGCTGCCGGATTTCTCCGCCTGGGGCGCGGGCAGGCGCTACTTCGAGGCGGACTTCTCCGCCGTGCAGACGCCAGGCGTCTACCGCATCGAGGCGACGCTCGACGGCAGGCGCGTGACGTCCGCGCCGGTGCGGGTGCGCGATCAGGCGCTGTTCTCGATCACCGCGGACAAGCTGCTCGACTACTTCCACCGCAGCCGACACACCGGCAAGGGCGACCGTCGCATCCGCATCTTCGAGACCGATCGCTTCGTCGACGTCCGCGGCGGATGGAAGGATGCCGGCGGCGATACCGGCAAGTACCTGTCGCACCTCGGCTACGCGAATTTCTTCAACCCGCAGCAGACGTCGATGGCGGCCTGGGCGCTGGCCTACACGGCGGATTCGTCGGCGGACCTGTACCGCCGCGCGGGGCTGCTCAAGCGCGCGCAGGACGAAGCCTTCTGGGGCGCGGACTATCTGCACCGCATCCTCGATGCCGAGGGCTATTTCTACACGACGGTCTTCGACAAGTGGGGCGCGGCAGGCGCCGAGCGCATGGTCGTCGGCTACGAAGGCGATGACGGGCGCTACACCAAGCTCTACCGCTCGGCCTACCGCGCCGGCGGCGGCATGGCGATCGCCGCGCTGGCGCGGGCCTCGCTGCTGGCGAAGCAGTCGGGCCGCCACGGCGACTTCGACGGGAAGACCTACCTCGCCGACGCGGTGAAGGCCTTCGACCACCTGCAGCAGTTCAACGCGCAGTACACCGCCAACGGCGTCGAGAACATCATCGACGACTACACCGCGCTGATGGCTGCGGTGGAGTTGTTCAACGCGACGAAGGAAGCGCGCTTCCTCGACGCGGCACGCGCGCGCGCCGACAGCCTGATGCGGCGCCAGGCGGCCGACGGCAGTTTCATCAGCGACGGCGGCACGCGGCCCTACTACCACGCGGTCGAAGCCGGCCTGCCGGCGCTGAGCCTCGGCCACTACCTCGACATCGAGACCGACGACGCCCGACGCAGCCGCGCCACCACGACGATCAAGTCAGCGCTGCAGCACGAGGTCGACATCACGCGGCGCGTGTCCAACCCCTTCGGCTACGCGCGGCAGTCGTTCCAGCTCGCCAAGGACGGCAAGGCGGAAGGCCCGGTGCTGGAAGGCTTCTTCATCCCGCACAGGAACGAGACCGGCTACTGGTGGCAAGGCGAGAGCGCGCGGCTGCTGTCGCTGAGCACCGCGATGGCGGTGGCCGGCCACAAGGTCTCACCCGCCCTGCCCGCCGACTGGGCCGCCTTCGCGCAGGACCAGGTCGACTGGACGCTGGGGCGGAACCCCTACGGCATCTCGATGCTCTACGGCTTCGGCAAGCGCAACCCGCCGACGGTAGCGTCGAGCGCGGGCGACATGTTCGCCGGCGGCATCTCCAACGGCATCACCGGCGCGGTCGGCAGCGATACCGGCGAAGGCATCGCCTTCGGCCCCGGTCCCGACGACGAGCAATGGCGCTGGGTGGAGCAGTGGCTTCCGCATACGACGTGGATGCTGCTGGCGGCGACATCGATGGCGCGTCCGCCGGGGTCGCCCTAGGTCTCCAGGTCCTTCCTGACCCTCCGCACTCCGCGCTCCTCAGCCCGCGGTCCTCAGCCCGCGATGGCCGACGCGCGACGAGCCGTCGCCATCGGCCTTCTCCGTGCTAACCCCAGCGGCCCTGCTCGCGAGCGAATCAGGCGACGGCGCTAACATCCGCCGATGGGCACGGAACAGCAGTACATCGACGCGATCGGCCGCATGGCCGTCGTGCCGACCATCCTCGACGCCATGGCGCGTCTCACCGGGATGCGTTTCACCGCCGTCGCCCGCGTGACCGACACCACCTGGACGGCGTGCGCCGTACGCGACGAGATCGCCTTCGGGCTCAAGCCCGGGGACGAACTCCAGCTCGTCACGACGATCTGCAACGAGATCCGGCAGCACGGACGCCCCGTCATCTTCGGCAGCGCCAGCACGGACGACCGCTTCCGCGAGCACCCGACGCCCCGGATGTACGGCTTCGAGAGCTACGTCTCAATCCCGATCTTCCGCGCCGACGATTCGTTCTTCGGCACGCTCTGCGCCATCGACCCGCGGCCGGCCAAGCTCGACGATCCCGTGCTGCATCAGACGCTGGAGCTGTTCGCCAAGCTCATCGGCACGCAGCTCGACGCGCAGGACCTGGACGAGCAGCGCCGGACGGCCCTCGCGGCCGCCGCCGATGCACGCGAACTGCTCGAATGGGAGAACCAGCGCATCACCGCGCTGTTGAGCGAACGCGACCAGGTGGAACGCGTCATCACGCGCGAGCTGAACGACACGCGGCGGCTCCGGGACGTCGCCGCGCGGCTGATCGGCACCGATGGCGGCTCGGCCCTGTATGGCGAGATCCTCGAAGCGGCCATCGAGATCCTCGACGGCGATGCCGGCACCATCCAGCTGCTGGACGAGCGCTCCCAGACCTTGAGCTTCCTGGCCACCCGCGGCTTTCCTCCGGCGATGGTGGCGCACTTCGCCGAGGTCGATGCGTCGTCGGGCTCGCCGTGCGGCATCGCGCTCGCGACCGGCGCGCGGTCCTTCGTGCGCTTCGACGATCCGACCTTGCCGGACCCGGATGGCTCCAACCGGCTGCATCTGTCGGCCGGCGTGCGAAGCGCCCAATCCACGCCCCTCGTCAGCCGGGCGGGTCGTCCGATCGGCATGTTCTCCACGCACTGGAGCGAGCCGCGCGAGCTCACCGAACGCGAGCTCCGTTTCCTCGACCTGCTGGGCCGTCAGGCCGCCGACCTCATCGAGCGCAACCAGGTGCAGGAAGCCCTGCTGGCGAGCGAGCGCGAGCTGCGCGAGGAAGCCCGCCGCAAGGACGAGTTCATCGCCGTGCTGGCGCACGAGCTGCGCAATCCGCTGGCGCCGATCCGCAGCGGCATCGAGGTGCTCAAGCGCGCCAACGGCGACGCCCGGCTGATCGATCGCGTCCGGCCGATGATGGAGCGGCAGATCGTCCAGGTGGTCCACCTCATCGACGACCTGCTGGACGTCTCGCGGATCCGGTCCGGCAAGGTGCAGCTCAAGCGCGAATGGGTGAGCCTGCGATCGCTGGTGGAGAGCGCGCTCGAGGCGCATCGCGGCCAGATCACTGCAGGCGGCATCGAGCTGCTGGTGGAGCTGGATGATCCGGAACGCCAGCTCGACGTCGATCCGACGCGGCTGTCGCAGGTCATCTCGAACGTGCTCCACAACGCGGTGAAGTTCACCGCCGCCGGCGGCCGGATCGCGATCCGTACCACCTTGCAGCCGGCCGCGTCCGGACCCGACATGGAGCAGGTGCTCCGCATCCAGGACTCCGGGGTCGGCATCGCCGCGGAGATGCTGCCCAACATCTTCGACCTGTTCACGCAGGCGCGTTCCGACAGTTCGCGCCACGGCGGGATGGGGATCGGGCTCGCGCTGTCGCGCAGCCTGATGGAACTGCACGGCGGTGCCATCGAGGCCAGCAGCTCGGGCGCCGGCCACGGCAGCGAATTCGTCATCCGCCTGCCCGTGAGTACGCCCGCCGCGCCGCCGCCCGCGCCTGGACGCGAGGACGACGACCTCGACCTGGCCGGCCTCCGCGTGCTGGTGGTCGACGACAACCAGGATGCCGCCGACGGCGTCGCGATGCTGCTGACGATGAGCGGCGGCGAGGTCCGCGTGGCCTACGACGCCACCCGCATCGTGGACGACGTGCGGGCGTTCGATCCGGGGCTGGTGCTGCTGGACATCGGCCTGCCGGGCGTCGACGGCTATCAGGCCTGCCGGCACGTCCGCGAGGAGATCGGCCCCGCCGTGCACATCGTGGCCCTGACCGGCTGGGGGCAGGAAGAGGATCAGCGCCGCGCGAAGGCCGCGGGCTTCGATGCGCACCTCACCAAACCCGTGGACCTGGCAAGCCTGGCGCTGATTGCCTCGAGGGCCTCGAAGGCGTCGAGCGCTTCGAGGGCCTCCAACACGGCGCTCAGAGCAGACTGACCGCCGGCAGCGTCAGCAGCGAGGTCTCGCGCATGATGCTCACGAAGTCGCCCAGGTAGGGCTTGCTGGCCAGCGAGGTGGTGCTCACCGCATAGAGCCGGCCGGTCAGGCCCGCCTCGCCGATGCGCTGCTGCGCGACGTAGCCGCGCGCGAGGTAGCTCTCGACGGCCCACAGCGGCAGCGCGGCCAGCCCGCGGCCGCTGGCCACCAGTTGCAGCATCGCGACCGTCAGCTCGCTGGTGCGACGCGGCGGCGTCACGCCGGCGGGCTTCAGCACGCGGCGCACGAGGTCCAGCATCTCGTCCGGCACCGGGTAGGTGATCAGCGTGTGGTCGGCGAAGTCCGCCGCCTCCAGCCACGGCTTGCCGAGCAAGACATGACCCTTGGGCAGCAGGGCGACGATCTCGAACTCGAAGAGCGGGTGCACGACCACCGCCGCCTCGTCCGCATCCACCTCCGACACGATGGCCACTTCCGCGCGGTCCTGATGCAGCAGCCCCACGGGGTCCGCGTGGAAGCCGGACACGATGTCCAGTTCCACCTCCGGCCAGCGGCTGCGGAAGGCGTCCATCGCCGGCATCAGCCAGTCGAAGCAGGTGTGGCACTCCACCGCGATCCGCAGCTGACCCGCGGCACCGGCGGCCAGGCGGCGCAGGTCCCGGTCGGCCTCCTCCACCTGCGGCAGCACCAGTTCGGCCAGACGCAGCAGGCGTTGGCCCGCCACGCTGAACTGCACGGGCTGGCTCTTGCGCTCGAACAGCACCGCCTCGTAGTGGTCCTCCAGCCCCTTGAGCTGGTGCGACAGCGCCGACTGCGTGAGGTTGAGCAACTGCGCGGCGCGCGACACGTTCCCGGCCTCCCGCACCGCCAGCAGCGTGCGGAGGTGTCTCAGTTCCAAGGGCAGGTTCATGAATGGAATTGTTGATCGACTGAAAAACGTTTCGTTTGAATCATAACGAGCGGGGCGGGATCATCCGCATCGAGATTCACCCCGGACGCTTCAGATGATCAGGATTCATGACCCCATGCGATGGCTCGGCCAGGCGCCGACGGCGCCTGCGTCTCGCGCGGCCGTGTGGCGGGCGCAGCAGGCCAAGGGCCGGGACTTCGTGACGGTGGGCGCGCGGCCTGGTGTCGATGCGGTGACGCAGATGCTGTCGCTGGTCGGCGCCCCCTCCGCGGAGTTCGACGGCGCCACGACCTTCCAACTGGACGCCAGCGCGCTGCTGACGGAGATCGATGAAGCCATCGCCCTCCCCGCCAGCCCCTGCGTGGCCCTGCTCGGGCCGGTGAGTCTGCTGTTCCTCGGGACGAACGGGGAAGACGCATTCGACCGCCTCGGCCTGCTGGACCGACTGCTCCCCGTCTATGAAGCGCTGCTGACGAAGCTCGCGGCGCGCGGCGTGACCTGGGTGCAGATCGACGAGCCGATGCTCGCTGAAGCGCTTCAACCGACGTGGCAGGACGCGCTGCGGCGCGCCTACGCGCGGCTGCTCGGCGTCGATCAGCATCTGATGCTCACGACGGGCGCCGCGCTGCTGCCGGGCAACCTGGCGCTCGCCTGCGAACTGCCGGTGGCCGGTTTGCACATCAACGCGCCGATCGATTCCGATGAGTTGAAGGAAGCAGCGCAGCGACTGCCGCGCGAGCGGGAGCTGTCCGTGAGCATCGCCCGCTCCGACCGGGCGAGCGTGGTCGCGAGCGCGGACAAGAACGCGACCGCTGGCAAGAGCGCGGACGCGCACGCCGGCAGAAGTGCCAGTGCCAACGCCAACGCCGACACCGATGCCGACGTCAGCGCGCGCACGCTCGCCTCATTGCGCGCCTTGCGTCAACTGCGCGGCGGCCGGGTCTGGCTGGCCGGTGAGCTGGAGTGGAACGCCCGCGAGGGCGCCGGTGCCCCCGATGAACTGGTCGCCCTGCAGCGCGCGCTGTGGCGCGACGATGCGGCGCTGGCGCTCACGGCGTCGTCAGCAGCTGCTGCACGCTCGAGAAGTCCAGGCCTCCCCGCCCAGCGCGGCTGTTGAGCGCATAGAGATTGCGCGCGAGCTCGCCGAGCGGCACGGCCGCGCCGACCTGCAGCGCGGCCTCGACCGCCAGGCCGAGGTCCTTGAGCATCAGGTCGCTGCCGAAGCCGCCGCTGTAGCCGCGCGACGCGGGCGCATCGGGCTTCACGCCGGGCCAGGGGTTGCAGACCTCGGTGGCCCAGCTGCGTCCGGTGCTGACGGCCATCATCGCGGACAGCGCCTGCGGATCCAGGCCGTGGGACACGCCGAGCGCCAGCGCCTCGCCGGTCACCGCCATGATCACGCCGAGCGCCATGTTGTTGCACAGCTTGGCCACCTGGCCGGCACCGGAGGCGCCCATGTGGAAGATGTTCCGCCCCAACGCGGCGAGCACCGGCCGGGCGCGCTCCAACGCGGCCGCCTCTCCGCCGACGATGAAGGTCAGCGTGCCCGCCGCCGCACCCGCGGTGCCGCCGGACACCGGCGCATCGATCATGGCCAGGCCACGCGCCCGCGCGGCTTCGGCGACGCGCTGCGCGCTCGCCGGCGCGATGGTGCTGCAGTCGATGACCAAGGCGCCGGTGGCGATGCGGGCGATCAGGCCGTCATCGCCGAGGAACAGCGACTCGACATGCTTGCTGGCCGGCAGCATCGAGATCACCACCGACGCGCCCTCCACGGCCGCGGCCGCCGAAGGGGCGACGGTGACACCCGCTGCGCGCGCGGCGGTCAGGGCGGCTTCGCTCAGATCGAAAGCCGCGACCGGGTAGCCGTTCTTCACGAGGTTCGCCGCCATCGGTCCGCCCATGTGGCCGAGGCCGATGAAGGCGATGCGTTCAGCAGTCGTCGCGTTGCTCATGGTCTTGTCTCCTTTGTCGTTGAATGACCGGATCGTTCAGCGCAGATCGGCGAGCGGGTGGGGGCCGGTGAAGCGCGGCGCGAGCAACGCGTCCAGATGCGCCTCGCCACCGTCGTCCTGCGAGCTACCTTGCCAACGCGGCGTCTTGTCCTTGTCGATCAGCAGCGCGCGCACGCCTTCGGCGAAGTCCGGGAACACGCAGCAACCAACCGAAGCCTGGTACTCCAGCCGGAACACTTCCGCCAACGACGCTTGCCGCAGGCGGCGCTGCAAGGCGATGGCCAGCGCGGCGGATGTCGGAGATCCTTTCTGGAACGTCGCCCCGGCGGTCGCCAGCCACGCGTCGCCATCACAGGCGAGCGAGCGCAGTCGCGGCGCGATCGTCGCCAGCGTGTCGTGCGGACCGATCAACGCATCGATGCGATCGCGATGCGGCGCCAGCTGGCTCGGCGCCAGCTCAGCGGCAGGCAGCGCGCGCAGCAGGTCGTCAAGCCGTTCGGCATCGGCTGCGCGTTCACCGTCCCAGCGCGCATGCGCGATGGATTCGAGCAAGGCGCCATGGTCCTCCGCACGCGCGGCGCGATCGGCCAGACCGGCCCACAACGCATCCGCCGCATTGAGCGGCGCCCCGGTGAGCGCAAGGAACAGGCCCGTGCGCCCCGGCAGCCGCGAGAGGAACCAACTTCCGCCCACATCCGGATAGAGGCCCAGCGTGATCTCCGGCATCGCCAACCTGCTGCGCGGCGTCACCACGCGATGCGACGCGCCCGCCATCAGGCCGATGCCGCCGCCCATGACGATGCCGTGTCCCCAGACCAGCAGCGGCTTCGGATAGCGATGGATCGTGTGGTCGAGGCGGTACTCGCGCTCGAAGAACTCGGCGGCGTCGCGCGGCACCTTGCCGGGTCCGGCCGCGCGCATCGCGCGGTAGAGGCTCACCACATCGCCGCCGGCGCAGAAGGCCTTCTCGCTGTTGCCGTCCAGGATCACGCCCGCCACCTGCGGGTCGTCGGCCCACGCGTTCAACTGCGCCTGGAGCTGGTCGACCATGGGCAAGGTCAGCGCGTTGAGGCTGGCCGGCGCGTTCAGCGTCGCGTGGCCGAAGCGATGGCCCGACGCGGTCACCACCGTGCGGAACAGCACCGGGGCTTCATTCTGAAAATCAGTCATCGGAGGCCTCACGCGTTTCGCCACTGCGGGCTGCGCTTGCCGAGAAAGGCCTGCACGCCTTCGCGCTGGTCGTCGGTTTCGAAGAGGCCGATGAAGGCCTCACGCTCGGCCGCGAGTTGCGATTGCGGGGGCGCCGTGCGCGCACCCTGGATCAGTCGCTTGCACGCGGTCACGCTGGTGGGGCTCTGCGCCTGCACGCGTTCGGCCCACTGGAGTGCCTTCGCGAGCGCGCCGCCTTTCGGCGCGAGCTCGTCCACCAGGCCGATGCGCAGCGCGGTCTCCGCGTCGACGCGCTCGCCCAGCAGCACCATGCGCTTCGCCCAGCTTTCGCCGATGGTCCAGCTCAGCCATTGGGTGCCGCCGGCGCAGGGCAGCAGACCGACGGTCGCCTCGGGCAGCGCCATCACCGCATGCGGTTCCGCGATCCGCAGATCGCAGGCCAACGCGCACTCCAGGCCGCCGCCCATCGCGTAGCCGTTGATCGCCGCGATGCTGACGCCGCGGAATCCGGACAACGCTTCAAAGGCTTCGCCGAAGCGGCGCGCCATCGTCGCGGCGACGGCTTTGTCGCCGTCGGCGAACAGCTTCAGGTCGGCGCCCGCGCTGAAGAACTTCTCGCCATCGCCGGTGATGACCAGCGCGTAGACCTCGCGGTCGCGGTTGAGCTCGCCGACCAGCCGCGTCAGCGCGGCGAGGCTGTCCGCCGTCCACGTATGAGCGGGAGGATTCGTCAGCGTGACGATGGCCGTGTGGCCGCGGCGCTCCAGGCGCAGGCCGGCGTAGCCGACCGTCGTATCGTGGTTGTCAGTCATGGGGTCACGGAAGTGAAGTTGTGGATGGGACGAGTTGCAGGTCATCTGACTTCGACAGGCAGCTGGCCCTCACCCCTGCCCTCTCCCGCAAGCGGGAGGGTGAAAGGGAGCGAGCCTGGCGGACTCCCTCTCCCGCTTGCGGGAGAGGGCGGGGGTGAGGGCCAGCGGCCGCACGAAGTCCTCATCACCGGATTGCTTCCGGCGCCTGGTCCTGCAACATCCGGCGTGCGACGATGACGCGCATGATTTCGTTGGTGCCTTCGAGGATCTGATGCACGCGCGCATCGCGCAGGTAGCGCTCCAGCGGGTACTCGCGGATGTAGCCGTAGCCGCCGTGGATCTGGAGCGCCTCGTTGCAGACGCTGAAGCCGATGTCGGTGGCCAGGCGCTTGGCCATCGCGCAGTACACCTGCGCATCGGGCGACTTCGCATCGAGCTTGGCAGCCGCGAGCCGCACCATCTGCCGCGCGGACACGAGTTCCGTCGCCATGTCGGCGAGCTTGAACTGCAGCACCTGCATGTCCGCCAGCGCGCGGCCGAACTGGTGGCGCTCGTGCATGTAGCGCTGCGCCGCGGCCAGCGCGCCCTGCGCCGCGCCGACCGAGCAGGTCGCGATGTTGATGCGCCCGCCGTCCAGCCCCTGCATCGCGATGCGGAAGCCCTGCCCTTCCTCACCCAGCAGATGCGCCGCCGGCACGCGCACGCCGTCGAACGCGATGGCGCGGGTGGGCTGGCTGTTCCAGCCCATCTTCTCTTCCTTGCGGCCGTACTGGATCCCGGGCGAATCGCCTTCCACGAGGAACGCGGAAATGCCATCCGCACCCGCACCACCGGTGCGCGCCATCACCACCAGCACGTCGGTCGCGCCGGCGCCGGAGATGAAGGCCTTGTTGCCGTCGATCACGTAGGCATCGCCATCGCGGCGCGCGGTCGTGCGCAGAGACGCCGCGTCGGAGCCCGATCCCGGTTCGGTCAGGCAGTACGACGCGAGCTTCACGCCGCTGCACAACGCGGGACCGAATCGACGCGCGATCGCTTCCGCCGCATAGGTGCTCACCATCCACGCCGCCATGTTGTGGATGCTGAGGAAGGCCGTCGTCGATGGGCAGGCGGCGGCCAGTTCCTCCAGCACGATCGTCGCGTCCAGCCGCGGCAGCCCAAGTCCGCCGCTGGCCACCGGCGCATACAACCCGCAGAAGCCGAGCTCACCCGCATGGCGCAGCGTGTCGCGCGGGAAGAACGACTGCGCGTCCCAGCCGGCCGCATGCGGTGCCATCTCGTCGCGGGCGAAGTCGCGCGCCGCCTGCTGGAAGGCGCGTTGCTGCTCGTCGAGCTCGAAGTCCATCAGGCGCTCACCGGCTCACTTGAGGCTGATCGTCGTGTTGACGCCGCCGGTGGAGGCGTCGTCGAACCAGCGCGCGGTGACGGTCTTCGTCTGCGTGTAGAAGAGGACGACCTGCTTGCCGTAAGGCCCGAGGTCGCCGAGCTTGGACGCGCGCGATCCGGTGAACGAGAACAGCGGCACCGGCACGGGGATGGGCACGTTGATGCCGACCTGGCCGATGTCGATCTCGTCCTCGAAGCGGCGCGCCGCCGCGCCCGACTGCGTGAACAGCGCGGTGCCGTTGCCGTTGGGATTCGCGTTGATCATCGCGATCGCGTCGTCGAGCGTCGCGGCTTCGGCGACGCAGAGCACCGGGCCGAAGACCTCCTGCTCGTAGATCGTCATGCCGGGCTTCACGCCGCTGAAGATCGTCGGGCCGACGAAGTTGCCCTCCTTCAACTGGCCGCTGAGCGGCGGCAGGCGGCCGTCGAGCGCCAGCGTCGCGCCGTCCTCGATGCCACGGGCAATGAGGCTTTCCACCCGATCACGCGCCGCGCAGGAGATCAGCGGCCCGACATCGGTCGTCGCCGAATCACCGGCGCCGACGCTCAGCCCCTGGGCCTTGGCGATCAGATCCGGCAGCCACTCGCGCGCGGCGCCGACCAGCACCGCGACCGACACCGCCATGCACCGCTGCCCCGCCGCGCCGAAGGCGGCGCCCACCAGCGCGTTGAGCGTCTGTTCCTTGTGCGCATCGGGCAGCACGACCGCGTGGTTCTTCGCGCCCATCATGCATTGCACGCGCTTGCCGGCCTTCGTCGCGCGGTCGTGGACCAGCGTGCCGACGCGCGTCGACCCGACGAAGGAGATGGCGCGGATGTCGGCGTGATCGCACAGCGCGTTGACGACGTCCTCGCCGCCATGCACGACGTTGAGCACGCCCTTGGGAATGCCGGCTTCGAGCGCCAGTTCCACGAGCCGCATCGTCACCATCGGGTCCTGCTCGGACGGCTTCAGCACGAAGGTGTTGCCGCAGGCGATCGCCATCGGGAACATCCACAGCGGGATCATCGCGGGGAAGTTGAACGGCGTGATGCCGGCGCACACGCCCAGCGGCTGCAGCAGGGTGTAGGTGTCGACACCGCCGGCGACGTTGTGGGCGCGCTCGCCCATCTGCAGCGAGCCGATGTTGGCCGCGTGCTCGACGACCTCCAGCCCGCGGAACACGTCGCCCTCGGCATCGGCGAGCGTCTTGCCCTGCTCGGCGGTCAGCGTCGCGGCCAGCGACTTGATGTTGTCGCGGATCAGCTGCTGGTACTTCAGGAAGATGCGCGCGCGCTGCCCGATGGGCACCTTGCGCCAGGTCTTGAACGCGTCCTGCGCGGCGGCGATGGCGGCCTCGACTTCATCGGGCGTGGCCATCGGCACGCGGGCCAGGCGTTGCTGCGTCGCGGGGTTGATCACGTCGCGCCACTCGGTGCTGCGCGACTGGACGAATTCGCCGTTGATCAACAACGGAATACGGGGCAAGTCTTCGCGGCTCATGCACGGTCTCCAAGCGTTCGATGCCATCGTGGCGACCGGTTCTGCGGCGCACTCGACGGTGGGTTGAATTTCACAGAGAATCTATCCACACACTTTGCAAGACGCCAGTTCTTCCTCTTGTGATGCGGTGACCAGGCAAAACACTCCACACGAATTCTGTGAAATCAGCGAATGCTGTGAAACGCATGGCCAGCCCCACCGGTACCCCGTCGAGTTCGTCCCGCAAGCTGTTCATCGGGCCGCGGATCCGCCGCCTGCGCGAGCAGCTGCAGTGGAATCAGGCCGAGCTGGCGAGCCGCCTGGCGCTGTCGCTCAGCTACGTGTCGCAGATCGAGACCAACCAGCGGCCGGTCACGGCGAGCGTGCTGATCAAGCTCGCGGAGGTCTTCGGCGGCGGCATCGGCCAGTTCTCGGAGGAGCAGGACCAGCAGCTGCTGGCGGACCTGGACGCGGCGCTGCGCGACCGCTCGTTGACCACGACGGCGATGGCGCCGGCACAGGTCGCGCGGCTGGTGGAACAGGCCCCGGAGCTGGCGGAGTCCTACGTCGCGCTGCATCAGCGCTACCTGCGACTGCAGGACGAGCACTCGCAGATGATCGATCGCTTCTACGGCGAGCAGGGTCGCGAGGCGGCGGGCGCGCCGCCCTCGTTCCGCGGCGAGCCGCTGCCGCACGAGGCCGTCCGCGATCACCTGAATCGCCGCAACAACCATCTCGACGACCTGGACCTGCGCGGCGAGCAGCTGGCGCAATCGCTCGGCCTGGTCCCTGGCCATCGCGCGCAGCCGCTGCGCGAGCTGCTGCTGCAACGCCACGGGATCAAGGCCGAAGTGGCCGACGACCCGCAGACGCGGGAAGAGATGTCCGACGCCTTCCTGCGTCACTACGACGCGCGTCGACGGCTGCTGCGCATGCCGCGTTTCCTCAGCGATGCGCAGCAGGCGTTCCAGCTCGCCACGCAGTACGCGTTGATCGCCGAGGCCGATGCCATCGAGGCGGAACTCGGCGCCGGCGCCTTCGTCGACGAAGCGACGCGCGCGCTGGCCCGGCAAGGGTTCGCCCACTACTTCGCCGGCGCGACGCTGCTGCCGTATGGCGAGTTCCTCACCGCGGCGCGCAACGCGCGCTACGACATCGAGCTGCTGCAACAGCGATTCCAGGTCAGCGTGGAGACGATCTGCCATCGCCTCTCGACGCTGCAGCGCAACGGCAACCGCGGCGTGCCGTTCTACTTCGTGCGTGTGGACCAGGCGGGCAACATCTCCAAGCGGCAGAGCGCGACGAGCTTCCACTTCGCGCGACACGGCGGCGCGTGCCCGCTGTGGCACGTGCACGAGGCCTTCGCGCAGCCGGGTCGCTTCCTCACGCAGATCGCGGAGATGCCGGACGGCAGCCGCTTCTTCGGCATCGCGCGGACCATCGAGCGACACGGCGGCGGCGGTTACCTGGCGCGGCGCAAGCTCTTCGCGATCGGGCTCGGCTGCGACATCTCGCATGCACGGGAGCTGGTCTACGCCGAGGGCTTGAACTTCGACGAGAGCACGGTGTCCAAGCAGGCCATCCCCATCGGCCCCGGCTGCCGCGTCTGCCCGCGCGAGCACTGCGTCCAGCGCGCATTCCCGCCCGCCGGCAAGGCACTGGTGGCGGACAGCGACAGCGAGTCGCTGGTGTCGTATCGCTTCACCGGCTGAGATCGATTCCATGAACCTCTAAGACACGATGCACCTCCCATGAAGTTCGCATGCTCCTGCGGTCACGTCATCGTCGACCAGACCGACTTCCTGCCCTACAAGGCCTACCTGATTGCCGACCAGGATTGGGAAGACCATTGCGACAGCTTCGAGGTAGCGTGGGAGTCCCGCCGAATGCTGGATCGCACGTGCTATCAATGCGAGCAGTGTGGCCGGCTATGGATAGATGACGCGGGCGGTCAACTGCAGAGCTTCATGCCGGAAAGTCCGGCAGGACATCGCATCCTGCGATCCTCGCTCGGCAAGGCCTGGCGTTCTCCGATGGCGGGGAGTTGGACGGACAGACCTTTTGGTGACGCTCCCAGGGGCACGCTGTGGTGCGATGCGGCTCCTGCATTCCACCAGGGCTTCGACGACTGGGGAGAACTCGAGCGCGCCTACCACGCGCTGCTGTCCCAGCTGATTCATCAGGATCTCGTGAGATCCGCGTTCCTGTCGAAGAACGGGGAGATGCTCCACCGGTGGTCGTTGGAGAAGACACCGACGTCGGCAGACGGTTCGGCTCCCGGGAGCTGGTGGCAACGTTGGTGGAAGTCCCGGCAGCGCTGATACTCCGCGCATGCCCTCCTACGCTTGGTCCTGCCTGTCCTGCGGCCGCTCGAACGCGCCCGCATGCGAGCGCTGCAGCGAATGCGCTTGCCCGGCAACGCCGCGGTCGAGCGAGATCGAAGAAGCTCGCCGCCATTACACGCAGCGCGGCGGCACGCTCGAGAACGACGCCAGAATGGCGGCGATGCGGGACCTTGACACCTTCGATGTGCTGATCAGACTGCCACTCCTGGTCTTGCTGGGTCATCGATCTCGGCGATGAGAACGCTCGTCGGCTGACGCCCGTCGCTGAGATGCGGACACGGCGCTGGTGGCGGCCGGCGACCACGCGTCGCTGGTGTCGTATCGCTTTACGGGTTGAAGAATTCCACATCGCCCCCTGCCCTTCGCGACAGGCGCCTAATGGGGCTCACGATCAAGGCTGGAGTGGACGATGAAGCGCAGTACCAAACCCCACCCGGACAAGCGACCACGACCCGGCGCCGAACGCGGTCTGCCCACCGCGGAGCGGGCGGAGCTGCAGCGGCAAGGCGCCAAGGCCGCGGCCCGCGGCGACGGGTCTTCCGGAAATCCGATGGACGAGACGTCCAACCTGCCCACCAGCACCGGGGAATGCTCCGACCTGTGGAAGGAACGCAAGGACGCGTGGCAGCGCGGCCACGAGGCCCAGTCGAGGACCGACGACAAGGCCGCCACCGAGCGCGGCGACACCTACCGCACGAAGGACGATCACTGAACGGCCCCGCACCACGCCCGGCGTCAGGGCGGGCATGTTCTCTCCGCGTTTCCTCGTTATCGGCCCGGATTACCGGGCGGCCTCGTCGCGCGAGTCCGAACTCATCGCCGCGGGACGACACCGCTGGCGCATGACGCCAAGCGACGCCGTCTTTACGTCGAGCGGAACACGTCATGGCCTCGAACTTGCCTCCAGTCGTTGAGCCGGTCTCTCGGCACAACGAAGGTCTCACCATGAACAGCAGTACCTCGCCTGGCGGCACGCAAGCCCCGAAAACGTCGCGTCCCGAGAACGAAGACGACGACCCGGTCGGAGACAACCGCCCCGTGGGGGAGTCGACCGGCGCCGACGTCCCTGACGACACGGAAGAGGACGCGTCGAACTCCGGTGCCGTTCGCACCGGCAACGACAAGGCGGAACCGACCCGGCAGTCGTCCGATGTTGAAGAGATCAAGCCCCCCGAAGAATTGCCCGAGGGCAGCGACGTGCCACCCAGCGATCGCCTCAACGACCATCACCCGGAGGAATTCCCGTCGCGCCGCTCCGGGCGCCAGCCCTCCCCCGACAGCAAGCTGCCGCAGTCCAGTCGCGGCTGAAGGCAGACCCGCTGCTCATGAACGGTGGCGCGCGGGCCGACGCGCCATGAGGACGTCGGCCGGGACACGGGGCGCGCATGCACAATCCGCTGCCAAATGCGCGGATTGCCCACCCCCTTCGTTCGACGCGTCCAACGGCTCCTGGTCGCAGGATTGCTGGTCCCACTGCTGACGCTCGCGGCGGCCAGTCCGGAGCCGCCTCCGCCCACAGCGTCGGGGACTGCCACGGTCAGCGCCGTCGCCGCGCCGGACATCCTGACGCGCGCCGACGAGGACCTGCAACGCGTCGATCGGGCCAAACGACTGCTCCAGGCGCCGGACCCGTCCGAACGGCTCGCCCGCGAGCTCGACGACATCGCGCGCCCGGTCAACGCCAAGCTCAACGCCGCCGCGGGCAGCGCCTTGCACACGCTGACGGTCATGCGCCTCGAGAGCCTGGCGCGACATTGGGACTTCGACGAACGCCGCTTCGCTCGATGGGAAGAGCGCTCCAACCGGGCGCTGGCACCGTACGCGGACACCGCGGTCCAGTTGGCCCAGCGTCGCGCCGCGTGGTCGGCCACGCGTGCGGCGGGCCTGCTGGACGGACTTCCCCCGGCGCTCTCGGCACGCGTGGACACGATGCTCGCGCAGTTCGATGCGTCCGAAGCGTCCTTGAGCATCGTGCTGGCGAAGCAGTTCGACCTGACGCAGCGCGCGAGCGAGTTGAAGGCCCGCATCAACGCCGGTCACGACGAGGTCGACGCGGCCATCGATGAGATCGACCGCCAGTTGTTGCGGACGGACGTGCCGCCGCTGTGGAGCGAGTTCTGGCCCGGCACCGGCACGGCGGGAGCGATCGCCGCGATGGAACGCGGCTTCGAGATCGAGCGCCAGTTCGCGGTGGACTATCACGCGGCGGACGGCGGGAACCAGCAGGCGCTGCGCATGATCCAGATCCTGCTGCTGCCGCTCATCCTGTGGCTGGCCGTGCGCAGCCGGCGCGCACCCGATGACAGCGAGCCGAGCCACGTGACGCGCGCCCTGCGTCGCCCCGTCTCGTCGTGGTTGCTGCTGGCGATGCTGGGCGTGCTGGTGCTGGAGCCCGACGCGCCCCTGCTCGTCCAGGAACTCGCCCTGGTGCTGGCGCTCATCCCCGTGTTGCGCCTGTTGCCGTCCGGCACGGTGCGCGCGCTGGGCGTCTGGCCCTACGTCGCGGTGGCGCTCTACATCGTCGACCGCCTGGGCGTGGCCGTGCCGGCCGACGTCGGCCTGTACCGGCTTTACACGCTGGGCGTGAGCGTCCTGGCCATGGGACTCACGGTGTGGCTGCTCCGCCGCGCGCCTGCCGACCGTGCCACCGACGAGAGCCGTCTCCGGACGGCGGTCCGCCGGATCAGCTGGGTCGTGCTGGCCGTGCTCACGGTCTCCGTCGCGTCCAACATCGGCGGAAACATCTCCCTCGCGGAGACCTTGACCAGCGGCGTGATCGACAGCGGCTACATGGCCCTGCTGCTCTATGCCGGCGTGGCGGCGGTGCGCGGCATCCTGCATGCGCTCGCGCTCCAGCCCGAGGTGGCGCAGCGCAAACTCGTCCGGCAGCATGGACCGACGCTGGAGGTGATGGCCACCCGGCTGCTGGTCCTCGCCGCGTGGCTGGGCTGGCTCGTCTACAGCATGGACCGGTTCCGCGTGCTCCGACCGCTGCGCGCCGTCGGCGCCGACGTGCTCGATCTGGGCGTCGACGTAGGCGAGGTCTCGATCCACCTGGGCGACGTCCTGGTGTTCTTCCTGTCGACCTGGCTGGCCCTGTGGGTGGCCCGCGCGGTCCGTCGGCTCCTGCGCGACGAGCTGCCCCACCATGCGGCCCTGCCGCGGGGTGTCGGCAACAGCATCGCCTCGTTGAGCTATTACGGCGTCCTGCTGCTCGGTCTGCTGGTGGCCTTGTCGGCCGCGGGCTTCAAGGTCAGCCAGCTCGCCCTGGTGTTCGGTGCGCTCGGCGTAGGCATCGGATTCGGACTGCAAGGCGTCGTCAACAACTTCGTCTCCGGCCTGGTGCTGATGTTCGAGCGTCCGATCCAGCCGGGGGACATGGTCGACGCCGCGGGCACCTCGGGCACCGTGCGCGAGATCGGTCTGCGCGCCACCATCCTGCGCACCTTCGACGGCGCCGACGTGGTGGTACCCAACGGCCTGCTGCTGAGCGGGAACCTGACGAACTGGACCATGTTCGACCGCAGCCGCCGCATCGAGATCGCGGTGAACGTCGCCTACGGCTCGGACCCGGCGCAGGTGCTGGCGGTGCTGGGCGCGGCGGCGCGCGAGACGCCTGGCGTGGCCGAGCAGCCACAACCCGTGGTGCTGATGACCAGCTACGCGGACAGTTCGCTCAACTTCGTGGTCCGCGTCTGGACGCAGGACATCGGCGGATGGATGGCGCTGCGCGGCGAACTGCTGGCGCGCGTGCTCGCGGCGCTCCAGCAGGCGGGCATCAGCATTCCGTATCCGCAGATGGATGTGCATCTGCGCAGACCCTGAGGCGAAGCGCCTTCCGGCGCCCCTGCGACCCCTCTGCATGTCTCCCATCCGGACGAGGCCGCCCCGCCCCGCCGGTGGTATGTTGCGCGCTCCGCACCACCGGCACCCGACATGCAAGCACCCGGCCTTCGTCTGCTTCGTTCCATCGCCCGTGCCGGTCTCGCGTTGCTGCTGCCGCTCCTCCTCCCGGCCGCCGCCGTGGCCGCGATGGCAGCCCAGGCGCCGACGCCGGAGCGCATACCCCTCGCCGAGCTGCTGAAGCATCCGCCGCTGGACCAGCTCCACCACACCTCGTGGGGTCCGCGGGAAGGACTGGTCGGGCCGGTCTACAGCCTGGCGCAGACCACCGACGGCTACCTGTGGCTGGGCACCGATCGCGGCCTGCTGCGCTTCGACGGCGTCCGCTTCGAGACCTTCGAGTCCCTCGCCGGCGAGAAGCTCCCCGAGCGGTCCGTGCTCTCGCTGCAGGCCACCCCGGACAACGGCCTGTGGATCGGCTTCATGCGCGGCGGCCTCGCCCACGTCCGCAACGGCCACGTCCTGCTGCAGGAGCCGATGCGCCCCGGCGGCTTCGAAGGCGCCACGCGCGGCTTCGCACAGGAGAAGGATGGCACCGTCTGGGTGGCCAGCACGCGCGGCCTGTTCAAGAGAACCGGCGACCGCTGGCAACGGATGGGGAAGGCAGAGGGCTATCCCGAGCCCTCCCCCGATCTCATCACCTGGAACGTGCATCTGGACGGCGACGGCAACCTGTGGGTGAACAACACCCGCGGCCTGCTGGTGAAAGCGGCGGGGCAGTCCCAGTTCTCCCGGGTCGAGACGCCGGGGGCCACCCCCAATTACCTGGCAGTGGATCCGACCGGACGGATCTGGGCGGTCATCAAGATGGAGCCGTTCCAGATGCGCTACTTCAGACTGCCGCGTCCCCAGGTGCCCGGCGACGTCTTCGGCACCGGCCACCCCGTCGCCGCGAGCACCTACATGCCCATGTTCGACCGGGACGGCTACTTCTGGTCCGGTGCACGCGACGGGGTGACACGCGAACGCTTCCCGGGCGAGGAGCCCGCCGTCGGCCGGGACCTCTCGCCCGAAGCCTTGGCCCCGCCGCCCACGCCTTTCCTCCCGCTGGTGCCCGCATCGGCCGCCCCGGCCACCACGGCCGCCTCGGCAGCCGTGGCAATCACCACCGCGACCGGCGGCATGCAGGCCTACACCTTCGGCCTCCCGGCCATCCAGCGACTGACGCCGAACCAGCGCCTGAGCGGCGAGCAGGTGATGCGGCTGCTGCAGGACCGGGAGGGTTCGATCTGGATCGCCACGAACGGCGGGCTCGACCGCCTGCGGCCAACGCGGGTCTCCCTGTTCCAGTTCCCGGTCCCCATGTCCACGCTGGCGATGGCCATGGGGCCGCGCGGGGACCTCTGGTTCACGTCACGCGCCGCCATCTTCCATCTGCCGCCGGCGGGCGGCGAGCAGGAGCTGCGGCAGTACGCCGTGCCCAATTCGACGATCACCCGGGTGTTCGTCGACCATGCCGACACCGTCTGGGTGGGCGAGATCAGAGGCCTCTCCCGTCTGGATCCCGGCGGGCCGTCCGCGGTCGTCCGCACCCCGGACGTTCCGAACTGGAAGGGCACGATCAAGGATCTGGCCGAAGACCGATCGGGCACGATCTGGGTCGCCTCCCAGTTCAGCGGGCTGCTGCGCCGCTTCAGCGATGGACGGTGGGAGTGGTTGTCCGGGAACAAGGGATTCCCGCCGGGCTCGCTGGCCTCCAGCATCACCGTGGATCTGCGGGGACGCGTCTGGATCGGCTACGTCGACGGTCAGGTCCTGCGCGTCGACGAAGGCGACCGGCTCACCCGCTTCGCCGACAAGGACGGGCTGCGCGTCGGCGGCGTGCTGGCGATCACCGCGGGCAAGGGACATGTCTGGATCGGCGGCGACCGCGGCGTGCAGCGTCTGGACGACGACGGTCGCTTCCACGACCTGCGCAGCGGCTCGGCGGACGCGCTCAACAGCGTGAGCGGCATCGTCGAGACCCCCGAGGGCGAGCTCTGGCTCAACGGCGCGGCCGGCATCACCCGCATCGCGGCGGCCGACCTGCGGCGGGCGATGGAGGCGCCGGGCTTCCAGGTGCCGTTGACGCAGTTGGACACGCAAGACGGGCTGACCGGCCGGGCGGAGACCAACTGGCCGCTGCGCACGGCGCTGCAGACGCCCGATGGCCGGCTATGGTTCGCCATGACCAACGGCGTGGTCACCGTGGATCCCGCCCGGCTCACCCGCAGCGCCGCCCCCGCGCCACTCGCCATCCAGCGCGTGCTGGTCAACGGCGCGCCGTTGCCACCGCAAGCGGGTGGCCGCGTGCAGGCCGTCGCGGGGACCAGGGACCTGCAGGTCGACTACACCTCGCTGTCGCTGGCGATGCCCGAGCGCGCGAACTTCAAGTATCGGCTGCGCGGCCTGGAAACGACCTGGCACGAGGCCGGCTCGCGCCGCCAGGCGTTCTATACGAACCTGGGCCCGGGCAGCTACACCTTCGAAGTCCAGGGCACCAACGAGGACGGCGTCTGGAGCACCGAGCCCGCGTCGCTGTCCATCGAGATCCCGCCCACGTTCCTGCAGTCCACGGGCTTCCGCGCCCTGTGCGCGCTGCTGGCCGTGGGTCTGGTCGCGCTCGTCGTGCGCATGCGCCTGCGCCAGATCGAAGCGCGGGCGCGTGAGCGCTACCGCGCCCGGCTCGACGAACGCACCCGCATCGCGCAGGACCTGCACGACACGCTGCTGCAGGGCTTCCAGGGGCTGCTGCTGCGCTTCCAGCGCGTGGCGTGGGGCATCCCCGACGATTCGCCGGCGCGTGCGGAGATGGAGCGCGTGCTGGACCAGGCCGATGCCGTCGTCATCGAAGGTCGCAACCGGGTCACCGACCTGCGCCTGCCGCCGCCCGACGTCGGCACGCTGGAGCAGACGCTGGAAGCGCTGGGCCGGGACCTCTCCGGTTTCCATGACGCGGCGTTCCGCTCCGACGTCGAGGGCACGCCGCGGCTGCTGGACGCGTGCGTGCACGCGGAGCTGGCGCTTGTGGGCCGGGAGGGGCTGTTCAACGCGTTCCAGCATGCGAAGGCGACGGGCATCACGCTCACCATCGCGTACACCGATGCTGCCTTCACGATCAGGATCGCCGACGACGGCGTCGGCGTGCCGACCGCGACGCAGGTCGACGGCCACAGGCCGGGTCACTGGGGACTGAGCGGCATGCGCGAGCGCGTGACCCGCATCGGCGGCAGTTTCGAGCTGCGCAGCGCGCCGGGCGCCGGGACCGAAGTGCTGCTGAGCATCCCTGCCGCACTGGCCTATCGCCAGCGCGACAAGCAGGCGCGCCTCCCGGCGCTTCAGCGGTGGCTGCGCGAGCTGCTGGGTCGCGCGCTGCCCACGCGTGCGCCGGGTTGAGGGCAGGTGGAGGGCAGGTTGAGGCCGGGTCACGCCCGGGTCACGCTCGGGTCACGCCCGAATCGGGATCACGCGGGGACCTGGCTCACTTCAGGAACTCGACGAGCGCACCCATCGTGTCGTCCGGGGACTCTTCCATGATCCAGTGGCCGGCCCCCTTCACGATGCGGCCGTCGACCGATTCCGCGACCAGACGTCCCTGCGCGATCAGGAATTCGCCCGAGGCCTTCTCGCCGGTGAGCACGAGCATCGGCATCTTCAGCTTCGTCTTCGACATCGCCTCGAAGTCCTTGGCGTCCTGCTCGAAGGCCTTGAAGTAGCCGAAGCCGGCGTGCATGCCGCCCGGCTGCCCATACGCCGCAGCGTAGAACTTGCGATCGGCTTCGGGGATGGACTTGGTCTTGTCCGCGGCGAAGTCGTTCCAGAAGTGCTCGAAGTAGATGCGCTCGCGGCCGGCGACCAGCTTCTCGGGGACCTCCCCGTAGAAGTGGAAGTGCCACAGGTCGCGCAGCAGCCAGACCTTGGTCCAGTCGCCGACGCCCGGCAGGAAGGCATCCAGCAGCGCGATCTTCTCGACCTCGTCCGGGTACTGCGCCGCATACGCGTAGGCGACCATCAGGCCGATGTCGTGGCCGACGATCTTCACCTTCCTGTAGCCCAGCTGTTGCGTCAGCGCGTGGATGTCCTGGGCCAGCAGCTTTTTCTCGCCGGGGCGGTCCGGCTTGCCGGAGCCGCCGGCACCGCGCAGGTCCACCGCGATCACCGGGCCGTCGGTCGCCAGGCGCGGCATCAGCGGGCGCCACATGCGGCTGGTCTGCGCGTAGCCGTGCAGCAGCACGATGGGCGTGGCGTCGCCGGAACCGGCCGTCAGGTAATGCAGCTTCACGCCGTTCACGGTGGCGTCGCGTTCGACGATGGTGCCGGGTCTTGCCGTCGCCGAGGGCGTCGAGGGCATCGAAGAGCCCTTCGACTGGGCCATCGCCGGGGAGGCGGGGATGAGGGCGCCGACGGCGCTGAGCGCCGCGCCCCCTGCCAGGATCAGGGCCGCGACGGCGCGGCGGGTGGTGCTCGATGTCATGAGGGATTCCTTCAGGCGGGGCAAGGGTTGCCGGGTTGGGAGTGGGTCACCTGCGCCGAAGCGGCGGAGGTGACGGCGATGTTCGCCAGGGTCCTCGCGCGCCGCCATGCCGCATAGGCTCCCGCTCGCCTCCCTCTTTCGTACAGGGTAGGCGGCCCGGGACCTGGCTTCCACACGCAGTCACCGACACCGGTCGGCCTCTCCCGGAGGAGAGATCCCCGTCCTCACGCGGACGGGCAGAGTGCCTGCGGAGAGGACACGCGCCATGACGACGACACCGCTGAAGAACGACCGGCCGATCCGCGTGATGACGGTCGACGACCACCCGATGCTGCGCGAGGGCCTGGCCGGGGCGATCGGGCTGCAGCCGGACATGCGCCTGGTGGCCGAGGCACAGGACGGCGCCGAAGCGTTGGAAGCCTTCCGCCGACACCTGCCGGACGTGACGCTGATGGACGTCCGGATGCGGACGATGGACGGCCTCGCCGCGCTGAAGGCGATCCGCGACGAGTTCCCCGCGGCGCGCGTCGTGATGCTCAGCAGCTTCGGTGCGCCCACGCAGCTGCTCGAGGCCGCGCAGGCCGGCGCGGCGGGGTATCTGCTGAAGGAGACGCTGCGCAAGGATCTGCTGGACACGATCCGCGCGGTGCATGCCGGCGGGAGACGCTTTCCGTCGGCGCTGGCCATTCAGCTCGCCGAGCATGTGGCCGATCAGCACCTGACCGGCCGCGAGACGACGGTGCTGAAGCTGGTGGCCGAAGGCCGCTCGAACAAGCGGATCGGCGGCCAGCTGGACATCGCCGAGGGCACGGTGAAGGCGCACATGAAGAGCATCCTCGGCAAGCTCGCCGCGAACGACCGCACGCATGCGGTCACGATCGCGGTGAGGCGCGGGATCATCGATCTCTGATCCCTCACGCGGCTCGGCCTCATGGATGGCCGTGGCGGGCCATGACCTTCTACGCGCCGGTCCGCGCAGAAGAAGATGTCCAGGATGAAACCCCTCACCTCGACATCGCCATCGACATCGACATCGACATCGACATCCACCTCGACGGGCGTGCCTGAGATCGGCGCGCTCGATCCCTCGGTCGCCGCCCGGGCATGGGCGCACGGCTGGTCGATTTCCCGCAGCACGCCAGCGCCGGTCGAACGCACCGGCTACTTCCAGATCCATGTCGGCAAGCCGGATCAGCTCACGCGCTACGTCTTTCCTCGCTTCGATCCCGACGTCCTTCGACAGCTCGTCGCCACCGAGGGAGGGCCCGGCATCTGGCTGAAGGTCTGCGCGCCGTCTCAGGACGTGTCGCCCCTGCTCTCCGACGACTGGACCGTTCACGCCCCTGAGTTCCTGATGAGCGTCCCCCTCGCGGCGGGCACGGCGCCGGTCATCGCGGGCTACCGCGTTCAGACCGACCGAGCGGGAGCCCTGGTGCTGACGAAGATCGTTGCCGATTCAGGAGAGCTGGCCGCGAGCGGCCAGGCGGCCATCGACGGCGGCTTCGCGACCTTCGATCAGATCGTCACGTCGGAGGCTCACCGAAGGAAGGGGCTGGGTCGGCTCGTCATGGCCGCGTTGTCCAACGCGGCGCTCGATCTCGGCGCCAGGCACGGCGTGCTCGTCGCCACCGAAGCAGGCGCCGCGCTCTACCAGGCGCTCGGCTGGGCCATGGTCTCGCCGGTCACGGCCGCGTCGATCACGGTCGCGTCGAGTTCCGCCGCCGCTCCCGCAGCATGAACAGGTAGAGCCCTTCGACCTTCTCGCGCGCCCACGGCGTCTTGCGCAGGAACTTCAGGCTGGATTTGACGCTCGGCTCGAAGGCGAAGCAGCGCAGCGGGATGCGCTCGTCGAGGCCATCCCAGCCGTACTCGGCGGCGAGCTCGGTCACGATGGTTTCCAGCGTCAGGCCGTGCAACGGGTTGCGCGGTTGCTCTTGCGGCGGCGGGGCGGACTCGGTCATGAATGGATTGTCGCCGGTCGCGCCGGGCCATGGCCGCGCCGCGGCGGTCGACGCGAAGCGCGCCCCGGCACGCTTCGGCGCTCCGGCCCGCGTGGTACCTTCATCGCCATGAGCACGAATTTTCCCGACGAAGAACGCCCCATCATTCAAGAGCCGCGCACGTGGCAGGACGAGCGCTGGACCGCGCAAGTGATCAAGAACGAGGACGACGAAGGCTGGGCTGTCGCCATGACCCTGATCGGCGAGTCCGAGCCTGCGCTGGTCGGCCCCTGGACCATGGGCCGCGACAAGAAGAACCCGAAGCCGCTCGATGCGGCCGCCTTCCACACGCTGGTGAAGACGGCGTCGGAGGTGCTGCGCCGTCACGAGCAGCAGCTGCACGCCCGGCTGCACAAGAGCGTCAAGCTGGACACGGACAACGGCCGCATCCAGGTGCTGCTCGACATCGTTCCCGACGAAGACAACCCGTACGCGACGCTGACCGCGCTGAACGACGACGGCGAGCAGCTCGCGCAGGTGCGCGTGGCCGCCGGTTTCAAGTTCACCGAGGCGACCGCCGCGGCCTGGGTGGAGAACGACTTTTTGAAGCCCTGAGGGCAAGACCCGGCCCCGAAGGCGGGCGTGAGGCTGCTGGCCCTCACCCCTGCCCTCTCCCGCAAGCGGGAGAGGGAGTGAGAAGGGCGCCGGCGTGGCTCGCTCTCCCGCTTGTGGAAGAGCGAAATTCAGACCGACAGCCGCAGGGTCCTCGCCGCCGCGACCATGTTGGTCAGCGCCGGGATCACCTCCGCCCACTGACGGGTCTTGAGCCCGCAGTCCGGATTCACCCAGAGGCGCTCGGCGGGGATGCGCTCCGCCGCCTTGCGCATCAGCTGCACGATGTGCTCCTGCGTCGGGATGTTGGGCGAGTGGATGTCGTAGACGCCCGGGCCGATCTCGTTCGGGTACTTGAAGTCGTCGAACGCATCGAGCAGCTCCATGTCCGAGCGCGAGGTCTCGATCGTGATCACGTCCGCGTCCATGTCGGCGATGGACGCGATGATGTCGTTGAACTCCGAGTAGCACATGTGCGTGTGGATCTGCGTCTCGTCCGCCACGCCGTTGGCGGTGATGCGGAAGGACTCGACGGCCCAGGCCAGGTATTCGTTCCACTGCGACTTGCGCAGCGGCAGGCCTTCGCGCAGCGCGGCCTCGTCGATCTGGATCACGCGCACGCCGGCGCGCTCCAGGTCCAGCACCTCCTGCCGGATCGCCAGCGCGAGCTGCTTGCACGACACCGAGCGCGGCTGGTCGTCTCGGACGAAGGACCAGTTCAGGATGGTCACCGGACCGGTCAGCATGCCCTTCATCGGCTTGTCGGTCAGCGATTGCGCGTAGCGGGTCCACTCGACCGTCATCGCCTTCGGCCGGCTGATGTCGCCGAACAGCACCGGCGGCTTCACGCAGCGCGAGCCGTAGCTCTGCACCCAGCCGAACTGCGTGAACACATAGCCCTCGAGCTGCTCGCCGAAGTACTCGACCATGTCGTTGCGCTCGGCCTCGCCGTGCACGAACACGTCCAGCCCCAACGCTTCCTGCTCGTTGACACTGCGCTCGATCTCGGCGCGCATCGCCGCCTGGTAGCCGGCCTCGTCGAGGCGGCCGGCCTTGTACTCGCTGCGCGCGTGGCGGATCTCGCCGGTCTGCGGGAACGAGCCGATGGTCGTCGTCGGGAAGGCCGGCAGCTTCAATAGCGCGGCCTGCTTCGCGGCACGTTGCGCGTAGGCGGTCTGGCGTTGACCGAGCCTGGCATCGATCGCGGCGACCGCGGCCTTCACGGCGGGGTTGTTGACGCGCGGCGAGCGGCGGCGCGCTTCGACGGCATTGCGGTTGGCGTCGAGCTCGGCATGCACCGAAGCGCGGCCGCCCTTGAGCGCGCGGCCGAGCAGGTCCAGCTCCGCCAGCTTCTGCAGCGCGAAGGCGAGCCAGGACTTCACTTCGGCATCGAGCTTCTGCTCGCTCGCGAGGTCCACCGGCACGTGCAACAGCGAGCACGACGGCGCGATCCACAGGCGCTCGCCGAGCGTCGCGGCGACCGGCTCCAGCCAGTCGAGCACGGCATGGAGATCGCTCTTCCAGATGTTGCGGCCGTTGATCACGCCCAGCGACACCACGCGATCCGCGGGCAGCGCCGCCGTCAGCGCGGAGACTTCGTCGCGCGCATTGATGGCGTCCAGGTGGACGCCCTGCACCGGCAGTCCGGCGGTCAGCGCCAGGTTGTCCTTGAGCTGGCCGAAGTAGGTGGCCAGCAGCAGCTTCACACCTGACCCCGCCAGCGCCGTGTAGGCCGTCTTGAACGCCTGCGCCCAACCGGCTTCGAGGTCGGTGGCGAGGATCGGCTCGTCGATCTGCACCCACGCCACGTCTTGCGCGGCGAGCGTCTTCAGCAGCTCCGCGTAGACCGGCAACAGCTTGGGCAGCAGCGCGAGGCGGTCGGAGTCGTCCTTCGCCTTGCCCAGCGCCAGGTAGGTCATCGGACCGACGATCACCGGCTTGGCCTTCACGCCTTTCACCCTCGCCTCGAACAGCTGCGCCAGCAGGCGCGAGGCGTCGAGCTTGAAGGTCGTGGACGCATCGAACTCCGGCACGATGAAGTGGTAGTTGGTGTCGAACCACTTGGTCATCTCGCCGGCGGCGACACCGCCGCAGCAGTGCGCGTGCGCCTCGGCGCTGTCGGCGGAGCGGCCGCGGGCGACGCGGAAGTAGTTGTCCAGCGTGTCGCCGTGGAAGTCGCGCACGCGCTGCGGCAGGTTGCCGAGCGTGAAGCTCATGTCCAGCACCTGGTCGTAGAACGAGAAGTCGCCGACAGGCACCAGGTCCAGCGCCTGCTGGTCGGCCCAGTGCTTCGCACGCAGCTGGGCACCCAGGGCGAGGAGTTCATCGCGCGTGGACTGGCCCTTCCAGTAGGCCTCCTGGCCGAACTTCAGTTCGCGCCTGGCGCCGATACGAGGAAAGCCGAGGTTGTGGATCGTGGTCATGGCGAGGCTCCCTCCCGGGAGAACAACTGCTGAAAGGTCCCGAAGCGTAGGGACCGTTCTCCATGACGTAAAACGATATTAATTCAAGAAGACGTGAATGGGATTCATTGGCCTGCGGAGCCCGCCAGGCTCGGTCCTCTTTCCCCCTCTCCCGCTTGCGGGAGAGGGTGGGGGTGAGGGCTGAGGGCCGTCGAAGTACTCAGGTGTACTTCTTCTCCAACGCATCCCACTCCGGCTTGCCCACCAGGCGCTGGCGCTCGGCGAAGGGCACGACCAGGTTGGGATCCTCATCGATGCGGCGCTGCGTCTTGAGCACGCCCAGCGCCTTCTGCATCCCGGCCACCGCGCCCTGCAGCGCGGCATTGGCGTACAGCACGACGCCGTAACCCATCTGCTGCAGCTCGCTCGCATCGGTGATCGGGGTCTTGCCGCCGATGACCATGTTCATCAGCTGCGGCGTCGACAGGCGCTGCGGCAGCGCGCGGATCTCCTCCGCCTTGGTGACCGCCTCGACGAAGAGGATGTCGGCGCCCGCCTCGGCGAAGCGCTGCGCGCGCTCGATCGCGGCCTCGAAGCCCTGCGTGGCGCAGGCGTCGGTGCGGGCCATGATCAGGAAGTTCGGGTCACGACGCGCATCCACCGCCGCCTTGATCTTGCTCACCGCTTCCTCGGTCGAGATGACCTCCTTGCCGGTGAAGTGGCCGCAGCGCTTGGGCGCCACCTGATCCTCGAGCTGGATGCAGTCCGCGCCGGCGCGTTCGAGCACGCGCACGGTGTGGCGCACGTTCAGCGCGTTGCCGAAGCCGGTGTCGGCGTCGACGATCAGCGGCAGGTTCACCGCGTCGCGGATGCGCGCGGTGTGGTCGGCGATCTCCGACAGGCCCATGAAGCCCTGGTCCGGCAGGCCGAACCACATGTTGGTCACGCCGGCGCCGGTCACGTAGATCGCCTCGAAGCCGAGGTCCTCGATCACCTTGGCCGACAGCGCGTTGAAGGCGCCCGGCACCAGCACGCCACGGCGTTCGTTCACCAGCGCGCGCAGCGTCTTGCGGGTCGATGTCATGTCAGTTCTCTTTGATTGTCTGGATTCGTTGAATGCCGATGGCGACGTCGATGCCGACGATTACAGCGCCTCGGCTGGCACGCGCACGGTGCCTTCCATCAGGATGCGGGCGCTGCGGCTCATCACCGCCTGCGTCACGCGCCATGGGCCGCCCGGGCCGCCTTCCTGGACCGCTTCCGCGCCGACGCGCAGCGTGCCCGACGGATGGCCGAAGCGCACCGCCGGCAGCGCCTTGCCGCCCGCGGCCTCGCACACCAGCGTGCCGGGGATCGCGGCCGCGGTGCCGATGGCCACCGCCGCCGTGCCCATCATCGCGTGGTGCAGCTTGCCCATGGACATCGCGCGCACCAGCACGTCGATGCTGCCGGCCTCGACAGTCTTGCCGCTCGACGAGCGGTAGGTCGACGGCGGCGCGACGAAGGCCAGCTTCGGCGTGTGCTGACGAGTCTTCGCCTCGTCCAGCGTCTTGATCAGGCCCATGTGCAGCGCGGCGTGCGCGCGGATCGCCTCCAGGCGCTTCAACGCCGCGGCGTCGCCGTTGATCGCGTCCTGCAGCTCGGTGCCCGAGTAGCCCAGATCCTTCGCATCGACGAAGACCGCCGGGATGCCCGCGTTGATCAGCGTCGCGCGCAGCTGGCCGCCGGGGACGAGGTCCTCGGGCATCGTCAGCACGTCGACGACGTTCCCGGTCGGGAACAACGCGCCGCCGGCATCGTCGCCATCGGCGTCGTCATTGCCCGGATCGAGGAAGGCCAGTTCGACCTCCGCGGCCGGGAAGGTCACGCCGTCGAGCTCGAAGTCGCCGCTCTCCTGCACCTGCCCGTCGCGCATCGGCACCTTGGCGATGATGGTCTTGCCGATGTTGGCCTGCCAGATGCGCACGGTGGCGATCCCGTCGCGCGGCAGCGTCGAGGCATCGATGAACCCCGCCTGGATCGCGAACGGACCGACCGCCGCGGACAGGTTGCCGCAGTTGCCGGACCAGTCGACCAGCGCGGTGTCGATCGCCACCTGGCCGAACAGGTAGTCGACATCGTGACCGGGCCGCGTGCTGCGCGAGATGATCACCGTCTTGCTGGTGCTCGACGTGGCGCCGCCCATGCCGTCGATCTGCTTGCCGTAGGGATCGGGGCTGCCGATGACGCGCATCAGCAGCCGGTCGCGCGCGGCGCCGGGCACGCGCGCGGCCTCGGGCAGGTCGTCGAGGCGGAAGAACACGCCCTTGCTGGTACCGCCCCGCAGGTAGGTCGCGGGGATCTTCACTTGAGGGAGAAAGCTCATTGCTGTGTCCGTCGTTGTTGCGGGCCTGAGCGGCGCTCAGGCCGCTTCGGCTGCCGCCAGGAAGTCCTGCGCGAAACGCTGGAGCACGCCGCCGGCCTGGTAGACCTCGACCTCCTCGGCGGTGTCGAGGCGGCAGCGCACCGGCACTTCGATGCGCTCGCCGTTGCGGCGATGGACGATGACCGTCAGCGTCGCGCGCGGCGAAAGCGCGCCCGACACGTCGTAGGTCTCCGAGCCGTCCAGGCCGAGCGTCAACCGCGTCGTTCCGGCGAGGAACTCCAGCGGCAGCACGCCCATGCCGATCAGGTTGGTGCGGTGGATGCGCTCGAAGCCCTCGGCCACGATCGCTTCCACACCGGCCAGGCGCACGCCCTTGGCCGCCCAGTCACGCGACGAGCCCTGCCCGTAGTCCGCGCCGGCGATGATGATCAGCGGCTGGCGGCGGTCCATGTAGGTCTCGATGGCTTCCCACATGCGCACGACCTGACCCTCCGGCTCGATCCGCGCGAGCGAGCCGGCGATCACGTTGCCATCGGCATCGCGGACCATCTCGTTCTTCAGCGTCGGATTGGCGAAGGTGGCGCGCTGCGCAGTCAGATGGTCGCCGCGGTGGGTGGCGTAGGAGTTGAAGTCCTCCTCCGGCAGGCCCATCTTGGCGAGGTACTCGCCGGCGGCCGAGTCCAGCATGATCGCGTTGGACGGCGACAGGTGGTCGGTGGTGATGTTGTCCGGCAGCACCGCCAGCGCGCGCATGCCGCGCAGCGTGCGTTCGCCGGCCAGCGCGCCTTCCCAGTAGGGCGGGCGGCGGATGTAGGTCGACTGCGCGCGCCAGTCATACAGCGGCTCGGTCTTGGTGGTCGACGCCGCGGTGATCGCGAACATCGGCTCGTAGACCTTGCGGAACTGCTCCGGCTTCACGCTGCTGCGGACCAGCGCGTCGATCTCGTCGTCCTCGGGCCAGAGGTCCTTCAGGCGGATCTCGCGGCCCTCGACGACGCCGAGCACGTCGCGTTCGATGTCGAAGCGGATCGTGCCCGCGATCGCGTAGGCGACCACCAGCGGCGGCGAGGCCAGGAAGGCCTGCTTGGCGCGCGGGTGGATGCGGCCGTCGAAGTTGCGGTTGCCCGAGAGCACGGCGGTGGCGTAGAGGTCGCGCTCGACGATCTCGCGATCGATGGCGGGATCCAGCGCGCCGGACATGCCGTTGCACGAGGTGCAGGCATAGGCGACGACGCCGAAGCCCAGCGCCTCCAGGTCGCCGAGCAGGCCGGCTTCCTCGAGGTACAGCGTGACCGCGCGCGAGCCGGGCGCGAGCGAGGTCTTCACCCACGGCTTGCGCGTCAGGCCCAGGCGACGCGCATTGCGCGCGAGCAGCGCCGCGGCGATGACGTTGCGCGGGTTGCTCGTGTTCGTGCAGCTGGTGATGGCCGCGATGATCACGGCGCCGTCGGGCATGCGGCCGGGTTCTTCCGTCCACGGGCCGGCGATGCCGCGCTCGGTCAGCGCGGAGGTCGGCAGACGGCGGTGCGGGTTCGATGGACCGGCCATGTTGCGCACGACGCTGGCCAGGTCGAACTTCAGCACCCGCGGGTAGACCACGCCGGACAGCGTGTTGCCCTCGCCCGACCACAGGCCGGCGGCCTTCGCGTAGGTCTCGACGAGCTGGACCTGCGACTCCTCACGCCCGGTCAGGCGCAGGTAGGTGAGCGTCTGCTCGTCGATCGCGAACAGCGCGGCGGTGGCGCCGTATTCGGGCGCCATGTTGGAGATCGTGGCGCGGTCGCCGAGCGTGAGGCTGGAGACGCCTTCGCCGTAGAACTCCAGGTAGGCGCCGACGACCTTCTCCTTGCGCAGGAACTCGGTCAGCGCGAGCACCAGGTCGGTCGCGGTGATGCCGGGCTGGCGATGGCCGCTGAGCTCGACGCCGACGATGTCAGGCAGCCGCATCCACGAGGCGCGGCCGAGCATCACGTTCTCCGCTTCCAGCCCGCCGACGCCGACGGCGATCACGCCGAGCGCGTCGACGTGGGGCGTGTGGCTGTCGGTGCCGACGCAGGTATCGGGATAGGCCACGCCGCGGTCGACGTGCACGACCGGCGACATCCGCTCCAGATTGATCTGATGCATGATCCCGTTCCCCGGCGGGATCACGTCGACGTTGCGGAACGCCGTGCGGCACCACTCGATGAAGTGGAAGCGATCCTCGTTGCGACGGTCCTCGATCGCGCGGTTCTTCTCGAACGCCTGCGGGTCATAGCCGCCGCACTCGACGGCCAGCGAGTGGTCGACGATCAGCTGCACCGGCACGACCGGGTTCACCTTGGCGGGATCGCCGCCCTGATCGGCGATCGCGTCGCGCAGGCCGGCCAGGTCCACGAGCGCGGTCTGGCCCAGGATGTCGTGGCAGACCACGCGCGCCGGGTACCAGGGGAAGTCGCGATCGGCCTTGCCGTCGGCGAGCTGCAGCAGGCTCTCGTCCAGCGTGGCGGGGTCGCAGCGGCGCACCAGGTTCTCGGCGTGGACGCGGGCGGTGTAGGACATGCGTTCCCACGCGCCGGGGCGCAGCGCCTCGACGGCGGCGCGCGCGTCGAACCAGTCGAGCGCGGTGCCGGCCAGCGGCTTGCGCCAGGTCTCGTTGAGCGGAATTGCGGAGGCGATGGTGGATGCGGGCGTCGTGGCTGGCATTTCTGAAACTTCTCTCATGCGGTCATCGCGGTCGACGGGGAGCTCCGGTCCTCAGGGGCGCTGGGCCAGCGGGACGAAGACCTGGTCTTCCGGGCCGGTGTAGACGGCGCTGGGGCGGATGATCTTGTTGTCCTGGCGTTGCTCGATCACGTGGGCGGACCAGCCGCTGGTGCGGGCGATGACGAACAGCGGGGTGAACATGGCGGTGGGCACGCCCATCATGTGATAGCTGACGGCGCTGAACCAGTCCAGGTTGGGGAACATCTTCTTGGCGTCCCACATGGTCTTCTCGAGGCGTTCGGCGATGTCGTACATCTTGGTCGAGCCGGCGTCCTTGGACAGCTGGTGGGCGACCTTCTTGATGACCTCGTTGCGGGGGTCGCTGACGGTGTAGACGGGGTGGCCGAAGCCGATGACGACTTCCTTGGCCTCGACGCGGCGGCGGATGTCGGCCTCGGCCTCGTCGGGGGTGTCGTAGCGCTTCTGGATCTCGAAGGCGACCTCGTTGGCGCCGCCGTGCTTCGGACCGCGCAGGGCGCCGATGGCGCCGGCGATGGCCGAGTGCATGTCGGAGCCGGTGCCCGCGATGACGCGGGCGGTGAAGGTGGAGGCGTTGAACTCGTGCTCCGCGTAGAGGATCAGCGAGGTGTGCATCGCGCGTTCCCAGCCCTTGGACGGCGGCATGCCGTGGAGCAGGTGCAGGAAGTGGGCGCCGATGGAGTCGTCGTCGGTTTCGACCTCGATGGAGCGGCCGTTGTGGCTGTAGTGGTACCAGTACAGCAGCATGGAGCCGAAGGAGGCCATCAGCTTGTCGGCGATGTCGCGGGCGCCGGGCAGGTTGTGGTCGTCCTTCTCGGGGAGCGAGCAGCCGAGGGCGGAGACGCCGGTGCGCATCACGTCCATCGGATGGGCGTTGGCCGGGAGGGTTTCGAGCGCGTCCATCACGGCGGCGGGCAGGCCGCGGAGCGACTTCAGCTTGGCCTTGTAGCCGCGCAGCTCGGCGGCATTGGGGAGCTTGCCGTGGACGAGCAGATGGGCGATCTCTTCGAACTCGCAGCGTTCGGCGAGTTCGAGGATGTCGTAGCCGCGGTAGTGCAGGTCGTTGCCGGTGCGGCCGACGGTGCACAGGGCGGTGGTGCCGGCGGCGACGCCGGACAGGGCGACGGACTTCTTGGGCTTGAAGGCGGGGGCGGCTGCCGCGTTCGCGGTCGTGGTGTCGCTCATGGGGATGTCTCCTGGAAGTGGAATCTGGGGGGAAGCTGGACGGGCAGGCTCAGGCCTGGCCCGATGGGATCGAGGGTAGCGGCTGCCCGGCGGGCGCGGTGCGAGGGGTGATTCGGCAGGGCTTGCCGCCGTCGACGGCGACCATCTCGAAGGTGGCGCGGAGGACGTCGGAAGGGGCCGCATTGTCGATGCGGGCGTGGACCTCGACGGTCATCGAGGTGCCGCCGACGCGGGAGACGCGGGAGTGGATGTGGAGGACCGAGCCTACCGGGACCGGGGCGAGGAACTGCACGTCCTTCACGGCCACCATGACGATGTCCTGGTGGCAGAAGCGCGCGGCGACCATGTGGGCGTTCTGGCCGAGCCAGGAGAGCGCCTCAGGACCGAAGAGGGTTCCGTAGTGGTTCGCGTGACGCGGCAGCACCAGCTCGCTGCGAAGCATCTCCGTCGAAGAAGCGCTCGACAGCGCAGTAGGCCAGTCCATTGCGGGTTGTGAAATTGGCAAGTTCACAATGTTCGCAGCGGATCGGCCAGGGGGCAACGATGAAGTTGCGATGGTTGCGAAGGGATGTGGGGCGGTTTGCGAAGGTTGTGAAGCCAATGTGTCATTTCGCGAAACTCGATCTCCAACGCGTCGCCACCAATGTTCGATTTCCTCAATGGTCCCACCCTCGCCATCCATACGTAGGGACAACCCGGTATAGAGGAGGCCGAAAGAGCCTCTCCTGTGACTTCTCCCGAAACCACAACTCGCTAATGCACCAACGAAGTGGCCATCGAAATCTTCTCTCCGGGCCGCGTAGCATAGGTCGCGCATTCGAGGGCCCTACGGGTCGTTAAGATTGTTCGAATGCGCATCCTGCACCTGTCCGATATCCACTTTCGCACCCCCGTCGCCGGCGTTCCCTTCATGGATCACCAGCGAACCTATCGGACCCTCCTGAAGGTGGATCTGGCGCATCTGCAATCAGCGGACAAGGTTCCCGTGGATGCGATCCTGGTGGGCGGCGACATCGCCTTTAAAGCTGATCCTGCCGAGTATGCGAAGGCTAAGGAGTGGTTAGAAGAAATCGCTGACGCCACAGGGTGTGAGCGCTCGAACATTCTCACCGTTCCCGGAAATCACGACGTGAATCGCGCCGTCTGCCGTGACGCGTTGGTTGCTGCCGCGCAGAACGCCATTGCCACAGCGCCCGACCGTCTCGCCAGAGATGAAGCGTTCTGGGCACAGATCAGCCACCCGATAACGTCTAAGGCGCTGTTCGAACCCCTTGATGCTTACAACGCCTTCGCTGCTCATTTCGGATGTGCCGTCTTCCAGGATGTCCCCTTCTGGGACCGCACCTTCTCCCTTGGCGGTGGTCTCTCGCTGAAGCTGTTCGGCTTGACCACAACGTACATCTCTGGCGGCGGCGGTCGGGACGACGCGCCTGGTCACCTGTACTTGGGGAGCCTGCAAACCGCGCTCGACTCCGCTCCGAATGTCATTAACGCCGTGATGGCCCATCACCCGCCCAAGTGGTGCATGGATGGGGAGTACTTCACCAAGCTCGTTGACACTCGGGCCAAGCTCTTGTTCTTCGGCCACGAGCACGACCAACGATGCCAGCGTCAGACAGAGGTTGTACGCTTCCTGGCCGGCGCGGTTAATCCCGATGAGCGCGAAGGCCCCTTCGATCCGGGCTACAACTTGGTCGACCTTGAAGTCATTGGCGAGGGAGTGAATCGGCAGTTGAAGATGAAGGCACAAATCCGGCATTACCAGAAGCCGCCCAGCGAGACTTTCGTGCCTATGTACACCCAGGACAAGGAGACCGTCTGGGACCACGCCTTCAAGTTGCCTGACGTCCCGCCGCCCCTGTTTGCATCGCGAAAGCCCCCGCATGCACCGCAGGCAGAAAACAAGGTGGCTGCAGCTGTCCACGAGGCACTCGAGCCCGCTGTGACGGCTCATGTGCCCGCGCTGGCTGTTGAGAATGCACCGGAGGTTGAAATGTCAGAGCCTTCGACCGCGAATTTGAATTACCGCTTCTGGGAACTTGGCGCAGATTCCATGCGCACGATTGCGCTAGACCTCGGGCTGATTTCGCAGGACGACCTGAAACTGTCGCCGCCCCGTCGCTACCACAAGGCAATGGTTGAGGCCGCCAAAATGGGCTTGGTCAAGGAGTTGGCCAGGCGGATCGAAGAGCAAGAGAAGCTCGACAAGAGCGTGTGACACGGAGGAGGAAAAAGTGCTGCAGGAAGAATTCGCCAAGTGGCTTTCCGACATGTCCTTTAATGGAGATCCGGCTTACATCACGACGCGTTGGGACGCGATTTCCGACCTCTTGAGCAATCCTCCGAAAAAGACGTATGAACTTCTTTGTCGCCTTGTCTTTGGCGTCAAGGTCGATCTCGCCTCGGCTGAGGTCGCGGAGTTGCGTTCGAGGTTGACAGGCAAGGGCGCACAACCCGCGGATTCCGAATTCATACGGCTCGCCGCCGCTGCCCTGGCTCTAGCGATGCACGAAGACGACAAAAACTCTTCTCTCGTAGCCACGATGGTCTCCACCACGTCGTGCGCAGGTCTGCGGCCAGTGGCTCAGACGATGGACATCATGGGCATCTGCGAGAACGTCACAAAGAAGAAGGCCGAGCTGCTTCGGCGGCGACCTTCCCTTGAAATCGCAAAGCTGCAGCCGAACGGGCTAGACAAGGATGAGGTATCTCAAGCTGCGGACCAAGCGGCGGAGAATGACTATCCCACAGCGTTCGCATCGCTCGCTACCGCAGCCAACAGGGTGATTGCTGCGCTCGGCCGCAGGCAGGTTGCCATGGAGACAGCATTCAGCCAGTACGTGCGAGCTCAGGACGAAGAACTGGACATCCTTTGGTGGCTGCAGGGAGGCTTCTGTGCGGATCTCGGCAAGGACTTCACGGCTATCGCAGCGGACGAACGACCGCTTGGAATCGCACGTGAATTGGCTCAGCTGACGACGGCTCTGCCCGGCCCGTCCGCTGTGCCTTCGTTGCTCGCGAGGACCGGGATCAAGAAGACGCCAAGACGTCCCCTGACAAGTTTCATTCAGGGCATGCCGCCAACATGGCGTAAGAGCGTGGTCGCCCAACTGAGTTCCAAGAACATCTCCTCGGTCACGACACCGATCCTCTTCGCCGTCCTCCGCTGCGATGAGGTCGATGGCGCCGAGAGCTGGACCGGCCCCTGGTCGACACTCACCTCCTTGGCCACGAGTGTTGAGCTCGATCCCTTGAACTTCGCAGAGGCCGCCTACCGAGAGTTCATCTTGGTCAAGCTCGGGCTCGGGCTGTGAACATGAGTGACGATGGCACCCCCGCAATCAGCTGCGGCAATCCGGACTGCAAGGTCGCCGGGGATGGGCGTTGCGTCGAAGGTTTTGAAGACCTCAGCACTTGTAGCCATTTCGGCAAGGTCGTCGTGCTGGTCGAACGTCCGACCACAGAGACCGCTTCAGCTCAAAGCAGTGGTGTTCAGCTGCCTAGCGCATTGGCGCTTTCCCCTGCAGAGGCACAGGTGCTCTCACGACGATTGCCGGCCCATGTGGTCGCCATCGTTGGAGCTAAAGACTCGGGAAAGACAAGTCTCATTGGCGGCGTCTACGAACTCCTGCAGACGGGACCCATTGGTCCGTTCAAGTTTGCCGGCTCAAAGACTCTTCATTCGTTTGAGCAGGCCTGCCATGACTCGCGCAGCGCATCCAATCGTCCGGACCCGCACATGGAGCGAACCAAACACGGCGAGGCCACGTATTTCCACTTGGACTTGGTAGGCGGCGATTGCGTTGGAAAGCGGGCGGCCATGTTTGCAGATCGAGCTGGCGAGGAGTACATGCTCACGCACGGCGACCCGGAGTCCGCGAGGAAGTTCTCCGAGTTGGGGCGTGCCGATACGCTGACTCTGCTTGCCGACGGTGCCAAGCTGTTGCTGGATGGCGCAAGCCATCTCGTCCGCGAGGACGTTTTCCAAAGCCTGCAGGTGTTCCGCCAAGAAGGTCAGACGCGACGATGGCAGCGTGTCGCAATCGTCCTGACCAAGCTAGACGCGATTACAAGCAACAAGCGTGACGGGGCTCGCGCGGTACGTGCCTTCGAACGAATCGTTAAAGATGTCCAGGACGAGTTCGGTCTTGACTTCCTCAACATCAAGAGCTTCCAGGTCGCAGCCTTTCCAAAGGATGAGACGACCGACTTCGGCGCGGGCATGATCGAACTCCTCACCTACTGGATGACCGAGCCAGGTCGAATGGGCTTCGTAAAAGTTGAGCCGGTCGACATCACGCAAATGCGGTCCTTCGGACGATTGCGCGGCAAGACGTCGGAGCGAAACCATGGCTGAGAAGGCTCTTGTAGTCCTGGGCTTGCCGGCATCCGGCAAGACGACCTATCTGGCGGCCCTTTGGCACATGCTCCGTGCGAAGCAGCTCAAGGGAAAGTTCTCCCAGTGGACTCTGAAGGCTGGGGATGGGCCGCACCTAGATGTCATCGCGCGCCGGTGGCTCGAAGGGAAAGAGCAAGAGCGCACCGCGGACGATAAGAACCGAACTCCGGTGATCGGGCTGAGAAGCGAGGCAGGGCAAGAATTTCATCTTGCGTTCCCTGACGTAATGGGTGAGGCGTTCTCGCGCATCTGGGAGTCGCGAGACTGCGATCCGAACTTGCTGGAGTCATTGAAGTCCAGCGGTGTGATGCTGTTCATCCACTCCAGCAAGATTGCCAGAGCAACGTCAATCATCGACAACAAGCGCATTGCCGCAATCCAAGGCGGCGAACACGTCGGTGGAGAGATCGTGCTTTGGAAGCCCGAGTTCGCCCCTACGCAGGTTCAGTTGGCGGATCTCGTACGTTGCCTCCAAGAGCAGCCACTGGACGTGGGCCCTCGCCGCCTCGCAGTCATTCTCTCGGCCTGGGACACTGCGGCGGCGGAAGGACAAACGCCGGACGGATATCTGGAGATGCACTTCCCCTTGCTGCATCAGTACCTGCAGCATGGGCTCGATGACGGATGGACAGTGAAAGTCTACGGAGTGAGCGCCCAGGGCGCGCAGTACAACAAGCCTGGACGCGAATCGGCGAAGGAGACCCGAAAAATTCTTCGGCTCCCGATAGCATCCGAGCGCGCGCGGGTTGTGACGGGACAGACTGCCTCTCACGACCTGACTGAGCCGCTGTTCTGGCTTCTGGATTGAGACTCTCCGTGATTTTTAGTGTTCATCAGGCGCTCCACGGTTACGCTGAAGGCCATCGACAGTTGGCCTGCTCAATAGCGCTGGCCACGTCGGACGCGCGTCGACTGCTCGTTATGAGCGACGTTTCGGGTCCAGGCGTTGCCGGTCTCGGGATTCCATACCTAACGGGCTACCCACTGCCTGATTCTGGCTATTACGCGTTGTCCAAAACTTGGCCCGCACCCGAAATGCCGCGGCCTGGTTGTGTTTGGACACATACGCTACTGATTAGCTTTGCTAACCTTGCCTCGCTTGAGCTTCCGTCGGTACTTGAGGGTCTATTCGTGCGACCTTCTGTGGGGAATGCAAGCCAGTACGGAGTCGAAGTCTCGGTAGACGTCACAGGCGACCAGCGGGAGCCCCCATCGCCGCAGGCATTGCGGCAGGCCAAGCTTCTTGCTAACGCGTTGTATGAGAGCCCCGCCGCTCAAGTTTGGTCAAGGCGCCCGCAAGACGTGGATGTCGACGACGCGGTTCTCCGAATTTGGGATCAGCAATGGCCACGCCTACGGCGCTCGTTCAGATTCTGCACACTGACGAACAGGGACCGTTCGCAAGACGGTGCCCTGTTCGACTTGCAGTTGGTTCCAGGTGGCGAATCAACTGCCCGCATGCGCTTCACCTCTTCAATCGAAGGCGTTGAAGCATCTCAGATCCGCGAATCACCAGCTTGGCTTAATGTCGTCGTAGAGGACATTGCCGAGTCTCGCCGTTCGCCGCTGAGGATCCGTTTACGGTGGCTCGGCGGCGAAGTTCTGGGGGGTCGTGAGGCGATGCTTCCGATCTGCCGTTTTCACAATGCGTTGGAGATGGAGGGAGAGCTAGGTCTTTCGACGGCCATTCTAATGACCGAGACTGTGGAACCCCTCTCATCATCGGAGCTTGCTAAGGTCACAGTAGTCAGAGCGATTCTTGACGAAACGAGGAAAAAGAGAGCCCTTGACGAGCGGGCCCTAGATTTCCTGGTCGCAAACTTTAAATACCTCACGATGCATGAGGTGCACGAAAAGTCGGCGCAATTGGCGCGCATTCTTTGGAACGATGACCCTCGTCGATTTGTGGCACTGACGCAGCAGGGCGACGAAGTCCTGAAGAGGGCTCTTGGAGAGGGCGCCGCTCAGATGAGCTTGGCGACGTTCCAGTCTCAGCTGCATCGTCTGGGTGATGTTGTCGAGCCGCTACTAGCGCTTGCTCCTCAGCTCGCAGAGGAACCGAAGTTCTGGGCAACAACTCAGTGCTGGCCTTCAACGCTTATCGCCACAAATGTCGACTTCTCCAGCGAGAGCGTGCAACACGCGATGATCGGAGGGTTGCGTGATGAGGGGGCCATCAACTCCGCACTGCATGTGTGTGGCGTCACAGCCGTCCTGATGCGCGCTCAGGAACTTTGCCGCGTCGAAAGTGCGAGCGAATCGTTGCGACGCTGGATCAAGCTTTGCTGCAATGACGTTGACGCGGTCGCGATGTATCTTGCACAGGCTGAGAGTCCTTCGGTCTCCTTAGTTTCCTGCCTAGCGGAGGTACTTCCTCCAGACGCAGTTCCCAATGACGTCGGTTCTGATCCTTGGATGCTCGCTCTTTACGCGTTAAAACGTAGCGGCGGGAAGTTGCCAATGCGGCTCTATGCCTATGGTTTCAGGCGAGCACTGGGTTGGCGCTCTCGAAGCGTCGAGCAGTTGCTTGTTCTGACCTTTGAGCCGCTTCACCGCGCTGCAGTGGTTCGAGACATTCCTGAGGACTCGTGGTCCCTCGTTGCGGGAGCACTCCCTTACGCACTGCCGTCGCGAGCGGGGGACTATGGAATGCGCCTGAGAGAGGCAGTCGCACAGAAGTGTGTGGAGCAACGTGCCTCGGCCGAGGGGTTCGTCCGCTTAGCTCAAGATGGCGACTTGATGCTCAAGGTGCTTGATTGCGTCTGGAGTATCTGGAATGGGCGGAGTTATCTACGACTAGTTTCCGACTCCCTCAAAAGCAATTCAAGCGAGTTGAGCGTAGCTCGTCAACGACTGATTGCTGACTACATCAAGGAGCACTCCTGGTGGTAAGTAACCCGTCTGGCGAAGGGTCTCTAACTCAATCTGCAACACACAACCATCGCGCGCTTGGCTACATAGAGTATGGCCGCCTCACGGCAGACCGATCTCAACATCGAACATGAATTGAGCGCCCCAAGCGATTCCTCGGAGCCCCTTCAAACCAGCCACAGCGCATGCGTCTTCGCGCCTCTCGTAGCATCCAACGTTCAACGGACCACCGCCGTTGGACGTGTCGCTCGTCGACCCAAGTGTCTGTCGCGTATGCGAGCTTCGCCTACGTGGCCGTCGGCTAACTGGTGCCATTTGGGTGACACAGGCGGCGGGGGGCAGGTCTTGCGGTTCCGTATTTGATTCCCACACCACGATATCGTTCGCGAACTGGAACGCCTTCACGCGCTCCCACGTCCCTGCCGCCGCTCAATGCCCCGCCACCACCTTCCCCATCACCAAATCCGGCAACCCCGTCGCGATGCTCGGGAAGATGCAGATCAACAGCACCGCCAGCAGCATCAGCACGACGAACGGCAGCACGCCCCAGATGATGTCCCGCAGGTCGATATCCGGCGCAATGTTCTTGATCACGAAGATGTTCAACCCCACCGGCGGGTGAATCAGCCCTGTCTCCATCACGATCGTCATCAGGATCCCGAACCAGATCAGATCGAACCCCGCTGCCTTCAGCGGCGGCAGGATGATGGGCGCCGTCATCAGGATGATGCTGACCGGCGGCAGGAAGAAGCCCAGCAGGATGACCATCAGCAGCACGGCCGCCAGCAGCACCCACTTGGACAGGTGCATGCCGACGATCCACTCCGCCACCGCCTGGCTGATGTGCAGGTAGCTCATCACGTAGGAGAACAGCAGCGACATGCCGATGATGAACATCAGCATGGTCGACTCCTTCAAGGTCGACGTGAGGATGGGCGCCACGTCCCGCGGCCGCCACACACCGTAGATCACCGCGATCAGACCCAGCGCCAGCAGCGCGCCCAGACCCGCCGTCTCCGACGGCGTCGCGAAGCCGCCGTACAGCGCCACCATCACGCCGATCAGCAGCAGCACGAAGGGCACCACCCGCGGCAGCATCTCGAACTTCTGACGCGTGGTGAAGGTCTCCTTCGACAGCAGCGCTGAGGCTGCGCCCGTGCGATTGAATTCGGCCTCGGCCAGCGCGTACTCCTTGCGGTAGCGCAGCGCCGCGTAGGCGGCGAAGAGGACCACCAGCAAGATCCCCGGCGCGATGCCGGCCAAGAACAGCCGGCCCAATGACTGCTCGGCGGCCACCGCGTACAGGATCATCGTGATCGACGGCGGCAGCAGGATGCCCAAGGTCCCGCCGGCCGCGATGATGCCGGCCGCGAAACCGGGCGAGTAGCCACGCTTGCGCATCTCCGGAATGCCGGCGCTGCCGATGGCCGAGCAGGTCGCCGGGCTGGAGCCAGCCATGGCCGCGAACAGCGCGCAGGCGAAGACGTTGGCGATGCCCAGCCCGCCGGGGATGCGCCCCATCCAGACGTGCATCGCCGCGTACAGGTCCTGCCCCGCCCGGGACTTGCCGATGGCCGCCCCCTTCAGGATGAAGAGCGGAATGGAGAGCAGCGTGATGCTGGCCATCTCCTCGTAGACGTTCTGCGTGACCGTGTCCAGCGCGGAGGCCGGCATGAAGAGGGCCATGAACAGCACCGCCACGCTGCCGAGCGCGAACGCGATCGGCGCGCCCGAGAACATGAACAGCAGCGTGACGATCCCGAACAGCGAGCCGAGGACGAGCATGCTCATGCGCCCACTCCCGAGTTGTTGGCCGAGTTGTTTTTCTTGAAGAGCGCGTTGACGCGTGCGGTCAGTTGAACGAGCAGTTGCAGGCTCAGCAGCGTCATGCCCAGGGCCATCAGGCCGTACGGGATCCACAGCGGCGGCGCCCATGACGACGACGTCGTCTGGCCCTCGACCCAGGCCTCGTGGAACAGCGTCCAGGACTTCCACGCAAAGAAGGCGCAGAAGGCCGTGCACATCAGGTCCACCAGCGCCAGGCGCAGGCGGTTGACCGACCGCGGCAGGAGGCCGGCCATCGCCTCGATGCCCACGTGCCCGCGCAAGGACTGGACGAAGGCACCGCAGAGGAAGGTCGCACCGACCAGGCAGAAGACCGCCGCCTCGTCCTGCCAGTCCGTGGACGCCTTCATCACGTAGCGCGAGACGACGCTGTAGGTCAGCACCAGCGAGGCCACCAGCAGCGCCAGCATGCCCAGCACGACCACGGCCTGGTTGATGACGTGCAGCAGCCGCGCGAGCGGCATCAGCACCGCCGGCGTGTCGGGATCGATGCCGGCCACCGCCGGCTTCAGTTCAAAGCCGTGGCTCATCGCGATCTCACAGCAGCTTCTGGGCGGCCTTGAGGATGCCGGCGCAGGACTCGTTCTTCTCGGCGAAGTCCTTCCACGCCGTATCGCGCGCGATGGCCTGCCACTTCTTCAGCGTCGCCTCGTCCATGTCGTAGACCTTGGCGCCGGCCTTCGCATAGATCGCGGCCGCGGCCTTGTCATCGGCCTTCGCGGCCTCGCGGGCGAAGACTTCCATCTCGGCGCCGACGCCCATGACGATGTCCTGCTGCGCCTTGGGCAGCTTGTTGAAGACCTCCTTGGAGATCATCAGCGGCTCCAGCATGAACCAGTAGGTGCGCTCCCGGCCCGAGGTCAGGTGCTTGGCGATCTCCTCCAGCTTGAAGGAGATGAAGCTGGTGGACGAGGTCATCGCCGCGTCCATCGCGCCGGTCTGCATGGCCGCGTAGATCTCGTTGGACGGCAGCGTGATGACCGACGCGCCGGCCTGCTTCAGCATCATGTCCATCTCGCGGCTGCCGCCGCGCACCTTCAGGCCCTTGGCATCGTCCGGCGTCACCAGCGGCCGTGCGCGGCTGGCCACGCCGCCCGCCTGCCAGACCCAGCTGACGATCATCACGCCCTTGTCGTCCAGCACCTTGGACAGCAGCTTGCCGACCTCCGCCGTCTTCCAGGCCGCGCCTTGCTCGTAGCTGGGCACCAGCGCAGGCATCAGACCGGCATTGGTCTCGGCGACCTCGCCGCCGGCATAGGACAGCGGCACCAGGCTCATGTCCAGCGCGCCCTTGCGCAGGGCCGAGAACTGGGCGTTGGTCTTCATCAGCGACGAGCCCGGATAGACCGCCGCCTTGAGCGCACCGCCCGAGCGTTTCTCCACCTCGGCGGCGAAACGACGGCACAGCCGGTCGCGGAAGTCGCCTTCGGTCAGCGTGCCGCTGGGGAACTGGTGGGAGATCTTCAGCGCGCTCGCTTGCGCGTGCGCGGTGGGCAGCCAGACGGCTGCGGCAGTGCCGGCGGCGGCACCCATCAACTGGCGTCGAGTCAGGGTCATGCTTGTCTCCAGGTCCGCCATGGGTGGCGGTATGCGGGCGGAGTGTCAAAGCCGCCCCCGACCCGATCAATCAACCTGGCGTTGCGACCTTTACCTCCGACGGAAGGATCGCGGGCTAACCCTGAGGCCCTGACGGCCCCCCACCCAGAGAGGAAGCTTCACCTGCCAACTGCCGACAAGGTCGAGCGCACGTCTCGCTTGACCTTGCCACAGTGGCAAGGTCCAGCATCCGCGCAAGCTCGTTCGCGGCCATCTCGGTGCCGGCGACGAGCTTCCTGCCCGATGAGAAGGAGAGCCCCTTGAAGACATCACCTCTGTTGACGCTGGCCGCGTTGATCGCCGCCACCTCTGTCGCTGTCGCCCACGGCAACGAAGACCACGCCACGCCGCGCAAGTTCGATCCCGCCCAGGTGGAGGTCACCGACTTCGGCCAGGAGGGCAATCCGAAGCGGGTCACGCGCACCATCCAGGTCGACATGGCCGACACCATGCGCTTCACGCCGGCGAGTCTCACCGTCAAGCGCGGCGAAACCGTCCGGTTCGTGGTCCGCAACGGGGGTCAGGTGTTGCACGAGATGGTCCTCGGCACCCGCCAGGCCCTGGCCGAGCACGCTGCGCTGATGCGCAGGTTCCCGGGCATGGAGCACGCCGACGCCAACATGGCTCACGTCAAACCCGGCACGGCCGGCGAGATCGTCTGGCAGTTCACCCAGGCCGGCGAGTTCCAGTTCGCGTGCCTCCTGCCGGGTCACTTCGAAGCGGGCATGGTCGGCCAGTTGGTCGTGAAATGAGCCGACACGGCTCAGCGGACGAGGAACTCCTCGTCCACCCAGCGACGGAGCAGCGTGCCCAGCTCGGCCACGACGTTCAGTTCCGGTTGGGCCTCGGCCAGGTCCGCACACGTTTCGGCGAAGGTGCGACCCGAGGCCAGCGCATCCAGCGCCTGAGCCTCGAGCGGCCCCAGGCTTCTGAAGTGCGGTGAATGGCCGCGCCGCCAGATCAGCAGGTCCAGCGGCGCCGTCAGCGGCTGCGCGGCCGGCGGCGTCTCGTCGCCGTCGAGCGCCTGCCACAGCGCCAGCGTGTTGAAGGATTGCTTCAGGCGCGCGTAGCTGGGCGGCAGCTGGAGTCGCAGGCCCGCCCAGTCCTCGGGCGCCAGCGACGCCAAGTCGGCCATCGTGAGCGTCGGCGCATCGGCGGCATCGAAGGCGCTGCGCAGCGACCAGTCCAACGCGGCCAGTTCGGCGATCTCTCCGTCATCCGGCCATCGTTGCCGGAGCCAGTCGGCGAAGTCCGCGCCATACCAGCGCAGACTGAAGTGCTGCGAGCCGTGGACCTCGACGAAGGCCAGCGCCTCGCGCTCGAACCAGTCGTCGCCGAGGTAGCGCAGCGTATGCCCGTGGCTGTCCGCCAGCGTGTCATGCAGCCGCGCGCGATAGGCATGGTGGTAGATGGACAGGCGTCGCTCCGCGGCGATGCCGGGACCCCGACGCAGTTTCGTTTCGATCTGACTGGGTTGCCCGATCAGGTAGGCCTGCAGCGACTGCTGCAGGTCCAGGAGCTGAAGGGGCCGATGGGGGCGAAGGGGCTGCCCGACGGTGTTCATGCGGCCTTCCTTCCGGCGTCGCCGGGCCAGGTGGTCGCGGTGATCACGCGGGCCTGATCGAGTTCCTCCAGCAGCTCCGACAGCGGCGGAATGTGGTCGTCCCGTTCGATCATCGTCGCCACCGGGCCGAATCTTCGGAGCGCCTCGGCGTACAGCTGCCAGACCGGCTCGGCGACCGGCTGGTCATGCGTGTCGATCAGATGATCGCCGTGGTCGCTGTGGCCGGCGACGTGGATCTGCTGCACGCGATCGGCGGGCAACGCATCGAGGTAGGCGAGCGCATCGAATCCGTGGTTCACGGCGCTCACATGGATGTTGTTCACATCGACCAGCAGCAGGCAGTCGGCCCGTCGCGCGACCTCGGCCACGAACTGCGCCTCGGTCAGGCTGGAGTCCGCGTAGTCGAGATAACTGGAGACGTTCTCGACCACCAGCCGGCGGCCCAGCGCTTCCTGCGCCTGACCGATGTTGCGCACCACCACCCGCAGCGCCTCGTCCGTGTAGGGCAAGGGGAGGAGGTCGTGCAGATGGCGACCGTGAACGCCGGTCCAGCACAGGTGATCGGAGACCCAGAGCGGCTCGACGCGACGGGCCAGCGACGCCAGCTGCCGCAAGTAGTCCGCATCCAGACCCGCCACGGCGCCCAGGTTCATCGAGACCCCATGCATCACCATCGGAACCTTCGCGCGGATGCCGTCCAGCATGGCCAGGGGCTTGCCGCCGGGCACGAGGTAGTTCTCCGAGATCACCTCCAGCCAGTCGACCGGCTGGGGCCGCTCGAGGAACTCTCGATAGTGCGTGCTGCGCAGCCCCAGGCCGAAGCCCGGGCTCGGCTGCGCGACGCGCGATGCGGGGCCGGGCCTCATGGGCTTACTTCGCGGCCAGATCGCCGATCGTGCCGCCTGCGCTCAGGCACGACGCCGCGCTCATGCCCTTGAAGCTGTGCCCCTTGCAGGCGTTCTGGCCCTTGCAGGCGTTCTCCGTGGTCTTGCAGTCCGCGTTGCCCTTGCACTCGTGCACGCCGTAGCAATGCACCTTGTCGCTGGCGGCCACGGCCAGGCCGCTGCTGCCCTGCGGAGCAGGGGCCGCCTGGACGGACAGGGCGAACAGGGCGGCGGCGGCGGCCAGGGCGGCGGATTGGGTCTTGCTGATCATGGGGTGCACTCCGTAAGAAGGTTCAGGTGGATGAAGCGGAGCGCTCCTGCGCGTTCCGTACCCTTCTATTCGGAGTAGCCGCCGCTGAGGTTACAGCGCCCGGGAAATTTTCTTCGCCGCGCCGTCCCCACGACCGATCGCCGTCGACCGTGGCCGCTGAAGCAGGTCGACATCCAGGCGTCGCAGGCCCAATGACAAAGCCGCCCGAAGGCGGCTTTGCGACAGACCTCTGTCGAAGGGAACGCCTCGGAGAGTTCCGAAGCGCCCCGTTCCAACGTTCACTTCAACGTATAGCTCTGCTGCGCCGTGTCATACGCGCCATTGCGCGCCGGGTCCCAGTACGTGAAGTTGAAGCGCACGATGTCGCCCTTCTTCAGACCGGACACCGTGTACGCATTCCCGCTGCCTTCCTTGAGCATGCGCACGTTCAACTGGCCACCGCCGTTGACCGTGTAATGCACGTCGGCCCAGGTGCCCGTCGCCTGCGAGAACTTCACCGTGGTCGCCGTCGGCTGCGTGATGCCGTCGGGCGTGGTCGGCGTCGTCGGGTCTGTCGGCGTCGTCGTTCCCGTATCCCAGTACACGTCGTCGATCGCGAACTGGAACGCCTGCGTCGGCAGCTTGGTGTTGTCGCCCGAGAACATGAAGATGTCCGCGATCGACTGCAGCGCGACCTTCGGTCCGATCAGCGTCGAGATCGGCACCGTCGCCGTCGCCCATTCCCCATTGCGCACCAGGCCGAAGGCCGTCGTGTTCGCCGGGAAGTTCACCCAGTTCTGGTTGGTGTAGGTATCGCCGATGCCGATGTTGAACGACACGTTCGCCGGGATCTTGATGCGGAACTTCAGGTTCCCGTTGCGGTAGTTCGTCAGGTCACGCAACTGACGTGCCTGGATGCCGCCGCCGAACCACTGCCCCGGCGTGTTGTAGCTCCACGCGATGACGTTGATGCCCTCGGCCGGCTGGATGTTGCCCGCGCCGGTCGACGCGCCGTTCCACAGGAAGATGTCGGACGTGGTGCCCGCCACCAGCTTGTTGCTGATCGTCGTGTTGTCGGTGAACACGCCGAACTTGCCCGCCGCCTCCGGCACGGTCTGGTTGCCCAGCTTCACCTCGCCCTTGCCGTCGAGCTCGTACACGCGGACGTAGTCCACGTACATCGTGCCCGGCAGCGGCGCCGTCACCTGCGAGGGATTCGCCGCGTCGGTGAAGTTGCCGCCCACCGCCAGGTTCAGCAGGAAGTAGAACGGCGCGCGCAAGGCCTCCGTGTTCACCGGCAGCGGCTGGTCGTACATGTCGTGCTCGCCGTCGTTGTCGACGACGGTGAACCGCATCTGGCTTTCCGTCCAATAGAAGCGGTACTTGACGAAGCGGTTCGCGAACGAGGTCGTCGGCTTGTACCAATTCTTCGTCTGCCACGCCGTCGACGCCGCGCACGATTCATTGCCCGGCACACACGCGGCTTCCGCGAAGGTGATCACGTTGGCGCCGACGAAGTAGTCCGGCCCCGGCGCGCCCGCGGCGGCCCAGGCCGAGGACTTGTGGCCGAGCTCGGCGATGTCGATCTCGCCCTTGCGCGGCCATGCCTGCGGGCTGGTGCCCAGCAGCCACGCCGCCGGCCACAGACCCGTCTGCAGCTGCGGCGTCGCCATGCGGATCTCGATCATTCCGTACTTGACCTGCACCTTGTTGAAGGAATCGATCTTCCCCGAGGTGAACTCATTGCTGCCGACGGTCTGCCTCAGCGCCCGGATCGCCAGCGCCCGCGTGCCGGCTTCAAACGGCACGTCGGCGATGGAGAGGTTGTTCGGGCTGTAGTACTCGAGCTCCGCATTGCCGTAGCCGCAGAGATTGATCTGGCAGCCGTTGCCGTCGTACGCCGTCCAGAGCCCGGTGTTCAACGAGGCGCCGTTGAATTCCTCGGACCACAACAGGCGACCGATGGTCGGGTTGGTCACGCTGGCGTCGGCCTGCGCGGCGGCAGTGACCAACAAGCCCAAGGCGGTAGCGCGCAGGATCCCCTGCGCGTCGAAGCGGTTCTGCAATCCCATTCATGTCTCCAAGAGGTGTCGATGGTGTGCGGGAGGGCACCGATCGGCACGGTCCGGCCAGCGCTCTGCGACGCTGGTCCAGGTCCGCGACTTTTCTCCTGCGCCAACCATCCTAGGCAAGAAACGCGGATTCTGAAAGCGCTTTCATAATTTTGGGGTTTTGGATTGCAACGGCTTGAAAGTGCCCGTCGAGCGCAGCGCCCCGCATCCAGCCTCTGCCAGAGGTCCGAAATGATCAGGGGCGCACGCTCACCGGCCGCCTCGGTCGTCGACGGACGTCACGCCGCCGATCAGATCTCCTTCAGCAGCGTGTCCGCGATGCGCAGGCTCAAGGCCGCACCGGTCAGCGTCGGGTTCATGCACGAGGCCGACGGCATCACGCCCGTCCCCGCGATGAAGAAGTTGGGATGGTCATGCGTGCGGCAGTCGCGATCCACCACCGAATCCTTCGGATCGTCGCCCATCAGCGTCGTGCCCATGATGTGCTGGCGGTCCTGATGCTTGGTGTCCACCTTCAGGACGTCCGCTTCCATCAGCTTGGCCATGCGCTCCAGGTCCTTGACCGCGAAGTCGCGGCCCGCGTTCCAGTAGTCGTTGACGCTGTAGTAGATCTCCGGCACCGGGATGCCGATGGCGTCCTTGTGCGTCTTGCTCGGGACGATGCGGTTCTGCGGCTGCGCCTCGGTCTCGAAGTCCACCGCCACGTTCAGCGAGCGCGCCGAGCGCTTGCGGATCTCCTCGTCCAGCTTGGCGCCCATCACGCCCTTGGCCAGCAGCTCCGACGCGATCTGCTGCGTCGTCACCGTGTTGCGGAACTTGGTCTTGTAGCTGGGGATGTCCTTGCGGAACGGTCCGTCACGGTAGTTCAGATAGACCAGCAACTCCGTCGGGCCCTGCCCCGGCCACACGTCCTCGTTCATCATGATGTTCATGCTGATGCCGGTGTGGCCCATCAGGTTGCGGCCCACCTGGTCGGAGGAATTGGCGATGCCGTTCGGGTACTTCTCCGAGGTCGACATCAGCAGCAGCTTCGGCCCTTCGATCGCGTAGGCGGCCAGCACGAAGTGACGCGCCGTCAGTGCGTGCGAGCTGCCGTCCGGCTTCTTGTAGTGGACGCGCGTGATCTTGCCGTCGGGGCCTGCCTCGATGCGATAGGCCACCGCGTTGTCGAGCAGCTTCGCGCCCGCGCGTTCCGCGACGTCGATGTGCATCGAGCCGTCGTACTTCGCGCCGATCGGGCAGACCGGATTGCAGTTGTTGTTGCCGGCGCAGACCGGCCGGTTGCCGTAGGGACGCGACGCGCGGCCGTGCGGCTCGATCACCGGGTGGTAGCCGCCGGGCTTGAGCATCTCCGCCACCCGCTTCATGAAGTAGGGCTCGTTGAGCGGCTTCATCGGGAAGGGCTGCGAGCGCGGCGGACTGGCCTCGCCGCCGTGGCCGCTCTCGTCCTGGCCGTCGACGCCGGACACGCCCAGCTCCGCTTCCGCCTGGCAGTAGTAGGGCTCGAGCTCGTCGTAGCCGATGGGCCAGTCGCGGCCGCGGCCGTAGAGCGTCTTGAGCTTGAAGTCGTTCGGGATCATCCGCCACAGCGCGGAGCCGAAGTGCCAGGTCGTGCCCCCGACCACGCGCAGGTACTTGGTCGGATAGGAGACCGGCCCGGTCTGGCGCAGGTAGTCGCCATAGGTCGACGGGATGTGCGGCGGATTCGGGAACGGGGACCCCGCGCCCTGCAGCTTCATGTTGGCCAGCGAGAGCTTCACCGGCGAGTTGCGGAAGGTCTCCACGATGTCGGCGCGGCGCACGCGCGGACCGGCTTCGAGAATGATGACGGACTTGCCCGCCTTGGCGACGCGGCTGGCGATCAGCCCGCCCATCACTCCGGACCCGATGACGATCAGGTCGGCGTCGTACTGTGTGCTCATGCGGTCTTGCGTTCGTTGGTGGCGGCCGGGGTCACAGGCGGGGTCACGCCCGGCTTGTCGCCCCAGGAGTCGGGGCCGGCGCCGTAGGTCGGCACCACGAGGACGTCCTGGGTCGGGCGGTACATCAGCGCCTCGGCGTAGCTGATCAGCTCGGCGTCGGCGTCCTGGCCGACGATGCCCAGGTACCAGGCGGAGACGATGCGCGTGGTCAGCGCGCGCAGCGTGTCCTGGAGCTCCGGCGCGTCGAGCAGTTGCTCGACGCTCGCGGCCTGGCTCGTCGACATCACCGCGAGGAGCGCCCGGGCGCTGTCGTCGAACTGCGGATCGCGCCTGGCCAGCGCCGCCTGGTAGCGGCCGGCCAGCGTCGCGTCGAGCGGCTTGCCGCCGGTCAGGAAGACGGAGAGCCGCAGGAAGTCGGGGGCCGGCAGCGCGGCGGGCGCCGCGCCGGCGGCGAGGCCTTCGCGCGCGGCCAGCAGGCCCGCGCCGCCCAGGGCCAGCGCGGTGCCGGCCAGCGAGGCCATTTCCAGCAGGCTGCGCCGCGAGAGTGACGGGTTCAGCGCCGGCGAGGGATCGTGTTCATGGGTCATGGAGGACTCCGTTCAAAAGGCGCCGCGCAGTCGCCGGGCGCGTTGCACACGGCGTCGGCGACGCAGCACGAGGACGATCAGCACCAGCAGCACCAGCACGCCGCCCGGCACCATGAAGGGCTGCGCCTTCGCGAGGAAAGGCTTGGGGCCGCCGGCGCGGGCGACACGGACGTCCTCGACGCCGACCTTCACTGCGGCATTGCCGTAGCGGCTCAGCACGTAGTTGGCGAGGTCGGCGATCTCCTGATCGCCGAGGCGATCGGTGAAGGACGCGGCATCGCCGAAGGCCGGCATGAAATGCGGCTTGCCGGCGACGGTGCGGTCCACGCCGTGCAGGATGGTGGCGATGAGGTTGTCGGCGCGATCGCCGCCCGTGGCGCTGTTGTGGAACAGCGAGGGGTACTCGCCGTTCGAGGTCCCGGTTCCGTTCTCCTGATGACAGTGCGCGCAGCTGGCGCTGAAGACCCGCCAGCCGGGATCGACCTGCTGGAGACCGCGCAGCGCGACTTCATCGCGGGACGCCTCGCCGAACGCGTGGCGCGCCTTCCCGCCCGCCTGCGCGGCGGCGCCGGCCACTGCCGGCGTCTGCTTCAGATAGGCCACGATGGCGCGCAGGTCCGATTCGGGCAGGTGCTGCAGGCTGTGCTCGATCGCCTCGGCCATCGGGCCGGCCGCTTGCGCCTTGCCGTGGACCTGACCGGTCCGCAGGTACTGCACCAGCTCGTCCTCGCTCCATCCGCCGATGCCGTGCACCGGGTCCGAGGTGATGTTCGGCGCGAACCAGGGGCCGACGTTGGCGCCGGACAGGAAGGGCTTGCCCAGTTCCTCGGCCATCAGCGTGTTGCGCGGCGTGTGACAGGTGCTGCAGTGCGCGAGCGCGTTGGCCAGATAGGCGCCGCGATTCACCGGCTCCGACTTCGCGGGGTCAGGCGTGAAGCGCTCGTCCTTCAGGAACAGCGCGTTCCACACCGCCATCGAGGCCCGCACGCTGAACGGGAACGGCAGCTCTGTCTCGGCCACCGGCTGGTCCACCGGCTTCACCTCGTGCATGAAGTACGCGTAGAGCGCGGCGGTGTCGGCATCGGACAGCTGCGTGTACGCGGTGTAGGGCATCGCCGGGTAGAGACGGCCGCCGTCGCGACGCACGCCCTGACGCAGCGCGCGCTGGAACTCGAGCAGCGTGTACCCGCCGATGCCGTGCGTCGTCGACGGCGTGATGTTGGTCGCGACGATGGCGCCCATCGGCGACTCGATCCGATAGCCGCCGGCGAAGGGCGCGCCACCCTTGGGCGTGGTGTGGCAGGCCGCGCAGTCGGCCGCGATGGCCAGCTGCCTGCCGCGCGCAATGAGCGCCGCGTCGACCGCCGGCTGCTCCGCCAGCGCCAACCCCGGGCAGGCGCACAAGGCCAGCATCGAGAGCGAGAGCGCCGCTGCGCCACGCGGTATCCACCTCGTGAAATTCATCCGTTCGACCCCTGTCCGTTGTTCGTGCGGGGGCGAGCGATGCCTCATCGATGCCCCATGTCTACAGGATTGGTACCGGTACCAATTCAGATCGACGGATTTTGCATACGAATGAGTTCACCAAAGCGAAGAGGACGAGCGGCAGTCGCACCGGCGCGTCGGCACGAGCCTCTGCTCGCACGGATTTTCCATTTCGGGGCGTGGTGCGCCGGGAGGGTGCCAGGTCGTGCCAGGTCGTGCCAGGTCGTGCCAGGTGGTGCCAGGTGGTGCCAGGTCGTGTCTCAAGGAGGCATGCCCACAGGCGACGAGCGCCTGGCTTGCGGCCCCTGTCCGCGTTGCCCCCTTTCGCGAAGCCCGTCGGACGCGTCAGGCGCCCGAGGCCGCCGTCACGTATCGTTCCGCGACGAGTTCGATGAGGCGCTGCACGGCGGGCGACAGGCTGTGCCGGGCCCTGTGTGCCATGCCGATGTCTCGATGGAAGGTGTGGCCCTCGAGGTCGATCGCACGCACTGACGCTGGCCAGCGTCGATGGACTGCAGTTTGCGGCACCAGCGCCACCCCAAGACCGCGCCCGACCAGTCGAACAAGCGCCTCCAGTTCATCAAGTTCGCAGAGATCCTTGACGGCGATATGCGTCGAGCGCAGGAATCGGTCGACCTGCCGGCCGCCATAGGAAGTGCGGTCATACCGGATGAAGGGTTGGGTGGACAGGACCTCGACCCAGTCGTTGCCCTCGACATGCCGCGGAACAAGGAGCCGATAGGGCTCGCTCGCCAACGGTGTCCATCGCAAGTCGCTGGGCAGCGAGTGGGGAGGACGAATGGTGATCCCAAGCTCGATGTCACCCGCGTCGACGGCGTTGAGCAGATCCATGGAGAGCCCAGGCAGTACGCGAGTCCGGCAACCGGCGTGCTCCCGATGGAAGCTCACCAGTGCATCAGGCAGGAGCAGGCGCTGTGCGGAGGCGATGGCGCCGAGGGTGATCAGCAAGGTCTCGCCGGGCGCCGGCTCCTCGCTTCCGAGCGAGGCATAGAGCTTGAGGATCTCGTGTGCCTGTTGGAGCGTGCGCAGGCCGCGGGCGTTCAGTCGGGCGGACCGCCCCGTCCGATCGAACAGCGGCCCTCCGATTTCATCCTCCAGGCGCTGCATCTGCGAACTCACGGCAGCCTGTGTCAAGCCGATGCGGTCCCCCGCTGCGGCAAACGTGCCTTCCTGGGCCACCGCGATCAACGTCTTCAGCTCTCTGATCATGATCAGTTCCCCGGTTCATGTGTCGACGTCCCGGCGGCGAATAGATCAATTTCCTTTATGCCAAGACCTCATATTCATTGATTGTCTTTTCTTTTGCCCTGCCTAGCATTGGCATTGTCATCACCGCCAACGAGCAAGCCCATGCAAGCCGTCACCACGAATCCCGGTCCGCTGTCCCCCTTCCACGTCGCCTTCCCGGTGAACGACATCGCGGCCGCCCGCGCCTTCTACGGCGAGGTGCTGGGTTGCCCGGAAGGCCGCAGCGCATCGGACTGGGTGGACTTCAACTTCTACGGCCATCAGATCGTGGCCCACCTGGCCCCGGAAGAAGCCGGCATGGCCCAGCGCAATGCAGTGGACGGTCACGGTGTCCCGGTGCGCCACTTCGGCATCGTGCTGCCCATGGCGCAATGGGAGCTCGCGGCGCAGCGCCTGACCGGCAAGGGCGTCGACTTCCTCATCGAGCCCTACATCCGCTTCAAGGGTGAGCCCGGCGAGCAGGCCACGATGTTCTTCCTGGATCCGTCTGGCAATGCGCTGGAGATCAAGGCGTTCAGCGACATCCATCGTCTGTTCGCGAAGTGACTGACGCATGCAACGAACGGAGCGACCCATGAACAAGCCGACCTACGTCCAGGACTATCAAGCCATCGTCGATGTGCTGAACCACTACAACGAAGGTGGCAAGCAAGCCGATGGCCATCTGATGAGACCCGCCTTCAATGAACAGGCGACGATCTTCGCTCGAGGAACATCGAAGACGTGATCCGTCCCGGTTCAGCGGCTCTCTTCGAAAACAGAGCGGGCCACCCCGACAGCGTTGATGGCGTTGGGCCAGCCGGCGTAGAACGCCATCTGCGTCATGACCTCCACCAGTTCCTCGCGTGTCAACCCGTTCTGCAGACCCAGCGCCAGGTGAGACTTCAACTGGTCGGGCCGGTTCAGCGCGATCAATGCGCTGATCGTGGCGAGGCTCCGGTCGCGCCGGGACAGGCCGGGCCGCGCCCACACGTCGCCGAACAGCACCTGGTCCGTCAGCTCGGCGAGCTTCGGGGCGACGTCCCCCATCAGCTGCTGCGCGCGACTCGGCCCCGAAGGTGCAACCGATGCGCGCAGCCCGGCCTGTGCCGCCGCCGCGGCGTACGCGTTGTCGTCCAGCTTGTCCTGCCAGGTGACGACGCTGCCCGCCTCCTTCTCCGCCATCGCGATGTGGGTCATCGCCGCGTCGGGACTGGCGCCGTGCCAATGGCGGGCACCCGGAGGAATGTTCACCACGTCCCCCTGACGGATCGCCAGGGCGGGCTGCCCTTCCTGCTGCACCAGTCCGACGCCGGCGGTCACCACCAGCACCTGACCGTGAGGATGCGTATGCCAGGCCGTCCGGGCGCCTGCGTCGAAGGTCACCGTGGCGCCGCTGGCGGCGCCGGGGCCCTCCGACTGGAACGGTGTGCTCACGCGCACCTTGCCGCTGAAGTACGCCTCCGGTCCGGGGACCGCCGGGGCGCTGTTGGCGCTCTTGACCGTCACCGTCGCAACGGTCGCGTCGCCGCCGGTCGCGGCGCCGGCCATCGCGGCGGCGCAGCTCAGGCTGAGTGAAGCCAGGGTGTTTTTCATGAACGGTCCTTCTGAGGTGTTGCGGTCTGCGGCGCCACGCGCGCGAGGCGTTGCGGCCTGGCGATGCAGAACCAGGAAACGGCCAGGGCCAGGAGCATCAGCAGCGCGCCCACGTCCAGCACCGCGGAGATGCGCCTGGCAAGAATGATTTCGGACAGGCTCGGATCGCTGGACGTCGCAGTGAAGACGACGACCAGGAGCCCCAGCCCCAGCGAGCCGCCCAGTTGGTGGGCGACATTGACCAGTCCGGACGCGGCCCCCGCGTCATGCGGCGCGACGCCCGCCACGCCCGCCGACGTCAGCGGCGCGAGGAGCAGCCCCTGTCCCAGGCCGATGAGCACCATCGGCGGCGCGACGTCGATCCAGTAGGCCGCGGAGGCCCCGGCGCGACCCAGCCACCCCATGCCCACCACGCCCAGCGACAAGCCGATCAACAGCAGGGTTCCGGCGCCGTATCGCCGGGTCAGGCGCGGGATGGCCATCGCCGAGGCCAGGTTGGGCAGCGTGACCGGGAGGAAGGCCAGGCCCGCCTCCAGTGGACGCAGATGCAGCACCTGCTGCAGGAACTGCGTCGTGAAGAACCAGAATCCGACCGCGCCACCGAGGAACAGCATGCGCGCCAGGTAGGCCCCGCTGCGCTGGCGGCTCGCCAGGAGGCGCATGGGCAGGATGGGCTGCTTCGCGTGGCGCTCGATCGCAATGAAGGCCGCCACCATCGCGACACCCAGCACCAGGCTGACGATGGTCTGGACATCGGTCCATCCCGACTCCGCCGCGTGGACCAGCCCGTAGACCAGCGAGGCCATGCCGACCGTGGAGACCACGGCGCCCGCCACATCGAGCTGGCCGGTGTGACGCGGGGTCTCCGCGATGGACCGCCGCGCCGCCACGATCAGCACCAGGCCGATGGGCAGGTTGATGAAGAAGCCGGCTCGCCAGGACACCAGGTCGGCGAACAGGCCGCCCAGCACCAGGCCCAGCGTCGCTCCCGCACCGGCCGCCGCGGCGTAGAGCGCCAGCGCGCGCGTGCGCGCCGGGCCTTCGGCGAAATGGGTGGACAACAGCGCGAGCGTCGACGGCGCCAGCACCGCGGCACCGAAACCTTGCACCGCTCGCGCCGCGAGCAGGATGCCGGCGCTCGGTGCCAGGCCGATCACCACCGAGGCCGCGGTGAACACGCCCAGCCCGACGATGAACATGCGGCGGCGCCCCAGCAGGTCGCCCGCGCGGGCACCGAGCAGCAGCCAGCCACCGAAGGACAGCGTGTAGGCGTTCTGGACCCACGACAGCTGTGCGGCCGTGAAGCCCAGCGAGGACTGGATCTTCGGCAGCCCCGTGATGACGATGGAGATGTCCACCACGATCATCAGGTAGCTGGCGACGATGATGGCGAGCACCGCGTTGGGATGCGCCGAAGACGGAGGTTGTTCGGTCATGAGGATCGTTCGCGGGCAGGCGGGCCTCATGCCGAGGCCGGTCCCGCCCATGGAGGAGCGCCCGGCGACGACGCGCCGGGCGGCTCCGTTCAGGTCACGGCGGGGAGCGCCGCCAGCAGCTTGTCGACGGTGATGGGGTAGTCCCGCACGCGCACGCCCGTGGCGTGATGGATCGCGTTGGCGACGGCGGCGCTGACGCCGCACAGGCCCAGCTCGCCCACCCCTTTCGCCTTCATCGGCGAGGACAGCGGATCCACCTCGTCGAGGAACACCACGTCCTGGTGCGGGATGTCGGCATGCACCGGCACTTCGTAGCCGGCCAGGTCGTGGTTCACGAAGAGGCCGTGATGCGCATCGACCGCGAGGTCCTCCATCAGCGCCGCCCCGACGCCCATGGTCATCGCGCCGATGACCTGGTTCCGTGCCGACTTCGGATTGAGGATCCGACCCGCGGCGCAGACCGCCAGCATGCGACGGACACGCACCTCGCCGGTGAAGGCATCGACGGCGACTTCCACGAAGTGGGCGCCGAAGGTGCCCTGCTGCGTCTTGCGCGACAGCTCGCCGAACTCGATCAGATCCTCGGCGACCAGCCCCTGCGTGCCTGCGATCTCGCCCAGGGCGACGCTGCGGCCCGCCGCCGAGACCTTGCCGTCCGAGAACGTCGCCGTGGCCGGATCCATGCCCGCCTTGGCGGCCACCGACTCCCGCAGCTTCACGCACGCGGCGTAGACGCCGGCCGTCGAGCTGGTGGCGCCCCACTGACCGCCCGAACCCGCGGAGACGGGAAACCGGGAGTCGCCCAGCCTCACCGTGACCTGGGCCAGCGAGACGCCCATCATCTCCGCGGCGGTCTGCGCAATGATGGTGTAGCTGCCGGTGCCGATGTCGGTCATGTCGGTCTCGACCGTCACCCGGCCTCGCGCATCGAGGAGCACGCGCGCCGCCGACTTGGCGACCGGCGCACCCCGATAGGCGGCGGCGACGCCGAGGCCGATCAGCCAACGCCCCTCTCGCGTCATCCCCGGCTTCGGCGCGCGGCGCTCCCAGCCGAAACGCGTGGCCCCCAGGCGGAAGCATTCGACCAGCTGTCGCTGCGAGAACGCCCTGGACGCCTGCGCGTCCTCCTTGGGCCGGGTGAAGTCGGGCACCACCTGCGTGTCGTTGAGGATGCGCAGGGTCACGGGGTCCATGCCCAGCTTCTCGGCCAGCTCGTCCATCGCGATCTCGAGCGCCATGTGCCCGGTCGCCTCGCCGGGCGCGCGCATGGCGTTGCCTTCCGGAAGATCCAGCGTGGCCAGGCGCGTGGTCGTCATGCGGTGGGGCGCCGCATAAAGCACCCGCGTCTGCTGGACCGCGCCGTCGGCCTTGCCGCCGGGCAGGTCGCCCGACCAGCTCTCATGGCCGATGGCGACCAGCTTGCCGTCCCGGTTCGCGCCGAGCCGGATGCGCTGCAGGGTGGCCGGGCGGTGCGTCGTGTTGTTGATGATGAGCGCGCGCTGCAGCGCCACCTTCACCGGCCGCTTCGCCGCGCGGGCCCCGAGCGCGGCCAGCAACGCGTCGGACCGGACGAAGAGCTTGCCTCCGAAACCGCCGCCGACGAACGGCGACAGCAGGCGCACCTTCTCCTTCGGAATCCCCAGCGTCTTCGCGAGATCCCCCCGGCTCCAGTCGACCATCTGATTGGAGGTCCAGACGGTGAGTTCGTCCCCGTGCCACTCGGCCGTGGTCGCATGCGGTTCCATCATCGCGTGCGACAGATCGGGCGTGGCGTAGCTGGCGTCCAGCTGCACCGGCGCGGCGGCGAACGCTTCCGGGAAATTGCCGACCGCCGAATCCGCGGCACCGCCGGTGATGCCCTTGGGCGGCGGCGTGGCCGAGGCCTTCGCCTTGGCGAGCTCGAAGCTGCCCTCGGCCCGTTCGTACTCGATGCGCAGGAGCGCCGCGCCGGCCCGCGCCTGCTCGAAGGTCTCCGCCACCACCAGCGCGACGGCCTGGTGGTAGTGGTCGATCTCCGGCCCGCCCAGGAGCTTGGCGGTGTTGTAGGTCCCCTTGCCGAGCTGGCCCGCCGAGCGCGCGGTGACGATGGCGATGACGCCGGGCGCGCGACGCGCGGCGTCCATGTCCAGGGACTTGATCCGACCCTTGGCGATCGCCGCGCCGACGACCCAGCCGTAAGCGGGCCGGCCGCCATCCATGGCGCGCTCGCCCGCGTACGGCGCGGTGCCCGTGGTCTTTCGCGTGCCGTCGATCCGGTCGATGGGTTTTCCGACGACCTTGAGCTGGTCGATGGGATTGCTGGTGGCGGGAGTGTCGAACTTCATGGCTCAGCTCCTGGCTGGATTCAACAGGGAGGCGAGCGTCCGCTCGACCAGGGTGACCTTGAACGCGTTGTCGTGCGTCGTCGAGGCTCCGGCCAGGAGCTTCGCGGTCACGGCCTTCGCGCCTTCGGGCAAGGACGACTCGACGCCTTCGATCCGCCATGGCTTGTGCGCCACGCCACCCACGGCCACGCGCCCTCGCCCGTCGGCCTGCTGCACGAGCGCGACGGAGACCAGCGCGAAGGCGTAGGACGCCCGGTCACGGACCTTGTGATATCGATGCACGCCCCCCAACGGCGGCGGCAGCGTCACGGCGGTGATCAGTTCTCCCGCGTCCAGCGTGTTCTCGATGTGCGGGGTGTTGCCAGGCAGCTTGTGGAAGTCGGCAATCGGGATCACGCGGGTGGCCCCGTCGGGGCGCACCGTCTGCACCGTCGCGTCGAGCAGGCGCATCGCGATGGCCATGTCGCTGGGGTGGGTGGCGATGCAGTGCTCGCTGACGCCGACGATGGCGTGCTGCCGGCTGAAGCCCGGGATGGCGGAGCAGCCGGTCCCCGGCGCGCGCTTGTTGCACGGCAGGTTGGTGTCGTAGAAGTACGGGCACCGGGTGCGCTGCAGGAGGTTGCCGGCGGTCGTCGCCATGTTGCGCAACTGGCCCGACGCGCCGGCAACGATGGCACGCGCAAGCACGCCATAGTTCCGACGCACGCGCAGGTCCGTCGCCAGATCGGCGTTGCGCACGAGCGCGCCGATGCGCAGTCCTCCGTCGGCGGTCGGCTCGATCTTGTCCATCGCCAGCGCGTTGACGTCGACCAGGTGCTGCGGTGCCTCGATCTGCAGCTTCATGAGGTCCAGCAGGTTCGTGCCGCCCGCGATGAACTTGCTGCCTGGCCGGCTGGCCGCCGCCGCCGCGGCTTGCGCCGGGGACGTGGCGATCTCGTAGGTGAACGGCTTCATGCCTGGCCTCCCGCGACTTCTGTGATGGCCTCGACGATGTTCGAGTAGGCCCCGCATCGACAGATGTTGCCGCTCATTCGCTCACGCATCTCCGCCGGCGAGAGCAGCGGCTGGACGGTGATGTCCTCCGTGACGTGGCTCGGCACGCCGCGCTTGACCTCGTCCAGCATCGCGACGGCCGCGCAGATCTGCCCCGGCGTGCAGTACCCGCACTGGAAGCCGTCATGCCGGATGAAGGCCGCCTGCATCGGATGGAGCTTCTCGGGCGTGCCCAGTCCCTCGATGGTGGTGATGCTGTCGCGCTGATGCATGACCGCCAAGGTGAGACACGAGGCGATGCGACGCCCGTTGACGTGCACCGTGCAGGCGCCGCACTGGCCCTGGTCGCAGCCCTTCTTCGTGCCCGGCAGGTCCAGGTGCTCGCGCAGCGCGTCCAGCAGCGTGGTCCGGTTGTCGATCCGCAGCGTCTGCCGCCTGCCGTTGACCTCCAGCGAGATCGTGGAGGTGGGCAGCGAGCCCGGCGCCGGCTGCGGCGTGGTCTGCGCGCTCGCTTCAGCCGGGGCCGCGCCCGCGGCGGCGCTGGCCGCGCCGGCGATCAGCAATTCACGACGCGACATCGGCAAGAAGTCGGGGTTGTCCATGTCATGCTTCCTTTCAGGCTTCGGAGGGGGCGGGGCGGTGGCGGCATCCGATGGTCGGGCCGCGCCGCGGGGGATCACACGTCCAGGCGACGCTCGCTCATCCACTTCACGATGGCGGGATCGCGATGGGAGAAGAAGCTGCTCGTGTTCGTGTCGAGCGCGGCGATCCGGGCCATGTCGCTGTCCTCGAGCGTGAAGTCGAGCGACGCGAGGTTCTCCGCCATGCGCTCCTTGCGCACCGACTTCGCCAGCGCCGCGATGCCGCGCTGGGTCAACCAGCGCAGCACCACCTGGCCCACCGACCGGCCGTGCTTGCGGCCGATGGCGGTCAAGATCTCGTTCTGGAACAGGTGGTTCCGTCCCTCGGCGAAGGGCGCCCAGGCTTGCGCCTGCACGCCGAGTTCCTTCATGAACGGCGCCGCCTCCACCTGCTGCTGGAACGGGTTGACTTCGACCTGATTCACGGCCGGCGTCACCTCATTGAACGCAGCGATGTCCATCAACCGGTCCGGATGGAAGTTGCTCAAGCCGATCGCCCGGAGCTTCCCCTCGCGGTGCGCGTCCTGCATCGCTCGCCAGGAGCCGTGCACGTCGCCGAACGGTTGGTGGATGAGGTAGAGGTCCAGGTAGTCCAGCTGCAGGCGCTGCAGCGACTTGTCGATGGCGGCCCGGGTCTTCTCGTAGCCGGTGTCCTGGACCCACAGCTTGGAGGTGACGAAGAGCGAGGCGCGCGCCACGCCGCTCGCCTTGAGACCGCGGCCGACCGCAGCCTCGTTCATGTAGGAGGCGGCCGTGTCGATCAACCGGTAGCCGACGTCGATCGCGTCGACCACTGCGCGCTCGCACGCCTGCGGGTCCGCGATCTGGAAGACGCCGAAGCCCAGCAACGGCATCGACAGGCCGTTGTTCAGGGTCACTTGTTCCATGGGAGAAGCCTTCACAAACTGGATGGATGGACTCTAGGTCGCCCACCGGCATGCGAATAGCCCCAGATCCGTTGATGAATCGGCATGGATTTGATGACAATCGAAGCAACTTGAAAGGAGGTGCCCATGGCGTTCAACGAGCTGCGTTCAATCTCCACCTTCGCGAAGGCCGCGGAGCTCGGCAGCCTGCGGCGGGCCGCCGCGGCCCTGGGGATCAGCCCGCAGGCCGCCAGCCTGGCGTTGAGTCAGCTGGAAGGATTGCTGGGCGTCCGGCTCTTTCATCGCACGACGCGTGTGTTGTCGCTGACGGATGCCGGACAGCGGTTCCTGGAAGAGGCGCAGCCCGCCTTGCTGGGGCTGCAGCGTGCATTCCAGAGCGCCAAATCGTCCAAGGAGGAGATTGCCGGTCCGCTGCGCATCGTCGGCCCGAGGACCACCTTCCAGGGGATCCTGTGGGGGCTGTTGGACGAGTTCTGCGGGAAGTATCCGGACGTCCAGCCGGACGTGGTCCTGGAAGACCGGGTGGGCAACTGGGTGGAGGACCGGGTGGATGTCGGGTTCCGGCTGGGGCCGTCACCGCAGGAAGGGGTGATCGCACGGCGCCTGTTCCCCTTGCAGCTGATCGTCTGCGGCACGCGCGAGTATTTCGCCCGCCATGGCGTGCCCCGGACCATCGCGGACATCGGCGCGCACCGCTGCATCGCCTTCAGGAGTCCGGGCACGGGCAAGGTGGTCCCCTGGCGCCTGCGCGTCGGGGACCAACCGGTGGACCAGCCGGTGGTGCCGGCGATCTACAGCAACGACGAGGTCGTGGAGCTTCATGCCGTGCTGTCCGGCAAGGTGCTCGGTCAGCTCGCGGGAGTGACGGCGGCGCCGTACATCCGCTCCGGCCAGTTGGTGCCGGTGCTCCTGGACCACCTGCCCGATTTCGGCGGCTACTTCGTCTACTTCGGAAGCAGGACGTCCCAACCGGCACGGGCCCGAGCGTTCATCGAACTGGCCGTCGAGCGGCTGAGCCACAACGACGCCTACGTGCTGAGCGAGAAGGAGCTGGCGACGGCCAACAGGTCGCTGCGGCAGGCGTTGAAGTCCGTCCCGGCTCGATGAAGCGCGCTCGTCTTAGCCCGTCGCGCGCCCATGACTCCAACAAATCCCCAGCGGCATGGGCGAACCCGGCGCGCCACCGGTGGTGCCTGCGGTTGCCACCGCGCCTGCCGCGGCTACGGGGACACGCTTTCGGAGCCTGCCGTTCGCTACTGAACTGCTGAAGGCCTGACCACGCGCTCAATGGTGTCGGAAATTGGCACCATGGACTCCTACATTGAACTTCCCAGTTCAACAACGGATTCCTGATGCCCAGCAACACGCCTGCCGCGCTCAAGTGCACCCATGCTGAAGCCGCCGACCCAAACGCCATGTCGACCGCCATTTCGCGCTGAGCAGCATCACATGAAACGCATTCAGTATCACCAGTACGGCGGACCGGAGACCATGCAGCTTGAGGAGTTCAAGCTGGAAGAGCCCGGCAACGGGCAGGTCGCGGTCCAAGTGAAATTCGCCGCCATCAATCCCATCGACTGGAAGTTGCGCAATGGCCTGATGAAGATCGTCACAGGGCGAAGATTCCCGCGCGCGATGGGCATGGACTTTTCGGGGACGGTCATCTCCGTGGGCCGTGGCGTGACGCGCTTCAAGCCTGGCGACCCCGTCTTCGGCATGGCCCGGCTGAAGCAATGTGGCGCGTTCGGCAATGCCGTGATCACCAACGAGTCGTTCCTGGTCAGAAAGCCTGACAACGTCTCGTTCGAGGATGCGGCCTGCCTGGCGACTCCGGGCGTCATGGCCTGGATCGGACTCGTCGACCAGGCGGGGCTGCAACCTGGCCAACGCGTGTTCGTCAGTGGATGCGCGGGCGCCGTGGGCGAGGCGACCGTTCAAGTAGCCAGGATGCTGGGCGCCTCCGTGTCAGGCAGTTGCAGCGCCGGGGACATCGAACGCGTCCGCGCACTGGGTGTAGAGCACGTCTACGACTACCGAGAAACCGACTTCGCCAAGCTCGGCGAACGCTTCCATGTCGTCTACGACGCCGCCGCGACGCTGCCCACGGCGGTAGGCATGTCGCTCCTGCGGGAAGGTGGCATGCTCCTCGACCTCAACCCCATGCCCACGAAGTTCATCCGCGCCCTCCTGTCCCGCCGCTTCAAGGTCCTCCTCTGCAGCGCGAATGCCGACAACCTCGAACAAGTGGCCCATGCCGCCAGTGAAGGCCGATTGCGGCTGCCCATCGGCAAGAGGGTTCACTTGAACGACGCCATCCGACTCATCGGCGACGTCGAGGCAGGCAAGAAGATCGGCGGAAAAGGACTCATCGCCATGGAGTGATCATGTCACGCAGCTATCGACTCAACGAACTCCTGCAGGTGATGCGCCGGCGCCGTGGCACGGTATCCGGCGAGATGCTGGCGCGCGAGACCAATGTTTCATTGCGGACGATCCGCCGCGACATTGCCACCCTGCAAGGCATGGGCGCGCACATTGAAGGCGAGGCGGGCGTCGGCTACATCTTGCGACCGGACTCCTCGCTTCCCCCGATGTCCTTCACGGAGGAGGAGATCCAGGCCCTCGTAGCCGGTGCGCAATGGGTGAGTCGTCAGCCGGATGAAGCACTCGCACTCGCGGCTCAGAACGCCCTTGCCAAGATCAGCGGAGTGATCCCGGCCGAGATGAGGCGCGTCCTTGACGACGACTCGATCTATGTCGGCGGTCAAGACGCGCCGCACAGCCTTGACTTGGGGGAGGTTCGCCGCGCCCTGCGTGAGCAGCGCAAGATGCGCATCGTGTACACCGACCGGAACGGATCGACGGGCCAGCGGATCATCTGGCCCATCATGATTGGATATGTCGAGTCTCGCCGGTTGATTGCGGCTTGGTGTGAACTGCGGCAGGACTTCCGACGTTTTCGTGTCGATCAAATTCACGAGGCGGCTTTTCTTGCGGACCGCTATCCCGGGGAAAGGCGCCGCCTCGCCAAGGAGTGGCGGACCCGATACTGCCTCAACAAGTGTCTCGACCGGGTCACTGAATGAGGTCTGCCCGCTGGAGGATGAGGCAGACGTCCAACTTTCATCGGGTGGAGAACGTCCGACGAACCGTGTTCGTTGGAGTCACTCACCCATCGCCGCCTCACTCCACCGTCACGCTCTTCGCCAGATTCCGCGGCTTGTCGACGTCCGTGCCGCGTGCGCAGGCCGTGTGATATGCGAGGAGTTGCAGCGGCACCGTATGCAGGATCGGGCTGAGCGCACCGTAGTGCTCCGGCATGCGGATGACGTGGAGCCCCGGCTCGCTGTCGATCTTCGTATCGCCGTCGGCGAACACGAACAGCTCGCCGCCGCGCGCCCGCACTTCCTGCATGTTGCTCTTGAGCTTCTCCAGCAGCGTGTCGTTCGGCGCCACGGTCACGACGGGCATCTGCGCCGTCACCAGCGCGAGCGGACCATGCTTCAGCTCACCCGCCGGATACGCCTCCGCGTGGATGTAGCTGATCTCCTTCAGCTTCAACGCGCCTTCTAGGGCGATCGGATAGTGCAGCCCGCGGCCGAGGAACAGTGCGTTCTCCTTGCGCGCGAACTCCTCGCTCCATGCGATGACCTGCGGCTCCAGCGCCAGCACCGCCTGCACCGCCACCGGCAGGTGGCGCAGCGCCTTCAGGTGCTCCTGTTCCTGCTCTTCCGTCAGGTGCCCGCGCGTCTGCGCCAGCGCCAGCGTCAGCAGGAACAAGCCCACCAGCTGCGTCGTGAACGCCTTCGTCGACGCCACGCCGATCTCCGCGCCCGCGCGCGTGATGTAGGCCAGCGAGCACTCCCGCACCATCGCGCTTGTCGACACGTTGCACACCGTCAGCGTGTGCACCATCCCCAGCGAGCGCGCATGCTTCAGCGCCGCCAGCGTGTCCGCCGTCTCGCCGCTCTGGCTGATCGTCACCACCAGGGTCCGCGGGTTCGGCACGCTGTCGCGATACCGGTACTCGCTCGCGATCTCCACGCTGGTCGGGATCTTCGCGATGCTCTCCAGCCAGTACTTCGCCGTCGAGCCCGCGTAGAAACTGGTCCCGCACGCCAGGATCAGCACCGAGTCGATCTCCTTGAACACCCGGAACGCGCCGTCGCCGAACAGCTCCGGACTGATGCCCGACACTGCGTCCAGCGTGTTGGCGATCGCCACCGGCTGCTCGAAGATCTCCTTCTGCATGTAGTGCCGGTACGGGCCCAGCTCCGCCGCGCCGCTGTGCGCCTGCACGGTCTTCACCTCGCGCTCGACGTTGACGAAGCGCCCCGTCGTCGCGTCCTTGTTGCTGATCCAGTAGCGGCCCAGCTGCAGGTCGACCACGTCGCCCTCTTCCAGGTAGACGATCTGGTCCGTCACGCCCGCCAGCGCCATCGCGTCCGAGGCCAGGAAGTTCGCCCCCGCGTATTCGTCCTTGCCCACGCCCAGCACCAGCGGCGAGCCCTCGCGCGCACCGATCACGCGGTGCGGCTCGTCCTTGTGGAACACCGCGATCGCGAACGCGCCGCGCAGCTGCGCCACCGCCGTCTGCACCGCTTCCAGCAGGTCGCCGTGGTAATGGAAATCGACCAGGTGCGCGATGACCTCGGTGTCGGTCTGGCTGTGGAAGACGTAGCCGCGCGACTTCAGCTCGGCGCGCAGTTCATCGTGGTTCTCGATGATGCCGTTGTGCACCAGCGCCACGCGGCCCGGCTGCAGGTGCGCCTCGGCGCCCGGGCCGTGCGAGAAGTGCGGATGCGCGTTGTGCATCGCCGGCGCGCCGTGCGTCGCCCAGCGCGTGTGCGCAATGCCGGTGCCGGCCGCGACGCCGTCGTGCGCCGCCACCTCCTGCAGCTCCGCCACCCGCGAGGTGCTGCGCGCCCGGCGCAGTTGACCGTCCTGGTGGACCGCCACCCCGCACGAGTCGTACCCGCGGTACTCGAGCCGCTTCAGGCCCTCGATCAGGATGGGAACGATGTCCTTCTGGCTAACCGCGCCGACGATGCCGCACATGATGTGTCTCCCCGGATGTCCGGATGAATTTGCGAATGGCGGAATGCTAGGCATCACGGCGAGGTGGATGCTTTCAACATTCAACGATTGATGAAAGAATCCATCGCCTCGCTCCCTGTTTGGCGAATTATTTCATTCGCAAACCAATGATGGAATCTTCCCTCACACTCGACGCCATCGACTTGCGGGTGTTGGACCTGCTCCAGCAGGACGCCTCGCTGTCCAACCAGGCGTTGGCCGAGCGCGCCCATGTGTCGCCCGCGACCTGCCTGCGCCGCGTGCGGCGGCTGGTCGAGTCCGGCGTCATCGAGAAGCAGGTGGCCATCCTGTCGCCGGACAAGCTCGGCGCAGGCCTGTCGGCGCTGGTCGAGATCACGCTCGACCGGCAGGGCGCCGAGCACCTCGACGCCTTCGAGGCCATCACCGTCGCGGCGCCCGAGGTCCAGCAATGCTGGCGCGTGGCGCCGGGGCCGGACTTCGTGCTGGTGCTGCAGGTGCCGGACATGCCGGCGTATCACGCGCTGGTGCAGCGGCTGTTCACGCAGCAGGCCAACGTCCGCAACGTGAAGGCCTTCTTCAGCGTCAAGCGCGCGAAGTTCGAGCCGCGCCTGGCCCTCCCGGCGGCGCGGCCCTGATCAGCGCTTGAGGATCAGCAGGCCCTTGAGGTATTCGCCTTCGGGGAAGTAGATCGTCTGCGGATGGTCCGGCGTCGCGCCGACGCGATCAAGGATCAGGCCGTCCGCGCCCGCATCGATGCCGGCGCCGGCGACGATCTTGTGGAACAGCTCCGGCCCCACGCCGCCCGAGCACGAGAACGTGAACAGCAGGCCGCCCGGCTTCAGCAGCATCAGGCCGAGGCGGTTGATGTCCTTGTACGCCCGCGCGGCGCGCTCCGCATGCGCGGCGGTCGGCGCGAACTTCGGCGGGTCCAGCACGATCGCGTCGAAGCTGCGGCCCTGCTTGAGCATGTCGCGCAGCGTGTGGTTGACATCGGCATCCAGCGCCGTGTGATGCGCCGGGTCGAAGCCGTTGAGCGCGACGTGCGCCGTGGCGCGCGCCAGCGCCGGGCCGGACGAGTCGACGCTGATGACGTCCGTCGCGCCGCCTGCAAGCGCGGCGACCGAGAAGCCGCCGGTGTAGCTGAAGCAGTTCAGCACCGACCGGCAGCCGTAGTGCTTCACGGCCTCGCCGAACTTCCGGCGGTTGTCGCGCTGGTCGAGGTAGTAGCCGGTCTTGTGGCCCTCGGCCACGTCGAGGCTCAGCTTCCAGCGGTTCTCCGAGATGACGAGCTCGGTCGCGCCTTCGCCGCGCAGCCAGCCGGTGACGGGTTCCATGCCTTCGAGCGTGCGCACGTTCGCGTCGGAGCGTTCGTACAAGCGCGTGAGGCCCGTCTGCGCGAGCAGCAGGTCGGCGATGGTCTGCTTCCAGCGCTCGGTGCCGGCGGAGAGGAACTGCGCGCTGAGCGTGTCGCCGTAGCGATCGACGATCAGGCCGGGCAGGCCGTCGGCCTCGCCATGGATGAGGCGCACCGCATCCGAGTCGATCGGCATGCGCGCCCGCAGCGCGAGCGCCGCGGCGATCCGCCGCTCGAAGAAAGCTGCGTCGATGCGCTCCTTCTCATCGAAGCTCCAGGCGCGCACGCGGATCAGCGACTCCGGGCTGAACGAGGCCCAGCAGAGGAAGCTGCCGTCGGCGGCTTCCACGCGCACGGTCTCGCCGGCGTCGGCCTTGCCCCTCGCGATCGAGCCCTCGAAGACCCAGGGATGGCGGCGAAGGAGCGAGCGGTCCTTGCCCTCGCGGAGACGGATGGATTTCATGAGACGACTCTCTTCGATCGCGTACAGCCCCGATGAACACGGGGCAAACCCCGTTTTATCGGGTCTTTATCGCGAAGGCGATAATTTATCGGTCTGGCCGATAAAACTTGATAATTCGATTGCGCCCGACAACGATCAGCGCTGTGCCGCAGGCCCCAGCGTCCCGAACGCCCAGCCGACGTTCAGGCTGACCATCGGGGTGCTCTGCTTCTCGCCGCCGAGCGCCTTCCACTGGCCCACGCCGACCTTCACGCGCAGGCGGTCGCGCCCGGCGCCTTCCCACTGCGCCCACATCTCGCCTTGCGACACCGCGCCGCCGCCGACCGCCACGCCGCCGCCACCGGCCGCGCCGACCAGCGCCTCCGCGCCGACGCGCACGCCGTTCCACTTGGGCGACTGCGCGCCCAGACCGAACATGCCGTACGAGAACGCGCCCGCCTTGCCCAGCGCCGCGCTGCCCGCGTGCGCCACGCCGTACCACGGCCCGCCGAAGTCGCGCGTCATGCCGATGCCCAGGCCGGTCACGTTGTCCTTCGAGCCGTCCTTGAACTTGAACTCCTTGAAGTACGGCATGCTCAGGTACAGCGCCTGCGCGCGCACCGTGCCCGACTCCAGCGGCGGCGAGTTCAGGATGCGCGAGACCTTCTCCAGCGGCAGCGCCAGCGAACCGCGCACCTGGAGGGACTCATAGTTCCCCCACGGCGCCTTCATGTACCCCGCATCGAGCCGCAGCGTCGGACCCCACGGCGTGATCCAGCGCAGCGTCGGACCGACGCGCACCAGCCAGCCGTTGCCCGTGTCCATGTCGCCGCCGCCGCCCAGGCCGAACGAGAACTGGCCGCCGATGCGCAGCCGCTCGCTGCCGATGCCCCAGTCCTGGCCGGCGTTCGCGAGGATCTCCATGTAGCCGTCGTGTCCGCCGGACGCGGCGCCCGAGGCCTCCAGGCCCCACCACGACGAGCCGTCGCCGAAGTACTGCCGCAGGTCGCCGCCGGCCTTGCCCTTGCGGCCCGTCAGCGGCACGCCGCCGCGCGTGCGGCTGCCGGTGCGCGGCTTCTCGACGCCGGCGCTCAGCGCGATCTCGTCGAAGCCCATGCCCGTGCGATCGCCCGCGCGTCCCGGCGATCCCGAGTCGCTCGGATTGAAACTCAGGAACCGATCCATCCGCCCGATGGTGAACGCGACGCCGGTGTCCTTGATGTTGCCGTTGCCGTTCGGGAAAGTGATGTGCGACACGCCCACGCCGGCATACCAGTTGCCGAACTCGCCGCGCAGCGACAGCTCCGGCCGCAGCATCAGCCCGCCGCCGGCACGCACCTTGTCCGAGCTCACGCCGCCGCCCGCGCCCGCGTACAGGCTCGCCGCGAGGTGCACCTCCGGCGTGATGCGGAAGCGCCGCTGCACGTTGAAGCCGACCGTGAACAGGCCGCCGAATTCGCCCTTCGCCGCACCGTACGCGGCCGGGCCGAGGCCCCAGTCCTCGTTGACCGCCACCATGTAATGCGCGCCCAGGAAGGCCGTCTTCTGCCCCGTGGGCATCTTGACCGGCGACCAGTTCAGCTCGAAGGCGGCGGGTCGGCTGTCGGTGGCCGTGATGACCGGCGATGGCGCCGGACCCTGTGCTTGTGCTTGTGCCTGCGCCTGCGCCTGGGCCTGCACATGGGCCGCGAGCAGTGCCGAGCACAGCAGCAGCGGACGGGACGGGAACGGGGCGTTCGAAGCGTTCAGGACGGAGCGGAGCATCGTTGTCGATCGGTTATTTCTTGCGGGCGCGCGGGTGCGCCGCGTCGTAGACCTTGGCCAGGTGCTGGAAGTCCAGCCGGGTGTAGATCTGCGTGGTGCTGATGTTGGCGTGGCCCAGCAGTTCCTGGACCGCGCGCAGGTCGCCGCTGCTCTGCAGCAGGTGCGACGCGAACGAGTGGCGCAGCATGTGCGGATGGACGTGCGTGGGCATGCCCGCCGCCAGCGCGCGCTGCTTGAGACGCTTGCGGATCTGGTCGGCGCTGAGCCGGCCGCCGCGCGGACCGACCAGCAGCGCCGGCTCGTCCGCCGCGGCCCAGTGGCCGCGCAGCGCGATCCAGGCCTTCAGCGCCGTCACCGACGGACCGCCCAGCGGCACGGCGCGGCGCTTCGAGCCCTTGCCGAGCACCTGCGCCTCGGCATCCTCGAGCACGATCCAGCCGGCCGACGACGCCTGGTGGCGCAGGTCCAGGCCCACCAGTTCGGACACGCGCAGACCGCTGCCGTAGAGCAGCTCGACAAGGCAGCGTTCCAGCGCCTCGACGACCGGATCGGCCGCGTCCTGATGGTGTTCCGAGAGCCGCACCGCGTCGTCGACGCCGAGCGCCTTCGGCAGCGGCCGGCCCTGCTTGGGCGCGTGCAGGTCGGCGATCGGGTTCGCGTCGACCAGACCGTTCTGACCCAGCCAGCGGTACCAGCCGCGCCACGCGGACAGGATCAGCGCCAGCGTGCGCGGCTTGAGCTTCTGCGTGTGCAGCTTGGCGAGGAAACGCCGCGCCTGGTGCGCGGACAGGCGCAGCAGGTCCAGGTCCTCGACCGAGGCGAGCCCGGTCAGCCGCTGCAACGCGTCCGTGTAGAGCGTCAGCGTGCGCTCCGCCAGGCGGCGCTGCACGCGCAGGTGTTCCAGGTAGCGCCGTTGCTCGTCAGTCAGGCTGAGCGGCGACATGAGGAGCCACAGGGGAAGCGACGTGCGGGTCGGCGTCCAGCAGGCGCGAGAGCGCGGCGCTCGCGATCTCGCCGACGCGGGCCAGGAACTCGGTGCCCATCTCGGCCGTGTAGCGCGTCGGATCCGGCGAGCCCAGCACCAGCAGCCCGAACGGCTGCGCCGGAGCGCCCGTCGTCAGCGGCACCAGCGCCAGCGAGGCCACGTCGTCCTCGAGCCAGCGCGCCGCCTCGAAGCCCGAATTGATGCCGCAGTACGGCTGGTTCAGGCTGCCCACGAAGGTCTTCACGTCCGGGTTGACCTCGGCCGCGAACGGCGCCAGCGCGTGGCCCGCGTCGACGTTCCACAGCCGCAGGCCCGCCTGCGGGATCAGGAACTGGTGGCGCAGCTCGCGCAGCAGCACTTCCGGCAGTTGCCGGTCGTCGCGCGTCAGCATCAGCGCCAGCGTCCAGCGGTGCAGCCGGTCGGCGATCGCGACGTTCTCCTGCCCGTTGCGGATCATCTCGATGATCTTGTGCTCCAGGCCGCGGATCTTGTCGCGCAGCAGCTCCGCCTGGCGCTCCTGCAGCGAGACCGCGCGCTGGCCGTGCGGATGCGAGATCCGGACGTTGGCCAGCAGTTCGGCGTGACGTTCGAAGAACGCCGGGTCATTCGCCAGGTAGTCGGCGATGTCTTGTTCGGTGATGCCTTCGATGCCGCTCACAGTTCGATTTCTCCTTCAAAGACCGTCTGTGCCGGCCCCGTCATGTAGACCGGGGCGGACAGCCCCGGGCCGCCCGGCGTCATGCCGGCCCATTCGATGCGCAGGTCGCCGCCGCGCGTGTGCACCTCGACCGCGGCGTCCAGCCAGCCCAGCCGGATGCCCGCCACCACCGCCGCGCACGCGCCGGTGCCGCAGGCCAGCGTCTCGCCGGCGCCGCGCTCGAACACGCGCAGCTTCACTTCGCCGCGGCTGACGATCTGCAGGAACCCGGCGTTGACACGGCGCGGGAACGATTCATGGTGCTCGACCAGCGGCCCGACGATCCCCACCGGCGCGTGATCGACGTCGTCGACCCGCTGCACCGCGTGCGGATTGCCCATCGACAGCACGGCGACATCCGCCGTGATGCCGTCACCCAGGTCGAGCGGCCAGCGCTCGAAGCCGTTCTCGTGGCGCGGCGCCGATTCCTTCGGATCGAACGGGATCCGCGGCAGGTCGAAGACCGGCGCGCCCATGTCGACCGTGACACGACCGTCGTCCTGCAGGCGCAGCTCGAGCAGCGCGTTGATCGTCTGCACGCGGATGGTCCGCTTGTCCGTCAGGCCCTTGTCGACGACGTAGCGCACGAAGCAGCGCGCGCCGTTGCCGCACTGCTCCACCTCGGAACCGTCCGAGTTGAAGATGCGGTAGCCGAAGTCCACGTCCGGCGACTTGGACGCCTCGATCACCAGGATCTGGTCGCAGCCCACGCCGAAACGGCGATCGCCGACACGCCGCAGCTGTTCGCTCGTCAGCGGCATCGGATGGCGCGTGGCGTCCAGCACGACGAAGTCGTTGCCGGCGCCCTGCATCTTGGTGAAGCGCAGTTTCATGGAAGCGGATTATCGGGAATACAGCGACGGCTCGCCGGGCGGTCTCGTCTTGAATCGCTTGTGGACCCAGAAATACTGGGCCGGGTGCTCGCGGATCCGGTCCTCGAGCCAGCGGTGGAAGTGGTTCGCGTCGGCCTCCATGTCGCCGCTGGGATAGCCCGCCAGCGGTTCATGCGCATGGATGACGATGCCCTCGCCCTTGGGCAGCATCGTGACGATCACCGGCTGCACCACCATCTTCATCGTCTGCGCGATCTTGGCCGGCGCCAGCAGCGTGTTGGCCGGCACGCCGAAGAACGGGATGAAGGCCGAGTCCTTCGGGCCGAAGTCCATGTCGGGCAGGTTCAGGAAGGAGTAGCCGTCGCGGATCGCCCGCAGCACGCTGCGCACGCCCTCGTGGCGGTCGACCAGCTTGGTCGTGCCGAAGCGCGAACGTGCCCGGCGCAACGCCTCGTCGAACAGCGCGTTGCTCTGGCGCTGGTAGATGCTGGCGCCAGGTCTTGCCTGGTTGAGCATCAGCGCCGGACCGATCCAGTCCAGGCCCACGAAATGCGGCATCAGCCACATCACCGGGCGGTCGACCTGCTCGGAGAGCTTGATGTTGCCCTCGATGCGCATCAGCCGCAGCAGGCGCCGGTCCGAGGCGTACCAGAGCAGCCCCCGCTCCAGCAGGCTGCGGCCCAGCCAGCCGAAATGCTCGCGCACCAGGGCTTCGCGTTCGGCCAGCGGCTTGTCCGGAAAACACAGCTCGACGTTGCGCAGCGCGACGCGCCGGCGCGACCCGGCCACGCGATGCAGGACCCCGCCCAGCCCCCATCCGAGGGCCGCCAACCAGCGCAGCGGCAGCCAGTGCAGCAGCCACAGGAGCGCGATCAGCGCATATGTACCCAGTTTTCCCATCCACCCATCCGTGGGCCCTGCCGGGCCTTGGTCTTTCATATAATCTCGCCCCAGTCGCCGAGTTAATCTGGACAACTTGCGGGGCGACTCATAAATCCCGCTAAAGCGTTCGCCGCCTGACTCCCGTCTCGGCAACGCCAGAAGGCTGTGCCCGAAGACTGAATCACAGGAGTTTAAATTGGCGAGCGATTTCCTCTTCACCTCGGAATCCGTGTCCGAAGGCCACCCCGACAAGGTGGCGGACCAGATCTCCGACGCGATCCTCGACGCGATCCTGGCGCAGGACCCGCGATCGCGCGTGGCGGCCGAGACCCTCTGCAACACCGGCCTGGTGGTGCTGGCCGGCGAGATCACGACCAACGCCCACGTCGACTACATCCAGGTCGCCCGCGACACGATCAAGCGCATCGGCTACGACAACACCGAGTACGGCATCGACTACAAGGGTTGCGCCGTGCTCGTCGCCTACGACAAGCAGAGCAACGACATCGCCCAGGGCGTCGACCAGGCCTCCGACGACCACCTGAACACCGGCGCCGGCGACCAGGGCCTGATGTTCGGCTACGCCTGCGATGAGACGCCGGAGCTGATGCCCGCGCCGATCTACTACGCGCACCGGCTGGTCGAGCGCCAGGCGCAGCTGCGCAAGGACGGCCGCCTGCCCTTCCTGCGTCCGGACGCGAAGAGCCAGGTGACGATGCGCTACGTCGACGGCAAGCCGCACAGCATCGACACCGTCGTGCTGTCCACGCAGCATGCGCCGGAGATGTCGCTCGGCGACAAGATGAAGCCCGAGTTCTACGAGGCCGTCATCGAGGAGATCATCAAGCCGGTGCTGCCCAAGGAATGGCTGCAGGACACGAAGTACCTGGTCAACCCGACCGGCCGCTTCGTCATCGGCGGCCCGCAGGGCGACTGCGGCCTGACCGGCCGCAAGATCATCGTCGACACCTACGGCGGTGCATGCCCGCACGGCGGTGGCGCGTTCTCGGGCAAGGATCCGACCAAGGTGGACCGTTCGGCGGCCTACGCGGCCCGCTACGTGGCGAAGAACATCGTCGCCGCCGGCCTGGCCAAGCAGTGCCAGATCCAGGTCGCGTACGCCATCGGCGTCGCGCGTCCGATGAACGTCACGGTCTACACCGAAGGCACCGGCGTCCTGCCCGACGAGCAGATCGCCGCGCTGGTCAACGAGCACTTCGACCTGCGTCCCAAGGGCATCATCCAGATGCTGGATCTGCTGCGTCCGATCTACGGCAAGACGGCGGCGTACGGTCACTTCGGGCGTGAAGAGCCGGAGTTCAGTTGGGAGCGGACGGACAAAGCGAAGGCGCTGCGAGCAGCGGCCGGGCTGTAAGCCCGGAACTTGCGCAGCAAGTTCTTCGCTTTGGGGCGACGCTCATATCCGCGGCAGCGGATGTGAGCGTCGACCACAAACCCCCTCCCCCGAACCGGTCATTTGCCGCACACGCGGAAACTTGATCCCCCGACTCAGGGCTGCCTTGCGCGGCCCTTGTCGTTTCATGAAGTCGGGCATCGCGGCAGAATGACCGCATGCACGCCATGCCGACCTCGCCGTCCCCGCTGACCATCCTGATCGTCGACGACCAGAGTGCCACCCGCGTGGCGCTGACCGCGGAACTGGACCGCGCCGGTCACCGCGTGCTGGAGGCCGACAGCGCCGAGTGGGCGCTGGAGCTGTTCCGCCGCTACCGACCCGACCTGGTGCTGCTGGACGTCGAGATGCCCGGCCACGACGGCTACTGGACCTGCCGCGAGATGCGTGCCGCCGAGCCCGGCGGCTGGACGCCGATCATCTTCCTCAGCCAGTTCAACCAGGACGAGGACGTCTGGAAGGGCATCGAATCCGGCGGCGACGACTACCTGGTGAAGCCGGCCTCCGCGATGATCCTGCACGCCAAGCTGCGCGCGATGCAGCGCCTGGCGCAGATGCGCGCGCGGCTGGTGCAGATGTCCGAGGAACTGCGCGCGGCCAACGCGCAACTGGAGGAACTCTCCAGCGTCGACGCCATGACCGGCCTGATGAACCGGCGCGCACTGGATGCACGGCTGCAGCAGGAACTGGACCTCGCCCGCCGCGACGGCAAGCCGCTGACGCTGATGCTCTGCGACGTCGACCACTTCAAGCGTTACAACGACGCGGCCGGCCACGTTGCCGGCGACGCCTGCCTGCGCCGCATCGGCCAACTGCTCAAGGAAACCTGCCGCCGCCCGAGCGACTGCGCCGGACGCTACGGCGGCGAGGAGTTCGCGCTGGTCCTGCCCAACACGCCGCGCTCCGGCGCGATGACCTACGCCCGCGCGCTGATGCGCACGGTGGAACTGGCCGCGATCCCGCATCCGGATTCGCCGACCGGCGCGACGATCACGCTCTCCGGCGGGATCACCACCTGCCTGCCCGACGACAGCACCAGCGCCGAGGGCCTGATCATCCGCGCCGACGACGCCCTCTACAACGCCAAGTCCACCGGCCGGAACCGCTTCTTCAGCTACGAGATGCAGATGGACACGGCGGAACAGCGCCGCCAGGCCGCGCCGGCGACCGCCGCGCCGACCGCACCCGGCGTGCCGCCGTCGTCCCCGACTTGAGGCATACCCGAACTGCCTTCGGCGGGACCGGCCCCGCATAATCGGCTCCGGCACATCTTGTTGCCGCCTGTCGACGATGCCCGGCCATGGACGCTTCCGCCTCGCTGCCGCCTGCCTCGCTCCCTCCGCTGCGCATCCTGGTCGTGGATGACCAGGCCAGCACGCGTGGGTTCCTCTGCAGGCAGCTGCAGGCGATCGGACATCACACGCTGGAGGCGGACGGCGGCGACAGCGCCCTGGCCCGCTTCGACGGCGACCATCCCGACCTGGTGCTGCTCGACGTCGAGATGCCCGACCACGACGGCTACTGGGTCGCCAGCCAGATGCGCGCGCACGAGAACGGCGGCTGGACGCCGATCATCTTCCTCTCCAGCCGCGACCGCGACCAGGACCTCTGGCAGGGCATCGAGTCGGGCGGCGACGACTACCTGGTCAAGCCCGTCTCCAACACCGTGCTGCAGGCCAAGCTGCGCGCGATGCAGCGGCTGCGGCGGATGCAGACGCGGTTGCAGCAGGTGTCGGACGATCTCCGGCACAGCAATGAACGGCTGGAGAAGCTTTCCGGCGAGGATCCGCTGACGCGGCTGATGAACCGCCGCGCCTTCGACGCGCGACTGGCCCAGGAGATCGCCTGCGCGCGGCGCGACCAGCAGCCGCTGACGCTGGTGCTGTGCGACATCGACCACTTCAAGCGCTACAACGACAGCTACGGCCACCTGGCCGGCGACGCCTGCCTGCAGCGCGTCGCGCGGCTGCTGCAGGAGACCTGCCGCCGTCCTCGCGACTGCGCGGCCCGCTATGGCGGCGAGGAGTTCGCGCTGATCCTGCCGGGCACGCCGCGCTCCGGTGCGATGACCTTCGCGCGGGCGGTGATGCGCACGCTGCGCAACTGCAACATGCGCCACCCGGATTCGGTCGAGCCCCACGTCACGCTGTCCGGCGGCATCACCACCTGCGTGCCGGACGCGGACACCTCCGTCGAAGGCCTGCTGCGGCGCTCCGACGACGCGCTCTACACAGCGAAGTCGCGCGGTCGCAACCGCTTCTTCAGTTTCGAGATGCAGATGGACACCGTCGAGCAGGCGCCGAGCGGCTTCGCGCCGCTGTGAGGCGCATGAGGGCTTCAGTACTTCCGCCGCCGCTGGCCCTCACCCCGGCACTCGACGACTCCCTGCTGACACATCCGGTGTCGTGCCGAGGGTACCGTCAGGGCTTTCGATGACCCCTGCTTCCGAATGCCCGTGATCGACCATGACGCGCTGCGGCGTCACGCCATCGCCCGCACCTTCTTCAAGCCGACGACGCTGCTGCGCGCGATCCAGCGCCTGGGCTTCGTGCAGGCCGACCCGATCCGCGCCCCGGCGCGGGCACAGGACCTGATCCTGATGCACCGGGTCAAGGACTACCGCGCCGGTCAGCTGGAAGCGCGCTACGCGAAGCTGGCCGTCGAGGAGGACGCCCTCGTCAACTACGGCTTCCTGCCGCGCGAGATGCTGTCGCTGCTCCATCCGCGCACCCCGAAGCGCGCCTGGGACGAGGCGATGACCGCCCGCGCCGCCGAGGTCCTCGAGTTCATCCGCGCGCGCGGCCGCACGCATCCGCAGCATGTGCAGCAGGCGTTCAGCCATGGACGCGTCGAGGGCTACTGGGGCGGCGAGCTCAACGCCAGCACGCACCTGCTCGACGGCATGCACTACCGCGGCCTGCTGCGCGTGGCGCGGCGCGACTCCGGCACGCGGGTCTACGAGGTGATCGAGCACCTGCCCCAGGACGACAGCCCCGAGGCCCGCCACGCGCGGGCGGCGCGGCTGCTCGACATGATCGTGGCGCTCTATGCGCCGCTGCCCTCGCCCAGCCTCGGCTACCTGACCTCGCTGCTGGGCTACGGCGCACCGCACCTGAACGTCGAGGCGCGCCACGTGCTGAAGGAAGCCAAGGCGCGCTGGGGCCACGCGAAGATCGACGGCGAGGTCTGGTACTGGCCCGCCGACGAGCATCCGGCGTCACGCGCGCACAAGGTCGAGCCGGACCGGCTGCGTTTCCTCGCGCCGTTCGACCCGCTGGTGTGGGACCGCCGCCGCTTCGAGCGGCTGTGGGGCTGGGCCTACCGCTTCGAGGCCTACACGCCGCCGGCCAAGCGCACGATGGGCCACTACGCGCTGCCGATGCTCTGGGGCGACCGGATGATCGGCTGGGCCAACCTGAAGGTCGAGGCCGGGACGCTGGTCCCGGACCTCGGCTTCATCGACAAGCGGCCGCGTGAGGCGGCCTTCCGCGCCGCGCTGGACGAGGCGTACTACGAGATGGCCGTGTTCCTCGGACTCGAGGAATGACAGCGATCACGCGTTGACCAGCGCCATCGACACCTCGGGGTACCTTTCGCCGGCGACGGGGAACGCGTCGAGCAGCTCGTGCAGTTCCTCGCGCAGCACGTCGTTGAGCCGCAGGCGCGCGGCCATCGCGTTCTCCTCCAGCCGCGCGGTCGAGCGGGTGCCGGGGATCGGCACGATGTCCGGACCGCGGTCCAGCAGCCAGGCCAGCGCCAGTTGCGCCGGCGCCAGGCCGTGGTCGCGGGCCAGCGCGACGATCGCATCGGCCAGCGCGAGGTTCTGCGCCAGGTGGCCGTCCTGGAAGCGCGGATTGACCCGCCGCCAGTCGTTGGCTGCCAGTTGATCGGCGCTGCGGATCGCGCCGGTCAGGAAGCCCCGACCCAGCGGGCTGTACGGCACCAGCGCGATGCCGAGCTCGCGGCAGGTCGGCAGCACCTCGGCCTCGACATCGCGGGTCCACAGCGAGTACTCGGACTGCACCGCCGCGATCGGATGCACCCGGTGGGCGCGGCGGATCGTCTCCGCGGAGGCTTCCGACAGCCCGATGTGCCGCACCTTGCCCGCGCGCACCAGCTCGGCCATCGCGCCGACGGTCTCCTCGATCGGCACGGACTTGTCGACGCGGTGCAGGTAGTACAGGTCGATGTGGTTCACGCCGAGCCGGCGCAGGCTCGCATCGCACGACGCGTGGACATGGGCCGGCTTGCCGTTGACGCCGGCCGAGAGGCCGTCGGCGTTGCGGACGATGCCGAACTTGGTGGCGAGCACCACCTCGCGGCGGCGGTTGGCGAGCAGCCCCGACAGCAGACGCTCGTTGGCGCCGTTGCCGTAGATGTCGGAGGTGTCGAGGAAGTTCATCCCGAGGTCCAGCGCGCGGTGCAGGACGGCCATCGACGTGGCCTCGTCGGCGGGGCCGTAGAAATCGGACATCCCCATGCAGCCGAGCCCGAGCGCGGAGACCTCCGGCCCGTGCGCGCCGAGCCGGCGGCGCGGCAGTTGGGGCAGGTTGTTGAGCGGTTCCCTGGACATGATGGTCATGGCGGCACTCCTTCGAAAGCAAGGTGACGGCGGCGATCGGATGACCGCCGCGATGACCGAGAGCTTAGGAATCCGCCCCCCTCCGGAACCAGCGCAATGCTCGCCCGTCCTTGCCCAATCCTCCGGAACCCCGTCCGGCGCCCTCGCGGGCGCTGGCGGCGCGCGCGACGGACTTGCACAATCCGATGCATGGTCGCACCCACTCCGATTCCCCTCGCCGACGGCTTCCCCGACGCGCTGCAGGCCCTGCGCGCGCAGATGGTGGATCTGACGCTCCGGCACATCGACGGCGAAGGCTCCCGCCCGACCGCCATTCCCTGCCTGCACCTGATCAAGGCCAGCTGCAGCATGCCCAAGACCGCGCCGGCCTTCTACGAGCCCGGCCTGGCCATCGTGCTGCAGGGGCGCAAGAAGGTGGAGCTCGGCACCGAGACGCTGTACTACGACCCGCTGCACTTCCTGCTGGTGTCGATGCCGATGCTGCCCAAGGGCGGCGTCATCGAGGCGACGCCGGACAAGCCCTACCTGTGCGTGCGCATCGACTGCTCGACCGCGACGCTGGCGGAGCTGATGCTCGAGGTCGGCCCGGCGAGCACCGATGCGTCGCCGTCGGCGCAGTCGGGGCTGAACGTCGCGCCGGTGTCGGAATCGCTGCTGAGCGCCGCCCTGCGGCTGATGCAGCTGCTGGACAACCCGTCGGACCAGCGCGTCATGGCGCCGCTGCTGCAGCGGGAGATCTTCTATCGCGTGCTGACCGGCCCGCTCGGTCCGCGGCTGCGCGCGCTGGCGCAGCAGGACAGCGCGACGCGCCGCCTGTCGCGCGCGATCGACGAGCTGAACCGCCGCTTCAGCGAAGCCATCAGCATCGACGAGCTGGCCGCGGTGGCGCACATGAGCGCCTCGACCTTGCATCAGCGCTTCAAGCAGCTCACGAGCATGTCGCCGATGCAGTACCAGAAGCAGCTGCGGCTGCAGCATGCGCGCCGGCTGATGCTCGGCGAAGGGCTGGACGCGGCGGCGGCGGCGCATCAGGTCGGCTACGAGAGCGCCTCGCAGTTCAGCCGCGAATACCGTCGCCTCTTCGGCACGCCGCCGCGCGCCGACATCGAGCAGCTGCTGCGCGCAGGATGAGCCCGCTCATGCAGGACACCGAGGCGCTGAGCGCGATGCTGTCGCGCCATGCGCCGCGTGAGGGCGTCTGGCCGACGGCCCTGCCCCGGCTGTGGATCATCCGGCTCGACGCGCCGGGCGGCGAACTCGCGCACGCGGTTCAGCCGGCCTCGCTGTGCCTGATCTCGCAGGGCGCGAAAGAGGTGCGGCTCGGCGAGGAGCGCTACGTCTACGACGCCGCGCGCTTCATGGTGTTCACGACCGACCTGCCGGTCAGCGGCCGCGTGACCGAGGCGACCCCGGAGCGCCCCTACCTCTGCCTGCGCCTGGACTTCGATCCGGAGGAAGTGGCGGAGCTGGTCGCACGGAGCGGTCCGCCTCGGGCGCCCGCCGCGTCAGGGGCACCTGTGGCAACAGTGGCGCCGGTCGCATCGACGGGCAACGCCGAGGGCGATGACCTCGGCCGCGGCCTCTTCGTCAGCGCGGTCACGGCGGAGATGCTCGACGCATCGGCGCGCCTGATGCGGCTGCTCGATCATCCGGAGGACCAGGCCGCGCTCGCGGCCATGGCGATGCGCGAGCTGGTCTACCGCGTGCTGCGCAGCGAGCAGGGCGAGCGCCTGGCGCAGGTCGCGCGCGCCGACAGCCAGACGCAGCGCGTGCACCGCGCGATCCGCTGGCTGAAGGCGCATTACGCGCAACCGCTGCGCATCGAGTCGCTGGCCAAGGAGGCGCACATGAGCGCGTCGTCGCTGCACCACCATTTCCGCGCGCTGACGTCGATGAGTCCCTTGCAGTACCAGAAGCAGCTGCGACTGCAGGAGGCCCGCCGGCTGCTGATCGCCGAGGGCCTGGAAGTCGCGCGTGCCGGCCATGCGGTCGGGTACGAGAGCCCGTCGCAATTCAGCCGCGAGTACAGCCGCCTTTACGGTGCGCCGCCGTCACGCGACGCAGCGAAGCGGCGCGACACGCCGGCCTCGCGGTTCACGGCCTGAGCGCCGCCGCGATCCGGTTGGCGCCCCGGTCGGCGCCCCGGTCGGCGCCCCATGCCCCCGGGCCGGACGCCCTCACTTGCTGAAGCAGTTCCCCACCATCGCTGGCGCGTCCTTGAGACGATCGTCGGTCGGGTTGATGGCGGCGACGCGGTTCTCGTAGACCCGCGTGCACTTGCTGCCCTGGCGGATCACCTTGGAGCCCGAGCCGCTCGTCGACACGCTCGACACGATGGGCAGGGTGCCTGCGGCGTCCGCGATCGCGGACTCGACGGTGCGCGGCGCGCTGTGGGAACGATCGTCGTTGCGGATCTGATCGGCCATGCGCACGCGCGCATCGGAGGCGGGACCGGCTTTCGGCAGCGCGAGGTTGAGCGTCGTGCGCCCGTTGCCGAGGGGCGCGGACGCCCCCGAGGCCGGCAGTGCCGGTGCCGCCACCGTCTGGATCGACGTCGACGGCGGCGCGGCGGTGATCGTCACCTCGGGCGGCGCCACGAGGATCGGCGCCTGCAACCGCGGAACGTCGAGCCGACGTCGCTCGAGTTCTGGGCGGGCCGCGGGTGGTGTCTCGCGGCTCATCGGGAGCGGCAGCAGCCGCACCTCGGTCAGCCGGGGGCCCTCGGAGGTCCTGCGCCCTCGCCAACCGTGGTCCATCCACAGCATCGACAGGAAGGCGGCCTGCACCAGCAGCGCCGCAGCCAGCCCGATCCATCGCCGCCTGCCTGCGGGACGCTGCCAATGCGACGCCGTCATGCGGGCGCGCCTCCTCGATCCATCGCGCCCTCCCCGGCCGACCTGTCCTGGGGCGCGATGGTAGCCGCGCCCCGTGACCGTTGCCGGAGGCCCGCCCGAGACGGTCGGTCAGACGCCGTCGCGATCCAGCGAGGCCGACAGCCCCGCGTGGGCCTCGACCTCCGCCATCCGCTGGCCGAAGGTCTCGCGCGCCATGCCGAGCGCGTCCGAGCCCGCCACGAAATGCAGCGGCGGCGTCGGCATCGCGGCCAGTTCGACGAAGGCCCGCCCCAGCTTCGCCGGATCACCGGGTTGCTGGTGGTTGTAGGCCTCGTAGGTCGACAGCGGCGGCGTGGGCAGCGTCGCGTAATCCGCGATGGACTGCGTGCCGTAGCGGACCGAACTGGCATCCAGGAAATCGGTGCGGAAGAAGCCCGGCTCGACGACCGTCACGCGGATGTTGAAGCCGGCGAGCTCGGGCGCCAGCGACGCGGTGAAGCCGTCGACGGCGAACTTCGTCGCGCAATACACCGCCGCGCCATCGAAGCCGCGGAAGCCGCCGACCGACGCGATGTTCAGGATGTGCCCGTCGCGCTGACGACGCATCACCGGCAACACCGCGCGGGTGACATGCATCAGGCCGAAGACGTTGGTGGCGAACTGGCGCTCGATGTCGGCGGCGCTGATTTCCTCGAACAGGCCGAGCTGTCCGTAGCCGGCGTTGTTGACCAGCACGTCGATGCGGCCGAAGCGGGCAACGGCCTGCTCGACCGCGTGGACAGCATCGGCCTCGCGGCTGACGTCCAGCGGGAGGCACAGCACGGCCTCGCCGTGATCCGCATATGCCGTCTTCAGCGCGTCGACGTTGCGGCCGGTGGCGACGACACGGTCGCCGGCGGCCAGCGCCGCCTGGGCGATCTCGCGGCCGAAACCGCGGTTGGCGCCGGTGATGAACCAGATCTTGCTCATGGAGTTCCGTCCTTCAGGGGGTTCGGGGCCAGCGGCATGAGGTGCCGGGGCCGGTGTTGGGGGACGGATGAATCGTAGGAACGGGGCGGCGATCGCCCATGCCGATTTCGGCGCACCGCTTGCACGATCCGCCAAAGTACCGTTCCGGCGCCGCCGCAACACCCGGGGATGCGCGCCAACGGCCCTTGTGTTATATTCCCCGACTTGACTCGCACAAGACCACCCTCTTCAGGTCTTCTTCTGCAGCCCCTCCGGTCCCTCCCAAGGACCCTTCTGCGAGCGGCTCGCACCAGCATCACCCCCCGGTTCGTGCGCTTGAGCGTTTCTGGCTTCGGTCTGCCTGTTCGCCATTCGGCTGATTGGCATCAGAAGCCACTTTCCGTGCCTCTTCTGTTCGTATCATCGAATCGGAGTGACACACCTTCCCACACCGCGCCAAGACGGTTGCTTATTGCGATTGCCTGTCAAGGCGCACACCTCAAAATAACGATGCAGAACAAACGCATTGAGGTGGGGCGATTCCTTGTCTCACCGATGACCAAACCCCATGCCGACGGCGGATTCGCCGCGGCCGTCTCGATCCAGTCGGGACGCGGCATGGCCAGCATTGATCGTGTCATGCGATTCGTGCCGACCTTCGAGACCCGCCGCGCCGCGTTGCGCTACGCGGAGACCGAAGGCACCGCCTGGGCGCGCAGCCACTGAGCCGCGCGCCGCTGATTCCCGAGGCGAGGGCCTGCGGCAGACCGCGGCTGGCGCCCTTTTCATTTTCAAGAATGGAGCAAGCCATATGGCCAAGGAAGAACTGATCGAGATGCAGGGTGTCGTCAACGAAATCCTGCCGGACTCGCGCTTTCGCGTGACGCTGGAAAACGGCCATCAGGTCATCGCCTACACGGGCGGCAAGATGCGCAAGCATCACATCCGCATCCTGGCCGGCGATGCCGTCTCCCTGGAAATGTCGCCGTACGACCTGACCAAGGGCCGGATCACCTTCCGTCACCTGCAGCGTTCGAACCACTCGGGCCCGCCGCCGGTCCGTCGCTGACGCGCCTTGCCGCGGGAGGCCCCAGGCCCCCCGCGCGAGAATCGCCAGCCATGACCGACGTCCAGTCCGACTCCGCCGCCGTTCCGGCCTCGCTCGAGGTCGGCGACGATCCGATGCCCGTGCCGCCGCCGCAGCCGGACATCGATGCGTGCTGCGGCAACGGCTGCGACCCGTGCATCTTCGACCTGCACGATCTGGCGATGGACGCGTACCGGCAGGCCCTGCGTGCCTGGAAGTCGCGCCATCCCGAGGCGTCCTGAACGTCGAAGTCCTGACGATTCTCCGAACCCCACCCGAAGGGCCGCCTCGCGCGGCCCTTTCCTTTTGGCGAGCCCGCCGCCCCCTCCACGGGGTGCTTTCCTTTCGTGACGTTTTCGGGGACATCCCCCGGTTCAGAACTGAGGCTCGATGGCCGACATCAAGGACAGGCGCCGCACTTGCCACAGCGGCGCGGTGCTCCCGCTCTCCGGAGGTCCAGATGTTCATGACCGGCCAGAACCGCTTCCATGTCGCGCATTCCGACGCGCAGGCCAATCTACGCTTCGCGCTGGCGCGGTTGAGCACTGATTGGCGAGGCCTCGATCCATTCGGACTCGAGATCCTGCTGCGCCACCTGCTGATGGCGGAGCACCGCTGCATGCCGCATCCGAGCGTGCTTCGGGAGCGCCCGACCAATCGCTGGCTGCTGCCGCGGCTGCGCCGCCGGCGGATCGAGGTGGCGGAGCGTCTGGTCGCCCTCGGGGGCCGGGTCAGCCATGCGGCGCTGGCCCGGGTACTGCCGCGCGGGCATGACTGGCCGGGCGTCTCCGCGCTGGTCGGCCGTCATGCCTGGGACCCGGTCGAGGGCCGCCAGCCGCGTCCCCACCGCCCGGTTGCCGATGAGCCGGCCTACCCGCGCGTCGACAGCAGCGCCCGGGCCACTTCCGCGAAGCCGTCGCCGCGCTCGGTCGCGGTGACATAAGCGGGCGGGTGGTCCAGCATCGGCAGGAAACGCGCGATGTTGGCGACGCCCACCGACAGCGGCATGCGTTCGAACATCAATTGATCGTTCGTCGAGTCGCCCACGTACACCCACTCGGCGGGATCGAAGTCCAGGCCCGTCAGCCGCTTCACCGCCCACTGCGCCGCGGTCCACTTGCTGTGATCGCCGATCCAGCCGTTGACGTGGATCGAACTGACCGTCGCCACCAGCCCATGCGCGCGCATCCGGTCGCAGACGGCGGCGATCGCGTCGTCGTCGAGCGTCGTGAACTCGCTGTGGTCGACGGCGATGTCGGTCAGCCGGCCGGCGCTGTCGCGCGCGAGCACGGCGCCGGGCACGGTCGCCACGATCTCCCGCGCGCACGCCTGCAGTCGCGCGAAGTTCGCCAATCGCGTCGCGTCGTCCTGGGCAAATTCGGTCGCGAGCGCCTCCCCTTCGCGATGCAGCAGAACCCCACCGTTCTCCGCGACGATCCCCCGCAGGGGCCAGGCCATCGCGAACGGTTCGCTCCAGCCGGCCGGGCGCCCCGTGATCGCAATGACCGGGACGCCGGCCGCGTGCAACCGGTGCAGCGCGTCCAGTGCCGCCGGCGCGATGGCGCCATCCGCCGTCAGGGTGTCGTCGATGTCCGTCAGCACCCCGCGCAGGGGGAGCCAGGCCGCGCGGGGGCAGTCGCTGAGCGGGGGGATCGTTCGCATGGGGGGCGATTGTGGCCCCGAGCGCAACGCTGTCATCGAGCCGCGGCCGGAACTTGACTACAATCGCGCCCTGTTCCGAGGAGCGTTGCGACCTCCCATCCCATCGAGGCCAGGCTCGGAACCGCCGCGCGGCGACATGTCCGCGGCAATGGCAACCGCGCTCACCCGTCGACCCTTCGTTGGCCGGGTGAGGACCGAGCGGCAAATGCCCTCTCCGCATCTCCCCGCGTCCTGATCGTTGGTGTCGACGGCCCTTCTTCGCAGGAGTCCGCATGAACGCCCAACTGAAGCCGCTGGCCCAAGACCAGTACCTGATCAAAGACCTGTCGCTGGCCGCGTGGGGCCGCAAGGAGATCAAGATCGCCGAGAGCGAGATGCCCGCGCTGATGGCCATCCGCGAGGAATACGCCGCCGCGCAGCCGCTCAAGGGCGCGCGCATCACCGGCTCGCTGCACATGACGATCCAGACCGCCGTGCTGGTCGAGACGCTGCAGGCGCTGGGCGCGGAAGTCCGCTGGGCCTCGTGCAACATCTTCTCGACGCAGGACCACGCCGCCGCCGCGCTGGTCGCCGTCGGCACCCCCGTCTTCGCCTACAAGGGCGAGACGCTGGAGGACTACTGGGACTACACGCACCGCATCTTCGACTTCGGCGCCAAGGGCACGCCGGGCGAAGGCCCGAACATGATCCTGGACGACGGCGGCGACGCGACGCTGCTGATGCACCTGGGCCAGAAGGCCGAGAAGGACCTGTCCGTGCTGGCCAACCCGGGCAGCGAGGAAGAGCGCATCCTGTTCGCCGCGATCAAGAAGAAGGTCGCCGAGGACGCCACCTGGTACACCCGCAAGAGCGCCGAGATCATCGGCGTCACGGAAGAGACGACCACGGGCGTGCACCGCCTGAAGGAAATGTCGGCCAAGGGCACGCTGCTGTTCCGCGCGATCAACGTCAACGACTCGGTCACGAAGAGCAAGTTCGACAACCTGTACGGCTGCCGCGAGTCGCTGGTGGACGGCATCAAGCGCGCCACGGACGTGATGATCGCCGGCAAGATCGCCGTGATCGCCGGTTATGGCGACGTGGGCAAGGGCTCGGCCCAGGCGATGCGCGCGCTGTCGGCGCAGGTGTGGGTCACCGAGATCGACCCGATCTGCGCGCTGCAGGCCGCGATGGAGGGCTTCCGCGTCGTGACGATGGAATACGCCGCCGACAAGGCCGACATCTTCGTCACCACGACCGGCAACAAGGGCGTGATCCGCCATGAGCACATGGCCGCGATGAAGCACAACGCCATCGTCTGCAACATCGGCCACTTCGACAACGAGATCGACATCGCCTCGATCGAGAAGTACGAGTGGGAAGAGATCAAGCCGCAGGTCGACCACGTGATCTTCCCCGACGGCAAGCGGATCATCCTGCTGGCCAAGGGCCGTCTGGTGAACCTGGGCTGCGGTACGGGCCACCCGAGCTACGTGATGTCGTCCAGCTTCGCCAACCAGACGATCGCCCAGATCGAACTGTTCGCGCACAAGGACGCCTACGCCGTCGGCCAGGTCTACGTGCTGCCCAAGCACCTGGACGAGCACGTCGCCCGCCTGCAGCTGAAGACGTTGAACGCGCAGTTGAGCGAGCTGACGGACGAGCAGGCCGCCTACATCGGCGTGTCGAAGTCGGGCCCGTACAAGCCCGACACCTATCGCTATTGATCCACTGACCCTAGCCTGACCCGAGACCCGACCCATGCGTGCTGACCAGCTGCTTCTCTCCCTTGGCTTGGCGCCCACGCGCTCGGCCGCCCAGCGGCTGATCGACGCGCGTGCGGTCGAGTGGGAAGGCCCCAAGGGCTGGACTGTCGTGCGCAAGTGCGGCGAGGACCTGCCCGAGACCACCCCCCTGCGCGTGACGGACGACGCCGAGCTGCGTTACGTCTCGCGCGGCGGGCTCAAGCTCGAAGGTGCGCTGGCCAAGGTCGGTGTGTCGGTGGCAGGCTTCTCGGCGCTGGACATGGGCCAGAGCGCGGGCGGTTTCACCGACGTGCTGCTCAAGGCCGGCGCGGCGCACGTGACCGGCATCGATGTCGGCCACAGCCAGCTGCATGAGACCTTGAAGGCGGACCCGCGCGTCACGGCCCATGAAGGCATGCACGTGAAGGATTACGTCCCCGAGGCGCCCTTCGATCTGGTCGTGGGCGACCTGAGCTTCATCTCGATGATCGGCACGCTCAAGCACGTGGTCGGTTGGCTCAAGCCGCAAGGCCAGGCGCTGCTGCTGATCAAGCCGCAGTACGAGCTGGGCCCGAAGGCCTTGAACAAGAACGGCATCGTCAAGGACAAGGCGCAATACGTCGTGCTCAAGGAGCAGGCCGTGGCGGCCGCCGAGAAGCGCGACCTCGTCGTCAGGGGCTGGTTCGAAAGCCCCGTCACCGGCGGCGACGGCAACACCGAATTTTTCATCTGGGTTCAGAAACCATGACGACGCCTGTCAGCATCGAATTCTTCCCGCCCAACACGCCCGTCGGCACCGAGAAGCTGAAGACCGTCGTGCAGGAGCTGCGCGCGGTGAATCCGCAGTACTTCAGCGTCACCTACGGCGCGGGCGGATCGACGCGCGAGAAGACGCTGTCGACCGTCGCGGACATCGCCTCGTCCGGCTTTGAGGCGGCGCCGCACCTGTCCTGCGTGGGCTCGACGCGCGAGAACATCGCGGAGATCCTGGCGACCTACCGCGCGCAGAACATCCGGCGCGTCGTCGCGCTGCGCGGCGACCTGCCCAGCGGCACGGCGACGGCGGGCGAGTTCCGCTACGCAGCCGAACTGGTGCGCTTCATCCGCGAGACGCAAGGCGCGGACTGGGACATCGAGGTCGCCGCCTATCCCGAGTACCACCCGCAGCAGCGCTACGCGGCGCGCGACCTGCAGTTCTTCGCGGACAAGGTGCGCGCCGGCGCCAGCGGCGCGATCACGCAGTTCTTCTACAACCCCGATGCCTACTTCCATTTCGTCGACGCGACGCGGGCGATCGGCGTGGACGTGCCGATCGTGCCGGGCATCATGCCGATCAACAACTTCGCGCGGATCGCGCAGTTCGCGCAACGCGACGGCATCGAGATCCCGCGCTGGGTCGCGCTGAAGATGGAGGGCTACATGGACGACGCCGCCTCGGTGCGCGCCTTCGGCCTGGACGTCGTCACGCGGCTCTGCGAACGGCTGATCGCAGGCGGCGTGCCGGGGTTGCACTTCTATTCGCTCAACCAGAGCGCACTGACGCTGGCGTTGTGTGAACGCCTCGGTCTCGCCGCGAAAGCTTGATAAGGCGCAAGCGCTCCGCGCCATCGCAGGGAACCGCTCCGGTTCGCCGCCGTTCCTTGTGAACGGTCAAGGTTCTCACGGAGCGGTCCGCGTTCAATCCCGGTCATCCCATTGACCAGGAGTGACCGCATGTCCCGCACCACCGCCCTCGCCTCTTTCCACCCCGCCATCGTCGCGGCCGTCGCACTCGCGGCGCTCGCCGCCTTGGCACCGTCGGCCCACGCGCAGAGCAGCCCATGGGTGTATCGCGCCCGCGCGGTGAACATCGACCCGGCGGACAAGGACAAGACCGGACTGGGGCTGTCGCTGAGCCGCAAGACGATCCCCGAGCTCGACTTCAGCTATTTCCTGACCCCGAACTGGGCCACCGAGCTGATCCTGACCGTACCGCAGCGTCACAAGCTCTACAGCAACGGCACGCGCATCGGCACGGTGAAGCACCTGCCGCCGACACTGACGCTGCAGTACCACTTCAACCCGGAAGGGACCTTCCGCCCCTATGTCGGCGCTGGCCTCAACTACACGAGCTTCTCCGGCGTCTACTTCGACCCGGCCGTGCAGACGGCGCTGCAACCGACCATCAAGAAGCACAGCATCGGCTTGGCCGCGCAGGCCGGCTTCGACGTAATGCTCGACAAGCAGTGGTCGATCAACGTCGACGTGAAGAAGATCCAGATGGACACCGAAGTCCGCGCCAAGGGCGTGAACGTCGGGAAGTTCAAGATCGATCCGCTGCTGGTGGGCGTGGGCGTCGGGTACCGGTTCTGATCGGCGCAGCTGAGTGCAGATGAAAGAATGGGTCCGTCAGGACCCCTTCTTCATTGCCCGACAGCGAGCGCCTCTCGCCGCGTCAGCTCAGCGCCGCGAACGCGTCCCGCGTCAGGTTCTCCGGCGCGCCCGTTTCGCGGCAGGCGACATCGTCCTCGATGCGGACACCGCCGAACGCGCTCAGGTGCTTCACCAGCGCCCAATCCACGTTCGCCGCCGCGGGCGTCGCGCGCAGCTTGTCCAGCAGCATCGGGATGAAGTACAGGCCCGGCTCGATCGTCACGACCATGCCGGGCTGCAGCACGCGCGTCAGGCGCAGGTACGGATGGCCTTCCGGCTTGGCGATCGTCCCGCCGTCCTCGCCGGCCATGAAGCCGCCGATGTCATGGACCTGCAAGCCCAGCAGGTGGCCGATGCCGTGCGGCAGGAACGTCGACGTCACGCCTTGCGCGACCATCGCGTCCTCGTCCATCTTCACGATGCCGAGCTGGCGCAGCACCCCGGCGATCTCGCGGTGGGAGTCCAGGTGGATGTCGCGATAGTCCACGCCCGCCCGCACGCGATCGACCAGCCGCAGCTGGGAGGCCTCCATCGCATCGATCAGCGCCTGGAACGACGCGTCGCCGTTGCCGGTCGTGCGGGTGATGTCCGACGCGTAGCCGCAGCTGTGCGCGCCCGCATCCACCAGCAGCGACAGCGATTGCGCCGGCGCGCGCTGGTCCTGGTACTGGTAGTGCAGCACCGCCGCGTGCTCGTTGAGCGCGACGATGTTGCCGTAGGGCAGGTCGCGCTCCGCGAAGCCGCAGGCGTCCAGATAGGCGTTGTGGATGGCCGCCTCGGACCGCCCGTCGCGGAAGGCGCGCTGCGACGCCAGATGCGCCTTGGCGCCCAGCGCCGACGCCTCGCGCAGGCGCAGCAGCTCGTAGTCGGTCTTCGCGGCGCGCGCGTAGTGCAGCGGGTTCAGCACGTCGGGCGGATTGTTCGGGACGATGTCTCCCAATGCCGCGTCCGCTTCGCCGACGATCGCCAGCGTGCCGGGCACCTGCAGATAGGGCAGCGCCTCCTCCGGCTTGCGCACGACGATCAGCTCGAAGTGGTCGACCCAGAAGCCGCTCGGTGCCTCGGGCGGCACGTGCCAGTAGTCCTCGGGCTGTACGTAGACGAGACGCGGCTTGTGCCCCGGCCGGATCACCAGCCAGCTGTCCGGATGACGGATCAGCGGGACCCACAGCTTGAAGTGGGGATTCGGCTGGAAGACGTAGGGCCGGTCGTCGAGGAAGGCGAACTTCTCGGTGCCCGAGGCGATCAGCAGCGCGTCGAATCCGCCGCGCTGCAGCGCGTGTTCGGTGCGGCGCTGCTGCTCCGCGAGGTGGGCGGTGTAGAGGGCGTTCAGGGCGTGGGGATCAACGGAACTCATGGCAGGGCTCACGGCAGAACTCGAGGCGGGATTCATGCGCGGGAATTCTCCCAGACGACCCCCATCTCGGTCAGCATCGCATCGAGCCGCACGTCGTTCGGCTGGGCGGTCAGCGTCGGTTGGAAGCCGTGGCTGAAGCCCACGCCGACGACCACCGGCCGCGGCTGGATCTGCCCGATCGTGCGCAGCATGAAGCCACCGCCGTAACCCATACGGATCCCGCCCGGGCCGTAGCCCAGACAGGGCAGCAGCAGCAACTGCGGATCGAAGGCCTCGGTGTCCTTGGGTTTGGTGATGCCGGTGGCGTCCTCTTCCATCGGGCAGCCCGGGTACCAGACGTGGAAGCGCAGCCGGCCTTCCTCGCGATCGACGACGGGCAGGCCGATGCGACGGTCGCCGTCGACCTCGCTCCAGCGGTACAGCGCCGGCAGCGGATCGAATTCCCCCTTGATCGGCCAGTAGGCGGCGATGCGCTTTTCCTTGCGTCCGATCAGCCAGACGCGCAGCACGCTCTGCACGACGTCGGCGAGTTCAAGGCGGCCCGGCAGGTCCAGGCGTTCGCGGATCAGGCGCTCGCGCAGCGCCTGGCGGTCTTCGGAGATCGGCAGCTTGTCGTTCGGATCCATCCAGCCCATTCGCCTTCCCTGGAGGACCCGGCGGGCCCTGGAGCGGACCATTGTGGCCGCCTCGCGGACAGGGCGCCAGCGCTGATCTAGAGTCGGCGCCATGGCACGCACCACCACCACGGGAACCGTCCGGCACCTCACCGGCGCCGGCGCGGACTTCGCGAATCACTGCATGGAGTTGCTGGCCCCGCTCGGGCCGGTGCTGGCGCGGCGGATGTTCGGCGGCTTCGGGCTGTATGTGGACGGCCTGTTCCTGGCCATCATCAGTCGCGACGAGCTCTACCTGAAGGCCGACGCCGTGAGTCAGTCGCGTTATGTGGACGCCGGCTGCGAGCCGTTCCGGTACTCGAAGACCGACAAGGACGGGCGAGAGGAGGTCGCCAGCCTGAATTACTTCCGGCCGCCGGAGGAGACGCTGGAGTCGCCCGCGCTGATGCTGCCCTGGGGGCGGCTGGCGATGGAGTCGGCCTTGCGCTCCGCCAACGCGAAGCCGAAGGCCAGGACGCCGAAGAAGAGCGCCGGCACCAGCGCCGAACCCAGGACCGTCAGGACGGAGAAGCCGGTCAAGGCGCTGAAGGGTGTCACGACGGCGGCTCCTGCGGTCAAGCGTTCGCCAGGCGCTGGCCGAACAGTTGCCCGAAAGAAGGCAGGCGGCTGACGACGCTCCGCGCCGGCTTGTTGGCGCAAGCCTGCGGCGGCACCATCAGCTGGAAGCGGGCGGTCGGCCAGGCTTCGACGACGAGCTCGGTGCCGCTGGCGACTTCCAGCGTTTCACCGGCCGACAGCCAGAAGTCCTGCGCCGGCAGGTTCAGGTCGCCGCGCTGCGTGACCCAGACGCGACCGTCGAGCACATGCAGTTCACGGCGGCCCGGGCCGATGGGCAGGCTCATGGCCTCGCCCTGCGACAACGTCCACGCGGCGTCGTCGCGGCTGACCTGGATTGATGACTTTTGCATGACATTCATGATCTGCTCCTTGTCCGCCGGGCGGTCCGCGCACCGGCGGCCTTCCTCGTGAACATGGTGCAATACTAGGGTTGACCCGCACGATGGTCCAATGAGTCTTGTCGCGTCGATTGATACCATCCACGCATGAATCCGCCCCGTCATCGCCCGCTCGCCGTCGGTTCGCTGCGCGCCTTCGAGGCGGTCGCCCGGCGTTTGAGCTTCAGCGCCGCCGCCGAGGAGCTCTACCTCACCCAATCCGCCATCAGCCGCCAGATCCGGTCGCTGGAGGAGGAACTGGGCGCCACGCTCTTCCTGCGCGGCACCCGCCACGTCGAGCTGGCGCCGGACGGCAAGCTGCTGCTGTCGGCCGTGGAGCCGATGCTGGAGCGTCTGGACAGCACGGTGCGCCAGATCCGCTCGACGCGGGGCCGGCGCGTCGTCAACGTGACGACCTTCGCCTCTTTCGCGTCGCTGTGGCTGATCCCCCGGCTGGAGGCCTTCCAGCGCGAGCATCCGGACATGGACATCCGCGTCTCGGCGCTGGATCAGCTCGTCGAGATCGACGACAGCGAATTCGACGTCGCGCTGCGCTACGCCGCGCCGAACCGGGTGGCGCCCTCGGCGCAGCGGATGTTCGGCGAGATGCTGACGCCGGTCGTGAATCCCTGGGTCGCCAAGCAGGCGCAGGAGGGCCAGGGACCGCCGCTGAGCCAGGCGGCCGACCTGCGCCAGTACACGCTGGCCGAGGAGGACGACCAGCGTCCCAGCGGCCTGTTCCTGAGCTGGCGGCGCTGGCTGGCGCTGCACGGCGCGCCGGACCTGCAGCCGCGGCGCTGGATGTACCTGAACTTCACCTACCAGCAGATCCAGGCGGCGGTGTCCGGCCAGGCGGTCGCGCTGGCCCGGTTGCCGCTGATCTACGAAGCGCTGGAGCGCGGCGAGCTGGTCGAGCCCTTCGGCGAGGCCGGCCGCACCGACTGCCCGACGGTGTACTGGCTCATGATGTCGGAGCACGGGCGGGCGCGGCCCGAGGTCGTCGAATTCGCACGCTGGATCGGCGAACACGCCGCGCTCACGCGCCGCGCGATCGGCGAGCCGGATCCGCCGGTGGACGAGAACTCCGGCTGAGCAAGAAGGCTTCCGCACTGCCACGCCGCCGGCCCTCACCCCTCCCTCTCCCGCAAGCGGGAGAGGGGGCAAGAGGAGCCGGCGCTGCGAGTAGAACTGGTCGGACTCCCTCTCCCGCTTGCGGGAGAGGGTGGGGGTGAGGGCCAGCGGCGATCCGGTCCGCTCAGTCAGGGCGCAATCAATTCGCGCTCGGTCAGCACCACGGTCATCGCCTGATCGTGCGGCTGGACTTCGAACGCGGCCTCGCAGCAACTCCACCCCAGCCCGATCGTCGTGACCCCGGGGTGCGCCTCGATCCAGCGGTCGAAGTAGCCGCCGCCGTAGCCCAGTCTGAAACCTTCCCGCGTGTAGCCCAGGCAGGGCACCAGCAGCACCTCCGGCACCAGCACCGGCCCGGTCGAGCTGGGGATGCCGCACTCGTCCTTCACCGTCGGTTCCTGGCCGTCCCAGCGCCGGAACGTCATCGACGCCGGCCCGTGGTCGCCGGCTTTACGCGCGAAGGGCAGCGCCAATTGCATTTCTCCCCCGAGCTTGTGGGTCGAGGCCCAGGCCGCTGCGTTAAATTCCCCCTCCAGGGGCCAATAGAGGCCGAGGGTCAGCGGCTCGAGCTGGCGCAGCAGCGGAAGCAGCTGCTCGCCCAGCTTGTCGGCGGCGAGACGCGCCTCGGCACCGGCCCACCATTCGCGGCGGCGCGCCAGCAAGGCGCGACGCAATTCGCTTCGCTCATGGGGCCAGGTCTTGCCGGTTGTGCCGGCGGCTTCGGGAGCCATGGGGGAGTCACTCATCGCAGGTCGGCATGAAGTTCGCTCGGATCACTGTAACCGCCCTCGCCTCCGCCACCGTGACCGTCTCGGCCACCGTCGGTGCCCTGGGGGCCGTGGGCGCCCTCTGCGTGGCCGCCGCGGTCACGGCCCCGCCAGCGCTCGCGCAATCGACCACGACCTTCAACGTCGTGCCCAACCCCCTGCCGCCGCTGCCGGACCTGGTCACCGATGCCCGCGAGGCCTGGCGCATCCGGGACCGCTCGCGACTGGCCGCGATGCGGCAGGTCGCCTTCGACCAGCAGCATCCGCTCGCGCCCTGGTTCGACTACTGGGAGCTGAACGCCCGCCTGTCCGAGGCGCAGCAGCCGGAGCTCAACGCGTTCTATGCGCGCTGGCCGGGCGCCTACGTCGAGGACCGGCTGCGCAACGACTGGCTGCTGGAGCTGGGACATCGCCGCGACTGGGCCAACTTCCGCCGTGACCACGCCGCCTACAAGATGCAGGACGACCGCGAAGTCGCCTGCTACGCGCTGCTCGCGGATCCGCCGGGGCGCGACCTGCGAGACGCCGCGCGCGCCGCCTGGTTCGCGCAACGCGATGCGGACGAGGGCTGCAACATGCTCGCGGCCACGCTGCACGAGAACGGCCAGTTCAAGGATTCGGACGTCTGGCGCAAGCTGCGCTTCATCGTCGAGACCAACAAGCCCCGCGCGGTGAAGCAGGCCGGGGCGCTGCTGTCCAAGCCCGACCAGGAGGCGCTGGCCGAGCTGATGGACAAGCCGGACCGCTACCTGAAGCGCAAGGCCGCGGCCTCGCCGCGCGCCAAGGCCGAGCTGACGATGCTGGCGCTGATGCGGCTGCTGGCGACCGACTACGACAAGGCGGACGACGACGTGCGCCGCTGGGCGGCCAAGCTGCCCAACGACCTGTCCGCGTGGCTCTGGGCCCAGTACGGCAGACAGGCGGCGCTGCGGCTGAAGGACGAGGCCAACGAGCACTTCGATCGCGCGATCAAGCTGCAGGCCAAGCTCGGCCCGGTCGAATGGAGCGACGACACGATCAGCTGGATGGCGCGCGCCGCGCTGCGCGGTGACGCGGGCGCGAGCCGGCCCGAGCAATTGATCGCGGCCATTGCGCTGATGAAGCCGTCGGACCAGAAGGACATCACCTGGCAGTACTGGCGCGCGAAGGCGCAGCAGCAACTGGCGCCGACCGGCCCGTCCGGTGACGCCCAGCGCCGCGAAGCCCAGGAGACGCTGCGCGCGATCGCCTCGCCGCTCAGTTTCTACGGCAAGCTCGCCGCCGACGAATTGAAACTGCGCCTGCCGCTGCCGCCGACGCCTGCGGATCTGACGGCGCCGGAGCGCGCGCAGGGGCTGGCGAATCCGGGCATCCAGCGCGCGCTGATGCTGCTCGCCGTGGGCCTGCGCAGCGAAGGTCAGCGCGAATGGAACTTCAGCCTGCGCGGCCTGTCGGATCGCGAGCTGCTGTCGATCGCGCAGGCCGCTTGCGAACGCGAGCTCTGGGAGCGCTGCATCCAGACCAGCGAGCGGACGAAGACCGAGATCGACCTCGCCCAGCGCTTCCCGATGCCCTACCGCGCGGACGTGTTGAAGCAATCGACGGCGGTGGGTCTGGACCCGGCCTACGTCTACGGCCTGATCCGGCAGGAGTCGCGCTTCATGATGGACGCGCGCTCGCACGTCGGCGCCGGCGGCCTGATGCAGGTGATGCCGGCCACCGCGAAGTGGACGGCCAGGAAGCTGGGCGTCGACTTCAAGCCCGACATGCTGCATGACCGCGACACCAACCTGCGCCTGGGCACCGGCTACCTGAAGCTGGTGATGGACAGCTTCGAGGGCTCGCAGGCGATGGCCGCGGCGGCCTACAACGCCGGCCCGAACCGGCCGCGCCGCTGGCGCGACGGTCCGCAGCTGGACGCCGCGATCTGGACCGAGAACATCCCCATCTGGGAGACCCGCGACTACGTGCGCAAGGTGCTGTCCAACGCGACGATCTACGCGCAGCTGATGGGCCGCGAGCGCGGCATCGTGCTGCGCGACCGGCTCGGCAGCGTCATCGGGCCGGCCGCCGCGTCGGCGCCGGACATCCCGGCCAACGGCACGAACTGACCCCGGCGCGCCGGCGACGGCGCCCTTCCCCTTTGCAGAGAGCTTTCCGCATGCAGCTGATCATCGGCAACAAGAACTACTCGTCCTGGTCGATGCGCCCATGGGTGCTGATGAAGGCACTGGGCATCGATTTCCAGGAGCGGATCGTCCGTTTCGACTTCACGCCCGACTCGGCCTTCTATCGCGAGATCGGCGCGGTCACGCCGGCCGGCAAGGTGCCTGTGCTGGTGGACGACGGCCTCGCGGTCTGGGATTCGCTGGCGATCGTCGAGTACCTGGCCGACCGCTTCCCCGACAAGGCCGTCTGGCCGCGCGACGCCCGCCAGCGCGCGCGGGCGCGTTGCCTCTGCGCCGAGATGCACAGCGGCTTCGGCCATCTGCGCAGCCATTGCATGATGAACATCGACGCCGACCTGACAACCGTCGGCGCACGGCTGCTGCAGACCGAGGCCGGCCTACGCAAGGACCTCGCCCGCGTCGTGGAACTGTGGACCGAGGCGCTGACGCAGAGCGGCGGCCCCTTCCTGTTCGGCGAGTTCGGCGCGGCGGACGCTTTCTTCGCGCCGGTGGTGATGCGGGTGACGCGCTACGGACTGCCATTGCCCGCCCCGTTGACGGCCTACACGGACGCCGTGCAGGCGGCGCCGGGCGTGCGCGAGTGGATCGCCGACGCGATGGCAGAGAAGGACTTCCTCGACTTCGAAGAGCCCTACCGCGACGTCAGCGGACCGGTACCGGTCTTGAAGCCTTGAAATGAAAAACCGCCTTCCGTTGCCTGTGCGGGCAGGCGGCGGAAAGCGGCGAGGTGGGCCGACGCGAAATCAGTGGTCGCGGCGGCGGCGGACCATGAAACCTGCGGCGAGAAGGCCGCCGAGCATCATGGCCTGGTTCGTGGGCTCGGAGACGAAGGACGGCACGACGGTGTCCGCGCCCTCTTGTTCGTTGACATCTGCCAGCTGCACGGGGGCGGGCTGGCTCTGCCGGGTGAAACTGGTGTCAGCGGCGACGTGCACGGAGTTCGTGTCCGGCGCTTGCTGCTCCTGCGCCTGGGCGGCGAGACCAATTCCGCCCAGCAGGAGGAGAAGAACAGACTTCATTCAAGATACTCCCTACTGCTATGCCGGCCTGCCTGACTACAACGTCTCTCTCGGTAGTTGGCCTGTTTGAACAGACACTGGTGTGCAGGTGGCATTGGTGAATATACGGATAGAGAGACTACTTTAGCTATCCCCTTCATCGGGGATGCTGCGCCGCAACATGAGTGTTCAGATGTATCTCGTTGGGGGGGCTGTCCGGGACGCCCTGCTGGGACTGCCCGTGCAGGACCGCGATTGGGTCGTGGTCGGCGCAACGCCCAAGTCGTTGATCGACAAGGGTTTTCTTCCTGTGGGCAAGGATTTCCCGGTCTTCCTGGATCCCGTGACCCATGAAGAGGTGGCATTGGCCCGGACCGAGCGCAAGACGTCTGCCGGGTACCACGGTTTCCAGTTCCACACGGCCCCCGATGTGACGCTTGAACAGGACCTGGCACGCCGGGATCTGACGATCAACGCCATGGCCCAGGCGGAGGACGGGACGCTCATCGACCCCTATGGCGGTCGGCGCGACCTCGAGGCGCGCGTGTTGCGGCACGTCTCGGACGCCTTCGCGGAGGACCCGGTGCGGATCCTGCGGCTGGCGCGTTTCGCGGCCCGCTTCGGTGACTTCACGGTGGCGCCGGAGACGATGGCGTTGATGCGCGCCATGGTCGCCGCTGGCGAAGCCGACGCGCTGGTCGCCGAGCGCGTCTGGCAGGAGGTCGCCCGCGGCCTGATGGAAGGCCACCCGGCGCGGATGATCGAGATCCTGCGCGACAGCGGCGCGCTGGCGCGCATCGCGCCGGAGCTGGAGCGGCTGTTCGGCGTGCCGCAGCCCGAGGCGCACCACCCGGAGATCGACACCGGTGTCCACATGCTGCTGGTGCTGGAGGAATGCGCGCGCGTCGAGGCGCCGCTGCCGGTGCGCTACGCCTCGCTGTGCCACGACCTCGGCAAGGGCACGACGCCCGAGGAGGAATGGCCGCGCCACCTGAAGCACGAATCACGCGGCGTCGAACTGGCGGCGGCGCTGTCGCAGCGCTGGCGGGTTCCGTCGGACTGCAAGGAGCTCGCCGAGCTGGTCGCGCGCGAACACACGCACGTGCACCAGAGCCTCGACTTCAGCGCCGAGGCGCGCCTGCGCCTGATCGAGCGCAGCGACGCGCTGCGCCGGCCGGAGCGCTTCGCCCAGCTGCTGCTGGCCTGCGAGTGCGACGCCCGCGGGCGCGCGGGCTTGCGCGACCGCCCCTACCCGCAGCGCGCGGCGCTGCTGCACGACCTGCGGGCGGTGCAGTCGGTCGATCAGGCGGCGATCTCTTCGGCCGCGCTGGCGGCGGGCAAGAAGGGCCCGGCCATCGGCCAGGCGATCCACGAGGCCCGCAAGGCGGCGCTCAAAGCGTGTGAGAGCGATCGCCCGCGCTGAGGTCGTGGCGTCTCTTATCCCGGGGACGCCGCAGCTTCAGGCTGAAGGAAGGTCCTCGAAGTGCTTGACTGCGACTGAACTTCGTCGGGGTCCATGACCCCTTCCAGGTAGCTCGAATAGCGCTCATGCAGATGCTTGAGCGCTGCGCCCTTGTCGGCCTGGTAGGCCAGCCGTTCCTGGAAGAACTGCATGCGGGCCCGGTTGTCGTCGAGCACCTGACCCCACGTCTTGATGTGGATGGACACGTTGTCATTCTGATGAACAAGACCGGTCGATGTATTCCGGCCGATCTTGAATTTCCCCACGGGACCAATGTCGTCGCTGATCACCCAGAACACCCAATTCACATCCACGTTGCGGAAGCGTTCGTCAGCGATCACCGAGGCGGCGTAGCACTCGATCTGAGAAATCTCGTCGCGGTCGATCTTGATGGAGGGCGCCTTGAGTTCCACAACGAGGTGAGTCAAGTCGTTGGCGCGATAGCGCCGAGTCTGCCTCGACAACATCAGGTCAACGATGCCTCGCGTCTGGGAGACATGCTTGACTGGTGCGCCGATGACGACGTCCTCGCCCAACAGCGCTTTGTGCTTGCGAAGCACTTCGGTCAGCGACATGTCATCAACGGAGAGATGGAACTCCTCACCGAAGATCCATGGGTTCTGGGCGAGGATCCGATGCAGTTGAGCCCGCTCCTTCAGTCGCTGCTTCGGTCCCTTGTCGAAGAGGATCGCTTCAAGGCCGTTCAGGAACTTGAGCCGTTCGGAGACGACCTTCGCTCCATTGATGATCGAAGACATCGATCCCTCGCGCAACAGTTCGGCAAGTTCCTCCTGTTGGCGCACCGGAAGGTTCAAGACCTCGGTCAGGATCAGTTGAAGATCCTCAGGGCCCTTCTCGATCGCCTGACGGAGCATCCGAAGGTGGAGGGCCTTGCTCCGCGGCGCCGCTGCCTCGAAATCGGGAAGATATCGGGCGACATTGAGGGCGACGATGTCGAAGACCTGACGCTCGATCAGCTCGAGTTGAGTCACGGGTTCATCGTCAGGGAACGGATAGATCTTCTCCGCCTTCCATTCGGCAACGAAGCTGCGAGCTTCCTGCGCCGCAATCGAACGGAGGTGGTTCTTGTTCAAGTCAAACGCCCTATGCCTGGCGATCCTCGATTGAACCTCGATCTGGAATTCTTCCTGCTGCATGGCACCTCGCCTCATTCGCTGCTTCGCGCCGGTGTGGCGCATTCGAATGGAGAGGTGATTGAACAACACGCGCGAGGACTCGAACGCCTTCGAGACCCGCAGCTAACTGATGTCAGCCATGCTCGGCTGAATTCCCACCAGCATGAGTCACTCTCGTTGTCGCGCCGCGCTCACAACGTATGCGACCGATCGCCCGCGCTGAACCCCAGCGCATCGAACCCCTCCCCCGGCGCGAAGCCGATGACCTTGAACAGCTCGCCCATCTCGTGCTCGGCGATCAGCCGGTGGGCCATGCCGCGCTGCGCGAGGTCGGCGCCGCTCATCAGGTCGACCAGGCCGCAATTGATCAGGAAATTGGCCTGGCTCGTGTAGCCCAGCACCATCAGCCCCGCGTCCTGTCCCGCCAGCGCGATGCCGGTGAAGTTCACGTGCGCCGTGATGTCCTTCTGCCCGGGCAGCGCCAAGGCATCGGGATCGGCCATGTGCAGGTGATGGCACATCAAGGTGCCGCCCGTGCGCTGCGGGTGGTAGTACTCCGACTCCGGGAAACCGTAGTCGATGAAGAACGCCGCGCCGCGCTTCAGGCGCTCGGCCAGCGTGCGGATGAAGCCCTCGGCCTGCGGATGCACCTCGGTGACCGTGCCGGGCACGAAGCCGATGTCGTGCTCCGGTGGCGTCGGCGGGCGCGCATCGCCGGGCCGGTCGTCGAAGGACAGCGCGCCCTGATCGTCCATCGTCACGCCGCGCCGCAGCCAGTGCTGGCCGTCCCAGCGCAGCAGCTCGACGGGGATCGCGTCCAGCAGCTCGTTGGCGACCAGCACGCCGTGGATCTCGTCGGGCCAGCGGTCCAGCCATTCCACCCGCGGCGCGAAGCGCGCGAGCCGCTCGGCCTGGCGCTCGCGCAAGGTGCCGGACAGATCGACGATGAAGTACTTCGACAACGGCGTTCCCGCCGCGTCCAGGGTCTCCAGCAGCTGCGCCGCGAGCGCGCCGCTGCCGGCGCCGAACTCGATCACCGTGTCGGTGCCGCTGACCGTCAGCGCCTGCGCGACCTGCCTGGCCAGCGCGCGTCCGAACAGTGGCGACAGCTCCGGCGCGGTCACGAAGTCCGAACCCTGCTGCGGCATCGTGCCGAACTTGCGCCGCGCGTTGGCGTAGTACCCCACGCCCGGCGCGTACAGCGCCAGGCTCATGTAGCGGTCGAACGGCAGCCACCCGCCGGCCGCGGCGATCTCGTCGCGCAGCAGCGCGGCCATGGCGGGATCCGTCGCATGCTGCATCGCGGCAGCCGACGCGCCCCGCGACGACGCGGTCGAGGCCCCCTGCGAGGAACGGGAAGCACCCTGCACGGGACTGGCAGCGCCATGCGGCGCGGACGCCGCGCCGTTCAGGCGGGCGGAATCAGGCAACTTGGAAGTCATGTGTCGATCCTGGGAAGCGTCGGCTGACCGCGTTCGGCCAGCCAGGCTTCGAATTCCTCGGCGGGCATCGCCGGCGCGATCACCTCGCCCTGCAGCTCGTCGCAGCCCCACTCGGCCAGCAGGTGCCATTGCCGCGCGTTGCGCACGCCTTCGGCGCCGACGCGCAGGCCCAGGCCCTTGGCCATCTGCACCATGGCGCGCGTGATCGCGGCCGCGCCGCGATCGTCCGGCAGCACCGCCACGAAGCTCTGGTCGATCTTGAGCTTGTCCAGCGGCAGCCGGGTCAGCTGGTTCAGCGCCGTGTAGCCGGTGCCGAAGTCGTCGATCGAGATCGCCAGCCCTTGCGAGCGCAGCGTCTGCAGCAGCTCGGGCAGGCGGTCGATCTCCTCGGTGAGCATGCGTTCGGTCAGCTCGAGTTCCAGCCACTCACCAGGCACGCCGGCCGTCTTCAGCACGTGGGCCACCGACTTCGAGAAACTCGCCAGCCGGAACTGCATGCTCGACAGGTTCACCGCGATCGGCACCGACGCGACACCGCGCTCATGCCAGGCGCGCGTCTGCCGCGCGGCCTCGTACATCACCCACTCGCCCAGCGGCAGCATCAGGCGATGGCGCTCGGCCACGACGATGAAGGCATCCGGCGTCAGCAGCCCGCGCTCTGGGTGCCGCCAGCGCAGCAGGGCTTCGGCGCCGACCAGCTCGCCGGTGCGCGCGTCGACCTGCGGTTGATAGAAGAGCACGAACTGGTCGGCCGTCAGCGCCTGCGCCAGCTCGGTCTCGAGCACCAGGTCCGCGTAGGCGTTCTCGGCCATCGCGTGCTCGAAGAAGCGGTAGGTCGCGCGGCCCGCGGTCTTGGCCAGGTACATCGCGGTGTCGGCGTGCTGCAGCAACTCCTCGGGCGACTCGCCATGCTCCGGGTACATCGCCACGCCGATCGACGGCGTCACCGACAGGTCGCGGCCGTCGGCCTGCACCGGCACCTCGACGACGCTCAGCAGCGCGTTGAGCACCGTCTGCACGTCCTTGCGCTGATGCACGTCCTCGAGCAGCACGACGAACTCGTCGCCGCCGAAGCGCGCCACCAGGTCGCTGCCGCGCAGGCCGCCGCGCAGGCGTTCCGAGACGGTCCGCAGCACGCGGTCGCCTTCGAGGTGACCCAGCGAATCGTTGACCCGCTTGAAGTTGTCGAGGTCGATGAACAGCAGCGCCGCGCGGCGCGCATTGCCTTGCGAGAGCCGTTCGCGCAGCCGCTCCATGAAGGTCGCGCGGTTCAGCAGGCCGGTGAGCGGATCATGCTGCGCGAGGTGCTGGATGCGCGCCAGCGCCTCCAGGTGCGGACGCAGGTCGCGGACGATCGTCATGCGCAGGCGCTCGCCGTTGCGCCACAGGGTCCGCACGATGAATTCGACGTCGATGCGCTCGCCGCTGCGATGCAGGATCGCCGTCGGGTAGCGGGTCTCCGTGCCGCTCATCATCACGTCGCGCACCGTGTCGACCTGATCCGGCGCGATCATCGACAGGGCCGACCGCCCCACCAGTTCCTCGAGCGTGTAGCCCACCAGCTCGCACAGCGGCGGGTTGACGTCGGTCATCACGCCGTCGCGGTGGAAGACGATGCCCTCCATCGACGCCTGCATGAACTTGCCCATCCGCTCCTCGGAGTCGCGCACGGCCAGCTCGGCCTCGCGGAAGCGGGTGATGTCGGAGATCAGCACGAAGCTGGACTGCACCTCGTCTGCGCCCGGCGGCATGTAGGGAATCAGGTTGACCTCGATCCAGCGCGGGCTGCCGTCACGGCGCTCCAGTCGCCGCTCGTAGCTGACGCTGACGCGTTCGCGCAGCACGCGCTGCACGTGGGGCTCGATCTCCAGCGAGGCGTCCTCGCCGATGATCTGCGCGAAGGTGCGGCCCAGGACGCTGGCCTCGTCCAGGCCGAAGCTGCGCGCGTACTGGCGGTTGGCGAAACGGCAGGTGCGCGTGGCCGCGTCGAAGACCGCGATCAGCACCGGCACGTTGTCCGCGAGCAGCCGGAACTGCGCGGCCTGGTCTTCGGCCGAGGGCGCCGGGCAGGCCGGCGGCAGGGGCGGCACCGGCGCTTTCATTCAGTCCGTCCCGGCTGTCGAGGACATGGCGGACGGTGCGCTCGCAGCGGCATCGTCCGCGCGCGGCGGCTGCTCATCCAGCGTCTTCAGCGCGAGGCAGAGGTCCTCCCACGCCCGCGCCTTGTCCGGCAGGTTGCGCAGCAGGTAGGCCGGGTGGTACGTGACCACCAGCGGCACGCCCTGGTAGCGGTGGACGCGCCCCCGCAGCCGGCCGATCGGCTCCTGGCTGCGCAGCAGCTGCTGCACCGCGAAGCGGCCCATCGCCAGGATGATGCGCGGCTGGATCAGTTCGATCTGGCGTTGCAGGAAGGGCTCGCACTGCGCGAGCTCCGACGGATCCGGATTGCGGTTGCGCGGCGGCCGGCACTTCAGCGTGTTGGCGATGTAGACCTGCCGTTCCGGCGTCCCCTCGCCGCGGCTCAGGCCGACCGCGCGCAGCATGCTGTCCAGCAGCTTGCCGGCGGCGCCGACGAAGGGCTCGCCCTGCAGGTCCTCCTGCTCGCCCGGCGCCTCGCCGACGACCATCCAGTGCGCGCGCTCGTTGCCCACGCCGAACACGGTGTTCTTGCGCGACTCGCAGAGCCCGCAGGCGCGGCAGGACGCGACCTCGTCGCGCAGCCCGGGCCAGTCGAGGCGGGCGACGGCCTCGCGCGCCAGGCCACGGGCCTGGGCGAGCGCGGCATCGGCCGCAGCGGCCGCGGTCACCGGTGCCGCAACGGAGGCAGCCACGGGGGCCGCGACGGGAGCCACGTTGGGCGCGGCGGACGGTGTCCTCGCCGGGGCTTCCGGCGCGCGGCGCGGCGCGGGCGGCTCCGCCAGGGCGACCTCGGCGTCGACCATCGGCGCGCGCGCCGCGGGCGCGGCGTGCGGGTCGGTCGATCGCGCGGGCGCCACGGCACGTTGCGCGACGGGCGCAGCAGGCGCGACAGGCGCAGGCGCCTCGGTCGACGGCGCCGCGCCGGAAGCGGGCGTCCACAGCTTGAGGCCCATCGCCTCCAGCATCGCGCGTTGACGATCGTTCCAGCTCATGGGGCGGGCTCCATCAGGCGCAGCGTCATCAGGATGGCATCCTCGCGGCCATCCGCGCCAGGGTAGTAGCCGCGACGCAGGCCGCTCTGCACGAAGCCGTAGCGCTCGTACAGCCGGCGCGCGCGGACGTTGCTCTCGCGCACCTCCAGCCACACCTGGTGGCAGCCGCGGGCCCGCGCCAGCAGGCCCAGCGCGTCGAGCATGCGCCGCGCCAGTCCCTGCCCTTGCCGCTCCTGGGTCACGGTGATGTTGAGCAGGTGCATCTCGTCGATCACCTGCATCGCGAGGAAGTAGCCGCAGAGCCGCGCCTGCTCGTCACGCATGACGAAGCCGACGTAACCCGCAGCCATCGAATCGATGAAATTGCCGCGCGTCCACGGATGGCTGTAGGAGACGGCCTCGATGGCCATCACCTCGTCGAGGTCCAGCGCGCGCAGCGGCTGCAAGGATTGCAGCGACGGCGGCCAGGCCAGATCGCGGGGTTGGGCGCTCATCTCGTGGGCGCTCCCTTGGCGGCCTCGCGCTCGGCGGTGGTCAGGGCCACCTTGTCGCGCACGTACAGCGGCAACGCGTTGGCGGCGTCCTCCGCGAGGCCGGCATCGAAGGCCTGGCGCGCGAGCGCGCCCAGCGCGCGGGCGCGCGAGGCGGTGGTCGGGAAACGCCGGGCCGCGCCGGTCTCCAGCGCAAAGGCGCCCAGTGCCGAGCCGGCGACGATCGTCGGCGGTTCGTCCTGCCACAGCGCGCGCAGCGGATCGAGGTCCGTCAGCACCGGCTCAAGGGTCGTCGACCACCGCGCGCCGTTCCAGCGGTAGCGGCCGAGGTAGATCTGGTTCATGCGGGCGTCCATCGCGACCCACACGTCGAGCGATGGTAGCTCCCCACCGGCAGCGAGGAGCTGCTGGCGCGTGTCCTCGGCGACCAGCATCAGGCTGTCCAGGGCGAGCACCGGCTTGCCCGCGCCGAACGCCAGGCCCTGCGCCACCGAACACGCGGTGCGCAGCCCCGTGAACGCGCCTGGCCCGCGGCCGAAACCGACCGCATCCACGGCGGCCAGCGGCAGGCCGGCCTGCTTCAGCAGCGCCATCACGTCGGGGACCAGCCGCTGGGAGGCCAGGGCCCCGCCATCGGCGTCCACAAAAGCATCATGGCCCTGGCCCACGAGGGCCAGAGCCATGTGTTCGGTCGAGCTATCCAGGGCCAGCAACACGCTCATGGCTGAAGTGTAGTGGCCCGGGACGTCGCGGGGCCGGGAGATCCCCCGGCCCCGTGGGGCGCGATGTCGATCAGGGATCGGCCTGGAAGGCCGATCAGAACGAGTAACCCAGCGACAGCGTGTACACCACCGGACGGAAGTTGATGTCCGTGTGCAGCTCTTCCACGCCGTCCTTGGTCGTCGTGAACGAGCGCATCTTGCTGCGCACGTCCGCGTAGGCGACCGTCGCGTTCAGCGACCACTGCTTCGTGTAGGCCACGGTGAAGCCCGCGTGGGCGGCCAGGCCCCACGAGTTCTCCAGCGTGATGCGGGTCGGGCCGCCGCTGATCGCGTCGCCGGTGGGCGTGCTGCGCTTCTTCTCGAAGTAGGTGTAGTTCACGCCCGCGCCGACGAAGGGATGGAACTTCGGGATCCATTCGCCGAGGTGGTAGTTCACGAACACCGTCGGCGGCATCTGGCGCACGACCGCGATCTGGCCGGCGTTGGCGAGCACGCCGTTGCCGTAGATCTTGTGCGACGGCGGGATGCCCAGCGCGATCTCGCCGCTCCAGCGCGGCGCGAAGCGGTAGGTGTAGCCGAAGCCCGTGGTGGTCGCGTCACCGACGCGGATCTGCGCGCCCGGCGCCGGGAACTGCTTGCTGCCGCCTTCCAGGGGCGCGGCCTTGCTGTTCACGTCGATGTGGGCCAGGCCCAGGTAGACCGTGTGCGTGCCGACCGCCGGCTCTTCGGCGCGGGCGGCGCCCGCCAGTGCCATCAGCGAAGCGGCCAGGATGAGGGTGATGTTCTTCTTCATGAATGATGTCTCCGTGCTGGTCGTCGGCGATTACGGCTGAGCAGCCAGGACCGATTGGAAGAAGCCGCGCGCCAGCGCATTGCAGAACGGCGGAACCAGCGTGCCGTGATAGGCCCCCTGCACCGCTGCCGCACCGGCCGCGCCACCGCCCGCCGCGGCGGACGTGGCCGCCTTGGCTTGTGCGAAGCCGCCCGCGATCGTCGCCGCCGTCACCTGGCCGGCCCAGGCCATCGAGGCCGAGCTTTCCAGGTTGGACGCCGGGTACAGCTTGCCGCGCGTGGCGAAGTCGGCTTGCGCCTGGACGGTGTTGGTGAAGAACACGGTCGGGTCGCCCGAGCCGCCGCACAGCGCGACCGGCGCCTTCGGCGTCCAGCCCAGCAGCGTGTTGGTCTGCAGCGCCGTGCGGAAGTTCGAGGTCGGGTACGCGGTCTTGAACGCGGGGTTCAGCAGACCACCGGCGCCGAACAGGTTGGTGAACGTCGGATCGTTCGGCAGCTTGCCTTCCTGGATCAGCGTGGTGATCGACTTCTTCGACGGGAACAGCGTCTCCGCGGTCGCGGCGAACTGCGCGGCGTACACGTCGGTCGGCGCCGAGTAGATGTTGCCGTAGGCCTTCTGGTAGCTGGTCAGCATCAGCGGCAGGAACAGCGTCGCGCCGGCGTTGACCGGGCCGGTGTTGACGATCTGGTCGCTGAAGCCCACCAGGTTGTACGGGCCGGACATCGGCGCGGCGGCGGTGACGGGGAACTCGGTCGCGTAGTCGCGCTCCATCACCTTCTGCGTCGCCATCGCCACGTGGCCGCCTTGCGAGTAGCCGGCCAGCAGCAGCTTGGCCGACGGCTTCACGGCGCTCTCGGCGGCCAGGTGGGTCCGGGCGGCGCGCATCGCGTCGATCATCTCGATCGCGGACTGCTCGGCGTTCAGGTAGGTCGTGTACTGCAGGCCCGAACGGTCGTAGCCGAGGTAGTTCGGCGCCACGACGATGAAGCCCTGGGCGGCGTAGAACGCCGCGACCAGCGAGCCTTCGGCGTTGTTCTGGATGTCGGCGATGTTGTAGGCCTGGTCCGTCGTCGTGCCGTGGGCATAGAGCACCACCGGGCGGTTGCCCGTGCAGGCGGCGCCGGTGCCAGCCGGCACCAGCACGGCGGCGGAGGCGGTGGCCGGCAGGCCCTGGGGATCACGCGTCCAGTAGTAGACGTAGCGCACGTCCACGTCGCACGCGGCCTTGCCGCTGATCGCCTGCACGCCCTTCGCCGCGGTGCCCGCGTCGATCTGGGCGGCGGTCGCCGCGCCGGCCTTCAGGCCCAGTTCCAGCGTGCCGCGCGCCGGCGGCGGATCATCGCTCGAAGGATTGCTGCCGCCGCCGCAGGCGCTCAGCATGGCCACGGCGGCCAGCGTCAGGCTGGCCAGTTTGAATTGGCTGTTCATTCGGACTTCTCCAGGGGTTGTCTCCGTCGTCTGCACCGTCCCGGCGATCGCGGTCGGCACTAAATCGAACGGTCGTTCGTTTTTCTCAGGGATCACTTTAAGCGCACGCCCGACGGCGCTTACAAAAGGAAAACCCTGACAAGCCACAGCATGCCAGGGTCGTTGGGACGACGGACGCACAACCTGACCCCATCGAGGCGCGGTTGCAACACTTCCGTCATCAGACTGCGCGCGATGCGCGCGTCAGGATCGGTCTCAGAACGGGTTGTTCGTCGCCCGGTTGATGGCCTGCGAGGCCATGTTGTTGTGCATCACCGGACCGACCAGACGATCGCTGGCCCACATGTGCGTGGCCGAGGTGGCGTTGGCCACCAGCGTCTTGTCGGTGCAGACCGGCGGCAGCGAGCTCGCCAGGCAGGCGGCGTCCGTCGAGTTCGACGCGGAGTACAGCGTCGGATAGCGGCTCATCGTGCCCATCAGCTCATCGGTCAGGATGAGGCCGATGTAATGGCCGTCGTTGCGGATCTTCAGACGCATGCCGGCGTTGAAGCGGCGTGAGAGTTCCGTCAACAGCGCGGCACGATCGGTGTCGGCGTGGACCGCCTTCTCGCGGATCGCGAACGGCGACAGGCCCATGTCCTGCACGGTGGACAGGATGATGCGGCCGTCGGCGTCGACGATGCGGTTGACCTGCGCGGCCAGGGCCTCGCCGCGCGCCTGCGCCGCGTTGCCCAGCGTGCCGGCGTCCTGCGCCGGGTACTGCGCGTACAGCTCGAGCACGTCGTTGGCGCCGGCCAGGATGGTGACCAGGTCCTTCGAGTTGAAGCCGTCGAGCGCGAACTGGCGGTCGATCTGCCCGGTGATGTCGGCGACCTTGGCACCGGCGGTGGCATACATGCGCGCGGTCGGCGTGGCCAGCTTGTCCGGATTGCATTCGGCGAACACCAGGCCGAAACGCGCGGCAACCTGCTGCGTCCACACCTGGTTCAAGGTGCAGGTCACGGCCGCGGTGGTCGCGTCGGTCCCGTTGATCGAGTACTTCGTGCCGTCGCTGCGGATGGTGCTCGTCTCGTCACCGAAGGCGATGACGCGCGTGGCGCGGAAGGGGTCGATCTGCTCGCCGCCGCCGCCGCAGGCGGCCAGCATCGCGGTCGCACCCAGCAGCACGGCCAGGTGGCGCTTCACACTCTTCATGAACTCTCCAAATCTCGAAAACTCAGCGGGGCGCGAAGGCCGCCGCCGCGCGGGACAAGCGGTCCCGCACCCCATCCCAGGCGGCCTCTTGCGGAGGCGCCTCGATCCAGATCTCCGTCGCGCCCGCCGCGTCCAGCTCGCGCAGGACGGCAAACAGCTGACGCGCCGCCGCGCGCGCCTGGGCCGGCATGGCCCGGTGCAGCGCCGGCGCGCCGGTCCCGGCGAAGGACGAGCGGGAATATACCGCCAGCCCCGCCGGACGGTCGCCCGCCAGCGCGGCGCGTAACGCTTCCGAGCCCATCAGCCGGACCGTCGCCCGCGGCGCGTAATGCGCAGCGAGTGTGCCCGACGCGCGCGGCGCCTGTGCGTCGGGCGCGTGTAAAGCGAGGCCCGCGGCGGCTTCCAACTGCGCCGGGGTCAGCACGCCGGGCCGCAGCAGCACCAGGCCGCCGCGGCTGACGTCGACGATCGTCGATTCGATGCCGACCTCGCACGGACCGCCGTCCAGCACGGTCAGGCCGGGGTCGAACTCGTCGGCGACGTGCGCGGCGGTGGTCGGGCTGACGCGGCCGAAGCGGTTGGCGCTCGGCGCGGCCAGGCCCTCGACGCCGAGGGCGCGGCACTCCGCCATCAGGGCGCGGAAGACCGGATGCGACGGGCAGCGCAGGCCCACCGTGTCCTGCCCGCCGGCGGCCGCCGCGGCGATGCCGGGCACGCGGCGGACGATCAGCGTCAGCGGGCCGGGCCAGAAGGCCTCGATCAATTGGTGGGCGACCGGCGACAGGTCTTGCCCGAAGACCCGGGCGCCCTGCTCGTCGAGCACGTGCACGATCAGCGGGTGGTCGCTGGGGCGGCCCTTGGCGGCGAAGATCTTGGCGACCGCGTCGTCCTGGTCGGCCCGCGCGGCCAGGCCGTAGACGGTCTCGGTCGGCACGCCCGCGAGCTCCCCCGCGGCGAGCACGCGCGCGGTGGCCCGCACCGCGTCGGGCGATTGGCCATCGAGCACCTGGAAGCCGGACTCCGTCATCACGCCATCACCACGTCCCATCACCACGTCGTTACCCGCGTCGTTACCCGCGTCGTTCTCTGCGTCATCGCCCACGCCCTCGGCCTCACCACGCCTCGGGCAGGCCGAGGAGCGCGCAGGCGCGCCGAGCGCTCGCGCGGGCGTCCTCGGCGGTCGCGCCGATCACGTTCAGGTGGCCCATCTTGCGGCCATGGCGCGCCTGCGCCTTGCCGTACAGGTGCAGCTCGGCGCCGGGCAGTGCCAGCACGCCGGCCCAGTCGGGCGTCCGTTCCCGCCCTTGCGCGTCGAACCACAGATCGCCCAGCAGATTCAGCATCACCACCGGCGAATGCAGGCGCGGCTCGCGCAGCGGCAGGCCGGCCATCGCGCGGACCTGCATCTCGAACTGCGAGACGTCGCAGGCGTTCATCGTGTAGTGGCCCGAGTTGTGCGGGCGCGGCGCCATCTCGTTGACGACCAGGCGGCCGTCCTTCAGCACGAAGAACTCGACGCACAGCACGCCGACGTAGCCCATGCCGGTCGCGATCGCGGCGGCCGAGCGGCGCGCCTGCGTCTGCAGCGCATCGTCCACGTCGGGCGCGGGCACCTCGGTCACGGCGAGGATGCCGTCGCGGTGCAGGTTCTGCTGGACCGGGAAGGTCACGACCTCGCCGTCGGCGCCGCGCACGACCAGCACGCTCAGCTCCAGCGCGAGCGGCAGCATCTGTTCGAGCACGCAGTCCACGCGGCCGAGTTCATCGAAGGCGGCGGCGAGCTGCGCCCGGTCGGCGACGCGGCGCTGCCCCTTGCCGTCGTAACCGAGGCGGGCGGTCTTGAGGATGCCCGGCAGCAGCGTGTCCGGCACCGCGGCCAGATCCGCGGCGGTGTGCAGCACCGCGTACGGCGCGCAGGGCACGCCGCTGGCGTCGAAGTGGGCCTTCTCGCGGGCGCGGTCCTGGCAGACCGCCACGGCGGACGCGCCGGGCGCGACGACGCGCACCCGGGCCAGATGCTCCAGCGCGCGGGCGGGCACGTTCTCGAATTCGGTGGTGACCGCGTCGCAGCGGCGCGCGAGGTCGTCGAGCGCCGCCGGATCCAGGTAATCGGCCTTCAGGTGTTCCTGGGCGACGGCCCCGGCGGGGCTGGACGCATCCGGGTCCAGCACCACGCAGCGGTAGCCCAGCGCCTGGGCGGCGTGGACGAACATGCGGCCGAGCTGGCCGCCTCCCAGCACGCCCAGCGTCGCGTCACCCGGCAGCAGCGGCATCAGCGCAGCTCCTCGGTCATCGCGGCGGCGGCGGCGGTCTGGCGCCGGCGGAAGGCGTCCAGCTTCGCGCGCAGGTCCGGGTTGTCGCGGGCCAGCACGGCCACGGCGAACAGCGCCGCGTTGCCCGCGCCGGCGTTGCCGATGGCGAAGGTCGCGACCGGGATGCCCTTGGGCATCTGCACGATCGAGTGCAGCGAATCCACGCCCTGCAGGTGGCGGCTGGCGACCGGCACGCCGAGCACCGGCACGAGGGTCTTGGCGGCCAGCATGCCCGGCAGGTGGGCGGCGCCGCCGGCGCCGGCGATGATCGCCCGCAGCCCGCGGCCTTCCGCCTGCTCGGCGTAGGCGAACATCTCGTCGGGCATGCGGTGGGCCGAAACAACCCGTGCCTCGAACGGCACGCCGAACTCGGTGAGAATGTCGGCGGCGTGCTTCATGGTCTCCCAGTCACTGCTGGAGCCCATCACCACGCCGATGACGGGGGCGATGTCGGGAGTGGTGGCGCTGCTCACGGGTCGGTCCTCGATTGTCAAATCGTGAAACCTTGAATTGTAGGCGGGGAGCCTCAGGTGCCGTTCTTGCCGTTCCTGTTCCGACAGGATCGCGTCGCCGCCCGCTCCCGCCCTGCCCCACCATGACCGACATCACCCTCCAAAACTTCGAAGCCGACCTCCTGCAGGCCTCCATGCAGCAGCCGGTGCTGCTCGACATCTGGGCGCCGTGGTGCGGCCCCTGCCGCACGCTGGGGCCGATGCTGGAGAAGCTGGAGGTGGCCTACGCGGGCCGCTGGAAGCTGACCAAGCTCAACAGCGACGACCAGCCGGAGATCGCCACGCAGCTGAGCCAGGCCTTCGGCGTGCGCTCGATCCCGTTCTGCGTGATGTTCGTCGGCGGCCAGCCGGTGGACGGTTTCGTCGGCGCGATCCCCGAAGCGCAGATCCGCGAGTTCCTGGACCGTCACGTGCCGACCGGCGAGGCGCTCGAGGCCGAAGAGGACCTGGCCGAGGCGCAGGCGCTGCTCGAGGAAGGCGATGCCGACGGCGCGCTGGAGAAGCTGCAGGCCGCGGTCCTGGCCGATCCGAACAACGAGGTGGCGCGCTTCGACCTGATCCGCGCGCTGCTGGAAGACGACCAGCTCGAACACGCCAAGGCTGCCTTCGCGCCGGTGGCGCACCAGGCGGCGGACACGATCACGCCGCACGCGAGATTCAAGGCGCTTGCCGCCTGGATCGCTGCCGCCGAGCGTGCCGAGCAAGGCCTGGACCCGGCCGCGCTGCAATCGGCGATCGCCAACAACAAGCGCGACTTCGACGCGCGCTTCGCGCTCGCGCAGGGCCTCTTCGCCGGCCGCGACTTCACCGGCGCGATGGAAGAGTTGCTCGAAATCATCATGCGTGACAAGACCTGGAACGACCAGCTGGCGCGCAAGACCTATGTCGCGATCCTCGAGATCATGACCAAGCCGGTGCAGGCGGCGCACGGCGCCGCCGCGCCGCAGGCTGGCGGCCTGCAGCTGTCGGGCCACAGCACCGTGGCGCCGGCCGACCCGCTGGTCGACCAATACCGCCGCAAGCTGAGCATGGCGCTGTTCTGACCTGACCCCGAAGTCGGCTGACTTCCCAGACCCAGCGCGCTGCGCGCGCCCCTCACCCCTACCCTCTCCCGCAAGCGGGAGAGGGAGTAAGAAGAGCGCCAACCTGACTCACTCTCCCGCTTGCGGGAGAGCAACCGTGTCAAGCGCCTCTTGCTCCCTCTCCCGCTTGCGGGAGAGGGCGGGGTGAGGGCCAGCGGCGGTGGAAGCACTGAAATCCTCTCAGAACATCACCTGCGCCACCCCAGCGCGCGTCAGCCGATCCAGCTCCTGGGGATCCGCCTCGTTGTCGGTGACGAGCACGTCGATATCGGCGCAATCGCAGACCTGCATCCGGCTGCCTTGCCCGAGCTTGCTGGCATCGGCGAGCAGCACACGCTGACGCGCCCGTGCCAGCATCGCCTGCGCCACGGCCACCTCCGCCCACAGATAGCTTGACGCGCCTTGCCGCGCGTCGAGTGCCGTCGGCGAGATCAGCGCGATGTCCACGCGATGCCGCGCGATTTCCGCGACGGTGAATTCGCCGAAGGTCCCCGACGTCTCCGGCACATACGCCCCGCCGAGCATCAACAGCTCGTGCCCCTGGCGCCCTGCCATCGCGTCGCACACCGCGACCGAGTTCGTGATCACGCGCAGCTCCTGCGCCTGGGCGAGCGCCTGCGCCAGCGCATGCGTCGTCGATCCCGCATCGATGAACAGGCTCATCCCCGGCTTCACCAGCGAAAGCGCCTGCCGCGCGATCGCCTGCTTCTGCCGCCGACGCGACTGCGCGCGCTCTGCGTAGCTGGCCTCGGCCGGCACCTCCGACTGCACCGCGCCGCCGTGCACACGGGCGAGCTTGCCGCCCTGCTCCAGCTCGATCAGGTCGCGACGCACCGTCTCCCGCGACACGCCCAGCTCGCGCGCCGCTTCGTCCGTCGTGAGGCGGTGCCGCTCCCGCAACAGCAAGAGGATTTTGTCGTGTCGTTCCTGGGACCACATGGATCGCTTGTTCTCCCTGCCGGAGCCTTGGCCGCCGCATCCCTGTCGATGGGTTCAGCCGTCACCGGACTTCGCATTCACCCAAACCCACGCAGCGCCTTCATGACAGTTTGAGGATTTATTTGTGATGTTGTGGATATCCAGCAGTCATCGCGCGACCGGCTGTGGTTTTCCGTGTTTGTCGTTGTCTTGTCGTGGACGGTTGTGACAGTGCGGGTCGTTCGTTGGTCAAACCGACCGCATTGACGACCTCTCCTCCGACACCTCAACGCACCGAGTCCCCACCATGAAGCACCCGATGCCCACCGCGCTGGTCCTGGCCCTGAGCCTGGCCTATGTCTTCCCCGCCGCCGCCCAATCGACCGACGCCGCGAAGTCCGCCGACACGACGGCCGCCGCGTCGTCCGAACGCTCCGAGCTGGAGCGCGTCACCGTCTCCGTCGGCCGCGGCCAGCTGCGCTCCGTGCAGAGCCTGAGCCAGACCGAGTTCGACAACGCCCTGGCCGGCAGCAGCCCGCTGGCGACCGTCGCCCGCCTGCCCGGCGTGAACTTCCAGTCCGCCGACGGCCTGGGCAACTACGAGTGGTCGACCCGCTTCACCGTGCGCGGCTTCTCGCAGAACCAGATCGGCTTCACGCTCGACGACGTGCCGCTGGGCGACATGTCCTACGGCAACTTCAACGGCCTGCACATCAGCCGCGCGATCTCGAGCGAGAACGTCGGACGCGCCTCGCTGTCGCAGGGCGCCGGCGCGCTGGAAACGGCCTCGTCCAGCAACCTGGGCGGCACGCTGCAGTTCTATTCGAGCGACCCGCTGGACAAGTTCGGCTTCCGCGCCTCGCAGACGATCGGCAGCGATTCCGCCGCCCGCACCTTCCTGCGCGTGGACAGCGGCCGCACGGTGGTCGGCGACTTCTATGTCAGCTACACCAACCAGGACGCCGACAAGTGGAAGGGTGACGGCAAGCAGAAGCAGGAGCAGTGGAACCTGAAGTGGACCAAGGCGATCGGCGACAGCCGCCTGTCCGCCTTCATCAACACTTCGCGCCGCAAGGAAGTGGACTACCAGGATCTGTCGCTGGACCTGATCAAGCGCAAGGGCGACACGCTGGACAATTTCTACCCGAACTTCGCCGCCGCGGTGAACGCCTCCAACACGCTGTGCGGCAACAACGGCAGCACCTACGTGGCCGCCTGCGACGACCAGTATTACGCCGGCGCCGGCCTGCGCAACGATGAGCTCTACGGCGCCACCGCCGACCTGCGCCTGGCGCAGAACATCACCTGGAAGACGACGGCCTACTACCACCACAACAAGGGCATGGGCCTGTGGTTCACGCCGTACCAGGCCTCGCCGGACGGCACGCCGATCTCGGTGCGCACGACCGAGTACGGCATCAAGCGGGGCGGCGTGGTCTCCAACGCCGAGTTCGACCTGGGCGACCACCTGATCAAGGCCGGCGTCTGGTTCGAGGACAACGACTTCGACCAGGCCCGCCGCTTCTACGCCGCCACGGCGAACACCAGCGTCTACCAGTTCCCGAGCAACCCGTTCCTGACGCAGTGGCAGTACGCGTTCAACACGAAGACCTCGCAGTTCTCGTTGTCCGACACCTGGTCGGTGGCCAAGGACCTGACCGTCGGCGCCGGTTTCAAGGCGCTGAAGGTCAAGATCGACGGCCAGCTGGAAGCGGGCACCGGCATGCCGTCGGGCTCGATCACCGCGGAGAAGGGCTTCCTGCCGCAGCTGGGCATCAACTACCGCCTGTCGGCCAACAACGAGCTCTACGGCACGCTGGCCCGCAACATGCGCGCCTACCAGGGCGCGGCGACCGGCACCTCGCCGTTCGCGACGACCACCGCCGGCTTCAACGCCATCAAGGGCAGCCTGAAGCCCGAGACCTCCGACACCGTCGAAGCCGGCTGGCGGACCAGCGGCCGCGGCTATGAAGGCTCGGTCAGCGCCTACCTGGTCAACTTCAAGGACCGCCTGCTGAGCGTGCAGCAAGGCTCCGGCATCCAGGGCAACCCGGTCGTGCTGTCCAACGTCGGCGACGTGCGCGCCACCGGCGTGGAAGCGGCCCTGTCCTTCCGCCTGGCCTCGGCGCTCACCTGGTACAACAGCGTGAGCCTGTCCAAGTCGACCTACCGCGACGACGTCGTCAGCGGCACCACGACGATCGCGATCCGCGGCAAGCGTGTGGCCGACGCGCCGGACACGATGATCAAGTCGCAGCTGGGCTACGACGACGGCGCGCTGTTCGGCAACATCGGCGTGGATTACATGTCCAAGCGCTACTACTCGTACACCAACGACGCCTCGGTCCCGGACCGCACGCTGGTGAACCTGAGCGCCGGCTACAAGCTGAAGAACGTGTCGATGCTGCGCGAGCTGAGCCTGCAAGGCAGCGTGACCAACGTGTTCGACAAGCACTACATCTCGACGATCGGCTCGAACGGCTTCACGAACAGCGACCCGACGGGCACCTACGCGACGCTGCTGCCGGGTGCGCCCCGTCAGTTCTTCGTGACGCTGACCGGGAAGTTCTGAGGCCATGGCCGGGGATGTCGATGACGTGAAAGGCGCTCCCGATGCGGGCGCCCGGCTGACACGCCGTCAGCTGCTGGCGGGCTCGCTGGCGGCGCCTCTCGCGGTGCCGCTGGCAGGCTGCGCCACGACGGAATCGGCGGACCCGGCGACTCCGGTCGCCGACCCGACCGCGAAGGTCGATGCGGAGGCGCCCCGGCGATTCCGCGTCGCCTTCGGGTCCTGCGCGAAGCAGTCCAAGCCGCAGCCGATCTGGCGCGCGATCGGGGCGGCGAAGCCGGACCTGTTCGTCTTCCTCGGCGACAACCTGTACGCCGACGCCCGCGACGAAGCCACGCTGCGACAGCGTTACGCCGAGTTCATGGCGGTGGAGCCGCTGCAGGCATTCCGGCGCTCGACGCGCCACGTCGCGATCTGGGACGACCACGACTTCGGCGACGACGACGAGGGCGCGGACTATCCGCTCAAGCAGCTCTCGCAGCAGCTGTTCTGCGATGCGTGGAACGAGCCCGCGGATTCGCCGCGCCGTCGCGCGGACGGCATCTACCAGAGCTACGTCTTCGAAGCGCTCGGCCGGCGCATCCAGGTGATCCTGCCGGACCTGCGCTTCAACCGCACGATGCTGACGGCGGACCCGTCGCTGAAGTCGAGCTACGCGGCGATGGTGCTGCGCGCCAAGCTCAGCGGACAGCCGATGACCGGCTGGTACGTCCCGGACGCGCGGCCCGAGGCGACGCTGCTCGGCGAGGCGCAGTGGACGTGGCTCGAAGCCCAGCTGCGCGTGCCGGCGGACGTGCGGCTGATCGGCTCCAGCGTGCAGTTCGCGGCCGATGGCAGCGGCTGGGAAGGCTGGGCCAATTTTCCGCGGGAGCGCGCCCGGCTGGTCGAGCTGATCCGCACGACGCGCGCCGAAGGCGTCGTCTTCCTCAGCGGCGACATGCATTACGCGGAGCTCTCCAGCATCGATGTCAACGGCGGCTACCCGCTGTGGGACGCGACCTCGAGCGGCCTGACCGAGGTCTGGGACATCCCGACGCCCAATCGCAACCGGCGCTCGGCGGTGATGGCGGAACTCAACTTCGGCGTGCTCGACATCGAGCCTGTCCCCGAAGGGGAGGATGATCTTCGCCTGCGCTTCGCGCTGTGCGACGTGAATGGAAAGGCCAAGGTGACGAAGACCCTGACGTTGTCGGGCCTGCGCTTCCCGGCCAAGGAGAAGACCGCATGACCCTGTCCCGACGCAGCCTGCTGCGGACCCTGCCCGCTTCGCTGCCTGCCCTCGTGCCCGCCCTGTGTGGGCCTTTTGCGTCTGACGCCTTCGCCCAAGGCGGCCAGCCGGCCTCGATCGCGCTGGACGCGCTGATGACCGCCGCCCGCAAGGAGGGCCGCGTGAACAGCCTGGGCATGCCCGACGACTGGGCCAACTGGCGCGCGACCTGGGCCGACCTGCAGCGGCTTTTCGGCCTGGCGCATGTCGACACCGACATGAGCAGCGCCGAGGAGATCGCCAAGATCGAGGCCGAGAAATCCAACGCGAGCGCGGACATCGGCGACGTGGGTTTCGAGTTCGGCGCGATCGCGAAGGCGCGCGGCATCACGCAGCCCTACAAGCCGACGACCTGGGCGCAGGTGCCGGACTGGGCCAAGGATGCCGACGGCCATTGGGCGCTCGCCTACACCGGCACGATCGCGTTCGCGGTCAACCGCAAGCAGCTGAAGGACGTGCCGCGGAGCTGGCAGGCGCTGTTCGCGTCCAAGGCGCGCGTGATGATCGGCGAGGTCGGCCGCGCGGCGCAGTCCAACGCGGCGGTGCTGGCGGCGGCGGTCGCGCTGGGCGGCGACGAGACCAAGCTGCAACCGGCGCTGGCCGCCTTCGCGCAGATCGCGAAGGACAAGCGGCTGATCGGCACCAACGCGACGCCCGCGCTGATGGAGCGGGCCGAGGCCGACGTCTTCCTGCTGTGGGACTTCAACGCCCTGTCCTACCGCGCGAAGCTGCCCAACGCGGCGGACTACGAGGTGCTGATCCCGTCGGACGGCTCGATCACCAGCGGCTACACGACGATCCTCAACCGCTGGGCGCCGCATCCGAACGCGGCGATGCTGGCGCGCGAGTACATCTTCAGCGATGCCGGCCAGATGAACCTCGCGCGCGGTCACGCCCGGCCGATCCGCATCGCGCAGCTGCCGCTGCCGCCGGACCTGAAGGCGCTGCTGGTGCCCGAGGCGCAGTACGCGAAGGCGCGCGCGCTGAAGCCCGCCGTGTGGACCGAAGAGGTCAAGAAGCTGCCGCGCGCGTGGCAGCGCGAGGTGCTGGGAGCGGCGCGATGACCACGAGCACCGGCCCTCTTCCTCCCCCTTTCCCCGGCGCCTCGGCGAGCGCCGGAGCGCCTGCGCCCACGGCTGCGGCCGCAACGATCTCCACTGCCCCGCCAGCCTCGCTGCCGACCTCCTCGTCCTCGATCGACGCCGCGGCGGAAGCAGCCGCCGCGATCGCCCAGGCGGCGGATCCGGCGCGCAAGCTGGTCGTGCTGCTGGCCGACGGTCTGCGCGCCGACACCGCGCGCGACTACATGGGCTACCTGCAGGCGCTCAACGAGGCGGGCCGCGCGCAATGGCGCTCGCTGCGTTGCGAGCTGCCGAGCCTGTCGCGCCCGCTGTACGCGACGGTGATCAACGGCGAGCCGCCGTTGACGCACGGGATCCTCGGCAACGGTCAGGCGGGGCAGCAGCTCGCGCATCATCTGTTCCAGCGACTGGACGCGCAGGGCGTGCCGGCGGCGGTCGCCGCGTATCACTGGTTCTACGAGCTGCTGGCGGGCGAGGTCTTCGATCCGCTGCGCCATCGCGACGCGGTGCCGACCGGTTGCGGCATCCAGGCGGCGCGCTGGTACTGGGAGGACGACTATCCCGACAGCCACCTGCTCGCCGACGCCGAAGCACTGCGCCGCGCACACCTGCCGGTGCAAGGCCCGTCGCTGCTGTTCATCCATCCGATGGGGCCGGACCTCGCGGGTCATGTGCACGGCGGTGAATCGACGCAGTACGCGATGAGCGCGCGCAAGCTCGACATGCTGCTCGCGCAGCTGCTGCCGCGCTGGCACGCCGACGGCTTCGACCTGCTGCTGACCAGCGACCACGGCATGAACGCCGATCGCATGCACGGCGGCCCGCTGCCAGTCGAGCGCGAGGTTCCGCTGGTCTGGGTGCCGCACGACGGCGCGGTGGGCTTGGAACTGCCCGAGCGTCAGACCGGCATCGCAGACTGGATCCTCGCGCGGCTGGGCATCAAGGACGCCATGGGCGGCGCGCTCGCATGAGCCTGAACGCGCGGACCGCCACGCGCCTCGCCGGGCCGCTGCTCCTGCTGACGGCGGCCGCCCTGCTGCTGCCCTTCGGCTGGCGCGCCATCGCGCTGCTGGTCGACTGCATCGGCCAGGGCAACGGCTGCGCCGTCGGCGAGCTGACCGCCGACGGCTACTACCTCGAAGCCGCCTGGAACACGCTGTGGCTGGGCATGCTGTCGGCGCTGATCGGCCTGGCCATCGGTCTCGGCGCGGCGATCGCGTTGTTGCGCGTGCCGCAGTTGGAATCCTCCGTGACCTTGCTCGCGAGCCTCGGCGCCAACTTCTCCGGCGTGCCGCTCGCGGTGGCGCTGCTGCTGCTCTTCGGCGCGCAAGGCGTCGTGACGGCGACGATGCAGGCCGCCGGGCTCGGGCCATGGGTGGACCTGCAGGGGTTGGACGGGCTGCTACTCGCCTATGTCTGCTTCCAGGCACCGCTCGCAACGCTGCTGCTCATCGCGCCGGTCAAGATGCTGGACGGCTCGCTGCAGGACGCCGCAGCCACGCTCGGCGCGGGGCCGGTGCTGTACTGGCGGCGCGTAGGTCTGCCCCTGATGCTGCCGAGTCTGGTGGAGGTTTTCGGCCTTCTCTTCGCCAACGCGGCGGCGGCCTTCGCCACGCCGTTCGCGCTGAGCGGCACGGCGGCGCATGTGCTCGCGGTGCGCATCGCCTCGCTGGTGAGCGGCGACATCTTTGCGCAGCCCGAACTGTCGGCGCTGCTGGCGCTGGTGCTGTTCGCAATGCTCGCGGTGGTGATCGGCCTGACGCGCTGGACGGCAGCGCGACTGCGGAGGGGCCGCGCATGAGCGCCACCTCGACCTCCACCACGAACCGTCCCGTGATCTCGGCGCTCGCGCTGTCGGCGTTGCTGATCGTGGTGCTCGTGCCGATGGCGGCCTTGCTGGTCTACGGCCTCACCGGGCGATGGGACCGCCACTGGTGGCCGGAAGATCCGACGCTGCGCTGGATCGTCGAAGCCGTCGCCGATCCGCGCGTGCAAGGCGCGGTAGTGCGCACGACGCTGCTCGCCTTGGCGAGCGCGACGCTGGCGCTGGTCTGCGGCGCGCTGGCGACGATTCCCGCGGCCCTCGCAGTGCAGCTCGACGACGGCCCGGCCGCACGTCGACTGCAGCGCAGCTTGGACCTCGTGGCGCTGTTGCCCTTCGCGATCGCGCCGGTGGTGATCGCGATCAGCGCGCTGGAGCTCTTCGTCGGCCGCTGGGGCGGCTGGCTGCCGCTCCCGCTCGTCTACGTCGCGGTGGTTGCGCCGACGCTCTTCCCGCTGATCCACAAGACGCTGCAATCGGCGCTCGCGCAGTTGAACGCGGCCTCGCTGATCGAGGCGGGCCGCACGCTGGGCGCGAGCGACGGCCACACGGTGCGGCGCGTGCTGCTGCCGATGCTGGCGCCGGCGCTGCTCGCGGCGTTCCTGCTCGCGTGGGTCACGGCGGCGATGGAATTCGCGATCGCGAACCTGCTGCTCGGCGGACAGCTGGAGCTGCTGCAACCGCTGATGAACAGTCTGCGCAACGCCAACGGCCACCAGGCGGCGGCCTTGATGGTGCTGGCCTTCGCCGGCGTCGGCGCGGTCGTCGCGGCGGTGGCCGCGCTCACCCGCCGCTGGACTTCAGCCGCGTCGCGTCGATGAGCGCTCGCCTCGCCACGACCTTGCGTTCCCGCCTCACTTCAACGACCTCCGTGCGATGACCTCGACCGCTCCTTCGACTTCCCACGATACCGACGTGCCGGCGCAACTCGCGGTCCGCGGTGCCGAGCTCGCGCTGGGCGGGCGACCGGTGCTGCGCGGCATCGACCTGACGCTGGCGCGCGGCGAGGTCGTCGCGCTGCTCGGCGCCTCGGGCTGCGGCAAGACGACGCTGCTGCGCTCGATCGCGGGGCTGCAGCGGCTGGACCGCGGGTCCATCGCGATGGCGGGACAGTACGTGGAGTCGTTGCGACCGCAGGCGCGCGACATCGGCATGGTGTTCCAGCACTACGCGCTGTTCCCGAATCTCTCGGTGCGCGAGAACATCCGCTTCGGCCCGCTGGCTCGCGGCGAGGAAGTGGCCCTCGCCGACGCGCGGGCGGACGAGCTGCTCGATCTCATTGACCTGCGCGCGCTGGCGGACAGGCTGCCGCAGGCGCTGTCGGGCGGACAGCGTCAACGCGTGGCGCTCGCACGGGCGCTGGCGACGCGGCCGATGCTGCTGTTGATGGACGAGCCGTTTTCCGCGCTCGACGAGCACTTCCGGCTGCCGCTGCGGCGGCAGTTCCGGCAACTGCAGCGAGAGCTCGGCCAGAGCTGCGTGATCGTCACGCACGATCGCGAAGAAGCATTCGAGATCGCCGACCGCGTGGCGGTCATGTTCGACGGCGTCATCGCGCAATGCGCTTCGCCGCGCGAGCTACGGCGCGCGCCGGCGAACCGGCGGGTGGCGGATTTCCTCGGGATCTTCAACCGGCTCGACGCCCGGACCTTGGACGGCGCGTGGCGACGCGACGGGGGCCACTGGATCGCGCCCGTGGAGGCGCTGGCGATCGAGGAGGGCCAGGGTGCCGGCGACGCTTCGCGGGAAGCGCTGCGATTCACGGCCACGCTGCGGGCGAGTTATCCCGGGCAGCAGCGCGTGGCGTGTGAGCTGGAGGGGCCGGAAGGTCAGACGCTGACGCTGTGGCGCAGTCATGAGGAGGCCGAGCTCGCTCCCGGCAGCGTGGTGCAAGTGGCGATCGCCGAACCTGCGTTGCGGTGGATCGAGGAATAGCCGCCGGTGCGGCATGGCGACGATTCCGGGTTGCGCCTCATGGCGGAGGGCAGGAGCGGTTGAGGCCGGTCAGTCGATCTTCGGGCGATACGCCACCGGCAACGCCTCCCGATACGGATAGAACTTGAAGTACGGTCGCGCCTCTTCAAGCGTTCGTACAACAGAGGGGCGTTGCATCAACCGCTCGAAGTACGCCGCGAGCCGTTGCTGCGAGGGCGCGAACGGCACCAGCGTCGCCGCATAGAACAGCGACGGCGCCGCCGCGCAGTCCGCCATGCTGAAGTGCTCGCCCGCGGCCCACGCGCGATCGGCGAGGCGCTCATCCAGCATCCCGTACGCCATCGCCAGCGTGTCGCGCGCCTTGTTCACCGCGATCGGATCGCGGTCCGCTTCCGCGCGCAACCGGTCCCCGACGATCGCCTGCATCGGCAGCATCACGTAGAGATCGAGCAGCCGATCCATCAACCTCACCTCCAGCGCCGCGTCCTCATCGGTCGGCACCAGTTGCTGATCCGGCCGCCCGTATCGCTTGGCGAGGTACTCGATGATCACGCTGGTCTCCGGCACCACGCGATCGCCATCGACCAGCAGCGGCATCTTCCCCGTCGGCCAGCGCGCGAGGAACTCCGCCCGCTGCGCCGGATCGCCGAGGTCCAGGAACCGCCGCTCGACGTCGATGTCCAACTCGTTCAGCGCGATCAGCGCCTTGTGGCAGAACGATGAGAGCGGATGGAAGTGCAGGCTCAGCGCCATGTCATTCACCTTGATGAGGTAGCCGTGAGAGACAGGTTAACTCGCGACCGCGTTGCGAAGTTAGGGGCAGAGCTTTCGATCCCCATCGCCTAAGTTTCCTGGCCCCGCCCCGGGGCGGCCTGGAGGCAACAACATGAAGAAGACACTCGTGAAGGCGCTGCTCGCGCTCAGCGCCTGCACCGCCGCGTTGACCGCGCCGACCACCGCAACGGCCGGCGACTGGCCCCTCGCGATGGGCGACTACTGGGAAGTCACCGGCGTGCACCTCAAGGACGGCGCCGCGTTGACCTACGCGGAGTTCCTCGCCAAGGAGTGGAAGGCCGACCAGGAGTTCGCCAAGTCCAAGGGCTGGATCAAGGGCTACCTGCTGCTGAGCAACGCCTACCCGCGCAAGGGCGAGCCCGACCTCTACCTGATCCTGATGACCGACCGCATCGCCACCGGACCCGAAGGCGAGAAGCGCAATGACGAGTACCTCGCCTGGCGCAAGAAGACCGACGCGCAGCTGCAGAAGGAGTCGGGCAACCGCTTCGAGTTCCGCGAGATCGGCAGCTCGATGCTGCTGCAGGAAATGAAATTCAAGTAGTCCGTCGGAGATCGCCGCACGCCGGATCGGCGCGCGGCATCTCGGCGCTTGACGTTCCTCCTCGCCTCAACTACATTAATTCCATCGCATGCGATTGAAGCGCATCCGATAGACAGTCCAACTTCCCTCAGCCTCTCCTGACTTCTAGGAATCCATCATGACCAAGATCGACAAAGTCCTCCTGACCGGCAAGACCCACACGCAAGTGGCGGGCGGCGGCTCCAAGGCCAGCCGTCACGACTACAAGGTGAACATGACCTTGACCGCCCCCGGCGCACCGACGCACCAGTTCGACGCCATCGTGCCCCATCCGACCGCGGAACAACTCTTCGCCGGCGCCTGGTCGGCCTGCTACACCGGCGCGATCGGCCTGGCCGCCGGCGCCCGCAAGCTGACCCTGCCCGACGACATGGCCGTCGACATCGAGGTGGACCTCGGCATGACCGGCAACGCCTACTTCCTGCAGGCCCGCCTGAACGTGCGGCTGCCCGGCCTCGATCAGGAAGTCGCCGAGGCGCTGGCCCGCGAAGCGGACCAGACCTGCCCCTACTCCAAGGCGGTGCACGGCAACATCGACGTGGCGTTGACGGTGACCACGGCCTGAGTCGACTTCGCTGCCCATATATATCGCATGCGATCAATACGCATGCGTTATTCATGGGCATCGAAGGCACGATAAAGTCGCATGCGATGGACGCGCCGCGTCCACGCATCCGACCACGAGGGATTTCGATGTCCGCAGCCAAGAAGCCGCCTGTCGAGGCGTTCCCGCTCGCCGAGTACCTGTGCTTCGCCGTGTACTCGGCCAACCTGGCCTTCGGCCGGGCGTACAAGCCGATGCTGGATCAGCTCGGACTCACCTACACGCAGTACATCGCCGTGGTGGCCCTCGCCGAGGAGGACGACCAGACCGTCGGCAGTCTCGGGGCCAAGCTGTTCCTCGAGTCCAACACCCTGACGCCGATGCTCAAGAAGCTCGAGGCGATGGGTTACGTCGAGCGGCAGCGCGACTCGGCGGACGAGCGCATCGTCCGCGTGCGCCTGACCCGCAGCGGCCGCAAGCTGCGCGACAAGGCGGTGGAATTGAATTCCCCGCTGCTGGCCGCCACCGGTCTGTCGCCCGACGAGTTCGCCCGTGTGCAGAAGAGCATCGCGGCATTGCGCGACAGCCTGATCGCCTCCACCGGAGAGGCCGAGGCCTGATTCCAGGCCGCCCACATTCTGTTTCCATCGCCTACCGCCCTCGTGGTGGCCGCCTCCCCCTTCACGGGAACGGTCTTTGCCTCCTGCCCGGTTCCCGTCCGTGCAACATCGCAAGAACGACGAACAAAAGGAGGACCGATGGAAGCCGCCTCTCTGAAACTGGGCCTCGTCGGCAACTGCGCCGTCAGCGCATTGATCGACGACCGCGCCCGCGTCGTCTGGTGCTGCGCCCCGCGCTTCGACGGCGATCCCGTCTTCCACGCGCTCATCGACTCTCCGGACGGCATCGGTCCTGACGGCACCTTCCAGATCGAGCTGGAAGATTTTTCCCGCAGCGAGCAGTCCTACGATCACGGCACCGCCGTGCTGCGCACCCGCCTCTACGACACGCACGGCAACGGCATCGAGATCACCGATTTCATGCCGCGCTTCTTCCTCAACGACCGGCCCTACCGGCCCATGATGCTGGTGCGGCGCATGCGCCCGATCCAGGGCCATCCGCGCATCCGCGTCATCCTGCGGCCCGTCATCCAGTGGGGTTCCGCCCATCCGGCCCGCACCCGCGGCAGCAATCACCTGCGCTTCGTCGGCCCGGAAGGCACCATCCGCCTGACCACCAACGCGCCGCTCACCTACGTGCAGGAGGAGACGCCCTTCGCGCTGGACATGCCGATGAGCTTCATCTTCGGCCCCGACGAGACGCTCGATCGCGCGGTCGAGGACACCGCCCGGCTGCTCGAGGAAAAGACCATCAGCTACTGGCGCGACTGGACGCGCCGCCTGGCCATCCCGCTCGAATGGCAGGAGGCCGTGATCCGCGCCGCGATCACGCTGAAGATGTGCCTCTTCGAGGAGACCGGCGCCATCGTCGCCGCGATGACCACCAGCGTGCCCGAGGCCCCGCACACGCAGCGGAACTGGGACTACCGCTATTGCTGGCTGCGCGACGCGTTCTTCGTCGTGCGCGCGCTCAACAGCCTGTCCGAGACCGGCACGATGGAGGACTACCTGCGCTGGATGCGCAACATCATCGGCCAGTCCAAGGACGGTCACGTGCAGCCGCTCTACGGCATCGGGCTGGAGGCCAAGCTGACCGAGTACATGGTCCCGCACCTGCGCGGCTACCGCGGCATGGGCCCGGTGCGCGCCGGCAACCAGGCCTACGAGCATTTCCAGCACGACGTCTACGGCAACATCGTGCTGGGCTCGGCGCAGTCCTTCTTCGACCACCGCCTGCACCAGCGCGCCGGCATCGACGAGTTCGCGCTGCTGGAGCGCGCCGGGGAGCAGGCCTTCGCCATCCACGACAAGCCCGACGCCAGCATGTGGGAGCTGCGCACGCGGGCCCGCGTCCACACCTCGTCGGTGCTGATGAACTGGGCCGCCTGCGACCGCCTGGCCAAGATCGCCAACGTGCTCGACCTGCCGGAGCGCGCCGCGCTCTGGACGGAACGCGCCGCGCTGATCAAGCAGAAGATCCTCGACAACGCCTGGAGCGAACAGCGCCAGGCCTTCGTCGAGAGCTTCGGCGGCAAGGACCTCGACGCCAGCGTGCTGCTGATGACCGAGGTCGGCTTCATCGATCCGATGGATCCGCGCTTCATCAAGACCGTCGATGCCTTGGAGGCCTCGCTCTGCGACGGCCCCTACATGCGCCGCTACGAGGCGCCGGACGACTTCGGCAAGCCCGAGACCTCGTTCAACATCTGCGCGTTCTGGCGCATCGACGCGCTCGCGCGCATCGGACGCGTCGAGCAGGCGCGGGAGCTGTTCGAGGCGCTGCTCGCCTCGCGCAACCACCTCGGCCTGCTGTCCGAGGACACCCACCCGGTCACCGGCGAGCTCTGGGGCAACTTCCCGCAGACCTACTCGATGGTGGGCATCATCAACGGGGCGGTGCGGCTGTCACGACCGTGGGAATCCAAGATCTGACGCGCCACGCCACACCGGCGTGAGCGCCGCGGACCGGTCGCGGCGCGGCCGCGCGGTCCGCCCCGTCGCGGCTCAGGCCTGCACCATCCCGCCGTCGACGAACAGCTCAATGCCGGTGACGAAGGACGAGGCGTCCGAGGCCAGGTAGACCGCCGCCTTCGCGATGTCCTCCGGCTGGCCGATGCGGCCGATCGGCAGCTGGGAGGTCAGGTAGTCCAGCAGGCCCTGCTGGTTGGCCGGATCGGGGCCGGCCAGCTCCACCAGACCCGGCGTGTGGATCGGGCCCGGGGACAGCGTGTTGATGCGGATGGCACGGCCCTTCAGGTCCAGGATCCAGCTGCGCGCCAGGTTGCGCACCGCCGCCTTCGTCGCGCTGTAGATGCTGAAGTTGGCCGTGCCCATCGAGCTCGTCGTCGATCCGGCCAGGATCACCGACGCGCCGTGGCTCGCCTTGTCCAGCAGCGGCAGCGCCTTCTGCACGGTGAAGATCACGCCCTTGACGTTGCGCTCGAAGGTCTCGTCGACGTGCTGCTCGGTCAGCTCGCCCAGCGGGGCCATCGTGCCGCCGCCGGCATTGGCGTAGAGCACGTCCAGGCGGCCATGGCGCTCGCCGACCTCGGCGTACAGCCGGTCGAGATCGGACAGCTTCGTCGAGTCCGCCTGCACGCCGATCGCGTTCGTGCCGATCGCCGCCACCGCGGCGTCGAGCTCCGGCTTGCGACGACCGGTGATGTAGACGACCGCGCCTTCCGACGCGAAGGCCTTTGCCGCCGCCAGGCCGATGCCGGTGGTGCCGCCGGTCACGACCGCGACCTTGCCTTCAAGTTGCTTGCTCATGTTTCGCTCCATTCAGGAAGTGGTGAAGAGGTGAGCGAAGCTTAAGAATTCGTCCTCGTCGAATAAAGTCGTCGATCACTACTTCTTTTTTCCAGATCCTGAATAATCGAGCCATTCAAGCGTCGACGTCTGTGCGCATCGACGCGCCAACACAAACGAAAGAGCCTTTCGATGGACCAGTTGCTTGCCTTGCGCGTCTTCGTGCGCATCGCTGAATCGGGCGCGTTCTCGAAAGCGGCGGACGCGATGAACATCCCGCGTCCGACCGTGACGAAGCTGGTGCAGGACCTGGAGCGCCACCTCGGCACGCGGCTGCTGCAGCGCACGACGCGGCGCGTCAGCGTGACGCCCGAAGGCGCGGCGTACTACGAGCGCGCCCGGCGCCTGATCGACGACCTGGCGGAGATGGATGAGCTGGCCGCCCGATCACGCGCGCAGGCGCGGGGCCGGCTGCGCGTGGACATCGGCTCGGTGCTGGCGAACATGATCCTGATCCCCGCCCTGCCCGACTTCCGCGCGCGCCATCCGGAACTGCACGTGGACCTGGGCGTCAGCGACCGGCCCGTCGACCTCATCGGCGAAGGCGTCGACTGCGTGATCCGCGGCGGCGAGCTGGCGGACAACACGCTGGTGGCGCGCCGCATCGCCGACCTCGACTGGGTCACCTGCGCGAGCCCGGTCTACCTGAAGGCGCGCGGTGTCCCCAAGCATCCATCCGAGTTGATCGCGCGGACCCATGGACCCGAAGATCGCGCCCGCGTGCCCGGACATGCGATCGCGGGCTACTTCTCGTCGCTGACCGGCCGGGCGTTTCCGCTGGAGTTCCACCGCGGCGACGAACACCTGTTGATCGCCGGCGAGGCGGTGATGGCCGTCAACGAGAGCACCGCGCATCTCAGCACGCTGCTGTCGGGTGCGGGGCTGGGACAGACCTTCCGCTTCGCGGCGGCGCCGCATCTGGAGACCGGCGCGCTGCGCACGGTCCTCGACGACTGGACCCGGCCGCGCCATCCGCTGCATGTGGTCTACCCGGCGTCGCGGCACCTGAGCGCGAAGCTGCGGCTGTTCGTCGACTGGGTCGCGGAGGTGTTCGCGCCTTTCGACGACCGGCGCTGAATCAGACTTCCGGCGCGGCGACCCCGTGGCTCAGCGCGTCGGCGTGCCGCCGGACGGCGTGGCCGTCGCCGGCGCTGGGGCCGGTTTCGCGCGCAGCGCCCACAGCACCGACGCGATCGACAGCCCGACGATGACGACGTTGCTCATCGCGAAGAGCACCGGCGCGAGCGTCGTGAAGATCGAATCGTCGCCGCGCTCGGCGAAGCGCATCGTGCCGGTGGAGATCGCCGTCGCGCCGAAGGTGAAGGCCCAGTACGACAGCGTGAACGGCTGCCGGATCCACGGCATCAGCCGCAGCACCATCAGGGCCTGCACGATCGCGTAGCCCAGCAGCATGCGGGCGAACACGTCCGGCGGACCGACGGTGACCGCGGCGTAGGCCAGCAGCGAGACGGCCGGCGGCGCCATCTGGATGCCGACCGTCGGCCGCAGCGCCAGGGGCATCGGCTCGACGGTCAGCAGGCGGGCCAGGATGATGGACTCCTGGACGATCCAGGCCAGCACGCCGGCGCCGAAGAACAGCTGGCCCCAGGTCGGCCAGCCGAGCGCCGACATCCCGATCGCGGACACCAGGTTGGCGCCGACCGTCGGCAGGTAGAGCACCGGCGTCGTGGCCTTGTCGTCGCGCCCCCCGCGCCATTGCCCGCCGTGGCGCCACAGCCCGAAGAGCAGCGACGCCACCGCGCCCGCGAGGATCAGCACCGTCCCCACGCCGTGCGCATGCGGCAGCACGCCGATGCCAGCGAGCATCGTCGCCACCGGCACCAGGGCGATGAAGCAGCACTGGATCGGATGCGCGGCCTCGGCCTTCGCCGCCTCGCGGACCGCGATCCACTTGATCGCGAATCGGATCAGCAGCACCGCCCACACCGCCACGGCGATCGCCATCACGGACTCGCCGATCCAGGCGGGGAAGCCCCACAGGCGCGCCGCCACGCGCCAGCCGTTGCCCAGGCCCGTCAGGCCCAGCACCATGCTGAAGTAGGAGGCGGGGACCGCCCATCGGGAAAGGTTCATCGGGGTGCTCCTGCGCGCGCGACGACCGGGGGAGCCGTCGGACGAGCGGACTGTAGGAGCGGACCCTCGGGGGATCAACAGGGCGCTGTTGGCAGCGCCCTCCAAAGGCGGCGGGGAACGGGCCCGGCGTGCGATCTGCGGAGTCGGCGGGTCAGAGGTCGAGCGTCAGCGCCTCGCCGGCGGTCCGCGACACGCAGACGCACATCAGCTGCTGCTCCGTCTTCTGCGCGTCGGTGAGCACCTCGTCGCGATGCTCGGGCGTGCCGGCGACGACACGCGTCGCGCAGGTGCCGCAGTTCCCGATGCGACACGACGCCGGCACCCGCACGCCCTGCGCCTCCGCGGCCTCGAGGATGGACCGGTTGGCGGGGACGACGATGTCCCTGCCGCTGCGGACGAGGTGGACGACGAACGCGCGGTCGTCGGGCCTGGCGGTGTCGACGCTGAATTTCTCGAAGTGCACGCGTCCGGTGGGGACGCCGGCGGATGCGGCCGCCGCCGAGACGGCGTCGATCAGGCGGGACGGGCCGCAGACATAGACGTGATCGGACTCGCCGAGGGCGAGCATCAGCGTCGCGACATCGAGGCGATCGCCCGCGTCCTTCGCATGCACCGTGACGCGATCGCCGAATGCCTCGATCAGCTGACCGAGGAACGGTGCCTCCGCGCGGGATCGGACCGCGTAATGCAGCTCGAAGGCCTCGCCCCGCGCGGCGAGCGCGTGGGCCATCGCCTTGATCGGCGTGATGCCGATGCCGCCGGCGATCAGGACGGCCTTGTGTGGCACGTCCACCAGCGCGAACGCGTTGCTCGGCAGCCCGCAGTTCAGACGGACACCGAGCGCGAAGTCCTGATGCCCGGCCGCCGACCCGCCCTTGCCCTCGGGTTCGTGCAGCACGGCGATCTCGTAGGCATCGGTACGATGCGGGCTCGACGCGATCGAGTAGCTGCGCGTCGACAGCGTGCCGTCGGCCAGCCGCACCGGCACATCGAGGTGGGCGCCCGCGACGACCGCCGGCAGCGAAGAGCCGTCGGCGGATCGCAGCTCATACGCGCGGACCGACGGCGTCAGCTGACGCACGCCGCTGATCGTCAGCGCGAGCGGGCCGTCGCCGAGCGCGAGCGGCTCAACCGGCCTGGCGGGCTCCGCACTCGCGGCGATGGCCGCCTTGGCTTCGCTCAACTGCGTCTTCAGCTTCTGCACCTGCGCGCGCATCGGCGCCATCAGCGTCGCGACCTCGGCCTCCGTGAAGCGCGGCGTGATGTGCTGCGGGCAGTTCCAGTCCCAGCCTTCGATGCGGATGAGGAAGGCGCGCTCGACCGTCGCGCCGTAGGCCGGGTCGCTCACGGCGGCGATCGCCGCGTCGCCCTGCGCGCTGTCGCCCGCCTCGACCAGCTCCACGCGACCGAGCAGCTTCAGCCGGCGGCGATTCGGATAGTCGACGACGATCATCGAGATCCGATCGTCCTTCCGCAGATTGCCCACGCTCAGATACTGCACGTTGCCGCGGAAGTCCGCGAAGCCGATCGTCTTCGCGTCCAGCACCTTGAGGAAGCCCTTCGGACCGCCGCGATGCTGCACGTAGGGCCAGCCGGTCTCGCTGACGGTGGCCTGGAAGAAGTGATCGGCGTCGGTGAGGAACTGCGACTCGCGCGGCGTCAGCACATCGCCGCGGTCGCTCATCGTGTCGAGGAACGCGTACTGCTCGCGACTCCCTCTCTCCGACTGGACCTCGCGGACTGTCGGCGTGAACGTGATGTCGGAATAGGCGCGTCCCATGATGAGCTCCCGATGAGGATGACGATGACGACGGCTGTCGCGGTGGAGGGGGCGGTGGCGGTGGCGATGGCGATGACGGCGGCAACGGCGCCGGCCGTGGCCGACGTTCCGCGCGAGCGGCGCCGCTTACGCCGCCGCCGGCAGTTCGAGCTTCACGCTCGGGAAGTCGATCTCGACCAGGCTGGCCTTGCCCAGGATGTTGGTCAGGAAGTTCATGCCGACGTGCGTGATGATCTCGACGATCTGCGCCTCGTCGACACCGGCGGCGCGGACCTGGGTCAGCTCCAGCGCGGAGATCTCGCCGCGCTTCTCCATCAGGCTCTGCGCAAACTTCAGGATCGCGGCCGAGGTGTCGTCGTCGCTGGTGCCGGCGCGGGCGGCGGCGATCTCTTCGGCGGACAGCCCCGTCTTGCGGCCGATCGCCGTGTGCGCCGACACGCAATACTGGCAGCCGTTCTGCTGCGCCAGCGCCAGCGCGATGCGCTCACGGTCCAGCGGATCGAGGCTGCCACCGTTGGCGACGCCGTACAGGCCGAGGAAGGCCTGCAGCGCCGTGGTCGAATTGGCGAAGACCTTGAGAAAGTTGGGGACCATGCCAAGCTGGCCCTGGATCGCGTCCAGCAGCGCCTTCTGCTCGGGCGTGGCGGTGGACGACTCGACGACGTGGATGCGGCTCATGGAAGTTCTCCGGTGGGTTGAAGGTGAACGAATGGTGGCCTTCATGCCCCGCGGAGAGAATCGGCGCGCCGGGGAAATGACTCTTTCTGGATCAGAAACGATATGGACAAGCTCGATGCCATGGCGATCTTCGTGGCCGTCGTCCAGGACGGCGGCTTCTCCGCGGCGGCGCGGCGGCTCGGCGTGTCCGCGCCGGTCGTCACGCGCGCGGTGAGCGAGCTCGAGGCCGCGATGAACGTGCGGCTGCTGGTACGCACGACGCGCGTCGTCAAGGTCACCGAGGTCGGCGAGCGCTATGCGCAGGACTGCCGCCGGGTGCTCGGTGAGTTGCAGGACATCGAGCAGGCAGCCAGCGGATCCCACGGCGCGGTGCGCGGGAAACTCGTCGTCAGCGCGTCGGTGATGTATGGGCGGCTCAAGCTCAACGAGGTCGTGCTCGACTACCTGAAGCGTTATCCGGAGACCGAGGTCGAGTGCCGCTTCCTCGATCGCAACGTCAACCTGCTCAACGAGGACGTCGATGTCGCGATCCGCATCGGCGACCTGCCCGATGCGTCCTTCCATGCGACACCGCTCGCGACGGTGCGGCGCGTGGTGTGCGCGTCGCCGGCCTATCTCAAGCAGAACGGGACGCCGAAACAGCCGACGGATCTCGCGAAGCACACAGTGATCTCGGCGCTCGGCGTGGAGCCGGGAACGGAATGGAAATTCCGCGAGGGGTCAGGTGTTGACGCACCGAGCGTCGCGGTCGCCGTGCGGGCGCGGCTGGCCACCAACAGCAACGACCATGCGATCCTGGCCGCGACTGAAGGACTCGGGATCACGCGCGTGCTGTCTTACATGGTCGACACGCAACTCGCGTCCGGCGAACTCGTGGAGGTGCTCGCGAAGTTCGCGCCACCGGCCGTGCCCGTGCAAGCGCTGCAGCATCAAGGGCTGCGGGCGTCGCGCAAGGTGCGGGCGTTCATCGATCTGGCGGTGGAACGCTTGCGGCGCTGATCACGGGAGCGATTGCGCAAGGCTTGGCGCGGGAATGACTGCGCAACGCCAAGCGCGGGCTCTCCACGGGGCATGGGGGATCCCTCCAGGACCCCCAAGCCCCATTCCGGCCCCAGTGAGGCCCAGGCATGCGGGCCTTGGCATCTGCATCTGTCGCGGGGGGCGGGGGGCGGGATCAGGTCAGCAGCACACGGCGGCCGAGCGCGGCGAGGGGACGCTCGACGACGCGCTGCACGCCGGGCCGCAGCAGCAGCGGCTTCAGCGTCATGCGCACGGCCAGGCCCATCGGCAGATTCGCACTGACGAGTTGGATGGCGTCCTTCGTCAATTGCTCGGCATTGGCGATGGGCGCGGGCCCGCCGTCCACACCGCCGGTGCGCAGGCGCCCGTTGACCGCGTGCCTCAACGCGATCGAAGCGTCTTCCTTACGCAGTTCCAACGCGCGACGCACAAGCGCGGCCAGCACCTGTCCGCGGTGAAGGCCCTCGATCTCGCGGTACTTGCGGAAGAAGGCGAAGAAGTTCTTGTAGTGCTGCACCTCGTCGCAGCGGATGCGCCAGAACAGGTCGCGCAGCACAGGCTCGTCCGTGGCCTCGTGCAAGGCCTGGTAGTAGGTCGTCGTGCCCATCTCGACGATGCAGCGCGCCACCATCTCCTGGCCGCGCGTGGGCTCGAGCTCGTCCATGGTGCACAGCCGCGCGTACTCCTCGAAGAAGCCGGCATAGGCCGATTCCCAGTCGAAACCCGGCCACACGTGCCGCACATAGGCCTTCAGCGCGGCACCGTGCTGCAGTTCCTCCGGCTCCCAGTGGTCGCGCAGCCAGGCGCCGACCTCGGCATCGTCGGCGAAATGCTCGATCAGGTTGCGCGTGTACATGTCGCTGCCGCTCTCGATGAACGAGGCGCTGCAGACCAGCAGGAAGAGCGCATCGTGCTCGCGCACGCGCGCAGGCTCGATGCGGGAGAGGTCCAGGTCTTGCAGGGACCAGCGGGTCGGTGACATGGGGGCGATCATGGCGCGACCTGCGGCAATCGGTGTGCGTGCAATTCGAGAACACCCAGGATCCATGGGGCATTGCAGCCCTTCATCGTTGTTTCAAGGGGTATGAGGAAGAGCACCGACACCGTCAGGCCTCAGAATGTGTCGGTCCACCCTCCCCCTCGATGCCCAAACGCTCGTCCACCGCCGCCCTGCGCAAGGCCTGGAACAAGGGCCTGCGCGCCGTGACGGGCCAGGTCATGCGCGCGGCGACCAAGGCCGCCCGCAGCGCCGCGCCTGATGTGATGCCCGGCCTGAAGAAGACGCCGCCGCATCCATCGCCCGGTCTCGGGGACTGGCTGTCCGGGCTGGCAACCGCGCGGGCGGGCATGCGGCGCTTCAAGCTGTTCCGGCCCGCGGGCCTCACGCCGGGCGAACGCCCGCCGCTGATCGTGATGCTGCACGGCTGCGGCCAGGATCCGGCCGGCTTCGCGCGCAGCACGCGGATGAACCGGCTCGCGGCGCGTGAGCGCTTGCTGGTGCTTTATCCGGAGCAGAGCCGGCTCGCCAATCCGCAGCGCTGCTGGAACTGGTTCGACACCGAGTCCGGTCGCGCGCAGGGGGAGGCCGCGCTGATCCTCGCCGCCATCGATCAGGTCTGTGCACTCCACGGCGCCGATCGCGAGCGCGTCGCGCTGGTGGGGCTGTCCGCCGGCGCGGGCATGGCCGCCTTGCTGGCGACACTGCATCCGGAGCGCTTCCGCGCCATCGCGATGCATTCGGGCGTACCTCCGGGACTGGCGAGCTCAGCAACGACGGCGCTGCGTGCCATGCGCGGCCAGGCGGAGGCAGCCGCGGTGGACGGCGGTGCGACCTGGCCGCCGTTGCTCGTCATCCAAGGCAATCAGGACCGCATCGTGGCGACGCCGAATGCGTTCGAGGCCGCGCGCCAGTGGGCACTGGCCGCCGGAGCGGCGACGGTGCAGGACCGTCGGGTGCAACGCGGCAAGCGGCTGCCGATGACGATCGTCGACTTCAAGCGCGGAAGCGCCGTCGCGGCGACGCTCGTCGAGATCGACGGCCTCGCGCATGCCTGGAGCGGCGGGCCCGCGAAGGAGCCGTTCAGCGATCCCAACGGCCCGGACGCGACGGCGATGATCTGGCGCTTCATCGCGAAGCGCTTCGCGTCCCCGCGCTGAGTGCGCGGGGACGGCCCGCTCAGGCCTGAAGCGCGCTTGCCGCGATCAGCTCACGCCATTGCTGCTGCTGTTCGGCGAACTGTCGCCACGCCTCGTCCGCCAGCGCCTGGTGGCGGTCCGCGTCCGCCGTCTCGCCGAGCAGCTGGAAGGTCTGCGCCAGCCGGCTGTGCGTGATCGCGCGGTCGTCGAGCTCGCAATCGGGATCGAGCTCGATCTCGGCCTCGCGCGCCTGATGCAGCGCGTGCTCGTGCTGTCCGAGGTTGGCCCGGCACCAGGCCAGGTCCGACAGCAGGCTGCTGCCCAGGCGCTCCAGCCCCAACGACATCGCCTGCGGCAGATGCTCCTCGTAGAGGCGTCTGGCCTCGTCGAAACCGCCCTGCATCGTCAGCACCTGCGCGCGCAGCACCGGCGTGAGCTCCGCCATCATCTGCGCGCCGACCGCCTCGTCGAAGTGGTGCATCGAGTCCACCGTCAGCAGCAGTTCGGGACCGCGCGGCGCCAGGCCCGACAGGCTCTCGCGCCGCAGCTGCGACGCGCGCATGCCGGCCATGTTGAACATCAGCGCGGACAGCGACGCGTCGTCCCCCTCGACCGACGCGTGACGCCGCGCGCGGATGTACCAGCGCTGCGCGGCTTCGATGTCGCCGGCGTAATGCCAGCCCACGCCCATCGCCATGGCCACGCGCGCCAGCGCCACGTTGTGCTCGGGCAGCGCCTCGTCGAGACAGCGCTTCGCATGCTCGACCAGCGCCGCGGGGTCGTGGCGGATGAAGGCCAGCTGCGCCAGCCAGGCCGAGGCCAGCACGCGCACCTCGACCAGCGCGGGCGTGGTGCCGGCGATCGTGTGCGCCCGCTGGATGCGGTCCCAGGCCTGCTGCGCGACGAAGCCGTTGTAGTAGCTCATCAGGCCTTCGGCCATGTGCAGCCAGGCCCCGATCTCCGGATGCGGGTGCTGGAAGGAGAGCTGATGCAGCGCCGTCAGCGCCTCGCGCGCCTCGGCCACGGCGCCGTGCCGCGCCAGCAGCATCGCGCGCTTGGCCCGCGCGGCCGCCGAGGCCATCGGCGAGGTCGCGGCGGCGATGTCCTTCTCCAGCTGCTTCAGCAGCCGGGACTTGATCACCTGGGGGGCGGCGGCGGCGGAAGGCGGGGCTGAAGCGTCGTGCATGCCGGCCTCAGCGTGTCAGCCGTTCGAGCGCTTCCTGGTACTTCGCGGACGTGTTGACGATCACGTCCTCGGGCAGCGCCGGCGGCGGCGCGACCTTGCCCCAGGGCTGGCCGTCCACGGTCGCCTGCTCCAGCCAGTCGCGCAGGAACTGCTTGTCGTAGCTCGGCGGGTTGCTGCCGACCGCGTAGCTTTCCGCCGGCCAGTAGCGCGAGGAATCGGGCGTCAGCACCTCGTCCATCAGCGTCAGGGTGCCGTCGGCGTCGAGGCCGAACTCGAACTTGGTGTCCGCGATGATGATGCCCTTGGTCAGCGCAATGTCCGCGGCGCGCTGGTACAGCCGGATCGCGATGTCGCGCACGCGCTCGGCCATCTCGCGGCCGATGATCTGCGCGCAGCGCTCGAAATCGATGTTCTCGTCGTGGTCGCCCATCTCCGCCTTGGTCGCGGGCGTGAAGATCGGCTGCGGCAGCTTGCTGGCGTTCTGCAGGCCGGCGGGCAGCTCGACACCGCAGACCTTGCCGCTGGCCTTGTATTCGGACCAGCCGCTGCCGGCCAGGTACCCGCGCACCACCGCCTCGATCGGCAGCGGCTTCAGGCGCTTGACCAGCATCGCGCGGTCGCGGACCTGCGCCTTCTCGGCCTCCGTCACCACCGACAGCGGATCGTCGCCGGTCAGGTGGTTGGGAACGATGCCGTCCAGCTTGTCGAACCAGAACAGCGCCATCTTCGTCAGCAGCGCGCCCTTGCCCGGGATGGGCTCGCTCATGATGACGTCGAAGGCCGAGATGCGGTCCGACGCGATCATCAGGATGCGGTCTTCGCCGACCGCGTAGTTCTCGCGCACCTTGCCGCGTGCGATGAGAGGAAGGGAGGTGATCGACGAGGTGTGCAGGGCGGCGGTCATGGGTGTGCAGTCGGTCGGAACAGCAAAGCGAGGATTCTAGAGGCGGCGTGGGAACCCCACCCGCCCCAGGGCGCCGCCGTCATCCGCTTTCATGCGCTTCAGATCGACGTGAATCCGACGTAGCGCGACACGAAGCGCGCCTTCCCCTCGCGCTCGAAGCGCGCCTCGTCCCAATCGCCGTCGTCCAGCGACGCGACAAGCGCCGGCTTGAACAGGTAGGTCCAGGCCCGCCGCCAACTGCCGTCGGCCAGCGTCACCAGCACCTCGTGGCGTTCGTAGTCGTCGCCCTCGAAGCGGTCCAGCCGCTCCCACGCGGCGTCGGGCACGTCGAGGTAGAGCCGGCCGACGACATGGTGGCCGGTCGCCGGGATCATCGCGGGGTAGTCGTGACCGCGGACCGGATGGCGCGCGTGGTCGGCCAGCGTGGCCGATACGGGCGTCGCGGCCGGCTCGGCGTCGGGCCCGCAGACGCGGGCCATGATGTCCGGCCACATCAGCGTGCCGTAGGTGAAAGCGTGCGCCATGGCCGGGCTCCCGAAAGACGAGGGCGGATGTGAAAGGACCGGCGCGAGGCCGGTCCGGTTCGGTTCAACGCGCTTGCGTCAGGCGCTTACTGGACGACCTGCGCCAGCTCGCCGCGCTCGTAGGCGGCGGCCACGTCGACCAGACTGCGCGGCTTGATCTTCGGGGCCTGGCCTTCGCAGCCGAACTCCAGGTAACGCGCCTTGCAGACCAGCTTGGCGGCCTCGCGGGCCGGCTTCAGCCATTCGCGGGCGTCGAACTTGTCCGGGTTCTCGAACAGGAACTTGCGCACCGCGCCGGTCATCGCCAGACGGATGTCGGTGTCGATGTTGATCTTGCGCACGCCGTGCTTGATCGCTTCCTGGATCTCCTCGACGGGCACGCCGAAGGTCTCCTTCATCTGGCCGCCATACTGGTTGATGATCGCCAGCAGTTCCTGCGGCACGCTCGACGAGCCGTGCATCACCAGATGGGTGTTGGGGATGCGCTTGTGGATCTCCTTGACCCGCGAGATCGCCAGGATGTCGCCGGTGGGCTTGCGCGAGAACTTGTAGGCGCCATGGCTGGTGCCGATGGCGATGGCCAGCGCGTCCAGCTGCGTCGCCTTGACGAAGACCGCGGCCTCTTCCGGGTCGGTCAGCATCTGGCTGTGGTCCAGCTTGACGTCGGCGCCGATGCCGTCTTCCTCGCCCGCGTCGCCGGTTTCCAGGTTGCCCAGGCAGCCCAGTTCGCCCTCGACGGTGACGCCGACCTTGTGCGCCATCTCGACGACGCGGCGGGTCACGTCCACGTTGTAGTCGAAGCTGGCCGGCGTCTTGCCGTCGTCCATCAGCGAGCCGTCCATCATCACCGAGCCGAAGCCCAGGTTGATCGCGCCTTCGCAGATCTTCGGGCTGGTGCCGTGGTCCTGGTGCATCACCAGCGGGATGTGCGGGTAGGCCTCGACCGCGGCCTGGATCAGGTGCTTGATGAAGGCTTCACCAGCGTACTTCCGGGCGCCGGCGCTGGCTTGCAGGATCACCGGGGCGCCGACCTCGTCGGCGGCGGCCATCACGGCCTGCACCTGCTCCAGGTTGTTGACGTTGAACGCTGGAATGCCGTAGCCCTGTTCGGCTGCGTGATCCAGCAGCTGGCGCATCGAGACGAGTGCCATGAGAGTTCTCCGAGATAGTGAAAAATCCTGGGCCGCGGGCCAGCGCCGAACCTCGCCGTAACCGCGCCGTAACTGGTCGGGATTCTAGCCAGCCCCCATGACCGGCTCTGTAACGAACCTGGGGCTCCCCCTGAACTGGTGCCATACCAGCACCCGTCAGGGCCGCCGGCGCCACCGTCCCGGGGGCTGTCGCGGGCGCAGACCGCATCTGCGCAAGCGCACTCCCCCCGGACAGGGGTCTGTGCGCTTGCGCGGCGGCGGAAGCGGCCGGTAGGCTGTCGCCCGGGCGTCCCGCCCCGTCGGAGCAAGCGCCGTGCCTTGCCCCGCCGCCGGCGGCGAGGACCGCCCGCGCGACCGCCGCTTCCAGGAACTTCATGACCCGCCTCGCGATCGATCAGCTGACGCTCTGGATCACCGCCGCCGCCAATGAGCACTCGCTCGACCTCCCCGCCTTCGTCGAAGAACGCACCGGGGCCAGCCACCGCGCCACGTTGGCCGCGCTGCGCCGGCTGGTCGACGCCCACTGGCTGACGCGCTCCGGCACCGCCCGCCGGCCGGTGTTCGGACCCGGCGCGCTGCGGCAGGTGGCGCGCAGCTACACGCTGCACGGCCTGATGGAGGACGTGGTCTGGCAGCGCGACTACGCGCCCCATTTCGCGCTGCCGCGCCACGTCGCGCGGATGATCCAGCACGGCTTCACCGAGCTGGTGAACAACGCCATCGACCACAGCGGCGGGACCAGCGTCACCGTGTCGCTGCGCCAGACGCCGACGCACGCGCAGCTGCTGGTGTCGGACGACGGCTGCGGCGTCTTCGACAAGATCCGCGACACCTATGAGCTGACCGATGCGCGCCACGCGATGCTGGAGCTCAGCAAGGGCCGGCTGACGACGCAGCCGCAGGCGCACACCGGGCGCGGGCTGTTCTTCAGCTCGCAGTTGGCGGACGTCTTCGACATCCACGCCAACGGCAAGGCGTTCCAGCGCCGCGCCTGGGAAGGCAACGCGTGGAAGGACGGCAAGGGCCTGCCGCGCCAGGGCAGCTCGATCTACATGGCGATGTCGCTGGACAGCACGCGCACGCTGGAGCAGGTGCTCGAGCAGTGGAGCGTCGACGGCACCGGCATCGCCTTCGACCAGACGCGGGTGATGCTGAACCTGGTGGTCGTCGCGGGGCAGATGCTGGACTCGCGCGCCCAGGCCAGGCGCGTGGCGGCGCGGCTGCCGCAGTTCAAGCGGGCGGAGGTGGACTTCGACGGCGTCACCGATGTGGGCCACGCCTTCGCGGACGAGCTGTTCCGCGTCTTCGCGCGCGCGCACCAGGAAGTGGAACTCGTGCCCCTGAACATGACACCGCGCATCGCCGCGCTGGTGCAGGCCGCGCGCAACGCCTGAGGCCGGCCACAACGCCGCGGGCGCCGCTTCGCCGTCGCCGCGGCGTCCAGTCCGCCGTCCAGGAACCGCGCTCAGAGATCGCTGTCGACCAAGGCCTGGATCGCGGCTCGCCTGCGGGCGATCGCCTCGTCCAGACGCGGCAGCAATGCGGCGGGTTCGCTGCCCTTGGCGGCGCCGAACAGGATGCCCTCTTCCACCACAGGCTTGGGCAGGACCAGGAACTGCGCCCCATTGCGCAGCGCGCGCAGCCGCCGCTCCAGCGCGGCAGCGCTGCCGCGGTGGGTCGCGAGCATCGCGTCGCAGCGCCCCGCCGTCAGCATGCGCACGCGGCCCCCGAGATCGTTGCCGCCGCCCTCGACGCGGAACAGCTGCTGCTGGCGCGCCTCCTCGAACGCGGCGCCGTAGGTCGAGCCGCGCGGCACGCACAGCGCGCGGCCGCGCAGGTCTTCGAGCTTGTCGAACCGGATCGGCTTCGCCTTCGGCACGACCAGCCAGCCGCGGCTCACGAAGGCCGGCTGGCTGTACGCGAACAGCCTGTCCCGCGCAGGGCTGCGCGACAGCCCGAAGACCAGGTGCTGACCGAGTTGCGCGCCCAGCAGCGCGCGCGGCCAGGGCAGCAGCAGCAATTCCCATTGCAGGTCGGCCGCCTCGGCGATCTGCTTGAGCAGCGGCAGGACGAAGGGCTTGTGCGTCTGCTCGCTGATCGCGAGCCGGACCGGCTCCCGGCCGTCCACGACGACCCCTGGAGCGGCATCGGCGCCGGCACCGCCGACGCCGCCCGCGCCACCTTGCGCGAGCACGGTCCCGACCGTCATCGTCGCGCCGGCGCCGACGATCAGGAGATCGCGGCGGCGCAGCGGGGTCACGGCGCGGCTCCGGATGTCCGCTGCCCCGTCAACCGACGCGGCAGACCTTCAGCATGTTGGTGCCGCCCGGGTAGCCCATCGGCTCGCCGCAGGTGATCGCATAGGTGTCGCCGGGCATCAGCACGCCGCGTTCGATCAGCAGGTCCTCGGCAGCCTTGAGCGCCTCGTCGCGATCGTTGAAGTTGGGCATCAGCAGCGGCGTCACATTGCGGTACAGCGCCATCTTGCGCAGCGTCAGGACCTGCGAGGTCAACGCGTAGATCGGCACGTGGATGCGGTGGCGGCTCATCCACAGCGCCGTGGAGCCGGACTCCGTCAGCGCCACGATCGCCTTGCAGCCCAGGTGGTGCGCGGTGAACAGCGCGCCCATCGCGATCGACTGGTCGATGCGGCCGAACTGGCGGTTCGCGAAGTCGGTGTCCAGCGTCACGAACTCGGCGTTCTCCGCCTCCAGCGCGATCGCGGCCATCTGCTGGATGGTCTCGACGGGGAAGCGGCCGGCGGCCGTCTCGGCGCTCAGCATCACGGCATCGGTGCCGTCGAGCACGGCGTTGGCGACGTCGGACACCTCGGCGCGAGTCGGCACCGGGTTCACGATCATCGACTCCATCATCTGCGTCGCGGTGATGCAGACCTTGTCGAGCTCCAGCGCCATCTTGATCATGCGCTTCTGCAGCGCGGGCACGGCGGCGTTGCCGACTTCCACGGCCAGGTCGCCGCGGGCGACCATGATGCCGTCGGAGGCCTTCAGGATCGCTTCCAGGTGCGGGATCGCTTCGTAGCGCTCGATCTTGGCGATCATCCCCGGCTTGTGGCGGAAAGGCTCGCCGGCGACATTGGCCAGTTGGCGGGCCATTTCCATGTCGGTGGCGTTCTTGGGGAAGCTCACCGCCAGGTACTCGCACTGGAAGGACATCGCGGTCTTGATGTCCTCCATGTCCTTGCCGGTCAGCGCAGGCGCCGTCAGGCCGCCGCCCTGCTTGTTGATGCCCTTGTTGTTGGACAGCTCGCCGCCCTGCTTGACGACGGTGTGCACCTGCGAGCCGCGCACCGCCTCGACCGTCAGCACCAGCAGGCCGTCGTTGAGCAGCAGCGTGTCGCCGGGCTTCACGTCGCGCGGCAGCTCCTTGTAGTCCAGGCCCACGACCATCTCGTTGCCAGGCTCGGTGCGGTCAGCGTCGAGCACGAAGGGCGTACCGTTCACCAGCTCGATCTTGCCGTTCTCGAACTTGCCGACACGGATCTTCGGACCCTGCAGGTCGGCCATGATCGCGACCTGCCGGCCAGCCCGCGCCGCCACCTCGCGCACCATGCGGGCACGGTCGATGTGATCCTGCGCCTTGCCGTGCGAGAAGTTCAGCCGCACCACGTCGACGCCGGCCTGGATCATTTTTTCCAGGACCTCGGGCGACGACGAAGCAGGACCGAGGGTGGCGACGATCTTGGTGGCACGGGACATGTCTTGTCTCTGTCTGAAATTTAGTTACAGCGGTCGATTATGAGCCGCAAGAACGACCTCGGAACAGTTTCCACGAGTTACGACACAGTTTCCAACGGCATCGGTCGCTGGGACCGAGCCTGGGTCGCCAAGACCGAGCCTCGGTGGCATGACCACCCCCCGCGACTCGGCACTCGCGAGGGGCGCCCAACTCGGTCCGCTCACCTTCGGCTCGCTGCCCTCAGACAGTCTGCGCCCAGTCAGTCATGGAAGCGCGCTCCGCGCGCCCTCGCTCAGCCTCCTCGCCGGGGGTGGCCATGCCACCTCCATGCAAGGATCAGATCAGGCCTTCGCGGCCTTGACGTCGGCCACCGCCAGCGCCGTCATGTTGACGATGCGGCGCACCGTCGCCGACGGGGTCAGGATGTGCACCGGACGCTTGGCGCCCAGCAGGATCGGACCCACCGTGACGCCCTGGCCGCCGACAACCTTCAGCACGTTGAACAGGATGTTCGCGGCGTCGAGCGTCGGCAGCACCAGCAGATTGGCGGAGCCGGAGAGCGTCGATTCGGGCAGGAAGTTGTTGCGCACGTCCTCGGACAGCGCCGCGTCGCCGTGCATTTCGCCGTCGCATTCGATGTTCGGGTAGGCGGCGGCGAACAGGTCGCGGGCGCGACGCATCTTGACCGCCGACGCGCGCTTGCTGCTGCCGAACATCGAGTGCGACAGGAACGCCACCTTCGGCGGCAGGCCGAAGCGCTGCAGTTCCTCGGCGGCCTGCCAGGCGATGTCGGCAAGCTGCTCGGCGGTCGGATCCTCGTTGACGAAGGTGTCGGCGATGAAGAGCGTGCGCTGCTCCAGCATCAGCGCGTTCATCGTCGCGAAGTTGGAAACCTCCGGCTTCAGACCGATCAGGTTCTGGATGTGCTCCAGGTGCGAGTCGAAGCGACCCACCGTGCCGCAGATCATGGCGTCGGCATCGCCGAGCTGGATCGCGAGTGCGCCGATCGTCGTGTTGGAGCGGCGCACCGCCGACTTGGCCATCTCCGGCGTGAAGCCGTTGCGGCCCATGACCTGGTGGTAGGCCTCCCAGTACTGGCGGAAGCGGTGGTCGTTCTCAGGGTCGATCACCAGGGCATCCTCGCCCAGCTTGATCCGCAGGCCGGCGCGCTTCAGGCGCATCGCGATGACTTCGGGGCGGCCGATCAGCGTGGGCTTGGCCAGGCCTTCGTCGAGCGCCACCTGCACGGCGCGCAGCACGCGTTCATCCTCGCCCTCGGCGTAGATGACGCGGGCCGGATGGGCCTTCGCCTCGGCGAAGACCGGGCGCATGAACATGCCGGTCTGGTAGACGAAGCGCGAGAGCTGCTCGCGGTAGGCGGCCATGTCCTTGATCGGACGCGTGGCGACGCCGGACTCCTCGGCCGCCTTGGCCACCGCCGGCGCGATGCGAAGGATCAGACGGCTGTCGAAGGGCTTGGGGATGATGTAGTCGGGACCGAAGGCCAGGTCTTGCCCCGCGTAGGCGGCGGCGACTTCCGGCGGCGTCTCGGCCTTGGCCAGCTCGGCGATCTCGCGCACGCAGGCGAGCTTCATCGCCTCGGTGATCTTGGTCGCGCCGCAGTCCAGCGCGCCGCGGAAGATGTACGGGAAGCACAGGACGTTGTTGACCTGGTTCGGATAGTCCGAGCGGCCGGTCGCGACGATGCAATCGGGGCGCGCTTCCTTCGCGAGCTCGGGACGGATCTCCGGCTCGGGGTTGGCCAGCGCCAGGATGATGGGCTGACGCGCCATGGTCTTGACCATCTCGGCGGTCAGCACGCCGGCGGCCGAGCAGCCCAGGAACACGTCCGCGTCCTTGACGACGTCGGCCAGCGTGCGCGCCGACGTGATCTGGCAGTAGCGGCGCTTGGACTCGTCGAGCTTGCCGGCGTCGGCGCGCTCGCTTTGGACCACGCCCTTGGAGTCGACGACGAAGACGTTCTCGCGCTTCACGCCCAGGCCGACCATCACGTCCAGGCAGGCGATGGCCGCGGCGCCGGCGCCCGACACCGCCACCTTCACCGCGCCGATGTCCTTGCCGACGAGCTCCAGGCCGTTGAGCAGCGCCGCGCTCGAGATGATCGCGGTGCCGTGCTGGTCGTCGTGGAAGACGGGGATGTTCATCCGCGCGCTCAGCTGCTTCTCGATGTAGAAGCACTCGGGCGCCTTGATGTCCTCGAGGTTGATGCCGCCCAGCGTGGGCTCCATCGCCGCGATGATCTCGACCAGCTTGTCCGGGTCGCGCTCGGCGAGCTCGATGTCGAAGACGTCGATGCCGGCAAACTTCTTGAACAGGCAGCCCTTGCCTTCCATCACCGGCTTGGCGGCCAGCGGGCCGATGTCGCCCAGGCCCAGCACCGCGGTGCCGTTGGTGATGACGCCCACCAGGTTGCCGCGCGAGGTGAAGTCCGCGGCCAGCGACGGGTCGCGCTCGATGTCGAGGCAGGGATAGGCGACGCCCGGCGAATAGGCCAGCGACAGGTCGCGCTGGTTGGCGAGCGGCTTGGTCGGCGTGACGGCGATCTTGCCGCGCGTCGGGAAGCGGTGGTAGTCCCGCGCCGCCTCGCGCAGTGCGGCCTCGGCCGGGCTCAGGTCGAGGTCGTCGTTCTTGTCGGTCATGCAAATCTCCGTCGCGATGAATGAGGCCCGGCGCCCTGTCGTCGTCGGTCTTCGCGGCGCGACATCGCGCCTTCGTAACCGCCCGGTAATGGGGCCTGGGGGGCGCAAAGCTTAATCCTCCGGCTCCGGCGGCGCGATGAATTCAGCTTTAACTCCCATGCAAAGATGGCAATCGCCGATGCGCGCAGTGGAATCCGCATCGGGATTTGCCCGCAAGTGGGAACAACCTCCCTGGATCCGCCCGCAAGTGCCGCCACCGGGCATCGATCACGGCGTGCGAAGAACGTGCTCACTAGAATGCGCCCCGCTGTCGACTACCTCTTCCGAGCTTCCGCCGTGCCTGCCTCCCGTCCCGCCTCTCCTCGTCCCGCTTGTTCTCGTCCCGCCTTTCCGCGTCGTGCCTTGCTGCGACTCACCGCCGCCCTCCCCGTCACCCTCGCCTTCGGCGCACCGCGGGTCCTGTTCGCGCAGACCGCTGCGCTGGCGGGGGCCGGGGCCTCGTTCCCCTCGCTGGTCTACGGCCGTTGGGCCTCGGCCTACGAGAAGGCCAAGGGTCAGGCCGTGAGCTACAAGCCGACCGGCTCGGGCGACGGCGTCAAGCAGATCACCGCGCGCGGCGTGGCCTTCGGCGGCAGCGACTCGCCACTGACCGCGGAGGAACTGGCCAAGCGCAAGCTCGTGCAGATCCCGATGCTGGTCGGCGGCATCGTGCCGGTGGTCAACCTGCCGGGCGTGCCGGAGGGCCGCCTGCAACTCACCGGCGACCTGCTCGCCGAGCTGATGATGGGCCGCATCGCGAAGTGGAACGACGGCCGCATCGCCGCGCTGAATCCGGGTGTCGCGTTGCCGGCGCTGCCGGTCAAGCGCATCGTGCGGGTCGACAAGTCCGGCACGACCGAGGGCTACACGCGCTACCTGGCCGCCGTGTCGCCGGCCTTCGCGAAAGACATCGGCGTGAACGCGCAGCCGAAGTGGCCCGGCGACGTCGAAGCCGCCGAAGGCAACGACGGCATGGCCAAGGCGCTGAAGGCGGCGCCCGGCACGATCGCGTACGTCAGCTACGACCGCGTGCAGCGCGACAAGCTCAACGGCGTGCGCCTGCGCAATGCCGCCGGCCAGTGGGTGGCGGCGGGCGAGAGCGGCTTCAAGTCGGCGATCGCCAACAGCGATCTCTCGCGCAAGGGCGACGACCTGGCTTCGCTGATGGACCGCGACGGCGCGGAGAGCTGGCCCATCACGATGACCAGCTTCATCCTGATCGACGCGACGCCCGCGACCAGCGCCGGCGCGGCGCCGGTGATGAGCTTCCTGTACTGGTGCTTCATGCACGGCGACGACCTGACACGCGGCACCGGCTTCGCGCCGCTGCCAGTGGCACTGCAGTCGAAGCTGGCCGCACGCTTCGCGGCCGTCAAGCCGGCCGACGGGAAGCTGCCGGCGTATCTGGGGATCTGAAGCCTCAACCCTTCAGGCGCGGCGTCACATCGACACGCGCCTGCAATTCAGGCGGCAGTCCCTCGGTAATGTAGCTGAAGCGCGGCATCCAGTCGCGTCCTGCGGGCAGCACGAATCCCATCGTCAATGCCAAGGTCGTCGCGACCTGCTCGAGAGTGAGCTTCATCGCGATCATCCGCTCGGGATCGACGCGCAACACGACGGCCACGGTCGGCGGCTCGACCGGCACGTCGAAGAGCCACGCCTGCACGATGGCCGGGTTGACCGACACCGCCCGACGGAGCGCCTCGATCTGCGACGGCGCGAGATCGCAAGGCTGAACCTGTCCGTGCTCGATCGCCGCCTGGGCCGCGGCTTGCCGGCGATGGAGACGACGCCAGGCTGCGTCGTCCGACGGCTCCGGCAACTCCGGCAGTTGCGGCAGCACGGGCCGGCCGTCCGCGTCGAGCCCGACCAGCGCCTCGTGCGCCATCGCCCAGCTCAAGCGCTCGCCGACGCCCGCCCACGGCCCTCGAGCCTGGCAGAGTTCCGGCCAGACGCCGTCCAGCCAATGGGCGGCGGCGCTCTCTTCCCAGGCGGGAGGCCGCAACTCGATCGACTCTCCGACCACGCCGAGCGCCTCCATCCGTTGGCGGTGCGGCGGATGGCTTCCCTGCGGCTGGCGATGGCGCAGCGCTTCGGCGATTTCCTCTGGCGTCGGTGGATGCGCCAGCAGCTCCTGCGCTGCGTGGTCCGCCCACTGCGCGGGTGGCTCTGCGCTCGCGCGCAGCGCATCCACGTCCAGCGAGGTGGACGCCTTGCCCTGGCGCATCACGGCAATCTCGATCAACAGCAGCGCACGCGCCAACGCCTCCGGCGACGCCCACTGCGCCGCGAGCGCGTCCGCTTCAAATTCGCAGCGTCGTGAATGCGCCTCGGAGGCGCGACTGAACCACGGAAGGAAGAGCTCCGCGAAGTTCGCGCCGGCGCGATCCCACGGGCTGCTGTCGTCCTCGTCCTCGCGAACGCTCGCGGCCCAGGCGGTCCAGGCCGCACGCGTGCGATAGAGCCAGTGCCCAAGCCGCCCATGCCGACGCGAGAAGTGCCCCAGCTCATGCGCAATGACCGCCTCCGCCGCGGCGGTATCCAGCAGGCGCAGCAGCGGCAGGCCGAGGATCAGCACGCGCCGGGTCGGCCGCAGCGAAACGCCGCGATGTTCCTCCAGCGCGCCCGCGTTGATGCTGTTGTCGATCGCGATGGCATGGAGACGCGGAGCCCCGATGGCATCGGTCATCTCGTCGACGCGGGCGTAGAGCCGCGGCGCCTGCTCGCGCGTCAGGCGGTGCGGCGACCCGTGCCAGCTCGGCTGCGCCAGCCAGGCCATCAGCACGAATGCCAACACGCCAGCGCCCCAGAAGAGCCAGTTGTCGAACACGGCGGCCGGCGCCAGGGTCACCAGCGCCGCTGGCACGAGCAGCATCAGCTGGTGGAAGAACGAGGCCGCCAGCGCGATCAGCGCCAGCCAGACCGGCGCGATGCCGGTCTCCGCACCGCGCACCGCAGGCGTCGTGCCGTCGATGTCGCTCATGATCCTCCTCCCTCTGCGCCCGTGTCCTGCGTGGGACCGGGTCGAAGAAAAGGGCGCTCGACGGCGCCCTCGATGCTCAGCCGCCGCGCGGCTTCAGCCCTGCGCGCGCTTGGCCAGGATCTCGAACGCGGGCAGCGTCTTGCCTTCCAGCACTTCGAGGAAGGCGCCGCCGCCGGTGGAGATGTAGCCCACCTGGTCTTCGATGCCGTACTTGGCGATCGCCGCGAGCGTGTCGCCGCCGCCGGCGATCGAGAACGCTTCCGACGCCGCGATGGCGCGCGCGATGGTCTCGGTGCCGTGGGCGAAGGCGTCGAACTCGAACACGCCGACCGGGCCGTTCCACACGACCGTGCCGGCCGCCTTCAGTTGCTCGGCCAGCAGGGCCGCCGTCTTCGGGCCGATGTCCAGGATCAGGTCGTCGTCGGCGACGTCGGTCGCGGCCTTCACCGTGGCCGGCGCATCGGCGGCGAAGGTCTTGGCCGTCACCACGTCCACCGGGATCGGCACCGCGGCGCCGCGCGCCTTCATCGACTCGATCACGGCCTTGGCTTCGCCGACCAGGTCGGGCTCGGCCAGCGACTTGCCGATCTTCAGGCCGGCCGCCAGCAGGAAGGTGTTGGCGATGCCGCCGCCGACGATCAGGCCGTCGACGTTCTTCGACAGCGACTGCAGGATGGTCAGCTTGGTCGACACCTTGGAGCCCGCCACGATCGCCACCAGCGGACGCTTCGGATTGGCCAGCGCCTTGCTGATCGCGTCGATCTCGGCCGCCAGCAGCGGGCCGGCGCAGGCGATCTTCGCGAACTGTGCGATGCCGTAGGTCGAGGCCTCCGCGCGATGCGCGGTGCCGAAGGCGTCGTGCACGAAGATGTCGCACAGCGCAGCCATCTTCTTGGCCAGCTCTTCGCTGTTCTTCTTCTCGCCCTTGTTGACGCGGCAGTTCTCGAGCAGCACGACCTGACCCGGCTTCACGTCAACGCCGTCGACCCAGTTCGCGACCAGCGGCACGTCGCGGCCGAGCAGTTCGCCCATCCGCTTGGCGACCGGCGCCAGCGAATCCTCGGGCTTGAATTCGCCCTCGGTCGGACGGCCCAGGTGCGAGGTGACCATCACCGCCGCGCCGGCCTTCAGCGCCATCTCGATCGCGGGGATGGAGGCGCGGACGCGGGTGTCTTCGGTGATCTGGCCGGCATCGTTGAGCGGCACATTCAGGTCGGCGCGGATGAACACGCGCTGGTCGGCCACCTTGCCGGCGGCGATCAGATCGGCGAAACGCTGGACGTTCGGCAGGACGTTCATGGGATGAGCTTCGAGTAGTTGGAAAGCGGTGCGCCGAGGTGCTCGCGCGTCGTGGCGACGCAGCGGGAGAAGCCCGGCAAATCGGGCCGCAGCTTAACAGCCGCGTGACGGCACGCCCCCTCCGAGCGGGTTACGGAACGCCGCTGAAACCGGCGACCGCCCGCCCGGCCGGCCGCTCACCAGCCGAGCCCGATCCGCAGCGTCAGCATCACCGCGGTGCCGCTGATGATGGTCCCGAGGATGCCGCGCTTCCAGAAGAAGTAGGCCGTGCCGACCGCCGCGGCATAGAGCCGCGCGTCCTTCCAGGTGTGGATCAGCTCCCCTTGCGTCATGACGATCTCCGGCACGATCACCGCCGCGAGCGCCGCCAGCGGCGCATAACGCAGGCCGTCGCGGACCCACTGCGGCAGCGGGACCTCGCGATCCGGGATCATGAAGAAGCTGCGCGTGACCATGGTGATCACCGCCATGCCGAGGATGCCCAGCGCCGCCTCCCACACGCTCATGCCGGCCTCCCCGAGGAGGAACCGGACGAGCTGGTCGGTCCGGGTCCCGGTCCCGGCGACGCCGGCGGGAGCCACTTTTCCATCAGCAGCCCCACGGCCACCGCGGCGGCGATCGCCACGAGGATGTTCAGCCGCAGCGGCAACGCGTACGCCGCCACCGCCGCGCAGCCGGCCACCGCGCCCGAGATCCAGGTGTTGCGGTCCTTCAGCAGCGAGTAGCTGAGCCCCAGCAGCGCCAGCACACCGGCGAAGCCGAGGCCCCAGTTGGTCGGGATGCGGTCGGCGAGGAGGATGCCGGCGATGGCCGGGATCTGCCACGCGGGCCAGTTGGCCGCGACGCCGCCCCAGAAGTATGGGAGCTGGTTGTCCGGATCGGGCTTCAGGTCGGGGAAGCGCTTGAGGAAGGCGACGTAGTTGAGATCGGCAGCGAAGTAGCCGATGACCAGCCGCTGCGTGCGCGGCAGCGGCCCGAAGTACAGGCGCCACTGGGCGCTGAAGATGACGAAGCGCAGGTTGACGCAGAAGGCCGTGGCCCACAGCACCCACAGCGGTGCGCCGCTGGCGAGCAGGGGCAGTGCGGCCAGCTGCGAGCTGCCGGCGAAGACCGTCAGGCTCATCAGCAGCGACAGGCCCACGCCCAGGCCACTCTTGACCATGGCCACGCCGGTCACCAGCCCCCAGGCCGAGATGCCCAGCGTGATGCCGAGCATCTCCTTCGCGCCGCGCTTGAATTCCGGGTGGCGCACCAGCGCCGAGAGTCCTTCCGCCATGGGCGCGATTGTCGTCTGCGCGGTGCCCAAACGAATCGCCCCTCGCCCGCTGTCGCGTCGAGGGGCGTCCACACAGCGCCCGAGGGCGCCGCGTCAGGCGCTCACTTCAGCTTGCGCACCGAGCCCGAGCCCGCGTTGGACATGCTGATCTCCGGGCTGCCGACGTAACCGACGTCGCCCGAACCGGCGATGCGCACGTCCAGCTTGCGCGTCGGCGCCACGGTGACGTCGCCGCTGCCGGAGATGCTGACCTTGGCCTCGTCCACGATCAGTTCGCGGGTCTTGACGTCGCCGCTGCCGGCCACCGTCACCGACAGCGCGTTGGCCTTGCCGTTGAAGAGCATGTCGCCGCTGCCGGCGACGCGCAGCGTCACATGGTCGGCCTCCAGGCCCTGCACGCGCAGGTCGCCGCTGCCGGCGATGCTGGCGTCCAGGTTGCCGGTCTTCATCGGCTCGACGCGGATGTCGCCCGAGCCCGAGATCGACAGGCTGCGCAGCTGGCGCATGTCCAGCGTGATCGTCGGCGTGCCCCGGGCGTTCAGGCTGAAGCCGCGCTTGGGCGAGATCTCCAGCGTGCGGCCCTTGCTGCCGTCGACGACCTTGGTCTCGATGTAGCTGAACAGGTTGCGGTCGGTCTTGACCTCGACCTTGTCGGCCGAGCCCTGGCGCACGAAGACCTTGAAGTCGCCGGACAACGCCACCGCGTCGAACGCGCCGACGTCGCGGGCATCGGCGGCGACGTCGCCATTGCCCTCGATGCGCTGCGAGCTGCCGAAGCTCAGCGACCAGGCCTGCGCGGTGCCGACGGCGCCCACGGACGCCAGGCTCAGCGCGGTGATGGCGAACAGACGGCGGGTGGCGCGGAAGGACGGGGTGGTCATGGACGATCTCCTGATCTTTCGGATGATCGTATCTTCCCCGCGTCGCCCCCGCCCGGCGACCGGGCGATGACGAACTGCACCATCCACGGGATCAACTGCACGGCTGGGCGATGTGCCGAATGCAGCGGGCGACGCTCAATGGCCGCCCTTGCCCTTGTCCGAGGTCTTGTCCGACGTCTTGTCGGCGGGCTTGTCCGCGGCCTTTTCGCTGACCTGCCCCTTGGCGGAGCGCGGCGATTCCTCCTCGTCGTCCGACGCGGCCGCGCCGGGCCGGCTGGCCTGCGGGTTCGCGACCAGCGGACGCGTGCCCTCGAGCTTGTTCTCGCGCATGTACTCGTCCATCTCCCGCCAGCCGTCGTAGACGGCCGCCTTCTGGGCCTTGGGGTTCAGGGCGTAGCAGTCCTCGATGGCGCGCAGCGCGTTGCGGCAGGCGCCGCCGATGGCCTTGCCCTCGGCCTGCTTGGCCGCCGCGACCTTGGCGGGATCCTCGATGCCGAGCTGATCGCAGCCGGCCAGCAGCGCGGCGGCGCCGAGCAGCGCCGCCAAGGCGGTCAGGGAACGGGAAGAGGCCTTCATGCTGTCCTTTGCGGCCGCCGGGGACAGGCGCTTGAAACAGGCGCACCAGCGGTATCGGGCCATTGTGCCGTCGACGCCATCACCCCCGATCCAATGAAAAACACCGCCCGGAGGCGGTGTTTCGTGGTTCCGGCGCCCGGGATCGCCATCGGCGTGCCCCGGCGTCGCGGTGCTCAGCGGCGGGCCATCGCCATCAGGCGCTCGATGCGCTCCTCGGTCGACGGGTGGGTGCTGAACAGCCCCCGGATGCCACCGCCCGAGAGCGGATTCATGATCATCATCTGCGCCGTTTCCGGGTGGCGCTCGGTGGTCTCCAGCGGGATGCCCTGGGCATAGCGGTGGATCTTGTCGAGCGCGGTCGCCAGCGCCTGCGGGTCGCCGGAGATCTCGGCACCGCCGCGGTCCGCCTCGAACTCGCGGGCGCGGCTGATCGCCATCTGGATCAGCGAGGCCGCGATCGGCGCCAGGATCGCCACCAGCAGGCCGACGATCGGGTTGGCCGGACGGCCTTCGCTGTCGCGCGGGCTGAAGAACATCGCGAAGTTCGCCAGCATCGAGATCGCGCCGGCCATGGTCGCGCTGATCGTCGAGATCAGGATGTCGCGGTGCTTCACGTGGGCCAGCTCGTGCGCCATCACGCCGCGCAGTTCGCGCTCGGACAGCACGCGCAGGATGCCGGTGGTCGCGGCGACCGCGGCATGCTCCGGATTGCGGCCGGTGGCGAACGCGTTGGGGGCGTTCTCCTCGATCAGGTAGACCTTGGGCATCGGCAGCTGGGCGCGCGCGGCCAGCTCCTTGACCATGTTGTAGAACTGCGGCGCGCTGCGCTCATCGACTTCCTGGGCGTTGTACATCTTCAGCACCAGCTTGTCGGAGAACCAGTAGCTGAAGAAGTTCATCCCCACCGCGACGACCAGTGCGATCAGCATGCCCGTCTGGCCACCCAGCAGGGAGCCGATCGCCATGAACAGCGCGGTGATGGCGGCCATCAGGATGGCGGTCTTCATCAGGTTGAACATTGCAATCACTCCTCGAAAACAGCGGCCGGAGCCGCGAAGGGAAACTCACCCGGACAGTACACCGTCCCGATGTCCCATGTGACGGCAAGGCGGCCCGGTTCAAGCCGGGGCCGGTCCGGTTTGACCGACGATTCAGTCAGGGTTAAGCGAAGCGGGTACCGACCTGCAGCGGCCGCGCCTGCAGGAACGCGGCGGCGGGCAGGCGCTTGCCGCCGGCACGCTGGAGGTCGGTCAGCCGGACGCTGCCCGCGCCGCAGGCGACGACCGGGCCGTCGGGCGAGACCACCAGCACCTGTCCGGGCTCGCCGAGCGCGCCTTGCGCCTCGACGACCTCGGCACGCCAGATCTTCACCGCCTCGCCGTCGACCTGCGCGACGCCGCCCGGGAAAGGATCGAACGCCCGCAGCCGGCGCGCGATCTGCGCGGCGTCGTCGGTCCAGCGGATCTGGCTCTCGGCCTTCTCGATCTTGTGGGCGTAGGTGACGCCCGCCTCGGGCTGCTTCACCGGATGGAAGCCGCCGCAGGCGGCGAGTTCCAGCGCCTCGACGATCAGCCGGCCGCCGAGCGTCGCCAGCTTGTCGTGCAGCGTCGCGGTCGTGTCCGCCGCGGCGATCGGCAGCCGCTCGAGCAGCAGCATGTCGCCGGTGTCCAGGCCCTCGTCCATCTGCATGATGGTGATGCCGGTCTCGGCGTCGCCGGCCTCGATGGCGCGGTGGATCGGCGCGGCGCCGCGCCAGCGCGGCAGGATCGAGCCGTGGATGTTCAGGCAGCCCAGTCGCGGCAGTTCCAGCACCCACGTCGGCAGGATCAGGCCGTAGGCGGCGACGATGAGCACGTCCGGGCGCGCGTCGGCCAGCGCCTGCCGGCCCGCCTCGGCCTCGTCGGGGAACTTGCCGTCGAGCCGCAGGCTGCGCGGCTGGGCCACGGCGATGCCGCGCGCCACCGCCAGCTGCTTCACCGGCGAGGCCTGCAGCTTCATGCCCCGACCGGCGGGCCGGTCGGGCTGGCTCAGCACCAGCGGGACCTCGAAGCCGGCGTCCAGCAGCGCCTGCAGCGCCACGGCGGCGAATTCGGGAGTGCCCGCGAAGGCGACGCGCAGAGCCGAGGCCATCAGTGCTTCGCGTCCTCGCGGGCCTTCTTCACCAGCTTGGTCTTGATGCGCTCGCGCTTGAGCGGGCTCAGGTACTCGACGAACACCTTGCCGGCGAGGTGGTCCATCTCATGCTGCACGCAGACGGCCAGCAGGCCTTCGGCATCGAACTGGAAGGTGTGGCCGTCGCGGTCCAGCGCCTGGACGGTGACCTTCTTGTGGCGCATGACCTTGTCGTAGATGGTCGGCACGGAGAGGCAGCCCTCCTCGCCTTCGATCATCTCCTCGCTGCGCGCGACGAGCTCCGGGTTGATCAGCACCAGCGGCTGGTTGCGCTCCTCGGAGACGTCCATCACCAGCAGGCGCTCGTGCACGTCCACCTGCGTGGCGGCCAGGCCGACGCCGTCGGCGTCGTACATCGTCTCCAGCATGTCGTCGGCCAGCGCGCGCAGGCGGTCGTCGACCGCGGCGATGGGCTTGGCCACCGTGTGCAGGCGTGGATCGGGGTATCGAAGAATGGAAAGTTTCGCCATGGTGAGGACGCGAGGCGCGGTGAGCCGCTGTGGACAGCGCACAACGCCGGTTTGTAAGGGCTTGCAAGGGAGGGCGGGCCGGTTCATTGCCGGGCCCCCTGAACCGGGGCAGAATCGCCGCCAGCGAGACGGTTGATTTTCGCCGATTTGGCGGTCAGTCTGGCCCTCGTCACAAAAGCGCCATTGGCCACGAGGGGCCTTCGATCTCGGCGCGCGGAGAACAAGTAATGACGCAAAGGCGGCCGCTGGGCTTGACGATGATTTCTGCAGCCCTGCTGGCGGGCACCTTTGCCGCCGCGCCGTCGTTCGCGGCGGGGGACTTCCCCATCACCCAGGGACAGCGCCAGACGGCGCAGCAGGTCGCCCAGGCCGGCGTGCCCCTGTCGGAGCTGGCGCCCAACGCCCCCGACACGTACACGGTCAAGGCAGGCGACACGCTCTGGGCCATCTCGGGCATCTTCCTGAAGAGCCCGTGGCGCTGGCCCGAGCTCTGGGGCATGAACAACGACCAGATCCGCAATCCCCACCTGATCTACCCCGGCCAGGTGCTGATGCTGATCAAGGCCGACGGCCGCGCCCGCCTCCAGCTGGGCCGCGACGTGGGCGCGGGCGGCCCCGGCGGCACGGTGAAGCTGTCGCCCCGCGTGCGCTCCGAGTCGCTGTACGACGGCTCCATCGCCGCGATCCCGCAACACCTGATCGAGCCCTTCCTCAACGAAGCCGTGGTGCTCAACGGCAATGATCTGGACACCGCGCCGCGGATCGTCTCGGCGCAGGAGAACCGCGTCTGGATGAGCAAGGGCGACCTGGCCTATGCCCGCGGCAACCTGCCGCCGGATGCGAATGCCTTCCGCGTCTTCCGCGAGCCGCGCGCGCTGCGCGATCCGGTGACCAAGGAAGTGCTGGGCTACGAGGCCGTCTACGTCGGCACCGCGGACCTGACCCGCGCCGGCAGTGGCGGCGGCACGAAGAACGAAGTCCCCGCGACGCTGACGATGACGCTGAACCGCATCGAGGCACAGCCGGGCGACCGCCTCGCTCCGGTGCCGGAGCGCGGCTACACGAGCTATGTGCCCCACGCGCCGCAAGGCCCGATCAACGGCTCCATCATCTCGATCTACGGCGATGCGATCACCGCCGGCCAGAACCAGATCGTGGCGCTGAACAAGGGCAAGCGCGACGGTCTCGAGCGCGGTCACGTGCTGGCGCTGTGGCATGCCGGTCGCGTCGTGCGCGACCCCACCACCGCGCGCCGCGAAGAGATCCGGCTGCCCGACGAGCGTCACGGCCAGCTGTTCGTCTTCCAGGTCTTCGACCGCGTGTCGTACGCGCTGATCCTGTCGGTCCAGGAACCGGTCGTCCCGGGCGACCGGTTCACGCAGCCGTAATCACGGCGGTCAGCGCGGCGGCTCTCCGGATCAGGTCGTCCCGAGGACCGCACGGATGAGCCACGACGAACTGCGCGACTGGCTTCATCTGCTGTCCTGCGTCTCGCGCGGCGCCGCCCGGCGGCTGCTCGCGCGCCACGGCGCACCGGGCGCCGTCCTCAGGGCCGGCCGCGCCGGCTGGGGCGCCGCACTTGCTCCGGAGGAAGCCACGCTGCTGGCGAAAGGCCCGGACCAGCTCGACCGGCTGGTCCGACGCACCGAAGACTGGCTGTCCAGCGGCGAGCGCCGCTCGATCCTGCTGCTGGGCGCACCGGACTACCCCCTGCCTCTGCTGCACACGGCCGATCCGCCGCTGATGCTCTATCTGGACGGTCGGCGCGAGCTGCTCAGCGAACGCTGCGTCGCGGTCGTCGGCAGCCGGCGTCCCAGCCCGCAAGGCGACGAGAACGCGCGGTACTTCGCCGCCGGCCTGGGCGAAGCGGGGTTCTGCGTCGTTTCCGGACTGGCCCAAGGCATCGACGGCGCCGCGCATGAGGCCGCGCTGAACACACGAGGCAGCACGATCGCGGTTCTCGGCACCGGGCCGGACCAGGTGTACCCGCTGGATCATGCGGATCTCTCCCGCCACGTCGCGCGACGCGGGCTGCTGGTGAGCGAGTACTTCGTCGGTACGCCTCCGATGGCGCCGAATTTTCCGCAACGCAACCGCATCATCGCGGGACTGTCGGAGGGTTGCCTGGTGGTCGAGGCCGCCCTGAAGTCGGGATCCCTGATCACCGCGCGGCAGGCGTCCGAGGCAGGCCGGGAGGTCTTTGCCGTCCCCGGCCCCATCCATGCGCCGCAATCCAAGGGGTGCCACTACCTGCTCAAGCAGGGCGCCTGCCTGGTCCAGGAGTTGGACGACCTGCTCAACGAGCTCCCCACCGGCGGGCTGCCCCGTACGGCGCCGCTCGACCTGGAACCCGAGAGCGCGCCGGCGCCCGAGGCCGTGGAAGCGGACGTCGATCACCCCCTCCTTCGCGCGATCGGGCGGGACACGGTGTCCCTGGAGCAGCTCTCGCAGCGCAGCGGTTGGCCGCAGGACGAGCTCAACGCGACGCTGCTGGACCTGGAGTTGGACGGTCGCGTCGCACGGCTGCCCGGCGCGCTTTTCCAACGCCGCCGCACGACGTGAATCCCGATCCCGTCAAGAACGCGTTCCGGCGTTCTGGAAGGAGGAATTCCATGCGCCGGACCGTTCATTTCGGGAGGATGGGCTTTCGGGGCGTCGGTTATCATCCCCGCCATGTTTGACGTCCTCGTCTACCTGTACGAAACCTATTGGCGGCCCGACGCCTGCCCGGATCACGCACAGCTGACCCGCAAACTGTCGGCGGTCGGGTTCGAAGACGACGAGATCCGCGACGCCCTGTCGTGGCTGGACGGCTTGGCCGGCGCTGCCGAATCCCATCACGGTGAGCCCGGCGAACGCAGCATGCGCGTCTACACGCGCGATGAGCAGGACCATCTGGGCGAGAGCTCGATGGGGTTCATCAGCTTCCTGGCCTCGGCCGGCGTGCTGCCGACCGCCATGCGAGAGATGGTGATCGATCGCGCGATGGCCATCCCCGGCGGCCCGCTCGACCTCGAAGACCTGAAGATCATCGTGCTGATGGTGTTCTGGAGCCTGGGCGAGGAGCCCGATGCGCTGATCCTCGACGAGTTGTTCGTCGCGCCGGAAGAGCGCCTGATCCACTGATACGCCTGCTTCCAGCTGGCGCAGAAAGCAGAACCGGCCCCGCATCGCGGCGCCGGTTTTTTCATGGGCGCGTGGAACGCCGGTCTGACTCAGGCCAGCAGGCGGCTCGGGTCGACTTCCAGCTTCGCGAGCGCGTTGCGCGTCGCCTTCACGGTGAGCGATTCGTCCTGCGCCGGCAGCATCAGCCCGGCTTGCAGGAACGCGGCCAGCCGGCTCAGTTGGAACAGCACGCCCCGCCCTTGAGGCGAGACGAACAGGATCAGGTGATGGCGCAGCCCGCGCCAGACAAGCTGGACCGGCTCGACCCGGCCGCGGTAGTCGAGCATGTACCAGCTGCCGACCTGCAACTCGCGCGCCCACGCCAGCATCGCCGACGTCGGTGCCGCGCCGCCCTCGGCGACCACTTCCAGCCCGTCGCATTCATGGCTGGACAGGTCGCGCACCAGCGTCTCGTTGATCTCGCCGGACTCGGGCGACGGGAGCATCGCCTCCAGCGTCTCGAGCTGGCTCATCAGGTCGTCCAGCCGCTCGCGCGGGATCGCCGCGGTCTTGGCGGTGAACGCGGCGGCCAGTGCGTTGTTCAGCGACCGGATGTGTTCGTCCTGGCGCTCATGGCTGAGGCCCGCGTGGCCCATGCCGTCGCGCAGCGTCTTCAGCAGCGGCGGCAGGCGACGGATCACCTCGGCCCGGTCCTCGCGGGACACCTTCGCGCTCGCGGACCAGATCAGGTCGGCCGCGGCGCGCTTCATCGCCTTGGTCTGCTCGGCCTGGGGACCGTAACGCACGCCCGTCACCGCCAGCACATCCGCCCAGACCTGGAACAGGAAGTCGCGCACGCCGTCCTGCACCGGGACCTCGGACAGCATCTTGCGCAGTTCGATCGTGTACTGGATCGCCAGCGTCTCGCGCTGCTCGACCTGCTGCGCGAGCGACACGCCCTTCTTCGAGACCTCGTTCTCCTGCTCGAAGTAGTGATCGAGGAATTTCTCGAACTCGGTCAGCACCGTCTGGAAGACACGTCGGCCGGTGTCGGGGTAGGCCTCGACGACCTGCACCACGCGCTTGATCTCGCGCTCCAGCGCATCGCCGATCTCGGCGGTGGAGGTGCTGAAGCCCATCACGCACGAGCCCATCCGGTCGATCAGGCGGCGCGCGGGATGGTCGTCCGTGGCGAAGAAGTCGGGCTCGCCGACGGCCACGCGCAACACCGGCATCTGCAGCCGCGCGAACCAGACGCGGATCGCCGGCGGAATGCGTTCTTCCTGCAGGATGGCCTGGAACAGCAGCGCGACCAGTTCGATCGTGGCACGCTCGGCTGGCGTGTCGGCGGCGTTCTTCAGGACCTGCTTCAGCGCCTGGTTGCGGTGGCGGATCTCGTCGAGTGCCTGCGGGGCCGTCAGTTGCTGGTCGACCGTCGCGACCTTGTCCGCGCGCCGTTGCACCGCTTCCTGCGCGTGATTGATCGCGGCGGTCAGCCGTGGCGAACCGGTCCGCGTCGCCGGACCGGCCGGATGACCGGACATCGTCGCCGGGCCGGCCGGTGCGGCGGGCAATCCGCTGCGCGTCGCCGGCCCCGCCGCCGGCATGCCGGAACGCGACGGCGCCTGGGCCTGCGGCTGCGCCAGCTCCGGCACATGCCGCGCAAGCACGCGCTGCAATTGCGCCATCACCTGCTGGGCCGACTGGCTGGCCGGCGTCCCCGCCGGACCCGCCGGGACGGCCACCTGCGCCGCCTGCGGCGCGATGCCGCCGTGCGCCTGGCCCGGACCCTGCGCCGGCCCCAGCGGCGCGGCCTGCGTCATCCCCCCCGCCGGCGCGTTGCGACGGATGAAGGGGCGCAGGTCCACCTCGGGCATCACGCCCTGCTGGATCAGCCAGTGGTTGGCCTCGTGATAGGCCTCGTTCAGGAGCTGGGAGAACTCATGGTGCAACCAGCGCTGCAGCATCTGCCAGACGGAGCTGCTCAGGCCGGCCTCGAACCAGGCATCGAGCACCAGTCGCGCCAGCACCTGCGCGCGCAGCAGATCCTGCTGCTGGAGGTCCTCGACGCGCTCCAGCGACTGCATCCGGTTGCGCAGGTCGCTGAATTCCCAGCTGGCCTTGTCCATCATCGCCAGCGCCAGGCGGGAGGCAATGATCTCGCGCTCGATCGTGTCGTCGCTGACGAGGGTCAGGTTCTGCGGGCGCGACGACAGCGAGGCCGATCGCGAATCGCCCGCACCGTGGTGGTAGGCGTGCCGCAACGACTTGCCCAGCCGCGCGTGCCAGGGGGTCGAGGCGCGCTGCCACGCCTCGAAGGCGTCGCGGCGGGCCATCTGCAGCGCGTGCTCGGCCGGCTGCGCGAGCTGGTCCTGCACCGCCGTGGTCAGGACCGCCACCATGGCGGGCAGCCCTCGCAGCAGCACCTCCGTGTGGACGCGCCGCGCTTGCGAAGCCAGGGCCTGGGATCTTGCGTCGGCGGCGGTCATCGAGCTCGAGTTTGAGGAGTGCGGATGACTCTACTACACCACCGCGCCCGCGTTGGGGTCATCCGGGTCGCCTTGCTTGGCGGGGCCGGTCTTGACCAGGTCCTCGCGCTTGACGCCCAGCCACATCGCGATCGCCGCGGCCACGAAGACCGACGAGTAGATGCCGAACAGGATGCCGATCGTCAGCGCCACCGCGAAGTAGTGCAGCGTCGGGCCGCCGAACAGCAGCATCGACAGCACCATCATCTGCGTCGAGCCGTGCGTGATGATCGTGCGGCTGATCGTGGACGTGATCGCGTGGTCGATGACCTCGTGGGTGTTGAGCTTGCGGTATTTCCGGAAGGCCTCGCGGATCCGGTCGAAGATGACCACCGACTCGTTCACCGAGTAGCCCAGCACCGCCAGGATCGCCGCCAGCACCGCCAGCGAGAACTCCCACTGGAAGTAGGCGAAGAAGCCCAGGATGATGACCACGTCGTGCAGGTTGGCGATGATGCCGGCCACGGCGAACTTCCACTCGAAGCGGAAGGCCAAGTACAGCATGATGCCGATGACGGTGAAGCCCAGCGCGTAGGCGGCGTCGTGCGCCAGCTCGGCGCCGACCGACGGGCCGACCACCTCGCTGCGGGTCAGCTTCAGCGGTTCGGCGGTGCCGACCGCGCAGGCCTGGCGGGTCACCGCCTCGCCCTGCGGCGTGACCTCCTGGTGCTCGACGACATTGCCGTTCTCGGACTTGCACAACTCGGTGAACACGCGGCTGACCAGCACGTCCTGCTTGACGTCGGGCTTGACCGGCAGCCGGATCATGACGTCGCGCGAGGTGCCGAAGTTGGTCACCTGGATCTCGCCGAAGCCCATCTGCTCGACGGTGTGACGCGTCTTGTTGATGTCGGCGGCCTGCGCGTACTGGACCTCGACCACCGTGCCGCCGGTGAACTCGATCGAGAAGTGCAGGCCCTTCGTGACCAGGAAGAACACCGCGGCGACGAAGGTGAGGAAGGACACGGCGTTGAGGATCAACGCGTGTTTCATGAACGGGATGTCCCGTTTGATTCGGAAGAATTCCATGGCGTTGTGCGCTCGCTAAGGGGGCCGCAGCCGTTGTTACTTGGCCTCGACGGCTTCGGCCGCCGATTCAGCCGGGACCGCGGTCGTGCCGGGTTTCCAGACGGTGCCGATGGACACGGACTTCAGCCGCTTGCGGCCGCCGTACCAGAGGTTGACCAGCGCGCGCGAGAACATCACCGACGAGATCATCGAGGTGATGATGCCCAGGCAGTGCACCACCGCGAAGCCCTTGATCGGCCCCGAGCCGAAGGCCAGCAGCGCCAGGCCCGCGATCAGCGTCGTCACGTTGGAGTCCAGGATGGTCGCCCAGGCGCGTTCGTAGCCGGCATGGATCGCCTGCTGCGGCGCGAGGCCGGCGCGCAGTTCCTCGCGCACCCGCTCGTTGATCAGCACGTTGGCGTCGATGGCCATGCCCAGCACCAGCGCGATCGCCGCGATGCCCGGCAGGCTCAGCGTGGCCTGCAGCATCGACAGCACCGCCAGCAGCAGCAGCAGGTTGAAGCCCAGCGCCACCGCGGAGAACACGCCGAACATCATGTAGTACAGGCACATGAAGACGGCCACCGCGACGAAGCCCCAGGTCACCGACGCGATGCCCTTGTCGATGTTGTCCTTGCCCAGCGACGGGCCGATGGTGCGTTCCTCGATGATCTCCATCGGCGCGGCCAGCGAGCCGGCGCGCAGCAGCAGCGCGGTGTCGCTGGCTTCCTGCGTGGACATGGCGCCGCCGGTGATCGAGAAACTGTTGCCCAGCTCCCCGCGGATGACCGGCGCGGTCACGACCTGCCCCTTGCCCTTCTCGAACAGCAGGATCGCCAGGCGCTTGCCGATGTTCTCGCGCGAGACGTCCTTGATGATGCGGGCGCCCTTGGCGTCCATCTTCAGCGTCACGGAGGGCTGGTGGTTCTCGTCGAAGCTCGGCTGCGCGTCGTTCAGGTTGTCGCCGGTGACGACGACCTGGCGCTTGACGATGATCGGCGTGACGCCGTCCTTCTCGGTGAAGCGCTCGGTGCCGAAGGGCACGGGGCCGGTGCCCGCCAGCGCGGCCTGGGCCTCGGCGCTGTCGTCCACCATGCGCATCTCCAGCGTCGCGGTGCGGCCGATGATGTCCTTGGCCTTGGCCGTGTCCTGCACGCCCGGCAGCTGGACGACGACGCGGTCGCGGCCCTGCTGCAGGATCACCGGCTCGGCGACGCCCAGCTCGTTGACGCGGTTGTGCAGCGTGGTGATGTTCTGCTTGATCGCGGCGTCCTGGACGGCGATCACCGCCTTGGGCGTCAGCGAGCCGGTCAGGCGCAGCTCGGTGCCGGCACCGGACGGCACCCAGGCGAAGTCGGGCACCTGGTCGCGCAGCAGGTTCTGCGCCTGCGTGCGGGTGGCCTCGTCGCGGAAGTTGATGGCGACGTCGTTGCCCTCGCGGGTGACGCCGGCATGGCGGATGGTCTTGTCGCGCAGCATCGTGCGGACGTCGGAGGCCATCGACTCGGCCTTCTTCGTCAGCGCCGACTTCATGTCGACCTGCATCAGGAAGTGCACGCCGCCGCGCAGGTCCAGGCCCAGGTACATCGGGAACGCGTGCAGCGCGGTCAGCCAGGCCGGCGAGCGCGACACCAGGTTCAACGCGACGATGTAGGTGGGGTCGGACGTCTCGCTGCCGTTCAGGGCCTTCGCGATCGCGTCCTTGGCCTTGATCTGCGCGTCGGTGTCATGGAAGCGGGCGCGGATCGAGCTGCCTTCCAGATGCACGAAGTCGGGCGTGACGCCGGCCTGCGTGATCGCCTGCTCGACGCGCTGGCGGACGGTGTCGTCGATCTTGACGACGACCTTGGCGCTGGACACCTGCACCGCCGGCGCTTCGCCGAACAGGTTGGGCAGCGTGTAGATCAGGCCGACCAGCAACGCCACGACGAGCAGCGCGTACTTCCACAGCGGATAACGGTTCATGAGGAGATCCTCTGCAAACCAGGCGCCGCGTCGGCCGATGCGGGGCATCGGGTCCGCGGGCGCCTCTGAAAACCGACCCGGCGCGTGCGTCGCACGGGCCGGGTCGTCAGGGAGCGGTCACGCCGGACGCGGCCGCCCCAGGTCGGGGTTTCGAATTATTTCGAGACGGTGCCCTTGGGCAGGACCTGCACGACGGACGTGCGCTGGACCTGGATCTCGACGCCCGAGGCGATCTCGACGGTCAGGTACTGCTCGCCGATCTTGACGACCTTGCCGAGCATGCCGCCGCCGGTGATGACCTCGTCGCCCTTGGCCAGGGCCTCGACCATCGTCTTGTGCTCCTTCTGGCGCTTCATCTGGGGACGGATCATCACGAAGTACATGACGACGAAGACGGCCACCAGGGGCAGCATCTGCAGGAAGCCGCCCGTGGGGTCGGACGAGGCAGCAGGCGCGGCCTGGGCGAAAGCGTTGGAAATAAACACGTCGATATCCCTCAGGAATTGCGTTGGCGCCGGCCAGGGGCCGGAGCGCCGCCGGACACGAGGTCCTGGCGTACGGAAGAACCGGTGATTGTATGCGGCCCATCCGGCCGGCCCGGCACCTGCCGGACGCGGATTTAACTGGGGTTGACCTGCGCAAACTCAATCCGGCCCGGACCAGGGATTGCCCGTAGGCCAGACCCTGCGATGATCCGCGCCCATGACTTCAGACACCCTTGAGCTGCAGGACGTCGACAAACGCCGCCAGGCGGACCAGGCCTACGACGCGATCGAGACGCTGATCGCGACCTTGCAGTTGCGCCCGGGCGCGCCGGTGGTGGAGACGGAACTGATCGCGCGGATCGGGCTGGGTCGGACACCGACGCGCGAAGCGCTGATGCGGCTGGTCGCCAGCGGCCTCATCGCGCAGCAGCCGCGGCGCGGCCTGCTGGTCAGCGACATGCCGCTGGCGGAACACCTGGATCTGCTGGAAGCACGCCGGCCGCTGGAGCGGTTGATCGCCTGCTGCTCCGCCCGCCGGGCGTCGCCGGCGCAGCGCTCGGAACTGCTGGCCTGCGCGGCCCTCATGGCCGAAGCCGCCGAGCGGCACGACCTGGAAGCCTACATGCGGGTGGACCAGGCGTTGGACCGGGTCAACCACACGGCTTGCCGCAACCGCTATGCGGTGGCCGCGGTGCTGCCGATGATCATCCAGTGCCGGCGCTTCTGGTACGCGTACCGGCATCTGGGCGACGTCGCCATCGGCGCTCGCGCGCATCAGCGCCTCGCGGAAGCCATCGCGGGCGGAGACGGAGAAGCGGCAGCGGCGGCCTCGGACGTCCTGATGGATCACCTGCGCGCCTTCACGCAGCAGGTGATCGCCTGAAGGGCCCGACCGTCACGACCCGCCGGATCGACGCGCGGACGGCGCGCTGAGAGGCGGCCTGCCGGAATCCTCGTCGCCAGCCGCCGCGGCGGTCGGCGGCGATGGCGCCGGCCGGGGCTTGATCCGCTTGCGAAGCAGGCCCGGTCCGCGCCTCACGGCGGTCCTGCCGGGGCTGCTCACCGGAAGCGGACGCGCGCGACGCTGATCTGCGTCGTGCCGTCCGGCAGCGGCTTCACCGACACCACGCGGAAGTTCTTCGGCAGTCCGACCTTGTAGAGCTGCCCGCCCGCATCGGGCTTGTCGTCGTCGCAGGTCAGCGGACCGCCGTCCTTCGGCTTGCCGCGCGGGGCATCGGCGGCGCCGCAATCCAACGGCGTGCCGTAGCGCGACAGCGCGCGGCGATAGAACCTGCCGACGCGATCGACCTCGTCCTTGCTCTGGAACTTGCCGGCCGCCAACTGCAAGCCGAACAGCCCGCCCCAGAGGCTCATCTGCACGCTCGACTTGTCCTCGTCGCGATCCTTGTAGGGCAAGGCGCCGGGATAGAGCGGCGTGTCGAGGTCGACGCCGTCGGCCTTGGCGTCGACGGTGATGCCGGCGCTGAAGCCCTCCGGAGCGGGCGGCGGCGGCGCGGACTGGGCACAGGCCCCCAGCGCCAGCGTGACGGCACCGACCAGCAGTAGTGCCGCACGCGACATCCGCGCGCACGGACGGCGGGTCAAGGACGAGGTCGGCGGGGAAGACAACGAGGAGATCGAAGGCTTGATCACGGGACGCTCCCTGGTTCGAAGTGCGATGCACTGTACGAACCGGTGCATCGCGCAGCGCCCGCGCGGCGACCAACTGCATCCCCGGAGGGACAGACCGCATCCATCACGGAGCGGGCGCTTCCTCAGGCGCGGCGCCGCAAGGTCCACAGCGCAGCACCGATCAGGCCCACGCCGACGATCTGCGTGAGACTCAGCGCCCGGCCGTAGACCGCCCAGTCGACCAGCACGGCCGTCCCGGGATAGACGAACTGCAACACCGCGATGCGCCCGGTGCCGAGCCGCGCCATGCCGGCGTACAGCACGACATACGCCAGCCCGGTGTGCAGCACGCCGAGTCCCGCCAACCAGCTCCAGGAGGCGCCGAACGCCGGCAGCCCGTGCATCAGCGGCCACGGCAGCAGCACGACGGCGCCCACGACGCACTGTCCCGCCGACAGCGCGAACGATCCAGCGCGTTCAGCCTCGAGCTTGGCGAGGAAGCTCGCCGCCGCGTAAGTCACCGACCCGAGCAGGCACATCCCCACCCCGAGGGCATAACCCGGCAACCGCATGGCGCCGCCCGCGCCGCCGCCGGGCGCGAACACCTCATCCGCGATGCCGGTGGCCAACGCGAGGCCACACAACGCAATGGCGGCTGCCAGCCACTGCGCGCGCGTCACGTGTTCGCGCAGCCAGAAGGCGCCCATCGCCATCAGCCAGAAGGGTTGCACATGAAAGACGACCGTCGACACGGCGATCGAGCAGCGCGGGATCGCCGCGAAGAACAGTCCCCAGTTCAAGACCGTGAGCAGTCCCACGGCGAGCACCACGCCCAGCGCGCGACCGCGCAGCCGGACGAGCTCGCCGATCTGGCCGCGCGCGGCGCCCCAGGCGAGCAGCGCCGCGAGCCCGAACACGCAACGGAACCACACGGTCGTGGCGGGGTCCTGGGCGGCTTCCTCGACGAACACGCCGATCGTGCCGAGCAGCAGTCCGCCGCCCACCATGAGCCCCTGACCTTCCCGCAGGCGCCGGGCCGCGCCGGCTGCGGTCGCCGAAGACGGGGAAGAGGATTCTGGCGAGGAGGCGAGCGACGTGGACATGGGAAGAGTCTGGGCCGCTACCCGCATTCGGCCAAGCGAATCCTCTTCACGCTTAGCATCACGGAATCGAATGGATGCCCCGGAGGGGCGGAGGACCTGATGCCCTCGACCGACCTTCAACTGGACTGGCTCCGCGCCTTCGTGGCGGCGGTGGACGGCGGCTCGCTGACGGCGGCGGGCGCCCTGGTGCATCGCTCGCAGTCGGCATTGAGCATGCAGATCGCCAAGCTGGAACGGGCTGTGGGTCAGCCGGTGCTGGTGCGCACGCCGCGACGGCTGGATCTGACGCCGGCGGGACGCGAGTTGCTCGGACACGCGCGCCGCCTGATCGCGCAGCACGACGAAGCGGTCCAGGCGCTCAAGCGCGAGACGCTGCACGGCCGCCTCACCATCGGCGTGCCGGAGGATTACGCGCTGCCCTACCTCACCCCGGTCTTGCGCGACTTCGCGGGACGGCACACGGCGGTGGAGCTGACCCTCGTCTGCCAGCAGTCGACGGTGCTCATCCCCCGGGTGTCGCGCGGCGAAGTCGACGTGGCGGTCGTCACGCGCGATCGAGCCGGTCGCGGGCAGCCGCTGTTCGACGAACCGCTGGCCTGGTTCGGCGCGCCGCGCTTCGAGGCGTGGCGGCAGACGCCCTTGCCCGTCGCGGTCTACGAATCGGGCAGTCTTGCGCGCAAGGCGGCACTGTCGGCGCTGGCGGCATTGAAGCGGCCTCACCGCATCGTCTGCGACAGCGCCAGCCCGGCCGGCATGCTGGCGGCCGTCGAGAGCGGCCTGGCGATCGCGCTGTTCACACGCTGCAGCGTGCCCGAGGGCATGGAACTGCTCGACGAGCGTCACGGCATGCCGCCGGCGACCTCGCTGCCGGCGATGTCGGTGGTGCTGATGCGCAGCAAGGCCTCGGCAGGCTCCGCGGCGGCCGACGCCTTCGCGGGCCAGGTCTTGCGCACGCTGGCGCGCAGCCGGACGGGCTCGACTATGCTGCGCCGATGATGCTGCTCCGCCGGCTGTGGCCGCTCCTTCTCCTGCTGGTCTGCGCAGCGCTCATGGGTGCGCCGCACGCCCAGGCCGCCGAGCCGCTGCGCATCGGCTCCAAGCGGTTCACGGAGAGCTACATCCTCGCCGAGGTGCTCGCACAGACCGTGCGCGCCGACGATCCGTCTGCCGAGGTGGAGGTCCGCCAGGGCCTGGGCAACACCGCCATCGTCCACGCGGCGCTGAAGGCCGGCAGCATCGACGTCTATCCCGAGTACCTCGGCACGATCGAGCGGGAGATCCTCGGCCACGCGACCACCGGCGCGCCGCTCGATCAACTGCAGGCGGAACTGCGCCCGCTCGGGCTGGCGATCGGTGTGCCGCTCGGCTTCAACAACGGCTACGCACTGGCAATGCGGTCGGCGCAGGCGCGCGAACTCGGTCTCCATGCGCTGTCGCAACTGAAGGGGCAGCCGACGTTGAAGTTCGGCCTCAGCAACGAATTCCTGGGCCGCGCGGACGGCTGGCCCGGCTTGTCGAAGCGCTATGCGCTGCCGCAGACCCCGACGGGGCTCGATCACGGGCTCGCTTACCGTGCGCTTGCCGAAGCCCAGATCGATGTCACCGACGTGTACACGACCGACGCGCAGATCGCGGCGCTTGATCTCACGGTGCTGGCCGACGACGCGCACTTCTTCCCGCGGTATGACGCGGTGTTGCTGTATCGAGTCGATCTGCCGCAGCGCCATCCGCGCGCCTGGGCGGCGCTGCAGGCGCTGCGCGGCAGGATCGACGAGACAGCGATGATCGCGATGAATGCGCGGGCCGAAGTGCAGCGGCAACCGTTCGACGCGATCGCTCGAGCGTTCGTGGCGACCCGTGGCCCCGCCTCCTCGGCCGCAGCCGCCTCCGCCTCTTCCTCCGCCTTTGTCATCGGCTCCACCCCATCGGCCCCCTCGTCTTCCCCCGGTCCGGCCGAGCCGGCCAAGTCGGACCTCTGGTCGAGATTGAGCGGTCCGGATCTCGGTCGACTCACGGTGCAGCACCTGGCGCTGGTCCTGGGATCCGTCGCGCTGGCCACGCTGATCGGCGTGCCGCTGGCGGTCGCGCTGCACCCGTGGCCGCGCTGGCGCGAAGCGCTGCTGGCCGTCTGCGCGCTGCTGCAGACCGTGCCCTCGCTGGCGATGCTGGCGCTCCTGATCTGGGCGACGAACCGGATCGGGCCGGTGCCGGCGCTGGTCGCGCTCACGCTCTACGCGTTGTTGCCGGTGCTGCGCAACTGCACGGTCGGTCTCAGCGAAGTGTCCGAGGGCCTGACCACCGCCGCGAAGGCGCTGGGCCTCACGCGGGGCCAGGTGTTGCGTTCAGTGCAGTTGCCACTGGCCTTGCCGGTCATGCTCGCGGGCCTGCGCACGGCCACCAGCCTGTCCGTCGGGACCGCCACCATGGCGGCCTTCATCGGCGCCGGAGGCTATGGGGAACGCATCGTCACCGGGCTCGCGTTGAACGATCAGACCCTGCTGCTTGCGGGCGCCTTGCCGGCCGCGGCGCTGGCCCTGCTCTTCGAAGGCGTGTTCGGACTGATGGCGTGGAGACTGGCGAGAAGCCGCGGGGCCTGAGGTCTCGCGGAGAGCGCCAGCGACGTCGGGCAGCTCAATGCTCGCCGGCGGCGAACTCGTGCTCCAGCTCGGCGTAGCAGCGCTGCTGTGCGGGGGACCAGTCGCCCAACTGCGCGGGCTGCAGCCCAGGCTGCATGAGCTGGCGCAGCGCAACCGCCTGCGCCTGCCGCACCAGGTGCGCGAGCACGACGGACTCGGCGCCACGGCCCGGGCGGGGTGCCAGCGCTTCGGCGACCTGGGGAGGGAAGCCCCAGTGCTCGACGATCTGCGCCGACCATGCGGCCGTCAACGGCAGCAATTGGCGATGCAGGCCTTCGCGGTCCAGCGGCGGCACCGAGGGCGCGGACATCCCGTCCAGCGCGCGCAGCAGCGCCATCAGGCCGAGTTGTGAGCTGAGGCCGGCCAGATAGGCGGAGAACTCGTCGTCGCCCGCATTGGCCAGACGCGCCGTGGCGAACGCGGTGCGTTCGCTGAGATCCCACAGCAGCGTCCCCGAGCGGCTGCCGTAGCGTCCCTTGCCGTGATGGAAGATGGGTCGCATCGCGACGCTCATCACCAACTGGTCCAGGCCCTGCTGGCCCAGCACCATCACCGCGCCGGCGAGATCCGTGATGTCGCGCTCGGTGCGATAACGCGGCGAGTTGGCCAGCCGCATCAGCTCTCCGACCAGGCTGGGATCGCGCGACATCAGCTGCACCAGCTCCGTCGAGGACACGTTGCTGCGTCGCACGAGTCGCATCAACTGCGGCAGCACGGCGGGCAGGCGAGGCAGCAGGTCGGCCCATTGCGAGCCACGCTGCGCCTGCAGGCGCTGCATCAGTCCCTGCTCGCCGGCCGACGGCGGCACGTCCTTCAGCCGCGACAAGCCGAACAGCCGGGTGCTGAAGTGCAGCCACTCCGGCGAGGCATCGAGCGTGGGGAAGACGATGTCGCCGCCGCTGTAGACCGCGGTCTGGGTCGAGACCATGCCGGGGCCCTGCGAGTGCGAGGACGCCGACGACAGCACGGGCGGAATCGGGATGTCGACGGCTCGGATCGGCGACGGCGCGGGCGGCGCCCCCTTCGATGCTCCGCCCTTGGCGGCGGCTCCGCCGGCCGACCTGGTGTCGGCAGAGCCGGTGAGCAGTTTGCGGAGGGAGGACAGGAGAGCCATGGCGCGAGTTCGCCGAATTATGGTCGGCCGGTTCCGCGCGGGTGTTTCGCGGGCGTCACGCTTCTCCCCCCGATTCGGGGTGTGAGCGTCGACCGTACGGCGTTTCCTTCACGCCGCGGCGCGACTCACTGCGCCTGGCGACTCGCTCCGAGGTAGGTCTCGATCACCCGGGGATCCTTCGCCAGATCGGCGGCCTGGCCTTCGAGCGCGATCTCGCCGGTCTCCAGCACGTAGCCGTAGTCGGCGACTTCGAGCGCGGCGCGCGCGTTCTGCTCGATCAGCAGGATGGAGACGCCCGCCTCGCGCAACTGCGAGACGATGCGGAACACCTCTTTCACGATCAGTGGCGCCAGGCCGAGGCTGGGCTCGTCGAGCATCAGCAGCTTGGGCCGCGCCATCAGCGCGCGGCCGACCGCGAGCATCTGGCGCTCGCCGCCGGACAGCGTCCCGGCGAGCTGGGCGCGGCGTTCCTGCAAGCGCGGGAACAGCGTGTAGACGCGCTCCAACTCGTCGCGCCAGCCCTTCACGCCCAGGCGCATCGGGCGGAAGCCGCCGAGCACCAGGTTGTCCTCGACGGACATCGTCGTGAACAGCTCCCGCTTCTCGGGCACCAGCGCCAGGCCCTTCATCACCCGGTCCTCGAGGCTCAGGCCCTGGATGTCCTCGCCGTCGAAGACGATCTGCCCGCGCGCCGGCAGCACGCCCATCAGCGCGTTCAGCGTCGTGCTCTTGCCGGCCCCGTTCGGACCGATGACGGTGACCACCTCGCCTTCCCGCAGCCGCAGGTCCAGGCCCGTCAGCACCTCGGCGCGGCCGTAGCCCGCATGCAATCCGCTGACCTTCAGCAACTCGCTCATGTCAGTGTTCCGTTCCCAGGTAGGCCGCACGCACCTCGGGGCTGGCCTGCACCTCGGCGGGCGTGCCCTCGATCAGCTTGGTGCCGAACTCCATCACGACGATCCGGTCCGTCAGCCCCATGACGAAGTCCATGTCGTGCTCGACCAGCAGGATGCTCATGCCTTCGGCGCGCAACTGGCGCAGCACGGCGGCCAAGGCCTGCTTCTCCTTGTGGCGCAAGCCCGCGGCCGGCTCGTCGAGCAGCAGCAGCGACGGGTCGCTGCACAGCGCCCGCGCGATCTCCATCAGGCGCTGCGGTCCGAGCGCCAGGTTGCCGGCGAGTTCGTGCAGGTGGTCCTGCATGCCGATGCGGCGCAACTGGTTCTCGGCCTCGGCGAAGAGGCGCTTCTCTTCCGCGCGGTCGAGGCGCAGCATCGCGTGCGCCGTGCCGCTGTGCGAGCGCAGATAGCCGCCGAGCGCGACGTTCTCCAGCACCGTCATGTCCGCGATCATCTTCACGTGCTGGAAGGTCCGCGACATGCCGCGACGCGCGATCTGACGGGCGGGCAGGCCGGTGATGGGCTCGCCGGCAAAGCGCAGGTCGCCGCTGGTCGCGGACAGCACGCCGGAAACCAGGTTGAAGGTCGTCGACTTGCCGGCGCCGTTCGGGCCGATCAGGCCCATGATCTCGCCCGCGCGCAACTCGAAGCTGACGTCGTTCACCGCGACCAGTCCGCCGAACTGCTTGCGCAGCTTGTCAACCTTGAGCAGCACCGAACCGGCCTGCGGCTTCGCGCGCGATTCGAGCGCGGGCGCGCCCTCCCAGTTCCGCTCGCGCGGCCGCGCCGGCCACCAGCGCGACAGCGCCTTCTGCAGCGACGGCCACAGTCCCTTGGGCGCGTACTTCAGCATCAGCACCAGCACGACGCCGAGCACGATGATCTCGAAGTTGCCGTTGCTGCCCAGCAGCGCCGGCAACAGCTCCTTGAGCTGGTCCTCGATGATCTTGAACACGCCCGCGCCGACGAAGGCGCCCCACACGCTCGACACCCCGCCGACGACGGCCATGAACAGGTACTCGATGCCCATCTTCAGGCCGAAGGGGCTCGGGTTCACGGTGCGCTGGACATGCGCGAACAGCCAGCCCGAGATCGACGCGAGCACCGCGGCGATCAGGAAGACGACGACCTTGTAGCGGAAGGTCGAGACGCCCATCGACTCGGCCATCACCGTCGCACCGCCGAGCGCCCGGATCGCGCGACCGGCGCGGGAGTCCAGCAGATTGCGCACGGCGATCGCGCCCAGGAGCGCGAACAGCCAGATCAGGTAGTAGATCGCGCGGCCGTCGGACAGGCTGACGCCGAACAGTTCGATCGCCGGCACGCCGAGCAGGCCGTCGTACTTGCCGAGCGACTCCATGTTGGCGATCGTGAAGTTCAGGCTGAGCGCCCAGGCGATCGTCGCCAGCGGCAGGTAATGGCCCGACATCCGCAGCGTGATCAAGGCCAGCACCAGCGCGATGACCAGCGTGATCGCGACGCCGGCGGCGAGTCCGATCCACGGCGACAGTCCGTAGCGCGCGCTCAGCAGCGCGGTCGTGTACGCACCGACACCGACGAAGGCGGCCTGTCCGAACGACGTCAGCCCACCGACGCCGGTCAGCAGCACCAGCCCCAACGCGACGAGCGCGAACATGCCGATGTAGTTCAGTTGGGTGATCCAGAACTCGGGCACCGGCAGCAGCGGCAACAGCGCGAGCGCGGCGAACAGCAACGCGGGCACGATGCGGCGCTTCCACGGCCTGGACCCGTCGGTGGAGTCCGTGGCGGGGGCCGCGGCGGCCTTCATGGCAGCGGATCGATCGGAGGTCACGTCAATGCTCCTCATGGTGCGGATCTCGCCAGCTGCGCCACAGCAGCACCGGCAGGATGGAAGTGAAGACGATGACCTCCTTGAAGGCGCTGGCCCAGAAGGAACTGAACGACTCGATCAAGCCGACCAGCAGCGCGCCCAGCGCGGCGCCCGGATAGCTCGACAGGCCTGCGAAGACGGCGGCGACGAAGCCCTTCAGGCCGATGAGGAAGCCGCTGTCGTAGAAGATCGTCGTGGTGGGGCTGATCAGGATGCCCGACAGCGCGCCGATGAAGGCGGCCAGCGTGAACGACAACCGGCCCGCGGACGTGCTGGAGATCCCCATCAACCGGGCGCCGAGCCGGTTCACCGCGGTCGCGCGCAGCGCCTTCCCGTAGAGGCTCTTCTCGAAGAACAGCCACAACGCGACGATGAGCGCCGCCGAGGCCATCACGATGATGAGCGTCTGTCCCGAGAACATGAGCGGCCCGGCCGAGTAGCTCGCCTCCCAGAAGCTCGGGTTGCGCGAGCCCTCGGCGCCGAAGAACACCAGGCCCAGCCCCGTCAGCGCGAAGTGCACGCCGACCGAGACGATCAGCAGCACCAGCACCGACGCGTCCGCCAGCGACTGGTACGCAAGCCGGTAGAGCAACCCGCCCATCGGCGTGACGATCGCCAGCGTCAGCAACGCCTGCGCCACCAGCGGCAGCTTCATCGGCGCGAGCCACAGCGCGCAGAGCCCGATCGCAACGCCTGGCAGCGCTCGCAGCGCGATCGACACCCATGCCGCTCCAAGGCGTCCCGCGCGCGCGGCCGCAATGAGGTCCAGCACCGCCGTCAGCAGCGCCATCGCGATCAGGAAGTGGATCGTGAGCGGCGTGTGACCGAGTTGCAGTCCCGCCAGGGTCAACGCGCCGAAGGCGACGAATTCCCCCTGAGGAATGAAGATCACCCGCGTGACCGCGAAGACCAGGACGAGGGCCAGTGCCAGCAGCGCGTAGATCGCGCCGTTGGTCACCCCGTCCAGCACCAGGATGCTTGCAATCGCCCCGTCCACCTTGTCTCCTGTCGTGGTGCCGGGCAAGGCCGTTGACCGCGCGTCGCCGATGCGTGCCGGCGCCGTCGCGACCGCTCCGAAGGCCATCGCCCGGGGGTTGGTCGTCCATGGGACGTGTGGCGACCGACTCTAGCGGGAAGCCTTCAGCCGTCCGTCAGTGGATGCCGCATTGACATTTCGCAAGATATTAATCCGACCGGTCGGTCGAAGTTGAATCACGCGCTGCGCAGACCTTGCGGCCGGCAGTCAGACCGTCTCGAGTTCGTTCCGCAGCGCGTGCAGGTGGAGGCAGGCTTTTGCGGTGGCGCGGCGCAGGTCCAGTTCTTCGCGCTTCGTCCAGACACGGGCGGTGTCGCGCTGTCCGAGCGCGATGACGCCAAAGGTCTTGCCGTTGATCTGCCCGGACACGTCCAGCATCGCGCGCCAGGTTGGCGGCGGTTGCAGTGCGCTCAGCCGCGGATCGGCCTGGGCGTCTGCGCAGTTGAAGACGCCCTCGGACAGCAGGGCGTCGAAGTAGCCGGGATAGGCACGTTGCTCGCAGAGCGTGCGCTGACGGCTCACGCCGTCGATCGCGTGCGCGCCGAGGCAACGCAGGCGGTAATCCCCAGGCTCGCCATCCAGCAGCCAGAGGCTGGCGTGCGAACTCCGGAAGTGGCCGCACAGGGCCTCGCTGACGGCCAGCGCGTATCGCTCGGCCAGCTCGCCGGCCGTTTCCAGGCCGCTGTCGCGGGCCTCGGTCGCCGGCCATTCCATTTCCTGACTGGCCGCCCGCATGGCGGCAAACAGCCCTTCGATCCTTTCCATCGCCGCGCTCGCTCCCTGTGTGTCCTTGTTGTTGACGCCACGGTGAAACGGCGCGGCCACATTCTAGGTGTTTTCCCTAAAACGCGCCACGCGCCTTCGGGCGGGCGTCCGCCAGAGAGGGAACGCAGCCGGCGCCTGCGGCAACGAATGTCTCTTGCAACCGATTCGGGCGACCTTCGCGCGAGGTCATTAGCGATGCCCCGGTACGGGGAAGCCCCGGCTTATAGGAAAATACGGGTTTCGCCGTCTGTCCCTGGGGGGAACTTGGGACCGTCGGCGCGGCATTTCAAACTCTTATCAGGATCAGGAACAGCGTGGCCAAGGATACGACCAAGACGACCATCGAAGCCGATGGTCTGCGCTATCGCTCTAAAGCTCCAGGTTCGCCGTTCGCGGCGACCTCCTCGTTTGGCGCGGCAACCATGTCGTGCTTCCTCTGCGGCAAGCATCGCCCTCGTGCGCTGCTGAAGTCCCGCAAGCTGCTGGGCAAGTCCCAGCCAGTCTGCGCTCCTTCCTGCAAGGAACTGGAAGAGCAGCTGACGAAGAAGTAAGCCCAGGCTTACCGGGCATCTTCAGGATGCCCTGAAGCAGCGTCCACAGACCGCGCGGTAACGGGAGTTGCCGCCGATCTCGACCTGCGCGCCTTCGGTCTGTTTGCGACCGGTGGCGTCGACACGCATGTTCATCGTGGCCTTGCGGCCGCAGTCGCAGATGGTCTTCATCTCGTCCATCTCGTCGGCGAGCGCCAGCAGGGCTGCCGAGCCGGTGAACAGCTCTCCGCGGAAGTCCGTCCGCAGGCCGTAGCAGATGACGGGCACGTGGCGCATGTGCGCGATCTCATGCAGCGCCCAGACCTGGTCTTTCGTCAGGAACTGGGCCTCGTCGACGAGGATGCAGGCGATGCCCGGCGACTGCGTGATCAGCGCGCGGAAATCCGTCTCGCCGTTGAACACTTCCGCCACCCGCTGCGGCCCCAGCCGCGACGTGACCATTCCCTTGCCGTAGCGGTCGTCGACCCCTGCGGTGAACAGGCGCACCGCATGGCCGCGCTCCTCGTAGTTGTGTGCCACCTGCAGCAGGGCGGTGGACTTGCCGGCATTCATCGCCGCGTAGCGGAAAAACAGTTTGGCCATGGTTCTCGAACGCCCGGGCTGCCGGGCAAGCGGGCGATTGTCGGCGTAAAACCCGCCGTTCGTCGGACAGCGCTTTTACCCCCGGGCAAGCGATGTAGCGGGGCGTCACACGCCCCACCTACTATTGATCACGAGGGAATCGATGCGCCGACGGGACACGAACCCGCCGGCGTGAACAAGAGCGCCAAGCGAAGCGAGACCATGAGCAAAGACACCTGCACCGCCGTTCGGGATGACGGCCTGCGCTATGCCTCCAAGCTGGGGGGGTCGCCGTTCCAGGGTAGCGGTCAAACCCGCTCCTGCTTCAAATGCGGGCGTCATCGCCCCCCAAGCAGCCTCCAGTCCAAGCGGATCCTGGGTCGGACCGAGCTGGTGTGCAAGCCCGCCTGCGAACCGAAGACCTGATTTCTCCCACGGAAGGCATCCCCAAGGCAGGACGGGCGCCCTCCGTCGATCGGCGCGAATTGCCACGCCCGCGCGGCTATGGGCACAATCCCCCTTTTTCCCGAAGGCCGGCCCCGCGCCGCTTGATGCATGTCCTCCAGCACCACGCCGCAAGGCGAAGTGACCTCCTCCGAGTTCCCCGATCAGAAGGCCCCCGCCACCGAGACGACTGAGGCCGTGCTGACGGCACCGGTGTCGGAGGCCGAAGAGCCCGTGCCGGAAGCAGATGAATCCTCCAGCGAGGCCACCGCAGACGCCGAAACGGGCGATGCCGCTCCCGCGGCGGCGACGCCCGGCCAGGCGAAGGCTGCCGAGGGCGGTCGCGTCGATGTCCAGGCCGTCGCCGCCAAGCTCAAGGAGCTCTTCCCGGCCTTGTTCGCCGGCGGCGCCAAGCCGCTGAAGCTGCGCGTTCAGTCCGACATCCAGCAACGCGCGCCGGGCCAGTTCACCAAGGCACAGCTGTCCGCATTCCTGCGCCGCTACACGGGTGGCACCGGCTACCTGATCGCGCTGACCCGCGCGAAGACGCGGTTCGATCTCGACGGGCAACCCGCTGGGGAACTCAGCGACGAACACAGAGCCGCCGCTCAGGAAGAGTTGACGCGTCGCCGCGGCATCACCGAGGCGCGTCGCGTCGAGGAAGATCGCGGCCGCCTGGAGCGTGCGCAGTTGCTGCGGGACTTCTCGCGCACGACGCTGACGCCGTCGAACTTCTGCGCGCTCAAGGGCCTGACGCAGGAACAGCTGGACGCCCAACTGAAGTTGGCACGAGAGGAAGAGGCGCAGCAGCCGCCGCGTCCGGAACGCAACGACCGCCCACCCCGCGGCGGCGAGCATCGCCGTGGTGGTCCACGGGGAGAGGGCCATCCCGGCGGTCCGGGCCAAGGCCCGCGCGGCGATCGGGGCGACCGCCCTCGCCGTGACGGCCAGGCTCGTCCGAACGACGCTCGCAAGCCCCCGCGCCCACCGCGCTGATCCTTCCCGTGTCCGCCGCCGATGGTGGCCTGAGCGGCCGTCGCCCCCTCTGCGAGGGATGTGGACGGCCGCTCGTCGCTTGTTGGTGCGCATGCGTGCATCACGTCGACAACCGCTCCGCGCTGCTCATCCTTCAAGACCCCGGCGAGGTGGGGCAGGCGAAAGGCACCGCCGCACTGCTGGCACGGTGCCTGTCACGTGTCGAGCTGCGTGTCGGCGAGCGCTTCGGGCCGCCCCGATCCGTCGAGGGCCTTGTCCTGCTGTATCCAAGGACTCCCGACCACGTGCCCGCGGGCTCGCCGACGCAAGGTTCAACGTCGATGACCGCGGACGCCGCTTCAACAACGCTCGTGGCGCTGGACGGCACCTGGCGCCGCAGTCGAAGACTGCTTGCCTTGAACCCGTGGCTGCAGACGCTACCGCGACTCGCTCTTGAGGCGCCTCCACCGTCGCGCTACAGGATCCGCCGTGCTCATGCGGATTCGCAGCGCAGCACGCTGGAGGCTTGCGCATTGGCACTGGCGGCACTCGACGATGACGAGGCCCGCTATGCGCCGCTATGGCAGGCCATGGATGCCTTTGTCGCGCTGCAGTGGCGCTTGGCGGGCAACGCCCCTCCTCCACAGGCCTGAGGCGCTGCGCGGTAAGCTGCGATGCCATGAACCCCATCACCGCCGCCCCTACCCCGGCCTCCGAGCCGCGATTGACCTCGCTGTCGCACGGCGGCGGCTGCGGCTGCAAGATCGCGCCAGGCGTGCTATCGGAGATCCTCAAGGGTACGGGCGCGTTTCCCGTGCCCAAGGAGTTGCTCGTCGGCATCGAAACCTCGGACGACGCAGCGGTCTATCGCCTCAACGACGAACAGGCTCTGGTGGCCACGACCGACTTCTTCATGCCGATCGTCGATGACCCCCATGACTTCGGCCGTATCGCCGCCACCAATGCGATCAGTGACGTCTACGCGATGGGCGCCCGCCCCATCATGGCGTTGGCACTCGTCGGGATGCCAGTGGCGGTGCTGAGCGCAGCGACGATCGGGCGCATTCTCGAAGGCGGCGCCTCGGTCTGTCGCCAGGCGGGTATCCCGATCGCCGGCGGACACACGATCGACTCCGTCGAGCCGATCTACGGGCTGGTCGCATTGGGGCTGGTTCATCCTTCCCGCGTGAAGCGCAATGCGGACGCCAAGGTCGGTGATGTGCTCGTGCTGGGCAAGGCACTCGGCGTGGGCGTGATGTCGGCGGCGCTGAAGAAAGGCCGACTCGATGACGCGTCATATAGGCGGATGCTGGACACGGCCACCTTGTTGAACACGCCGGGGCCGGAACTCGCGGCGCTCGCTGGCGTCCATGCGTTGACCGACGTGACAGGGTTCGGACTCGCCGGACATGCCCTCGAAATCGCTCGTGGGTCGCGCTGCGCGATCGAGATCGATTGGGCCGCAGTACCGCTGCTCGAGGGCGTCCGCTCGCTGGCCGCCGAGGGCCTGATCACGGGAGCGTCGGGGAGGAATTGGGCGGCCTATGGCGCCGAGATCGCGCTGGATGCTTCAGTGCCGGCGGAGACGCAGGCGCTGTTGAGCGATCCCCAGACCAGTGGCGGCTTGCTGGTGTCGTGTTCACCCGCAGCCGTCGATCAGGTGTTGGCGGTCTTCGCTCGGCACGGCTTCGGCGCCGCCAGCGTCGTTGGACGCGTCGTCGCTGAGGGCGATGGCTCGCGTCTACGCGTTGCTTGATGGGATCCGAGATCCTTTGAAATTCCCGGCGTTCCGCGCCGTGACCAAAAAACAAAGGGCCCTCGCATGAGGGCCCTTGTTCGATTGGTTGCGGGGGCAGGATTTGAACCTACGACCTTTGGGTTATGAGCCCAACGAGCTACCAGACTGCTCCACCCCGCG
>NZ_JBWKOA010000010.1:0-18169 GCF_059415845.1 Roseateles sp. GW821-FHT09H11 | reverse complement strand
TGGTTGCGGGGGCAGGATTTGAACCTACGACCTTTGGGTTATGAGCCCAACGAGCTACCAGACTGCTCCACCCCGCGACTGAAGAAAGAGAGTGTAGCACGAAAAGGACCGCCACTTCAACTTTCGGCGACAGTCCTTCCAGAGTCACAGCCCTGCGGCCTGGAGCGATTGCAGGAAGCGATCCGCGTCCTGGAATCCGATCACGCGCACGCCTGTCAGTTCCTCACCCTTCGCGTCGAAGAAGATCGTGCCGGGCGGGCCGAAGAGCTTGAACCGCTTCAGCAGCTCGCGATCCCCGGCGTTGTTCGCGGTGACATCAGCTTTCAACAGCAGCGCGCCCGCCAACTTGGCTTGCACGCGCGTGTCGGTGAAGGTGAAGCGCTCCATCTCCTTGCACGAGACGCACCAGTCCGCATAGAAGTCGAGCATCACAGGCCTGCCGGCACTGCGCAGCGCGTCGTCGAGTTCAGTGACCGTCGAGATCTTGCGGAAGCTCACCGCGGACGACTCCGCAGCCACCGTGCCGCCCGGGGCCTTGCTCGCGCCGCTGATGCCGGCGAGCGGTTTCAGCGTGTCGGTCCCGCCCGCGGCAACGCCGATGAACTGCGCGACTCCGAACACCATCGCTGCCACGGCTGCGCTCTTTCGCAGCCACACGCGAGGCGTATTGGACTCGCTACGTTGGAAGAGTCCCAGCAAGGCCGCGACGGCAACCAGCAAGGCGCCCCACAGGAGCTGTGCGATCACTGGCGACAGCACCGGCTGCACGATCCACAGCGCCACGGAAAGCAGCAGCAGGCCGAAGAAGTACTTGACCGTCTCCATCCATGCCCCGGCGCGGGGGAGTAGCGTGCCGGCCGAAAGACCCAGGAGTAGCAACGGGACACTCATGCCCCAGGCAAGCGCAAACAGGGCGAGTCCCCCGATCGCGACGTTGCCGGTCTGGCTGATGTAGAGCAGCGCGCCAGCCAACGGTGCGGCTACGCAGGGACTGACGATCAGCGCGGACAGCCCGCCCATGACGAACACGCTGACAAACTTGCCGGCCGGCAAGCGCTGCGTGGCATCGGACACGCCTCCGGTGAAGCGGCTGGGCAGCTGGATCTCGTAGACACCGAACATCGACAGCGAGAAGCCGACCAGCAGCAACGCAAACAGCGCGAGCACCCACGGCTTCTGCAGATACGCGGCCAATCCACCACCGGCCAGGCCAGCCGCGACCCCGAGTGCCGTGTAGAGCAGCGCCATGCCCAACGAGTAGCTGAATGCGAGGAAGAAGCCGCGCGCGCGCGATGGCGCTTCACCCTGTCCGACGATGATCGACGACAGGATCGGCAGCATCGGCAGAACACAGGGCGTGAGCGACAGCAGGACACCGGCGGCGAAGAACGCGCCGACGATCAACCACAGGCGGCCGGACGCGAGCGCATCGTCGAGCGGCGATCCCGCCGACTTGTCGGAGGATGCCTGCCGCCCTTCTGCCACCTTCGCCGGAGACGCGTCGGCAGGAGTGGACCCCACCGCTCTCGAAACGCCGAAGCCACTCAGCGCATCCGGGGCCGCACCGATCTTCACCGCGCCGTCGCCACCGAAACCTTTCAGCCCCAAGGTCAGCTGGCTCTTCATCGGCGGGTAGCACAAGCCTTTGTCCGCGCAGCCCTGGCCCGTCAGCACGAGCTTCAACGGGCCTTGCGACAGGGCCTCCACCGGCACCTTGATGCTCAGGCGATCGCGATAGGTCTCGACCTCCTTCTGGAAGGTCTCATCGAACTTGCGCTTCGGCGCCGGCCACGCGATGTCGCCGAACTTCGCGTCGGCGGCGTCCAGCTTGAACTGGTCGCGGTACATGTAATAGCCGGGCGCGATCGTGAAGTTGACTTGGAACTCGCGGTCCCCGGTCAGTTGCACATCGATCTTGAAGGCCTGTTCGGGATCGAGGAAATCGTCGGCGCGCGCCGGACTGGCGAGCAAGGCCGAGGCCAGCGTCACCAGCAGGAACAGCGCCGGCAACAGGCGTCGCATCAGGGCAATGGGAGTCATGAACGCGGGGCGTACGCGAACGGGTCGCGCCCGCGTCGCCGGTGAGGTCGGAAAGCCGCGAAGCTTAGCGCCAAGCGGGCTCGCATGACGTTGGACACGCGCCATGCCCTGCCCACGTTGCGCGTATCGCGGACACACAAGAAAAAAGGCCAGCATTGCTGCTGGCCTTTGGCGCACGGCGGCGAGTCGCTGCTTATTCAGCAGAGCCTTCGCCTTCGGCGGCGTCAGGACGATCCACGAGTTCGACGTACGCCATCGGAGCGTTGTCGCCGACGCGGAAGCCCATCTTCAGGATACGGGTGTAGCCGCCCGGACGGGTGGCGAAACGCGGGCCCAGCTCGTTGAACAGCTTCACGACGATGTCACGGTCGCGCAGACGGTCGAACGCCAGGCGGCGGTTCGCGACAGTCGCTTCCTTGGCCAGGGTGATCAGCGGCTCGACGATGCGGCGCAGTTCCTTCGCCTTGGGCAGCGTGGTCTTGATCGCTTCGTGTTGCAGCAGCGAGACCGCCATGTTGCGGAACATCGCGGCGCGGTGTTCGCTGGTGCGGTTCAGTTTACGGAGGCCGTTACGGTGGCGCATGGTGCTTTCCTTCCTTCAGTTATTGCCAGCAGCCGGATCAGGTACTGCCGGGGGCACCGGACGGATCGATGGACCCGTCCTCTTTCAAAAAATCAACGCTTGTCGAGACCTTGGGGCGGCCAGTTCTCGAGACGCGAACCCAGGGTCAGGCCGCGCGAGGCGAGCACTTCCTTGATTTCGTTCAGCGACTTGCGACCCAGGTTCGGGGTCTTCAGCAGCTCGGTCTCGGTACGCTGGATCAGGTCACCGATGTAATAGATGTTCTCGGCCTTCAGGCAGTTGGCCGAGCGCACGGTCAGCTCGAGCTCGTCGACCGGACGCAGCAGGATCGGATCGAAGCTGCTGGAACGGGCGGCCGGGGCCTGGTCGAACACGTCGACCAGATCGGTACCCTGCAGCTGCGCGAAGACGGCCATCTGCTCGACCAGGATCTTGGCCGACGCACGGATCGCTTCCTCGGGCGAGATGGCGCCGTTGGTTTCGATTTCCATGACCAGCTTGTCCAGGTCGGTACGCTGCTCGACGCGGGCGTTCTCGACGGCGTAGCTGACGCGCTTCACCGGGCTGAACGACGCGTCCAGCACGATGCGGCCGATGGCCTTGGTCGGCTCGTCGCCGTAGCGGCGCATGTTGCCGGGGACATAGCCACGGCCCTTCTCGACCTTGATCTGCATGTCCAGCTTGCCGCCTTGCGACAGGTGGGCGATGACGTGATCAGGGTTGATGATCTCGACGTCGTGCGGGGTCTGGATGTCGGCGGCCGTGACCGGGCCCTCGCCTTCCTTGCGCAGGACCAGCGTCACTTCCTCACGGTTGTGCAGACGGAACACCACGCCCTTCAGGTTCAGCATGATGTGGACCACATCTTCCTGCACGCCGTCGATGGCGGAGTACTCATGCAGCACACCCGCGATCGTCACTTCCGTCGGCGCATAACCCACCATCGAGGACAGCAGCACGCGACGCAGGGCGTTGCCCAGCGTGTGGCCATAGCCGCGTTCGAACGGCTCCAGGATCACCTTGGCGCGATGACCGCCCAGGGGTTCCACAGTGATGGATTTGGGTTTGAGCAAATTCGTTTGCATGAGGTCTTTCTATCAATACCCTCGGTTCGTTACACCGATAAGGCTGAGGGACCAACCAGGTCCGCCCACAACAACTGGCGATACCCGGACGAGGAAAAGCCGAGCAGGCCCTTGCAGGGCCGCTCGGCAGGCACGAAAGAATTAACGCGAGTACAACTCAACGATCAGCGACTCGTTGATCTCGGCGCCAAACTCGTCGCGGTCCGGCGTCTTCTTGAAAATGCCTTCCAGCTTCGTGGCATCGACCGCCACCCAGGCCGGCAGACCGATCGACTCGGCCAGCTTCAGGCTGTCGATGATGCGCAGCTGCTTCTTGGCCTTTTCACGCACAGCGACAACATCACCGGCCTTCACCAGGTAGGAAGCGATGTTCACGACTTCGCCGTTCACGGTGATGCCCTTGTGCGAGACCAACTGGCGGGCTTCCGCGCGGGTCGAGCCGAAGCCCATGCGGTAGACGACGTTGTCCAGGCGCGATTCCAGCAGCACCAGCAGGTTGACACCGGTCGAACCCTTGCGGCGCTCGGCTTCAGCGAAGTAGCGGCGGAACTGACGCTCCAGCACGCCATACATGCGCTTGACCTTCTGCTTCTCGCGCAGCTGCAGACCGAAGTCGGACGTACGCTGACCCGACGTGCGGCCGTGCTGACCAGGCTTGGTGTCGAACTTGGCCTTGTCGCTGATGGCGCGGCGAGCGCTCTTCAGGAACAGGTCGGTGCCTTCACGGCGGGAAAGTTTGGCCTTCGGGCCGAGGTAACGTGCCACTTTGCGTGTCCTTCATCAATCTGACGCGAGCTCGGAGACATTCCGGGCACCGCGCGAGTCCGGCCAGTGTTTTTGTAGGCTCGGACGGTGGGCTTCAAGAAGTCAGTGACTTCTACCGGGCCGACGTCGCCGTCGGCCCCTGCTAAGGAGGCTTTTTCGCCCACCTCAGCAAAACGGCCGGCTGGCACTCGCGCGCCAGCCGGCATGTTCTGAACGAACCGGAGATTATCGCACTAATCGCGACCGTTCAGCACCGCCGCTTAGATGCGGCGACGCTTCTGCGGACGGCAACCGTTGTGCGGCACCGGCGTCACGTCAGAGATCGAGTTGATGCGGATGCCGAGCGCAGCCAAAGCGCGCACCGACGATTCGCGACCGGGGCCCGGGCCCTTGATCTTGACGTCCAGGTTCTTGATGCCTTGCTCTTGAGCAGCGCGGCCAGCCACTTCGGCAGCCACCTGGGCCGCGAAGGGGGTCGACTTGCGCGAGCCCTTGAAGCCTTGGCCACCCGACGATGCCCAAGACAGCGCACCACCTTGGCGATCAGTGATCGTGATGATGGTGTTGTTGAACGAAGCGTGGACGTGGGCGATACCGTCGGCAACGTTCTTCCGAACCTTCTTGCGAACGCGCTGGGCAGCCGAGTTATTGGGTGCTTTTGCCATGGTTAGCTTTCTTCAGTTGCCGCGGATTACTTCTTGCCGGTCGCCGCCGACTTGCGCGGACCCTTGCGGGTACGAGCATTCGTGCGGGTACGCTGGCCGCGCACCGGCAGGCCGCGGCGATGGCGGAAGCCACGATAGCAACCCAGGTCCATCAGGCGCTTGATGTTGATGGACATCTCGCGGCGCAGGTCGCCCTCGATGGTCAGACGGCCGACTTCCTCACGGATCTTTTCCAGATCGGAGTCGTTCAGGTCCTTGACCTTCTTGTCCAGCGGAATGCCGCAGCTGTTGCAGATCTTCTGCGCGGTCGTACGGCCAATGCCGTAGATCGAGGTCAGACCGATCTCGGTGTGCTTGTGCGGCGGAATGTTGATACCAGCAATACGTGCCATGTGCGTCCTCTAATTCGCTTGCAGTCGTTAGGCCAATCAGCCTTGGCGCTGCTTGTGCCGCGGATCGGTACAGATCACACGCACCACGCCATTACGACGGATGATCTTGCAATTGCGGCACATCTTCTTGACAGATGCCGAAACTTTCATGGTCTGCTCCTTGACCTACTCTGTTCGCTCAATCAGCGTTGATCCGGGGGTTGCTAAAAAGCTCACTTCGCCCGGAACACGATGCGAGCACGACTCAAATCGTACGGCGTCAATTCAACGGTCACCTTGTCGCCGGGAAGTATGCGGATGTAGTGCATCCGCATTTTCCCGGAGATATGACCGAGAACGACGTGACTGTTTTCCAGCTTGACTCGGAAGGTTGCGTTAGGGAGGTTCTCCAGAATCTCCCCTTGCATCTGAATGACGTCATCTTTCGCCATACCTTCGCAATTGCCAAATTGGATCCAATATTCTGTTTGCCTGGTGCGCCTTCAGTTGGCCTTGAAACTGGCCTTCTTCAGCAGCGACTCGTACTGCTGGCTCATCACGTAGGACTGGACCTGGGCCCAGAAGTCCATCGTGACGACCACGATGATCAACAGCGAGGTGCCACCGAAGTAGAACGGGACGTTGTACTTCAGCGTCAGGAACTCAGGCAGCAGACACACGCCGGTGATGTACACCGCACCCGCCAGCGTCAGCCGGGACAGGATCTTGTCAATGTGTCGAGCCGTCTGGTCACCGGGACGAATCCCGGGGATGAACGCACCGCTCTTCTTCAGGTTGTCTGCGGTCTCACGGCTGTTGAACACCAGCGCCGTATAGAAGAAGCAGAAGAACACGATCGCGGCCGAATAAAGCAGCACATAGATCGGTTGTCCCGGACGCAGCGCATCCGAGATGTCCTTCAACCAGCGCATGCTGTCACCGGTCGCAAACCAGCTCACCAGCGTGGTGGGCAGCAGGATGATCGACGACGCGAAGATCGGCGGGATCACACCCGACATGTTCAGCTTCAGCGGCAGATGCGAGCTCTGGCCGCCGTAGACCTTGTTGCCGACCTGCCGTTTGGCATAGTTGACCAAGATCTTGCGTTGGCCACGCTCAACGAACACGACCAGGTAGGTCACACCGATGACGATCGCGATCACGAGCAGGCAAGAGATCACGCTCATCGCGCCGGTGCGAACCAGCTCGAGCAGACCACCAATGGCGCCCGGCAGACCCGCAGCGATGCCACCGAAGATCAGGATCGAGATGCCATTGCCCAGTCCACGCTCGGTGATCTGCTCACCCAGCCACATCAGGAACATGGTGCCAGCCACCAGGCTCGTCACCGCAGTGATGCGGAAGCCGAAGCCAGGGCTCAACACCAGACCAGGCGAACTTTCCAGCGCGAAAGCAATGCTCAAGCTCTGGAAGATTGCCAGGCCCAACGTGCCGTAGCGGGTGTATTGCGTGATCTTGCGACGCCCAGCCTCGCCCTCCTTCTTCAGCGCTTCCAGACTCGGCACCACATACGTCATCAACTGCATGACGATAGAGGCCGAGATGTAGGGCATGATGCCCAGCGCGAAGACGGTGAAGCGCGACAGCGCACCGCCCGAGAACATGTTGAACAGGCTCAGGATCCCGCCCTGCTGACCCTTGAACAGCTGCTGGAGCTGCGTCGGATCGATGCCGGGCACGGGGATATGAGCCCCGACGCGGTAGACGACCAGCGCGAGCACCAGGAACACAAGGCGGCGACGCAGGTCGCCGAACTTGCCGCTCTTGGCCAACTGTGATGCGTTGCTTGCCACTGCTGCCTAGTCCTGTGCTTGGCTGATCAAGCGACCGAGCCGCCGGCGGCTTCGATCGCCGCCTTCGCGCCCGCCGTCACGCCCAGACCCTTGATGCTCACCTTGCGGGTGATTTCGCCGGACTTGATGACCTTGACAGACTTGGCCAGCTCGGACACCAGGCCCACAGCCTTCAGCGTCAGCAGGTCGATCTCTTCGCTGGTCAGCAGGTTCAGTTCCGACAGCGTCACTTCCGCATTGAACGGACGAGCCAGCGACTTGAAACCACGCTTGGGCAGGCGACGTTGCAGCGGCATTTGACCGCCTTCGAAGCCGACCTTGTGGAAGCCACCGGCACGCGACTTCTGCCCCTTGTGGCCACGGCCAGCGGTCTTACCCAGACCGGAGCCGATGCCACGGCCCACGCGACGCTTGGCGTGCTTGGCACCAGCGGCGGGCTTGATGGTATTGAGTTGCATCTTGTGTTCCTCGTCGATGCCGTGCTTACAGCACCTGCACCAGGTAGGCGATCTTGTTGATCATGCCGCGGACCGCCGGCGTGTCTTCCAGCGTCTTCGTGCTGTTCAGCTTGCGAAGACCCAGGCCGACCACCGTCGCGCGATGATCCGCGCGGCAGCCGATCGGGCTGCGGACCAGCTTGACCGTGAGCGTTTTCTTTTCAGACATCTCGATCTCCTGGCGCTCAGTTGAAGATTTCTTCAACCGTCTTGCCGCGCTTGGCCGCCACTTGGGCAGGCGTGGAGCAGCGCTTGAGCGCGTCCAGCGTGGCACGAACCATGTTGTAGGGGTTGGTCGAACCGTGGCTCTTGGTCACGATGTCGGTCACACCCATCACTTCGAAGACAGCGCGCATCGGGCCGCCGGCAATCACGCCGGTACCAGCCGGAGCCGGAGCCATGATCACGTGCGCTGCACCGTGCTCACCCACCACGTTGTGCTGGATGGTGCCGTTGCGCAGCTGGACCTTGACCATGTTGCGGCGGGCCGATTCCATCGCCTTTTGCACGGCGACCGGAACTTCCTTGGCCTTGCCCTTGCCCATGCCGATGCGGCCATCGCCGTCACCGACCACGGTCAGCGCAGCGAAGGACAGCGTGCGGCCGCCCTTCACAACCTTCGTGACGCGGTTGACCGCAATCATCTTTTCCTTCAGGCCGTCGTCGTTGCCTTCGGTCTGAGCGCGGGGTTGAAACTTTGCCATTTCCTAATCCTTTGAGCGTCAGAACTGCAGGCCGGCTTCGCGAGCGGCTTCAGCCAGGGCCTTGACACGGCCGTGGTAAGCGAAGCCCGAACGGTCGAAAGCCACCTTCTCGACGCCAGCGGCCTTCGCCTTCTCGGCGATGCGCTTGCCGATCAGGCTTGCGGCGGCCACGTTGCCACCCTTGCCGGACAGCTGCGTGCGCACTTCCTTCTCGGCGGTCGAAGCGGCAGCCAGCACGCGCTGGCCATCTTCGGAAATCACCGAGGCGTAGATATGCAGGTTCGAGCGGAAGACCGTCAGACGGGCCACGCGCTGCAGGGCGATGCGAGCACGCGTTTGACGCGAACGACGCAGGCGTTGTTCCTTCTTGTTCAGCATGGCGCGGCTCCTTACTTCTTCTTGGTCTCTTTGAGGGAGACCTTTTCGTCGGCGTAGCGGATGCCCTTGCCCTTGTAGGGCTCCGGCGGACGGATCGCGCGCACTTCAGCGGCGATCTGACCGACGACCTGGCGATCGGCACCCTTGATCAGGATTTCCGTCTGGGTCGGGCATTCGACCTTGATGCCAGCCGGCATGTCCTTGACGACCGGATGGGAGAACCCGATCTGCAGGTTCAGCTTCTGGCCCTGGGCTTGGGCGCGGAAGCCCACGCCGACCAAGTTCAGCTTCTTTTCGAAGCCCTTGCTGACGCCGTTGACCATGTTGGCCAGCAAGGCGCGCATCGTGCCGCTCATCGCATCGGCTTCCGCCGATTCGTTGACGGAGACGAACGTCAGCTTGCCGCCTTCGAGCTTGACCGTAACCAGCGGGTTCACGGCCACGAACAGGGTGCCTTGGGCTCCCTTGACGCTGATCTTCTCAGCGCTGATCGTCACTTCCACGCCTTGCGGGAGGACGACCGGCATTTTTCCAACGCGGGACATTGTCTGTCTCTCCTTGGCTTATGCGACGTAGCAGAGCACTTCGCCGCCGACACCGGCTTGACGTGCTTTGCGGTCGGTCATCACGCCCTTCGGGGTGGTGACGATCGCCACACCCAGGCCATTCATGACCTGGGGAATATCGTGGCGGCCCTTGTAGATGCGCAGGCCGGGACGGCTCACGCGCTCGATGCGCTCGATCACCGGACGGCCGGCGTAATACTTCAGCGCGATCTCGAGCTCGGGACGGGCAGCGTCGCCGCGCACCGCGAAATCGTCGATATAGCCTTCATCCTTCAGGACCTTGGCGATCGCGACCTTCAGCTTCGAAGAAGGCATCACGACGCTGGCCTTCTCAACGCTCTGGGCGTTGCGAATGCGGGTCAGCATATCGGCGATAGGATCACTCATGCTCATACGAAATCTCCTAAACCTGCCGATTACCAGCTGGCCTTGACGACACCGGGGATGTCGCCCTTGAAGGCCAGCTCACGAATCTTGTTACGTGCCAGGCCGAACTTGCGGAACGTGCCACGGGGGCGGCCGGTCAGCTCGCAGCGGTTACGCTGGCGGGTCGGGTTGGCGTTGCGGGGCAGCTTCTGCAGCTCCAGACGGGCCAGATAGCGCTCTTCGTCCGACTTCTTGCTGTCGTCGATGATGGCCTTCAGTTCCGCGTACTTCTTCGCGTACTTGGCGACCAGTTGGGCGCGCTTCAGCTCACGTTGCTTGATCGAGAGTTTTGCCACGGGTCACCTCAGTTCTTGAACGGGAACTTGAACGCAGCCAGGAGTGCCTTGGCTTCGTCGTCCGTCTTGGCCGTCGTCGTGATGCTGATGTTCAGACCACGCAGAGCATCCACCTTGTCGTATTCGATTTCGGGGAAGATGATCTGTTCCTTGACGCCGATGTTGTAGTTGCCGCGACCGTCGAACGAGCGACCCGAGATACCGCGGAAGTCACGCACGCGCGGCAGGGCCACGGTCACGAAACGATCCAGGAATTCGTACATCGTGGCGCCACGCAGGGTCACCATGCAACCGATAGGCACGCCGTCACGAATCTTGAAGCCGGCGATCGCCTTCTTCGACTTCGTCACCACGGGCTTCTGGCCAGCGATCTTGGTCAGGTCGCCCACGGCGTGGTCCATGACCTTCTTGTCAGCGACCGCCTCGCTCACGCCCATGTTCAGCGTGATCTTGGTGATGCGCGGCACTTCCATCACGGACTTGTAGCCGAACTTCTCGGTCAGACCGGGGACGACCTTCTCGCGATAGAACTCTTGCAAACGAGCCATGTCTTACCCCTTAGGCCTTGATCTCTTCGCCGGTCGACTTGAACACGCGCACCCGCTTGCCGTCGGCGCCGAGCTTGATGCCCACGCGATCGGCCTTGCCGGAAGCGGCGTTGAAGATCGCCACGTTGGATTGATGGATAGGCATGGACTTGTCGACGATGCCGCCAGTCGTGCCCTTCAGCGGGTTCGGCTTAACGTGCTTCTTGACGACGTTGATGCCGTCGATCACGACGTGGTCAGCGTCCACGCGCAGCGTCACGGTGCCGCGCTTACCCTTGTCGCGGCCGGTCAGGACGATGATCTCGTCGCCTGTGCGAATCTTGTTCATGGCAATACCTTTGTCTGAGCGGGGCTTAGAGCACCTCAGGCGCCAGCGACACGATCTTCATGAAGCGCTCGGTACGCAGTTCACGCGTGACCGGGCCGAAGATGCGGGTGCCGATGGGCTCCAGCTTGGCGTTCAGCAGCACGGCGGCATTGCCGTCGAACTTGACCAGGGAGCCGTCTTGGCGGCGCACACCCTTGGCAGTGCGCACGACCACCGCGTTGTAAACCTCGCCCTTTTTGACGCGGCCACGCGGCGCAGCTTCCTTGATGCTGACCTTGATGATGTCGCCAATATGGGCATAACGACGCTTGGAACCACCAAGCACCTTGATGCACATGACGGACTTGGCGCCAGTGTTGTCCGCGACGTCGAGTCGCGATTGCATTTGGATCATGTCTGTCCCCAACTTTTCCCGCTCAGGCAACTGCGACCATCGCAGCCATCCAGAGAGCGGTCAGTCTTGGGCCCGTAAGCCAATCACCTGTCACCTTGCGGCGACCCGCGTCTGGCCTAAATGGGCAAGAAACCTAGAACCGAAGGCGGCTGCCCTGTGAGCTGGCCACAGAACCCGTCGAGCGACGGAGCCACCATTCGGCGAAGCTGCGGATTATGCAGCAAGCACAATCCGACTGTCAACTGCTGTTGCTCTACTCAGAGCGACTGCGCCTGCTTGAGCAACGTTCCGGCGTCACTGACTTCGAACTTGCCAGGGGCCTCGATGTTGAGGCTCTTCACCACGCCGTCCCGGACCAGCATCGAGTAGCGCTGCGAGCGAAGACCCATGCCTCGAGCGGCCAGATCCAGCGTCAAACCAGTGGCCTGAGTGAACGTGGCACTGCCGTCGGCCATCATGCGCACCTTGCCAGCGGTCTTCTGCTCACGGCCCCAGGCGCCCATCACGAACGCATCGTTGACAGACACGCACCAGATCTCGTCCACGCCAGCTGCCTTGAGCGCTTCAGCTTGAGCGACGTAGCCCGGGACATGCTGCGCGGAACAGGTCGGCGTGAACGCGCCAGGCAGCGCGAAGATCGCCACGGTCTTCCCCGCAGTCAGCTTCTCGATGTCGAAGCTGTTCGGGCCAAGCGAGCACCCCCCACCCTCCACCTCAATGAATTCCTGCAGATTGCCAGTTGGCAGTCGATCGCCCACTTTCAGCATGTCGCACTCCTGATTCTGTTGTCGGTTGATGAATGCGGCAGAGTGTGCCGCGAAAAATGAAAAATGGCTGGACACCGGGAATACCGATGTTCCAGCCATTTACGCACACGGAGCGGTCACCCGCTCCAGGCACACGTCGCGCTCAGCGCGCGACATCGGCGATCAGACCAACTGAGCCTTCTGGACCAGGCGGGTCACAACCCAGCTCTTGGTCTTCGACAGCGGACGGCCTTCGGCGATCTCGACCACGTCGCCCATCTTGTACTCGCCATTTTCGTCATGGGCGTGGTACTTGCGGGAACGGGCCACGATCTTGCCGTAGAGCTCGTGCTTCGCACGGCGCTCAACCAGCACGGTGATCGTCTTGGCGCGCTTGTCGCTGACGACGCGACCGATCAGGGTGCGGGTGTTCTTCTCTTGAGCTTGCGTCATTTCGCGGCTCCCTTCTTCTCGGCCAGGATGGTCTTGGCGCGGGCGATGTCACGACGCGTGTTGCCCAGCACCGAGGTGTTGGTCAGTTGTTGCGTCGCCTTTTGCATGCGCAGACCAAAGTGGGCCTTCAGCAGATCAGTGACTTCCTTCTTCAGGGCAGCCACGTCTTTCGCGCGCAGTTCAGATGCTTTCATGGGGTGTTCTCCAATCAGGCGCCGAGCTGGCGGGCCACGAAGGTGCAGCGCAGGGGCAGCTTGGCAGCGGCCAGCGTGAACGCCTCGCGCGCCAGAGCCTCGGGCACGCCGTTGATCTCGTAGAGCACCTTGCCGGGCTGGATCTCAGCCACGTAGTACTCCGGGTTACCCTTACCGTTACCCATACGGACTTCGGCAGGCTTTTGCGAGATCGGCTTGTCCGGGAAGATGCGGATGAAGATCCGGCCACCGCGCTTGATGTGACGCGAGATGGCGCGGCGAGCCGCTTCGATCTGACGAGCCGTGATACGGCCACGCTCGGTGGCCTTCAGGCCGAAGTCACCGAAAGCGACGGTCGCGCCGCGGGTAGCAACACCAGTGTTGCGGCCCTTTTGCTCCTTGCGGTATTTGCGACGAGCGGGTTGCAGCATGTTGAGTTCTCCTTACGCCTGGCCGCCGTCAGCGGCGGGCTTGCGCACCACACGCTTCGCAGCAGGCTTGTCGCCGCCTTCGGCAGGCTTGTCGCCACGACCACGGCCACCCGGCGCGCCCGGACGGGCATTGCGACGGGGACGACGATCATCTTCGGCACCCGGGGGGGTGTTGATCACGGGGGCCTCGCCATTGGCCAGGCGGTCACCGCGGTACACCCACACCTTGACGCCGATCACGCCGTAGGTGGTCTTGGCTTCGGAGAAGCCGTAATCGATGTCAGCCTTCAGGGTGTGCAGAGGCACACGACCTTCGCGATACCACTCGGTACGAGCGATTTCGATGCCGTTCAGACGGCCAGCGGACATGATCTTGATGCCCTGCGCGCCGAGGCGCATCGCGTTCTGCATCGCGCGCTTCATGGCGCGACGGAACATGATGCGCTTTTCCAGCTGCTGGGTGATCGAGTCGGCGATCAGTTGGGCATCGATTTCGGGCTTGCGCACTTCTTCGATGTTGACCGCGACAGGCACGCCCAGACGCTTGGTCAGTTCGGCCTTCAGGTTCTCGATGTCCTCGCCCTTCTTGCCGATCACCACGCCCGGACGGGCCGAGAAGATCGTGATGCGAGCGTTCTTCGCAGGACGCTCGATCAGAATGCGCGAAACGGCGGCGTTCTTCAGCTTGGCCTTCAGGAACTCGCGGACTTGCAGATCTTCGGCCAGCATGCTGGCGAAGTTCTGGTTGTTCGCGTACCAGCGCGACGCCCAGTTACGGGTGACGGGCAGGCGGAAGCCAGTCGGATGAATTTTCTGTCCCATAGTCTTCCTTCAGGCTCAGTGGCCGACGGTCACGTAGATATGGCAGGTCGGCTTGCTGATGCGATTGCCGCGGCCCTTGGCGCGCGCGGAGAACCGCTTCAGCGTGGTGCCCTGCTCCACGTAGATCGAAGTGACCTTCAGCTCGTCAATGTCGGCACCGTCGTTGTGCTCGGCATTGGCGATCGCCGATTCCAGCGCCTTCTTGATGATCAGCGCGGCCTTCTTCTGGGTGAACTCGAGGATGTTCAGCGCTTGATCCACCTTCTTGCCGCGGATCAGGTCCGCCACGAGACGGCCCTTATCAAACGACAGGCGGACGCCACGAACGATTGCTTTGGTTTCCATCGTCGTCATCCTTACTTCTTGCCGGCCTTCTTGTCGGCCGGGTGGCCTTTGAAGGTGCGGGTCAGAGCGAACTCACCCAGCTTGTGACCAACCATCTGGTCCGACACATAGACCGGCACGTGCTGCTTGCCGTTGTGCACGGCGATCGTCAGACCGATGAACTCGGGCAGGATCGTCGAGCGACGCGACCAGGTCTTGATGGGCTTCTTGTCCTTGATGGCAACGGCCTTGTCGACCTTGGCCATCAGGTGATGGTCCACGAAGGGACCCTTCTTGAGGGAACGAGCCATGTTGGTCTACCCCTTACTTCTTGCGACGCGAGACGATGAAAGTCTGCGTGCGCTTGTTGTTGCGAGTGCGGTAGCCCTTCGTCAGGGTGTTCCACGGCGACACAGGGGCCTGACCTTCACCCGTACGACCCTCACCACCACCGTGCGGGTGGTCGACCGGGTTCATGGCGGTACCACGCACGGTCGGGCGGATACCCTTCCAGCGGATGGCGCCGGCCTTGCCGTACTGGCGCAGGCTGTGCTCTTCGTTGCTCACTTCACCGATGGTGGCGCGGCAGTCGATGTGCACGCGGCGGACTTCGCCGGAACGCAGACGGATCTGAGCGTACGAACCATCACGCGCCATCAGCACCACGGAGGTACCGGCGGAGCGGGCGATCTGGGCACCCTTGCTCGGCAGCAGTTCCACGCAATGGATCGTCGAACCCACGGGGATGTTGCGGATCGGCAGGGTGTTGCCAACCTTGATCGGAGCTTCAGCGCCGCTCAGGATCGTCGAACCGACTTCCAGATTGCGCGGGGCAATGATGTAGCGACGCTCACCATCGGCATAGCACACCAGGGCGATATGGGCCGTGCGGTTCGGGTCGTACTCGATGCGCTCGACCTTCGCCGGGATGCCATCCTTGTTGCGACGGAAGTCGACCACGCGGTAGTGGTGCTTGTGACCACCACCCTTGTGGCGCACCGTGATGTGACCGTTGTTGTTACGGCCAGAGTTCTGCTTCTGGGGCTCGAGCAGCGAAGCCTCGGGAGCGCCCTTGTGCAGGTGCTTGTGCACCACCTTCACCACGCCACGACGGCCAGGCGAAGTCGGCTTGACTTTAACGACGGCCATTACGCAGCCTCCCCGGAGAAGTTGAGCTCCTGGCCAGCCTTCAGCGACACATACGCCTTCTTGACGTGGTCGCGACGGCCTTGACGACCGCCGAAGCGCTTGGTCTTGCCCTTGACGTTGACGACGTTCACCGCATCGACCTCGACCTTGAACATCAGTTCAACAGCGGCCTTGATCTCGAGCTTCGTCGCGTCGCGCAAGACCTTGAACAGGACTTGGTTTTGCTTTTCACCAGCCATCGTGGCCTTCTCGGACACGATCGGAGCGAGCAGCACCTTGGCCAGACGGCCATCAGCAAACTTGGGCGCGCTCATGCCAGCATCTCCTTCAGTTGCTCGATCGCAGCCTTCGTCACCAGGACCTTCTTGTAGAAGACCAGCGACAGCGGATCGACGTAACGCGGCTCAACGACCAGCACGTTCGGCAGATTACGCGAAGCGAGCAGCAGGTTGTCGTCCACCTGGTCGGAGATCACCATGACGTGATTCAGACCCATGCCCTTGAGCTTGGCGGCCAGCAGCTTGGTCTTCGGGGCTTCGATCGAGATCGAGTCCACCACAGCCAGACGACCTTCACGTGCCAGTTGCGACAGGATCGCAGCCATGCCAGCGCGGTACATCTTCTTGTTCAGCTTGTGCGAGAAGTTCTCGTCGGGCTTGTTCGGGAAGATGCGACCGCCCCCACGCCACAGCGGCGAGGAGGTCATACCAGCACGCGCGTTGCCGGTGCCCTTTTGACGGAACGGCTTCTTCGTCGAGTGACGGACTTCAGCGCGGGTCAGCTGGGCGCGAGTGCCTTGGCGGGCGTTGGCCTGATAGGCCACGACCACCTGGTGCACCAGGGCTTCGTTGTAATCACGAGCGAAAAGGGTGTCGGGGGCGTCGACTTTCGACGTCGCCTGACCCTGCTCATTCAGGAGCTCGAGTTGCATCAGTTGGCTCCCTTCTTGGCCTTGACCTTGACGGCCGGATGGATCACGACGAATCCTTCCTTCGCGCCAGGAACCGCACCACGGACCAGAACCAGCTGGCGGGCTTCGTCGATACGGACCACATCCAGATTCTGGACGGTCACGGTGACGTCGCCGAGGTGGCCCGACATCTTCTTGCCCGGGAACACCCGGCCCGGATCCTGCGCCATCGAGATGGAGCCCGGAACATTGTGCGAGCGGCTGTTACCGTGCGAAGCGCGCTGCGAACCGAAGTTGTGGCGCTTGATGGTGCCTGCGAAGCCCTTACCGATCGACGTGCCCTGCACATCGACCAGTTGGCCGGCGGCGAACAGCGTCACGGGGACTTGCGCGCCAGCTTTGTATTCGGCGGCGACCGCAGCATCCACGCGGAATTCTTTGATGATTTCACCGGCTTCAACACCAGCCTTGGCGAGGTGACCCGCTTGCGGCTTCGTGACACGGGACGCCTTGCGCGCGCCGTAGGTCACTTGGATGGCGCTGTAGCCGTCGGTTTCTTCGGTCTTGATCTGGGTCACGCGGTTGTTGGACACGTCCAGCACGGTCACGGGGACGGTATCACCGTCGACCGTGAACACACGCATCATGCCCACCTTGCGGCCCAGCAATCCGAGACGATTGCTAAGACTCATGGTTTTCTCCTGACCCCGAACGCACCGACGGAGACACCGCCGTGCACCTGAAGTCATTTCACACACCCGACATCGATTGGCCGGGCCGACAAGCACCGCTCCTTCGATGAGACCAGGGGTAAAGGCCCCAGACCCTTCGACGGCGATGCGACGAAACCGCACCCGGAAATCCCGGCGCGGAAAAGCTGCGGAGTATAGCGCCAACCCTGACCGCACCGCAAGCAGCGCGCCAGCTGCGCCAAAGAAAAAGGCGACCCGAAGGTCGCCTTCCAGAGAGCAGCTGGATCACTCCAGCGCCCAGCCGCATCACTGCAGCTTGATCTCAACGTCCACGCCGGCCGGCAGGTCCAGCTTCATCAGCGCGTCGACCGTCTTGTCGGTCGGATCGACGATGTCCATCAGACGCTGGTGGGTGCGGATTTCAAACTGGTCGCGCGACGTCTTGTTGACGTGCGGCGAACGCAGGATGTCGAAACGTTCCTTGCGTGTCGGCAGGGGCACGGGACCCTTGACGATCGCGCCGGTGCGCTTGGCTGTTTCCACGATTTCCAGAGCCGATTGGTCGATCAGCTTGTAATCGAAGGCCTTCAGCCGGATGCGGATCTTTTGCTTGGTAGACATGACTTTTCCTTCAAAGAGCGACGCGATGCGCGAAGCATCGCGGAGGCAGCGATGGCGCCGCCGAGTTCGGGACTCGCCGCCCGCCGAAACGGGTGGCGCGCCTCACCGGTACCCGGCGGGTACCAGCAAAAGATTTACTCGATGATGGTGGCCACGACGCCCGAGCCGACGGTACGACCGCCTTCACGGATGGCGAAGCGCAGACCTTGCTCCATGGCGATCGGAGCGATCAGCTTCACGGTGATGCTGACGTTGTCGCCAGGCATGACCATTTCCTTGTCCTTCGGCAACTCCACGGCGCCAGTCACGTCCGTCGTGCGGAAGTAGAACTGGGGACGGTAGTTGTTGAAGAACGGGGTGTGACGGC
>NZ_JBWKOA010000009.1:0-341101 GCF_059415845.1 Roseateles sp. GW821-FHT09H11 | reverse complement strand
AGCCTCAGTGGCTCGAACAAGTGTGGGTCAAGATTGGATGGAAACGGTGGGTCAGGATCGCGCGGGAATCAACAGCCCCTGAGGGGCAAGATCGCGCGTTCTCAAAAAGAGCATTTTGGGGGTCCTCGGCGCGCTCTGATCCCCGGGCTCCACCTCCGGGGGCGGAAGCCGAAGCTGTGGCCATCGTTATCGCCTCGAAGACTGGCCAGCTATCCCCCCGCGAAAGCGCGCGAGAGTCTGCTCCGCCTTCCCGCGGCGAGCGACTCCAATTTGCAAGTGCCGGCGCTCTTTGTCCATGGCCTTCAGATTTCTATCGTTGGACACTGCCCAGTTGACCCTCGAGGCCGCGAGAGGGCTCGGAGCCTTCAAGCGAACATCGTCCACAAAGATGGCTCGAGGCTGTGGCCGGACGCCCAACGGAACCGCTGAAGTCTTCGCGGACCGTGATGAAGCCCCGCTACGCACGCTTTACGGCTGCTGCCGTGCCCGATAACCTGCCGTTTAGCGCGGCGAGTGTGCTGCCATGGCAGCATCCGCAGTTGCAGCAGCGCTCAATACAAGGGCCGGGTTAAAAACCGTTGATTGGCTTAGCACACTTCCACTCGAATGCCAATATTCTCTGACTCAGAATCCCAGATGTGGGACCAGTCGATCAACTCTCAGAAGTCAGCGTTGACCGACAGTGAGATCAATGAAAAATATGCTCGACGAGAGCTTCGAATAGTAACTGAGACGAATCGCGAACAGCTTCCAAACTTCGTGGCCGCACTGAAGCGGCCAGGCTGGATGCGGCTGCAGCCCTTTTACCAGCGTCGTCGACGGTGGGACGCAGCGAGAAAGTCTCGTCTTATTGAATCGTTCATTATGAACGTGCCCGTTCCGCCGTGCTTCGTGTATGAGTCGGACCTAGCAAGGTACGAAGTAATGGATGGGCAACAAAGAATCACCACAGTTTTTGACTTCTACGAGAATAGGTTTCCCCTGAAGGGATTAGAGCAATGGCCCGAACTCAACGGACGCATATACGACAAGCTTCCGTCGGAGATCAAGAAGGGATTAGATCGCAGGTCAATTTCGTACATTGCCTTACTGAAGGAATCCGCCGCAAATCCGGATGAAGAGTTACTTCTTCGCCAGCAAGTATTCGACCGCCTCAACACGGGCGGCGTGAAACTGGAAAACCAAGAGATCCGCCACTGCATTTATCACAGCAACTTTGATGCGCTACTTGTCGAACTGTCGCGACACCCATTATTGCGAAAGGCCTGGGGGCTAATCCCGTTTAGCCAGGAAGAGGAAAACAATCCTCCGGACAAGCTCCTCAATAATCCTCACTACAGCAAGATGAAGGACGTGGAGTTTGTGCTGAGATTCTTTGCTTTGCGGCATGCAGAACGCTATAGCGGGGGCATGCAATCGTTTTTTGACCAGTATATGGTTCGAAGCAGGCAATTCAACGACGGCGATATTGACTTCTTGCGGACCCTTTTCAATTCGACAATTGAACTAGCTCACACGATCTACGGTGACAACCTATTCAAACCATGGAACGCCAAAACTGGAAGTTGGGCTAGGCAGCCTCAAATTGCATTTGCAGATACGGTACTCGTTGGACTCGCCCATCAAATTGATAGGCGCGTAGAACTGGAACGAAAGAGCCAAGAAGTCCTAGAAGCGACCAAGAACATGGTACTCACCTCACCGCCTGGCTCTTTCACTGGCCAACGAAATACCAAAACGGATGTACTCGACAGACTTCAAAGCTATCAGAGTGTTTTGGCCGAGATTCTCGACTAAACGAGTCTAAGCGTGTTTGAGTCAATAACTCTACGGCTAGAGCGCGACCTTACAGAAGTAAAGCGGGTGGCGCAATGGCACGATGACCTTCGGACCTTACTTTCGGGCAGCGCAATATCAACGGGTAGTCGCCTCGACGAAGCGTCCAAAGCCCTTCTCGACCAACTTGCCCCGGGTACAAATGGTTGGCGGCTATTTGACCATTGCGCCGCCGTCAGTCGGATTTATGCGATTCTGGAACGCGCAATTTGCGACCTTGTAGGGGAGTATTTGCAGCAAATTCCCAAACTAATACCCACGTATGCCGCTCTACCTGAGCAAATTAGAATTCAGCATCGTATTGGCACTGCCCACGTGCTCAATAAATGGGGGCCGGAGAAATCTTTATATTCCAAACTACCGGAGTCTTTGCTTTCGTCCGGTCTTGCTGACGGGGTGCGGGGCAAAGATTTCAACCTTCTGTCGGAAGCCTTCTTAACAGACAGCGACAACTTCAGAGCAGACACGCTAAACCGTGTTTTCTCAAAACTAGGCTTTGAGGACATTTTCGCTTCGGTCAAAAAAAACGATGAGCTACTAAATTTTCTGTCTGAAAAGGCCATAGCGAACGAGCCGGATGAACTGTTAAACGATTTTGTTAAACTCAGGAACGAGGCGGCACATGGGGAGGTCGCAGAGGTCGCAAGCGCGAAGGAGCTAATAAATTATTCAGACTTTATCGCACTGGTTTACGCGGCCATTGCTCGAGTCGTCACAACGAGCTCCATACGATTAGGAGTTGGGGCTGGACTTCATCAGGAAGCGGGTATGGTCGCGAAAAAATTCAGCAATAATATCGTGGGCGTAAAAGGGTTGTCTCAGCGCATCCTGACGAAGGGCGATATTCTTTATGCGGGAAAGAAATACTACGACCGGGTTGAAGTGGTCGAAATTGCACTTTTTGGCGAGGTCAAGGAAACGCTAGAGATTACTCCGGACTTTCAGTTCTCCCTGAAGCTCAGCAGAAAAATTCCTGATGGTGCAGTTTTAGTTTGCTTGAACTGACTATCAGATGAAGCCGGATCGGCGATCCATCTATTTGATTTTGCCCGCTCGACCGCCTTACAAATCATAAAGATGCAGCCATCGAGTCAATTAGTAACCCGCATCGTCTGAGCGGCCGCGCGAACGATGCCGAACACATCGCATTAATCTCCGGAAGAGGACTGTGGAACTACCTCTCGGAGAGCACGACGCCATCCGCAATTAAGTTAAAGCGGCGGGCCGCTGAGGTGTTTCAGGCTTCATCCGAGTGGTCTGTGTGGCAGCCTGCGTGGCCGAGCTCTGCGCCTCCAAGCCCATGGACTGCACCCTGCACCGCTTGCCGGCGCTAAAGCGCTACCTTGCCGACCCCCAGCCTCGCCCATAGACAACCAAGTCGACGAGCAGATCGAGCCGTGGGCAACGGATGCAAGAACTGGCTCTTCGCTGAAACGCTGCTAGCCGGGCAGCGCGCTACGGCCATCATGCTGGCCATCCACGGTAGCCGCAAGGTGAAGCAGCCAGGCGCCGCGGAGAAGGCGAAGACGGCCTGAAACGGGCGGCTCTCAGCGCCTCGGCTGCGGCGGCATCACTCCTATGGCGCCTTGGGGCGCGCAGCATCCTTCTTCGCCCGCGCCGCCATCTCTGCGTCGTACTCAGCCTGCGCGGCAGTGGTCCTGAAAGTGACCCAGCAGTCCTCGCTGCAGTTCATCGCGGCGGTGCCCTCAGGAGACTTCCAATGGGCCCAGCCGACATCCGCCCGCTTCAACTCGTTCTGGTGAGGAGCGCCGAAGCGCAAAGAGATGGAGTCCGCAATCTCCTTGCGGTTCTGCCGAAACGTACGAACCTGAAGTTCCTGAACCCGCTTCGCCTTGTCCAAGGTGACCTTAAACATCGCGCGCGCAGCCCACGCCGGGCGCTGGTCAGGACCAGGAAGGTGGACCGCCCCCGTTGTAGACCCCGTGGGCTTGTAGAAGAACGGTTCGCCGATCCAGCAAGGCACTTTGGACTGGTCGGTGTTGAAGGGGCATCTCGCGGTCAGCTTGAAGGTGGCGCCAAAAGGAACGCCCAGCAAGGGTCTGGCCTCCTGCGCGGAGGCTGCCGCGCAGGCCAGCACCGCGACGCCTACAGCCACCGTTTTCACCCAGTTCATGACGTCGGTCTCCCCGCCCGGCACCGCGGAGTTGCTCCGTCGATGATGTCGTTGATCTTCGCGGCGACGAGCTTAGCCGCGCCCCACGGATTGCGCGCAATGCGCCCTTGAAGTTCGTGCGGTGGCCCACACATGGGGAATCATGGGCGGCGCCTTGCTGTCCGATGAACGATCCAACCAAGTAGTGCGGGTTGGGAAGCTCCGTCGCTGCGGAATCGGCAGATTTGTTAATAAACCTGTTGATTAGCTGTTGTTAAGCTGTGCGCAAGTGTTGGATAAACGCTATAGGTAGCGTCATTTCGTGAACTATTCCCCCACATCTAGTTTGCTGCTATTCTGTTAAGCAGAAATGCAGACGGCCAAGGCTTTCGCGCTTGGCCGTCTGGCCCCAAGGTGACCACCCGGGGCTCGATCCGAAGATCATGTGTCAGAAGCTTGATGCTACACGGACGGGATTTCACGGTGGTCTAGTGGTTATTAACTAGGAGAACCCGGCAATGCCCGACGTTCGTATCACCTGTATCTTGAAGTCCGTCTCGAACGGCAGTTGCGAGCACATCACCCACGTCGGAAACCCGGCCGGGAATTGGATGTGGCCGGTGCAGCAGGTCGTCGACAGCATCGAGTCGAAGACCAACACCTTCTTCGTGCTCGATCCCGTCACCGGGAAGCGTGCCGACGTCGGCGTGGTGCGACCGAATGATGGTCGACGCCCCTACCTCCGCACGTACGCGGACGGCTACTGGAACGACAACCTGCTCTCGTTGACGGCTTGCCCGTACAACGCCGCGGCCTGACCCTTCAGGGCAAGCCGACCCAAGGGGCCTTCGGGCCTCTTTTTCATTGCGGCCCGAAGCCACCGCGTGAAAGCGCTGAAGGAATACTTCAGGAATGGCGGCGCCGGTGACGACATCCCCGCATCGTTCCGGACCAAGCCCGATGCTCTTTCGCGGCACTTGAACGACTTCAGCGCCAAATTTTGGGTCGGCCGATCCAACGGTTGAAGTCGTGGTCTGAACGCAGGCCCACGCCCGCTGACGGCGCCAGCTGAGAAATACAGCGCATGGTGCGAACCGGCACCGACGCCTGCCTGCCGGCCCCAGCCAATCCGGTGCCCTCCGGGAAATCGCGCGGGCGCGACGACCACGCCGACGGCGCCTACCTCGAACCCGGCCCGGCAGCCTCGCTCAGGAGGCGCTTGATGCTCCGCGGCTCCATGAAGCCTGCACCGCAATGTGCGAAGACCTCCGCGAAGGCGACCGCACAAGCGTTTCTCTGAGGCTCCTCACGGGCTTGGTGCGCCTCGTCCAAGATCGACCAAGCCGGCGATGGGTTGTGCAGCGCCTTGTTGAGGTCCCTGGCAAGCGAGAGATGTTCGGCGGGGCCTTGCATCATGCAAGCCGTCGATGCGCGCCCCGCAATTCCATAAGGCGCGGTACGACAGGTCTGTTCCGCGAAGAACAGGTAGTGCGTCGCGTCGGCGTACGCTTGCTGGAGCTCCAAGTCTGACGCAGGGCTGCCGTTGAGCGTGCCGCCCAGGCTAGCCACGAGGCTCAACCCAGCTAAGAGCTCCACCAGCGGGTTCGCCGAGCGGCGCTCCCCGCCCCAAAGCACTCCTGCGAGCGCGATGACTGCGGTCAGAGCTCCAGCCAGCGCCAGAAGCAGGTGGCCATACCACGCATGGCGAATTGCCAACGCCGTGCCGACGATGCAGAAGCAGATGCGAACGTACACCAACTGTTCTCCTCCTCAGCAGGAAGAGGCGACCGGATGCAATGACGAGTGAAGTAGGTTTCCCGAGGCGCCGGCGGAGGCGTTGCCGCACCAGGATGCGCGACACCCCCAGGCTAGAAGGCCGAAGCGCGGATGCGCCTCGGCCACCAGGCTTACAAGGTCAATTCCCTGATGAACGCCGAACCGGGGCCGGTGATGCGCGGTTCCAGGAGGCATTCGCCGCCGTCGGCGGAGGCATCCTTGGCGTCCATCAGACCGAGCTCCACCAGCTCCCTCACGTCATGCACCGAGTAGCAGGACGTCTCGGTGATGACAGATGGGAGCCGCCGCTGGCTAGCGAGCTGGAGGATGGTGACCTGGGTAGCTGAGAGTTTCATGAGACCTCACATAGTTGAAGGCGGACAAAACGTCCGCATCGAAAGATGCTAGGGAGAGTTCTGTTTCCGGCGTTCAAGCTGGTCCGGCATGAGCCTCCGCAGCATTCCGCCACGAAGGGGCGGCCCCTAGGCGGGAGGCGCCTCGAAAGCGGCCAGGGCCTTCGGAATGACGGTGCTCAACGCGTTGGCACCACGGTCGCCAAGAACCTTCGCTCCGTCCTCCTCAGGCGCTCTCCGCGGCCAAGGCGCCGACGAAGGGAACGAAGTGACATGTCGAGACATGGGGAGGTTTCAAAACTGGCCCCATCGCGGGTCGTGGGTCAGATCTTCCTCGGGCAGCGGCAGCTGAGTCGGGCCAACTTGCTCAGCCTTGGCCACTTGAACGACGTGGTGCACTCTGGTCCACCCAAGGAAGCTGTTGCGCAAGCGCCGGTCACTGAAAGTACAGGTCGGCCCCTGGCTCTTCGGCGCTAGGCCGACGTCAGCGGTTCCTTCTCTGCCCGCGATGCCAAGGAATCCCACCATCGGAGCAGCGCTCCTCGTGCGAGGTAGTGGAACGTTGACAGGTTGATCGGCAGGTCCCCAGCGACCCAATAGCCCCCTTCCGTGGTCACGGCCAATCCCACCGTGCCTACTTCAATCAACGGTCCGTCGACATCGACCCGACTGGATGGCAGGCACATCGGCGCAGGGAACGGCGTACCTCCATGCAGCGCTTCCGACCGATACCTGTAAATGACCCTCAGCACCGCCTCCAGGTTAGAGGCTGTCCACTCGACCTGGTAGCTCGGCGAATCTGGTCGAACAGCTGGCGGCGCGGGAAGATGCTCGACGACAAAGGCGACGAACTTCTCGGTCGATTTGACGAGGTGTGAGAGCTTCTTCGCGACGAACGACAGCAGATCGTCGCCGCCAACGCCTTGCACGCGCTTCGCTAGGTCCGGCATAGCCGCCTTCAGGTTCGCCACCGGCGTGCCCCAGCTTCTCTTCCACCGATTGGCGGCCGTTTCAAGCGCCGACACCAGCAGCAGCCAAGCGAGGTTCGGCTCCGATTCGGCGACCCACAGCGCGTCCTGGTACAGCCGGGCCGCACGAACCAGTTCGATGCAGTCTTCCCGCCCCAACGTCGGAACCGAGCCCAGCCTGGGTATTAGGTCTCGCAGGTCCCCTTGCGTCGCCACATAGGGAAGCATCGACCCCTCTCGGTTCATCAAGAGTGTCGGCTCGCCCCTACGACGCGGTGAGCTCGGAGTGCCGAGGTCATCCAAACCGTCGAAGCGCCTCGTTTCGTCCCCCGCCATGAACCGTTTGCCGAGCGCCAACGACGCCACTGCTGCGACCTCGTCCGGTATCCAACCACCGTGGTACAGCTCCGTCGAGGTAGGGCTTCCATAAGCATGCCGTTGGAAAAGCTGGGTGTGCATCGCGATCCGTGCGACGACAGGAACCTGCACACGCCCTGGCGCGACAGATAGGGGGATGGTGTTCAGGAAGCTATATGGCCACCCCTCTTGTCTGACCTCCGCGATGAAGCAGGCGTCCGAGAAAAGGGGGAACTCAACCACCGACAAGGGCGCGGCGCCGGCCTCTGCTGCGAGCCAATTGCTCTGGATGCTTATCCGCCGTACATCGTCTTGTTTCATGGGCAACGCAACTCCCTCGCTTCAGCGTAAGTCATGGTGAACCGCGTGTCGTCGATGGCTTTAAATATAGTTTGGCGCCATACTCTAAATATGAACGCGGACTCAGCCGATTGGTTCACAGCTCAACAGGCAGCCCGATGCTCTGGGCTGTCGCTCGCGATGGTGAACTACCTCTGCAGAAACGGCGTCGTGGTGCCATCCGGCAAAGTTCAACGTGGTCACGGCAGAACGCGCCGCTACATCTTTGGGGATCTAGTCGCGCTTCGCTTGGTGGAGAAGCTGGCACACACAGGAGTGAGCCCACTAAGGCTGAAGAAGGGGTTGATGGGGTTGCGGAAGCACCATCCAGAGATCACTCTTACGTCCTTGCCGGGAAGCCACGTCATCACCAACGGGCAAGATCTCTACCTTCGAGAAGAAGGGCAACCGATCGAACGGGCATTTGATGGGCAGTTCGCGTTCGCGTTCGTGATTGAACTCGCAACGCTTCAACGTGAGGTCGCGGAGAAGGCGCTCGCGCTGGTGAAGCGTTCCACGGACCGTAAGGCGGCTTGAGCAGCAGCAGCTGACTTCAGACTGGCAGAATCCCCAGTCCGGGTTTACGCAACCCAGTCAGCGATCTCCAACCGGGTCTCGCGCTAGGAGGAGTCCTGAGATGGTCACATTGCAACGAGAGTTCGACGTCTACCAAGCGGCGTTACCAGCCTTGCTGCGAAGCCGGCAGGGGCAATTCGTGGTCATTCATGACCTGAAAGTCTGCGACTGCTTCGAATCGTATGAAGCCGCGCTGAACTGGGCCTATGCAAAGTTTGGCCTCGAACGCTTTTTCGTCAAACAAGTCGAGCCTGACGAGCAGACGATTCACTTCCTGCACGACCTTCGTCCGTGCCGCGGATAACGCAGCCGATCACCGCTGTTGGGGCGTTGATCGATGGCTACGTGGCTGTCAGTAGCGCCAGGGCGTCCGCCTTGATCGCGGCTGGCCAACGGGTGCCGCCGCCGGCGCACGTCACGTTTCTCATCGACACGGGAACTAGCGCATCGCACGTTGACGACGGCGTGATGCGGTCTCTGGGTCTCTCGCCAACGAGCAGCGCATGGGTACACACTGCATCGACAACAGGCGTGCCTGTCGGCTGCGATGCGTACGACGTGTGCCTGCACATCAACGGCAATGCGACCCCGAACTCGTGGCTTGTCGATCCCATTCAGGTGATCGCTCTCCCCCTACTAAACCAGCCCTTTCAGGCGATCTTGGGGCGAGACGTACTGAATCGGACAAGGTTCGTTTTCGACGGACTGGCCGGCCACTACATCCTCGACCACTAGCGCCGCCGAGGTGCTCGGTTGTGCGGCTAATTTGAGGGACGCCTTCTGGGCGTCGCCCCCAACTCACCAATGCCTCGGCGCTCGCTGCAGTAGTCCTAGCCACGGCAAGCCTTGGTCAGCGCTTTCGATTCGATTGCGAAACCACGGAGCCGGCCAGGGTCTTCGTGGCGCTCGCAGAACGCGGATTGTCCAATGCGCCGGAAGCCTTGCCCTCGGTCCTTGCCCCGGTCTGCGCAGCCGTAGTACCAGCCTGGCGCAAGGCGGAGGCAGCCAATGAGCGTTGAAGAGCGCTCGCCGAGTCGCTCTGCAGCGTCTTGCCCGCAAGGGAAGCGACGCCTGGAGAAGTCTGCTTGGTGTTCGTGCCCATGAAAGCTCCTCTGCGCGAAACGATGGCGCCTGGGTTTACATCCAGATTTCACTGTATGTAGTGCTCCGTCCAAAGTCAATACACCATATCTAGTGTCTCCCTACCGATGTCGCCAGTCAGCCGGCCGTCGTCGGACTTCGACGAACAAGGGCTGAAAAGTTCGGAGTTCATTGGTTCACAGCGACGGAATAGGATGAGCGCATGCAGGCCGTGACGGCCAATCCATGGCCTTCGTCAATTCGGAACTGAGCGAACTTCGACAGCCGGAGCCCCCAATGCCTCGGGGATCGGCTCCCCCATCGAAACACCCTATGCTCGGCGCCTCCTCCGCGAGGTCTCCGACGCCCATGTCCGCACCCACCGGCCTCTCGCTCCGCGCCCGCCTCTACCTGGTCCTGGGCCTGGCGCTCGCCTTGGTTGCCGCTTCCGCGCTGCTGGGGTGGTGGCAGTCGAAGCGGCTGGCCGGGATCGCGCAGTCGCTGTATGAGGACCGCCTCGTCCCCGTCGACCTGCTCCGCGAACTCGAGCACGCGCTCGGTCCCCACCAGTTGGGCACGCTGCTGATCACGCAGACGCAACAGCCCGACGCCGGCAAGCTGGACAGCGGCGGCCGCCGTCTCGCCGACACGACCCGCCAGCTCTGGACCCGCTACCTCGCCACGCGCATGACGCCGGCCGAGAGCGCCCTCATCGCCCGCACGCAGCCGCTGCTCGACCAGCTCTGGGCCGCCCTCACTGCGAGCCAGGGGGCCACGCCGGACACGCTGCGGGAGCTGAACCAGCGCCGCCTCGCGACGACGCGGATGCTCGACGAGCTGATCGCCTTCCAGCTCAGCCAGGCCCGCGTCGACACCGAGCGCGCCCAGCAGGCCGCCACGGAGGCCGTGCACTTGGGCCTGCTGCTGGTGCTGCTGACCGGCGGCCTGTGCAGCGTCGTCGTCTGCACCGTCTGGACGCGTTACGACGACGAGCGCCGCCTCAGCCAGGATTCGCGTGAGCAGCTTCAGCGGCTCTACCTCGCGCTGTCGCAGACCAACCAGCTCATCGTGCGCCGCGAGGCCGAGGCCTTCGATGATCCTCGGGCCGAGCAGCATCTGTTCGAGGGCCTCTGCCGCATCTGCGTCGAGACGGGCCATGCCCGCTTCGCGGCCGTGGTGCTGTTCGATGGCGATCACTTCGAGCGTGTCGCCGAGCACGGTCCCGGCGACCGACTGATGCCCGGCGCGCCCCGCGAGTGGTCGCGCGACTCGCCCTTCGCGCGCAGCTCGATGGCGACGCGCGCGATCCTCGAAGGCACGCACCAGGTCAGCAACCGGGCGCTGGAGGACCCGAGCCTCGCCGTCCCCGGCGCGCCGCTGATCCCGCCCGGCGTCGAGGCCATGGCCGCCTTCCCGCTGCGCCGTCGCGGTGAGGTCGTGGGCGCGCTCACCCTGCTCGCCGGCGAGCCGGGCTACTTCAGCCCGCAGGTGCTCGGGCTCATGGACGAGATGGCCGGCGACCTGTCCTTCGCGCTCGACCATCTGCGGCGCGAGCGCGATCAGGCGCGCGAGCTCGACGGCCTGCGCGACGCGCTGCATCGACAGGAGGCCGGTCTCGTCGAGACCACGCCGGCCGCCTTCCGGCCTCCGACGCCTCCGCCGCCGCTGAGGCCTGCGGCAGAATCGCCCGATGCAACTGATCAGTCTGAACACGGCCCGCGCTGAACCGCTGCTCATCGACGGGCGCCCGGTCATGACGGGCATCCGCAAGCGTCCGGTGGACGGCGCGATCGAAGTCCGGCCCCTCGGCCTGGAGGGCGACGAGCAAGCCGATCCCAGCGTCCACGGCGGCCTGTCCAAGGCCGTCTACGCCTACCCGTCCGAGCACTACGCCTTCTGGCGCACCGTGCGGGCGCAGGCGCAGGTCGCGGGCTGGGACGACGCGCTCCCCTGGGGGGCGATGGGCGAGAACCTGACGATCTCCGGCCTCGCCGAGGGCGACGCCTGGATCGGCGACGTGCTGGTGTTCCCGGACTGCGAGCTCGCCGTCAGCGAGCCGCGCTATCCCTGCTTCAAATTCAACGCGGTGATGGGCTTCAACAAGGCCGCGAAGATGATGACCCAGAGCGGATGGTGCGGCTTCTACCTCGCGGTGCGGCAGCCCGGCACGATCACGGCCGGCCAGACCTTCACCGTGCGCCCCGGCCCGCGCGAAGTCTCCATCGCGGAGCTCTTCCGGGCTAAGACCCAGCGCTGATCGCCCTTCTTGCTCCCTCTCCCGCTTGCGGGAGAGGGTGGGGGTGAGGGCCAGCGGCGATGGCAGTACTGAAGCCCTCAGTCCGCCAACGCCGGATAATCCGTATACCCCTCGGCGCCACCGCCATACATCGTGGCCGAGTGGGCCTTCTGCAGCGGGGCGTTGAGCTTCAGCCGACGCACCAGATCCGGGTTGGAGATGAAGCTGCGGCCGAAGGCCACCGCATCTGCGTGGCCCTTGGCGACGGCGTCGATCGCCATCTCACGGGTGTAACCGTTGTTGGCGATGTACACGCCCTTGAAGCGCTCGCGCAGCGCGTCGTAATCGAACGGCGCGACATCGCGCGGCCCGCCGGTGTGACCCTCGATGACATGCAGGAAGGCCAGCTTCATCGGCGACAGCTGCTCGACGACATGGTTGAAGAGCGCCTGCGCATCGCTGTCCTGGCCCGCGTCGTTGACCGGCGTGACCGGGGACAGGCGCAGTCCGGTGCGATCGGCACCGATCGCGCCGGCGATGGCCGCCATCACTTCAAGCAGCAGGCGCGCGCGGTTCTCGATCGAGCCGCCGTAGGCATCGGTGCGGTCGTTGATGCTGTTGCGCAGGAACTGGTCCAGCAGGTAGCCGTTGGCCCCGTGAACCTCGACGGCGTCGAAGCCCGCGGCCATCGCCGCCTTCGCCGCATGGACGTAGGACTGGACGACACCGGGCAGTTCCTCGGTCTTCAGCGCGCGCGGCGCGGCGACGTCGACGAAGCCATCCTTGGTGAAGGTCTTGCTATTGGCCTGACGATCCGTCGCCGACAGCGGCTTGGCGCCGCCGGGCTGGAAGTCGGCATGGGAGATGCGGCCCACGTGCCACAGCTGCACGGCGATCTTGCCGCCGGCTTCATGGACAGCGTCCGTCACCTTTTTCCACGCGGCAATCTGCTCGGGCGAGTGGATCCCGGGCGTGTCGAGGTAGCCCTGCCCCTCCTGCGTGATCTGGGCGCCTTCGCTGATGATCAGGCCGGCGCTGGCGCGCTGGCGGTAGTACTCGATCGCGAGCGGTCCCGGCACCAGGCCGACGGAGCGGTTGCGCGTGAGCGGCGCCATGACGATGCGGTTGGCCAGGGAGACGGCGCCGACTTGCAAGGGATCGAAGAGACTGGGCATGTCGATATCGAGGATGCGGAATGGATGTGGCGTGAAGCCCGGCGGGGGCCGGACAAGGATGGATCGCAGCTTAGCGAGCGAAAGGGTCCGTCGCAGCGCCTAGGCGACAGCCCGGACGCCGGCTGGGGCCTTGCGTGACCTTCACGGCCGCGCTGAAACGCTTGGCTACACTCGCCCGGCTGCCGGGGGACGCCGTCCCCCTCCGCGCGGCGCCCCTCCTCCACCGCCACGACTCGGGAGCCTGTCGATGCCCTTCGGTTCCTCGCTCGAATCTCGACGCCGCCGGCTTCTGCAGGCCGGCGCCTCGCTGGGGCTGGCGCCCTGGCTGCTGTCGGCTCGCGCGCAGCGAGGCGGCGCGTCGGGCGCCGTGATGCACGTGGGGCCCGACCATCCGGTGAAGACGCTGGCGGCGGCCGCCTCGCAGGCGAAGGCCGGCATGACGATCGAGGTGCAGGCCGGTGACTATGCCGGCGACGTCGCCGTCTGGCCGCAGGACGACCTGACCCTGCGCGCCGTCGGCGGCCGCGCCCGGATGGTGGCCAAGGGCGCGCATGCGCAGGGCAAGGGGATCTTCGTCACGACCGGCAAACGGATGACGATCGAGGGCTTCGACTTCGTCGGCGCGCGTGTGCCGGACCGCAACGGCGCGGGCATCCGCCTGGAGCGGGGCTCGCTGACGCTGCGCGACTGCCGTTTCCAGGACAACGAGAACGGCCTGCTCGCCGGCAACGACGCCGGCATCGAGCTGCGCATCGAGTCCTGCGACTTCGGCCCGATCGCGCCTGGAGAGGGCCGCACGCACACCTGCTACGTCGGGGCGATCGGCAAGCTGTCGGTGGTCGCAAGCTACTTCCACCACGGCGCATCGGGCCATCTGCTCAAGTCGCGCGCCGCGGTGAACCACCTCTTCTACAACCGCCTGACCGATGAGACGGGCCGCGCGAGCTTCGAGCTCGAGTTCCCCAACGGCGGCGTCGCGCTGGTGATGGGCAACGTGATCCAGCAGAGCCCGTCGAGCGAGAACTACCACCTGATCGCGTATGGCAGCGAGGGGCTGTCCAACCGCCGCAACGAGCTGCACCTGATCAACAACACGCTGGTCGACCGGCGCCAGGCCGGTGGCGTGTACCTGCGCATGGCGCAGCAGGCGCAGAAGCTGCGGCTGATCAACAACCTGCTGTGCGGCAAGCACGAGCTGCCGGCCGGACCGGACCGCGAGCAGCACCACAACTACTTCGTCGAGCTGGACAGCTTCGTCGACGCGGACCGCTACGACTTCCGGCTGCGGCCGGACTCGCCGCTGATCGGGCGTGCGGTGGATGCGGGCGTCGTCGACGGCCAGGTGCTCAAGCCGGCGATGCAATACCAGCACCCGTGCGGGCTCAAGGAAGTGCCGGCGGGGACGGCGTATTCGCCGGGGGCGTTTCAGCTTTGAGGCCGATGGGCAGCTGACCCGCGGCCTGCACCGGGTACAGTGCCGGACATGCTCGCTTACCGACACGCCTTCCACGCCGGCAACCACGCCGACGTGCTCAAACACCTGGTGCTGGCCGAGGTCCTCCGCTACATGGGGGAAAAGGACAAGCCCTACACCGTCGTGGACACCCACGCCGGCGCCGGCGGATACGCCCTCGACGGCCGCTACGCCCAGAAGAACGCCGAACACGCCGGCGGCATCGCCGCGCTCTATTCGCGCAAGGACCTGCCCGAGCCGCTGCAGCAGTACGTGCAGCTGGTGCACGACTTCAATCCCGGCAAGAAGCTCGAGCAGTACCCCGGTTCGCCGGCCATCGCGCGCATGCTGATGCGCTTCGACGACCGCCTGCGCTGCTATGAGCTGCACGGCACCGACCACCGCATCCTCGCCAGCTACCTCGAGGACCGCGCCAACACGCAGGTCCTGCAGCAGGACGGCTTCGCGTCGCTGAAGGCCGAACTGCCGCCGCCCTCGCGGCGCGGCGTCGTGCTGATGGACCCCTCCTACGAGATCAAGGCCGACTACGGCAAGGTCGTCGCCGCGTTGCGCGAAGGGCTGCAACGCTTCGCCGACGGCACGATCGCGATCTGGTATCCGCAGCTGCAGACCGTCGAGTCCGCGCAGCTCGTGCAGCGCCTGAAGTCGGCCTCCGAGCCCGTCGCCAAGAAGGGCTGGCTGCACGTGCGCCTCACCGTCGCGCAGGCCGACGAGCGCGGCTTCGGCATGATGGGCAGCGGCATGTTCGTCGTGAACCCGCCGTTCGTGCTCCACGACAAGCTGGCCGAATGCCTGCCCACGCTCGTGGACACGCTCGGTCAGTACGACGACGCCAACTATCTGCTGGAACAGCAGACCGCCTGATCGCGCTCCCGCGCGTCCGGGCTCCAGGCTCCAGGCTCCTGCTCCGGGCTCGCACGAAGTTCTCGCTCGGAGCAGCGGAGGCCGGTGCCCCTGGGAGCGAATTCCGAGCGGCGAGGAGGAGATTGAGCGGACAGGGGCACCGGCCTCCGCTGCGATCTCCGGCAGCGATCAATACCCGACCGTGAACCGCCGACGGATGTGCTGCGGGCGTTCGAGCTCGTCGACGATGGCGACCGCCAGGTCGGCTGTCGACACGTGCGCCGGGCCGTTGGCGTCCATCACGGGGGTATCGAGGCTGACGCGGTAGCTGCCGCGGCGCTCGCCGGGTTCCAGGTGGGGTGCGGGCGACAGGAAGGTCCAGTCGAGCGACGACTCCAGGCGGATCAGGTTCAGCGCTTCACGCGCGGCCAGGGCGCCTTGCTTCCATTGGTCCGGGAATTCCGGCAGGTCCACGATCTGCACGCCCGGGGCCGCATACAGGCTGCCCGCGCCGCCGACCACCAGCAGGCGCTTCACGCCGGCGCGTTTCACGCCGTCGTAGATCGCGCGGGTGCCGTCCAGGAACTCGGTGTGGATGTCCGGCACCGACCAGCCCGGGTTGTAGGCGCTGACGACCGCGTCGCTGCCTTCGACGGCGGCGGCGACCTGGTCCGTCTGCTTCGCGTCGGCCTTCACCACGGTCAGGCCGGAGCGGGTTTCCAACTTCGACGGATCGCGCGCCAGGGCGACAACCTCGTGGCCGCGGGACAGCAGTTCCTTGAGCACTTCCTTGCCGACAAAGCCGGTCGGTCCGATCAGGGCGACTTTCATGGGGATTCCTTTCGAGGGAGGGTCCGAGGGATTCGGGGGAGCGACGGGGGTGTCGCGATGAAGTGGACTGTAGGAACTTCACAATCGCCGCAGAAGTCCTCAGAATCCGACTCCATTCTTTAGAAGATCTACACAATCCCCGATGCTGGACCAACTCCGCCGGATGGCCGTGCTGGCGACCGTCGTCGAACAGGGCAGCCTGGTCGCGGCGGCGCGGCAGCTCCAGACCACGACCTCCGCGGTCAGCCAGCAGCTGCGCGCACTGGAGCGCGACATGGGCGTGACGCTGCTGCACCGCTCGACGCGGCGCATCAGCCTGACGCCCGCTGGCGAGCGCTTCGTGCAAGGCTGTCAGGCGATGCTCGCCGCGGCGCGCGAGGCGCAGACCCAGCTGCACCACCTGCGCGACGCGCCCGAAGGCGAGCTGCGCATCAGCGCGCCGGTCGGCGCCGCGCGGCAGATCGGGCCGGCGCTCGGGCCGCTGCTCTCGGCGAACCCGGGGATGAGCCTGCACCTGGAAGTCGACGACGGTTTCACCGACCTCGTCGCCAAGCGCATCGACCTGGCCGTGCGTTTCGGCCGGCTGCCCGACAGCAACTGGGTCGCGCAGCGCATCGGCCAGCGGACGGTCGGTCTCTATGCGGCGCCCGCTTACCTGGCGCGGCGCGGCGTGCCCACCTCGATGTCGGACCTGACGCGGCACGACTGGGTGTTCCTGCGTTCCGACAGCGGCGCGATGCGCAGCCTCTCGCTCGTCGGCCCCGAGGGGCGCGAGGAGGTGCTGCGCGTCAGCCCACGCGCGAGCAGCAACAACCAGCTCAGCCTGCAGCAGTTCTGCGAAGCGGGCATCGGGCTGGCGCTGCTCAGCGCGGAGGATGTCGATGAGTCGCAGGCCCAGGGCCGCCTGTTGCCGCTGCTGCCGGGCTGGTCGCTGCCGACGCTGCCGGTCTACGTGATGACGCCGCAACGCGATGCGCAACCGGCCAAGGTCCGGCATGCCATCGAGGCGCTTCGTCCGGCGTTTTCGGGCTCGCCCTCGACAGCGCATCCGACATCGTCGGCATCATCCGCATCGTCGACCGCATCCGCCAGGAGCGCCCCCGATGGCCGATGACCACTGGATCCAGCTGCGCCGCGACCCGCGCACCGGCATCGAGACCGTGCGGGCGCACTTCACCGGACATGCGTACGACCCCCACGGCCACGACGAGCTCCTGATCGGCATCACGCAGCAAGGCGTGCAGCGCTTCCGTTGCCAACGCGCGCTGCACACGAGCACACCCGGGCGCGCGATCCTGATCGAACCGGGCGCGGTCCACGACGGCCATGCCCCGGAGGATGCCGGCTTCACCTACGCGATGCTCTACCTGCCGCAGGACTGGACGACACGGTTGCTGGCGCAGCACGGGCTCGGCGGGTTGTCCGCGATCCAGCCGGCGTTTCGCGACACGCTGGCGGAGGATCCGCGCCTCGTCTCGGCGATCGGGCAGGCCTTCGACGCCCTGCACGCCGGCGAGTCGCGCCTGGGCTGCGACCAGCACCTCGACCGCCTGATCGGGCTGCTCGCGCGGCATGTCGGTGTCTCGGACGAACCGGTCCGCGGGGACTCCACCCGGCTCGCCGAGCGCGCCCGCGAGTTCCTCCATGACCGGATGGCCTGGGACGTCGGCCTCGACGATCTGGTCGCGCACACCGGGATGGATCGCTTCCGGCTGACGCGGCAGTTCAAGCAGTCCTTCGGGCAATCGCCGCATGCCTACCTGGTGAGCCTGCGGCTGCGTGCCGCGCGGGCGCTGCTGGCGCGCGGCCATCGACCGTCCGAAGTGGCGACCGAGGTCGGCTTCTCCGACCAGAGCCACCTGGGCCGCTGGTTCCAGCGGGCCTATCGCCTCACGCCGGCGGACTACCGGCGTCGCTGCACAAACGTTCTAGACCGGGATCCGGGGCCGCCGTGAGGATGCGGTCTTCGCAGTTGAAGCACGCAGTGCGACGTCCATGTTTGATACGAAAGTGGCGATCATCGTCCGCAACGACCTGGCGACCTGGCAACGGCTGAACGTGACCGCGTTCCTCGCGACGGGCGTGGCGGCCTCCGCGCCGGAGGCCATCGGGGAGCCGTATGTCGATGCCCTGGGGCGCCGGTTCGCGGCCATGCTCGGCCAGCCGATGCTGGTCTTCGAAGCCGACCTCGCCGGCCTGCAGACCGCGCACCGCCGGGGCATCGACAGCGACCTGACCCTGGTGCCCTACGTCCATGCGATGTTCTCCACCGGCCATGACGAAGCCAACCGCAACGTCTTCCTCGCGGAGGACGCCCACCACCCCGACCTCGTCGGATTGGCGCTGCGGGGACCGAAGAAGGCGGTCGACAAGGCCGTCAAGGGCCTCTCGCTGCACCGCTGACGGTTCCTCGGTTGTCCGCATGGCACGGTCACGGCTCGCCGGTACATTCGCCGGATGCCATTGAGTCAAGCCGCCTGGGCCCGCATCGTCCCCTTCGCCCTCTTCATGTTGCTGCTGGCGCTGCGGGGCGCCTTGCCGGAGCAGAACGCCCTGGGCCTCGATCCGCGCTGGATCTACGCATTGAACCTGGTGGTGGTCGGCGGCGCGCTGGCCTGGTTCTGGCGCGGCTACGGCGAATTCGACCGGCAGAACCGGCCGCGCCTCGGCGAGGCCGGGTTGAGCATCGCCGTCGGGTTGATCGTCTTCGGGCTGTGGATCCATCTGGACGCGCCATGGATGCAGCTCGGCGAGGCGACCGCCGCCTTCGTGCCGATGACGGCGGACGGTCGCGTGGACTGGCCGCTGATCGCGGTCCGCTGGCTCGGTGCGACGCTGCTGGTGCCGGTGATGGAGGAGCTGTTCTGGCGCAGCTTCCTGATGCGCTGGATCGCGAGCCCGCAGTTCGAGACCGTCGATCCGCGCGCCGCCGGCCTGCGCGCGCTGGTGCTGTCGACCTTCGTCTTCATGCTCGCCCACACGCTGTGGCTGGCGGCGATCGTGGCCGGCGCGGCCTATGCATGGCTCTACATCCGCACCGGCAAACTGTGGTGCGCCGTCATCGCGCATGCGGTGACGAACGGGGTGCTCGGGATCTGGGTCGTCTGGAGCGGACGCTGGGAATTCTGGTGACCGGCCCGGAGGCGCCGCCGCTCAGCGCTTGAGCACCTTCGTCACGGCCGCCGGCCGCTGCAGGTGCTTGAAGCGCTCGAACAGCCAGCAGCGCATGCCCATCACGAGCGTGAACTGGCGCTTCTCCTCATCGGGCAGCTTCTGGTCGAGCAGGTGCTGGCGCGCGAAGTCCTCGGCGACGCGCTGAAGCCGGTCGCGCAGTTCGCGCGCCATGCCGGGGCTGAGCTGGCCGTGGACCAGCATCAACAGTTCCGCGTCGTTGTCGAAGCCTCCGGCGAAGAAGTCCTGCATGACGTTCTCGCGGAAGAAGGCCATCACCGGACCTTGCGGCCGCCAGCGGAAGGTCTTCGCCACCTGCAGCCGATATCGGTTCAAGGGCCGCAGCTCGATGATGCCGAGCCGGTCCAGTTGCACCAGCGCGCGCGTCACGTCCGGCTCGCCCATGCGGTAGGTCGCGACGATCTGCTCGAAGCTCCACTGGCTCAGGCAGCAGATGGCGGTCAGCAGCAGCTTCTCGTCGGCGACGACCTCGCGCTCCTGCTGCAGGGTCAGCTCGCGGCGCAAGGGCTGCGACTGCGCCAGGCGCTGCGAGAGCTCGGCGAAATCGGTCTTCAGCACGCGGCAGATCTCGTCGATGCGCGACAGCGGCATCTCGCCGCCCGACGCGAACATGCGCTTCACGCTGGACTCCGACAGGTCCAGCGCCGTCGCCAGCTGCGCATAGCTGATGCCGGACTGCTTCAGCTCGGCCTTGATCAGATCGATGAGGGATTGCGTGCTCGCCATGGGGGCGGACGTTAGCGCAACTCGCTGGCACGACCGGGTACCGGGATTCGAGACCGGCCGGCCCGCGCCGCGATACCGCCGCACATGAAGCGCGTCACGGCCGGCGTGAGTCCCGACCATCGCGTCCGTTCCAACTTCCAACGGGCGCCGACATGCTCCGCCGACGTCATCTCCTGTGCTGCGGCGCCGCCGCGGCAGCGGGCCTCTTCAGCGCGCTCGCGGCCGATGCGGCCGGTCCGTTGCGCAATCCCTGCGGCCATGCCTCTCTGCCGATTCCGGGCGTCGATCCGCAGTGGCTCGAACGGATCTGGGACGGCCTCGACCTCCAGCAGCTCTGGGACGTCCACGCCCATCTGATCGGCACCGGCGATTCGGGTTCGGGCTGCTGGATCGCGCCGTCGCTGTCGCAGTGGTGGCATCCGGTCGAGTTCGCCCGCAAGCACGCGATCCTCAACGGCGCCTGCGTCGATCCGCGCGCCGTCGCCGCGGGCGATATCGACCGCGCGTACGTCCGCCGCCTCACCGCGCTGGCCGATGCGTTCCCGGTCGGCGCACGCTGGCTGCTCTTTGCGTTCGACGAGGCCGTGGACGCCGCCGGTCACCGACGGCCCGACTGGACGACCTTCCACGTGCCCGATGCGTATGCCCGCGCCGTCGCGGCCGCACGACCCGACCGCTTCGGTTGGGTCGCCAGCATCCATCCGAACCGCGAAGACGCGCTGACACGGCTGGACCGTGCAATCGCCGGCGGCGCGCTGGCGATCAAGTGGCTGCCCAGCAGCATGGCCATCGACCTGCGCGACGCCCGGCTGCGGCCGTTCTACGACTGTCTCGCCGCAGCACGCCTTCCGCTCATCGTCCATTGCGGGGAGGAGCACGCCGTCCCCGGCGCGGACCGCCAGGACCTCGGCAATCCGCTGCTGCTGCGCGAACCGCTGCGCCACGGCGTGCGCGTGATCGCGGCGCACTGCGCCTCGCTGGGTCACGCGATGGACCTGGACCTCCCCCGCCCCCGCTCCGTGCCCGCCTTCGAACTCTTCGCCCGCCTGATGGACGAACCGGCCTGGCAGGGCCTGCTGCTGGGCGACGTCTCCGCGATGTTCCAGTTCAACCGCCGGCCCGAGGTCTGGCGGACCGTGCTGCGTCGCCAGGACTGGCACGACCGGCTGCTGCACGGCTCCGACTACCCGCTGCCGGGGGTGCTGCCCCTGGTCCGGCTGCCCCAACTCGTCCGGGCGGGTGTGCTGGACGAGGCCCACGTCGCTCCTTTGGGGGCATTGCGCGACCACCACCCCCTGATGTTTGATCTCGCCCTCAAGCGGCTCGCCCGGTGGCAGGGAGACGCACTGGCCGCCCCGGTCTTCGCGACCGCCCGGCACTTCCCTGTGCAGGCGGCGTGAAGGACACCCTGGAACCCCGTGGCCTACCCAGGCGATCGGGGCCGGACCGAGCGGTAGCACCGATCGATACCGGGACAGGCGGCGGGTGATACTCGCCGCAAATCTGCAGGGGGACCGGACCGCTCGCGACGACAGTCGCGCCATCGCCACCGGAAACCACTCAAAGGGGCGATGACCCCGGCAAACACACCGGTCCTGACCGACCGGCCCACAGGAGGAAACGTAGACATGAGCACCCCGCACATCCGCATCCAGCGCGACACGCAAGCCTGGCGCTACCAGGTGTGGATCTCCTTCGGCATCAGCGTCGCGCTCTGCGCGATCGGTCTGGCCTGGCTGCCCGGCGCCGACCTGGACCGCGCCTTCATGGTCATGGGCTACGTGTTCTGCCTGTCCGCCGCCTTCGCGTTGTCCAAGTACATCCGCGACAACCAGGGCGCCCGCACCGACACGCCGATGTGGGGCCTGGTCGTCTGGAGCGGCTTCGCGCTGGCGATGTCGCTCACCGGCTGGGGCCTGTGGCGCATGGAGGTCCAGCCGGTCTGGAAGGCCTACCTGCTGGTCTGCTGGCTCTACCTGATCTCCAACGTCTTCACCCTCGCCAAGATGCTGCGCGATGCGCACGAGGCCGACCTGGCCGAGGCGCGCCAGCAAGGCCGCCGCGAGGCCCAGCGCGAAGCCGTGCCGGCCGCCGCTCAATGAGCGCCGCCGCCGACCTCGCACCGTCACCCTCTTCGACTGTCCCGACCGCAAGGAGTCTTCCCATGCGTCCCCGTTCGTCCCTCATCACCCTGTTGACTGCCGCCGCCCTCGCCTTCGGGGCGACCGGCGCCGCCCGCGCCCACGGCGGTCCCAGTGACGCCAGCGTCGCGTTGTCCGCCGTCCCGGTCGCCATCTCGGTCGTCGCGCCCTCCGCGGTGCTGGCCGGCGGCGCGGCCTTCGTCGTCGTCGCGGTCGAGAGCACCGCCCGCGGCACCGTCTGGGTCCTGGAGCGCGCCTCCGACGGCGCGCGCATCAGCGTCGAGTTCTCCGGCAAGGTGGTGGTCGGCGCCGCGACCTCCGTCGGCACGGCCGTCGTCGTCACGGCGATCAGCACGGGCTATGTGATCTCCGCCGCGGCCGAGGCCATCGCCTTCATCCCGAACGAGATCGGCGCCTCGCTGCTCTACAACGAGCGCGTCACCAACAAGGACCGCGTCACGCGATGAGCGGCGGCCCTGCCATGAAGGCGGTCCTGGCGGCTGCCGCGCTGGCGGCGACCCTCGCGACGGCACCGGCCCACGCGGGCCGGCCCTGCGAGGACAAGCAGCCCACGCTCGACCAGATCCGGCGCGGCATGGACCTGGCGCAGGCGACCGCCGCCGCGCTGGACCGCAGCGGCGCGGACGTGGTGCTGCTGGCGCGCGCGGGCCAGAACCTCAGCGAGTACGGGCTGCGCTGGTCGCATGTGGGCTTCGTCTATCGCGACACGATGGGCAGCGGCGCCGATGCCAAACCGGTCTGGCGCGTGATGCACAAGCTCAACCAGTGCGGCACGGCGCTGGCCGACCTGTACCGGCAAGGGCTGGGCGAGTTCTTCATGGACAGCCCGTTCCGCTACGAGGCGGCGTACTCGGTGCTCAAGCCCGAACTGCAGCAGGCGCTGCTGCCCTTGCTGCGCGAGAACGCCCGCGTCGCCGCGCTGCACACGCCGGCCTACAACATGGTCGCGTACCCGTGGTCCCGCGAGTATCAGCAGAGCAACCAGTGGGCGCTGGAGACCCTGGCGGCGGCAGCGGCGCCGCGCGAGGTCTTCAACCGCGCGCAGGCGCAGGACTGGCTCAAGCGCCAGGGCTACGAGCCGTCGGACCTGCGCCTGTCGACCGCGAAGCGCCTGGGCGCGCGCATCGGCATGGCCAACGTGGCCTTCGACGATCATCCGTCCGCGAAGCGCTTCTCCGGCCACATCGAGACCACCACCGCCGACACCATCTTCAGCTGGCTGACCCGCAGCGGCTACGGCCAGGCGCCGCAGAACGTCAAGGCCGCGCCCTGACGACCGCGCGCCAGGCCACTGATCGATCTCCTCCCCCGACTTCCACAGCGAGCCCTCCCATGAGCGACTCTTCCCACACCAGCCAGTTCGCATTGCTGAGCCAGCGCCGCTTCGCGCCGTTCTTCTGGACGCAGTTCCTTGGCGCGGGCAACGACAACCTGTTCAAGTTCGCCTTCACCGTGCTGGTGACCTACCAGCTCAACGTGAGCTGGCTGCCGGCGGCGCAGGCCGGGCTGGCGATCGGCGCGCTGTTCATCCTGCCGTTCGTGCTGTTCTCGGCCACCAGCGGCCAGCTCGCCGACAAGTACGACAAGGCGCGGCTGATGCGCCTCGTGAAGTCGCTCGAGATCGTCATCATGGCGCTGGCCGCCTACGGCTTCTACGCCGTCAACGTGCCGGTGCTGCTGGGCTGCGTGTTCCTGATGGGGCTGCACTCGACGCTGTTCGGGCCGGTCAAGTACGCCTACCTGCCGCAGCATCTGGACGATCACGAGATCACCGGCGGCAACGGCATGGTGGAGATGGGCACCTTCGTCTCCATCCTGCTGGGCAACCTGGCGGGCGGCCTGCTGGTCGCGACGCCGATCGTCGGGCCGCAGCACGTCGCGATCGCCTGCGTGGTGGTGGCGCTGCTCGGTCGCGCGACGGCGCAGGCGATTCCCGCCAGTCCGTCGACGGATCCGAACCTCGTCATCAACTGGAACCCGGTCAGCGAGACCTGGCGCAACCTGAAGCTCGCGCACGGCCAGCTGGCGGTGTTCCGCTCGCTGCTGGGCATCTCGTGGATGTGGTTCTTCGGCGCGGTGTTCCTGGCCAACTTCCCGTCGTTCGCGAAGGAAGTGCTGCACGGCAACGAGCAGGTGGCGTCGCTGCTGCTGATGGTGTTCTCCGTCGGCATCGGCGTCGGCTCGCTGCTGTGCGAGGTGCTGTCGCGCCGACAGGTCGAGATCGGCCTGGTGCCGCTGGGCGCGATCGGGATGAGCGTCTTCGCGATCGACCTGTACTTCGCGTCGCGCGGGCTGCCGCCGTCGGCGCCGATGAGCGTGGGGGCCTTCCTCGCGAACCATGCGCACTGGCGCGTGCTGGCCGACCTGGGCCTGCTGGCGCTCTTCGCCGGCCTGTACAGCGTGCCGATGTACGCGCTGATCCAGATGCGCGCCCAGCCGTCGCACCGCGCGCGGATCATCGCGGCCAACAACATCCTCAACGCGCTGTTCATGATCGCCAGCTCGATCCTGGCCGGTGCGCTGCTGGGCGCCGGGCTGTCGATCCCGCAGCTGTTCCTGGTGGTCGGCATCGCCAACGCGCTGGTCGCGTTCTACATCTTCCTGGTGGTGCCGGAATACCTGCTGCGCTTCTTCGCCTTCGTGCTGTCACGCGTCATCTACCGCTTCCGCGTCAGCGGCGATCAGCACATCCCGGCGCAAGGCGCGGCGGTGCTGGTGTGCAACCACGTGAGCTTCGTCGACGCGGTCCTGCTGATGGCGGCGAGTCCGCGGCCGATCCGCTTCCTGATGGATCACCGCATCTTCCGGGTGCCGGTGCTCGGCTGGCTGTTCAAGCTGGCCAAGGCGATCCCGATCGCGCCGCAGAAGGAAGACGCCGCGACCTACGACGCCGCGTTCGCCGCCGCGCAGGCGGTGCTCGACGACGGCGAGCTGGTGGGGATCTTCCCCGAGGGCGGCCTGACGCGCGACGGCTCGCTGCAGACGTTCAGGGGCGGCGTGATGAAGCTGCTGGAGGGTCGCCCCGACATGCCGGTGGTGCCGATGGCGCTGCAGAACCTGTGGGGCTCGTTCTTCTCGCGCGTCGAGCAGGGGCAGGCGATGGTGCGGCCGTTCCGGCGCGGGTTGTTCAGCCGCGTGGGGCTGGTGGCGTCGGCGCCGATCGCGGCGAAGGATGTGACGCCGGAATTGCTGCGGGAACGCGTGGCGGTGTTGCTGGGCCCGGAAAGCGCTGTGGTGGCTCAGACAGCGAAGGCGTGAGCTGATGACGCGCTTCGGTCACAAGCATGAAGGCCTCCGGAAGGAGGCCTTCTGCTTTTCAGCGCCAGGTATCACGCGCTACGCGCGCCTCGCCGCATCAGCCGCCTGATCCTCAACTTGATCGCCCTCGCCGAGCGCCACACCGCGCTCGCGCGCACCCAGACCAGCAGGCCTTCCTTCCATACAGTCCAGCGGTCGTAGAGGCGCGCGAACCAGGGCAGGCTCATCAGCGCGGGCTGCGTCAGCGCGAAGATCCGCGCGACCACCGCCGTGCCGACGACCTTGGCGAGGACGATGACGGCGAGCCCCAGACCCGGCCGGCCGATGCCCATGAGCCAGAGTGCCAGCAGCTTGATCGGCAGCAGCAGCAGGCCCGGCAGGAAGAAGACGACGAGCGCCACATACGGCGGAAGTCGTCTCACGACGGCTTCCAGGTGACGCAGCACCGGCAGACGGCCAATGGCCGCCATCACGCGCTGCAGCGGCTCCCAGCCCCATTCCTCGAAGAGGATGACGATGGCCAGGACCACGCGGATCAGCCATCGGATCGGCGCGAAGAGCAACTTCAGCATCACGCCATCTTTGCACGGCCCGACTTAGGGCCCTCTGAAGTCAGACCCCGCGCGCCCGATCCGCCGCGAACCGCTGCCGGAACCCTTCGAAGTCCCCGGCATCCAGCGACTCCCGCACTTCCTTCATCAGGTTCAGGTAGTAGTGCAGGTTGTGCACGCTCGTCAGCATCGGGCCGAGCATCTCACCGCAGCGGTCGAGGTGATGCAGGTAGGCGCGGCTGAAGTTCTGGCAGCAGTAGCAGCTGCAGGTCTCGTCGACCGGCTTCTCATCGGACTTGTAGCGCGCATTGCGCAGCCGCAGGTCGCCGAAGCGGGTGAACATGTGGCCGTTGCGCGCGTTGCGCGTCGGCATGACGCAGTCGAACATGTCGACGCCCTGGCGCACGCCTTCGACCAGGTCCTCCGGCGTGCCCACGCCCATCAGGTAGCGCGGCTTGTCCGCCGGCAGCTGATGCGCGATGTGATCGAGGATGCGGAGCATGTCCGCCTTCGGCTCGCCCACCGACAGCCCGCCGATCGCGTAACCCGGCAGGTCCAGGTCCTTGAGCCCGGCCAGCGACACGTCGCGCAGGTGCTCGAACATCCCGCCCTGCACGATGCCGAACAGCGCGTTCGGGTTCTGCAGCTTCGTGAACTCGTCCTGGCAGCGCTTGGCCCAGCGCAGGCTCATCTCCATCGACAGCCGCGCTTCCTTCTCGGTCGTCAGCTGGCCCTTGGATTCATACGGCGTGCATTCGTCGAATTGCATGACGATGTCGCTGTTGAGCACCGTCTGGATCTGCATCGAGATCTCGGGCGTCAGGAACAGCTTGTCGCCGTTCACCGGCGACGCGAACTTGACGCCTTCCTCGCTGATCTTGCGCATCTCGCCCAGCGACCAGACTTGGAAGCCGCCCGAGTCCGTCAGGATCGGCTTGTTCCAGCTCTCGAAGCGGTGCAGCCCGCCGAACTGCTTCATGATGTCCAGGCCCGGCCGCATCCAGAGGTGGAAGGTGTTGCCCAGGATGATCTGCGCGCCCATTTCCTCGAGCGACCTCGGCATCACCCCCTTGACGGTGCCATAGGTGCCCACCGGCATGAAGATGGGCGTCTGCACGACGCCGTGGTTGAGCGTCATGACGCCGCGTCGCGCGCGGCCTTCGGTCTTGAGCAGTTCGAACTTCAGCATGGGCGCGATTATCGGGCCCCGCGTCCGATGGGGTCGCGCCGTGGCGAGGCGTCACGGCCGCGGCGTAGACTCCTCTCGCAATCGGGAGCGCAGACTCCCCGGAGAAGCATCTTGAGGTCCTGGATCGCCGCCCTTGTCGCGACGGCCGCCGGCACCATCGCGCCGGCGCCCGCGCTCGCCTGCGGGCCGTACACGGTCGGCCTCTACGAGTACAGCGGGCTCTACTACCGCGACGCCCAGGGTCATTGGACCGGCATCGACAAGGACGTCGTCGACGAAGTGGCCCGCCGCAGCGGCTGCAAGCTCTCGGCCATCACCGAATCGCGCGTGCGCATCTGGGCGCGGCTCGCCTCCGGCCAGATGGACATGACGGTCTCCGCGATGATGACGAAGGAGCGGGAGCTCCTCGTCGAGTTCATCCCGTACATCGAGTCGAAGCAGTTCGTCGTGATGCGCCCGGCGCTGGCGGCCTCAAGCGGAACGCCCGCGGCCTTCCTCGCCGACAAGCGGCGCCGCGTCATCGTCGTGCGCGGCTACGTCTTCACGCCGACGGTCGAATCGTGGCTCACGTCCCTGCGCATCCAGGGCCGCGTCGACGAGGCGCCCGATCAGCCCACCGCGATCCGCATCTTCAAGGCCGGCCGCGGCGACGCCGTCGTGCTGGGCGCGCACAGCCTGGCCCTCGCGCGGCGCGCGGATCCGGTGTTCGCAGCCTTCACCGCGCTGTCCTTCGCGCCGAACGAGCGCAGCATCGGCGCGCTGGCGCTGTCCCGCGAACGCATTCCGCAGGCCGATCGCGACCTCATGCGGCATGCCGTCGACGAGATGCTGAAGGATGGGACCATCGAGGGCTTCAAGCACAAGCATCTCGGCGATCTGTCCCAGACCCCGTGAGGCAATCGCGTCGGACGACGCGGACGCGACAATCCCGCCCATGCCCCACAGCCTCGCCGCGCCGGTCCACGCCGAACTGATCATCAAGAAGAGCCGCTTCATCGGCTGCGTGGAATCGGTGCCCGATCGCGCCGCGGCGCTGGCGCGCGTCGAGCAGCTGCGCACCGAACACCCCGGCGCCGCCCATGTCTGCTGGGCGCTGATGGCCGGCGGGCAGTCGGCCGCCAACGACGACGGCGAGCCCGGCGGCACCGCCGGCCGCCCGATGCTGGAGGTGCTGCGCCACCAGGACCTGGAAGGCGTGCTGGCGACGGTGGTGCGCTACTTCGGCGGCGTGAAGCTGGGTGCGGGCGGACTCGTGCGCGCCTACACCGACGCCGTCGCGCAGGCGCTGCTGAAGGCCGACAAGGTGCCGGTGATCCGGCTGCGGACGCTGCGCTGCACCCTGCCCTACGCGCAGGAAGGCCTGTTGAGGCGCGAGGCCGAGAAGGCCGGGGCGCAGTTGGTGGACGTGGCGCATGGGGCGCTGGTCGAGGTCACGCTGCGCTTGCCGGAGAGCGCCGCTGAGGGCTTCATCGCAGTGCTCAACGAGGCCGGGCAAGGGCGGATCGGCTGGCTCAAGGAAGCCTGAGTTGCCCGTTGGCGGAGCGATAAGCGCGCTGACCTTCGAAGTAAGCACGCTAACATCGCAGGTTGCATTTTCCCCTACCGTGAGGCGTACCGTGGCCGCAACCATCCTCCAAAAGATTCCCGCCGGCGAGCGCGTCGGCATCGCCTTCTCGGGCGGCCTGGACACCAGCGCCGCGGTGCACTGGATGCGCGGCAAGGGCGCCGTCCCCTGCGCCTACACCGCCAACCTCGGCCAGCCCGACGAGAGCGACTACGACGAGATCCCCCGCAAGGCCAAGGCCTACGGCGCCGAGATCGCCCGCCTGGTCGACTGCCGCGCGCTGCTGGTCGCCGAAGGCATCGCCGCCCTGCAGTGCGGCGCGTTCCACATCAAGAGCGGCGGCGCCACCTACTTCAACACGACCCCGCTGGGCCGCGCCGTGACCGGCACCGCCCTGGTCGTGGCCATGCGCGACGACGGCGTCAACATCTGGGGCGACGGCTCGACCTTCAAGGGCAACGACATCGAGCGCTTCTACCGCTACGGCCTGCTGGCCAACCCGGCGCTGAAGATCTACAAGCCCTGGCTGGACCAGACCTTCATCGACGAGCTCGGCGGCCGCAAGGAGATGAGCGAGTACCTCATCGCCAACGGCTTCGACTACAAGATGAGCGTGGAGAAGGCCTACTCGACCGACTCCAACATGCTGGGCGCCACCCACGAGGCCAAGGACCTGGAGTTCCTGAACAAGGGCATGAACATCGTCACCCCGATCATGGGCGTGGCCTTCTGGCGCGACGACGTGGCGATCAAGGCGGAGACGGTGACGGTGCGCTTCGAGGAAGGCGTGCCGGTGGCGATCAACGGCCAGACCTACGCCAACCCGGTCGACCTGTTCATGGAAGCCAACCGCGTCGGCGGCCGCCACGGCCTGGGCATGTGCGACCAGATCGAGAACCGCATCATCGAGGCCAAGTCCCGCGGCATCTACGAAGCCCCCGGCATGGCGCTGCTGCACATCGCCTACGAGCGCCTGGTCACCGGCATCCACAACGAGGACACGATCGAGCAGTACCGCATGAACGGCATGAAGCTCGGCCGTCTGCTGTACCAGGGCCGCTGGTTCGACCCGCAATGCCTGATGCTGCGCGAGACCGCCCAGCGCTGGGTCGCCCGCGCGATCACCGGTGAAGTGACGCTGGAGCTGCGCCGCGGCAACGACTACACGATCCTCGACACCGTCAGCCCCAACCTGACGTACGCGCCGGAGCGCCTGTCGATGGAGAAGGTCGAGGACGCCGCCTTCACGCCGGCCGACCGCATCGGCCAGCTGACGATGCGCAACCTGGACATCGCCGACACGCGCGAGAAGCTCGGCGTCTACAGCCGCAGCGGCCTGCTGGGCAAGAACTCGGAAGGCTCGATCCCGCTGCTGACCGGCGGGGGCGAATAAGCACCGAGTCGGCACCGAGCCGGAAAGCAAAAAGCCGCTGATCGCTCAGCGGCTTTTTTCATTCGCGGGGCCGACGCCCCGATCCCGGCGATCAGCCGCGGCGGCGGCGCACCAGGAAGCCCAGCGCGCCCAGGCCCGCCAGCATCAGCGCGTAGGTGTGCGGTTCCGGGACGGCCGGGGCAACCGCGGCGTTGACGTTGGAGCTCAGGAACTCCGCGCGCAGGCCGGTGAAGTTGTAGGTCTGGTCGACCGTGTCGGTCACGACGAACTGCAGCGTGTTCACGCCCGCGAGGAAGCCGCTCGAGGCCGCGAACGAGGTCCAGTCCGCGTAGCCGCGCTGGCCGGAGATCGTCGAGATCGCCACGCCGTTGAGCAGCAGCACGCCGTTGTTGTCCGCCGCCCAGTGGCCGCTGAACGAGGCGCTGCTGGCGTCGAAGCCGGTCAGGTCGAAGTTCAGCGTCCAGGTGAACGTCGAATTGCCCGTCGGGCTGTAGTTGGTGTTCTGGTCGGCACCCGGGATCAGCCACGACGAGGTCGCCGTGTTGGGCAGCCAGCTCGGGAACGGATCCGCGCTGCCGTTGCTGACGACGCCGAAACCGGACAGGCCGGCCGCATTGCCGGTGGCCGTGTACTTGTAGTTGGTGTCAGTGCTGCCGGTCGACTGTCCGGCGCCGGTGTTCACCAGGCCGCCGATGGAGGCGGCGGCGGCCAGGCCGCTGAACAGCGCGGCGGCGGCGGCGATCGAAGTACGTGCGAACAGCGTCATGGTGAATCCCGAGCAGAGGTAGATCTTGTAGGCTCGATTGTCCCTAAACATAGGGATTCCCAAACACGCCCAACCCCCCGTGGGCACGGGGGGACACCACAGTCCGAAGGAGGGGGTCGGGTGTTGCCTCCCCGGTCATATCGCGCCAGAACGGCGCGGAACTGCGCTGTGTGGGCGCATCGCGCCCACTTTCGGCTCACGCCGCACCGTCGCCGGGCGGGGCGGAAACGGACGGCGGCACGGCCCCGGAAACCACGAGCGGCTCGATCCTCGGCAGGTGACCGAGCTTGTCGGGATTGCGCTGGACATAGATCGCGCTGACCCGGCCCGGTTGCGGCGCGGGTCGCAGCGCGACGGTCTGGATCGGTTCGCCGGCGACGTCGTAGACGATGTAGCCCGGCAGACCGTTGACCCGCGCCGGGCGGACGCGCCAGTCGCGGGCGGTCGGCATCTTCACGAAACCCACGAAGGTCCTCGCCACCAGGGCGCCGCCTTCGAGCATGCGCGGCACCGCCGAGACCTTGCCGCCGCCGTCCGCCAGCAGGATCGCGTCGTCGGTCAGCACCTTGGCCAGGCCCTCGACGTCGAAGGACTGCAAGGCCCCCATGAAGGCCTGGAACAGGCGCTGGCGCTCCTCATCCTCGACCTCGTGGCGCGCGTAGTCGGCCTTGACGTGCTGCCGCGCGCGGCTCGCCAGCTGGCGGCAGGCCGCGGCGCTGCGGCCCAGCCGGCGCGCGATCTCGTCGAAGTCCAGCTCGAACACCTCGTGCAGCAGGAAGGCAGCGCGCTCCAGCGGGGAGAGCCGCTCCAGCGTCAGCATGAACGCCACCGACACGTCCTGCGCGAACTCGGCCTGCGCCTCCGGGCTCGGCGACCAGTCGCCGGCCTCGTCGACCAGCGGCTCGGGCAGCCAGACGCCGACGTACTGCTCGCGCCGCATCGCCGCCGACTGCAGCCGGTCCAGGCAGAGGTTGGTCACCAGCCGCGACAGGAAGGCGCCGGCGTGGCGCACGGTCGACTCGTCGACATCGGCCCAGCGCAGCCACGCTTCCTGGACGATGTCCTCGGCCTCGGCGCGCGATCCCAGCATCCGGTAGGCCAGCGCCCGCAGCGATCGGGCGTGATCGCGGTCGTAGCGCAGCGCGCGCGCGGCGGGCGAAGGGTCGAGCGCCGGGCCGTTGGCGGCGGGAGCGTCGGGAGCAGGGTCGGGAACGTGATCGGTCATGGCGCGTCGTCCGGAGTCGTCTTGCTCACAAGACGACGCAGCCTACTCCGATGTGACACGACCGGTGAGCGCAGCCGCCCCTCGTCGGCCGACGGAGGGCGGGCCCGGGAACGGGACCCGCGTCGATCAGCGCCCGGCGCGCTCCAGCAGCATGGCGTCGCCGTAGCTGAAGAAGCGGTAGCGCTGTGCGATCGCATGGCGGTAGAGCGCCATGATGGGCTCGTAGCCGGCGAAGGCCGACACCAGCATCATCAGCGTGCTCTTGGGCAGGTGGAAGTTGGTCACCAGCCGGTCGACGACCTGGAAGTCGAAGCCCGGCGTGATGAAGATGTCGGTCTCCCGCGCGCCGGCCTTCAGCCCGCCGCCGAGCGCCGCCGACTCCAGCGCGCGCAGCGTCGTGGTGCCGACGGCAGTCACCTTGCCGCCCGCGGCGCGGCAGCGCGCGATCGCGTCGACGGTGTCGGACGTGACCTGGAACCACTCGCTGTGCATCTTGTGCTCGGCCAGCGATTCGACGCGCACCGGCTGGAAGGTGCCGGCGCCGACATGCAGCGTCACGTGCGCCGTGCCGACGCCGCGTTCTGCCAGCCGCGCCAGCAGGGCTTCGTCGAAATGCAGCGCGGCGGTCGGCGCGGCCACGGCGCCGGGCTCGCGCGCGAACACGGTCTGGTAGCGCCGCACATCGTCCGCCGAGTCGCCGTGCTCGATGTAGGGCGGCAGCGGCACATGGCCGTGCTGCTCGAGCAACTCGAACGGGTCGCCGGACAGGCGCAGGTGGAAGAGACCGTCGTCCGGTCCGCAACGGCCGAGGACCTCGGCGTCGAAAGCGTCGGCGAAGCGCACCACGGCGCCCGCCTTCGGGCTCTTGCTGGCGCGCATGTGGGCCCAGACCTCGCGAGTGCCGGGCAGCACGCGCTCGACCAGCGCCTCGACCGCGCCGCCGCTGGCCTTGGCGCCGTACAGGCGGGCCTTGATGACCTTGGTGTCGTTGAACACCAGCAGGTCGCCGGGATTCAGCAGATCGGGCAGTTCGCGGAACACGCGGTCGACGGGCGGATCGGACCGGCCGTCGAGCAGACGCGAGGCGCTGCGTTCCGCGGCGGGGTGTTGGGCGATGAGGTCGGGAGGCAGAGCGAAATCGAAATCGCTCACCGAGAAGGTTCGGGACATGGGAACGATTTTCCCACTACTGCCAGCGCGCCCCCTGCTGCAGCAGCATCGCCAGCCGCCCGCTGCCCTGCAGATCGCCGATGCCGCGGCTCAGCGCGGCGGCGAAGCGCTCGCCTTCGGGCCGGATCTTCGAGAACACCGTGAACAGCGGGATCTCCGACACCGAGGGCTCCAGCCACACCAGCTTGCCGGCGGCCTCGCGCAGGTGCGTCTCCAGCAGATGGGCGCCAACGCCCTTGTCGATCAGCGCCAGATCGACGCGACCGGCCAGCAGCTTGCGCAGGTTGGCGAGGTCGTCGACGGCGCTCTCGATGGGCAGGTTCGCGGCGTCGAAACGGGGTGGATTCGCGTAGCCGTTGACGACGCCGATGCGCACCTCGCGCAGCGCGGCGAGGTCGTCGACGCGAAGCCTGTGATCCGCGCGCGCCATGAAGCCGAGCTGGTTGAGGATGCCCAGCGCTTGCGGGAAGCGCATCGTGCGCTCGCGCTCCGCCGAGCGCCACGCGCCGATGACGCCGTCATGTTCACCGCGCTGGAATTCGAGCAGCGCCCGCGCCCAGGGGCGGAAGGTGAGCGTCATCGACCGGCCCGACTGACGCAGGGCCGCGCGGGTGACCTCGCAGGCGATGCCGCCGCCCGGCAAGGTGCTGCCGGTGTAGGGCGGGAATTCGGTGGCGACCATCCGCACCGGCGCATCCTCCGCCTGCGCCGGCAGCGCCGGCATGGCGGTGGCGGCGAGCCAGAGCAGGCTCTTGCGGCGGGTGGTCATGGGCGGACGGGGTGAGTTGGATCGATGAGGGCAGACGGCCGGCAGGCGCGTCTGGGCCAGCCTAGCAGCCGTGAGTGGCGTGCGACTCCCCTCCGACCCGGGTGCGAACGCCAGAACGGCGGGCCTAACGGGCAATCGATCACGGCCACGCGCGAAATGCATCGGTATCGGGCCGGCGTTCGATGTGCCCATCCGCCGTCGTCCGCCCTCCCTGGTCACGTCCGGGACAGGGCGGCGTCCGAGGCAGAATCCTGCCCATATGTCCGAGGCCAGCACCGCTCCATCGTCGCCGCCGCCGCCCGCGAAACCGGGTCGCGCGGGAGCGGGCGGAGAGGCCGCGCCGTCCAAGTCCGCGCCGCAGAAGGCGATGGAAAAGATGGGCCTGACGCGCGACATCGACCTCGCGCTGCACCTGCCGCTGCGCTACGAGGACGAGACCACGCTGACGCCGCTGGACCGCGCCCGCGATGGCGACACGCTCCAGTGCGAAGGCGAGGTCATCGAGAGCCGCATCGAGATCCGCGGCCGCCGGCAACTGCTGGTCAAGCTGCGCGACGACGACGGCGCGCTGCTGACGCTGCGCTTCCTCCACTTCTATCCCGCGCATCAGAAGACGATGGCGGTCGGCACCCGCGTGCGGGTGCGCGGCGAAATCCGCGTGGGCTTCTTCGGTCGCGAGATGGTCCATCCGAGCTTCCGCAAGGTCGACGTGGACACGCCGCTGTCGACCTCGTTGACGCCGGTCTACCCGACCAGCGCCCAGCTGCCGCAGGCCTACCTGCGCAAGGCCGTCGCGTCCGCGCTGCGCAGAGCGCCGCTGGACGAGGTCCTGCCGCTCGCGCTCGTCCCCAAGGGGCTGCCGGCGCTGCGCGACGCGCTCAACTTCCTGCACCACCCGCCGCCGTCGGCCGGCCTGTCGACGCTGGAGGACCACACCCATCCGGCCTGGCAGCGGCTCAAGTTCGAAGAGCTGCTCGCACAGCAGCTCAGCCAGCAGCGGGCCCAGCGCGAGCGGGCCCATCTGCGCGCACCGCCGCTGCGTGGCAGGCCCGGCGGCCTGCATGAACGACTGCTCGCCGCCCTGCCCTTCGCGCTGACCGGCGCGCAGCACCGTGTCGCCGAGGAGGTCGCCGCCGACCTGGCCCGCCCGCAACCGATGCACCGCCTGCTGCAGGGCGACGTCGGGTCGGGCAAGACCGTGGTGGCCGCGCTCGCGGCCGCCGTGGCGATCGACGCCGGCTGGCAATGCGCGCTGATGGCGCCCACCGAGATCCTGGCCGAGCAGCACTTCCGCAAGCTCATCGGCTGGCTGGAGCCGCTGGGCATCCGCGTCGCCTGGATCACCGGCAGCATCAAGGGCAAGGCGCGGCAGAAGATGCTCGACGCGGCCGCCTCGGGCGAGGCCACGCTGATCGTCGGCACGCACGCGGTGATCGAGGACAAGGTGCGCTTCCACCGGCTGGGGCTGGCGATCATCGACGAGCAGCACCGCTTCGGCGTCGCGCAGCGGCTGGCGCTGCGCAAGAAGCTCGCGGACGAGGCCACCGGCGCCGCGGGCGCGGGCGCCTCGGGCTCAAGCCCGCTCGAGCCGCACCTGCTGATGATGAGCGCCACGCCGATCCCGCGCACGCTGGCGATGACCTACTTCGCCGACCTGGACGTGTCGACGATCGACGAACTGCCGCCGGGACGCAGCCCGATCGTCACGCGCGTCTTCGCGGACAGCAGACGCGACGACGTCATCGAGAAGATCGCCGCCGCCGTCGAGGACGGGCGGCAGGTCTACTGGGTCTGCCCGCTGATCGAGGAGTCGGAAGCGCTCGATCTCAAGAACGCCACCGAGACGCATGCCGAGCTCGGGGCCGCGCTGCCGGGGAAGATGGTCGGACTGCTGCACGGCCGCATGCCGTCGGCGGAGAAGGCCGCGGTGATGTCGCTGTTCAGCGGCGGGCAGATGCAGATCCTCGTCGCGACGACCGTCATCGAGGTCGGCGTCGACGTGCCCAACGCCAGCGTGATGGTCATCGAACACGCGGAGCGCTTCGGCCTGTCGCAGCTGCACCAGCTGCGCGGCCGCGTGGGGCGCGGATCGGTCGCCAGCGTGTGCGTCCTGATCTACACCGGGCCGCTCTCGGACACCGGCAAGTCGCGCCTGCGCGCGATGGCCGAGACCACGGACGGCTTCGAGATCGCGCGACGCGACCTCGACATCCGCGGACCGGGGGAATTCATGGGCGCGCGCCAGAGCGGCGCGCAGTTGCTGCGCTTCGCCGATCTGCAGGAAGACGCGCCGCTGCTGAGCGCGGCGCGGGCGCTGGCGCCCCGTCTGCTCGACGAGCAGCCGCGCGCCGCGCAGCTGCAGGTCGAGCGGTGGCTCGGTCACAAGACCGAGTACCTCAAGGCCTGAACGCTCAGGGCCGGATCGCTCAAGGCCGGATCACTTCAGCTGGATGGCCCAGTACAGCAGGACTTCGGTCGCCGGGGTCTCGGCGCCGCTGTAGAGCTGCGGCTCGGCGTTGATCTTGTCGACCGTGGCCTGGCCGGAGATCACGCGGCCGAAGGCGGCGTAGCCCGGATCGGCGGCGGTCTTGTAGTCCAGCGTCGCGCTGTTGTCGACGGAGTTGAAGAAGAACTGGCTGGTCGCCGAGTCGGCCACCGAGGTGCGCGCCATCGCGATCGTGTACTTCACGTTGGATACGCCGACGTTGGTCTCCAGCTTGATCGCGCCGCCCAGGTCGGTGCCGGGGGTCTTGGCCACGTAACCCGTGATGAAGCCGCCGCCCTGCGCGACGAAGCCCGGCACGACGCGATGGAAGATCGTGTTGTCGTAGTACTTCGCGTTGACGTACTTCAGGAAGTTGGCGGTCGTGATCGGCGTGCGGGCGTCGAGCTCGACGACCATCTCGCCGTCGCTCGTCAGCATGCACACGACGCGCGCGGCCGTGCTCGCGTTCGACGCGGCGATGCCGGCGGCGCTGCAGGACGTGGTCGGCGCGACCGGTACCGGGTTCGGCTTCGGCGTCTGCACCGGATTGCCGCTGTCGTTGTCGCTGCCACCGCCGCAGGCGGCCAGCATCAACGCGCCGCCCAGCGCGGCGGACAGTGCCAGCAGACGGGGCTTGGAGGAGATCGGGGAGAGGAGGGTGATCGACTTCATGTGGGCTCGCGATGGGAGCTTGTGGCTCCCGCTTTCTGGCAAAGAAGGGCGAAGTATCGTGGGCGCGCTGACACAAGTCATGGGGCCCGGTGCGGGCGCCGCACGAAATGAGGCGGTGCTTTCCCTAACGCCGCGTTTACAGAGTGTCGGACCTCACTCTGGCGGTTCTGGAGTGCCCAGGATTCCCGCCGGAAAGACACGTCCCGTTTCAGAACTCGAGGTTGTCGATCAGGCGTGTTTCACCGATCCGCGCGGCGGCGAGCGCCACCAGCGGCTCGCCCTCGCGCGCCGCGCCGAGGTCGTGGCGACGGCGCAGCGTCAGATAGTCCGGCGCCCAGCCGGCATCGCGCAGCGACGCCATCGCGTCGGACTCGATGCGATCGAGGTCGCGCTCGCCCGCCTGCCAGCGCGCGATCATCGCTTTCAGCGTGCGCGACAACAGCAGCGCGTCCCGCTTCTGCTGCTCGCTCAGGTAGCCGTTGCGCGAGGACAGCGCCAGGCCGTCGGCGTTGCGCTCGGTCTCGCCCGCCAGCACGCGGATCGGCATCGCCAGCTGGTCGACCATGCGGCGGATCACCATCAGCTGCTGATAGTCCTTCTTGCCGAAGACGGCCACGTCCGGCCGGACGATCTGGAACAGCTTCGCGACCACCGTGCAGACGCCGATGAAGAAGCCGGGCCGGAAGTGCCCCTCGAGGATGTCGGCCAGTTCCGCCGGCGGATGCACCTTGTAGCCCTGCGGCTCGGGGTACATCTCCCGTTCGTCGGGCGCGAAGACCAGGTCGCAGGTGGCGCCTTCCAGCAGCTCGGCGTCGCGCGGGAGCGTGCGGGGGTAGCGGTCGAAGTCCTCGTGCGGCGCGAACTGCAGCCGGTTGACGAAGACGCTGGCGACGACCAGGCCGTCCGGACCGACCGCGGCACGGGCCTGGCGCACCAGCGCCAGATGGCCGTCGTGCAGGTTGCCCATCGTGGGCACGAACGCGACCGGGCGGCCGCCCGCGAGCGCGGCGCGCAGGCCGGCGATGTCGTGGTGGATCTTCATGATCAGTAGGTGTGCTCGGCGGCGGGGAAGGCGCCGGACTTGACCTCGGTCACGTAGCGCGAGAAGGCGTCGCCGATCGAGGCCGCGCCCTGCATGAAGTCGCGCACGAAGCGCGGCTTGCGGCCGCCGCCCACGCCCAGCATGTCGTGCATCACCAGCACCTGGCCGGAGCACTCCGCGCCGGCGCCGATGCCGATGACGGGCACGCCCAGCGAGCGCGTCAGCTCGCCGGCCAGCGCGGCCGGCACCATCTCCAGCAGCAGCATCTGCGCCCCCGCGTCGACAAGTTCGCGCGCATGCGCCTTGATGCGCGCGGCGCCGGCTTCATCGCGCCCCTGCACCTTGAATCCGCCCAGGGCGGTCACGGTCTGCGGCGTCAGGCCGAGGTGGGCGCAGACAGGGATGCCGCGCTCGGTCAGGAAGCGGACCGTCTCGGTGGTCCAGCCGCCGCCTTCGAGCTTGATCATGTGCGCGCCGGCCTGCGCCAGCTGCATGGCGTTTTTCCAGGCCACCTGCGGGGACTCGTGGTACGTGCCGAACGGCAGGTCCGCGATGACCCACGCGACGCGACGCGCGCGCGCCACGTTGGCCGTGTGATAGACCATCGCCTCCAGCGTGACGGGGACCGTCGTCTGCAGGCCTTGCACCACGTTGCCCAGCGAATCGCCGATCAGGATCGAGTCCACGCCGGCGTCTTCCATCGCGTGCGCGAAGGTGGCGTCGTAGGCGGTCAGCATCGCGATCTTCTCGCCGGCGGCATGCATGTCGAGCAGGCGCTGCAGCGTGACGGGCTTGCGGTCGGGCGACGAGCCCGCGGGCCGCGGCACGGCGTAGAGGGAGGTCGGGGGGGAGGTCTGGTCGGTCATGCGTGTCCCCTGGAGGCAGGTCCGGGGAGGGTCCGGGGGGTGGGGCGGCAGTGTACCGGGACGGTGCCACGATGCCGCTTTCTGAGGACAATGCCGGCCATGACCCTGACTGAACTGCGCTACATCGTCGCCGTCGCCCGCGAGCGCCATTTTGGCCGCGCCGCGGAAGCCTGCTTCGTCTCCCAGCCGACGCTGTCGGTGGCGATCAAGAAGCTGGAGGAGGAACTCGACGTCAAGATCTTCGAGCGCGGCGCCAACGAGGTGACGATGACGCCGCTGGGCGAGGACATCGTGCGCCAGGCCCAGTCGGTGATCGAGCAGGCCAGCGCGATCAAGGACATCGCCAAGCGCGGCAAGGACCCCCTGGACGGGCCGTTGCGGCTGGGCATCATCTACACGATCGGGCCCTACCTGCTGCCGGAGCTGGTCAAGCACTGCATCGACCTCTACCCGCGCATGCCGCTGATGCTGCAGGAGAACTTCACCCAGAAGCTGCTGGACATGCTGCGCACCGGCGAGCTGGACTGCGCGATCATGGCCGAGCCCTTCCCCGACGCGGGCCTGGCGGTGGCGCCGCTGTACGACGAGTCCTTCGTCGTCGCCGTGCCGGCGGTGCATCCGCTGGCGAAGAAGCCGCGCATCAGCGCCGAGGAGCTCAAGGCCGAGACGATGCTGCTGCTGGGCAACGGCCACTGCTTCCGCGATCACGTGCTGGAGGTCTGCCCGGAGTTCGCGCGCTTCTCGACGGACGCCGAGGGCATCCGCAAGAGCTTCGAGGGCAGCTCGCTGGAGACGATCAAGCACATGGTGGCGTCCGGGATGGGCGTCACCGTGGTGCCGGCGCTGAGCGTGCCGGACCACGTCCCGCCGCACCTGCGCTACGTCCCCTTCGAGGACCCGGCGCCGACGCGTCGCGTCGTGCTTGCCTGGCGCCGCACCTTCACCCGTTACGAGGCCGTCGCGGCGCTGCGCAACGCAGTCTATGCGTGCACGCTCAAAGGGGTGACGTTGCTGTCGTGACTTGCCGCAAGACCCGACCCCTTGCCTAAGCCGCCCTCGGGCGGCTTTAGTTTTTCCTTATCGCGACACTTAAGCTATCCAAATATCGCCATCGATAGCAATTCTCTAAAGTCCTCCTCATGCGCCGTCGCCGTCCTCCTTCCGGGAGAGTTCAGCGCCGGTCCGGACCTCTACAAAAGCGTCCCTGTCTGAAGCATCGAGGAGTGCCCCGAATGAGCGCCAAGCCCCAACATCCCGCCCAGTGCCCGGTCATGACGACGAGCGCCGGCGCGCCGATCGCCGACAACCAGAATTCGCTGACCGCCGGCCCGCGCGGCCCCGTCCTGATGCAGGACTACCAGCTCATCGAAAAGCTGGCCCACCAGAACCGTGAACGCATTCCTGAGCGCGTCGTGCATGCCAAGGGCTGGGGCGCCTTCGGCACGCTGACCGTCACGCAGGACATCACCCGATTCACCCGCGCGAAGCTGTTCGGCGAGGTCGGCCGGCAGACGCCGATGCTGGCGCGCTTCTCGACGGTCGCCGGCGAGCTGGGGGCCGCCGACGCGGAACGCGACGTCCGCGGCTTCTCGCTGAAGTTCTATACCGGCGAAGGCAACTGGGACCTGGTCGGCAACAACACCCCGGTGTTCTTCATCCGCGACCCGCTGAAATTCCCCGACTTCATCCGCACGCAGAAGCGTCACCCGGTGTCCAACCTGCGCTCCGGGACCGCCGCATGGGACTTCTGGAGCCTCTCCCCCGAGAGCCTGCACCAGGTCACCATCCTGATGAGCGACCGCGGCATCCCCGTCAGCCCGCGCTTCATGGACGGCTTCGGCTCCCACACCTACAGCTTCTGGAACGCGGACGGCGAGCGCTTCTGGGTGAAGTTCCACTTCAAGACCCGCCAGGGTCATCGCACCCTGACCAACGCCGAGGCGAGCACGGTCATCGGACAGACCCGCGAGAGCTACCAGGAAGACCTCTTCGGCGCGATCGAGCAGGGGCAGTTCCCGCAGTGGACGATGTCCGTGCAGGTGATGCCGGAACTCGACGCCGACAAGACCTCGTACAACCCCTTCGACCTGACCAAGGTCTGGCCGCATGCCGACTATCCGCTGATCGAGGTCGGCGTGCTCGAGCTCAACCGCAACCCGGAGAACTACTTCGAGGAGATCGAGCAGGCCGCGTTCTCGCCGAGCAACATCGTGCCCGGCATCGGCTTCAGCCCCGACAAGGTCCTGCAGGCGCGCATCTTCAGCTACGCCGACGCGCACCGCTACCGCCTCGGCACGCATTACGAGGCGCTGCCGGTGAACGCGCCCAAGTGCCCCGTCCATCACTATCACAAGGACGGCGCAATGAAGTTCTTCCGCACGCCGACGGGCAATCCGAACGCGTACTACGAGCCCAACAGCTTCGGCGGCGCGACGCAGGATCCGTCCGTGGCCGAACCGCCGCTGCGCCTGCAGGGCGACGCGGCGCGCTTCGACCATCGCGCCGGCAACGACGACTACGCGCAGCCCGGCGCCCTCTTCCGCCTGCTCGGCGAAGAACAGCAGCAGCGCCTGGGTCGCAACATCGCCGAATCGATGCGCGGCGTGCCGGCCTTCATCATCGATCGGCAGCTGGGCCACTTCGACAAGGCCGATCCGGCCTACGGCCGTGTCGTGCGCGCCGCGCTGAGCGCGCTCGACATCGAGTTCACCGTCTGACACCGCCGGATTTCATCTGTAAGGAGCAAGACATGACCCCACGATCCGGACAACGCACACTGGGTTGGTTGCTGGTGGCCGCCGGCGCCGCGCTGAATGCACAGTCATTGATCGACTGGATGCAACACAGCGTCGCCTGAGCAGCACCCGCCTCGCGCCCCACGGTCATGTTGCCGATCACCTGGATCGGTTAGGCTGCGGGGCGTCTTTTGTCTTCCATTCCCGTAAGGAGTCCCTCGATGGCCAAGAAGAGCCCCTCGCCCGCCAAAGCCGCCTCTGCCAAGGGCGCGCCGTCCATCCAGATCGGCATCAGCGACAAGGACCGCGCCGCGATCGCGCAGGGCCTGTCCAAGCTGCTGGCCGACACCTACACCCTCTACCTGACCACGCACAACTTCCACTGGAACGTGACCGGGCCGATGTTCAACTCGCTGCACGCGATGTTCATGGCCCAGTACACCGAGCTGTGGAACGCCGTGGACCCGGTCGCCGAGCGCATCCGCTCGCTGGGTCACAAGGCGCCGGGCTCCTACGCGCAATTCGCGGCGCTGAGCTCGCTGCCGGACGCACCGACCACGCCGCCCAAGGCGCTGGACATGGTCCGCATCCTGGTCGACGGTCATGAAGGCGTCGCCCGCACCGCGCGCGCGCTGTTCGACCTGGTCGACAAGGCCAGCGACGAGCCGACCGCCGACCTGCTCACCCAGCGCCTGACGGTGCACGAGCAGACCGCGTGGATGCTGCGCTCGCTGCTGGAAGAGTGATCAGCCCACGGCCTTGATGCGCCCGTCCCGCCGGGCTTGCGCCAGCATCGAGGCCAACGCGCACGACGCGAGCCGCGCCGTGCGCGAATCGGCGCGGCTGGTCAGCACGATCGGCACCTTCGCGCCGAGCACCACCCCCGCCGCATAGGCCTGCGCCAGGAAGCTCAGGCTCTTGGCGAGCATGTTGCCCGCGTCCAGGTCCGGCACGATCAGCACGTTGGCCCTGCCCGCCACCGGCGACACGATGCCCTTGATGCGCGCGGCCTCGGGATCGATGGCGTTGTCCATCGCCAGCGGGCCGTCCAGCACCGCGCCGGTGATCTGCCCGCGGTCGGCCATCTTGCACAGCGCCGCCGCGTCCATCGTCGACGGCACCTTCGGATTCACCGTCTCCATCGACGACAGCAGCGCCACGCGCACCTCCGGCAGACGCAGCGCATGCGCGAGGTCGATCGCGTTCTGCACGATGTCGACCTTCTCCTCCAGCGTCGGCTGGATGTTGATCGCCGCGTCCGAGATGATCAGCGGCTGCGCATGCCCCGGCACGTCCATCACGAAGCAGTGGCTGATGCGCCGCGCGGTGCGCAGGCCGCCTTCGCGCCGCACCACCGCGCCCATCAGTTCGTCGGTGTGCAGGCTGCCTTTCATCAACGCGTCGACCTCGCCCTTGAGCGCCATCGCCACGCCCATGTCCGCCGCAGCATGGCTGTGCGGCACGTCGACCAGCGTGTAGCGCGACAGGTCCACGCCGGCCGCGGCGGCAGCCTCGGACACCTTGCCCGCCGGGCCGATCAGGATCGGTTCGATCAACCCCAATGACGCGGCCTCCGTCGCCGCGAGCAGGGACACGTCGTTGCAGGGGTGGACGACCGCCATGCGCAGCGGCGGCAGGTGGCGCACCGCCTCGATGAGGCGGTCGTAGTGCGGATGGGCACTGGGCGCTTGTTCGGTCATTGTTCGATCACCCTGCGTCTCCCTGGGACATTGGCAACGAGTCGCGGTCGATGATGCATGCTGCGGTGCAACAAATCAAGCCGAGCGGACCTCGCGAGGCAGTGCTGGGAGCAAAGCGAATGTCCGGAACGTCCGACTGGATCCACGACTGGCAAGCGTACGCGACCGACGCGTGGCAGCGCACGCTGCTGACGCTGGACACGATGCGCGAGCGCGGCAACGTGTTCCTCGACCATCTGCAGGCCGGCAAGCCCGCGCTGCTCAAGTTCGAACATGAACTGCTCATCGACGGCCGCGACCTGCCGCAGCCCTGCAACTACGCGCTGCTGCGCATCCTGCCGGCCGACGGCGACATCGTCGATCCCGCGCGCCGGCCCATCGTCGTCATCGATCCGCGCGCGGGCCACGGCCCCGGCATCGGCGGCTTCAAGCCGGACTCCGAGATCGGCGTCGCGCTGCGCGCCGGCCATCCGGTCTACTTCATCACCTTCGAGCCGGAACCGGTCGAGGGTCAGACCTTGCTCGACGTCGCCCGGGCCGAGGCGCAGTTCATCGAGGAAGTCGCCCGCCGCCATCCGAAGGCGCCGGGACTGCCGGCGGTGATCGGCAACTGCCAGGCCGGCTGGGCCGTCGCCGCGCTGGCCGCCGTGCGCAGCGACCTGATGGGCCCGATCGTGCTGAACGGCGCACCGCTGTCGTACTGGGCCGGCTCGCCCGAGCAGAACCCGATGCGCTACGCGGGCGGCGCGCTCGGCGGTGCCTGGATGTCGGCGCTGTCGGCAGACCTCGGCGGCGACCGCTTCGACGGCGCGCACCTGGTCTCCAACTTCGAGAACCTCAACCTCGCCAACAGCTGGTGGGACAAGTACTACCACCTCTATGCCAACGTCGACACCGAGCGCGAGCGCTTCCTCGACTTCGAGCGCTGGTGGGGCGGCTACTTCCGGATGACCGGCGAGGAGATCGAGGCCATCGTCGAGAACCTGTTCATCGGCAACCGCCTGGCGCGCGGCGAAGTCGAGCTGGAAGGCTATCGCCTGGACCTGCGCAACATCACCGCGCCCATGGTGATCTTCGCGTCCTGGGGCGACAACATCACGCCGCCGCAGCAGGCGCTGGACTGGATCATCGACGTCTGGGGCAGCGAGAAGGCGCTGGTCAAGGCGGGCCGCACCATCGTCTACATGCTGCACCCGAAGATCGGCCACCTGGGCATCTTCGTCGGCGGCGGCATCGCGCGGCGCGAGCATGAGCAGATCTTCGACACGCTCGAGCAGATCGCCGCGCTGCCGCCCGGTCTCTACGAAATGAAGATCGACGCCCGCGATCCCGACGCACCGCTGGCGGCGCTGGAATCGGGCGACTACTCCGTGAGCTTCGAGACCCGCACCGTGGACGACCTGCGCGCGCTGAATCCGGAATGCCGCCGCGACGAGGCGCTGTTCAGCACGATCGCGCAAGTGTCGGAGATGAACATGCGCCGCTACCGCCAGTGGCTGCAACCGGCGGTGCGCGCGGTCGGCAGCAAGGCGCTCGGCGAGTGGCTGCGCTGGACGCACCCGCTGCGCCTGCAGCATCTGGCGATCTCCGACCTGCATCCGCTGGCGCCGTGGCTCAAGCAGGCCGCCGACCACGCGCGGACGCAGCGCCAGAACGTCGATGCCGACAACCCGTGGCTGAAGTGGGAGCAGCTCGGCTCCCGCGCGATCAGCGAATCGCTGGACCGGCTCGGCCACCAGCGTGACGCGACGCTCGTGCACTGGGTCGAGGCGGTGTATGGCCCGAGCGGGCTGGGCGCGGTGCTGCCACCGCGTGACTCGGACCTCGCGTCCGGCGTCGCGCACGCGGCCGCCGACGAGCGCGAAGGCCGTCGCATGGCGCTGGAGCAGGTCGAACAAGGCGGATTCGCGGACGCGGTCTGCCGTATCCTGCTGGCGGGGCTGGCCCACCGCGGCGTCGTCCAGCGACGCGGGCTGGTCCTGGGCCAGCTGCTGGCCGATTCCCACCGCCGCATGGCCGAGGAGGCCGAAGGTGCCGTCGCCGCCGAGGCGGTGCCCGGCGAGGACTGGGCGACGCTCCTGCATCGGCAGGCGCTCATCGTGACCTTCGCGCCCGACGAGGCGATGGCCGCGCTGCCGACGCTGCTGCCGACGCTCGAGGACCGCGAGCAGGCGGTGGCCCTCGCGAGCGCGGTGCTGATGGCCGAATCCGAGCTCGCCGACCCGCAGTCGCCCGCGGCGCGCTACGTCCACGACCTGCTGCACGTCGATCCGGCGCGTGTCGCCGACATGGCGCTCGCGCTGTCGGCACCCATCGCAGCGACCACGGCGACGGTCTCGATCGCGGCCTCGACGGCGGCCAAGCCCGCGCGTCGTCGCAAGGCGGTGGCATGAACTCCGCCGCCGTCCAGTTCGGCCGCCTGCTGGCCGGGCGCAAGGTGCTGATCACCGGCATCGCCAACGACCAGTCCATCGCCTACGGCTGTGCCCGGGCCTTCCGCGCGATGGGCGCCGACCTGGCGCTGACCTACCTCAACGACAAGGCCCTGCCGCACGTGAAGCCGCTGGCCGACGCGCTCGGCGCCGAGCTGCTGCTGCCGCTGGACCTGCGCGAGCCCGAGTCGCTCGACGCCGTCTTCGCCGCGGTCTCCGAGCGCTGGGGCGTGCTGCACGCGGCGTTGCACTCGATCGCGTTCGCGCCGAAGGACGATCTGCACGGGCGACTCGTCGACAGCAGCGCGGCCGGTTTCGCGCTGGCGATGGACATCTCGTGCCACAGCTTCATCCGCATGGCGCGTCTGGCGGAGCCGCTGATGCGCGTCTCCGGCGGCACGCTGTTCACGATGAGCTTCCAGGGCGCGAGCCGCGTCGTCGAGCACTACAACCTGATGGGCCCGGTGAAGGCCGCGCTGGAAGCCTCGGTGCGCTACCTGGCGCACGAGCTGGGTCCGGCCGGGATCCGCGTGCACGCGATCTCGCCGGGGCCCATCGCGACGCGCGCGGCCTCGGGCCTGGAGGAGTTCGACCAACTGCTCGCCGATGCCGCCGCCCGCGCGCCGGCCCACGCGCTGGCGACGATCGACGACGTCGGCTACGCGACCGCGATGCTCGCGGGCGACCACGCGCGGCTCATCACCGGCTCGACGCTGTACGTCGACGGCGGCTATCACATCATGGGGTGAGCGATGGATCCACGACTGGAAGGCGAATTCATCGCGGTGGTCAACGCGGGCTCATCCAGCATCAAGCTGTCGATGTTCTCGCTGCACGACGACCGACGGCTGGGCCCGTTGCGGCTTGAGTTGCGCGCGCAGGTCGAAGGGATCGGCATCGCGACGCCGCACTTCGAGGCCTCGCATGCCGACGGCTCGAAGGCCGGCTCGCGCGACTGGCCGGTCGGCGAGACGCTGACGCACGAGGGGGCGCTCGATCACCTGGTCGAGTTCGTCACCCACGAGTTCCCCGGCATCGAGATGCTGGGCATCGGCCACCGCGTCGTGCACGGCGGGACCGCGTTCGCGCAGCCGGTGCGGGTGACGCCGCCGGTGCTGGCGCAACTGGAGACGCTGGTGCCGCTCGCGCCGCTGCATCAGCCGCACAACCTGGCGCCGATCCGCCGCGCGTTCTCGGCGCTTCCGGGGCTGCCGCAGGTCGCGTGTTTCGACACGGCCTTCCATCGCGGCCAGTCCGACGTCGCCGACGCCTTCGCGCTGCCCTACGCGCTGTTCGAGGCCGGCGTGCGCCGCTACGGCTTCCACGGGCTGAGCTACGAGTACATCGCGTCGCGGCTGCCGGTACTGTCGCCGCGGCTGGCCGACGGACGCACCGTCATCCTGCACCTGGGCAACGGCGCCAGCGCCTGCGCGCTGCACCGCGGCCGCAGCATCGCCAGCAGCATGGGCTTCACCGCCGTCGACGGCCTGCCGATGGGCACGCGCAGCGGCGCGGTCGATCCCGGCGTGCTGATCTACCTGATGGACGAGCAGCGCATGGACGCGCGCGAGCTCGAGACCCTGCTCTACAAGCAGTCCGGCCTGCTGGGACTGTCCGGCATCTCCAGCGACATGCGCCAGCTGCTGGCCAGCGACGCGCCGCGGGCGCGTTTCGCGATCGATGTCTTCGTCCACCGCGTCGCCCGCGAGATCGGCGCGCTGGCGGCGGAAATGGGCGGCCTGGACGGCCTGGTGTTCACCGCCGGCATCGGCGAGCACGCCGCGGAGATCCGTCGGCGGGTGCTGTCGCGCTGTCTGTGGCTGGGGGTGTCGACGCAGGAGGCCGCCAACCGCGAGGGGCCGGCCGAGCGCCGGATCAGCACCGTCGACAGCCGGTGCGAGGCCTGGGTCATCCCCACCGACGAGGAGCTCATGATGGCCCGCCACACGTTCCGGCTGCTCGCCGGGGAGGAGTGACCATGCGAACGCCCAAGCAACGCTACAGCCACGAGGAGTGGGAGAAGACCGTCGAGGACGTGGACCTGCAGATCGCGCAGCTGGCGATCATGTGCCACGTGCGGCTGCTCGATCCCGGCGTCATCGAGCGCGTGCTCGACAACGACCTGCGCATCTGCGGCGACGGCCACGAAGGCGGCTTCGAGAAGCTGCGCGGCATGCTCTACCTGCACTACGAGGTCCAGGCCCGGCTGGCCGAGGAACTGGGCCCGGTCGACGCGGCCGAGGTCGTCCAACGCGTGCGCGAGCACCTGCTGGTGCGCATCGGCACGCAGCTCGGCACGCTGGGCACGCCGCAGGCGGAAGGCGGCGGCAACGGCGGCGGCGCCAGCAGCCAATAACCCCGACGGCTTGGGCCGGGCGGGCGGCGGCGCTACAGTGGGCCGCATCGCCTTGCGGGCCTCTCGAGCCTTCCCCCATGCGCATCGCCATCCTCTCCTTCGACGGCTTCAACGAGATCGACAGCTTCATCCCGCTGGGACTGCTGAACCGGCTCAAGCCGCTGGGCTGGTCCGCCGAGCTGTGCGGCCCGGGACCGGCGGTCACCTCGATGAACGGCGTGACCGTCCAGCTGAGACATCCGCTCGAATGGGCCAACGAGGCCGACGCCGTCTGGTTCGGCTCCGGCATCTACACGCGGGCGATCGCGGAGAACTCGGCGCTGCTGGACCGGCTGCAGCTCGATCCGACGCGGCAACTGATCGCGTCGCAGTGCTCCGGCGCCTTGCTGGTGGCACGGCTGGGCTTGCTCGGCGATGCGCCGGCCTGCACCGATTCGTCCACGCGACCCTGGCTGGTCGAGGCCGGCGTGCGCGTCCTTGACGAGCCCTTCCACGCCCGCGGCCCGGTGGCGACGTCGGGCGGCTGCCTCGCGTCGCAGTACCTGTCCGCGTGGCTGATGTGGAGCAAGGCCGGCGAGAGCGCCGCGCGTGATGCGCTGACCTACGCCGCGCCGGTCGGTGAGAAGGACGAGTACGTCGAGCGCCTGCTGGCCCGTGTCCGCCCGTTCATGGCGCCCGCATGAAGGGTCCCAGGACGCCCACCCTCCGGAGTCGGCGGCAGCCGGCCCCGGGGGACGCGACCTGCGGTTGAGCCCCGCCAGCGTGGGAGCAGACCCCGGGGCCGGCTGCCGCCGACGGGCGCGGTCAAAGAAGGAAGACTGCCCGATAATCGCGGGTTCGCCGCCCCACAGCCGCCATGTCCACCGACCCCTCCCGCATCCCCGCCGAAGTACGCCGTCGCCGCACCTTCGCCATCATTTCCCACCCTGACGCGGGCAAGACCACGCTGACGGAGAAGCTGCTGCTGTTCTCCGGCGCGATCCAGATCGCGGGCTCGGTGAAGGCGCGCAAGGCCTCGCGGCATGCGACGTCCGACTGGATGGAGATCGAGAAGCAGCGGGGCATCTCGGTGGCCTCGTCGGTGATGCAGATGGAGTACCGCGACTGCGTGATCAACCTGCTGGACACCCCCGGCCACCAGGACTTCTCGGAAGACACGTACCGCGTGCTGACCGCCGTCGATGCGGCGCTGATGGTGATCGACGCGGCCAACGGCGTCGAGCCGCAGACCCGCCGGCTGATCCAGGTCTGCCGCGCGCGCAACACGCCGATCCTGACCTTCGTCAACAAGATGGACCGCGAGGTCCAGGAGCCGCTGGCGCTGATGGACGAGATCGAGCGCGAGCTGGGCATGACGGTGGTCCCGTTCACCTGGCCGGTGGGCATGGGCAAGCACTTCCACGGCGTGATGGACTTGCGCCAGCAGCGCATGCGCGTCTTCGCGCCCGGCGAGGACCGCGCCGCCGGCACCGAGGAGGTGCTGGACGGGTTGGACAACCCGGCCTATGCCGAGCGCTTCGGCATGCAGTACGACAACGCGCAGGGCGAGATCGAGCTGGTCAACGAGGCCGCGCCGGCCTTCGACGAGGCGGCCTTCCTCGCCGGCCAGCAGACGCCGATGTTCTTCGGTTCCGCGGTCAACAACTTCGGCGTGCAGGAAGTGCTGGACGCGCTGGTCGAGCTGGCCCCCGCGCCGGCCGAGCGCGCCGCGATGCAGCGCGTCGTGCAGCCGGAGGAGCCCAAGTTCACCGGCGTCGTCTTCAAGATCCAGGCCAACATGGACCCGGCGCACCGCGACCGCATCGCCTTCCTGCGCGTGGCCTCGGGCCACTTCGAGCGCGGCATGCGCCTGAAGGTCGTGCGTTCCGGCAAGGAGCTGCGTCCCAACACGGTGGTGAGCTTCCTGTCGCAGCGCCGCGAACTGCTGGACGAGGCTTTCGCCGGCGACATCATCGGCATCCCCAACCACGGCGTGCTGCAGCTGGGCGACACGATCACCGAGGGCGAAGCGCTGCAGTACACCGGCCTGCCCTTCTTCGCGCCGGAAATGTTCCGGTCGGTGGAAGTGGCGGACCCGCTCAAGACCAAGCAGTTGCGCGAAGGTCTGCGCCAGCTCGGCGAGGAAGGCGCGATCCAGGTCTTCCGCCCCGAGGCCGGCAGCGTGCTGCTGCTGGGCGCGGTCGGCCAGCTGCAGTTCGAGGTCGTCGCGCACCGGCTGGAGCATGAATACGGCGTCAAGGCCCGCGTCATGCCGGCGCGCTACAACGTCGCGCGCTGGGTCACCTGCGACGAGGCCGACGGCGGCGAGAAGGAATTGCGCCGCTTCATCGACCACAACGCCCACCGCGTCGCATGGGATGCGGTGAACGCGCCGACGGTGCTGCTCGAGTACGCCGGCGAGCTCCGCGCGATGCAGGAGAACTGGCCCAAGATCAAGTTCCACGCGCTGCGCGAGCACGCGGGCCTGGTCTTCCAGAAGCAGATGGACGCCTGAGGTTCACGACCCGTCGGCGAACGGATCGGATCAGGAAACGGAACAGGGGTCAGGTCTTTCGTCCGCCATCCGGGTGTCGTGACCTTGTTGGCGTTTATGCAACGACATCGTTGTCGGCCTGTCATCGCCCCTTCCTACACTGCCGCGATGCCCCACGAGATCCAGCCCCTGCCGGAGCGCCGTCTGTGCTGCCTCCTGCTGGCGGCGGGACTGCTGCCGGGCGCGCTGCCCGCGGCGCTGGCGGCGCCCGCGGCCCGCGCGCGGACGATCGCGGGCATGGCGGCGGGGCCGACCGAGCTGGTCGCGTTCACCGAGAACCTGCCGCCCCTGAACTACAACGAGGGCGGCGCGGCGCGCGGCTTCAGCACCGAGCTCCTGACGCTGATGGCGGCCGACGCCGGCCTGCCCTTGCGCGTCCAGGTGCTGCCGTGGCAACGGTCGGTGCAGGAGGCCGGTCGGCACCCGGACAGCGTGCTGTTCTCGCTGACGCGCACGCCCGAGCGCGAGACCCAGTACCGCTGGGTCGGACCCATCAGCCCGCGACGCATCCTGGTCTATCGGCTGAGCCACCGCACCGATGTGCGCCCCGCCAGCCTGAAGCAGCTCAACGGCTTGCGTCTGGGCGTGTCGCGTGATTCGGCCGCCGCGAAGCATCTGATCGCCGAGGGGCTGCGGCCCGAGACCGAGCTGGAACTCGGCCTCGACGACGCCACCAACCTGCGCAAGCTGCTGGCCGGCCGCATGGACCTGATCGTGCTGCTGGACTGGGCCGCGGCCTGGCACCTGCGTGAGCTGAAGCTGCCCTACGCAACGCTGGCGCCGGTGCTGCCGATGGACGTCGACAAGTCCTACTGGTACGGGCTGCCGGCGGACAGCGATCCGGCCTTGGCTCGACGCCTGCAGGCCGCGCTGGACCGTCTCAGGCGGGATGGGCGCTACGAGCGCCTGCGGCAGCAGTATTTCGATTGAGCGCCGCCGCACCGGCCGCCCCTGCAGCGGCAGGCGCGGCGGGCAGGCAGCCCAGTGCTTCGAGGGTGCGCTCGATCGCCGCATCGAGCGGCGTGTGCGGCACGCCGCCATCCCTGGCCAGTTCGGCCGCGAGGCGCGCTTCGTCCATGCGCAGCGGCTCGCGCCACAGGTAGCGCATCTCGGCCAGCTCGCGGAACAGCGGCACCACCGGCTGGGCCAGCCGCACCGCCCACCACGGGAAGCGGGTGACCCGCGGCTGCGTGCCGGTGCGCCGCCGGACGACGCGGCGGATCGCCTCCGCCATCTGGCGTCCGTCGGCATCCCAATGGCCGGCGAAGTGGAAGCGGGCGAAGGCCGGCAGCGTGTCGCAGCGCTCGATCAACGCCGCCATGGCCGTCGCGACGTCGGGCAGATAGGCCCATTGATGGCCCACACCGTCCGTGCCCGCCTGCTGGATCCGCGTCACCGGCTGGCCCGGCGTCACGAGCCCCTGCGAGAACCAGCTGTTCGCCGCGCCCGGGCCGAAGAAGTCGCCGGCCCGGAGCACGATCGCCCGGAAGGCGCCCCGCTCGGCGCCTTCCTGCAGGCGGCGTTCCATCTCGACGCGGATCGCGCCCTTGCGCGTCAGCGGGCGCTGCGGCGAGTCTTCGACCGGGTGCGGCATCGCGTCGGGCCCGAAGTTGTAGACGGTGCCGGGCAGCACGACGGTCGCGCCCCGGGCCGACGCGGCGGCGATGGTGTTGTCGAGCATCGGCAGCACCAGCTCGTTCCAGCGACGGTAGCCGGGCGGGTTCACGGCGTGGACGATCACGCTGCAGCCCGCCGCGGCGCGCTGGACGTCCTCGGCCTCCAGCGCATCGCCGCGCAGCCACTGCAGGCCGTCACGGTGTTCCGATTCGGTGGCCAGTCCGCGCTTGAGCGCGCGCACCGTCCAGCCCGCGTCGCGCAGGGCCCTGGCCACCGCGCCGCCGACACCGCCGCTCGCGCCGAGCACCAGCGCCGTCCGCCGCGCCACCGCCGTCATCGCGGCCAGCACACCGATCGCATCCATCGAAGTCATCGCATCCATCGTCAGCTCCTGTTGGACCGGGCCGGTCCGGTTGGGTGAAGGCATGGGACGGATTCTGGAAAAGAGCGGCTTTCCTGAAAATTACCGAGCATCGACAGGCGGCTATACATTTCTGCATGGCTTCGAAGACTTCCTTGCGGACGACGGATACCCCCTCTCCTGCCGGCGCCGCCGACTCCGCCGGTGCGTCCAGTTCCGGCATCGCCTGGGAGTGGTATCGCTCTTTCCTGGGCGTGCTGCGGGAGGGCTCGCTGTCCGGGGCCGCGCGGGCGCTGGACCTGACCCAGCCGACGGTGGGCCGGCACGTGACGGCGCTTGAGGCGCGGGTGGGGCAGTCCCTCTTCGTGCGGACGCCCGCCGGCCTGCTGCCGACCGAGGCAGCGCTGGCGCTGCGGCCTTACGCCGAGGCGATGGACAGCACGGCAGCCGCGCTGGAGCGCACCGCGCGCAGCCACGGCGACGGCGTGCGGGGCATCGTGCGGGTGACCGCGAGCGAGGTCATCGGCGTGGAGGTGCTGCCGCCGCTGATCGCCGAACTGCGCGAGCGCCACCCGGCGCTGATCGTCGAACTGGTGCTGAGCAACCGCGTGCAGGATCTGCTGAGACGCGAAGCGGACATCGCGATCCGCATGACGCCGCCGAAGCAGGAGCAGCTGATCGCACGGCGCGTCGGCGTGATCGAGGTCGGTCTGCATGCCCACGAGCGCTACCTGGCAGCGCATGGGACGCCGGGCTCGATGAAGGCGCTGGTCGCGGATGGTCACGCGCTGATCGGCTACGACCAGCCGGCCCCCTACGTCCGCGAGCTGGCGCGGCGCTACCCGGTGATGGATCGCGAGCACTTCGCGCTGCGCGCCGACAGCGACCTGGCGCAACTTGCACTGATCCGGGCGGGCGCCGGACTCGGGCTGTGCCAGGTCGCGCTCGCGAAGCGCGATCCGGCGCTGCATCGCGTGCTCGAGGACGAGCTCAGCATCCCGCTGGAGACCTGGGTCACGATGCACGAGGACTTGCGGGACAGTCCACGATGCCGGGCGGTGTTCGACGTGCTGGTGGCCGGCCTCGCGCGTCATGTCGAGGCCGGCGGCGGCGCCGCGCTCAGCTGATCACGGCTTGATGCTGTAGTTCGCCGGCACCCAGCGATAGCCCTTGCCGTCCGCGGCCACGTGGCCGAGGCCCGGGAAGGACACGTGCGCGATCGCGACCCAGTAGCCGTTCTTCGCCGCGTCCGCATAGGCCTTCTGGCGCTGCGGCATCGCCAGCTTCGAGTCGCTGTCGAAGTTGATCGTGACCGTCGGATCCGGGAACTGCACCGCCGCGACGTGCATCAGGTCGCCCCACACCGCCAGCTTCTGGCCCTGGCTCTCCACCATGTAGACCGTGTGCCCCGGCGTGTGGCCGTAGGCCGCGTGCGTGCGGATGCCCGGCACCAGCTCGGTCTCGCCGCTGAACGGCTTCAGGCGGCCCGCGTCCTGGTACGGCTTCAACGCCGCGATCGCCGCGCCGAAGAAGTCCTTGTGGCCGGGCGCGGCCTTGGCGGCGTTCGCCGCATTCAGCCAGTAGTCGACATCGTGCTGGTCCATCCGCACCACCGCGTTCGGGAACACCGCCTGGCCGTCCTTCGTCAGGCCGGCCGCGTGATCCGGATGCAGGTGGGTGATGTAGACCTCGTCGACCTGCTCCGGCTGGTAGCCCGCCGCCTTGAGGTTGGCGAGCAGCTTGCCCGTCGTCGGGCCGAACGCGCCGTTGGCGCCGGTGTCGATCAGCACCAGCTTGGTGCCGGTGTTGATCAGGTAGCCGTTGATCGAGGTCTCCACCGGCGGCTTCAGGGCGTTCTTCGCCAGCGCCTTCACCACCGTGCCGGGCTTGGCCTTGTCCATCAGCTGGTCGACCGGCAGATCGATCGTGCCGTCGCTCAACGCGGTGATCTCGAAGTCGCCGAGCATCAGCCGGTAATAGCCCGGCGCCTGTGTCTTCACCTGCGGCGCGGCCGCCTGCACGCCAGCGGCGGCCAGCGCGAGCGCCAGTCCCAGCGCGGCGAATTTTCCGGAACGGATCATGGGGAATCTCCTGTGCATGTGATGCGTGTGTGGGGCGTGATGAGTGTGTTCCAAGCGATGCGTGCGTTGTTGGAACCGCTGTGTTCGAGCTGGCGCGCAGCATAGCCACGCCGCGCGCGCGCCGCCCTCCCCGTTCGGAAGAAGCACCCTTCTCCCGCAGGAGATTCCGGTGACACGCGCTCTTCAAGACGGCGTTGTGGCATGTCCTGGCCCCCTTCTGAAAAGCGCCCCGGCGACGCTGCACGTCAGCCTCGTGAAAGACGCGTGCGGCGTCATGTGGAACCCCCGCGTCGCCTCGACCACAGAGGCCCGAGGGTTAGCCCTTGCGCAATGCTGCTTAAAGGGTTTTACGCTGTCGACGGGACCTCGCCGGGGCCCTAAATTCCTGGCTCCACTACAGAGGCACCGGACCACCGGCGCCCACCCTTGCGCCGATGAGCAACCTCATCCTGGAGACACGCAAACTGACCAAGGAGTTCAAGGGCTTCACCGCCGTGGACTCGGTCGACCTGCAAGTGCAGCGCGGGCATATCCACGCCCTCATCGGCCCCAACGGCGCCGGCAAGACCACCTGCTTCAACCTGCTCACGAAGTTCCTGACGCCGACCCGCGGCCAGATCCTCTTCAACGGCCACGACATCACCGGCGAGAAGCCTGCGCAGATCGCCCGGCGCGGGGTGATCCGCTCGTTCCAGATCAGCGCGGTGTTCCCGCACCTGACGGTGCTGGAGAACGTGCGCATCGGCCTGCAGCGCTTCACCGGCACGAGCTACCACTTCTGGAAGGGCCTCGGCGGCCTGTCCCAGCTGGACGGCCGGGCGCTCGAGCTGCTGGAACTCGTCGACCTGCGCGACATGGCCGCGCTGCGCGCCGCCGACCTGCCCTACGGCCGCAAGCGCGCGCTGGAGATCGCCACGACCATGGCGATGGAACCTGAACTGATGCTGCTGGACGAGCCCACGCAGGGCATGGGCCACGAGGACGTGGACCGCGTCACCGCGCTGATCAAGCGCGTCGCCGAAGGACGGACCGTGCTGATGGTGGAACACAACATGAAGGTGATCAGCAGCATCGCCGACCGCATCACCGTGCTGGCCCGCGGCGCCGTGCTGGCCGAGGGCGACTACGCCACCGTGTCCCGCCATCCGAAGGTGCTGGAGGCCTACATGGGCTCCGAGGCCACCGAGCTGCAAGGAGCACATGCATGAAGCCGACGTGCCGTTGCCGCTCGGCGTGCGCCGCGCCGGGCCGCCCCAAGCAAGCACGCGTCCCCTCGGGGGACCGGCCGATGCTGGCATCGGACGAGGGGCTCCAATGAACGCACTCGAGATCAAGGGACTTCAGGCCTGGTACGGCGAGAGCCACATCCTGCACGGCATCGACCTGGCGATCCCACAGGGTCAGGTCTTGACGCTGCTCGGCCGCAACGGCGCCGGCCGCACGACGACGCTGCGCGCCATCATGGGCCTGACCGACCGCCGCAGCGGTTCGATCAAGGTCCACGGGCAGGAGAGCGTCACCCTGCCCACGCATCGCATCGCGCGCCTCGGCCTGGGCTACTGCCCGGAGGAGCGCGGCATCTTCGCGTCGCTCAGCACCGAGGAGAACCTGCGCCTGCCGCCCGTCTTCAAGAGCGGCCGCGGCAAGGTCATGTCCGAGGACGAGATCTACGCGATGTTCCCCAACCTCTCCGAGCGCCGCCACAGCCCGGGCACCCGGTTGTCCGGCGGCGAGCAGCAGATGCTGGCCGTGGCCCGCATCCTGCGCACCGGCGCGGACATCCTGCTGCTGGACGAGATCTCCGAGGGCCTGGCCCCCGTCATCGTCCAGGCGCTGGCCCGCATGATCACCGCGCTGAAGGCGCAGGGCTTCACCATCGTGATGGTGGAGCAGAACTTCCGGTTCGCCGCGCCGCTGGCGGACCACTTCGTCGTGATGGAACACGGCCAGGTGGTCGAGTCCTTCAGCGCCGCACAGCTCGACAGCAAGCGCGCGCTGCTCGACGAGCTGCTGAGCGTGTGACGGACGCGCGCCGCCTCCGTCACGCACGATCCCGACAGCCGACATTTCCAGGATTCCGAGCTTCGAGTCTGAAACCCGCATGGGCCCGTTGAGGCCGTTAGAACAAGGAGACAAGCGATGAAGACGACCCTCAAAACCGTTGCCCTGGCCTCGGCGCTGGCCTGCGGCAGCCTCGGCGCGCAGGCGCAGATTTCCGGCGACACCGTCAAGATCGGCATCATCACCGACATGTCCAGCGTCTACGCCGACATCGACGGCGCCGGCGGCGTGGAGGCGATCCGCATGGCCATCGCCGACGCGAAGGGCATGGCCGCCGGCAAGAAGATCGAACTGGTCTTCGCCGACCACCAGAACAAGGCCGACGTCGCCGCCTCCAAGGCGCGCGAATGGTTCGACACGCAAGGCCTGGACCTGCTGATCGGCGGCACCAACTCCGGCACCAGCCTGGCGATGGCCAAGGTCGCGGCGGAGAAGAAGAAGCCCTTCATCTCGATCGGCGCCGGCACCTCGCGCCTGACCAACGAGGAATGCACGCCCTACACCATCCACTACGCCTACGACACGGTGGCCCTGGCCAACGGCACCGGCGCGGCGGTGACCAAGTCCGGCGGCAAGACCTGGTTCTTCCTGACGGCGGACTACGCCTTCGGCACCTCGCTGCAGTCCGACACGTCGGCGGTGGTGACGAAATCCGGCGGCCAGGTGCTGGGCGCGGTGAAGCATCCGCTGAACGCGAGCGACTTCTCCTCCTTCCTGCTGCAGGCGCAGAGCTCCAAGGCGCAGATCCTGGGCCTGGCCAACGCGGGCGGCGACACCATCAACGCGGTGAAGGCGGCCAACGAGTTCGGCATCACCAAGACGATGAAGCTGGCCGGCCTGCTGATGTTCATCAACGACGTGCACTCGCTGGGCCTGAAGACCACCGAAGGCATGTACCTGACCGACAGCTGGTACTGGAACCAGAGCCCCGAGGCGCGCGCCTGGGCGCGCCGCTTCTTCGAGAAGATGAAGCGCATGCCCTCGTCGCTGCAGGCGGCGGACTATTCGGCGGTGTCGCATTACCTGAAGGCGGTCGAGGCGATCAAGTCCGACGACGGCGACAAGGTCGTGGCGCAGATGAAGGCCACGCCGATCAACGACTTCTACACGAAGGGCACGATCCGCAAGGAAGACGGCCGCGGCGTGCACGACATGTTCCTGCTGCAGGTGAAGTCGCAGAAGGAATCCACCGAGCCGTGGGACTACTTCAAGGTCGTGACCCGCATCGCGGGCGACGACGCGTTCACCAAGCTGGCCGACTCCAAGTGCCCGCTGGTCAAGAAGTGAGCTGAGGCCGGAGACACCGCATGACCGACTTCTTTGGCGTCCCGTTGCCGGCGCTGCTGGGCCAGCTCCTGCTGGGGCTGGTGAACGGGTCCTTCTACGCGATGCTGTCGCTCGGGCTTGCGGTGATCTTCGGCATGCTGAACATCATCAACTTCGCCCACGGCGCGCTCTACATGATGGGCGCGTTCCTGGCGTGGATGGGGCTGGAGTACTTCGGCATCAACTACTGGGCGATGCTGCTGATCGCGCCGCTGATCGTGGGCGTGTTCGGGCTCGTCATCGAGCGGCTGCTGCTGCAGTGGCTCTACAAGCTGGACCACCTCTACGGCCTGCTGCTGACCTTCGGGCTGACGCTGGTGATCGAGGGCGTGTTCCGCTCCTTCTTCGGCGTCGGTGGGCAGCCGTACGCGGCGCCCGAGGCGCTGTCGGGCGCGACCAACCTGGGCTTCATGATCCTGCCGAACTACCGGGCCTGGGTGGTGGTGGCCTCGCTGGTGGTGTGCCTGGGCGTGTGGGTGCTGATCGAGAAGACCTCGCTGGGCGCGACGCTGCGCGCCGGCACCGAGAACCCGAAGCTGGTGCAGGCCTTCGGCGTCAACGTGCCGCGGCTGGTGTCGCTGACCTACGCCGGCGGCGTGGCGCTGGCCGGCTTCGCCGGGGTGCTGGCGGCGCCGATCCTGCAGGTCAACGCGCTGATGGGCTCCAACCTGATCATCGTCGTCTTCGCGGTGGTGGTGATCGGCGGCATGGGCTCGATCCTGGGGTCGATCCTGACCGGCCTCGGGCTGGGCGTCGTCGAGGGCCTGACCAAGGTCTTCTATCCGGAGGCGTCCAACACGGTGGTGTTCGTCGTCATGGCCCTGGTCCTGCTGGTGCGTCCCGCCGGCCTGTTCGGCAAAGAGAAATGAACAAGAAACCGCTGGGCTACGTGGCCCTGTTCATCGCCATCGCGCTGCTGCCCTTCCTGGGCGTGTATCCGATCTTCGCGATGAAGGTGATGTGCTACGCGCTGTTCGCGTGCGCCTTCAACCTGCTGATCGGCTTCACGGGGCTGCTGAGCTTCGGCCACGCGGCCTTCCTGGGCGCGGCGGCCTACGGCGCCGGACATGCGCTGAAGGTCTGGGGCTTCCCGCCGCTGGTGGGCATCGCGTTCGGCACGCTGATGGCGGCGCTGGCGGGGCTGGTGTTCGGGCTGCTGGCGATCCGCCGGTCGGGGATCTATTTCTCGATGATCACGCTGGCGCTGGCGCAGATGCTGTTCTTCTACTTCCTGCAGGCGCCGTTCACCGGCGGCGAGGACGGCCTGCAGTCGGTGCCGCGTGGCAGCCTGCTGGGCATCAACCTGGAGAACGACAGCGCGCTGTACTACCTGGTGCTGGCGATCTTCGTCTTCGGGTTCTGGTTGATCTACCGGACGGTGCATTCGCCGTTCGGGCAGGTGCTGACCTCGATCCGCGAGAACGAGGCGCGCGCGACCTCGCTGGGCTACGACGCGGCGCGGTTCAAGCTGATGGCCTTCGTGCTGTCGGCGGCGCTGGCCGGGCTGGCGGGCGCGACCAAGACGCTGGTGCTGGGCTTCGCGACGCTGACCGATGCGATCTGGACGACGTCCGGCCTGGTGATCCTGATGACGCTGGTGGGCGGCATGGGGACGATGGTGGGGCCGATCGTCGGGGCGCTGGTGATCATCGCCCTGGAGAACAAGATCGGCGACCTGGGACAGTGGCTGGCCAGCCTGACCGGCATCCAGTGGTTCGGCGGCCTGGGCGAATCGGTCAGCCTGGTCACCGGGCTGATCTTCATCGTCTGCGTGCTGGCGTTCCGGCGCGGGCTGGTGGGCGAGGCGGGGGCCTTGTGGGAGCGGCTGCGCAAGCCAGTAAATGCTCGTTAAATCGAGCGGTATCTCGTTAATGCTCGATTTAACGAGCACCATGGTCGCATCGCCGAACTAGCCATTTCGGCGACATGCTCGTAATATCGAGTCTTATCGCGTTAAGGCTCGATTTAACGAACATGAAGGTCGATCAGTCGTCCGTGCTTCCCGTGCGCCTCCAGACCGAGAGCGCTCAACTGGGGCAGCGCCTCGCACGTCTGCGGGTGGCCCGGCAAATCAAGCAGACTGATGCGGCCGTCCGGGCGGGGCTGTCCCGCAATACCGCCTACCGGATCGAACGGGGTGACCCCGGGCTCGCCATCGGCCAGATCCTGCGCTATCTGGACGCCATCGCACCGGGTCTGACGCTCACGCACCTCCTGACCGAAAGCGACCCAGCGCTCTTCCAGCAGCAGCAGGAAGAGCAGCGCCAGCGTGTGCGCGGGCTGACGCAGGCTGAAATGCTGGAACTGGACTTCTGAAGGGCGACTCATGGCGGCCAAGGAAGCCAAGCTCACCGTGTTCGCGCATTTGGGATCCGCCTGGGCGCCATGCGGCCAGCTTCAACTGAACGAGCAGGATCAGGAACTCCAGGGTTCGACCCTGGCTTACGGTTTGAACTACCTGCGACGCCCCGACGCCATCGAGATCGATCCGGTGAGCCTGAGTCTGGTCGATCGTGAACGGGTCCGCGGTCAACGGCTGCGCCCCATCAACAACCTGCCCTTCTTCGGCGGCATCCGCGACGCGGCGCCGGACGCGTGGGGACGCCGCGTCATCGAGGCCAAGCTGCGGGTACCGGCCAACAGCCTGCCGGAGTCCCAATACCTGATCCATGCAGGCAGCGAACGCGTCGGCGCGCTCGACGTGCGGGCAGGGCTGGCCGACGGACCGAGTTCGGGCGTCAGTTCCTGGCACACGTTGCAGCACCTGATGGAGGCCGCCGAACGCATCGAGGAAGGTGCGCCCGTCCCCGCACATCTGGATGCCATCTTCATGGACGGCGCATCGCTGGGAGGCGCGCGCCCAAAAGCCTCTGTACGAGACGACGACGGGGTGCTGTGGCTGGCGAAATTCGCCAGTCGCCAGGACCGCATGGACATCCCCGCCATCGAATGCGCCGCGTTGCGGCTGGCAGCCGAGGCCTCGCTGTCCGTACCACCCGTCAAGACGCTGACCATCGGCGATCGCCACGTCATGCTGATCCGACGTTTCGATCGCTACTGGTCCTCCGATCACCTGTCCGACGTCGAAGACGATCCCACCTTGCTCAAGGCCTCGCCGGCCGACGGTTTCGGAGAACGTCGGCTGGCCTTCAACAGCGGGTTGACCTGGCTGGGCTGTGACGAGAGCGAGTCGCGCACCAAGTCCTATGCCGACCTCGCCGATGCGATCCGCCGCTACGCGCACCCCGACATGATCCGTGCCGGCAATACCGAACTCTTCAAGCGCATGGTGTTCAACATCCTCGTCAGCAACGACGACGACCATCTGCGCAATCACGGCTTCCTGTGGGATCCACGACTGCAGGGCTGGCGGCTCAGCCCCCTCTACGACGTGATGCCCCGACCCGGCCTGGCGAGCGAGCGATTCCTCCATCTGGGTATCGGCCCGTCAGGCCGACTGGCTACGCTCGACAATGCGCTGGCGGCGCACGCCGGATTCACGCTCTCCGAGCGCGATGCCGCGCAGGCCATCGACGACGTCTGGCGCGTCGTCCGTCAATGGCGCATGTACTTCGAGCAGTTCGGCGTCAGCCCCCTGGAGATGGACCGCATCGCCACGGCGTTCCGCCACATCGACGACATTTCTACCGTGGAGCTGCGACGCAAGCTCAACTGAGCGATCCCCGACATGCGAACAGCTCCCGCCGCGTAACAATGAAGGCCATGACCTCCGCCGCCCCCGCTCCCGCCGCGCCGTCGCGTCTGTCGCTCTACCTGAACCTGATCCGCTGGGACCGCCCGGCGGGCACCTACCTGCTGCTGTGGCCGACGCTGGCCGCGCTGTGGATGGCCACCGACGGCTGGGCCGGGTGGCCGGGCTGGCACCTGCTCCTGGTCTTCTGCCTCGGCACCTTCCTCATGCGCAGCGCCGGCTGCGCGGTCAACGACGTCGCCGATCGCGACTTCGACAAGCACGTCAAACGGACCGCCCAGCGCCCGGTCACCTCGGGCCTGGTCTCCGTCAAGGAGGCCCTGGTGCTCGGCGCCGTCCTGGCGCTGATCGCCTTCGCGCTCGTGCTGACGACCAATCCGCCGACCATCATGCTGTCCTTCGCCGCGCTCGCGGTGACGGTCCTCTACCCCTTCACCAAGCGCTGGGTGTCGATGCCGCAGGCGGTGCTGGGCGTCGCCTTCTCCTTCGGCATCCCGATGGCCTTCTCCGCCGCGCAGGGCGGGCGCGAATGGGGATGGCACGCGATCTCAGCCTCGGTCCCGGTCGAGGCGTGGGGGCTGCTGGTCGCCAACCTGTTCTGGGTGCTGGCCTACGACACCGAGTACGCGATGGTCGACCGCGACGACGACATCCGCATCGGCATCAAGACCTCCGCGCTGACGCTGGGCCGCTTCGACGTCATCGGCGTGATGGCGTTCTACGTCGCGTTCCTCGTGCTATGGGCCGCGCTGGGACTGCGGCTGGGCATGGGCCACTGGTTCCTGGCCGGCCTCGCGGTCGCGGCGGCGCAGGTCGTCTGGCACTACACGCTGATCAAGGACCGCAGCCGCGAGGGCTGCTTCAGGGCCTTCCGCGAGAACCACTGGGTCGGCTTCGCGATCTTCGCCGGCACCGCGGCCGACTTGGCCCTGCGCTGAGACAGGGTCGGCAAGGTCGGTGAGGGCCCGCACGGGCCCTCGCGTTCACAGCATCCGGTGCTGCTTCAGGTAGGCGCCGACATCGCGATAACTCGCGTCCTCGCCGGCGTACTTGACCACGTTGCGCACCGTGCGCAGCCACTCCAGCGTCGACGGCTGCTGCGTCTGCAGCGCGGCGTCGAAGTCCGCCATGCGCAGCCCCCGCTCGTCGCCCGCCAGACCGTCCAGGACCGCCGACTCCTTGGCCAGGTCGATCAGGCCGTCGATGTCCGCGCCCGAGCAATGCGGCGTGCGCGCCGCCAATGCCGCGAGGTCGAGCGACTCCACCGGCACGCCGGTGAGCTTGATGCGCAGCATCTCCTCGCGCGCCGGCTCGTCCGGCGGCGGCACGAAGACCTGCCGCGCGAAGCGGCCCGGCCGCTTCATCGCGTCGTCCACGTCCCACGGCATGTTGGTCGCGGCCAGCACCAGCACGCCCTGGTTGTTCTTGCCCAGGCCGTCGAGCTGCGTCAGGAACTCGTTGACCACGGTCCGCGTGCTCGCGCTCGACGACTTGGACCGCGCATAGGCCAGCGCGTCGAGTTCGTCGAAGAACAGCACGCACGGTGTCTGGCTGCGCGCCCGCTCGAACATCGCCGCCAGGTTGCGCTCGCTCTCGCCCTGCCACATCGTCAGCACGTCGGACACGCCGACGGAGATGAACTCCGCATTGCATTCGTTGGCCACGGCGCGCGCCAGCAGGGTCTTGCCGCAGCCGGGCGGGCCATAGAGCAGGATGCCGCCGCCGCTGTTCATGCGGAAGCGCTGGAAGAGCCCGGGCTTGAGGAAGGGCTCGATGATCTTGAGCCGGATGGTCTTCTTCAGCGCCTCCATGCCGACGATGCTGGAGAAGCGCACCTTGTCCTCGGGCACCTGCTGGATCGCCGCGACCTTGGCGGACTGGCCGCCGCCGACCAGCTGCAGCCGCGGCGCTTCGGCCGCCGGCACTTCGCCGCGCGCCGGATGGGCATGCGCGGCGAGATCCTCCAGCGCCGCCTCCGGCTCGAAGCCGGGCGCGCGGCGCGCGCGCAGGTACAGGTCCAGCGCGGCGGCGGGCTCGCGCTCGAGCCGACACAGCGCCTGGATCACCAGGGCCGCCGCCTCATCGGGCCGCTGCTGGGCCAGGAGGCCGGCCTGGACCTCCGCCTCGTCGATGCGGCGCGCGTCCAGCAGCGCGCGCGCATAACGGGCGCGCAGCCCATGATCGAAGGGCGCCCTCAGCAGCGCCTGTTCAAGTTCCTGCATGGCAATGAATCCGGAATTCCGAGATGAGACGAAGCGCGGCGATGGCCGCTCAGCGGGCCGCCAGACGACGCACCAGGGGCGGAGCGATCCAGCTGTAGACCGCATAGACCAACCAGCAGATCCAGAAGGTCGCCGCCCATTCCGGCGCCTGCCGCTCCAGCAGCCGGCCGATGGCGACCGCCGCAACCCACAGGGCGACCGAGGCCTGCCAGCCCCAGCGCTGCAGTGGCCACAACGGCCGCAGCGCCCAATGGGCCTCGCCGGCGAGCGCCTTCACGCGCTGCAGCGCGAAGGGGTCGTCGGGCTGCGCGCGCAGGAGTTCCTTGGACAGGCGGTAGGCCTCGCGGATACGACCGCGGTCGATCAGCGCGTTGATGACCAGGGACAGTGTCTCGCGGCTGCCCGGATCCTCGACCAGCAAGCGCCGCATCGCGGCCGTGTCACCGCGCCGGCCGTCGACCAGGTCACAGAGCGCGGCGGCCTGCAGTGCGCCGTGGCTGTCCGGGGCCAGGCGCAGCGCTTCCGCCACCAGGCCGCGGGCCTTGTCCACCTGCAACGCTCTGAGCATCAGGCGGGCGTAGGACGTGTAGAACCCGGGGGCGCCCGGGAACTCGCGGATCAGGGCGAGGATCACCGCTTCGGCCTCCGCCGCCTCGTCCATGTCGGTGAGGACGTGGAACAGCAGGTACCGGCCCTCGAAGTGCGACGGGTCCTTGACCAGGACGCCGCGCACCAGGTGCAGCGCCTCGTCGTTGTCGTTCTGCGCGAAACGCGTGCGGGCCAGCTCCGTCAGCAGGGTCAGGTTCTCGGGTTCGAGCGCGAGTCCCTGGCGTAGCACGGTTTCGGCCTCGCGCCAGCGGCGGCGCTCGATCAGCAGTTCGGCGCGCTCGATCAGCGCGTCGACGCCGGGTGGCTCTTGGATGGCGGGACGCAGGTCGGAGACGTCCGGATCGACGGGTTCCATCAGGACATCCTCATGACGGCGTTGAACAGGTAGGACAGACCCGCAGCGACCACCACCATCGCCAGGCACGCGGCGAAGGCGCCTTCGACGCGCAGGCCCATCAGGTCCGCGGCGCGGCGCTGACGATGGTGGCGATGGATGGCCGCGAGTGCGGCCAGCGACGTGCACAGCGTGGTCCAGGTGCCTGGACCGCTGCGGCCCAGCAGGTCGACGAGCCAAGCGCGCAGCGGTGCGCCGGCAGCCGTCTGGGGCAGCAGGACGGCGCCGAACAGGATCACGATCAAGGCGGCGAGGAACAACGCGTCCTGGCGCCAGCGGCGCAGGCGATGGATGCTGCCGACGAAGCAGAACACCAACCCCAGCGGACCACCGAAGACACCGGTGAGGAACTGGGCGCTGGCGGAAAACGGCGCGCGGACGGGGGGTTCGGCGTGGTCCAGGCTGGGCTGGAGAAGCCGCTCGATCGAGGCATCGGACATGGCTGGAGACTTGTTCTCGTGTGAGCGCCGGCGTCCTCCCTGGACCGCCTTCGACGGGCGCGGGCGCGATTGTGCCCGGCCTCGCGGCGCATCCGCACCGGCGCCGACCCTCATGGGCGATCAGGACACGAGGTTCCCCGCGCTCATCCCCTCATCCCCGGGGACTCACGACAGCCATTGCACGATCGCGTCCGGATGAAGCGGCCAGCCGCCGAGCCCCGCCAGCCCCATCAGCAGGCCGAAGACCGTCGGCACCATCGCCGCGGCGTACAGCCACCACAGCTGCGTCAGCGCGGTCACCGCCAGCATCGCGATCGCGATGGCCAGCAGCGCATCGGACAGGTCGAACTGGTCGTCCCGGTAGTTGAGCGCGTCGTAGCGTTGCTGGTCAGCCTCCGCCTGCTTGCGCAGCTCGTCCTTCTTGGCGGCCTGGTCGGCGGCAAGCGTCTCGTAGTGCGCGATCGCCTGCCGGTAGCCGTCGGCGGCCGAGGCCGGCGCGCCGATCGCCTGCAGCTTCAGCTGCGTCAGCGCGGCCTTGGCGACCTCCTCCCGCGCATTGCGCGCCTGGTAGAAGGCCCAGTGGTCGATCTTGTCCGCCTGCGCCTGCTGCATGCCCTGGCCGATGTTGTCGTCCTTGATCTTGCACAGGCCCATGAAGGTCGCCAGCAGCGCCACGGTCAGCGCGACCGCCACGTTCAGCCGCGATTGCGGCGCCGCGGTCTCCGTCCGCTCGTTGGCCTGGCGGGCGGTCTCGATCAGTTCGTCGGGGTCGATGTCCATGGGCGGCACGGTCTTCATCAAAGGCCGCAGCAGCATACCGAGCGAAGCTGAGCGGGACCTGTACGTCCGCTTAGCCCGTGCTGAGCCCATGCTCAGGCTGCCCGGCCCCGGGGTCTGCGCGCAGGCCCCCCTGGGAGCCCTTTGCTCAGAGCCCGTCCACCCGCGCCAGCGCCGCCACCAGGTCCGACTGCGTCAGGATGCCGACCAGCCGCGCCTCGTCGCCGACGATGGGAATGTGGTGATGCCCGGTCGCCGCGAACAGCGGCACCAGGTCGGCCAGTGGCCGGTCCGCGCTGGCCACGCGCACCTGCCGGCTCATGATCTGGCCGACCACTTCCGGCCTGTCGCTGTGCGTGGTCGGCGTCGGGCGGATCAGATGGCGCAGCCGCGTCGCCCAGTCGTCGTGCACGTCCAGCGACGCGCCGCGCATGAAGTCCGCCAGCGTCACGATGCCGACCACCCGCCGGGCGCGGTCCACCACCGGCAGCGCCTTGATCTGATGCGTCCGCATCAGCGACCACGCCTCCTGCAGCGGCGTGCCCCACTCGACCGCCTTCACGTCGCGCGACATCACGTCGGCGCAGCGGAGCGTCGTCATCCGGCGCCGCGCGGCGAGCAGACCGGCCTCGTCGACGATCGCCTGCAGATCGTCACGGGGAACGTCCAGGACCTGGTTGTAGTGCGCCAGCACCGTGTCCAGGTCGACACCGCTGAAGACGGCGGTTCCGGGCTCCGTGCCGCCGGACCCGCTCGTCGCGCCCGTCGCCGGCCCCGCGGCGGGCACGGTCATCTGCGGGTGCGGGTACCTGCGGCCGGTGACGCCGTTGTAGGCCATGCCCGCGAGCACCATCAGCACCGAGTTCAGCAGCACGGGGTCGAGCGCGAAGTGCCAGTCGTGCACGCCGGTGAGCACCATCAGCAGCGCCGCGGCGCCACCGGGCGGGTGCAGGCAGCGCAGCAGGAACATCAGCCCGATCGCACCGCCGACGGCGATCGCCGCGGCCAGTTCCGGTGTGCCGCCGAAGAGGTGCGCGCACGCGATACCGACCAGCGCCGACGAGGTGTTGCCCATCACCACCGCCCAGGGCTGCGCCAGCGGACTCGCCGGCACGCCGAACACCAGCACCGCGCTCGCGCCGAGGGGTGCCACCAGCCACGGCACGCCGGGGACATGACGGGACAGCAGTTCCGTGAGCACCCCCGTCAGCAGCAGCCCGACGATGGCGCCGGCCACCACGCGGAGCCGCTCGCGCGCGTCGACGCGCATCGGCGCGGGACGGAACGCCTGCAGCCAGCGGCGGAGTCTGCTCATCACCGACGCGGCCTCGACTTGCGCCGCAGCGGCCCGGGATCGCGCAGCGCGACGTCGGGCACGAACATTTCCATCACCCGCAGCTGCTGCCCGTGGCGGGTGAAGACCGAATTGCGCGACCACTGCATCGACGCCGGTGCCTCGGTTCCCGTGGCTGCCAGCCATTGGCGCTGCATCTGGTGGTGCGTCGCACCGTGCCGCGTGACGCGTCGCGGTTGCAGCTCGCTGCGATGGATGCGGGGATCGTCGTACAGCAGATGGCCGAGCGGCCGGCTGCCCAGACCTTTCAACGCCTTCCACGGACCGGCCACCGCGTGGCCGTGCACCGCCGACCGCGCCCACACGAGCGGTTGGCCGTCGACGCGCAGCAGCACTTCGCGCACGAGCGTCAGCCCCCGCTTCGGCAGGCCGAGCGCGGCGCGCTCCTGCGGACGCAGCGGCGCCGTCGTCTGGCGCAGCACCTGCACCTCATAGCGGCGACCCGTCGCGGCCAGGCGCTTGCTCAGCGAGCCCGGCGCGCGCAACCACGCGCGCAGGCCCCAGCGATCGGCGATCCCCATCGGTTGCAACAGCTCTCGGAAGTCAGGAAGTCGGCGGCACGTCGGCGGACGATCGTGAGGCGGCGCGCATCAGGCGCGGCCGAACTCGTCGCCCAGTTCGCCCGCGCGGCGGTGCGCGGCCTTCACGGCGCGCTCGACCGCCTCGCCGACGCCGTCGGCCTGCAGGCTGGTGATCGCGGCGTGCGTGGTACCGCCCTTCGATGTCACCTTCTCCCGCAGCGCGGTCGGCGAGTCGCCCGACTGCAGTGCCAGCGCCGCGGCGCCGCCGCAGGTGGCCAACGCAAGCTCGCGCGCCTTGGCCTCGTCCAGGCCCAGCGCGCGCGCCGCTGCGACCATGTGCTCGACCAGGAAGAAGAAGTAGGCCGGCCCCGAGCCCGACAGCGCGGTGACCGTGTCGAGGTCGCCCTCGTTGTCGACCCAGACCGTCCGGCCGGTGGGCTGAAGCAGTTGCTCGACCAGCGCGCGATCGTCGGCCGTGACGGCCGCGCTTGCGCAGAGGCCGGTGATCCCCTGCCCGATCAGCGCCGGCGTGTTGGGCATGCCGCGCACGACGCGCGCGGCACCGGTCGCACGCGCGATCGCGTCACTGCGCAGACCCGCCATCACCGACAACTGCAGCGCGCCTCCAACGTGCGGCGCCACCGGTACGGCGGCTTCCTGGAACAGCTGCGGCTTGACCGCCCAGACCACGGCGCGGGCCCGCGACAGCGAGGCCTCCGCCGCGGCGAGCGGCCGGATGCCGAAGTCGGCGGCGAGACGCTCGCGCTGCGCCTCGAAGGGCTCGACCACCAGCAGATCCTCCGCCGGAAAACCGGCCCGGCGCAGGCCACCGACGATGGCGCTGGCCATGTTGCCGCCACCGATGAATGCGATGCAGGAATTCATGGGCGGGCAGTGTAGTCCCGCCTCATGGCGGGTGCGCCCTGGATCCGGGCGTTCAACGCGCTCTCAACATCGACGTGCAGAGCTCGCCCAGCGTCGCGATCGCGCGCCGTTGCGCGTCATCCATCGGATTGCCGGCGTTGATGCGGATGAAGTTGTCGAAGCGCTCGGAGTTCGAGTACATCAGCCCCGGCCCCAGCCGGATGCCCTTCTCCAGCGCGGCGTCGAACAACGCAAGCGAGGACAGCCCCTCGGGCAATTCGACCCACAGGCTCGGGCCGCCTGGCGGCAGGCTGAGCCGGGTGCCGGCCGGCAATTCGTCGGACAACGCCGCCACCATCTGCTCGCGCTGCGTGGCGAGCTTCGCCCGCAGCGCGCGCAGGTGGCGCTCGATCTGGCCGCCGGCCAGGAACTCCGCCAGGATGGCCTGACCCAGCATCTCGTTGGGCCGGCTCTGCGCGTACTTGAGGATCTCCACGCGCGGCTGCCAGCGCCCCGCCGCGATCCAGCCCACGCGCATGCCGGGCGCCAGCGTCTTGTGCAGCGACGAGCAGAAGATCACCCGCCCCGTCGTGTCCCAGGACTTGATCGCGCGCTGCGGCGTGTCGCACAGCAGCGCGTAGGTGTCGTCCTCGATGAGGGCGAGATCGCGGGCTTCGCAGACCGCCAGCAGCGCCTGCTTGGCGTCGTCCGGCATCACCGCGCCGAGCGGGTTCTGCAGGTTGGGCACGACGACCACCGCCTTGAGCCGGGGCTCGTGCATCGCGGCGGCCTCGAAGGCCTCGACGGACAGGCCCGTGTGGGGACTGGTCGGGATCTCCAGCGCGCGCAGGCCCAGGCTCTCCAGCAGCTGCAGCAGGCCGTAGTAGGTCGGCGACTCGACCGCCACCGCGTCCCCGGGCGTCGTCACGGCGCGCAGCGCGATGCCGAGCGCCTCGGTGCATCCGTGGGTGATCACGAGCTGCGACGGGTCGAGCTGGATCTGTGCGTTCAGCGCCAGGCGCGACAGGCCCTGGCGCAGCGCGAGCAGGCCTTGCGGATCGGGCTGGATGCCGAGGATCTCGGGCCGGCGGCGCAGCAGCCGCTGGCCGTGGAGGGCCAGCGCGCGGGTCGGATACAGCGACGCATGCGCGCAGGCGCCGGACAGGTTGACCTCCGGCTTCGCGGCGATGCCGCGGGTGAGGATCTCGGAGATGCGCTCGTGCACGCCGACGAAACGCGCCGGATCGGCCTGCGTCTGGCGCGGCTCGGCGGCGCGCGCCAGCCGGTTCGGGCGCGGCGGTCTCACGAAATAGCCGGCGCGTTGACGGGCCTGCAGCAGGCCCTGGCTTTCAAGCAGACGGCAGGCCTGCAGCGCGGTGCTCAGGCTCACGCGGTGCAGACCCATCAGCGTGCGCACCGACGGCATCCGGCTCCCCGGCGGCATCGTGCCGGCCGCGATGGCCTGGCGGTAGTGCGCGGCGACCTGCGCGTACAGAGGGTCCGAAGCGTCCATGCCGGCGATTCTGCGCCCGCAGGCGCGCGCGACACCGGAACAGCCGGCGCCCCGTCGATACGGAACAGGCGGGTGGCGATGGCTGTTACGCAGAACAAAGGGCGCCGCTGTGCCTGTCACACCGCGTCGCCGATGGGAACACTGGACACCCATCCCATCGAGGCGCCTTCGGGCGACGCCGTCATGTTCCTCGCCGCCGTCCTGCGATCCTTGCCCATCCCCTGGCCTTGGCAGGCCGCGCCACCGCACACCGTGCCCGCGCTGGCTGCGCCCACCCGCGTGCGGCAGCCTTCGACGGCACCGCAGGAACTCCGGCTGGTCGCCGGTCAGTCGCTGATGCTGAAGCTCGCACGAGGCACCGTGATGCACGTGCAGGCCGGCGTCGTCGATGTCGAGGACGCGCCCGCGCTCTGGGCTGACCACTGCTGGCCGCAGGCGCGCCGCTTCAGGAGCGGCGAGGTCTGGGTCGTGCCGCGCACCGGCTGGTGGCGGCTGGAGGGCCGGGTCTCGCGCGACCCGGCCAGCCGGATCAGTGCACGCCCGCCAGCAGCGCGGCGTTCCCGCCCGCGGCCGCCGTATTGATCGTCAGCGTCTGCTCCGCGACGAGGCGGTAGAGCTGGCGGGCATCGGCCAGCTCGACCATCGGCACGACCGGCAGGATCGCGCCATCACGGCCCGCCAGTTCGCGCTGCACCGGCACCTGCAGCGCCGCCGGCGCGATGACGCCCGCCAGTCGCGTCGCGCGCAGCACCGCTCCCAGCTGGTCCGCCGGCAGCAGCTGCATCGCCGCCGCGGTCACGCCGCCGCGCATCAGCGCCGTGCGCAGGTCCTGCGCCACGTCGCCGCCGCCGACGATCGCGACCGCGTTGCCGGCCACCAGCGCCGCACCGAGCGCACGCGCCAGCTCCTCCTGCGACGCGCCCTGCGCCAGCACCGCGATCACACCGCGGCCGTGCAGGCGCAGTTCGTTGCTCTCCCCGGTCGGGCCGGGCAGCTTCACGTCGACCAGCGAGCGCCGGGCGCCCGCGGCCAGCGTGCGCCAAGCCCCGGCGACCACCGGCGACTGGCCGGCCGCGGAGCGTTCCAGCGCCGTCGCGCGCTCGTCGACCGGGCGCTCGGCCCAGGCCTCGTGCGCGGTGAACAGCGGCGACAGGTCCGCGCCCGCGCCGGTCGTCGACAGCGCCGGCGCGTCGGCTGGCGCTTCCACCTTCGGCTGTGCGACGAAGCGCAGCAGGTAGTGCGGACCACCGGCTTTCGGACCGGTGCCGGACATGCCTTCGCCGCCGAACGGCTGCACGCCGACCACTGCACCGATGATGTTGCGGTTCACGTAGACGTTGCCGATGCGCGCTTCCGACGCAAGCCGCAGCGCCCGGCTGTCGATGCGGGTCTGGATGCCCAGCGTCAGGCCGTAGCCCAGCGCGTTGATCTCGCGCACGACGCCGTCGACGTCGCCGCTCCAGCGCACCACGTGCAGCACCGGACCGAAGATCTCCTTCTTCAGCGAGGCGATCGTCGGCAGCTCGACCGCCACCGGCGGCAGCAGGCGCGGGCAGCCGTCGGCCGGCACCGCCTCGGCGATCAGCGTCGCTTCGCGCTTGAGGCGCTGGACGTCCTTGGACACGCCCTCGAAGGCTTCGTCGTCGATCAGCGGGCCGACATCGGTCGACAGGTCCGCGGTATCGCCGACACGCAGTTCCTTGACCGCGCCGCGCAGCATCTCGATGACGCCGTCGGCGACCGCCTCGTGCACCGCCAGCAGTCGCAGCGCCGAGCAGCGCTGGCCCGCGCTGCGGAAGGCCGATTGCACGACGGCATCGATGACCTGCTCCGGCAGCGCCGTCGAGTCCACGATCATCGCGTTCAGGCCGCCGGTCTCGGCGATCAGCGGCAGCGCCGCGGCGCCGGGCTTGGCCGCGAGCTGGCGGTTGATGATCTGCGCCACCTGCGTGGAGCCGGTGAAGCACACGCCCGCCGTCTGCGGCGCGGCCACCAGGCGCGCGCCGACGGTCTCGCCGCGGCCGTGCACCAGTTGCACCGCGTCGACGGGAACGCCTGCCGCGTGCAGCAGCGCGACGCACTCGCGAGCAACGGCCGGGGTCTGTTCCGCGGGCTTCGCGGCGACCGCGTTGCCCGCGGCCAGCGCCGCGACCACCTGGCCGGCGAAGATCGCCAGCGGGAAGTTCCACGGCGAGATGCAGACGAACACGCCGCGCCCGTTCAACGCGACGCCGTCGGCCGCCAGGCGCTCGGCCTCGTCGGCGTAGTAGCGCAGGAAGTCGATGGCCTCGCGCACTTCGCTGATCGCGTCGCCCAGGCTCTTGTAGGCCTCCTTGACCAGCAGCGCGCAGTACTGCGGCAGCTGCGCCTGCAGCGCGTCGGCGGCGCGGCGCAGCACGGCGGCGCGCTCGGCCACGGGCGTCGCGTTCCAGCCGGCGAAGCCGCCTTGCAGTCGCGCCATCGCGGCGTCGACCTCCTCCGGCGAGGCCTCGACCATCACCGGCACCGTGCACTGCGCCAGCGCATCCAGCAGCGTCTGGCGCTGCTCGGGCACGGCGAGGTCCAGGCCCGACGAGTTGTCGCGGCCGCGGCCCGCCGCGTCGCGGTACAGGGCGATCGGCAGCGGCAGCGAGGCTTCGTCGCGGATCTCGGTCATCGGCGACGCCAGCAGCTCTTCCGGCGCGACGGTCGGATCGGCCAGCTGGTGGACGAAGGACGAGTTGGCGCCGTTCTCCAGCAGGCGACGGACCAGATAGGCGAGCAGGTCACGGTGCTCGCCCACCGGCGCGTAGACGCGGCAGGGGATCGAGCCGTCCTTCAGCACTTCCCGATAGACGCCCTCGCCCATGCCGTGCAGGCGCTGCATCTCGAACTTGGCGCCCAGCGAGCGCGCCATCTGCAGGATGGCGGCGATGGTGCCGGCGTTGTGGCTCGCGAACTGCGGATAGATGACGTCGTGATGCCGCAGCAGCGCCTGTGCGCAGGCCAGGTAGGAGACGTCGGTATGCGGCTTGTGCGTGTAGACCGGGTAGAACGGCAGGCCCTGCTCCTGGGCGCGCTTGATCTCGCCGTCCCAGTAGGCGCCCTTCACGAGGCGCACCATGAATTTCAGCCCGTGTTGGCGGGCGATCGCGGCGACCGCCTCCACGACGTCGCGGGCCCGCGTCTGGTAGGCCTGCACCGCGAGGCCGAAACCGCGCCATTGCGGGAAGTGCGTCGCGATGCGCGCGGCCAGGGCGTCCAGCAGCTCGAGCGAGATCTCGAGCCGGTCGACTTCTTCGGCATCGATCGTCAGGTTGATGTTGGCCTGCGCGGCCTTCTCGACGAGCTGCCACACGCGCGGCAGCAGCTCGGCGTAGACGCGCTCGCGCTGCAGGACCTCGTAGCGCGAGAACAGCGCCGACAGCTTGATCGAGATGCCGTCGCTGCCTTCCGGCGACTCCGCCTTGCGGCCCGCGGCGATCGCGGCGATCGCGTTCAGGTACGAGGCCTGGTAGCGCTCGGCGTCACGTTCGGTGCGGGCGCCTTCGCCCAGCATGTCGTAGGAGAAGCGCAACTGGGCCTGCACCTTGCGCGCGGCATCAGCCTCCTTCATCGCTTCCTGGATGTTGCGACCCAGCACGAACTGGCGACCCAGCAGCTGGATCGCGCGCACCGTGGCGGCAACCACGGTCTGCGCGCCCAGGCGCTTCATCAGGCCGGAGTCGGCCTCGGCATCCGGGAGGAATTTCTTGGACAGCGAGATCGCGCTCGCCGCCAGACCGGCCAGCATCTTGTGCGGGCCGTCCGAGGCGCCGTCGAAGTCGGCGCGGCCGAGCTGGTCGGCCGTCAGCGCGATGGCGGTCTCGGCATCGGGCACGCGCAGCAGCGCCTCCGCCAGACGCATCAGCGCCAGACCTTCAGCGCTGGTGATCGGGTACTCGCGCAGCAGCGATTCCATGGCCCAGAACGGCGCCGGATTCCCGCGCACCTGCTGCACCCAGGGGCGCGCCTGGTCGACGATCGCCTGCCAGTTCAGCGCTTTCATTTCCGCGGCGAGCGCGCGCACCAGCGGCAGTTCCTCGCGATACGGGTCCGGCAGGCGGGAGGTTTCCGGCGGGAGGGGGAAGGCGGTCATAGAATCCTCGGATGTTCGTGCGAGGGGCGCTCCCCTAGCGAATGGCGGGAGTTTAGGAAGTAACGCGCCGAATTACTCACCAATGTTGTCGACCTTCGCCGGATGGAATCCAGCATGAGCAGCCTTGAAGACCTGGACAAGATCGATCGCCGCATCCTGGGGCTGCTGCAGCAGGACGGCCGCATCAGCAACCTGAAGCTGGCCGAGGAAGTGCAGATGTCCGCGACGGCGGTGCTGGAGCGCGTCCGGCGCCTCACCCGCGACGGCTTCATCCTCGGCTACGAGGCGCGGCTGAACCCGGCCAAGCTGGGCGCGCAGATGCTGGTGTTCATCGAGATCCTGCTCGACCGCACGGTGCACGACGTCATGGACAACTTCCGCGCCGCCGTGCAGGCCCGCCCGGAGATCCTGGAATGCCACCTGGTGGCGGGCGGCTTCGACTACCTGCTCAAGACCCGGGTGTCCGACATGACCGCCTACCGGGAGTTCATCGGGGCGGTGATCTGGACCCTGCCCGGCGTCCGCGAGACGCGGACCTACGCCGTCATGGAAGAGGTGAAGAACACCACCGCGCTGCCGCTGTGAACGGGATCGCGCTGTCCCTGTGATTTACACACACCGCCGACAGTTGCAAGCGAATTCAAGGGGGAGATGTCCTCCCCCTTCAGCCCCTCCATCTGCGGGCTGACGGTCGGGCTGCGACAGGATCACCATGGAGTGCCTCTCCCGTGATTCCGAGGTTTCCGAGATGAAGTACCGGCCCTCCCAGACCCCGTCCCAGCTCCCGCGCGCCGCGTCCAGGCCGTTCGTGGGCGCCGGCGGCCCCGACAGCGAGCTGCCCAGCCACTACGGCGACAGCCGGTTCAGCCATGGCGACAGTCGCTACTCCGACAGCGGCAGCAGCTTCGGCGATTCCGACTTCGGCGCGGAACCGCCGCCACGGCGAACGCTCGCCGGACCGGTGGAAAGCTGGCATGACTCCAGTTTCATCCTGCGCCGCGGCCTCGAGGTCCGCGAAGTCAGCGCCAAGGAATGGCGCGTGTGGGCGGAAGCGCCCGCAGCGCCCTCTGCGACCGCCGCGCCGGCGACGCCGCGACGTCGGATGAATGGCGATGGCGACGCGTGATCGGGCCTCGGCCCGCAAGCAAGGCGATCAGGCCAGCTGCAGACGCTTGGGCGCGCGGCGCAGCGGCTCGGGCGGCGGCGTGACGACGAAGTCTTCCGGCGGCATCGGGCGGCCGTAATACCAGCCCTGCGCCCAGTCGCAGCCCTCGCGGCGCAACCACTCGGCCTGCTCGATCGTTTCGACGCCCTCGGCGAGCACGTCGAGGTTCAGGCTGCGCGCCAGCACGATGACCGTGCGGGCGATCGCGGCGACGTTGGCATCGCTGCTCAGCTCGTTGACGAAGCTGCGGTCGATCTTCAGCGTGCTGACCGGCATCCGCTTCAGGTAGGCCAGCGACGAGTAGCCGGTGCCGAAATCATCGATGGCGATGCGCACGCCGCGGTTGGAGATCCGCGTGAGCAGGCTGATGGCCTGCTCGGCGTCCTCGAGCAGGAGGCTCTCGGTGACCTCGAGCTCCAGCGCGCTCGGCGGGCAGCCGGTCTCGCCGAGGATGAAATCCAGCGTCTCGATGAAGTCCGGCTGGCGCAGCTGCCGCGCCGAAACGTTGACCGCGACCTGCTGCGGCTTGCCCTCCTGGCCCTGCCAGCGCGCCACCTGCGCGCAGGCCTGCTCCAGCACCCAGCGGCCGATGGGGATGATCAGGCCGGTCTCTTCGGCCAGCGGGATGAAGTCCGCCGGCGAGATGGGCCCGCGCGTCGGATGGCGCCAGCGCAGCAGCGCCTCCGCGCCGATCAGCGCGCCGTCGCTCAGCCGCACCTGCGGCTGGTACTCGAGGCGGAACTGCGCGGCCTCGTTGGCCTGCCGCAGCGCGTGCGTCAGCTCGAAACGCTGCTGCACCGCCTGCGTCAGCTCCGGCCGGTAAGCCTGGACCGAACCGCGCGCGTGCAGCTTGGCGCGCACCATGGCGACCTCGGCGTTGCGCAGCAGCTCGTCGACGTGCGTGCCGTCGGCCGGGAACAGCGCCAGGCCGATGCTGGCGCCGACGTTGAAGCGGTGATGGTCGATGATGATCGGCTCGTCCATCGCCTGGATCAGCCGGTCGCCGAGCCGCATCGCGGTCTCCTCGTCGACCAGGCCCGACAGCACGACGACGAATTCATCCGCGCCGACGCGCGCTACCGAGTCGCTCAAGCGCGTCACGTTGGCGAAGCGCGCCGCCGCGGTCAGCAGCACCTGGTCGCCCGCGGCATGGCCGGCGATGTCGTTGACGTCGCGGAAACCGTCCAGGTCGATGTACAGCACGGCCACGCAGGTGTGCTCGCGCTGCGCGTTGCCGACCTGGCGCGAGATGCGATCGCGCAGCAGCGCCGCGTTGGGCAGACCCGTCAGACTGTCGTGCAGCGACTGGTGCAGCAGCTCGGCCTCGGTCTGCTTGATGCGGGAGATGTCGGTCAGCACGCTGAGGTACTGCACCTGCTCCGGATCGCCCGACGGTGCCGGCACCTTCACGAAGGTCGCCCACATCGGGATCGAGTCGCCGTTCTTGTGGCGCTCGGTGACCTCGCCGCTCCACTTGCCGCGGGTCTCGATGTCGGTCCACAGGGCACGGAGCTTTTCGGGGTCCTGTTCGGCGTCGCGCAGCAGCAACGGGCGCTTGCCCAGCAGCGTCTGCCGGTCGTGGCCGACCATCGCCACCAGGGCCGGATTGACGTCGACGATGCGCAACTGGTGGTCGATGACCATGATGCCCTCGCCGCAGTGCTCGTACACGGTGGCGGCGCGGCGGGCGGCGTCGGTGGCCTGCTGCAGCTGGGTCACGTCGCGCGCGATGGCGACCTGGCCCAGGTACTGGTCGTCGTCGAACACACGGGCGCTGGAGACGTCCAGGCAACGTGTCCCGCCGCCGGTCTCGCTGCTGTCGTCGCGCCAGGTCAGGAGGCGGCCGTCGGACTGCGTGTCCACCCAGCCCGGAGGGTTCGGCAGGTCGGCGTCGCGGCGTCCGATCAGTTCCTGCTCGGTGAGGCCGACAGCCCGCTCGAAGGCCGGATTGCAGCCCTCATAGGCGCCGTTGGCATCCTTGAAATACATCGGATCGGGAATCGCGTTCAGCAGCGCGCTGAGCCGGGCGCGCTCCCGGCGCACGCGTCTGAGTTCCTCGCGGCGGCCTTGCAGACGGCCGCGCTGCTGCACGAACAGGCTGACCATCACGCCCAGCGTCAGGCCGCCGATCACGCAGCCGGCGCCCAGCCAGAACACGGTGGAGCCGGAATCGATCCACGCCGGCAGATGCGCCGCCATCGACCGCGCCGCGGACGGCACCGCCGCGGGGACGGACGCGGACGCACCCGCCCACGCCGACGTGCTCAGGCACGCAGGCAGCAGCGCGGACACGACAAGGCATCCCCAACGACGGTTCAGGCGAAGACGCATGGCTCACCCAAGGATCTTTTTATGAATGGAGGGGCAACAGCTGGCCCCATGTCGGCGCCGCCCGCGGGTCGCGGGCGTTCCCTCATGCACGACCGCCGGAGTATCGACGCCGGTAAGAAAACGTTGCTAGGGGTTACAGCGAGGCCGCCACACGCGTTCCCTGCAGGATTGCACGCTTTGCATCCAATTCTTTGGCCTCGGCCGAACCGCCGATCAGCTGCACCGACCGGCCCGCCGCGCGCAGCGGCGCTTCGAGTTCCCGCAGCGGTTCCTGACCCGCGCACAGGACGATGGTGTCGCAGTCGATGCGCTCGGGATCGGTGCGATCTTCGCCCTGGCTGATCCACAGGCCGTGCTCATCGATGCGCTCGTACTGCACGCCGCCGACCATCCGTACGCCGTGCGTCTTCAAGGCGGCGCGATGGATCCATCCGGTGGTCTTGCCCAGGCCCGCGCCGAGCTTGCCGGCGCGCCGTTGCAGCAAGGTGATCTCCCGTTCGGCGGGCTCGGGTTGCGGACGCGCGAGCCCGCCTCGCGTCTGTTCCGGATCGCCGACACCCCAGTGCTTGCGCCACGCCGGCGCGTCGAGCGCCAGCGAGTGCCCCTGCTCGAGCAGGAACTCCGCCACGTCGAAGCCGATGCCGCCCGCGCCCACGACCGCCACACGACGCCCGACCGGCTTCTCGCCGCGCAGGACCTCGAGGTAGGTCAAGACCTGGCCCCGGGCGATGCCTTCGTCCTGGCCCGGGATGCGCGGATCGCGCGGCGTCACGCCGGTGGCGAGGAGCACCTCGTCGTAGTCCATCAAATCACCGGCGCTCACGCGACGGCCCAGTCGCGGCGTGACGCCGAGCAACTCCAGCCGCCGCTTGAAGTAGCGCAGCGTCTCGTGGAACTCCTCCTTGCCCGGGATCCGCTTGGCCAGGTTGAACTGGCCGCCGATCTCCTGGGCGGCGTCGATCAGCGTGACGTGGTGGCCACGCTCGGCGAGCGTCGTCGCGGCCGCCAGGCCGGCCGGTCCCGCGCCGACGACGGCGACGCGCTTGCGCAGCTGCCCGGCGGCAACCGGGACGATGCGCAGCAGGGTCTCGTGACCGGCGCGCGGGTTCACGAGGCAGGACGCCACCTCCTGCTTGAACACGTGATCGAGGCAGGCCTGGTTGCAGGCGATGCAGGTGTTGATCTCGTCGGCCCGCCCCTCCGCGGCCTTGCGCACGAAGGCCGGATCGGCCAGCAGCGGGCGCGCCATCGACACCATGTCCGCCGATCCGTCGGCCAGCACCGACTCGGCGACCTCGGGCGTGTTGATGCGGTTGCTGGTGATCAGCGGCGTGCGGATGCCCTCGGCATGCAGCTGGTCGCGCAGCTTCTTCGTGACCCAGGCGAAGCCGGCACGCGGCACGCTGGTCGCGATCGTCGGGATGCGGGCCTCGTGCCAGCCGATGCCGGTGTTGATGATGGTGGCGCCGGCCTTCGCGACGGCCCTCGCCAGCTGCAGCACCTCGTCCCAGTTGCCGCCCTCCGGCACGAGGTCCAGCATCGACAGGCGGTAGATGATGATGAAGTCGGGGCCGACGGCCTCGCGCATGCGGGTGAGGATCTCGACGGGCAGCCGCATGCGGCGTTCGAAGTCGCCGCCCCACGCATCGGTGCGCTGGTTCGTGGCGGCGATCAGGAACTGGTTGATGAAATAGCCCTCGGAGCCCATCACCTCGACGCCGTCGTACCCGGCCTCACGCGCCAGCACGGCGCAGCGGACGAAGGCGCGGATCTGGCGCTCGATGCCGCGCTCGCTCAACGCATGCGGCGTGAACGGCGAGATCGGCGACTTCAACGCCGACGGCGCGACGTTGAACGGGTGGTAGCCGTAGCGGCCGGTGTGCAGGATCTGCAGCGCGATCTTGCCGCCTTCGCCATGCACGGCCCGCGTGATGGCCTGATGCCGGCGCGCGGCCCCGCCCGTCATGAGCGTGCCCGCGAAGGGCTTGGTCCAACCGGCGATGTTGGGCGCGTAGCCGCCGGTGACGATCAGGCCGACCTGGCCGCGGGCGCGCTCGGCGAAGTACTCGGCCAGGCGGTCGATGTGCTTGCGCGAGTCCTCGAGCCCCGTGTGCATGCTGCCCATCAGCACCCGGTTCTTGAGGGTCGTGAAGCCCAGGTCCAGGGGCGACAGCAGCTGCGGGTAGGCGTTCATCGCGCGGATGCTAGCGCCGGAGCCCGCGCGCGTTTAGAGAGGCGATACCAAGAGGCCCGGCGCCCAGACCTCGGCACCGATACCGGGAACGGACACCCGAGGCGCCCCGCAACTCTGTGTCGGCCTTGATATGGAAGTTCACAAAGCTGGCAATCGGCCACAAGCCCCAGCAACACGGCCCGCGTTCAATCGCCGCATTCTCAATCGGAGTGTCGGACGATGCGATTCAAGACCTGGGCCTGGGGCCTGAGCGTGGCCACCGCCGCCCTGCTGACCGCTTGCGGCGGCGGCAGCGACAGCAGTTCGGCGCAGATGCGCCTCCTCAACGCCAGCATCGGCTACGCCGCGCTGGACATGGCCGTGGACAGCACGACGGTGAACTCCGGCGTGGCCTATGCCGGCGTGGGCAGCTATGCCGACGTGAAGACCGACGCCACCGGCACCGAAGTGCAGAGCAACAACGTCGGCAGCACGCTGGCGTCGTCGACGCCGACGCTGGCCGCCGGCAGCCACTACACGATGATCGCGTACGGCTCGGCCGGCTCGGTGCGCACGACGCTGCTGCAGGAAGACCAGGACGCGGCGGCCACCGGCAAGTCCAAGCTGCTGGTGCTGAACCTGGCGCCGGACGCCGGCGCGATGGACGTGTACGTCACCGGCGCCGACGACTCGCTGGACACCGCCTCGACCGTGGCGAGCGGCATCGCGACCGGCTCGGGCAGCGGCTACATCACGCTCAACAGCGGCACCTTCCGCGTGCGGATCACCGCCGCGAGTTCCAAGACCGACCTGCGGCTGGACATCCCCAGCATCACGCTGCCATCCGCCGGTGTCTCGACGCTGATCCTGACGGGCAGCACCGGCGGCGTGCTGGTCAACGGCATCCAGCTGCTGCAGCAGGGCGCGACGTCCAACTTCCCCAACTCGACCGTCCGGGCCCGCCTGGTGGCCGCGGTGGGCGGCAGCGCGCTGGTCTCGGGCTCGATCGGCCAGACCTCGCTGATGCCGACCTCCGTGGCGCCGACGATCGGCGACTACACGACGGTCGCGGCCGGCACGGCGGACCTGTCGGTCTACGTCAACGGCGCGCTGATGTCGTTCACGAAGCCGGCGCTGACCGCGGGCAGCGACTACACGCTGATGGTGTGGGGCACGGCGGCGGATCCCAAGCTGGCGGTCCTGACCGACGACAACCGCCTGCCGACCAGCCCGACGACCACGGCCAAGATCCGCCTGGTCAACGGCGTGGCGAGCGCCACCACCGGACTGACGCTGAACGTCGACTACAGCGCGCTGGCCTCGAACGTGGTCGCCGGCACCTCGTCGTCGCCGCAGGCGACCGCCGCCTCGACCTCCGCGCTGCTGACGGTGACCTCGCCGTCCTCGACGACGCCGGTCTACAGCCTGAGCGAACTGGGCATCCAGGCGGGCTACGTCTACACCGTGTTCGTGATGGGCGACAGCAACGCAATGGTCGGTTCGCTGCGTCGCGAGCGCTCTTCCAACTGATCCGACCGAACCCATGATGCGTCGCTGAGCGCATCGGCCGGGAACAACGCCCGGCCCCGGGACCACTGAATGCGCGTCACAGCGCGACGATCACCACGACCGCGGCCCGGTGCACCCTCCTCCCTGTTGGCCACGTCCTCTCACGAGGCGTGGCCTTTTTTTCGTCCTTCGGAAACGTCGCCCGCCCTTTCCAGTCATTTGGGTCAGCAGACACATTCATTTGAGTCAGCGGACACCTTCTTTCACTAGAAGCCATCGGCAGTTCCACCCATCCGAGTTGATGTGTCGGCAAAGCCTGCCCCCTAGTCTGCGGAGACCTCATCCACTCGATGTCCGCTGCCCGGGCGGCCACTCCGACCATGCACATTCCCGACCGCACCACACGATGGCTGATGCCGCTCGGCGTCATCGCCGCCACACTGCTGACCGCTGCCTGCAATGGCGGCGACGACAAGGACGCGCAGATCCGCCTGCTCAACGCGAGTCCCGAGCTGGCGAGCGCCGATCTGGCCGTCGACAAGGACAAGGTGGCGGGCCCGGTGTCCGCGCTCACGCTGGGGTCCTATGCGAACCGCGGCGATGGCCCCGTGTCCCTGCAGGTGCTCAACAGCAACGGAAGTGCCACCGTGGCCACGTCGCCCGCGACCTTGAAGGCGGACACGCACTACACCTTGATCGCGTACGGGCCCGCAGGCGCGGTGCGCACCAGCCTGCTGGAGGAGGAGCAGGAAGCGCCTGTCTCCGGCCAGAGCAAGCTGCTGGTCCTGAACGTCGCACCGGACGCCGGCCCGGTCGACGTCTTCCTGACCGAGCCAGCGGCCGACCCAGCCGACGCGCCGCCGTTCGCCACCAACGTGCTCGCCGGCGGTTCCAGCGGGTTCCTGATGCGCAGCAGCGGCACCTACCGACTGCGCGTCACCGGCGCGGGGAAGCGCGACGATGTGCGGTTGGACCTCCCCGCCGTGACACTGGACTCGGCCAAGGTGTCGACGCTGGTGTTGCGAGGGGGAGCAGGTGGCGTTCTGGTCCACGCGCTGATGCTCCCGCAGCGCGGCGAGCTGACGCGCCTGGACAACGCATCGGCGCGCGTGCGGATGATCGCGGCGATGCCGGACGGGCGCGTCGACGGTGCCCTCGGAGGACAACCCCTGTTGGCCGGTCAGGCCTCGCCGACGATCGGCGACTACCGCATGGTGCCGGCCAGCGCGCCGTCGTTGACGGCTTCGGTCGACGGTCGTCCTGTCGCGGCCACGCTGCCGGCGCTGGTGGCAGGCGGGGACTACACCGTGCTGCTGCGCGGCGTATCCGCCGCGCCTGTCGTGACCGTGCTGACCGACGACAACCGCCTGCCGGCGGTGCCCGGCCAGGCGCGTCTGCGGCTGGTCAACGGTCTGGACATTTCGACCACGATGAACTTCGACTACAGCCCGGTCGTGGCCGCCGTCGATCCGGGCAGCTCGGGCTACGCCACCGTGGAGCCGGCCAGCGCCGCGTTGTTGACGGTCACCTCGACCCAGTCCATCGCGCCGCTGTACGCCGCGCGCGACGTCGCGATCGGCGCCAACGGCGTGTATGCCGTGTTCGTGGCGGGAGACCCCGCCGCACCCGCCGGCATCCTGCGGCGCGAACGCTGACCGGCCGCGGGTCCGGGCCGCCGGAGGGATTCCCCATCGCACGTCGCTCCTCCTGACGGTCCCTGGCGGGGACATGCGGCAACATCGCTGCATGTCCCTGCCCGTCTACCGTCCCACCGTGACACAGGTCCGGCGCCTGCGCCAGCTCTGGCGCTCGGCCGGCTGGCCGTGCCAGGACATGCTGGAGGTGGAACTGCTGGCGCTGGGCTGGCTCGAGCGCCGGGTCGATCCCCACGGCCGTGAGACCTTGCGGCTGACTGAGGCCGGCATCGAGGTGCTGCACCTCGGACTCCAGAAAAACCGCACCGCACGCCACCGCCACGAGGATCTGGTCGCCCGCATGGCCGTCGAGCTGCAACGCGCGGGGCGTGTCGTCTGGCGGGGGCTGTCGCTGCGCGCCGGCCTCCCGCGTGAGGACGAGCCCGAGCGGATGCGATGGGTCAACGCGATGCCGGACGTCTACTCGGTGCGCAACACCACCGTCGAGGATTACCTCGAACCCGCCGTGCACGAGATCAAGGTCAGCCGGGCCGACCTGCTGTCGGAGCTGCGCCGCCCCGCCAAGGCGCTGGCCTACCTCGCACTCAGCGGCCAATGCTGGTACGTGCTGCGCGCCGGCATCGCCGAGGTCGAGGAAATTCCGCCGGCGTTCGGCGTGCTGTTCGCGCACGACTTGAGCGGCGGCGAGGGTTTCCGTTTCGAGCTCGGCCGCCCGGCGCCGCGCCGGCCGATGAAACCGGACTTCGGCACGTGGATGACGCTCGCCAAGGCATATCCGGAGCCCGCGCCGCTCGACGAGGGTCAGGACTTGCTGGGCGAGGTCTGAGGTCCGGCGACGGGTGACCTCCGTCGTCCCCGGTTCTTGTGGCCGGGCGGCGGTGCAATGGCCGTTTTCGGACCGCTATCCTGCGCGCTCGCATCACGAGGGAGACGCCATGACCGACACGCCTGACACGCCTGACATCTTCGAAGGCGGCTGCGACTGCCGCCAGGTCCGCTACCGCATGACCGGCCGACCGCTGATCGTCCACTGCTGCCACTGCCGCTGGTGCCAGCGTGCGAGCGGCGCGGCCTTCGCGCTGAACGCGATGATCGAGGCCGACCGCGTCGAGCTGCTGGCCGGCGAACCGGTGCCGTTCTTGAACCCGAGCGAGAGCGGCAAGGGCCAGAAGATCTGGCGTTGCCCGAGCTGCGCGATCGCCGTCTGGAGCAATTACGCCGGCGGCGGCGACGCCGTGCGCTTCGTCCGCGTCGGCACGCTCGACGAGCCCGACCGCCTGCCGCCGGACATCCACATCTTCACCGCCTCCAAGCAGCCCTGGGTCCAGCTGCCGCCCGAGGCCGTCGCCGTGCCGGAGTACTACGACGTCCGTCAGCACTGGTCCCCCGAAAGCCTCGAGCGCGGAGCGATCCTGCGGGCGAAGCGTCCGTCCGGCACGGGGACGGCCCCCACGACTCAGGATCCGCCGCGCGGGGCCTGACCGTCGTCGGGCGGGCCCAGGAAGCGCCGGAGAAAGCGCACCGCCCGATGATCCGTCGGCCAATGTCCCGTCAAGGCGCGGGCGAGCAGCCACACGGCGAGCGCCTCCCGGCTGGGTGCCTCAGCCGCGTCGCGCCCACGTTCTTCCAGATGGAGGGCGCGCAGGAACTGATCCTCGCGGCCACGCGGCGATGCGACTGCTTCCAGCATGTGCGCCACCGCGAGCCAGATCGCGGACACCTCGGCACAGTCCGGCCGCGCGCGCTGGAGGCTCTGCTCGACGTCCAGCGCTTTCCACTGTCGACTCGTACCCGCGACAAAGATCCGCCGCTGCCCTTCATCAAGCGAGACCTGCGGCCCATGGGTCAGGACCGTCCCGATCGATGTGACCGGCACCATCCCCCGAGCGATGTCCGCCGACGGGACGGCAATGAAGCGCACCTCACGCAACAGGTCCTTGGCAGGTGCTGGCAGGTTCGATCTGAACTTCAGGATCGCACTGAGCGCCTCGCCGCCGACTGTCGAGCGAGCGGTCGTCGCCATGGCCGTCGCTCCAGGAACAACGCCATCGCGCGCCGGGTCCTTGCCCTCCGGGTCGGCCGCTGAATCTCGCTGAGGCTGCAAGGCACCGACGTCGCGCCGGACATCGTGCAACCACGCCCGGATCGACGCGATCGTGGCAGGATCCGGGTGGTCCCTGTTCAGGTCCGACTGGGCCTTCTTCGCCCGCAAGGCGTGATGGCACCACGGCTCACCTTCGTTGCGGCGCAGGGTCATGAGCATCACGACCCAGACCCAGCGCTGCAGTTCGACCAACGTGCATCGGTCGAAATCGTCCGAGCAACGATGCCAGTCCGAGTTCGACTGCCAGCTTGGCCGGGACAAGGGCGCTGGAGACGTGGCGGATGCGGATGCCGAGCCCGCTTCGGTCTCGTCAGGCGAGGCGGGTGGCAGGGAAGGCAGGGAGCCAGGAATCATGGCGGATGCCAGGCGCGTCTTGCGCCCGGGGAAGGGGCAGAGGGTCCCTAGTGCCGTGCAAGGTTAGAAGCGTCCCGCATATCGGGTTCTGCGGCGCGGCGCCACAATGCCAGCTTCCTCGACATCGACCGGCTCACGAGGCCGCGATTCCTGCCATGACCTTCCCCACCTCGATGGCCCGTCGTCTCCGCTTGGCCGCCCGTCTGACCGCCCTCGCCGCCGCGTTGTCCACGATCGGCGCGCTGCCGGCGCTGATGCCCACGGCCATGGCCGCGAGCGCCTCGGCCTCGGTGTCGTGGCAGGAGGCCTCCGGCGACGCCGACATCGAGCGCGCCTTCACCCAGGCCCGTGGCGAGAAGAAGCCGGTGCTGCTGTACTGGGGCGCCAAGTGGTGCCCGCCGTGCAACCAGCTCAAGGCGACGCTGTTCAACCGCGCCGACTTCATCGAGCAGTCGCGCGCCTTCGTCGCGGTCCACATCGACGGCGACAACCCCGGCGCCCAGCGCCTGGGCGCGCGTTTCAAGGTGCGCGGCTACCCGACCATGATCCTGTTCAGCAACGACGGCCAGGAACTCACGCGGCTGCCGGGCGAAGTCGACGCGCCGCAGGTGCTGCGCGTGCTGCAGCTGGGCCTGGCCGGCGGTCGTCCGGTGAAGACCGTGCTGGCCGACGCGCAGGCCGGCAAGAAGATCTCCGCCAACGAGTGGAAGCTGCTGGGCTTCTATTCGTGGGAAACCGATGAGCAGCAGCTGGTGCCCGCCGCGCAGCGTCCGGCGTTGCTCGCGAAGCTGGCTGCGGCGAGCCAGGGCGTCGATGAGGAGACGACCACGCGCCTGTGGCTGAAGGCGCTGGCCGCCACTGAAGGCGGCGGCGCCCTGAAGGCCGACGCCGCCCTGCGCGCGCGTGTGGACCAGGTGCTGGCAGACCCGGCCGCCGCCCGTGCGCAGATGGACGTGCTGAGCAACAACGGCGACGACATCGTTCGCGCGCTCGCCCCCGCGGCTGGCGCGGACCGGCAGGCACTGGTCGCGAAGTTCGATGTGGCGCTGAAGCGCTTCGAGGCCGACGCCTCGCTGTCGCGCGCCGACCGGCTGCAGTCGCTGCTGGCGCGTGTCGAGTTGGCACGCCTCGACCAGAAGAAGGATGAGCTCGCGCCCAAGCTGCCGGCGCCGCTGCTGGCCGAGGCCAAGGCGCATGCCGCCAAGGTCGACAAGGAAGTCACCGACGGCTATGAGCGCCAGGCGGTGATCACGTCGGCGGCCTACCTGCTCGGACGTGCCGGCCTGTGGAGCGAGAGTGACGCGCTGCTGAAGGCCAGCATCGCCAAGAGCCACAGCCCGTACTACCTGATGAGTTCGCTCGGCAGCAACGCCCGCAAGCAGGGCAAGAAGGACGAGGCACTGCGCTGGTACGAGGAGGCCTTCAACAAGAGCGAAGGCCCCGCCACCCGCCTGCAATGGGGATCGAACTACCTGAGCGCGCTCGTCGAGCTGGCGCCGCAGGATTCGGCCCGCATCGAGAAGACCGCGGCGCAGCTGCTGGCCGAGGCCGAGAAGGACAAGGGCGCCTTCTACGAGCGCAGCGCGCGCTCGCTGCAGAAGGTCGGCAGCCAGCTGGTGGCGTGGAACGCGAGCGGGCAGCACGACGCCTCGCTCACTCGTCTGCGCGCCCAGCTGGACGGCGTCTGCGCCAAGCAGGACGCCGGCGACAAGGGCGCCTGCGAGTCGCTGCTGAAGAAGAAGGGCTGAGGCCCCTCCTCGTCCCGAGTTACTTCAGCAGGCCTTCAGCCTTCATCGCTTCCTGGACCGCCGGCCGCGCCGCGATGCGGCCGCGGTAGGCGACCAGGTCCGGATAGCCGGCCAGGTCGACGCCAACGTGCTGGCCCCAGTTCGAGACGGTGAACAGGTAGGCATCCGCCACCGAGAACTGGTCGCCCATCAGGAACTGCTTGCCCGCGAGCTGCCCGTCGACCCACTTGAAGCGCTCGTGCAGCTTGGTCCGGAAGACGCCCTTGGCGTCCTCGGAGATCGCCGGATTGAACAGCGGGCTGAAGGTCTTGTGCAGCTCGGTGGTGATGAAGTTGAGCCACTCCTGCAGCCGGTAGCGCGCCATCGTGCCGTTGGCCGGCGCGAGCTGCTTGTCCGGCGCCTGGTCGGCGATGTATTGGATGATCGCCGGCCCTTCGGTCAATCGCTGGCCGTCGTCCAGCTCCAGCAGCGGCACGTAGCCCTTCGGATTGATGCCGTAGTAGTCGGTGCCGTCCTGCAGCTTGTGGGTCTTGGTGCTGGCCATCACCGGCTCGAAGGCCAGGCCGGCCTCGCGCAGGACGATGTGAGGGGACAGCGAGCAGGCGCCGGGACTGTAGTAGAGCTTCATGGGGGGTCTCCTTCTGACTTGTCGATCGTACTCGTACAGTCTGCCAGTCCCCACCGCGTCCAAGGGCCTCCTCCATGAGCACTGCTTCCTCCGCCAAGACCTACGCGTTCGAAGACTTCACCGTCGGCCAGGTGCGCGAGTTCGGCTCGCGCCTGGTCGACCGCGAAGAGGGTCTCGCCTTCGCCGCCGCCTACGACCCGCAACCGCTGCATCTGGATGAAGCCGCCGCCGATGCCTCGGTGCTGGGCGGCCTGTCGATCAGCGGATGGCAGACCTGCGCGCTGGTCATGCGCATGATGTGCGACGCCTACCTCCTGGACTCCACCAGCCAGGGCTCGCCCGGCATCGACAACCTGCGCTGGCTCAAGCCGGTGCGCCCCGGCGACACGTTGCGCGTGCGCATGACCGTGCTGGAGACGAAGGCCAGTCGCAGCCGTCCGCAGATCGGCCTGGTGCGTTCGGGCTGGGAAGTCTTCAACCAGAAGGACGAGCAGGTGATGAGCATGGAAGGCTGGGGCATGTTCGGTCGCAGGGAAAGCGGGTCGGAAAGCTGACCGAAGGCACCCGCCCGCGCGCCTCCCGCTCGCCATAATCGCCGGGCACCAAGGAGGAGCGAGTTGATGACGATGCGTCCCGGGGCAAGCCCTGTCCCCCGAGCCTGGCCGATCCGCGCCCTGGCCCTGATGGCGATGGCCGCCGTGGCGGCCTTGTCCGGCGTCGAAGCGCGGGCCGATGCTCCTGGCCGAGCGCTGCAACCCTGCCGCGTCGAGGGCGTGCCCACCGAGGTCCTGTGCGGGAGCCTCAAGCGCCCGCTTGATCCCGCCCGACCGGATAGCGTCCGCATCGACGTTCACTACGTCGTCGTGCCTGCGCTGGCGCGCAACAAGCTGCCGGATCCGGTGCTGCTGCTTGCCGGCGGGCCCGGTCAGAGCGCCATCGCGCTGACGGCCACGGTGATGCCCCGCCTGTCCCGGCTGAACTACCGCCGCGATCTCGTGTTCATCGACCAGCGGGGCACGGGACGGTCGGCACCGCTGGCCTGCCCGGACAACAGCGGGCGCAGCCTCGACGAACTGCTGAAGCCCGGCGCCAAGGTCCGGCTGCTGGAACAGTGCCGCGATGCGTTGAAGCAGCTGCCCTACGGCGACTTGCGCTTCTTCACGACGACGATCGCGATGCAGGACATGGACGCGGTCCGCGCGGCGCTTGGCGTCGAGCGCTGGAACCTGGTCGGTGCGTCCTACGGCACGCGGGCGGCGCTCGAGTACCAGCGTCAGTTCCCTGATCGCGTGCGCCGCAGTGTCATCGACGGCGTCGCGCCACCCGACATGGTGCTGCCGGTCACGTTCTCGCAGGACTCGCAGCGGGCGCTGGACGCGGTGTTCACTGCCTGCGCGGCCGATGCGTCCTGCGCCGCGCGTTTCCCCGGTCTGCAATCCGAGTGGCAGGGGCTGCTCAAGAGTCTGCCGCGCAAGGTCTCGTTCACGCATCCGCTGACCGGCCGGCCGGAGGAGGCGACGCTGACGCGTGAGGGCCTGCTCGGGCTGGTCCGGCCGCCGCTGTATGCCCCCAGCGTCGCCGCGGCGCTTCCGGCCGCGTTGCACGAGGCCTCGCTGGGTCGCTTCGACGCGCTGGCCGGTCTGGCCGGTCAACTGGGCGGCGGATCACGGGCGATGCGGATCTTCGAGGGCATGCACTTTTCCGTCGTCTGCGCGGAGGACGCGCCGCGCATCGCGGCCTCGACCGAAGCGCCCGCGCCCGACTTCGGCACCCTGGACCGGGACCTCTATGCCCGTGTCTGCGGCGCGTGGCCGCGCGGCGAGGTGCCGCCGGCTTTCTACACGATCCCGACGGCCAGGTCCCCGGTCCTGCTCACCAGCGGCGGCAACGATCCCGCCACGCCGGAGCGGCACGGGCAACGCGTGAAGGTGGCGCTCGGTGACCAGGCGCGTCACGTCGTCGTCGGTGCCGCCGGCCACGGCGTCGCGCTGACCCTGCCCTGCATGCGCGACGTGCTGTTCCGCTTCATCGATGCGTCGCGCGACGCCGACGCGCTTCAGGTGGACGCGAGTTGTGCCAAGGGCGTGCCCCGTCCTCCCGCGTTCCTGCCCCCCACGCCGGCCGCCATCGCGGCCGCCGCCTCCGCCGCCCGGGAGTCCGACCGATGATCCGCCTGCATGCGCTCCACAAGACCTTCCAGACGCGCGGCGGAGGGTCGCTGGCGTCGATGTTCGGAAAGAAGGCCCAGGCCCGTACGGTCGTCGCCGTGGAGCACCTGAACCTCGACGCACCCAACGGTCGCATCACCGGCCTGCTCGGCCCCAACGGCGCCGGCAAGACCACGTCGTTGCGGATGCTCGCGGGCCTTTTCCCGCCCGACCGCGGCACGATCGAGGTCGACGGCCTCGACGTGCTGAAGCAGCCGCGCGCGGCCTTGGCGCGGATGGGCATCCTTGGTGACGCGCACGGCCTGTACCCGCGACTCACGGCACGCGAAAACATCGTCTACTTCGCGCGGTTGCAGGACATGCCGATGGACGAGGCGCAGGCACGGGCCGAATCGCTGGCCGAGTTGCTGGACCTTCGCGCGATCCTTGATCGCCGCGCCGAAGGCTTCAGCCAGGGCGAACGGATGAAAACCGCTCTGGCCCGCGCGCTCGTCCACGACCCGGCCAACATCGTGCTGGACGAGCCCACCAACGGTCTGGACGTCGTCGCCACGCGCGCGTTGCGCGAGGTCCTGCGCCACCTGCGCTCGCCCGAAGGCGGTGGCAAGTGCATCGTCTTCTCCAGCCACATCATGCAAGAGGTGGAACAGCTCTGCGACCAGGTGGTCGTGATGTCCCACGGCCGCTCGGTGGCCACGGGCACCGTCGACGGACTGCTGGCGCAGACCGGCCGCCAGCGCTTCGAGGACGCCTTCGTCGACCTCGCCTTCCCTGAAGCCGCGCCCGCGCGCCTGGAGTCCGCATGAACGGTCCGTTCTTCAAAGCCTTCCGGACGGTCTTCGCCAAGGAGGTCCTCGATGCCCTCCGCGACCGCCGCACGCTGCTGCGCCTGCTGATCCCGTCGGTGCTGATGGGCCCGCTGATGCTGACCCTGATGTCGGGCTTGGCAGCCTCGCTGCAGGAGCGCGCGGAGCAGCGCGAGGTGCTCGTCGCGGGCATCGAGCACGCGCCGACCCTGCGCAACTACATCGAACGCCAGACCTACACGATCAAGACCGCGCCCGTCGACTACGAAGCGCGGCTGCGCGATTCGAAGCTCACCGATCCGGTCCTCGTCGTGCCGGTGGACTTCGAGACGCTGCTCGCCGGCGGCGAGCCGGCGACGGTGGAGATCGTGAGCGACAGCGCCAATCAGCGCGCGGAGGCCGGTGTCGGCGCGCTCGGCCGCCTGCTGCAGGGCTTCAGCAGCGAACGCGCGACGCTGACCCTCGCGATGCGCGGCATCGGCGCGCAGCAGCTCCGCCCGGTCGACGTCCAGGAACGCGACCTCGCCAGCATGCAGGCGCGCTCCACGCGGCTCACTCAGATGTTGCCGATGTTCATCATGATGGCGGTGCTCTACGGCGCGCTGACCGCGGCGCTCGACAGCACCGCCGGCGAACGCGAACGCGGTTCGCTCGAGCCGCTGCTGGTCAACCCGGCGCCTCATTCAGCGATCGTCGCGGGCAAGTGGGCCGCCGTGCTGATGGCCGGGCTGCTGGTTGCGGTGCTGTCCAACCTCAGCTTCCTGCCCGGCCAATGGTTGATGCGCAGCGACGCGCTCGCCGCGATGTTCCAGTTCGGCTGGGGCGAGGCGTTGCGCTTCCTGCTGCTGCAGATCCCGCTGGGCGCGGGGCTGTCCGCCGTGCTGATGGCGCTGGCGATCCGCACCAAGACCTTCAAGGAGGCGCAGGCGAGTACGACGCTGGTCATCACCGCCATCGCCCTGACGCCGATGGTGGCCATCGTCAATCCAGGGGGAGAGGCCTCCTGGCACTTGTGGGTGCCGGGGCTCGGTCAGAACCAGCTCATGATGCAGGTGCTCAAGGGCGAACCGCTGACCTTTGCGAAAGTGATGCCGACGGTGATCGTCGGTGCCGCGCTCACGTTCGGCGGACTCGCGCTGGTGGCCCGCTCGATGCGCGCCGCGGTGGCGCGATGAGCGGCACCGGGGTACTCAGTGGCGCGTGGCGAGCGCCAGCTGGACTTGCTCCTGCCAAGGCAGCATGTGCACGATGCCATTGAGCTGGATCGCCGATTCAATCGGCGCGAGCACCTCGCCCTCACCATTCAGGAACTGCATGTTGGTCACGAGCGCCATCGGATCGACCATCGACACCACCCCGTAAGGCATGCGCACCCAGTCCCACGCCACACCGGCTGCACCGAATTCAGATTCGCCGCTCCACAGGGTTTGCCCCATGGCCGGGTGATCCTCGTCTCCCGTCACCAACACGCGCGTGCTCAAATGCGCGAACTGTAAGCGGGGCAAACGCTGGACATCACACAATATTCGTGGCCACGCGTACACAATCCAAGCTGGTGTCATTGTCAGAATTGTTTGGTTTGGCTATTGCGGATCGGCGGTTGCTGCTTCTCCCCTTGACCAGAAGTGTGGTCACGAAGCGGTCGGCTCGCCAGCTGTAAACCCTGTCAGGGGCGTGAATGCGTCACGTGACCTATGCGGCCCGATGGGGCGCGTGGCGGATCACAGACAGGCGAGCAGGTCCGCCACAGCGACCGAAGAGGCCCACTAGGCCGGCCACGGGCCGGAGCGATCAATGCTGCAAGGCGGTTATCAATCAGTCCTGGAAGCGCGCTCACGCGAAGAGTTCCGCAGTGAGGTGATCCGCTTCGCGCATAAGCTGGACTTCCAGACGGTGTCGGCCATCACGGTCGTCGATCACACGCTGGCCGAGACCGAGTTCATCACCATCGACAACTGCCCCGTGGGCTACGCCGAAGTGATGCACGCACCGGAGTTCGGCCGCCGCGATCCGGTGATGCAGCATTGCAAGCGCAACAGCATGCCGATCGTCTGGGACCGTCAGACCTACGCCCGTCACGGCGCGAGCGACATCTGGGAATCGCAGGCGCAATTCGGCTACAGCACCGGCATCTGCCTGGCGCTGCATCTGCCCGAGGGGCGGCATTTCGTGCTCGGCGTCGATCGCGATCAGCCATTGCCCAGCGACTCGGGCCAGTTGACGCGCATGGTCGCGGATCTTCAGCTGTTCGCCGTGCACGCGGTGGACACCGCGCTGCGCGTGCTGCTGCCGGAAGAGAAGGTCATCGAATCGCCCCGGCTCACGCCGCGCGAACTCGAGTGCCTGCATTGGACGATGGAAGGCAAGACCGCCTGGGAAGTCGGCGCGATCCTCAGCATCACCGAGCGAACGGCCGTGTTGCACATCAACAATGCGATGCACAAGCTGGCCTGCTCGAACAAGCACCAGGCGGTGCTCAAGGCCCTGCGGCTGGGCCTGATTCGCTGATGCTGCCTTCGGCGCCAGCTTGTAAACACTGTAAGAGCTGACAGTTATGCGGGCGTCCGCACGCTGCTTCAATCCGTTCCGTGCTCAACACATTCCTGGGCACGTCACCGAATCTGGAGCCTCTCATGCAAGCCCAACCCCAAAACATCGCCGTCAACACGCAAGTCGAAGAAGGTCTGGTCGAGTTGGACCTGCAGTCCCTGGTGCATGTCGGCGGTGGCGCTCCGAAGGGCACGTGGCTGGTGGGGCAGACTGTCCTCGTCGATGTGTCCGCCGCGGAAGTCGAACCCGCACCCAAGGGCACTTGGTAAACCATCCATGTTTCGCGAACCGTCAGGTTCGCAACAAGGCGTAGCAAATCGTGGTGGCGCTGTTCCGCGCCGAGGCGCAGGCCTCGCAACAGCAGGCCTGGCTGGGTTCGGTGCAATTGCATCGACCGACCACGTTGAAGTGGCTGAGCATTCTGGCGCTGGGCGGTGTGATCGCAGTCGGTGCCTTCCTGTTCAGTACCGAATACACCCGCAAGGCCCGCGTCAACGGCTTGCTGGTGCCCGAGCGGGGCGTGATGCGGCTGAGCGTGCCGCAAAGCGCCACCGTCATGGCACGACCCGTCCAGGACGGGCAGCAAGTCCGCGAAGGTGACGTGCTGTTCGTGCTGTCGCTCGACAGCGCCAACCCGACTGGCGATGGCCTGTCGCGGACCTTGAAGGATCGTGAGCAATCGCTGGGTGCCGCGCAGGCGCAGCAGCGGGAACTTGCGCAGAGTCAGGCGGCGTCGCTGAAGGCGCGGGTCGCCACGCTCGCATCCACACTGCAGCAGGCAGACGCCGAGCTGCAGCTGCATGCCCAGCGCGAAGCACTGGCGCAGCAGAGTCTGGGACGGCTCGAATCGCTGGCGAAGGACCAGTTCGTTTCGAGTGCCCAGGTCCAGACCAAGCGGGAGGAGTTGCTTGGCTTGCAGGCCCAACGGCAGGCGCTGGCGCGAGAGCGCGAGAACCTGCAGCGGGAGGCGTTGGGCTTGCAAGCTGAGCTTCAGTCGATTCCGTTGAAGGCGCAGGTCCAGCAAGGGGAACTCGCACGCGACATCGCCGCGCTGCAGGCGCAAGGCGTCGAAAACGAGGCGCGCCGACGACTGGTATTGCGTGCGCCCAGCGACGGTCAGATGAGCACCGTGCTCGCCGAGCCTGGCCAGGTCGTTCAGGCCGGCACGCAACTCGCCGCCCTGCTGCCAGCGCGCACGCAACTGCAGGCCCATCTCTACGCACCGTCCAGCGCCGTCGGCTTCCTGAGACCACATCAGGCGGTGCTGCTGCGCTACCAGGCGTTTCCGTATCAGAAGTTCGGCCAGCAGCAAGGCGAGGTGCTGCAGGTCTCGCGTACGCCGCTACAGGCAGCGGAACTCGCGCAACTCGGTCTGCCTGCCGCGATGGCGCAAGGCGAGCCGATGTATCGCATCACGGTGCAGCTCCAACGCCAGTCGGTCGAGGCCTACGGGCAGGACCAGACGCTCAGCCCCGGTATGCTTCTCGAAGCCGACGTGCTTCTTGAGCGGCGCCGTCTGATCGAATGGATCTTCGAACCGCTGTTGAGCCTTGTCCGCCGTGTCTGATGCCCCCTCTTCCGGCGCCCCTGTCTCGGGCGCCACGCCCGACGGCATCCTGTCGCGGCTGAACCTCGGCTGGCGCCGCCGCCGTCCCGTCATCCTGCAGACCGAGGCCGCCGAGTGTGGCCTCGCGTGCCTCGCGATGGTCGCCGGCGCGCATGGCCAGCGTTGGACGCTCGGCGAGCTGCGCGACCGTTTCGCGGTCTCCCTCAAGGGTCTGACCATGGCGGATCTGGTGCGCATGGGCGCGCAACTGGGTCTCACCGCCCGCGCCCTGCGCGCCGAGCCGCAGACGCTGCACAAGCTGCAGACGCCCTGCATCCTGCACTGGGACTTCAACCACTTCGTCGTGCTGGAACGTGTCGACGGCGACCGTGCCGTCGTCCTCGATCCCGCGCATGGCGAGCGCCGGCTGATGCTGGCCGAGGTCTCCAAGCATTTCACCGGAGTCGCCCTCGAATTGCGCCCGGGCATGGACTTCGCACGCAAGGCGCCTGCGCCTGCGCCGAAGTGGCGCCAGCTGCTCGGTCACGTGACCGGCTTGAAACGCTCGATCGCGCAAGTCCTGGCCCTCGCCCTGGGGCTGGAGCTGCTCGGCCTCCTCGCGCCGTTCCTGCTGCAATGGACCGTCGACGGTGTCATCGTCAGCGCCGATCGCGACCTGCTCGTGACACTGGGCATCGGCTTCGCGCTGCTGGTCCTGCTGCAAGTGGGTGTCGGGCTGCTGCGCTCGTGGGCGGTGATGATCCTGTCCGCATCGCTGAACCTGCAGTGGCTTTCCAACGTGTTCTCGCATCTGCTGCGGCTGCCGCTCGCCTGGTTCGAGAAACGCCACCTCGGCGACATCTGGTCTCGGTTCTCCAGCGTGCAGGAGATCCAGAAGACGCTCACGGGCAGCTTCATCGAGGCCATCCTCGACGGTCTGATGGTGCTGCTGACACTGGCGATGATGGTGCTTTACAGCGGTCGTCTGACGGCTGTCGCGCTGGCCGCAGTGGCCGGCTATGCGCTGCTGCGCTGGGCCTGTTTCCGACCGCTGCGCGACGCGCAGGAAGAAGCGTTGACCCACGAGGCGCGCCAGAACACGCATTTCCTCGAATCGCTGCGCGGCGCGCAGGCGATCAAGCTCTTCAATGCGCAGGCGGATCGCGGCGCGCGCTTCGCCAACCTGATCGTCGAGCAGATGAACGCGTCACTGACCGGCCGCAAGCTCGAACTCGGCATGACACAGGGCAACAAGCTGCTGTTCGGTCTGGAACGCGTGGTCATCGTCGCAATGGGCGCGATGCTGGTGCTGGACAACGCGCTGTCGGTGGGCATGCTGTTCGCTTTCCTCGCCTACAAGGACCAGTTCAGCCAGCGCATCGCCGGGCTGATCGACAAGGTGGTCGCGCTGAAGATGCTGCGGCTCCAAGGCGAGCGCCTGGCCGACATCGTGCTGACCGCACCCGAGGCGGAGTTCGAAGCACCCGGCCGCGCGGTGCCGCACGACGCGGCGCTGGAACTCGACGGCCTGCGCTTCCGCTACGCCGATGGTGAGCCGGAGGTCATCGCCGGCTGCTCTCTTCGCATCGAACCCGGGGAGTCGGTCGCGATCGTCGGGCCTTCGGGTTGCGGCAAGACGACGCTGATGAAGCTGATGCTGGGCATCCATGCGCCGCAGCACGGTGAGATCCGCATCGGCGGCGTAGCGCTGACGCAGTTGGGCGCTAACGCCTGGCGCGAACGCATCGGCACGGTGATGCAGGACGACCAGCTTTTCGCCGGCAGCATTGCCGACAACATCAGCTTCTTCGACCTCGACGTCGATCCGGACTGGGTGCGCGAGTGCGCAAGGCTGGCCTGTGTGCTCGAGGACATCGAGGCCATGCCGATGCGCCTGCAGACGCTGATCGGCGACATGGGCTCAAGCCTGTCCGGCGGTCAGCGCCAGCGCATCCTGCTGGCGCGCGCGCTGTACAAGCGCCCTAGTTTCCTGTTCCTGGACGAGGCCACCAGCGCACTCGACGTCGAGCGCGAGCGGCTCGTCAACGCGAGCCTTCGCCAGCTGTCGCTGACGCGCATCGTCATCGCGCACCGCCCCGAAACGATCGCGGCGGCGCAGCGCGTCGTCAGCCTGCAGGGCGGACGGGTGGTGCAGGACCTCCGCTCGGTCCAGCACCGCTGAGCGGCGCCCCGCAGACGCCGTCTCTTCCGTTCAATCGGGCTTGATCTTCGCGCGGGCCACGACCTGCTTCCAGCGCTGCTGCTCCTGCGCGATGAATGCGGTGAACTGCGCGGGCGTGTTGCCTACAGCCTCGGCCGCGTCATGGCTCAGACGCTCCCGGGCCGACGCGGAACGGATCGCCTTCACCGATTCGACCGCCAGCTTGTCGACGTTGGCTTGCGCCAGGTTGGCCGGCGCGCACAGCCCGTACCACTGCGTCATCTCGAAGCCGGGGTAGCCCTGTTCCGCGACCGTCGGCACATCGGGCAGTTGCGGCAGGCGCTCCTTGGAGCCGGTCGCGATGCAACGCAGCTTGCCCGCCTTGATGAACTGCATGATGGCCGGCGCGCCCACGGAAGCCGCCTCGAGGCGCCCCGCGAGCAGGTCCGTCAACTGCGGGCCGGTACCTCGATACGGCACGTGCAGGATGAAGAGGTCGGCGACCATCTTCAGATATTCCATCGCCAGGTGCCCCGCACTACCGTTGCCCGCAGAACCGTAGCTGAACTTGCCCGGGTTCTTGCGCACGAGAGCCACCCACTCCTTCAGGTTGCGCGCCGGCACGTCGGGGTGGACGACGTAGAGGCTGGGCACCTTGGCCAGCAGCGTGATGGGCTTGAAGTCGCGGTTGGGGTCGTAGGGCAGCTTGTCGTAGATGTACGGGTTCACCGCCAGCGTGCCGATGTGGCCGAGGATCAGCGTGTGCTGATCTTCCGCGCGGGCAACCTCGCTCATCGCGATGTTGCCGCCGCCGCCGGGCTTGTTGTCGACGTAGACCGACTGCCCCAGCGTCTTGCTGAGTTCGGCGGCGGTCGCGCGGGCGACGATCTCGCTACTGCCACCCGGAGCGAAGGGCACGACGAAACGCACGTTCCGCGATGGCCAGGTCGATTGCGCAAAGGCAGGGAACGACGCGCCGAGGGCGGCACCCGCGGCGCCGAGCGCAGTGGACTGCAGGAGGAAGCGGCGGCGGTCCTCGTCGATGGGGATCATGCGGAGTCTCCGATAGGTTCTTCTGGAAAGTCCGACTCTACGCGGGGCCCGCTGTCAGCGTGCTTTCAGGGCCCTGGGCCGGGCGGCCGCCGCCCCACCCCGGCGAGAGGGGTCGGCGGGGAACTCAAACGGGTCGCGTCTCTTCTTCCATCCAGCCCAGCCAGCGCATCGCCTGTTCGCGGGAGTCGCCGCACATGTCTTCGGAAGGGGGCAAGGAACCGCACACCGCGGGCCGCTCCGGTTGGCCAAAGATCTTGCAGCGCAGCGCTTCATCGAGCTGGATGCAGCGCACCCCGGCCGGCTTGCCGTCAGGCATGCCGGGAATCGGACTGCTGATCGACGGCGCGATGCAGCAGGCGGCGCAGGAGGGGCGGCAATTCATGGGAGACGGATTGTCGCCGCCCGCCCGTGAATGGCGCCAACAAGGTCCTTGGCGATGCCCATGAGGCAGTGACTTATCCACAGCCCCGCGTAAAATCACGCCCTTCCCTCATCTGAACGCCAGCCGGCTTCCATCGCCTGATTTTGCGCCTTGGGCGCGTCGCGATGGCCTTGATCCATCTGATCGCCGATTTTGCTGGACGCCTTGCCATGCTTTATCCGAAAGAGTTCGACGTGATCGTGGTCGGTGGCGGCCATGCCGGTACCGAGGCCGCGCTAGCAGCCGCCCGCATGGGCGTCAGCACATTGCTGCTGACCCACAACATCGAGACTCTGGGGCAGATGAGTTGCAATCCGTCGATCGGCGGGATCGGCAAGGGCCATCTGGTCAAGGAAGTCGATGCGCTCGGCGGAGCGATGGCCGCGGCGACCGACGAGGGTGGCATCCAGTTCCGCATCCTGAACGGCTCCAAGGGTCCGGCCGTGCGCGCCACCCGCGCGCAGGCCGATCGCATTCTCTACAAGGCGGCCATCCGCCACCGGCTGGAAAACCAGCCCAACCTGATGCTGTTCCAGCAGGCCGTGGACGATCTGATGGTCGAGGGCGACCGCGTCGTCGGCGCCATCACGCAATCGGGTCTGCGTTTCCGCGCCCGCGCCGTGGTGCTGACCGCAGGGACCTTCCTCGACGGGAAGATCCACATCGGTCTTGAGAACTACGCAGCCGGCCGCGCCGGCGATCCGCCGGCGGTATCGTTGTCGGGACGGCTCAAGGAACTCAAGCTGCCTCAGGGCCGCCTCAAGACCGGCACCCCGCCGCGCCTGGATGGCCGCACCATCGATTTCTCGAAGTGCGCGGAGCAGCCCGGCGATCTGGACCCGGTGCCGGTGTTCAGCTTCATGGGGAACGCCGCGCAGCATCCTCGGCAGCTTCCCTGCTGGATCACGCATACCAACGAGCGCACCCACGAGATCATCCGGTCCGGCTTCGATCGCAGTCCGATGTTCACGGGCGTCATCGAAGGCGTCGGCCCGCGCTATTGCCCGTCCATCGAGGACAAGGTCAATCGTTTTGCCGACAAGAACTCGCACCAGATCTTCCTGGAGCCCGAGGGTCTGACGACCCACGAGTTCTATCCGAACGGCATCTCGACCTCCCTGCCCTTCGATATCCAGTTGGCCGCCGTCCGGTCGATCCCCGGCCTGGAGAACGCGCACATTCTTCGGCCCGGGTATGCGATCGAATACGACTACTTCGACCCGCGTGAACTGAAGTCCAGCTTCGAGACCCGCGCCATCGGGGGCCTGTTCTTCGCCGGTCAGATCAACGGCACGACCGGCTATGAAGAGGCGGCTGCCCAAGGGCTGTTCGCCGGCTTGAACGCGGCGCTTCAGGTCCAGGGCAAGGACAACTGGCTCCCGAGCCGCGACCAGGCCTATCTGGGCGTGCTGGTCGACGACCTGATCACCAAGGGCGTCACCGAGCCCTACCGGATGTTCACGAGCCGTGCCGAGTTCCGCTTGCAGCTCCGAGAAGACAACGCCGACATGCGCCTCACCGAAGCTGGCCGCCAACTGGGGCTGGTGGACGATGCTCGCTGGGATGCCTTCAACCGGAAGCGCGATGCTGTTTCACGTGAAACAGAGAAGCTGAAATCGACCTGGGTCAACCCGAACACCCTTCCAGCGGCCGACGCTGAGCGGCTGGTGGGCAAGGCCCTGGAGCGTGAGTACAACCTCATCGACCTGTTGCGTCGACCGGGGGTCACGTTCGACACCATCGCTGAAGCGGCATCCATTGCACGCCCTGGCGCCGGCGTCACTCGCACCGCCCTTGCTGAATCACTGGGAACCGATCTCGCCGCGGCGGTCATTGAGCAACTGGAAGTTGGCGTGAAGTACGCTGGCTACATCAGCAAACAGCAGGAAGATGTTGCCCGTGCATCGAACTACGAGCACCTGAAGCTGCCCGACGACCTGGACTACGGCTTGGTCACCGCCCTCTCCTTTGAAGCTCGCCAGAAGCTGGGCAAACATCGCCCGGAGACGCTCGGCCAAGCATCGCGGATTTCCGGCATCACGCCAGCGGCGATCTCGCTCCTATTGATCCATCTCCGGAAGGGCCGCTTCAAGGGCTTTACCGATCACACCTTGGTCGACTCGACTGCCGCTTGATTCCTTCCTCATCCGCTCATCGATGACCGACCTCGACCGCCGTTCCCGCCTCGCCACCGCCGCTGAAACACTCGGGCTCGCCCTCACTGACGAGCAACTTGACCGGTTGATCGCTTATCTCGACCTGCTGTCGAAGTGGAACAAGGTCTACAACCTGACTGCCGTTCGCGATCCCCAGGCGATGCTGACTCAGCATCTGGTGGACAGCCTCAGCCTGATCCCGCCGCTGCGGCGGCATGCCGCCGGGGAACCGCTCCGGCTGATGGACGTGGGGAGCGGCGGCGGGCTGCCGGGCGTGGTCATCGCCATCTGCGACGCGACCATCGATGTCACGTGCGTGGACACCGTCGGCAAGAAGGCTTTCTTCATCGCCCAAGTCGCTGCGGAGATTGGACTGCCCAATCTGCACGCTGAGCACTCTCGGGTAGAGCAACTGAAGACAGCGCCCTTCGATGTCATCACTTCGCGGGCATTCGCCTCGCTTGCCGACTTTACCGAGTGGACCCGGATGCACTTGAAGCCGGGGGCTGTGTGGGCAGCGATGAAGGGCCAGCATCCCACTGAAGAGCTCGCCGAACTCGCCCAACGTGCCCCGGATCTGTCGGTGTTTCACGTGGAACAGCTGAACGTTCCGGGTCTCGACGCTCAACGTTGCCTGCTGTGGATTCGTCCGACGGCCGCCATCGGTTAAGCTGCGCCCCTCTCCAGAGCCCTGCCCACCGACCATTCATGGCCAAGATTTTTTGCGTTGCGAACCAAAAAGGCGGCGTCGGCAAGACGACCACCACCGTGAATCTGGCTGCCGGACTTGCCAAGGTCGGGCAGCGCGTGCTGGTGGTGGATCTTGACCCCCAAGGTAACGCGACGATGGGCTCGGGCATCGACAAGCGAGCACTGTCGCTGACCGTCTATGACGTCCTGCTGGAGTCGGCCACCATTGCCGAGGCGAGGCAGCGGAGCGAGAAGGCCGGCTATGACGTGCTGGGCGCCAATCGTGAGCTGGCTGGTGCCGAGGTGGAGCTGGTAGAACTCGACCGCCGCGAGCAACGCTTGAAGACGGCATTGGCTGCCTCGGCACAGGATTACGACTTCATCCTGATCGACTGCCCTCCCTCGCTGTCCATGCTGACGCTGAACGGACTGTGCTCGGCGCATGGCGTCGTCGTACCGATGCAGTGCGAGTACTTTGCTCTGGAAGGCCTCACGGACCTAGTCAACACGATCAAGCAGATCCACGCCAACCTGAATCCGGACCTGCAGATCATCGGCCTGCTGCGCGTCATGTTTGACCCGCGCATCACGCTGCAGCAGCAGGTCAGCGAACAGCTGAAGGCGCACTTCGGCGAGAAGGTGTTCGACACCGTCATCCCTCGCAACGTCCGCCTGGCCGAAGCCCCCAGCTATGGCCTGCCTGGCGTCGTTTTCGACGGAGGCTCCAAGGGTGCGCACGCCTTCATCGATTTCGCCAAGGAAATGGTGACTCGCGTCGGCGCGATGCGCTGAACGATGTCGGCCGAGCTGCACGCCCTCGCCCGCCGTGCGGAACTGGCCGGCTTAAACGCGGCGTCCTCGCCACGTGAAGCACAGGTCGAGGGTTGGCTGCTGCGACTCTCCCCGGGCAAGGCCAAGCGCTCGCGATGCGTGAATGCGCTCGCGGGGGGCACCCTTCCCCTCGACGACCTGCTGCGCCGCTGCCGCGCCAGCTTCGAGCAGGCGGGACTGCCGCTGATCCTTCGGCTCACCCCATTCAGCCAACCCGCCGATCTTGACGATCAACTCGCCGCCAAGGGGTGGATCCGGTTTGATCCCGCCGACGTGATGGTGCTGCCATCATTGGATGCCTTCGCTGACGCGAACGGGTTGATGTCGCTGTCGCCCGTCGAGTACGCCGCACTGATCGGCGCACTGCGCGGTTCCAGTGCCGAGGAGATCGACGGCCATGCGCGTCGCCTCGAGCAAGCCAGCATCCCGCATCAGGCCTTCAAGATGGAGCACGACGGCGTGCTGCTCGCCTGTGGCCAAGTGGCCATCGATCCGGGTCCCGACGGAGCGCCGGCAGGCGGAATGGCGGGGCTGTTCGACATCTTCACGCCCGAGGACCAACGCGGTCGTGGTCATGGCCTCAGGCTCTGCGCGGCCCTCCTGGCCGAGGCGCGCCGGCAGGGCGCCCTCAGCGCGTATCTGCAGGTGGGAGCCGACAACGCGGCCGCGCAGCGGCTGTACGACCGCCTGGGCTTCCTGCAGGCCTATCGCTACCACTACCGCAGCGACGACCCTCGCGCCTGGGCGTGAGCGCCTAGTCGCGCGGCTGCCAGACCTTCAACAGCGTGTGGCGGGTGAAGCCCGGCACGAAGTCGTGCACATGGCTGATGCAGGCGTAGCCCAGGTGCTCGTACATCTCGGCGGTCTCGTCCAGCAGCGTCTCGATCAGCGCGTCGACGCACCCTCGTTTCAATGCCATTGCTTCGAGCTGGCGCAGGCAATCGCCGCCGATACCCTGCCCACGACGGTCCGCGTGGACCCACAGGTAGTTGACGTAGAGGCGCTGGAACTCGGTGCGCCCGGAGGCGCCGGCGATCAACTCCTCGCCGTCATACAGCGCCACGGCGATGTCTTGCGCATCGCTGCCCTGCGCCTGTTGACGTCCGTAGCGGATGACGCCGTCGCGAAGCAGCTCGAGGTCGCGCTGGGTGACGGCCCCATCCCGGCGCCATTCCCAGCCAGCGCCCTTCGTCGATGCCATCAGATGTCGTTGACGTCCGGACCGGTCAGGCCCAGCGACTCGTCCACGCCCAGATGCACATTCATGCTCTGCACCGCGGCACCGCTGGCGCCCTTGCCCAGGTTGTCCAGACGGGCCATCACGAGGATCTGCTGCTCGCTGCCGAACACGAACAGGTCGACGTTGTTCGTGTCATTGCAGGCCTGCACATCGAAAAAGCCCACGGCCAGCGTGTCCGCATCGCGCAGCGGTTTCACGTGGATGAAGCGCTCGCCTTCGTAGTGGGCGGCCAGGGCGTCGCGGACCTGTTGGGGCGTCGTGCCGGCGCGAAGCTGGCTCAGGTGCAGCGGCACGGTCACCGCCAGGCCCTTGTAGAAGTTGGAGACGATGGGCATGAACACCGGCGCCGTCTTCAAGCCGGTGTGAGCCATCATTTCCGGCAGATGCTTGTGGGCCAGGCCCAGCGCGTAAGGCCGCGGCGCGATCAGCTTCGGATTCCCGCCCGCCTCGTACTCCGCGATCATGGATTTGCCGCCTCCCGAGTAGCCGGTGATCGACGTCGCCGTGACCAGCGCGTCGGGCGACAGCAGGCCGGCATCGACCAGCGGGCGCACCGCCAGGATGAAGGCGCTGGCGTGGCAGCCCGGGTTGGCGATTCGCTTCGAATCGCGGATCGCGGCACGCTGGCCCTTTGCCAGTTCCGGAAGACCGAAGGCCCAGCCCGGCGCGGTACGGTGCGCGGTGCTGGCGTCGATCAGACAGGTCTTGGGATTGCTGACCATGGCCGCGGCTTCCCGCGAGGCGGCGTCGGGCAAACAGAGGAAGGCGACATCGGCGGCATTCAGCAGTCGCGCGCGCTCGGCGCCATCCTTGCGCTTGTCGGCGTCGATGCGCAGCACCTCGATGTCGGCGCGCTGCGCCAGATATTCATTGATGCGCAGGCCGGTCGTGCCTTCCTGCCCGTCGACATACACCGCGTACTTCATCGCCGCTCCTGCAAAATCCGCTGCCTCCGGGACCCTCCCGAAGAAAGCGCGAAGCATAAGGCCAACCGATGTCAACACACGCCATTCCGCCGAATGACCCGGACCTCTCCCCGATCACGCGGCCCGTCTACCTGCTGCCGGGGTGGTTGAACTCCGACCCCGATCACTGGCAGAGCGAATGGCAACGCCTTCACGGCGACAGCCGGGTCGAGCAGAACGACTGGGAGTGGCCACGCCGCGGCGACTGGATGGCCCGGCTTGACGAAGTGCTGCAGCAGGACGGTCGCCTGCACGACCAGCCGGCGCTGCTGGTCGCGCACAGCCTCGGCTGCCAGTTGGTGGCGGCATGGGCGGAGCATTCGGCCCACACGCGGCTGGTGGCCGGCGCGCTGCTCGTCGCGCCTCCCGACACCGAGCGCGAAGAGATGCCTCCGCAGCTGCACAACTGGAGGCCGATCCGACGCCCGCGGCTGCCCTTCCCCGCGATCGTCGTCGCATCGAACGACGATCCCTTCTGCACACCGGAACGTTCCGCCGGCATGGCGGCAGACTGGGGCGCGGAGTTCGTGCTGGCAGGACCGCTGGGACATCTCAACGCCGCGTCCGGCCTCGGCGCGTGGCCGCAAGGGCGCGAGATGCTGAAGCGTCTGGCCGGCTGAAACAGCTGATCAGGCGACATCCGACATCGGGCCGACGGCCCTCCCCCCGGAATCACGGAGAATCGCGCCCCATGGCGACAAAGAAACCCAAGGGCCTGGGCATGGGCCTGGAGGCCCTGCTCGGCCCCAAAGTGAGCGACGCACCGGCGGTGCGCGAAGGCGAACCCGGCGTGCTACCGCTGGCGCAGATGCAGGCCGGCAAATACCAGCCTCGCACCCGCATGGATGAAGGCTCACTCTACGAGCTGGCCGAAAGCATCAAGGCGCAAGGGATCATGCAACCGATCCTCGTGCGTCCGATCGCGCCCAACGGCGCGGTCCGCTACGAGATCATCGCGGGCGAACGGCGCTTCCGCGCCGCGAAGCTGGCCGGCCTGGCCGAGGTGCCGGTGCTGGTCAAGCCGGTGCCCGATGAGGCCGCCGCCGCGATGGCGCTGATCGAGAACATCCAGCGCGAAGACCTCAACGCCCTGGAAGAGGCCCAAGGCCTGAAGCGGCTGGTCGATGAATTCGGACTGACCCACGACCAGGCGGCGCAGGCGGTGGGCCGCTCGCGCAGCGCGGCCTCCAACCTGCTGCGCCTGCTGAACCTGGCAGAACCCGTCCAGAACATGCTGATGGCCGGCGACATCGACATGGGCCACGCACGCGCGCTGCTGGCGCTGGACGGCGCCCACCAGATCACCAGCGCCACTGAGATCGCCGCGAAGAAGCTCAGCGTGCGGGAGGCCGAGAAGCTGGTCCAACGTCAGCAGGGTGGCGGCCGGCAGGCGCCGCTGCTGCGGGTGAAGGCGAACAAGAGCCGGGACGTGCTCCGACTCGAGGAAGAACTTTCCGACCTGCTGACGGCGCAGGTGGAAATCCGCGTCAAGAAGAAGACCAAACGCGGCGAACAGGGTGAGGTCGCGATCAGCTTCGGCTCGCTCGATGAACTGAACGGCTTGCTGCAAAAACTGCGTCCCGCCGGCGCGGACGAGTGACGCCGCGCGCGGCCTCGCACGGAGGCTCGCCGATCGGCCAATCCGCAAGAATGGCACGCGGGATGCGTGCTGTCTTCTTCGTACTTCCCACAGGTGCCCCACGTCGGGGGATCGTCAACTTTCGCGCTTCACAGGCGTTGGACATGGGAGTACAACGGGGTCATGTCTTGCTATCGCGCATCGCTTCCGATGGGCGTAGCATGACCCGGTAAAGCCGTACCGCGCTCAAGGTCGTCGATCGGGACCTTGCACAGGACGGCGGACTTTGGACCAGCATGGGCTGGCCGTTTGCTGAATGCTTGCTGAGCTCGGAAAGCTCTGATGACGCCTTGAGTCATGGACGTCGCCAGAACTTCCTGGACGATGCGAGGTCCGTTGTCGCACGGACGCGCGTCGCCTCCCAATGAACCACCCTGGAGGTCAGCATGGATGTGATCAGCCATTTCGCGGCACGCTACGAACGCAGCAAGGTCGAAGAACTCACGCTGGAGGAGTACCTCGACGAGTGCAAGCGCAATCCCCTCGCCTACGCCACCGCCGCCGAGCGCATGCTCAAGGCGATCGGCGAGCCGCAGATGCTGGACACGCGCAATGACTCGCGCCTGTCGCGGATCTTCCAGAACAAGGTCATCAAGATCTATCCCGCCTTCGCCGAGTTCTACGGCATGGAGGACGCGATCGAGCAGGTCGTCAGCTACTTCCGCCACGCGGCGCAGGGGCTGGAAGAGAAGAAGCAGATCCTGTATCTGCTGGGCCCGGTCGGCGGCGGCAAGAGCTCGATCGCCGAGCGCCTCAAGCAGCTGATGGAGCACGTGCCGTTCTACGCGCTCAAGGACAGCCCCGTGAACGAGAGCCCGCTCGGGCTGTTCGATGTCGTCGAGGACGGCCCGCTGCTGGAACGCGAGTACGGCATCCCGCGCCGCTACCTCAACCGCATCCTGAGCCCGTGGGCGGTGAAGCGCCTCGACGAGTTCGGCGGCGACATCCGCAAGTTCAAGGTCGTCAAGCGGCTGCCGAGCGTGCTCAAGCAGATCGGTGTCGCCAAGACCGAACCGGGCGACGAGAACAACCAGGACATCAGCTCGCTGGTCGGCAAGGTCGACATCCGCAAGCTCGAGACCTACGCGCAGGACGATCCCGACGCCTACAGCTATTCCGGCGGCCTGTGCCTGGCCAACCAGGGCCTGCTGGAGTTCGTCGAGATGTTCAAGGCGCCGATCAAGGTGCTGCACCCGCTGCTGACCGCGACGCAGGAAGGGAACTTCAAGGGCACCGAAGGCTTCGGCGCGATCCCCTTCGACGGCATCGTGCTGGCGCACAGCAACGAGAGCGAGTGGAAGACCTTCCGCAACAACAAGAACAACGAGGCTTTCCTCGATCGCATCTACATCGTCAAGGTGCCCTACTGCCTGCGCGTCAGCGAGGAAGTGAAGATCTACGAGAAGCTGATCCGCGGCTCCTCGCTGGCCGAGGCCAAGTGCGCCCCCGGCACCTTGAAGATGATGGCGCAGTTCGCGGTGCTGACCCGGCTGAAGGACCCGGAGAACTCCAGCGCCTTCAGCAAGATGCAGATCTATGACGGCGACAACCTGAAGGACACCGACCCGAAGGCCAAGTCGATCCAGGAATACCGCGATTACGCCGGCGTCGACGAGGGCATGGCCGGCATCTCGACGCGGTTCGCGTACAAGATCCTGTCGAAGGTCTTCAACTTCGACTCGACCGAGGTCGCCGCCAATCCGGTCCATCTGATGTACGTGCTCGAGCAGCAGATCGAGCGCGAGCAGTTCCCGCAGGAGTCGGAACAGAAGTTCGTCGGCTTCATCAAGGAGGTTCTGGCACCGCGCTACGCCGAGTTCATCGGCAAGGAGATCCAGACCGCCTATCTGGAAAGCTACAGCGAGTACGGCCAGAACATCTTCGACCGCTACGTGACCTACGCCGATTACTGGATCCAGGACCAGGAGTACCGCGACACCGACACCGGCGAGGTCTTCGACCGGTCGGCGCTGAACGCGGAGCTCGAGAAGATCGAGAAGCCCGCGGGCATCAGCAACCCGAAGGATTTCCGCAACGAGATCGTCAACTTCGTGCTGCGCGCGCGCGCCAACAACGCCGGCAAGAACCCGCTGTGGACCAGCTACGAGAAGCTGCGCACGGTGATCGAGAAGAAGATGTTCTCCAACACCGAGGAACTGCTGCCGGTGATCAGCTTCAACGCCAAGGCCAGCGCCGACGAGGCGAAGAAGCATGAGAACTTCGTCCAGCGGATGGTCGACAAGGGCTACACGCCGAAGCAGGTCCGGCTGCTCTGCGAGTGGTATCTGCGCGTGAGGAAGTCGAGCTGAGTCGAACGAATGCCACCGGAAAGGTCCCCCTCATGACAGGCCTTCAACAAATCATCGATAGACGGCTGTCGGGCAAGAACAAGTCGATCGGGAATCGGGAGCGCTTCCTGCGCCGCTACAAGGACCAGATCCGCGACGCGGTGCGGCGCGCGGTGGACAAGCGCGGCATCCGGGACATGGAGCGCGGCGAGGATGTCCAGATCCCCAAACGCGACCTGAGCGAGCCCGTCTTCAGCCACGGAGAAGGCGGGACCCGCGAAGTCGTGCGGCCCGGCAACACGGAGCACATCAAGGGTGACCGCATCGGCAAGCCGCAGGGCGGCCAGGGCGGGGGCGGCGGCTCTCAGGCGAGCGACTCCGGCGAGGGCGAGGACGACTTCGTCTTCCACCTCAGCAAGGAGGAGTTCATGCAGGTCTTCTTCGAGGACCTGGCGCTGCCCAACCTCGCCCGCACGACGCTGGCCGAGACCCCCGAGTACAAGACCGTGCGGGCCGGCTACGTCACCGACGGCACGCCGACCAACCTGCACGTGGTGCGCTCGATGCGCGGCGCGTTGGGGCGCCGGATCGCGCTGGGCATGGACAAGCGGCGCGAGCTCCACGAACTCGAGACCCGGCTGCTGACCCTCCAGCAGGAAGAGGACCAGCGCCGCCCCGAGATCCAGGCGCTGATCGCGGAGACCGAGGCGCGCATCGTGCTCCTGCGCCAGCGCCTGTCCAACATCCCGTTCCTCGACCCGATCGACCTGCGCTTCCGCAACCGCATCAAGGTGCCGCAGCCGACGACGCGGGCGGTGATGTTCTGCCTGATGGATGTCTCGGGCTCGATGGACGAAAGCCGCAAGGACCTGGCCAAGCGCTTCTTCATCCTGCTCTACCTGTTCCTGACGCGGCACTACGAGAAGATCGAGGTCGTCTTCATCCGCCACCACACCCAGGCGCAGGAAGTCGACGAGCAGAACTTCTTCCACGCCACGGAGACGGGCGGCACGGTGGTGTCGTCGGCGCTGGTGATGATGGAAGAGATCATCCGCGCGCGTTATCCGGCCGGCGATTGGAACATCTACGGCGCGCAGGCCAGCGACGGCGACAACTGGCACCACGACAGCGGCCGCTGCCGCGAATTGCTGGCCGACAAGATCCTCCCGCTCTGCCGCTACTACGCCTACGTGCAGGTGGCGGAGGCCGAGCAGAACCTCTGGGAGGAGTACGCCAAGCTGGAGCAGGAGGTGCATCACTTCGCCATGCGCAAGGCGGTCGACGTGGCGCAGATCTATCCGGTCTTCCGCGACCTGTTCAAGAAGGAAGGGGCGACCGCGTGACCGCGGCGCCGGAGGGCATCACCATGAGCAGCCTGGAGAATCGCCGCAATGTCGGTGTCGGCGTCGGTGCCAACGAATACGGCGGCCGCCGTGTCCGCGCGCCATTGACGCAGATGCGGCCGCTGGAGAAGCGGCCCGACCATCCGCTCCCGTCGCCGAGCGACTGGACCTTCGAGCTCGTCGAGCAGTACCACGACGTCATCCGCCAGACGGCCGAGCGCTATGGGCTGGACACCTATCCGAACCAGCTCGAGGTCATCACCGCCGAGCAGATGATGGATGCGTATGCGTCGGTCGGGATGCCGGTGAACTACCGGCACTGGAGCTACGGCAAGGAGTTCATCTCCACCGAGCGCAACTACAAGCGCGGCCAGATGGGTCTGGCCTACGAGATCGTCATCAACTCCGACCCTTGCATCGCCTACCTGATGGAGGAAAACACGATGGCGATGCAGGCGCTGGTGATTGCGCATGCCTGCTACGGCCACAACAGCTTCTTCAAGAACAACTACCTGTTCCGGATGTGGACCGACGCGTCGTCGATCATCGACTACCTGGTCTACGCGAAGAACTACGTCGCCGACTGCGAGCAGCGCTACGGCCTCGACGCGGTGGAGTCGACGCTGGACTCGTGCCACGCGCTGATGAATCACGGCGTCGACCGGTATCGCCGGCCAGCCAAGCTCTCGCTCGCGCAGGAGCAGGCGATGCGCAAGGACCGCGAGTCCTATGCGCAGCTGCAGGTCAACGACATGTGGCGCACGCTGCCGCGGCGTATGGAGGACGAGGCCAAGGAAGAGGAGAAGCGCCGCTTCCCCAGCGAGCCGCAGGAGAACCTGCTGTACTTCATCGAGAAGAACGCGCCGTTGCTCGAGCCGTGGCAGCGCGAGATCGTGCGCATCGTCCGCAAGATCGCGCAGTACTTCTATCCGCAGCGTCAGACGCAGGTCATGAACGAAGGCTGGGCGACGTTCTGGCATCACAAGCTGCTCAACACCATGTACGACGACGGCTACCTGTCGGACGGCATGATGATCGAGTGGTTGAAGTCGCACACCAACGTGGTGGCGCAGCCGGCGATGGCGCAGCTCAATCCGTATGCGTTGGGATTCGCGATGTACACGGACATCAAGCGCATCTGCGAGAAGCCGACCGACGAGGACCGCGAGTGGTTCCCCGCGATCGCCGGCAGCGACTGGCTGCCGACGCTGGACCACGCGATGCGCAACTTCAAGGACGAGAGCTTCATCGCGCAGTACCTGAGCCCGAAGATCATGCGCGATTTCCGGCTGTTCTCGATCCTCGACGACGAGCACCAGGCGGAGTACGAGATCTCCGCGATCCACGATGAACAGGGCTACCAGTACGTGCGGCAGGCGCTGTCCCGGCAGTACGACCTGTCCACGCGCGAGCCCAACATCCAGGTGTGGAACGTCAACCTGCGAGGCGACCGTTCATTGACGCTGCGCCACCAGCAGCATCAGGACCGCCCGCTGCATGACGGCGCACAGGAAGTGCTGAAGCACGTCGCCCGACTCTGGGGATTCGGCGTCCAGCTCGAGAGCGTGAATGCACGCGGCGACGTGTCACGTCGCTGGAGCGTGCCGGCACCTCAGCACTGAAATTCCGGGCCCGTCAGGCGAAGATCTTCCCGGGATTCATGATGTCGTTCGGATCGAGCGCCCGCTTGAGCGCTCGCATCTGATCGACCGCGCCCTCCCCCGCCTCCTGCAGCAGGAAGCCCTGCTTGTGCAGGCCGATGCCGTGCTCGCCGGTGCAGGTGCCTTCGAACGCGATGGCCCGAGCCACCATCTGCGCGCTCAGGCGCTCGGCGGTGTCGCGCTCCGCGGGAATGGCCGGATCAATCAGGTACCCCATGTGGAAGTTGCCGTCGCCGACATGGCCGACGATGAAGTACGGCAGCCCGCTGGCCTCGACCTCCTCGACCGAGACGTTGATCGACTCCGCCAGTCGAGAGATCGGCACGCAGGTGTCCGTCGTCACCGCCCGGCAGCCGGGCTTCGTCTGCAGCGCCGACAGGTAGGCGTGATGCCGCGCGGTCCAGAGTCGCGTGCGCTCCTCCGGCGTCGTCGCCCATTCGAAGCCGGTGCCGCCGTGCTCGGCCGCGATCTCCTGCACCGTCGCGGCCTGCTCCGCGACACCGGCCTCGGAGCCGTGGAACTCCATCAGCAGCATCGGCGCCTCGCGCAAGCTCAGCTTGTCGTGGCGGTTGACCGCCCGGACGGCATGCGCGTCGAGCAGCTCGCAGCGCGCGATCGGCACGCCCATCTGGATGATCTCGATCGTCGTCCGGACGGCGGCGTCGATCGATTCGAAGGAGCACACCGCGGCCGACACCGCTTCCGGCAACGGATACAGCCGCAGCGTGATCTCGCAGATCGCGCCCAACGTCCCCTCGCTGCCGACATACAAGCGCGTCAGGTCATACCCCGCGCTGCTCTTGCGGGCCCGGGAACCGGTACGGATCAGCCGGCCATCTGGCGTCGCGACGGTCAGCCCGAGCACGTTCTCCTTCATCGTCCCGTAGCGCACCGCGTTCGTGCCACTCGCGCGCGTCGCCGACATCCCGCCGATCGAGGCATCCGCGCCCGGGTCGATCGGAAAGAACAGGCCCTGATGACGGACCTCGGCATTGAGCTGATTGCGGGTCACGCCGGCCTGGACGGTCACCGTCAGATCCTCGGCATTGACCCGCAGGATGCCTTTCATCCGCGACAGATCCAGGCTCACGCCGCCCTGCACCGCCAGCAGATGCCCTTCCAGCGAGGTCCCGGCGCCGTAGGGAATCACCGGCACGCGATGCGCGTTGGCCAACGCCAGCACCGCGGCCACCTCTTCGTTGCTCTCGGCGAAGACGACGGCCTCCGGCGGTGGCACGTCGAACGGCGACTCGTCGCGACCGTGCTGCTCGCGCAACGCCATTGCGGTGCTGCAGCGATCACCGAACCGCGCCTTCAACGCGTCCAGCATCGCCGCCGGCATTGGCCGCGGCGCATGGGACGGCTGATGGGCCGACGCGTGTGGCGTCGGAGGGTCACCGAGTTCTCGAGGCGCATTCATCGCTGTCTCCTGGTTCCACGCGGTCCGATGCGGAGGAACTCCGCGGCCGGTGTTGTCCGGTCGATTCTAGGAAGCGCGGTCGCTGCATCCGCTTGCATCGTCACGCTTGCATCGCGACCCGCACAGTGACAGCATGGATGGACCGCGCGCTGGCTCGCGCGACATGAGGAGTCCGCCATGTCCCATCTGTGGTTATGGACGATCTGGGCCCTGCTGCTGGCGCTGCTGGTGGTCGCCACGCTGCGCATGGATTGGCTGAAGGTCTGGTGGATGGATCAGCTCCGCCACCTGCCCAACGACGCCGCTGCCCGCGACATCGATCCCGGCGTTCCCGCCGACGCGCCCGAACCGGGCACGCGCCCGCAGGCGCATCACGTGCCGAGACCCGTCGGCATTCCGCGCCACGCGGTCCACGACATCCACGGCCATTCGACCGGCATGTCCCACCACCGCCCGGTATTCCATCGCAGCGGCAGCCGGAACTGACGGATCTGACGGCGCTCGGTCCACGGGTCGGACGAGTTGCGGCAAGATGCCGGGTTTGCACTCCGCAGCCCGCGCGGCACCCGCCATGGCCAATCGACTCTCCCAGATCGCGACCCGCACCGGTGACGACGGCACGACCGGACTCGGCGACGGCACGCGCGTCCCCAAGGACCATCTGCGCGTGCAGGCGATGGGCGATGTGGACGAACTGAATTCCCAGATCGGCGTGTTGCTGGCCGAGCCCCTGCCCGACGACGTCCGCGATCTGCTGGTCACGATCCAGCACGAGCTGTTCAACCTCGGTGGGGAGCTTTGCATGCCCGGCTACAGCCTGCTGAAGGAAGCCGCGGTCCTGCATCTCGACCAGGCACTGGCCGATCACAACGCCGCCCTGCCCCGCCTGGCGGAATTCATCCTTCCCGCCGGCACCCGCAGTGCCGCCATTGCCCATGTCTGCCGCACGATCGCCCGGCGCGCCGAGCGCGCCGTGGTCACGCTGGCAGCGCACGAGACGATCAACACCGCGCCGCGCCACTACCTGAACCGCTTGTCGGACCTGCTGTTCGTGCTGGCGCGCGTGCTGAATCGGGCCAATCTCGACGGCAAGGGCGGCGATGACGTCTACTGGAAAAGCGAGCGTCTGGCCCGATACGCGGCCGAAGAGGCCGCGGAACAAGCCCAGGAAGGCCCCGGGAACGCCTCCTGAGCGCCTGAACGGCTTCCCTCAGGCCACGGCGGCCGCCGCGGTCCTGAGGCGCTTCACGTAGGCCTCGCGCAGCGCGGGCGGCGCCACCACGTCGACCTGGCCGGCGTGCCGCAGCAAGTCCATGAGCAGCTCCGTCGCATCGACGAACGGCAGCTCCAGCCGCCAGCGTCCATCGGGCATCCATTCGCTACGCTGTGCCGGATGCCATTCCTCGCTGGAGACCCAGGCCGCGATCTGCTCGCTGAAGATCACCGTCGCCCACTGCGGATCGCCGCCGGCGAAGATCCCGTAACCCTGGTCGAGTTCTCCCTCGAGCTCCTTGAGCGGCAGGCTGCGCGCCGCCTGATCCTCCAGCACGGCCGCATCCTCCATCGCATCGAGCGCGAAGCGTCTCAGCCCGTCGCTGGCATGACACCACGCATCGAGGTACCACGTGTTCCGGTAATGGACCAGGCGCTGGGGAGACACCTCGCGCTCGCTGACCGACCCGCCGCCGGGTCCGCGCTTGCGGTATCGCAGCTTCAGCCGCCGACGCTTCACCACGGCGCTCCCGACCGTCTCGAAATGCTCTGACGGCACCCGCCGCCGCGCCGTCGAGATCAGCTTGATGCGACGCGTCATTTCCTGCGCCTCGACCTCGTCGCCGCCGAGCATGCCGGTCAGCTTGTCCAGCATCGGCTGCAGGTGCCGGCTCAACAGTCCGTTCTCGTCGAGCCCGGCCATCATCTGATGCATGGTCAGCAGCGCGTGCAGTTCCTTCTCGCTGAACCAGACGCCGGGCAACTCGTGCCGCTGGCCGCGCCACTGCTGGCCGAAGCGATAGCCGTTCTCGGTGGCGTCGTACTCGATCGGGGCATCCATGCGTTCACGCAGGTACTGCAGATCGCGCTTGAGCGTCGCCGGCGACACCTCCAGCAGCTCCCGCATCTCTGCGAAGCTCACGCAGCCGCGACTGCGGATCAGCATTTCGATCTTGTAGAAGCGCTCGGTGCGGTCCATGCGGGTCCTCTCCTGACAGATCTGGGCAGTCGACCCTCAACTTTCTGTCGACTGGGGATGGGATGGCTCATTCTATGAGCCACCCAACCTGAATACTTGATCCCAAGCCTGAAGCAGTCATGCCCCAGGTCCCGGTTTCCAAGTCCTCAAGGAGAACCCACATGGTCGCCACGATCCACCGCAACGCCGACGACATCGCGATCCAGCAACTGCCCTTGCCGATGACCGCGGTCGACGACCTGGGTGACACGAAGGAGGAGACCGGGGCCTCGAGCCATGAGCGCGTCGGATTCGAACTGGGCTGGGACTACGCCCACCACGGGCTGACGCCGCCGGTCGAGCAGCTGTTCCGTCAATCGCCGCTGCAGCAAGGCTGGCAACTGGGCCGGTCGACCTTCGGCGCGCGCACGCTGAAGTCGCACCGCCATACGCAGCTGTGGCTCTCGCTGCGCCTGCATGCCTGGCAACGCGGCCGCAGCTTCGAGACGCTGCTGGTCACGCCCAACTACCTGCAGCAGTTGGACACGACGCACTGCCCGGTCAGCCGCCTGGGGTTCAGTGACGAGGACGGGCACCCGCAGCGACGCTCGATCGACCGCGTGCGCGACGACGCTGGCTATGCGGCAGGCAACCTGGCCTTGATGAGCCACGCGGCCAATGTCGCGAAGCTCGACCGCGGATGGCAACAATGCTGGGCGATGGCGCAGAGCCTGCGCCAGGGACCGATGACGATGGCCGGCGGGCTGAACGCCGACGCCTGGGAACGCATGGCGATCCTGACGAGCTTCGTGACACCGATGTCGCATGAACTGGCCGCACAGCTGCCGATGCTGGCCCTCCCGCCGAACCGCCTGCGGATGTTCAACCCGGTGCAGGCCTTGCAGGCCCTGGTCACTCGCCAACTGGCCACACCCGGATGGAGTCAGCGCCTGACGCGTCTCGAAGCACTGATGGCCGCGCAGCAACGCGCCGACTTTTCGAAGTTCGTCCTGGCGCTGGTCCCCCGCGTGCTGCGCTGCCAGTCGCTCACCGACCCGATGGACATCCGCTGGGCGCTGGAGGACGCGTGGCGCGATCCGCTGCTGCAGAAGCGCTGGACGCACTTCGCGCAACAACTGACCCCGGAACAGGCGGAACAGCTGGTGCAACGCGCCGCCAGCAAGCGGCTGAGCACCGTGCGCGTCCAGAGCCACGTTGCCCCCACGGACGGTTGGGCGCTGGAACGTCAGGGATTCCGATCGGCGGCCTGAACCCCACCGTGAGCTTCAGCCCGGAAGCCCCACGTGCAGCTTTTCAAGGCTGCCGTTCTGGTCCTGGAGCGCGACGTGGTAGCCCTGCTCCTTGAACCAGTCAGCCCATTGCCGGGCGTGCGATTTCTGAGGGAGCCAGGGCCCGGTGCGGTCGAGGTGGACGCGATTGCCGCGGCGTTCGTAGAACACCACGCGCCACATGTTGCTGGGGATGCGGTCGTGGAAGCTGGACATATGCGACCGCGGAATCTAGCAAAGCAGCATGTCGCGATGGGAGGGGGGCAACACCTGGAACCATGCCGACATCGCACGGACCGTGCAGAGTTGCCGAGCCGCCTGGCTGCGACTGTTCGCAGACCATGCCGACAGCACCGAGTCGTCGCACAACAGCAGTGAAGCACCACCTTGCAGCGCGAGTTCGACGAGCGATTGCATGGACTCGGAAATGCCCGCGATCCTTGGTCCGCGCGCCGGCTTCACGACCTCGGCATACGGCAGGAAGTCCGCGAGCAGTTCCTGTTGTTGCACCTCGGACAGCACAAGCTTCGGATAGGCCAGTGCCCGCATCAGCGTCGCCGCGAGATCAGGACTGACCAGTGGCCGCAGCACACCTTGCTGCCACGCACGGCGCAGGCCGAGCGCTTCACCCCCCGACATCAGCAACGCGCGCAGGATCAAAGCCGGATCGATGACGGCGAGCTCCGGCGCCGTCTTCTTCGATCGACGCGTCATGCGGATCTGCGAGCGGTCTTGCGAACGGCGGTCTTGCCCGTGGTGGCGGGCGTTTTCACGGCCTTCTCGACCTTCACGGCCTTGGCGGCAGGCTTCGCTGCCTTCGACGAGAACGCCATTGCCTTGGCGATGACGCCATCATCGAGCTCGAGTTCCGCCAGCTTGGCCCGGACCGCATCGCCGCGCTGGATGCGCACCGGCGTCAGCACCACCTGCCCCGCCTGCAACAGCACTTCGAAGTACTGCACGGGACCGAGCTTGTCGGTGACGCTTTTCGGCAGGGTCAGCTGGTTCTTGGACGTCAGCTTCGCCAGCACGGGCTCAGACCAGCGAACGTTGCAGGCGGAGCTGTTCCAGCGCGCGGCCTTCGACGTCGACGGCCTTGACGCTGTCCGTCTCGGCGCGGAAGCCGGCGAGCTCGAAGAATCGCATCGCACGCTCGTTGTTCTTGTAGGTCCACAGCGTGACGCGGGTGCAGCCTTCTTCCTGAAGACCTTCCTGAGCCGCTTCGACCAGCGCCTGACCGACGCCCTTGTCCCAATGGGCAGGCATCGCGTACATGGCCCAGATCTCACCGGTCGTGGAGGGCGTGCCCTTGTCGCGGGAGCGGTCGAAGCCGACGAAACCCATCACCTCGTTGTCCAGGTGCGCGACCAGCACTTGCGGTTCGCACATGTTGATGGCTTCGCGCCAGTAGGCCTGGCGTTGGGCGACGGACAAGCCGTTCAGGGCGGTATCGGGCCAGAACTCCTTGTACGCGTCCTGAGCGGAACTCACCTGGATCTGGGCGATGGCCTTGGCATCACGCAGTGTGGCCGGGCGAATCTGAATACTCGACATACTTGGAGAACAAACGCATTTCGGGGAAAGGGCGGGATTGTCCCAGTCAATGCGACCAAACGGGGACCTTGACAGCAAATGTTTTGCTGATCTTGATCGCCGCAGGGGCGCATCGAGCCATGTCGCGCCACCAGGCTAACGACAGGCGAACTTCAAACCAGTGAAACCTGCAGATGACGCCGGAAGTCGCGGGCAAAACCGGTGGCGGCCTTATGCCAGTGAGGACGCGCCACGGCTTGCAAGCGCAGCAACAGCTCGTGTTCGACGCTCAGTTCCCCGAGAAATTCGGCGAGTTCGACGCCGATGTCGCGCTGCATCCGTTGCACCAGTTGAGCGGTGGTCAATGCGTCTGCAAGCGCGCGGTGGGCACGACCGTTATCTGGCAGGCGATGAAAGCGGGCGAGCGTCCCCAACTTGCAGTTCGGAGAATCCGGATAGAGGCGGCGAGCCAGCTTCACGGTACAGGCGAACTCGGGCGCAATGCGCGGCGAAGCGTCGGCACGATCAAGCTCATGCAGCCAGAAGCCGCGATCGAAGCTCGAGTTGTGCGCGACGAAGCCGCAGCCTTCGGTGAACGTCGCGACCTCACGCATGACCTTGGCCGCATCGGGTGCGTCCTCGACCATCTCGTTGCTGATGCCGGTGAGGCGCTCGATCATCGGGGGGATCCACGCGCCGGTGTTCATGAGGCTCTGGTACTGGCCGACGATCTCCCCGTCGCGCAGCAGCACGGCGGCGATCTCGGTGGCTCGGCCTCCGCCTTGCGGGGAGTTGCCCGTGGTCTCGAAGTCGATGACGGCGATGGTGCGCTTCATGCGGTCGGAGCGGGATATTTCTTGGCGTTCATCGCGATCTTGCGATCGACCGCGGCCGGCACATCGATGCCGGCACGATCGGCGATCTGCAGCAGGTACATCAACACGTCGGCGATTTCCTCGCCCAGATGCTGATGTTCCTCGGGCGACAGCTGCCGAGACTCCTCGGCGGTCTTCCACTGGAAGATCTCGACGAGCTCGGCTGACTCCACGACCAGCGCCATCGCCAGGTTCTTCGGCGTGAGGTAGGGGTCCCAGTCGCGAGCTGCGGCGAAGTCGCGCAGCCGTCGTTGCAGGTCGGCTATGTCCATGGCTTCGCAGTGTGCAAGTCCGACGCGGCCTGCTCAAGCGCCGTGTGCGCTGCAGGCACACGACAGCAACGTCGCAAAGATTTTCTCGCCTCTGTTTTCAACATCAAGGTTTTAAATATCTCTTTAGTCGTCTTAGTAGAGGGACGATCTTTTTGTGGACAAGTCAGAAATTCCCTTTAGAACCAAAGACTTGAGCTGACTGAAACCTTGTGTGTGGAGGACCTCGTTGGCGTTGCACGGATCGACAACAACAGGTGACTCCCCGTGCCGGCCTGTGGAGAAGTGGCCAGTTGCCAGAAAGTTTTCCACAGCGTTGTTGGCTATACAGCGGCGTCCGACTTGCGCTAGCACCGACGGAAACGGGGATAACTTCCCCGTTCGCCTCAATCGATCCCGACCACCTTGTGCATCTGGATCGACAACTTCCATTGCGGATGGTCCATGCAATACGCAATGGCCGCCCTGGTGTTCTGCTTCTGCAGGATCGAGTCCATGGGCTGGAGGAAGAAGTGGTCGAAGGCCAGATCCGCGAAGCGTTCCGGCAAGGCCAAGGGCTGTGGATAAACCAGCTTCAACTCGTTGCCCCGGGTGAGCACGACTTCCGCATCCGCCTTGGGGCTGACGCAGATCCAGTCCAGTCCATCAGGTGCAGGCTGGGTGCCGTTGGTCTCGACGGCGATCTCGAAGCCGTGAGCCTTCAACGCGGTGATCAACGGACCATCGAGCTGCAGCAGCGGCTCGCCGCCAGTACAGACGACATACGGCGTGCCGGTCTTGCGGCCGTGCTCGTCCTTGGGCCACTTGGCGTCGATGGCTTCCGCGAGGGCATCGGCCGCGGCGAACTTGCCCCCACCCTGCCCGTCCGTGCCGACGAAGTCGGTATCGCAGAAGGTGCAGACGGCCTTCTCCCGGTCCTGCTCGCGACCGGTCCACAGGTTGCAGCCGGCGAAGCGGCAGAACACGGCCGCGCGGCCGGCCTGAGCGCCCTCGCCCTGCAGCGTGTAGAACATTTCCTTGACGGCGTAGGTCATACCGGAATCAGCTCCTCGAACGGACCATGGCTGACGATCGCTCCGCTGCCACGGGTCTCGTACAGGTCGACGCGCTCCAGGGGCGGCAGCTGCGCCTTGGCCTGCTGCAGTACCCAGGCCGCCAGGCTGGCCGTGTCGGAATCCGGCAGGCCGGCGAGTTCATGCAGCGGGTGATGGTCCATCGCCTTGAAGATGGGATCGAACAGCAGCTTCACATCGCTGAAGTCCATGGCCCAGCCGTAGACCTGGTCCAGCGGCGCACTCAGGTGCAAGCGCAGGGTGAAGGTGTGGCCGTGGATGCCAGCCAGCGGATGCCCCGCCGGCGCGCGATCGAGCTTCACCGCGCTGTCGAGGGTGAACTCCTTCCAGATCCGGTAGCGCTCGCCGTCGAAGTTGGCGCCGCTCGAACCGGTTTCGTAGACGGTGACCCAGCTCAGCTCGGGCAGCTGTGGCTTCAGGCGTGCCCACAGCCAGGACGAGATCAGCTCGCTGGTCGGATTGGACAGGCCTTCGATCTCGTTCAGGCACTGGTAGTTCAACTGCGCATGGAACGGTGCCCACAGCTCGTCGAGGTGGTCGTAGTCGATGCTCAGGTCGCGCTCACCGAGGTCCTGGTTGGCATGCAGGATCAACTCGAAGCCATGACCGTGCATGCGGCCGCACTTGTGGCCCATCGGGACGTTGGGCAACTGATGGGCGGCCTGGAAGCGGTATCGACGCCAGACATGTGCGTGGCCGTTGGCGTCCAGGTCGACGCCGGAGTTCGATGTGCTCTGGATCCCGACCTGCGTGATGCCGGGAACCTCGAACTCGGTCTCGAGACGGTGCCGGATCCAACGCGCGATGTTTTCGTCGGTCGGTTGCGTGATGTGCTGGTTCAGCAGCGCATGGTCGAGCGGGGCGATGCACCGTTCGAGGCAGTCACGCAGCGCGCTGACTTCGCCTCCGGGGAACGGTGCCCAACCGGCGGGCAGTTCGGCGCGGACCGTGGCCAGATAGCTGTGCCCATGCAGACCGCGCGAGCGATGACCTGGGGGGAGCGCGTCGATCTGACACGCTGACTCGAACCCCGCCGAGGCGGTGAAAAGTGAAGCGGGAGAGGCAGGTAAAGCAGACATTCCGAGAGTGTGACATGCCCGCTTTTCTTATCTTCTTGTATTGAATATCTCCTTGGTCGTATTAGTAGGTGTTCGCGGGTTCGTGTGGACAACGCCCGAATTGCTTGTCGGAACAAGGACTTGCGAGCAGGGCAATGGTGTGGGCCGAACCCATGGGAACTGCGGGACGGAAAGACAACAACTTCTGGCAGCCCGGAACGGCTGTGGATAACCCGCCAGTTGTTCATCGCGCATCCCCAGGGTTGTGCACAGGCCTGCCCATCAAGATCAAAAGCGCAGATTTGAGCCAGCGACAGCGTCGAACCTAAAGGCCAGACTATGGCACTTGGTGCTACAGTTTGGAGGTCAGGTGAAGAGGGTTTTCAAGACGCGTGCGTTCGATCGATGGGCGAAAAAGTTGATTCCTGATTGCCTGTTGTGTCTGGCTGCCCGGGACATCGAGGCCGGTCGCTTCGAGGCGGATCTGGGCCATGGCTTGTGCAAGAAGCGGATTGCGGTGGCAGGTCGCGGAAAGCGTGGAGGCCTTCGGGCGCTCGTCGCCAAGCGACATGCAGGTGCTGTCTTCTTCGTGGCGGGTCGGGAGAAGAACGAACCTGGATTTGATTTTTCTGATGAGGCGATTGACGTCGCGCTGGCGATTGCAGTTCAGCTGCAAGGCATGAGCTTGGCGGACCTCGCTGCGTCGATCCTTGATGGCCGCTTGAAGGAGATCTGCAATGGCAACTAAGGACCCTGAGAACGCGCGCATCTTGCGCGACTTGCTCGAGTTCGCTGAGGATCTGAATTCCTATGGGCTGATGTCGAAGTCCAGCATGGCAAAAATCAGGTCACTTTGCGTGCCGCCACCGGCGTACACCTGCGAACAGATCGCGGCCATTCGCACTCGTGTGGCGAAGATGAGCCAATCAGTCTTTGCGGCATTCCTGAACGTCAGCGTGTCGACGGTCCAGAAGTGGGAGTCTCCCAAAGCGAACAAGCAACCGACGGGCACCGCGCTCCGTCTCCTGCAACTTGTCGAATCGAAAGGGGTCGAAGCGCTGATCGCTTGAGGTCCACCTTGGCCCACAAATGAAAAAGCCCCGCATTGCGGGGCTTTCGGTCATCTGGGTTGGGCGATCACTTCTTGTTCGTCGTCTCAGCCTTGTCCGGCCAGATGCTCTCCAGCATCTGCGCCAAGCGGGCGCCGCCCTTGATGACGTTCAGACGCGTCTGCTCGAGGCTGCGAGCGTCGTAGCCCGCCGGAGGCGTGGCCAGCCAGCGGGGGCCTCGCAGGCTCTGCTGGCGGGCGCCGAAGCTCATGCCGTCGAACGCATCGCGCGCCCCCAGCAGCGACTCGCTTGCCCACTGCACGGGCCAGTCGTCCGGATTGCCCGTTGAGGGCGGCACGTCCTTGGCCAGTGCGGGCATCGCCGCCAGTTGCTCGGCGCTCAGCCGACCCGGCAGCCCGTCCCAGAAGCTGTGCAGGTTGCCGCCCGGGGTGCCGTCCGGCTTCGGCAGCGTGATGGCGTTCGCGCCCACCGTGTGCGTCTGCGCGTCCGCCCCCTGCGTGTCCGGGTCATACGGCTTGCCGTCCGCGTCCAGGTACAACGAACCCATGTGCAGTGGCTGATGCATGTCGCCAATCGCATGCACGACCAGCGCCAGCGCCTCCCGTTCGTTGAAGTCCATCGGCGGTGTCTGTTTGCCAGTCTTCAGCACCAGGATCGCCGCCTTCAGCGCCGGCACCAGGTCATGATCGCTGGTGCCGATCGCACCGGGGATGTAGCGGCCACGCTGGATGGCGACGTTGGCATAGTGGTACTGCTTGTTGCAGGACTCCTCGCCCGGCTTGGGCTGGCACTGCTCGAAGTTGCGCTTCACGTAGTCGCGCATCCGGGCTTCTTCCTCGGCGTGGTTCTCGAACACCGCGCACTCGGCGAAGCGACCGGTCACGGCGTACTTGAAGTCGTTGCCGGTGTCGATGCCCTTCACGCAGTCGTCCCACACGGCGATGTCACGCAGCGAGACCGGACCGAGGATGCGCTTGACCTCGGTTTCGGCGCGGTGGCCCTTGATCAGCTGGGCGGCGATCTCACCGACGGTGTTGTGGCCGACGGCCCCGAATCCGAAGGCCTGACCGCAACAAACGGCCATCAGCGACAACGCGGCCAGGCCGCGCGCAAACGATTTGGTCATGACAAGAAACCCATGTCGAACGATGCGCCGGCGGCGGCCGGCAGGGGATGGCGGATTGTGCACGGGGCTCCGTGACAGCCTTCAACGGAGATTCCCGCGTGACGGCGCCGGCCGGGCGCATCGCGCAGCGGCGACGCCGGCTTTACCTCCGCTTTACTGCTCTCGCCCTCCCCCGCCCTCCCCCGCCTCTTATGCGGCCAGCGCATGTTGATCCATCAAGCGCTTCGTTCGGCAAATGAGCCCCGCTGCCTAAGCTGATCCCCATCATTTCTGGAGCCCCTCACATGACCATCACCGCAATCAACGTCCGCAACCAGTTCCGCGGCACCATCAAGGAAATCGTCGAAGGTCCGGTCGTTTCGGAAGTCGACGTGCAGACCGCCGGCGGCCTGATCGTCACGTCGGTGATCACGACGCGCTCGGTGAAGGAGCTCAACCTGACCGTCGGCAAGGAAGTCGTCGCGCTGGTGAAGTCCACCGAGGTGTCGATCGCCACCCTGTGAGCCGCTGGCCCGAGTCAAGCAGGAGATCGCCATGGCGCTCTACCCTCTCCGTGCGACACAGCACAACGGCAGCGCCGAGCCGCGCCTGCTGATCATCCCCGGCCTGCACGACAGCGGGCCGGCGCATTGGCAGAGCTGGCTCGAGCAGCAGTACCGCGACGCGCACCGGGTGCGCCAGCGCGATTTCAGCCATCCGGATCTGGAGCGCTGGTCGGAGCGCATCCATGCGCGCATCGACAACGCCGGCCCCGGCGAATGGATCGTCGTGGCGCACAGCTTCGGCTGCCTGGCGCTGGCGCATCACCTGCAGCGTCATCCGGACTCGCCGGTGCGCGAGGCGCTGCTGGTCGCGCCGGCGGAGCCGGACAAGTTCGGCCTGGCGGAGAGCCTGCCGCACCAGCGACTGGGTCGTCCGACGGCACTGATCGCCAGCCAGAACGATCCCTGGATGAGCGCATCGAGCGCGTTGCGCTGGGCCACGCGCTGGGGCAGCAGCTACAGCAACATCGGCCTGGTCGGACACATCAACACGGAGTCCGGCTTCGGTCCGTTCCCGCTGGCCAAGCGTTGGGTCGAGGCCGCCAAGGCCCGTGCCGCGCGAGAGCGCCGGCCCGAGCGCGCCGGCATCCTGGAGTGGTCGTTCTCGGTCTGAGCAAGGCCTGATCCGCGATGAACCGCGGTGAGCCGCGGTCGCAAGACACCCTCCTCCGTGGAATCCCTGTCAGGGGCGCGGGGTCTCGCGCCGGACACGTTCCGAGGCTATGGTGATTCTCCATTCGCGAACGAATCCAGGAGACACCGATGCCCTTCACCATCCGTCTGCACCGCGTCCTGAAAGCACCGCCGGAACGCGTCTATCGCGCCTTCACCGATGCGGCCGCGATGTGCAAATGGCTGCCGCCGCATGGCTTCACCGGCACCATGCATCACATGGATCCGAAGGTCGGCGGCACCTGGCGCATGTCGTTCACCAACCTCTCGGCCGGCGGGTCGCACAGCTTCGGCGGGGAATACCTCGAGCTCGAGCCCGGGAAGAAGCTCCGCTACACGAGCCGTTTCGACGACCCCAATCTGCCCGGCGACATGACGACGACCATCGAGCTGACGGCCGTTTTCTGCGGGACCGAAATGAACGTCACGCAGGAAGGCATCCCCGATGTCATCCCTGCCCAAGCCTGCTATCTGGGCTGGCAGGAGTCGTTGATGCTGCTTGCCCAACTCGTCGAGCCCGATATTCCGAACGGCTGATTCCGGTGTTCATTCCTGGCAGGGGTTGTCAGGCTCTCAGCGTTTTTGTGCGCTGGTTTTTGCGCTTTTTGAGGTCCCTGGACACCGCTTGGCCAAGCGCGGGCTCTCCACGGGGCATGGGGGATCCCTCCTGGACCCCCAAGCCCCATTCCGGCCCCACTCGCACCCGCTGACCTCCCCTTTCTTGGCGACTTCACGGGTGGCGTGGATCGCGGATGTCGGCTTTTCCGGTTTCCTCGAATCGTGGAAGTAAGGAAACAAGGAAGGTCGACGCCTTGTGAGGGTCAGGACCATTGCCTAGCATCGCGCCCATGCGACTTGTTCCCTTGAACCTCCTGCGATCGGCAGCGGCAACGACGTTCGTCGCGCTGGTCACCCTCGCGTCCGCCGCGGACGCCGCACCTCCGACGGATCGCTCCGCCACCGACGAGGTCCAGGTCCGACTGATCAGCGCGTCCTCGCAGGTGGCACCAGGCCAGACGCTGCTACTCGCGCTCGAACAACGCATCGCGCCCCATTGGCACACGTACTGGAAAAATCCCGGCGACTCCGGCCAGCCCACCAGCATCGAATGGACGCTCCCCAAGGGCGCGACCGCCGGCCAGATCCTCTGGCCAGCACCCAAACGCTTCGACGTCGGTCCCATCACCAACTACGGCTACGAGGACCAGGTCCTGTTGTTGACCGAAGTCCGCCTGCCGCAAGACCTGACCCCAGGACAGACGACGACCGTGACCGCCGAAGCCTCCTGGCTCGTCTGCCGCGAGGAATGCATCCCGCAGCAGGCGACGCTCGCGTTGTCGATTCCCATCGGTGCCGCAGCGAAGGACTCAGCGGAAGCGAGCATCTTGTCCGCAGCGCACGCCGCCCTGCCCGGCAAGGCATCGTTCCAGGCCGCTGCCAGATTGGAGGGAAAGGACCTGCTCGTGACGTGGCCCGCGTCGGCCACGCCCGAGGTCAAGCAGGCGCTGTTCATGCCGCAGGACTGGGGTCGCGTGCAGCATGCCGCGAAGCCGCAGCTCGACCGCGTCGGTGATGACTGGCGATTGCGCACGCCGGTCGGTGAAGCACCCGCCCCTGCCGGCAAGCCGTTGAACGGGCTGCTGCTGGTGGATGGCCAGGCATGGGAAGTCAGCCTGCCGGTCAGCGGCACGGCAACGGCGCCGACGACGCCTGCAACGGTCGTGACACCGGTGGAGGCGTCAACGGCGGGCACATCCTCCGCCAGCGGATCCAGCATCAGCCTTTGGGGAGCAATGGGTCTTGCGTTGATCGGCGGTCTGATCCTGAACCTCATGCCCTGCGTGTTCCCGGTGCTGGCGATCAAGGCGTTGGGCTTTCTGCATGGCAATGCCGGCGAGCATCGTCGCCAGGGTCTGGCCTATACCGCGGGCGTGTTGATCGCTTTTGCCGCGCTCGGCGGCGCGCTACTGGCGTTGCGCGGCGCGGGCGGCAGCGTGGGCTGGGGCTTCCAGTTCCACTCGCCACTGTTCGTGCTGTTGCTGGCCTGGCTGATGTTCGTGCTGGGCCTGTCGCTGGCAGGCCAGCTGCAGATCGGTGCGGGTTTCGCGGGCGTGGGACAGGGCCTGGCGAGCAAGCCCGGCCTCTCCGGCAGCTTCTTCACGGGCGTGCTCGCGACGGTGGTCGCGACACCGTGCACGGCGCCGTTCATGGGCGCGGCGATGGCGTATGCGCTGGCGCAACCGGCGGCGGAACTGATGGCCGTCTTCCTGTCGCTCGGACTGGGCCTGGCGTTGCCCTATCTGGCCCTGGCCTGGTGGCCTGCGCTGCAGCGACGCATGCCTCGTCCGGGCGTCTGGATGGACGTGCTCAAGCAGGCGCTTGCATTCCCGATGTTTGCGGCGGCCATCTGGCTGGTGTGGGTGATTGCGCAGCAGGCCGGACCGATGGGTGTGCTGGTGGCGCTCGCGGGCATGGGCCTGTTGGCGCTGGCCGCCTGGATCCGTTCGGTGAGCCGGAATGCGTCGTCGCGCTGGCAATGGACCGGCACGGGCGCAGCCATCGCGTCGCTGGTGGCGGCCGCGGCGCTGTTGCCGATGCTGTCGGCGATCGGCGGCACCGAGTCGCCAGACGCGGCGACATCGGGCGGTCCCCAACGAGCCGCAGCTGCCGATCACGAGCCCTACTCGCCCGAACGTCTGGCCCAGCTGCGCGCGCAAGGCAAGCCGGTGTTCGTGAACCTGACCGCGTCGTGGTGCATCACCTGTCTCGTGAACGAGCGCGTCGCGCTGTCCACCGACGAAGTGCGCGATGCCTTCGAGAAGCAGGGCGTGACCTACCTCAAGGGCGACTGGACCCGTGAGGACCCCCGCATCACCGAGCTGCTGAAGCAGCACGACCGCAGCGGCGTGCCGCTGTACCTGTTCTATCCGGCCGGGACGGGCAGCGGCGCGCAGGTGCTGCCGCAGCTGCTGACGCCCGGCATCGTCACCACGGCCCTGAGGGCTGGCACTTCCTGAGCCGCCGGCCCACGCCGTTCCCGTCCTATCGCCGTTTTCATCCTGGAGACCTCGCCATGAATCACCCGATGACTTCCATGACCTCCTCGTTCCGCGGCGCGCTGTCGCGGCGCGCCGTCCTGGCCGGTGCCGCGATCGCGGCGTCGATGGCCATGACCGGACTGGCGCATGCGCAAGCGCAGATCGACCAGCCCGCGCCCGCCTTCAGCGCGACCACGGCAGACGGCAAGACGGTCACGTTGGACAGCTACAAGGGCAAGACCGTCGTGCTGGAATGGACCAACCACGACTGTCCCTTCGTGAAGAAGCACTACGGCAGCGGCAACATCCCGGCGCTGCAGAAGGAGGCCACCGCGCAAGGCGTCGTGTGGCTGCAGGTGATCTCGTCGGCGCCCGGCCAGCAGGGCCATGTCGACGGCGCGACGGCGACGAAGCTGAACAAGGATCGCGGCGCGGCGCCGACGCAGGTGCTGCTCGATCCGAGCGGCCAGCTGGGCAAGGCCTACGGCGCGCAGACCTCGCCGCACCTGTTCATCGTCAATCCGCAAGGCGTGCTGGTCTACAAGGGCGGCATCGACAGCATCGCGACCGCCAAGGCCGACGACATCGCCAAGGCCGATCCCTACGTGAAGACGGCGCTGGGCGAGCTGGCCGCCGGCAAGAAGATCACGCACGCGAGCACCAAGCCCTACGGCTGTTCGATCAAGTACGGCAGCTGAAGCCGACTGCAGCGGACAGTGCCGCCAGGCGCCAATGAACGAGGGCCGCATCCAGCGGTCCTCGCCGCTTCGTTTCTTGATCGAATCGGTGATCTGCCGCGGGTCCCGTGCCCGCACGCGGACAGCGCCGTGCACGCCACGCCACGAAGCCGGGCGGATCTGTCGCTTTCTTCCGCTTCCTGCCGCGGGCGTCGTCGCCTTGACGGTGGAGGAAGGCTGGCCCGTCGTAGCCAGCCGTTACAGTCCGTGGACAACAGAGAGCGGATGGGATGAAGGACAGACGAGCGTGGGAGGCGACCGACCCAGGTGCCTGGCAGGCCGAGCAGATGCTCCACCAGGGCCGCCGGAGCGAGGTTGTCCGGGTCGGTGATGGCCAAGGCGGCACGGCGCTGCTCAAGCGCCTGCGGGACGCCCGCGCCGATGCCGCCGCCGTGGCCCGGCTGCGCCGCGAGTTCGAGCTGGCCCAGCGCCTCGACCCCGCCTTCATCCTGCGTCCCTCGGCGTGGATCGCGCCTGACGGCCGTCCGGCGCTGCTGCTGCCCGATCTCGGCGCGGAGACCCTGCGACACCGCCTGCGCCGCGGCACGCTGGGCAACGATGCGCTGATCCGCATCGCGCTCGACCTGGTCGAGGCGCTCCAGCACCTGCACGGACAGGGCCTCATCCACCGCAATCTCGGACCCGGCCAGATCGTGCTGCTGCCCGGCGCGGGCCGTGACGCGCGCAAGGTGCTGATCGCGGACCTCGGGCTCGCCGCCGAGATCGAGCGCGAGCGTCCGCTGGTCCAGCGCGCCGAACTGATCGAGGCGTCGCTCGCGACGCTCGCGCCGGAGCTGACCGGTCGCATGAGCCGCGATGTCGACTACCGGGCCGATTTCTACAGCCTCGGTGCCACGCTGCTGGAAGCACTGACTGGCGCGCCGCCATTCGACATCGACGATCCCGCGCGCGCCGTGCATGCGCATCTGGCGCTCGCGGCGCCGATGGCGACGACGCGCAATCACCAGGTCTTCGCGCCGCTGGCGCAGGTCGTCGCGCACTGCCTGCACAAGGAGCCCGAAGGCCGCTACCAGAGCCACCAGGCGCTGCGGCACGACCTGCAGCTCTGCGAGGCGGCGCTGGAGCAGGGCCGCGGGTTGCCGGGCTTCGAGGCCGGACAGGGCGACGCCGCCGTGCGCTTCCAGCCGAGCGGGCGCCTCTACGGTCGCGAGTCGGCGCAGGCGCAACTGGGGCTGGCCTTCGAGGACGCCGCCCAGGGGCAGGCCGGCGGTGCGGGACTGGTGGCCGTGTCGGGCTTCTCCGGCATCGGCAAGACCGCGCTGGTGCTGGCGGCGCAACGCAGCCTGCTCGCGCAGCGCGGGCACTTCGCAGCTGCCAAGTTCAACCAGTACGGCCAGGACCGTCCGTACGGTCCGCTGCTGCACCTGCTGGTCCAGCGCGCCGCGCAGGTGCTGGCGTTGCCCGCGCCTCAGCAGACCGTCTGGCGCGAGCGGCTGCGCGAGCGCCTCGGCGCGAATGCCGCGCTGCTCTCGCAGGCGCTGCCGGAGATGACGCCGTTGCTGGCCCTGGACGCACCGCTGATGCCGGTCGGCCCGGCCGAGGCGGAGAACCGCTTCCTGCGCGCCGTCAGCCAGGGCTTCGCCGCGCTGGCGCGCGAGGGAGAGCCGCAGACGCTGTTCCTCGACGACTGGCAATGGGCCGACCGCGCCTCGCGCCGACTGCTGCGCGAATGCCTGCACGACGCGACCTTGCGCCACACGCTGTTCGTCGTGGCCTATCGCGACAACGAGGTCCCGCCCGGTCATCCGGTCGCACAGGAACTGGCGGAACTGCGTCAGCAACTCGGCGAGCGCTTCATGCCGTTGCGCGTCGGCCCTCTCGGACTCGACGACACGCGCCATCTGCTGGCCGACAGCCTGCGTCGGGATCCGGCCGAGGAGGACGCGGGACTCGACGAGCTCGCGCGCCTCTGCCAGACCCGCACGGCCGGGAATCCGTTCTTCCTTCGCCGGCTGCTGGAGGACCTGGTCCGTCGCGGCCTGATCCATTACGACGCCACCGCGCAGCGCTGGGATCACGCGCTGGAGCGCATCGCGGCCACGCGCACGGCGGACAACGTCGTCGCGCTGATGCTGCAGCAGCTCGAGCGTCTGCCCGACACGACGCGGCAGGCACTGAGCGTGGCGGCGCTGCTGGGCGCAGGCTTCGGGCTCGACAGCCTGGCCACCGCGCTCGATGTCCCGGCCGATCTGCTCGCCACCGATCTGCTGCCGGCGCTGCAGGCGCAGCTGCTGGTGCCGGCGAGCGCGCTGTACCGCTACGCGCCGCAGCTGCAAGGCCATGCCAGCGAGTCGGTCCGTTATGCCTTCGCCCATGACCGCGTGCAGGAGGCGGCCTTGCAGCGCATCGCGGCCGACCAGCGTCCCGCCCTGCAGTTGCGCATCGGCCGGCTGCTGCGCGACGGTCATCGCGCCTTGCATCCGGATGTGCCGCTTCCCTACACGGTGCTGCATCACCTGAACGCGTCGCGCCTGCTGTTGCACGAGGCCCACCACGACGCCGAACGCCAGGCGCTGGCCGGCTTCAACGCCCTGGCGTCCCGGCAGGCGATGGACGCCGCCGCTTTCGAGCCGGCGGCGGATTACGCGGAACTCGCGCTCGAGCTGGCGCTCAACTCGCCGCATCGTGCCGCCTGGCTGCATCACGCGGCGCGGATGGCCTATCTGGCCGGGCGTCCGACCCGCATGGACGCGCTGCTCGAATCGGCGATCGCCGATGCCGAGGACAACGCGCAACGCGCGCGGCTGCTGGAAGTCCGCATGGAGGCCTTCTACGCGCAGGGTCGGCTCGCGGAGACCGTCGACCTCGGACTGGAGCTGTTCCTGCTGCTCGGTGCGGAGCTGCCGCGCGCCGGCGGTCCCGACGCGATGGGGCAGGTCATGCAGCTGCTGGCCGCCCTGCAGCAGGAGATCGCCGCCATCGGCCTGGACACGCTGGCCGAACGCGGACCGATGCGCGACGAGCAGCGGCTGCTGCTGATCTCGATCGCCGCCAAGATGACCGCCGCGGCCTACATCGTCCGGCCGGCGCTGCTGCCGCTGCTGACGCTGTTCCAGGTCCGGCTGATGGTCGACCACGGCCACGTGCCGCAGGCGCTGTCGGCGTACTCGGTGCTGGGCCTGATGTGCGCGGAATTCCTCGGCGACTACCGCTTCGCCCACGACCTGGGCCGCATGTCGACGGCGCTCGTGGAGCGGCACGGCTGGATGCAGGTCTTCGCGCACGCGGGCTTCTCGTTCCACGCCTTCCTCAGCCATTGGGTGCAGGGGCTGCGCGTCAGCATGGACGGCCTGATGCAGACGCATCGCAACGGGCTGGAGTTCGGCAACCTGCGCCATGCGGGCCTCGGCCTGTACGTCCACGACGTGCATGCGCTGCTCTCGGGCATGCCGCTGCCGGCGCTGGAGGATCAGCTGGTCACGCACGGGCAGCGCCTGCGCGCGATGCGCCAGCCGGTCGCGGCGGACTATGAGGACGCGCTGCTCGGACTCGTGCGCGCGTTGCGGCAGCCCCGGTTGCCGGAGGATGGCTTCGAGGGGATGGAGGCGCTCGTGCGGACTTACGGTGAGCGCCAGGACCAGACCGGATTGATGTTCCTGCACGGCTGGCAGGCGGTGCTGCATTTCATCGCCGATCGGCCCGAGCCCGCGCTGCGCCTGGCGCTGGAGGCGCGAACGCGCTTCGCCGCGGGGCGCGGCATGCATGCGCAATCACTGCTGCTCTTCATCGCCGCGTGGGCCGCGCAACGCGTTGCGTTGGCGGGCGGTGCGCGCGATCAGGCGCTCGAGGACGACGCGCTGCGTCGCCTGCAACGCTGGTGCGACGCGGGTCCCGGTCATCTGCACGACCGCATCGCGCTGCTGCTGGCGCAGCAGGCGATGCTGGCGGCCGCGCCGGAGGAAGAGATCGATCGGCTGCTGGCCCAGGCGCTGGCCGCGGCGGAGGGACCGCAGGGAACGCCGCTCGACGTGGCGGCCGTCCTGCGGGCGCAGGTCGACGCGTGGCGAGACCGTGCGCCGGCGCGCGCCGGTCAGGCCCGATGGCGGCTGCAGAAGACCTGGAAGGACTGGGGCATCACGGCGCTCGCGGGCGAGGCGATGTCGCTGCCGGCCGAGGACCGGGACGCTTCGATCGACGCAGGCGCCGAGGGGGGCGAGATCCGAGCGGATGCCGCCGATCTCAGCACGCTGACGAAGGCGGTGCAGGCGATCAGCAGCCAGCCCGATCTGCCGCGCCTGTTGCGCCGCCTGCTGGAGGTCGTCGCCGAGAGCGCCGGCGCGCAGCGCGCGGCGATCGTGCTGGCGAGCGGCACGGCGGGCGCCTCGCGCTGGGTGCTGCAGGCGGAAGCGACGCTCGGCGAGTCGCCGACGCTGCACCTGCTGGAGCAACTGCCGCTGGAGCGCGCGGGCCAGCAACTGCCGCTGACGCTGATGAGCCGCGTGCTGCGCGACGGCCGGCGCGAGTTGATCGTCGACGCGCGCGGCCTGGCGACGATGGAGGACTACTTCCAGCGCCACCCCTCGCCGCCCCGCTCGGTGCTGGCGCTGCCGCTGCTCAAGCAGGGGCAGACGGTGGGCGCGCTGTACCTGGAGAACGCCGCCGCGGCGGGCGTGTTCACCGAGGCGCGCGTGAGCTTCCTGGAGCTGCTGTGCGCCAACGTCGTGAACGCCGTGGACAACGCCCGGCTGGTGGCCGAGCTGCAGGAGCTCAACGCCAACCTCGAGCGCCGCGTGGCGCAGCGCACGCGCGAACTCGCCGACAGCGAGGAGCGCCTGCGCGCGGTGCTGGATCACGCGCCGATCCCGATGGTTGTGACGCGCGAGCACGATGCCCTGATCGTGTACGCGAACGGACCGTCGGCGGCGATCGTGGGACGTCCGCTGGACGACCTCGTCGGCAAGCCGGCGATCAGCTTCTACCGCGAGCCCGGCGAGCGGGACCGCATGCAGGTGAAGTTCAAGGAACAAGGCCGGCTACAGGGCGAGGAGATCTGCCTGCTGGCGGCCGACGGCAGCGAGCTGTGGATGCTGCTGTCGATGGTGCCGGTGGTGTACGACGGCGCGCCGTCGGTGCTGAGCACGCTGGTGGACTTCACCGACCGCAAACGCCTGGAGATCGAGCTGCAGCGGCTGGCGACGACGGACGCGCTGACCGGCGCGGCCAACCGGCGCTGCTTCCTGGAGCATGCCGACGCCGAACTGGCGCGCAGCCGGCGCTACGGGCTGGAGATGTCGCTGGTGATGATGGACGTCGATCACTTCAAGCGCATCAACGACACGCTGGGCCACGCGCGCGGCGACGCCGCGCTGTGCCACCTGGTGCAGCTGTGCGCGCAGATCGTGCGCAAGCAGGACCTGCTGGGCCGGCTCGGCGGCGAGGAATTCGGACTGCTGCTGCCCCAGACCTCGCTGGAGGACGCGACGCACCTGGTGGAGCGCCTGCGGCATCACATCGAGATCAGCGGGCTGGCGCTGCAACCGGGCTCGCCGCTGGCGTCGCTCACGGCCAGCTTCGGCGTGACGGCGCTGCGACCGGAGGATCTGCGGGTGGAGGAGCTGCTCGGTCGTGCCGACCAGGCGCTGTATCGCGCGAAGGACGGCGGTCGCAACCGCGTCGAGCGGCAGTCCTGAGCGTCACCGGGGCCACGCGCGGCGGCGTCGGGCCTGTCGGCGGCCGCCGGCGCTCACCGGCAACCTCCGACGAGGACCGACGAGGACTGACGGTGTCGATCAGGGGTCGATGCGGGACGGCTTGCTGCGTTCGCGATAGAACGCATCGAAGCGGGCCGCGTAGTGGGCCTTCGTTTCCGGCGTGAGCCAGCGCATGAGGCCGCGCCGCAGGGTGGCGGCGCCCTCGGGTCGGCCGTAGGCCTTGTCGATGCCGCGGATCGCGGCGAGTCCCCATGGCGTGCGCGGACAGGCGATGCCGGCCATCACCAGTTCGCTGGCGCCCTGGATCGGCACGCTGACCAGGTCCTCCGGATTCCCGGCCATGACGAGCGCCATGTCCATCTCCACCGAATAGTCGGCGCGCCCGAGGCTGAGCATCTGCAGCAGGCGCGCGCCGAAGTCCTTGGGCGAGTAGAGCGAGACCGCGCTGTCGGCGGGTCGCGCGGCGAGCATCTCGTCGAGCACCGGACCGTAGCTGCGGCCGTCGATCAGCGCGCCGCGCAGCGACGGATCGGCGAGCAGCCGCGCCAGCTGCACTTCACCGGCGGCGTTGCGCGGGAGGCGCTTGAGCTTGTCGCGGCGCACGATCAGGCCCGGCGGCGGCGTGAGCTGGGTGTTGATGAAGTAGGCCGCCTTCTCGCGATCGGGCGTGCGGACCACGTTGGCGCGGCACACCTCGTCGCCGTTCTCGATCATCTGCCAGCTGCGTTTGGCGTTGGCGAAGACGATCTCGTGCCGGACGCCCGGCCATTGCTTCTCGAGGTAGGCGATCACGCGCCCGGTCACGCCGCTGGCGTCGGCGCCCGTCATCTGCGGCGCATGGTCGGAGGCGAGCCAGGTGATCCTGGTGACGGCCGGCGCGGGGGCAGGTGTTGCGCCGGGCCCTTGCGCGCCCGCGTACGGCGCTGCCAGCAGCAGGACGGTCGACGGCAGGAGGGCGACAAGGCGCGAGCGGATCGGAGCGAGGAACTTCACGGGCCACAGCATACGGGGATCGTCGCTGGCCGCTGTCGCACGGCGCCCCTGTCCTGCGCCGTGGAGCGGTAGTTGGTCACTGCCCGGCACGTTCCGGCGGGGCGGACGAAAAAAGGCCCCGCCGACTTGCCGCCAGCGGGGCTGCTCGCACAGAGCGAACGGTCTGGTTGCCTATGACGCCGCTTGCGCGGCGCCCGAGACCGACCGAGGAGACAAACGTTGAAAGCGTGAAGCGCGGTCCCGTCGGGACTCAGCGCACCGCGCTGATCTGGTCGAAGACGCCGCCGTCGTCGAAGTGCGTCTTCTGCGCGTTGCGCCAGCCGCCGAAGACCTCGTCGATGGTCACCAGCTTCACCGGCGCGAAGGTCTTGGCGTACTTCGCGGCGATCTTGGGGTCCCGCGGGCGGTAGTAGTTCTTGGCCGCGATCTCCTGGCCTTCCGGCGAGTACAGGTACTCCAGGTAGGCCTGCGCCACCTTGCGCGTGCCCTTCTTGTCGACCGTCTTGTCCACCACCGACACCGGCGGCTCGGCCAGGATCGACAGGCTCGGCGTGACGATCTGGAACTTGTCCGGACCCAGCTCCTTCACCGCCAGGTAGGCCTCGTTCTCCCAGGCGATCAGCACGTCGCCGATGCCGCGTTCGACGAAGGTCGTCGTGGCGCCGCGGGCGCCGGAGTCCAGCACCTTGGTGTTCGCATAGATGCGCTTGACGAAGGCCTTGGCCGAATCGGCGTTGCCGCCCGGCTGCTTCAGCGAATACGCCCACGCGGCCAGGTAGTTCCAGCGCGCGCCGCCCGAGGTCTTCGGATTCGGCGTGATCACGTCGATGCCGCTGCGGGCCAGATCCGGCCAGTCGTTGATGTGCTTGGGGTTGCCCTTGCGCACCAGGAACACGATGGTCGAGGTGTAGGGCGACGCGTTGCTCGGCAGGCGCTTCTGCCAGTCGGCCGGCACCAGCTTGCCGTGGTCGTGCAGCGCGTCGATGTCGTAGGCCAGCGCCAGCGTGACGACGTCCGCATCCAGGCCGTCGATCACCGAGCGCGCCTGCTTGCCCGAGCCGCCGTGCGAGTTCTTCACCGTGACGGTCTCCCCGGTCTTGGCCTTCCAGTACTTCGCGAACGCGGCGTTGTAGTCCTGGTAGAGCTCGCGGGTCGGGTCGTACGACACGTTGAGCAGCGTGACCGAGCCCTGCGCGTGGGCCAGGGGCATCAGCGCGGCACCGCCAAGCAGGGCGGCGGTGGCGAGCAGCGAGACGGTGCGACGGAGACGGCGAATGGGGTTCACGGGATTCTTCTCATCACGGGGGGTTGAGGGGAGCGCTCAATGTAGGCAAGCGCACAGTCAAAGGGAACGAAGAAGATCTGCTTTGCTTTGCACCGTTGCCGGAAAAAAGGGCCGCCCCCTCGTGAGGGGCGGCCCGCAAGCCGGGGCGGGGTCGCCGCGGCAGTCGGAACCGGTGGAACGGCGCGGTCACCCGAGTCGTCCGGGGGCTTGGGTCGGTCTCAGGCGCCGAAGCGGTGCTCCAGCTCGATCCAGCCTTGCCGCCCGTGCGGCGAGTAGTAGCCGACCGGGTAGTACGGCCAGGTGGCGCTCGGATCGCGGCGGATCTTGTCGAACAGGTTGTTGACGATCAGGCTGACGCGCGTCTGCTTGCCGATCTGCCACGCGGTGCTGGCGTTGAAGTTCCAGTAGGGGCCCAGCGTGCCCTCGTGGTCCTCGCGTGCGATGCGGCCGTTGCGCTGCGCCGAGACGGCGTGCGTCCAGTCGCCGGTCTGCCAGACCACGCTCGCGTTGAGCCGGCTGGGCCAATCGCTGAAGTCCGCCGTGCCCACGACGTTGCGGTTCTCGTCGCCGGCGAACTGCTGGTACTTGAAGCTCTTGACCCGCGTGTACTTCGCGTCGACCGTCCATTTGCCCCACGTGGCCGTCGCCCAGGTGTAACGCGTGCCGACGTCGAGACCCCAGGTCGATTCGCTCGCCGCGTTGATCGGATTGACACGGACTTCCGCGACCTCGCCCGGGCGGACCAGCGCGTCGGCCGGGTTGCGGCGCACGCGGGCGATCGCGTCCACGCAGGTCGGCGACTGGATGTCCTTGATGCCGGTGCGGCAGTCCGACTCGTCGCGCAGCACGCCGTCGGCGCTGAGGTCGGTGACCAGGTCGCGGATCGCGATCTTCCACAGGTCCAGCGACACGTCGAAGGACGAGGCCGGTTGCCACACCGCACCCACGCCCCACGAGCGACCTCGTTCCGACTTCAGGTCCGACGAGCCCGTGCGCACGAAGTTGAAGCCGGGCGAGACGTCCGCGAAGTCGCAGGTCGACAGCGGCTGCCCGGTCTGCGCGCAGCGGTAGTAGTCCGTCGACGACGAGTAGTAGCCCTTCGTCTGCTGCGCGAAGATGTAATTCATGTCCGGCGCGCGGAAGCTGGTCGCGTGCTGCGCGCGCAGCAGCAGCGTCGAGAGCGGTCGGAACTCGAGGCCCGCGTTGTAGGTCGTGCTGCCGTCGCTGCGGCCGGCGAATTCGTAGCGGTCGTGCCGCGCGGCCAAGGTCGCGGTCAACTGCTTCGTGATCGGCGCATTGAGTTCGCCGCCCAGCGCCAGCCGCTCGCGCGTGCCGCGCACGGTGGGCGAGGTGCTCGTGTTGTAGAAGACGCCTTGGCCCAGCCGCGGGTCGGCTTCGTTGCGGAAGCCTTGCGTGCCTGCCTCAGCCACGACGGCCGCGCGCACCGGACCGCCGGGGAGCTTGAACCACTCGCCGCTGGCGGACGCGCTCAGCTGCTGGTTCCAGCTGGCGTTGCGCGTCCAGCTGCGGTCGGTGACGCTGTCGATCTCCTGCGGCGTCAGTGGGCGGAACAGGCGTGCCGGATCGGCCGAATAGATCGCCGTGCCGTCCGCCTCGGTCCCGAGCTTCTGTCCGAGCAGCAGCTGTTCGATGCCCGCCGTCAGTCGCGGCGTCGTGGTGCGGTTCAGGTAGTAGGAGCTGTTGGCCGCCACCTCGAAGGTCCAGGATCCGGCCAGCTCGCCACGCGCGCCGACGGCGACGTTGTGCGTCGAGTCCTGCCACTTGCGGTTGAAGCGGTCCACGCCGCCGATTTCCTCGGGCGCGAAGCGACGCGTCCAGATCTCCAGCTGGCCCGTCGCGGCATTCCGGAAGTAGCCCTTGCCCGCGATGTCCGAGGTCCAGCTCGGTCCACGCGTGTTGTTCTCGGTCCGCGCCCAGCCGAACTGGCCCTCGGCGAACAGCTCGAGGCCGTGGTCCAGCGCGAGCGTCACCGCGCCTGCCGCCTGCGCGCTGCGGTTGCCGGTCTGCGTCGTCCAGTACGTTGGCGACGCGCGGCCGCTGCCGCAGTAGGTGCCGTTCCTCGCCGTGTAGGCCGAGACCGAGCCCTCGAACAGCGTGCCCGCGCCTGCGCAGCCGTCGGTCGGCGTGAGGTAGGCGCCGCCGGTCGCGTTGCGCCGGCCGAAGACGACCGTCGGCGCGGCGCCCTGCAGCGTCGTGTCGGCCATGAAGTCGCGCTGGCGGCTCCAGATCGGCTCGCGGCCGCTGAGCTCGACGCCCCACACGCCCTGCAAGGCGCCGGCATCGAGGCCGCCGGTGATCTGCGCGCGCGCGTTCTCGCCGCCACCGCGTTGGGTGCTGCCGGCGCGCAGGTTGACGGTGACGCCGTCGACGTGCTTCTTCAGCACGATGTTGACGACGCCCGCGATCGCGTCGGAGCCGTACACCGACGAGGCGCCGCCGCTGAGGACCTCGATGCGGTCGATCAGCGCGGACGGGATGTTGGCGATGTTGACGAAGTTGACCGAGCCCTCATAGGCGGTCGGGTAGTCGGCGACGCGCCGGCCGTTGACCAGCACCAGCGTGTGGTTGGGGCCGAGGCCGCGCAGGCTGATCGCATTGGCGGCCGGCGTGAAGGTGTTGCCGAAGTCCTCGCCCTGTGTGAAGCCGGTGTTCTCGGTCAGGCTGCTCAGTGCGTCGGAGACGTTCTTGTAGCCGAGCCGGTCCAGGTCTTCCGACTTGATCACGGTGATCGGACTCGGCCCCTCGCTGTTGACGCGCGAGATGCGCGAGCCGGTGACGACCACCGACGGCAGCGGCGCTTCCTTGGCCGTGTCCTGTGTGGACGCGGCGGCCGATGCGGACACAGTGGGCCCAGCGGGCGGCTGGGCCTGCGCGAAGGCGCCGGTGACGGGATAGGCCGCGGCGAGGGCCGCGGCCAGCGTGGCGGCCGGTCCGGTAAGGCGGGCCACGTGGTCGACGAACTGCTTCAAGAGACTTCCTTGTGGGAGTGAACAGGTGAGCCCGTCACTCTAGGAAGCGCCCTCTCCGCGTTGAACCAATGCTTTCTGCGTTGCTTAGCTGTGCACCCGGACTATGCACATGCGGAATTTCTTTTGGCACGGTCAATCCGAGCCGTTGGGCGCGACGCGCGCCTGCTCGACCAGCTCGCGCGACAGCGGCGGCGCGAAGGTCTCGATGAAGGCGTAGACGTAGTCGCGCAGGTAGGCGTCGCGGCGCACGGCGAGCCGCGTCAGGTTGTCGGCGAACAGGTGCCGTGCGTCGATCGAGCGCAGGTGGCGGTCGCGTTCCTCGTCGTAGGCGATCGCGGCGACGATGCCCACGCCCAGGCCCAGCTCGACGTAGGTCTTGATCACGTCCGCGTCCATCGCGACCAGCACGACGTTGAGGTCCAGCCCCGCCGCCGCGAAGGCATCGTCGATGTGCGAGCGGCCGGTGTAGCCGGTCTCGTAGGTGATGACCGGGAACTCGGCCAGGCGCTCCAGCGTCAGCGGCGTGCCCGCGTTGGCTTCAGCTTCCAGCGGATGGCCGGGCGGCACCAGCACCGTGTGGGTCCAGCGGTAGCAGGGCAGCGTCAGCAGCTGCGGATGCAGCGCGAGCGCTTCGGTCGCGATGCCGATGTCCGCCTCGCCGTCGATCAGCAGCCGTGCGACCTGCTGCGGCGAGCCCTGCGTGAACTGCAGGCTGACCTCGGGATGCGACTCGCGGAAGTCGCGCACTGCCGGCGGCAGCGCATAGCGCGCCTGGCTGTGCGTCGCCGCGATGCGCAGGTGGCCGCTGTCGGCGCGGGCGAAGTCCTCGCCGGCGCGGCGCAGGTTCTCGGCCTCGCGCAGCAGGCGCTCGACGATGGGCATCACGTTGCGGCCCGGCTCGGTGAGCCCAGTGAGCCGCTTGCCGGCACGGATGAAGATGTCGATGCCGAGCTCGTCCTCGAGCTCGCGGATCTGGCGGCTCACGCCGGGCTGCGAGGTGTGCAGCGCCTGGGCGACCTCGGTCAGGTTGAAGTTGCGGCGCTGGGCCTCGCGGACGGATCGGAGTTGCTGGAAGTTCATCGTCGGCCACACATCGGGGGGGAACGTCAGCCGATGCGGGAGACATCGGAAAGCGTCGGAGACGTCAGGAAACGTCGGGAAAGCGGATTGCTTATGCGGATTGATTATTCGAATCCGCGACCCCGGTGTCCTCCAACAAAAATCGATAAGCATTCCCGCGCTGGAGGCATGTGGATAGAAGGTCTATGCTGCAAACCTTGCCTCGCTCATCATGACCTGCCCTTCCCTGCACCGGTCGTCGACCGTCGCGCTGTCGGTCGTGTTCGCGTTTGCCCTCGGCGCGCCTGCCACGACTTGGGCCGTCGACAAGATCGTCTGGGTGATGCGCGACATCGACACGGTGGCGCCGCGCGCTCCCGGTGCGGCCTCGGTGCCCGTGCGACGCAGTCTGGCGCAGCCACTGTCGGACTATCTGGCCGCGAACTGGGGAACGCCGGCGAAGCACGAGGCGCTGATCGCCAACGTCAAGCGCAGCTGGCGGATGATCGAACAGGGCGAGCCTGCCTGCGACCTCGGTGCGTTGCGGACACCGGAGCGCGAGGCCATCGCCTACTTCGTCGACATCTACGTGATTCCGCCACATCAGCTGATGGTGCGGCGCAGCGCGTTGCCCAAGCTGCCACGCCTTCCGGACGGCGACGCGGACCTCGAGAAGATCTGGGCCGACAAGCAGCTGCGTGGCGCGATCGCCGCCGGGCGCAGCTACGGCCCCGCGCTCGACGCGCTGCTGGCCAGGCGACCGCCGGGCGTGATCGACGCCTACACGACCACGGACCTCGGCGGGAACATGCTGTCGATGATCGCCATGGGCCGCGCCGACTACACGATCGAATACGACTTCGTGCTCGTCAATCAGCAGGAGCTGCGCGCGGCCGAAGGGCCGGTGGGCGCGAGCGGCAGTGGCAAGGTGTCGACCGCGGATCTCGTCAGCGTTCCGATCGTGGGCTTCGGCAGCCCCGTGATCACCAGCATCGCCTGCCCGCGCAACGCGTGGGGCAGAAACACCATCGAGCAGGTGGAGCGCGTGCTCGGCACGCCGCAGGCGCGGCAGTTCCTGCGGGACGACCTCATCGGTCGCCTCAGCCCCGAGGCCAGGACCCGCTACGGCCCGCAGATCGACGCGTTCTACTTCAACGCGAAGCCGGCGGCCAGCGCACCGCGCTGAGGAGACGCGCCGTCGCACAGGGATGCGCGCGTGGGCTCACGCGTCCGGATCCATCGCCTCGCGCACGGCGTCCTCGGTCAGCTCGGCGACGCATTCCTGCAGGAAGCGATAGGCGAAGCCGCGCAGGTAGTGGCCGCGCTTGAGCGCGATGCGCGTCGTGTTGGGCGGGAACAGGTGGGTCGCATCGATCAGTTGCAGGCCGGAGTCGCGCGCGGGCTCGAAGGCCATCGCCGCGATCACGCCGACGCCCAGCCCGATCTGCACATAGGTCTTGATGACGTCCGCATCCAGCGCCGACATCACCAGGTCCGGCGCCAGGCCCGCCGCGGCGAAGCTGGCGTCGATGCGCGCGCGGCCGGTGTAGCCCTCGTGGTACGTGATCAGCGGCTGCTCGGCGAGGGCTTCCAGCGTCAGCGGCTGGCGCGTCAGCGCGTGCCCTTCCGGAACGACCACCGCGTGGCGCCACTCGTAGAACGGGAAGGTGACGAAGGCGTCGTCCTTGCCTAGCGCCTCGGTGGCGATGCCGATGTCGGCCTCGCCCGATTGCAGCAGCGAGACGATCTCCGACGGACTGCCCTGGTGCAGCACCAAGTGCACGCGCGGATAGGCCGCCTTGAAGCGCGCCACGACCTGCGGCAGCGCATACCGCGCCTGCGTGTGCGTCGTCGCGATCGTCAGCTGACCCTGGTCGGCGCTGCTGAACTGCTGCGCCAGACGCTTGATGTTGCGCACGTCCTGCAGCATGCGGTCGACGACGACCGCCAGCTCCTTGCCCGGCTCGGTCAGGCCGAGCAGGCGCTTGCCGCGGCGCTGGAAGAGCTCGACGCCGAGTTCGTCCTCCAGGTCCTTGATGTGCTTGCTCACCCCCGACTGCGAGGTGAACAGCGCCGCCGCCACCTCGGTCAGGTTGAAGTTCTGCTGCACCGCCTCGCGGACGATGCGCAACTGCTGGAGGTTCATGCCGCCTGGTCGATGCCGAAGAGACTCAGGCGCGAGGCCTGCAGACGCACGTGCTGACCGGCGGACAGCTGCAGCGCCTCGGCCTGCTCGCGGCTGAGTTCTGCTTCCAGGTGCTCGCCCTGCGCGCCGCGCAGCTCGACACGCGCGGCGGCGCCGAAGGCGAGCACGCGCTCGACCGTCGCCGGCAGCCCCGGCGCATCCTGCGACGGGATGATCACCAGCTCATGCGGACGCGCATACGCCTGCACCAGGCCATGCTGGGCGCCTTCGATCGAGGCCGCGGCGCCCTGCGCCAGCGTCTGGTCGCCGACGCGCACGATGCCGCTGTCCACGCGGCCTTCGAAGCGGTTGACCGCGCCGAGGAAGCCGTAGACGAAGGGCGTCGCCGGGCGCTGGTAGACCTCGATCGGCGAGCCGACCTGTTCCACGCGCCCGTGATCCATCAGCACGACGCGGTCGGCGACTTCGAGCGCTTCTTCCTGGTCGTGCGTGACGAAGATGCTGGTGATGTGCAGCTCGTCGTGCAGGCGGCGCAGCCAGCGGCGCAGTTCCTTGCGGACCTTCGCATCCAGCGCGCCGAAGGGCTCGTCCAGCAGCAGCACGCGCGGCTCGACGGCCAGGGCGCGGGCCAGCGCGATGCGCTGACGCTGGCCGCCGGACAGTTGCGGCGGATAGCGATCGGCCAGCCAGTCCAGCTGCACCAGCTGCAGCAGCTCATGCACCTTGCGCTTGATCTCCGCTTCCGGCGGACGCTGCTTGCGCGGCTTCACGCGCAGGCCGAAGGCCACGTTGTCGAAGACCGTCATGTGGCGGAACAGCGCGTAGTGCTGGAAGACGAAACCGACTTCGCGCTCGCGCACATGCGTGTCCGACGCGTCGGCGCCGTCCAGCAGCACCTGGCCGCGGTCGGCCGTCTCCAGCCCCGCGATGATGCGCAGCAGCGTGGTCTTGCCGCATCCCGACGGGCCCAGCAGCGCGGTCAGTTCGCCGGTGGGGAAGTCCAGGCTGACGTCGCCCAGCGCGGTGAAGCTGCCGAAGGACTTGTGGATGTTGCGGACCTGGATGCTCATGCTTCTTCCTTCACGACACTACGCGTCGCTTGCCATTCCACGAGCTGCTTGAGCCCGAGCGTCACCAGTGCCAGCAGGGCCAGCAGCGACGCCACCGCGAATGCCGCGGCGAACTGATATTCGTTGTAGAGGATCTCGACCTGCAGCGGCAGCGTGTTGGTCTGGCCGCGGATGTGGCCCGACACCACCGACACCGCGCCGAACTCGCCGAAGGCGCGCGCGTTGCACAGGATCACGCCGTAGAGCAGGCCCCACTTGATGTTGGGCAGCGTCACATGCCAGAAGGTGCGGAAGCCGCTGGCGCCGAGCACCGTGGCCGCTTCCTCCTCATCCCGGCCTTGCGCCTGCATCAGCGGGATCAGCTCCCGAGCGACGAAGGGGAAGGTCACGAACACGGTGGCCAGCACGATGCCGGGCACGGCGAAGATGATCTTGACGTCGTGCTCCTGCAGCCACGGGCCGAACCAGCCCTGCGCGCCGAAGATCAGCACGTAGATCAGGCCCGCGACCACCGGCGACACCGAGAACGGCAGGTCGATCAGCGTGATCAGCAGCTGCTTGCCGCGGAAGTCGTGCTTGGTGATGGCCCACGCGGCGCAGACGCCGAAGACGATGTTCAGCGGCACCGAGATCACCGCCGCCAGCAGCGTCAGCTTGATCGCGGAGACCGCGTCGGGCTCGATCAGCGAGGTCAGGTAGGTGTCCCAGCCCTTGCGCAGCGCCTCGGTGAAGACGGCCGCCAGCGGCAGCAGCAGGAACAGCGCGAAGAAGGCCAGGCCCAGCGTCAGCAGCGTGTAGCGCACCCAGCGCTTCTCCGCCGTGGCGGGGTTCCCCTGGTAGTGGCCGGCGGTGCGCCCGCGGCCCAGCGTTGCGGTGGATCCAGCCATGTCAGCGCTTCCCGTCCACACCGTTGCGGCGCAGGCTCCAGGCCTGCAGTCCGTTGATGCCCAGCAGCAGCAGGAACGAGAACACCAGCATCACGACCGCGATCGCGGTGGCGCCGACGTAGTCGTACTGCTCGAGCTTCGTGATGATCATCAGCGGGGTGATCTCGCTGACCATCGGCATGTTGCCGGCGATGAAGATCACCGAGCCGTACTCGCCCACCGCGCGCGCGAAGGCCAGCGCGAAGCCGGTCAGCAGCGCCGGCGTCAGCATCGGCAGCACCACCAGGCGGAAGGCCTGCCAGCGATGCGCGCCCAGCGAGGCGGCGGCTTCCTCGAGCTCCGTGTCCAGGTCCTCGAGCACCGGCTGCACCGTCCGCACGACGAAGGGCAGACCGATGAAGATCAGCGCGATCAGCACGCCCAGCGGCGTGAAGGCGACCTTGATGCCCAGCGGCTCCAGCCACTTGCCCATCCAGCCGTTGGGCGCGTACAGCGCCGTCAGCGCGATGCCGGCGACGGCGGTGGGCAGCGCGAAGGGCAGGTCGATCAGCGCGTCCACCAGCTTCTTGCCCCAGAAGTCGTAGCGCACCAGCGACCAGGCCAGGATGAAGCCGAAGATCACGTTGATGAACGCGCCCAGCAGCGCCGCGCCGAAGCTCAGCCGGTACGAGGCCAGCACGCGCGGCGACGTGGCCGCGGCCCAGAAGGCCTCGGCGCCGTGGCCGGCGGACTTCAGGAACACCGCGCACAGCGGGATCAGCACCAGCAGCGAGAGATAGAAGAGCGTGAAGCCCAGCGTCGGCGCGAAGCCGGGCAGCACGCGGCGACGCTTGCGGGCGGGCGCGGGGGCGGCCTGCGTCGCGGGGAGCACGGCGGTGTTCATCGTCGGGTCAAGGAAGCGGAGATCGGGGTCGGACGATCAGCGGCGCGAGGCCATGATCTGGTCGTAGGTGCCGCCGTCGGCGAAGTGCGTCTTGCCGACCTTGGCCCAGCCGCCCAGCGTCTGGTCGACGGTGAAGAGCTTGATCGGCGCGTAGCGCTTCTCATGCTTCTTGAAGATCGCCGCGTCGCGCGGACGGAAGTTGTTCTGCGCGATGATTTCCTGGCCTTCCGGCGTCCACAGGAAGTCCAGGTAGGCCTTGGCCAGCGCGGCGGAACCGCGCTTGGCGGCGACCTTGTCGACCACCGCGACCGGCGCGTCGGCTTCGATCGAGATGCTGGGCGCGACGACCTCGAAGTTGCCCTTGCCGAATTCGTTCTCGATGAGCTCGGCTTCCGACTCGAAGGTCAGCAGCACGTCGCCGATGCCGCGTTGCGTGAACGTGGTCGTCGCGCCGCGGCCGCCGCCGTCCAGCACCGGCACGTTGGCCAGCACCTTGGAAACGAAGTCCTTGGCCTGGGCGTCCGTGCCGCCCTTGGCGATCACGCTGCCCCACGCGGCCAGGTAGCCGTAACGGCCGTTGCCGGTGACCTTGGGGTTGGGGATGATCACGGACACGCCGGGACGCGCCAGGTCCGCCCAGTCCTTGATGCCTTTCGGGTTGCCCTTGCGGACCAGGAACAGCATCGTGGAGCTGTACGGCGCGGCGGCGTTCGGGAACTTGCTGCGCCAGTCGGCGCCGGTGAGGCCCTTCTCGGCTAGCGTGTCGACGTCGGTCGCCTGGTTCATCGTGACGACGTCGGCCTCCAGGCCGCCGATCACCGAGCCGATCTGCTTGGACGAGCCGCCGTGCGACTGGTTCACCGTGATCGTCTGGCCGGTCTTGGCCTTGTACGACGCGACGAACGCCGGATTGACCTGCTTGTAGAGCTCACGCGCCACGTCGTAGGAGACGTTCAGCAGCGTCGTCGGCTGATCGGCCGCGGCCGCCAGCATCGGCGCGCCCAGCAACGGCACCGCCGCGGCCAGCATCAGCGCCTGGCGGCGGGAGGCGGAGAACAGGGAACGGGTGTTCTGGCGGGCGTTGTTCTGGGTCATGGCGGACTGGGCAAGCGGGCGTGGGCCGGCGACGTTGAGGGTCGGGCTGCGAAGCTTGCCAAACAGTCCTTATTCCAGGAACGATTGTTTGGGCATTTGCTTATCTCGCATAACGCATATGCAAGAAATGCAGAAGGCGGAGGCAGAAGAAAAGCGCCAGGACCGCGATCGGACACCGCCGGAAGCGCCTCCCCCAAGACCCCGAGGGCGGCCCCCGGTCGCGACCTGGGCTCTCACCATGCCTTCCCGGCGGCCGTACTGCCGCCGCCGGCGGGGGCGACATGGGCGCGCCCCGTGGAACGGAGTCTGGGCGCGCTCGGCGCTCGCCGCCAATGCGCATTGGGCGCAAGCTGCTGCGCCGCCCTCATATGGGGCGGCGCAGCGGCGGAGGTGCTCGTCTTGTCTGGCGTTGCGCTGACGGGGGACTCGGGTGGCGCCCCGTGGGCAACTCGGATAGTCTGGTGCTTCGACGGCGTGGTCGCAGTCCGTCCGCGCAGGGAGAAGACAACATCGGAAGAGCGAGGAACCGCCTCCATGCTGAATGCCCCGATTCCCGAGAACGAAACCGAACGGCTGCAGGCGCTGCACGAGCTGCTGATCCTGGACACACCGTCCGAGGAGCGCTTCGACCGCATCGTCGAGTTCGCCGCCGAGGAGTTCGGCGTCCCGATCGCCCTGATCAGCCTGGTCGACGACGATCGCCAATGGTTCAAGGCCCGCTTCGGCCTGGCGGTCTGCGAGACCGACCGCAAGAGCAGTTTCTGCGGCCACGCGATCCACGTCCCCGAGGTGATGGTGGTGGAGGACGCGGCGCAGGATCCGCGCTTCGCGGACAACCCGATGGTGCTGGGCCCGCCGAACATCCGCTTCTACGCGGGCGCGCCGCTGGAGGTCCGTCCCGGGGTGCGCATCGGCACGCTGTGCCTGATCGACCGGCGGCGACGCACGCTGGACGACACCGATCTGGCCATCCTGATGAGCCTGCGCGACCTGGTGGTCTCCGAGCTGCTCGGGCAGGCCGTCGAGGAGGACCGCTGATGCCGGGTCCCCAGCGTCAGCTCCTGCTGGTCGATCCCCACTCGCTGTTCCGCCGCACCGTCGCCATGGTGGCGCGGCAGCTGCAGATCGCGGAGGTCCACGAGTCGAGCAGCCTCGAGGCGGCCCATCGCCTGCTGGAGAGCCAATCGATGGACGGCCTGCTGCTGGACATCGGCCAGGGGCTGGACGCCCTGGCGCTGCTGCAGAGCGTGCGGGCCGGGGCGTTGCGGTGCGCCGCCGACACGCCGGTCGCGCTGACCGCGGAGGCCTGCGACCTGCCCACCGCCCAGCTCTACAAGGAGCTCGACGTGCGGCGGATCATGCTCAAGCCGTTCAAGGTGAAGACGGCGCTGGAGGTGATCCAGGACCTGGCGAAGCCAGGGGCAACACCTGGCACCCCGCACTAGCAGCACTTCGACCGCCGCTGGCCCTCACCCCTGCCCTCTCCCGCAAGCGGGAGAGGGGGTAAGAAGGAAGGCGGTCGGACTCCCTCTCCTGCTTGCGGGAGAGGGCGGGGTTAGGGCCAGCGGCCTCGGCAGTCAACCGGTCATTCCACCCAATGCTGCGCCACCCACGGGGGTGGCAGCACGAAGCTGCGCAGATGGCGCCAGCGGTGCTTCACGCCGCCGGCGAAGGCCGCGCGGAAGTGGTCCCACGGCTTCTCGTGCGGCGGGTCCTGGGTGTTCCAGCGGCCCAGCAGCACGTCCGCCGGGTTCGGGCCGCCGGGGAAGGTCACGATGCGCGCGCCCGAGGGCAGGCGCGCCGGCTTGAAGTAGCGCAGCGGGAACGGCGGCAGGCAATGCAGGCGGAAGTGCCGCGTCCACAGGTGCGGCCAGAACTTGATGCCGCCGGGCACGGACGCGGTGACCCAATGCTGCTCGAAGCCATGCTTGTCCGCGACCGCCTGCGGGTTGGCGCGGAAGTTCTCGATGATGTGCGGGTACTTGCCGACCGGGAAGCGGAACACCGAGGTCTGACCCAGGCGCTGCATCGGCTTGGCCCAGTTGCGAGCCAGGATGACGTCGTCCGGATGGCCGTGGCTGAAGTAGCCGTCGATGTTGTCGACGATCACCGAATCCAGGTCGACGAACAGCACCGGACCCGACAGGCCGGTCTTCTCGCCCATGTCGGCGCTCCACATCACGAGCTTGCGCCACTTGCCCAGCGACTTCTTGGGCCATTCGCAGCCCAGCTCGGGCAGGTCGTAGGCGTCGACCTCGGGACGAAGGCCTTCGGCGTTGTCGGTCAGGCAGACCAGACGGAAGTCGCCGGTGATGTGCCGACGCAGCATGCCGTACAGACGGTTGACGTACTCAGGGCCGTAGGCGGTTCCCCATTTGACGCAGATGACTTGTTTCATGGGGCTCGTGCTCCTCTGGTTGTTATCCCTACTGGCTTCGGGGAAGTCCGTCACTATACGCATGCAGTTGTAAATGGTTTGCAAACGGGGCATTCCGAGGCGTGACGCCTGGCATCCCGGGATGGCGTCGTCCTCGCCCAACGGGGCGATCCTCGGAACGCGTGGCATTCGGGACGTCGCTTATTCGATTTCTGCGCTTGGACATGCCGTCAGCTTCGTTCCGGCCAGGAAGTCCGATGCCTAGAGTCGGCGACCATGACAGCCCTCGCCCCGCCCCTTTCCACCGCGGCTCCGGCCCACGCGACCGTCCCGGTGACGCCCGCGTCGACGGCCTTCGCCGATGCGCCGTCGCAGCACTTCGAGATCAACGCCTTCGATGAGGCGCTCGGCGCCGAGGTGGTGGGGCTGGACCTGACGCGAGCGCTGAACGACGCCGACTTCGCCCGGCTGCATCGCGCGCATCTGGATCACCACGTGCTGGTGTTCCGCGATCAGCGCATCACGCCGGCGCAGCACATCGCGTTCAGCCGCCGCTGGGGACCGCTCCAGATCCACGTGCTGCGCAACTTCCAGCTGGCGGGTCACCCGGAGATCCTGCAGGTCTCCAACGTGCGCGACGCGCAGGGCCGGCCGGTCGGCCTGGGCGACGCCGGGCAGTACTGGCACTCGGACCTCTCGTACAAGGAGCGCCCCAGCCTGGGCTCGCTGCTGCACGCGCAGGAGCTGCCGTCGGAAGGCGGGGACACGCTCTTCGCCAATCAGCATCACGCCTACGACGGCTTGCCGCTGGCGCTGAAGACCGCGATCGCCGGCAAGCGCGCCGAGCACAGCTACCTCGCGAAATACGAGGAGCTCCGCGCCCGCAACCCGTGGCGCCCGAAGCTGACGCCCGAGCAGATCGCCGAGGTGAAGCCGGTCCCGCAGCCGATCGTGCGCACGCACCCGGAGACCGGACGTCGCGCGCTCTTCGTCAGCGAGCACTTCACGACGCGCATCCTCGACGTGCCCGAGGACGAGAGCCGCGACCTGCTTGCGCAGCTCTTCGAGCACAGCAGCCGCAAGAGCATCGTGTACCGCCACCAGTGGCTGCCCCACGACCTGGTGTTCTGGGACAACCGCTCGCTGCTGCATCTCGCCACGGGCTGCCCCGATCACCTCCGGCGCCACCTCTACCGCACCACCATCGAAGGCGACGTTCCGGCATGAAGCTCCAGAAACTTTCCTCCCTGCTGCTCTCGGGCGCGCTCGCCGCGACCGTGGCGTTGTCGGCGACCTCCGCGCATGCGGAAGGCAAGATCCGCATTGCCGAGCAGTTCGGCATCGTGTACCTGCTGCTGAACGTCGCGCAGGACCAGCAGCTGATCGAGAAGCACGGCAAGGCCGCGGGCGTCGACATCCAGGTCGAGCGCGTGCAGCTCTCCGGCGGCCCGGCGATCAACGAGGCGCTGCTGTCCGGCAGCATCGACATCGCCGGCGCGGGCGTCGGCCCGCTGCTGACGTTGTGGGACAAGACGCAGGGCAAGCAGAACGTGCGCGGCATCGCCTCGCTGGGCAACTTCCCGTACTACCTGACCAGCAGCAACCCCGCCGTCAAGACCATCGACGACTTCGGCGACAAGGACCGCATCGCGCTGCCGGCGGTGGGCGTGTCGGTGCAGTCCCGGATCCTGCAACTGGCCTCGGCCAAGCGCTGGGGCGACGCGCAGTTCAACAAGCTGGACCGGTTGCAGGTCGCGCTGCCGCACCCGGAGGCGACGGCGGCGCTGATCAAGGGCGGCACCGAGATCAACGCGCACTTCGGCAATCCGCCGTTCCAGGAACAGGGCCTGGCGGGCAACCCGAACGTCCACATCGTGCTGAACAGCTATGAGGTGCTGGGCGGGCCGGCGTCGGCGACGGTGCTGTACACGACGGAGAAGTTCCGGCGCGACAACCCGAAGACCTACAAGGCCTTCATCGGCGCGCTGGCCGAGGCGGCGGACTTCATCTCGAAGAACCCGGAGCGCTCGGCCGACATCTACATCAGGAACGAGAACTCCAAGGTGCCCAAGGAACTGCTGCTGAAGGTGATCAAGAACCCGGAGGTGCAGTTCAAGATCACGCCGCAGAACACCTTCGCGCTGGCGTCGTTCATGCATCGCATCGGCGCGATCAAGAACAAGCCGGCGTCGGCGAAGGACTACTTCTTCGACGACCCGCACAACGCGGCCGGAAGCTGAGCATGAGCGCAGTGCTGGAGCAGCTCGACGCGGCGCCCGCCTGCGAGGCGTGTGGCGACCTGGCGGGCGCCCTCCCGCAGGACCGCCAGGCACGCCTGCGGGTCGACGGCGTCAGCCTCGACTACCGCAGCGATCGCGGCGTGGTCCGCGCGACGCATCGCGTCGGTTTCGACGTGCTGCCTTCGGAGCGCTTCGTCCTGCTCGGCGCGTCGGGCTGCGGGAAGTCCTCGTTGCTGAAGGCGGTCGGCGGGTTCGTCACGCCGGCGGAGGGGCGCATCCTCGTCGACGGCGAACCCGTGAACGGCCCAGGGCCGGACCGCATTGCGGTGTTCCAGGAATTCGACCAGCTGCCGCCGTGGAAGACGGTGCTGGAGAACGTCTCGTTCCCGCTGATCGCGTCGGGCACTGCATCGCGCAAGCAGGCGCTGGAGCGTGCGCGCGACTGGCTGTCCCGCGTGGGGCTGGCCGACTTCGCGTCGGCCTATCCGCATCAGCTGTCGGGTGGCATGAAGCAACGTGTCGCAATCGCGCGCGCATTGGCGATGAAGCCGCGCGTGCTGCTGATGGACGAGCCGTTCGCGGCGCTCGACGCGTTGACGCGTCGCCGGATGCAGGACGAGCTGCTCGCGCTGTGGGAGCAGGAGCGTTTCACGCTGCTCTTCGTGACGCACTCGATCGAGGAAGCGCTGATCGTGGGGCACCGCGTGCTGGTGCTGTCGCCGCACCCGGGCCGGGTGCGCGCGGAGCTGAATGCGCAAGGCCTGACACCGGCGCAACGCGTTGCGCAGGCGCAGCGCATCGAGCACCTGCTCTTTGGCGATGAGCCGATCGCGGAGTCGGCGACTCCCGTTGCCGCCACTGCCACCGGCGCCGCCACGGCAGCCGCCGCTGCGGCCGTGGCGCTGAACTGAGGATTCCTTGATGACCGTCACCGTGCTGCCGACGCAGCGGCCGCTCGATCCGCCGCTGCGCGCCGAGCGCGAAGAAGCGCTCGCCGATTACGTGCCCGTACAGGTGGCGTCGATTCCGCTGTGGCGCCGCGCGCTGGATTCCAGCGCCTGGCGTCAGGCGGCGTTGCTGGCATTGCTCGGCGGGCTCTGGGAAGTTGCCGCACGCGCGGCCGACAACGACCTGCTCTTCCCCTCGTTCTTCGCTGCGGCGCGGGCACTGTGGGACGGCCTGTACGGCGGCGAACTGCTGGTGCGGGCGGGGATCTCGCTGAAGCTGCTGCTGCAGGGATACGCGCTGGGTGTGGTGCTGGCGCTCGGACTGACGGCGCTGGCGACCTCGTCGCGCTGGGGTCGGGACTTGCTCTCGAGCCTGACGGCGATGTTCAACCCGCTGCCGGCGATCGCCTTGCTGCCGCTGGCGCTGCTGTGGTTCGGCCTGGGATCGGGCAGCCTGATCTTCGTGCTCGTGCACGCGGTGCTGTGGCCGTTGGCGTTGGCCGCATCGGCGGGCTTCTCGTCCGTGCCGGAAACGCTGCGCATGGCGGGCCGCAACTACGGGCTCACGGGACCGCGCTACGTCGCGCAGATCCTGCTGCCGGCGGCGCTGCCGTCGATCCTCTCGGGCCTGCGCGTGGGCTGGGCCTTCGCGTGGCGGACGCTGATCGCCGCCGAGCTGTTCTTCGGCGCCTCCTCGGGCCAGGGCGGCCTGGGCTGGTACATCTTCCAGAACCGCAATGAACTGCAGACCGATCGGGTCTTCGCAGGGCTGGCCCTGGTCATCCTGATCGGATGGCTGGTCGAGCGGCTGGTCTTCAGCACCATCGAGAAGGCGACAGTCACGCGGTGGGGCATGCAACGGTGAGTTGGGTCTGATTCGATCGATCGGTTCTCGGCGGCAGGTCGTCGTGGGCAATGCCCAGCCGTTTCGCCAGCGCCGCAAGACGCTTGTCGGAGGCCCACAAGCGGGCACCTGGCGTCTTCAAGGTCGACATCAGCAGCGACATGTCGACGAGCCCACACCCTTTGCCGTGGATGTCCTCATCTTCGATCAGGCGGATGACTTCGTCCAAGCTGACCGGTGCGCTGTGATCCAGTTCGTCCATGGTCGAGAGGGCATTGGCTCGGGGCTGCGGCAACGACCCGCAGCGTAGCTCGCCGATGATCATCGGATGGGCGAGGACGACGTCCATTTCCAGCAGCGCCAATAACGCAGGATTGCGACGCCGGAAATGGTCGATCCAGACCGAAGTGTCAACAACGACCTTCCTCATTCCCAGCCCTCCGGAACGTCGAGGGACGGCCGACGTCGAGGGACATCCGGGAGGTTGGGGGCGACTCCTCCCATTTCGGCAAGCCTGAACTGAGCCTGGCGGGCGATGAATGCACGGAGCGCCGCGTTGATGAGGTCGCGCTCCTCGACGGGCTGGTCAGCGACGGCAAGGGCGCGTTGGTAGAGAGCTTGGTCGATCACGGTTGTCCTTTCCCAGAATCGCTCCGCGGCGTTGTCACCGAAACCGCTTCAGTGACTCGACCCGCACATCGGCTCGCGAAGGCATCAGGTTGATCTCATTGCCCTCCGACGTCACTGGCTGGTTCTTGTGTTCCTTGCCATCGCGCTCACTGAGTTCCGTAGTCCGCATCGCATAAAGGCGTAGAAGCGGTCGGCGGCGGATGGCGTGACGACGAGAGTGGCGCGCTGGCGACTGCCTCTCCGCTCGACCGCGTGCGCGAGTCGCGACAGCCCGAAGCACATCACGAAGTAGCACCCGGCCAGCGTGCCGTAGACCGCGACCGGCTGCACCAGCACCTGCGCGTTGACCTGGCCGGCGATGAAGGACAGTTCCGACAGCCCGATGATCGTGCCCAGCGAGGTCTCCTTGATCGTCGACGCGAACTGGTTGACCAGCGAGGGCAGCATGTGCCGCAGCGCCTGCGGCAGCAGCACCAGACGCAAGGACTGACCCCGCGACAGGCCCAGCGCCTCCGCGGCCAGGCGCTGGCCGGGCGGCAGCGACTGCAGTCCCGCACGCACGATCTCGGCCAGGTAGGCGGCGTCGAAGATCACCAGCGCCGCCAGCATCGTGTTGAACTGGTCCGTCTTGTGGCCGGTCACCGCCGGCAGGAAGAAGTAGGCCCAGAACACCACCATCAGCAGCGGCGTCCCGCGCACCACATAGACCAGCGCGGTCACCGGCCACCGCAGCCAGGCGCGGCGGCTCACGCGCGCGATGCCGAGCAACACGCCCAGCGGCAGCGCCAACAGGAGGCCGAGCGCGGCCATCAGCACGGTCAACGCCAGCCCGCCGAGAGGCCCGTTCGGGTACTGCCCCACCAGCACGTACAGCCAGTAGGTGTCGATCATCTCGGCGATGCTCATCGCGATGCGCTCCTCTTCATCACGATCGCTTCAATGGCCTGCGGGCCGGACCGGATAGCGCCGCTGGTACAGAACGCCGGCGCCGGTGATCAGCATCGACACGCCGAGGTAGGTCGCCGTCGCCATCGCGAAGATCTCGAAGCCGCGGAAGGTCGCGGACTCCACGCGCTGTGCCTGGTACATCAGCTCGGCGGCGCCGACGACCGTCGCGATGCTGGTGTTCTTCCAGAGATTCAGCGTCTGCGAGATCAGCGGCGGCACCGTCGCCCGCAGCGCCTGCGGCAGCACGATCCATCGCACCGAACCGGCGAAGCGCAGTCCCATCGACTTCGCCGCTTCCCATTGCCCCGGCGGCACCGACCGCAGCCCGGAGCGCACGTCCTCCGCCATGAAGGCCGCCGTGTAGACCACCAGCGCGGCGAGCGCCGCCGCCGCCTCGACGTTGCCGGCGTAGAGCCAGGCCTTCACGCCGTCGGGCAGCAGCTCCGGCACCGCGAAGTACCAGAACAGCATGTGCGCCAGCAGCGGCACGTTGCGCACCGCCTCGACGTAGGTCCAGGCCAGCGCGCGCAGCGGCGGGAACGGCGCCAGCCGCGCCAGCGCGATCAGCGTGCCCAGCGGCAGTGCGATCACCAGCGCGAGCAGCGTCAGCGTCAGAGACAGCCGCACGCCGGCCAGCAGCCAGTCGAGGAACTGCCCTTGCAGCAGCACCGAGAAATCGAGATGAGGCATGGAATCAACGCGGCTCGCAATAAACAACGCCCCGGCCGAAGCCGGGGCGTGCTCGCATCGGATGACAAGGTAGATCAGTTCATCTGGGTCGTGCTCAGCCCTCCACTTGGTCGCTATCGATCTTGAAGCTGCGCGTCTGGAACTTCAGACGCGTCGCCGGTCCGTACCACTTGTTGAACAGCTGCTCGGCGGTGCCGTTGGCCTCGAGCTCACGCAGCGCGCCGTCCACCTGTGCCTTCAACTTGGTCTCGCCCTTGCGCAGGCCCAGCGCCAGCGGTTCGACGCTGAGGTTGGCCGACAGGATCTCGTACTGGGACGCCGCCGGGCCGAGCTTGGCGTACTGGTCCAGCAGCGACACCTCGTCGTTGACGAAGGCCACGCCCTTGCCCTGCTGCAGCGCCTGGAAGGCCTGCGGACCGGTGTCGAAGGTGACGACGTCGACCGTCGGCACGGCCTTGCGGACGTTGGGTTCCTGCGTGCCGCCCTTGATGGTCACGACCTTCTTGCCGGCCAGCTGGTTCAGCGCCTTGATGCCGCTGTCCTTCTTGACCAGCACCTTCTGCCCGGTGACGAAGGTGGTCAGCGAGAAGTCGATCACCGCCTCGCGTTCCTTGTTGTGCGTCAGGCTCGCGGCCAGCACGTCCACGTGGCCCTGCTGCAGCTCGGGAATGCGCGCCGCCACCGCCAGCTGCTTCAGCCGCAGCTTCACGCCGAGCTTCTGCGCCACCGCCTTCGCGAGATCGACCTCGTAGCCGACGATCTCGCGCGTCTTCGGATCGATGAAGCTGTTGGGCTCGTCCGTGCCGAGCACGCCCACCACGAGCTCGCCCTTCTTCTTGATGTCGTCCAGCTGGTCCGCATGGGCGATGCCCAGCATGGCGGCCGAGGTGGCGATCACGAGCAGGGCGCGGCGGGTCACGTTCAGGGTCATGGCGTCGGTGTCCTTCTTTGGGAGCAGTGGAGCGGTGGAGCGGTGGAGCGGTGGAGCGGTGGAGCGGTGGAGCGGTGGAGCGGTGGAGCGGTGGAGCGGTGGAGCGGTGGTTCACGATGGACATCAGCTTAGGAAGCTCGACCTTCACGCGGAACGAACGGATGGGCATATGCAAACGCGGCTTTCGCACGTCCCCCGTCCCGTCCCCTTCATCGACGCGGGTTCGCGCTTGCGGCATGCTCGACCCATGACCCTCCTCCACGACCGCGTGCCCGTCATCGACATCTCCGGGCTGCACGATCCGGCGTCCAGCGATCCCGCCTCGCCCGGCGGCCATCTCGCGGCCGTGCAGATCGGCGAGGCCTGCCGCGCGCACGGCTTCTTCTACGTGAGCCATCACGGCGTCGATCCCGCGCTGATTGCGCGGCTCGACCGGCTGGCGCGCATGTTCTTCGCGTTGCCCGGAGAACAGAAGCAGCGCTGGCCGATGAGCGACGGCGGCAGGGCCTGGCGCGGCTACTTCAGCACCGGCGGCGAGCTGACCTCGGGCCGGCCGGATTGGAAGGAGGGGCTGTACCTCGGCGCCGAACTGCCGCCCGACGACCCGCGCGTGCTGGCCGGCACGCCCTTGCATGGCGCCAACCTCTGGCCCGACGTGCCGGGATTGAGGGACACGGTGCTCGAGTACCTCGCCGCCGTGACCGCCGTCGGCCAGCGCGTGCTGGGTGGCATCGCGCTCAGCCTCGATCTGCCGCCCGCCTATTTCCTGACGCATGCCACCGCGGACCCGCTGGTGCTGCTGCGGCTCTTCAACTACCCCGCGGTGCCGGCCGGGGCCGACGTCGGCGCGCCCTGGGGCGTCGGCGAGCACACCGACTACGGCCTGCTCACGCTGCTGTACCAGGACGACAGCGGCGGCCTCGAGGTCCATGGCCGCCGCGGCTGGATCGATGCGCCGCCGCTGCCCGGCACCTTCGTCTGCAACATCGGCGACATGCTCGACCGCATGACCGCCGGGCTCTATCGCAGCACGCCGCATCGCGTGAAGCTCAACCGCGGCGCGCACGACCGGCTGTCGGTGCCGCTGTTCCTCGATCCGTCCTTCACCAGCCGCGTCCAGCCCATTCCCGGCCTGCCGCCGGCCGAAGACGACAGCGCGTCGCGCTGGGACGCGAGCAACCTGCACGTCTTCGCCGGCACCTACGGCGAGTACCTGATGGGCAAGGTCGGCAAGGTGTTCCCGGCGCTGGGCGCGGCGGTGCTGCCATGAGGGCGTTGGCCGCTCATGCCATCCGCGGATAAGCTGCTGCGACAACCGCGCTTGGAGGCCATCGCTTCCAGCGGATAACCTACGCGGTTTGCCCGCGCCCGGCACCACCCCCGCCGGACGCGCCGCCCGACCATCCCACCAGGATCACAAGGAGCGCCCATGAGTGCCAAGGAGACTTCTTCCACCCCCGTGCAGCAACCGCCGGAGCGGCCTGCGGTGCTGGACCTGATCGGCAACACGCCGCTGGTCCCCGTGCATCGGCTCGACACCGGCCCCTGCCAGTTGTTCCTGAAGCTCGAATCGCAGAACCCCGGCGGCTCGATCAAGGACCGCATCGGCCTGTCGATGATCGAGGCCGCCGAGCGCGACGGCCTGCTGCCGCCCGGCGGCACCGTCGTCGAGGCGACCGCCGGCAACACCGGCCTCGGGCTCGCGCTGGTCGCGCGCGCGAAGGGCTATCGCGTCGTGCTGGTCGTGCCGGACAAGATGTCCGCCGAGAAAGTGCTGCAGCTGAAGGCGCTCGGCGCCGAAGTCCACATCACGCGTTCCGACGTGGGCAAGGGCCATCCCGACTACTACCAGGACCGCGCCGCGCGCCTGGTCCAGGACATCCCCGGCGCCTGGTACGCCGACCAGTTCAACAACCCCAACAACCCGCTCGCCCACGAGACCACGACCGGTCCGGAGATCTGGCAGCAGGTCGGCCATCGCATCGACGCGATGGTCTGCGGCGTGGGCTCCGGCGGCACGATCACCGGGCTGTCGCGCTTCTTTGCGAAGGTGCGCCCGGGGCTCGACATGGTGCTCGCCGATCCGGCGGGTTCGATCCTGAAGGACTTCATCGAGACCGGCAGCTTCGGCGAGGCCGGATCGTGGGCCGTCGAAGGCATCGGCGAGGACTTCATCCCGCCCATCGCGGACCTGAGCGGCGTGCGCCACGCCTACTCGATCACCGACGAGGAGAGCTTCGCCACCGCGCGCGACCTGTACCGCGCCGAAGGCATCCTGGCCGGTTCCTCGACCGGCACGCTGCTGGCCGCGGCGCTGAAGTACTGCCGCGCGCAGACGACACCCAAGCGCGTCGTCACGCTGGTCTGCGACACCGGCACCCGCTACCTGTCCAAGGTCTACAACGACCCGTGGATGTTCGACCAGGGCCTGCTCAAGCGCGCGACCAAGGGCGACCTGCGCGACCTGATCGCACGCCTGCCCGAGGACGGCGCCGTCATCAGCGTGAGCCCCGAGGACACGCTGGCCACCGCCTTCTCGCGCATGCGCCAGGCCGAGGTCTCGCAGCTGCCGGTGCTCAAGGACGGCAAGCTCGTCGGCCTGCTCGACGAGTCCGACCTGCTCGCCCAGATGCACATGGACGCGCGCCACTTCAAGGACAGCGTGGACAGCGCGATGAGTCATGATGTGCAGACCCTGCCTCCCGGCGCGCCGCTGTCCGACCTGATCGCGCAGCTGCGCAAGGGCCTGGTGGCCGTGATCGCCGACGATCGCGGCTTCCACGGCCTCGTCACCCGTTTCGACCTGTTGAACCACCTGCGAAAGGGCTTGTCATGAGCCACGACTCCGACAACGACAACAAGTACTCCCACGGCGCGGATCTGCGCTTCGACACCCGCGCGATCCACGGCGGCCAGCATCCCGATCCGACGACCGGCGCGGTGATGCCGCCGATCTACGCGACCTCGACCTACCGCCAGCAGAGCCCCGGCGTGCATCAGGGCTACGAGTACGGTCGCACGCACAACCCGACCCGCCAGGCCTACGAGCGCGCGATCGCCAGCCTGGAAGGCGGCGTGCAGGGTTACGCCTTCTCGTCCGGCCTGGCCGCGATGGCCACGGTGCTGGACACGCTGGACGCCGGCTCGCACATCGTCGCCGGCGACGACCTCTACGGCGGCAGCTACCGCCTGTTCGAGCGCGTGCGCAAGCGCAGCGCCGGCCTGCAGGTCACCTACGTCGACAGCAGCAAGCCGGAGAACGTCCGCGCCGCGCTGCGTCCCGAGACGAAGATGATCTGGATCGAGACGCCCAGCAACCCGCTGCTGACGCTGACCGACCTGGCGGCCGTCGCGAAGATCGCGCGCGAGCATGGCGCGCTGGCCATCGCCGACAACACCTTCGCCAGCCCCTGGTCGCAGCGCCCGCTGGAACTGGGCTTCGATGCGGTGATGCACTCGGCCACCAAGTACCTGAACGGCCACAGCGACGTGATCTCGGGTGTGGTGGTGGTCGGCGGCGAGCAACGCCAGGCGGCGCTGCGCGAGCAGCTCGAGTTCCTGCACAACGCCGTCGGCTCGATCGCCGGGCCGTTCGACAGCTTCCTCGCGTTGCGCGGGCTGAAGACGCTGGCGCTGCGCATGGCGCGGCACAACGAGAGCGCGCTGGAACTCGCCGGCTGGCTGGAGGCGCAACCCAAGGTCCGCCGCGTCTACTACCCGGGACTGGAAAGCCACCCGCAGCTCGCGCTGGCCAAGCGCCAGATGCGCGGCGGCGGCGGGATGATCAGCGTCCAGCTCGACACCGACCTGGCCGGCGCGCGCCGCTTCCTGGAGCGGGTGCAGATCTTCTCGCTGGCGGAAAGCCTGGGCGGCGTCGAGAGCCTGATCTCGCTGCCCGCGCTGATGACGCATGCGTCGATCCCGATCGAGACGCGCGAGCGTCTGGGCATCACCGATTCGCTGGTGCGGATCTCCGCCGGCATCGAGGACATCGAGGACCTGCGCGATGACTTGAAGGCGGGTCTCGCCGCCATCTGACGAGGCGATCGGACGATGCCGCTCTGACGACCACGCGGACGACAGCGTCCGTGACCCAGGGGAACGCGCCGGGGCCGGGAGGCCGCCGGCGCGTTCTGCTTTTCCGAACCGCAGTCCGCACAAGAAACGAAGTGTGGCGTGAAGAATGCGTGAAGATATGCGCGTCAACCGCGCGCTGAACTCAACCGCCAGGGGCATGGACTCCACCTGACCGGACCGACGCGCTGTCGGAAAAACCTTCGCTTTGCTCGTCTTAACTTCCGTTTAAGCGAAGTTCGTTATCATCCAGCTTCGTCTTTCTCGGAGGCCCTGCCATGTCCACCCTCAACTACCGTCACCTCCACTACTTCTGGGTCGTCGCCAAGGAGGGCGGCTTCGCCCGGGCGGCCGACCGCCTGGGCATGGCGGTGCAGACGATCAGCGCGCAGGTGCGGGAGCTGGAGCGCTCGCTGGGCCACCAGCTGCTCAAGCCCGAAGGTCGCGGCCTGGTGCTGACCGAAGCCGGCCAGGCCGCCTTCGCGAGAGCGGAGGAGATCTTCCAGATCGGCCAGATGGTGCCGAACGAGGTCCACGAAGCGGCCACGCAGCGCGTGCAACGGCTGTCGGTGGGCCTGTCGGACGGGTTGTCGAAGCTGGCCGCGCACGCCCTGCTCGCGCCGGTGCTGGACACCCCGCAACTGCGCCTCGTCTGCCATGAAGGCGAGGTCGACCAACTGATCGGCGAACTCGCGCTGCACCACCTGGATCTGGTGCTCACCGACCAGCCCGCCCCGGTCAATCCGACGCTGCGCATCACCAGCCAACTGCTGGCGAGCACGACCGTCGACTGGTACGGCCCGTCGGAGTTGATCGAGCGCGCCCGTCGTGCGCCGAACAAGGGCTTCCCGTACGTGCTGGAGACGCTGCCGGTCCTGCTGCCGACCCGTCACGCGTCCCTGCGCTCGGGCCTGGAGCGCTGGTTCGAGCAGCACCACATCCGTCCGCAGATCGTCGGCGAGTTCGAGGACAGCGCGCTGATGAGCGTCTTCGCCGCCCGCGGCCTGGGCGTGTTCCCGGTCAGCCGCCTGGGCGCCGACGACCTCTCGCTGATGGCCGGCCTGCACCTGCTGGGCCAGACCGAAGTGGTCGAGGACGTCCACGCGATCTACTCGCGCCGCGGTCAGAACCACCCCCTGGTGGCCAAGCTGCTGGAGCGTCGCGGCACCCCGATCCCCCTGAATGAACTCGAAACGGAAATTGCTTCAGCAAAATGAGCAATAAGCAGGTTTATTCGATGTGATGATGGCGTTAAGGTCGAGTCCTCATGCGCGCGCGAGCGCGCTTCCCGTTCAACGGTCTACACGGCTTCCACGGCTCCAGGAGAACTTCTCATGAGCGACTTCCAACGACAACCGGCGTCCCCCTCGAGCTGGACGCCCGCCACCGCCAACGGCGGCGATTCGGTCTTCACCCAGCGCGCCGACGTGGCGCGCGTGCTGCGCAACACCTACGCGCTGCTGTCGCTGACGCTGCTGTTCAGCGCCGCGGTGGCGGCCGCCGCGGTCGCGTACCGGCTGCCCGCGCCGGGCATGATCCTGACGCTGATCGGCTATTTCGGCCTGCTGTTCGCGATCCACAAGACGCAGAACAGCGCGGCGTCGGTGCCGCTGGTGTTCGCGCTGACCGGCTTCATGGGCTACACGCTGGGCCCCTTGCTGGGCGCGATCCTGAAGATGGCGGGCGGCGCCAGCATCATCGCCATGGCGATGGGCACCACCGGCGCGACCTTCCTGGTGCTGTCGGCCTACGTGCTGGCGACCAAGAAGGACTTCAGCTTCATGGGCGGCTTCCTGTTCGCCGGCATGATCATCGCGATCCTGGCGTCGCTGGCCAACCTGTTCTTCCAGCTGCCGCTGCTGTCGGTGGTGGTCTCGGGCGTGGTGGCGCTGCTGTCGGCGGGCATGATCCTGTTCCACACCAGCATGATCGTGAACGGCGGCGAGCGGAACTACGTGATGGCCACCGTCAGCCTGTTCGTGTCGCTGTTCAACCTGTTCACCAGCCTGCTGAGCATCTTCGGCTTCGCCGGCTCCAGCGACGACTGATGCGGACCGGGCAGGACACGCGATGAAGACCTTCCTGTGGTCCGTGACCGGGCTGTTCGCGCTGCTCTGGAGCGGACTGGCCTGGGCCACGGCGGGACTGGTGCGCTGGACGGTGGAGGCCCTCTCCACCGGCCGCGCGGCCGAGCTCGGCAAGGGCGCGGTCGAGTTCAAGTTCCCGGCCTGGGTCGAGCCCTTCCTCGACACCGGCCTGCTCGAGGCCGTGCAAGGCGCCGTGCAGTGGTTGATGGCAATGGCCGGCACCGGCGCGCCGATGGCGGGCACGGCGATCGGCTGGCTGGTCCCGGTGGTTTGGGTGGCCTGGGCCTTCGGGCTGACGGTGCTGCTCGTGATCGCGCTGGTGCTGAATCACCTGATCAAGCGCCTGCCTCGCACCGGCGTGCCGCTGGCCGCGGCGCCGCGCTGAAGTCGTCGGGCGTTCAGCCCCCGCAGGGCTGGACGATGCCGTCGCCGTGAGGCGCGGCCCGGAACTCCGGCAACTGCTCCACCGCGCTCGCATACGCGATCAGCGTCTGCAGCCGGTCCGCCGGCGGCAGCAGCTCCGGCGTCATCTGCCGGACGAACTCCCACATCACGCCGATCGTCACGCCCGCCAGGCCGATGCCATCGCGGGCGGCGGACAGCGGCGCCTTCGCCATCTCGGCATCCAGCTCGATCAAGGCCGCGCGCAGCTGGCCGCCGACGCGCTCCAGCCAAGGCGCGTGCTGCTTGTCGTCGGGACGCAGCTGCTGCTCGTAGACCGCCTGCACGCTCTTGTCGGTGGCCGCGAGGGCGAGGCCCGTCAGCCGCAGCGCACGCTTGAGCGCCGGATCGCTGGGCGGCAGCAGGGCGCGGCCGGGAGACAGGGCCTGCGCGTACTGCAGGATCAGCGTGGAGTCCATCAGCACCGTGCCGTCGTCGCAGACCAGGGTCGGCGCCTTGACGACGGGGTTGATGCGGCTGAACTCGTCGAAGGTGCGGAACACCGAGAGCGACTGGTGCTCGAAGTGCAGGCCGAGCAGCTGCATCGCGATCGCGGCGCGGCGGACGTAGGGAGAGTCGAGCATGCCGATGAGCTGCATGGCGGATCCTTTCGGCGGTTGAGACAAGGACGCGGTGGCGCCGTCCGGCTCGCTCGGCGCGCTCAGGCGCCGGGCGGCAGCACCACGGTGAAGCGGTAGAGGCAGCACTCGTCCTCATGGAGCGTGCGGACCTCGCGGGTGATCTCGCCGACGGCCTGGCCGCGGATGACGCCCGGCCAGAACTGCGCGGCCGGCGTGTTGGCCATCAGGTGGTAGACCTCCCAGCGGCCAGGGAAGCGGGCCAGCACCTCGCCCGCGGCACGCGCCGCCAGGCCGTGGCCGCGGTAGCCGCGCGCGAGGAAGAAGTAACCCATGTTGTGGTCCGAGTCCGGCTGCTCGCATTCGCCGTCGACGACGGCGAAGCCCGCGAGTTCATCGCCCACCCAGATCAGGAACGGATGCACGTCGGCCTGCGCCCAGTACGGGGCCTTGGGTCGCAGTTGATAACGGCCCTCGTGCGCGAACGCCACCGGCGTCCACTCGCTGAGGTCGTAGTTGTAGAACTGCATGAGGTTCTCGATGCGCGGCAGGTCGTCCGGCGCGGCGCGCTCGATCCTGAGCGTCGGCGTGTCCGGCAGCGGGACCGGGATCGAGTCGTCAAAGGACGCGGGTCGTGTCTCCATCGTGGCTCTCTTCAAGCGCTTGTCGGGAACGCGTCGTCGAACGGAGACCTCACGCCGGCGAGCGCCCGGATGCGATCCATCCAGCCCAGCACCGCGAGTGTCTCCGCATGCGGCACCACCGGACTCTCGATCTCGCCGGCACGCGCGCAGCGCATCGCTTCGCGGATCTCGTACTCGAAGCCGTTGATCTCGAAGCGGCGCTCGATCGTCTCGGGCGTGCCGCGCGCCGGCAGCCACTGGGCACGCGTCGCCTCCCAGAAGGTCTCCGGCAGCACGATCGCGCCCGCCCCGCCGAGGATGTGCATCGTGTTCGGCGCGAAGGTGTCGATGGCGCACTGGAACTGCGACGTCAGTCCGTCGCCGAAGTCGAGCGTCACCGCCAGTCCGGCGTCGACGCCGGTCGGCGCCAGCCGGGCCTTCACGGCCAGATCCACCAGGGGCGGGACTTCGCCGAGCGCGTGCTGCAGCACCCATCGCGTGGCGGTCAGGTTGTAGATGCCGATGTCGAGCAGCGCGCCGCCCGCCAGCGCGGGGCTGAAGATGCGGCTGTCGGGGTCGTAGGGCGCGGGGAAGCAGAAGCTCGACTGCATGCCGCGCAGCGCGCCGAGCCGGCCTTCGCGCAGCCAGGCCGCCAGGTCCTGGTACAGCGGCAGGAAGCGCGTCCACACCGCCTCCATCAGGAAGACGCGGTGCGTGCGCGAGGCCTCGACCAGGCGCCGGCCCATCTCCCGGTTCGGCACCAGCGACTTCTCGCACAGCACGGCCTTGCCGGCCTGGAGCGCTGCCAGGACGTACTCGTAGTGCTGACCGTGCGGTGTCGCGACGTAGACGCCATCGACGACCGGGTCGTTCATCACCGCGGCGGGATCGGTGTGGGCGAGCACGGCGGGCTCGCCCGCCGTCGACCAGCGCTCGGCGAACTGCTGCGCGCGATGCGCGTCGCGGCCGCAGACTGCGTGGAGACGGCAGCCGTCGAGTTGCGCGACGGCTTCGGCGAAGCGCTGCGCGATCGAGCCGGGGCCGATCACGGCCCAGTGGAAAGTGCGTTCGGACATGAACGGTGATGCTAATCGGGCGGACCCGTCGCGGGCGGCCGACGGACCCGGAACGCGAGGCTCTCAGGGTTGTCCCGGGGCGGGTTCTCCACGGGGCGGACGGCGCCCATGGCGTTCGGCTTCGAGAGGCGCTTCGGCTAAGGTGACGGACTCGCACAACACGAATGCCCGCCCACAAGACGGGCCGTCTCCCATGAGGATTCCCTTCGTCCTGGCCGCCACCGTGGCCCTCGCCGCTCCCGTGATGGCCCAGACGGCCGCGCCCGCCGCGGCCGCCGTGTCCACCAACGCCTCCGCCGGCAAGCCGGCCACGGACACGACCGCGGCCAGCGCGGCCAGCGTCGCGAACCCGCTGCTCGCGCCGAGCACGCTGCCGCTGCAATACCCGCCCTTCGACAGGATCCGCGACGCCGACATCGGTCCCGCGATCGACCAGGGCATGGCCGAGCAACTGGCCGAGGTCGCCGCGATCGCCGACAACCCCGCGGCGCCGACCTTCGACAACACCATCGTTGCGCTGGAGCGCGGCGGTCGCACGCTGGGGAGAGCCACCACGCTGCTGATGAGCCTGACCGGCGCCGACGCCAATCCCGCGCGTCTGAAGCTGCAGGCCGACTACGCGACGAAGCTGGCCGCGCACCGCGACGCGATCCAGCTGAACCCGACGCTGTTCGCGCGCATCGAGTCGCTGTACCAGCGCCGCGTGTCGCTCGGCCTGGGCGCGCAGGAGCAGCGGCTGATCGAGCGCCAGTACAACCAGTTCCTGCGCGCCGGCGCGAAGCTGGACGAGGACGGCAAGGCCCGCATGAAGGCCATCAACGCCGAGATGGCCCAGCTGGGCGCGCGCTTCAACCAGAACGTGCTGGCGGAGGTGAACGACTCGGCCGTGATCGTCGACAGCCTCGACGAGCTGAAGGGCCTGAGCGATGAGCAGATCTCCGCCGCCGCATCCGCCGCGAAGGAACGCGGCCTGGACGGCAAGTACCTGATCGCGCTGCTGAACACGACCGGCCAGCCGGTGCTGGCGCAGCTGGAGAACCGCGCGCTGCGCCAGCGGATCTACGAGGCCTCGGTGGTGCGCGGCTCGCGCGGCAACGCCTACGACAACACCGCGCTGGTGTCGCGCGTCGTTTCGCTCCGTGCCGAGCGCGCGAAGCTGCTCGGCTTCGCGACGCATGCGGACTTCGTGCTGAAGGACGAGACCGCCCGGAATCAGCAGGCCGTCAACGGCATGCTGCGCCAGCTGGCGCCGGCGGCGGTCGGCGCCGCGCGCCGCGAGGGCGCGGATCTGCAGGCCATCATCGACCGCGAGCAGAAGGCGAAGAAGCAACCGTCCTTCCAGTTGGCGGCGTGGGACTGGAGCTTCTACAGCGAGAAGCTGCGGGCCGAGAAGTACGGCTTCGACGAGGCGCAGCTCAAGCCCTACTTCGAGATGAAGCACGTGCTGGAGAACGGCGTGTTCTACGCGGCGGGGCAGCTGTACGGCCTGAAGTTCAAGCAGCGCCACGACCTGCCGGTCTACCACCCGGACGTGCTGGTCTACGACGTGTTCAATGCGGACGGGTCGCAGCTGTCGATCTTCATCGCCGACATGTACGCGCGGCCGTCCAAGCGCGGTGGCGCGTGGATGAACGCGTACGTCGACCAGAGCGGGCTGATGAACCAGAAGCCGGTGGTGGCGAATCACCTCAACATCCCGAAGCCGGCGGACGGCAAGCCGACGCTGCTGACGTGGGACGAGGTGACGACGATGTTCCATGAGTTCGGGCATGCGCTGCATGGCATGTTCTCGAACGTGAAGTACCCGAGCATGGCCGGCACCAAGGTGCCGCGCGACTTCGTCGAGTACCCGTCGCAGGTCAACGAGATGTGGGCGGACTGGCCGAGCGTGCTGGCCAACTACGCGAAGCACTACAAGACGGGCGAGCCGATGCCGCGCGCGTTGCTGGACAAGGTGCTGGCGGCCAAGCAGTTCAACCAGGGCTTCGCGACGACGGAGTACCTGAGCGCGGCGAGCCTGGACCAGCGCTGGCACCAGCTGCCGCTGGACCAGGTGCCCGACGCCGACGGCGTGATGGCTTTCGAGGCCAAGGCGCTGCGCGAGGAAGGCTATGACTACGACGCGGTGCCGCCGCGTTACCGCACGCCCTACTTCAGCCACATCATGGGCGGGTACGCGGCGGGTTACTACGCCTATGTCTGGTCGGAGGTGCTCGACGCCAACACGGTGCAGTGGTTCAAGGCCAACGGCGGCCTGAAGCGCGAGCTGGGCGACGCGTTCCGCGCGAAGCTGCTGTCGCAGGGCGGCAGCCAGGACGCGCTGACGCTGTTCCGCGGCGTCGTCGGCCACGAGCCGCAGATCCAGCCGCTGCTGGAGCGCCGCGGCCTGGTCATCGAGAAGACCCGGACGGCGGGCAAACCGCAGGCATCGACGCCACAGTAATCTGGGGGAGACGGGCCACCCGGAGGTGGGTTGTCACCTGTGGTTCGTCAAAGGGCGCTCATCGAGGCGCCCTCTTTCGTTTTTGAGAGGCCTCACCCGCCCGTCTTGTCCAGATCGCTCGCGTCTTCGTTCCCCTGCTGCGTGATCAAGCGCTGCATCAACGCGAAGAACCGGTCGTAGAACTGCCCGGCCGGAATGGTTTCGGAGGCGACCTTCACGAGCGACTCCGTCGACGACGACAGCGGCACCGAGATCGAGCCGATCGCGCTCACGCCCAGGCTGGTGGAATTCGCGCTGCGCTTGACGTTGTAGCGGTCCTGCAGGGCCGAGACGTAGGCCGTCGCCAGCTTCCCGCTACCGCCTTCCGGCACGCACACCACGGTGAAGCTGATCTCCACGTGCACCTCGCCCTCGGGCTGGAAGCGCTTGGTGCCCGAGATCGAATCCGGCAGCGCCGCGTTGATCACGTAGCCCTGGCTCAGCAGCGCGCGCCGCGCCGCTTCGCAGGTGTCCTGCACGCTCGAATCGAACAGGCGCGAGAAGGTCTCGTCCGACGCGAAACGCTCGTTCTGGTAGACGGAGTTCTTGCGCTCGGCGCTTGTCCCGAAGGTGCCGCAGCCCGTCATCAAGGTCGCGGCCAAGGCGGCCATCGCGAACGGGCGCAGCGATGCGGGGGGAAAGGAAAAAGGGCGTCGGATCATCGTCGTCAGGCCGTGATCGGCCAGCGACAGATTATCCGCGCCCTGACTTAGAGGAGGTTGAGGCGATGGCTCAGTGCGTGCTCAGCGTGCTCGACAGGTGCTCGACACGCGCTCAATGCGTGCTCAATGCGTCGTCTGCGCGGTCAGCAAGGTCTGCCAGTCGCCGTCGACGCGGGCCGACAGCCGACGGGCGCAGCCCGGGCAACGTTGCCAGTGCTCGGTCGCCGCGGACAGCAGGGCGGGCCAGTAAGGACGGTCGCCTTCGCAGCGGCTGCGCGGGATGACCAGCGCGATCTCCTGATCATCGGCCTGACCGTTCGCGTCGATGTAGGACAGCTGCGCGCGCACCACCACCGTCAGCGGCGTGGAGAGCAGTAGCTCGGCGTTCACGCAATGGGAGGGGCGGAAGTCGGGATGGATCGGGGCCGGAGCCCGGGGAGCGCTTCCAACGGCGGCGGAGAAGGTGTTCATCTTGTTCTCGTCTCGGGTCTTTGTTCGATGCCCACATCCTAGGGAGAGAGGCTCGCGACGCCTGTGAGGCCCCCGCGCGACGCCCTGTAGGACAACGCCGCATTCGGCCCGTCGGCAACGCCGTTTCCGCTTGTCCTACAAGACATCGCGGACGCGGACGACAGGGCGGACTGTTCGGGATACGTAGAGTCAATCCCAGCGCACCACGGGGTGCACAAGGAGCTGACAGATGGGCATCGCCGACCACCATTCCCTCGCCTTGCACGTTCATGAATTCGCCTGCCAGGTCCAATGGACCGCGGTCAGCGACCACGAACCGGTGCTGGGTCTGGAAGCGGCGCTTCCTTATCTGCTGGACCACGCCCCCGCGACGTTCGCCGAGCCGGCCCCTGCTGTCGTGTCGTCAGACCGCCACGCCGCGTGAGTCCGAGCCTTTTCATCAATCGAAGGAGATCAACATGATGATTCGAGCCACCGTTCTCGCCCTGGCCACCGCTGTGGGCGCCCTGACCCTGCTGCCCGGCTGCGCCGTGACGCGCGGTCAATCCTCCGTCGGCGAATATGTCGACGACGCGGCCGTCACCACCGCGGTGAAGTCCAAGTTCGTCGAGGCCAAGTCGGTGGACGCCAGCTCCATCCACGTGGAGACGCTGCAAGGCGAGGTGATGCTGACCGGCTTCGCCAAGAACGCCACGGAGAAGTCCGACGCGGAACGCCTGGCGCGTGAAGTCAAGGGCGTGAAGCGCGTCAAGAACGAGATCGCGATCCGCAACTGATGCGCTGACGCGATTCCCCTGAACGTGTGTCCGACGGCGGCTTGACCACCCGCCCCGGGCGCACCGCGCGAACGGACGGTCTGCCCCTGCAACCCGTCCGTTCGCGCTTACCCGCTTGTGGTTTCGAGCAGTTCACGAGCCCGCCATGGATGTCCAGCCCGCCAGCGCCGCCCTCACCTGCTTCCTCGTCGAGGACAACGCCGTCATCCGGGAGAACCTGGTGGCGACGCTCGAGGAGATGGTGGACCTGCGCGTCCTCGGCCATGCGGTCGACGAGAACGGCGCGCTGAACTGGCTGTCGGAAGACCATCCCGGCTGCGACCTGCTGATCATCGACATCTTCCTCGCGCAGGGGACCGGACTGAACGTGCTGCGCGCCGCCGGCGAGCGCATGCCCGGAGCGCGTCGCGTCGTGCTCAGCAACTACGCCACGCCGGACATGCGCCAGCGCTGCTTCGCGCTGGGCGCCGACAAGGTCTTCGACAAATCGGCCGAGCTGGAAGACCTGCTGGCCTACTGCGGCGGCCTGGTCGACGCGGCCAACCGGGACGCCGGCGATGCGGCTACTCGATCAGCCCGTTCTTGAGGGCGTAATACGTCAGCTCGCTGTTGGTGCTGAGCGAGAGCTTCTCCAGCACGCGCGAGCGGTAGGTCGACACCGTCTTCACGCTCAGCGACATGCCGTCGGCGATGTGGCCCACGGTCTCTCCGCGCGCCAGGCGCAGGAAGACCTGCAGCTCGCGCTCGGACAGCGTGTCGTGGGCGGCCTGGTCGGCCGGCGCGCCGAGGCCGTCGGCCAGCAGCTCCGCCACGGCCGGCGTGATGTACTTGCGGCCGCGGAAGACCGTCCGGATCGCCGTGGCGATCTCCTCGGGGTCGCATTCCTTGTTGAGGTAGCCGCTGGCGCCCTGGCGCAGCAGCGTGGTCGCGTAGTGCGTCTCCGGGAAGCCGCTGAGGATCAGCACCGGCAGTTCCGGCTTGCGGGCCTTGATGGCGGCGAGGGTCTCGACGCCGCTCTGGTCGGGCAGCGAGAGGTCCATCAGCATCACGTCGAGCTCGCCGGCGCGCACGAGGTCCAACGCCTCGCGGCCCGAGCCGGCTTCGCCGGTGACGCGCAGGTCGACCTGTTCGGAGAGGAATTGCCGCAGCCCGGCGCGGACAATCGCGTGGTCGTCGACGATGGCGATTCGGATCATGGTGGCGATGGTCAAGTGAGCGAAATCGCTCAGGGAGTGTAGAGGATGAGCCTGAAGGACACCGTCACGAACCTGGGTCGCAAGACGTGGGCGATGCCGCTCGGCGTGTTCGTGGCCCTGCTGATGATCCTGATCAGCGAGCTGGCCTACTTCGGCGCCGTCTCGCAGATGGACCGTCTGGACACGCTGGGCCGGGCCCGGATGGAACTGCTCCGGCTGATGGCCCGCGTGACCGACGCGGAGTCAGGGCAACGGGGATACCTGATCACCCGCCGCCCGGAATACCTGGACCCTTACCGATTCGCCGCGGAGGACGCGTCGCAGGGCCTGAACTCCCTGCAGCGCATGTACGCGCAGGTCGGCGCCGAGGATGCCGAGCACCGCAGCAAGGAGATCGCCGGCGCGGTCAGCGCCAAGCTCAGCGAGCTGCAGGAAGTGCTCAAGCTCTACGAGAGCGGACGCGAATCGGCCGGCCGCGAGCTGATGATGACCGACATCGGCCGCGACCAGATGGAGCAGATCCGGCGCCGTTCGGCGGAACTGCTGACCGACGAGAACCGCCGCATCGCGCTGGGCACCGGTCAGGTCTACGACACGCTGATGCTCAGCCGCATCGGCGTGGCCGGCATGACGCTGCTGAGCCTGATCGTGTTCGTGCTGTTCGTGCGCAAGAGCCGGGCGCTTGACGTCCAGCGCGCCGAGCAGGCCCAGGAGGTGCGCGCGGAGCGCGACCGGTTGGAGGTCGAGGTGTCCCGCCGCACCGCCGAGCTGACGCAGCTCGCCCGGCACCTGCAGACCGCGCGCGAGGACGAGCGCGCCCGTCTCGCCCGCGACCTGCACGATGAGCTGGGCGCCCTGCTGACGGCGGCCAAGCTCGACGTCGCGCGGCTGCGGCCCAAGCTGCAGGCCGGCGCGCCGGACCTGATGCAGCGGCTCACCCACCTGACCGAGACGCTCAACAGCGGCATCGCGCTCAAGCGCCGGATCATCGAGGACCTGCGTCCGTCGACGCTCGATCAGCTGGGCCTGGTGCCGGCGCTGGAGATCCTGTGCCGCGAGATGTCCGAGCGGCTGGGCGTGCCGATCGCGGTGGAACTCGATCCCGCGGTGGATCTGGTCCCGAGCGCGCAGCTGACCGCCTTCCGGCTGGTGCAGGAGGCGCTGACCAATACCGCCAAGTACGCCCATGCGACCGCGGTGACCGTGGCGCTCAAGCGCGAATACGCGCAGGCGATGGTCATCGTCACCGACAACGGCCAGGGCTTCGACCCGGGCCGCCTGGCGCTCGGCTCGCACGGGCTGCTGGGCATGCGCTTCCGCGTCGAGGCCGAGCGCGGCCAGTTGCGGCTGCGCAGTGCGCCGGGGCAGGGCACGGAGGTCTGTGCCTGGCTGCCGCTCAAGCAGGACGAGCCGGACATCCCGCGGATCGATTTCCCGATTCCCGGCCTGACTGCCATGTCCAGCGCCATGCCCGGCGCCATGCCGGGTGCGTCGCCGGGTGCGTCGCCGGGGGCGGCGCCATCGCCGGCGCAGGCGCCGACGCCCGCAGGTGAGGGCGGCCTGCCGCCGGCCGGCGGCGGCCTGTAGGCGCGCTCCTACGGCGCGCCGGGACGCCGGGCGACCGGCGCTTCCGGCGGCAGCCGACCCCGTGCCGATGGGGGGATGTCTAGAGTGAAGTCATGGATCCGCGGCCACCCGCGGACTGTTTGCGGACCTTCCGCCTCATCCGCGATGCGCCGCGATATCAGCGATTCGCACCGCGAAAGGAGCCTCGCCATGAAACACTCTTACCGCCCGACCGCCCTGTCCCTGCTGCTGCCTGCCGTGGTGGCCGCCGTCGCCCTGACCGCCTGCGGTCGCGAGGATGATGGCCGCACCGCCGGCCAGCGCCTGGACGATGGCATCGCCAAGATGGAACAGAAGTCCGAAGCCGCCAAGCAGGACACCGAGCAGGCCATGGACAAGGCCGGCGCCAAGATGGAACGCGCCGCCGACAAGGCGGGCGCCGCCATCGACGACGCCCAGATCACGACGTCCATCAAGGCCTCGCTGGCCGGTGATCCGAAGCTGAGCGCGCTCGACGTCAAGGTCGAGACTGAAAAGGGCCACGTGACGTTGGACGGCACCGCGCCGGACCTGGCCGCGCGGGACCGCGCGGGCTCGATGGCATTGGCCGCCAAGGGCGTCCAGTCCGTCAACAACCGCATCAAGGTGAACGGTTGATCAAGGTCAACGGTTGATTCCCTCCTCTGCCGTCCGTTGACCGGAGCCCCGGACCGCGTCTGATGACGCGGCGCCGGGGCTTTCTGCATGGCGGTCGCCCGGTCCGGGCCGGGATTCCCTCGGGAATTCCCGCCTTCTTGTCGTATTCGTGTCGATTCGTGAAGCCGCTTAACGGCGCTGTCATCAGCGCTGCCTAGCGTGCCGCCCTGTCCCGCCACGGCGGGCCTCCGCGATCCACGAAAGAACGACATGACGAAGACGACCGCACGATCCGCCTCCACCCTCGCCGCCCCTCGGGCCACCCGTATCCGTCGCCCGCAACTCCCGCTGATCACCTTGATCGCGGCCGCGGCGCTCAGTGCCTGCGGCAGCGGCGACGATGAACCGGTCGTGCCGACGATCCAGTCGCGCCTCGTGGACGCGCCGGTGGAGGGCGTCAGCTATGCGCTGGCACCGAGCGGCACGAGCGGCAAGACGGCCGCGAATGGCGCCTTCACCTGCAAGACCGGCGACACGGTGAGCTTCACCGTCGGCGGCGTCGCGGTGGGCAGCGCGAAATGCGGCGAGACGATCTCCGTGGGCGACCTCGCCGGCTCCGCGACCTTGACGGACGACAAGCTCGCCAACCGCCTCGTGTTCCTGCAGGCCCTGGACGAGGACGACGATCCCACCAACGGCATCAAGATCCCGGCGGCGGTGCATGACGCCTTCGCGGGCAAGACGCTGGACTTCGCGGCCGCTGCGACCGACTTCGACAAGGCCTTCACCGCGCTGCTGCCGGCCGGCCAGAACGACGTCTACGGCCAGGCGTATGCTGCCCGCACGATGAATGCCAACCGCCGCGCCGCCGCCGTCGAGCATTACGAGTCCACGCTCGCCACGCTGCTGGGCAAGGCCGAGACGAGCACCGTCACGCAGGCCACGGCCGGCGGCGCCGTCGCGATCACCAAGTTCCAGATCAAGGCGGCCGACAACCAGTACGTGCCCTACGAGGGCAGCAACGCCGACGCGAAGAAGGACTTCCCCAAGGGCTTCTACCCGGCGGTCGGATCGGGTCTGGTCTACAAGGGCAAGAACGCCGCGGGCGCGCTCGAGTTCTGGGGCATCACCGATCGCGGCCCCAACGGCGACAGCCCCAACGCGCCGCGCCCCGACAACGGCGCCATCGTCACGACGAAGATGTTCCCCGCGCCGAGCTTCTCGCCGTCGATCGGCGTGATCACGCTGGGCAAGGACGGGGCGGTCATCTCCGCGCTGAATCCGCTGAAGAATGCCGACGGCTCCGCCGTCACCGGCCGTCCGCTGCCCTTCGGCGCGGTCGGCAGCAGCGCCGAGGTGCCGCTGTCCGACACGCTGAAGTACGACGGCACCAAGGGCGCCTTCGACGCCAACGGCCTCGACAGCGAGACCCTGGTCTACGACGACGCCAACAAGGTGTTCTGGACCTCCGACGAATACGGCCCGTTCATCGTCAAGATCGACGCCGCGACCTTCAAGATCATCAAGCGTTATGCGCCCGGCACCACCGCCGGCAGCTTGCCCGACGTGCTGAGGAATCGTCGCGCGAACCGCGGCATGGAAGGCCTGGCGATGGATGTCGCCGGCGGCAAGCTGCACGGCTTCCTGCAGAGCCCGATCGATCCCGTGGACAACGCCGGCAAGAGCATCGAGGTCGTCGACAGCGCCGACCTGGACCAGGACGGCAAGAACACCGACAAGGTGAAGGTCCGCGACTTCGCGCAGTTCGCGCGCTGGATCGAGTTCGACCCGAAGACCGAGACCTCGAAGCTGTATGCCTACCCGCTGAGCTACCCGCTCGCCGCCAAGGGCGAGAAGTGGGATCGCAACCGCACGGGCAGCGCCAAGCTGGGCGACCTGGTGTCGCTGGGCAACGGCAAGTTCATCGTGGTGGAGCAGGGCGCCGATGCGAACGGCGCGGTGCGCAACTTCCTGATGCTCGTCGAGGTGCCGGCCACGGCGACCGACATCGCCGCGATCGGCATCGAGCTCGAGAAGAACAGCATCGACGGCGTGACGACCTCGGCCGTGAGCTGGGCCAACGTCGTGAAGCTGAAGAAGACGGTGCTGCTCGACCTGAACGCCGCCGGCTGGAAGGCCGAGAAGGCAGAGGGCCTGGCGATCGTCGACGGCAACACGCTGGCGCTGATCAACGACAACGACTTCGGTCTGAAGACGGTGCTGGCGGATGCCAAGGGCAAGCCGGTCGCCGGCGATCCGACCGAGTGCACGGTCGATGTCAACGGCGTGATCGCCCAGGACGGCACCTGCGCGGCCGGCGCGGTCCTGTCGCGCGTCACGCGCGGCAACGAGGTCGACCGTCTGACGCACCTGTGGCTGTTCAAGTTCCCGAAGGCGCTCAACACCTTCAGCGCGCAGTAAGCGGGTGCGGCGCGGGGCGCAGGGCGCTCCGTGCCGCTGGTTCGCGTCCCCCGGCAGGAGTGACGTCAGGGCGAGCTGAAAAAAACCCTGCTCGCTGCTGCTGCTTTTCCACTGATGCCTGCGCGTGGTCCTCGGTCTGCGCGCTCTCACCCTGGAAACGCGGCCGCAAAAATGAAAGTTCACTCTTCACAGACGACACTGCAACCCCCCGAGCTGGAGCCGGCGTCGGCGTCGGCGTCGGCGTCGGCTTCGGCACCCACGCCGGAAGAGGAAGGTGCGCTACCGGCTGTGCGCGCCGAACATCCGAACGATGCCGTCATCCGCGCTCAGAAGAAGGCGACAGCGCAACACTTCGCCGAGAAGGCCTTCAAGGAATCGCAGGCATTCAAGGAGTGGGGCGACGCCAGCACAGACAGAGGTCGCGCCTTGGACGCGTTCATGCGACGGGAAGTCGAGGTGCTGACGCGCAGGAATGACGCCGGTCCGCTCAAGCCTTTCAGGTCGAGTGATTCCTACGGTGCGGGCAAGGCGATCAAGGAATTCTGCAGCGAGCCGCTCAAGCACGAACATCGAGCCCTCCTTGAGCAGATCGAGGGAGACGTCGATCGCGCATTCGTCGACTTCTCGCTGGACAAGCCCTCCGCCAGAGCGTTGATTCTCGCGGCACGCATGTCCCACGTCGTCAAGGGGCTGAGCGATGGGCAGCTCGACAAGTGGATGAAACGGGTGACCACAGATAACTATTGCGCCGTCGTCAGCCGCATGTCCGACATGCGTGGGAATGGCGTCGACTACCGCAGGGTCATGGCAGACCGGCTGTGGCCGACCATGGCCCTGGTGCGCGCGGAGCACGACCGTCGCGCGGCGCTCCCGAAGCGGACGGAGCCGGCGGGTGCCACGGCGCCTGCTGATCCCACGGCCCTGCCTGATCCCGCAGCGCTGGGTCTTCGCGAGGAGCAGGGCCTCGACTATGAGCAGGTGACCCCGAAGGTCTGAGGCGCCGTCCCGGCACCGCGCCAAGACGGGTCAACCCGAGGTGTCGTCCGGCACCCTGCAGCGGGAGGCCGCTGGCGGAGAATGCCGGCAGCACACACTCTCCGCTGTCGAGCATGACCTCTCCCCTCCTCGCCCGCACCGCCGCGGCCGCGCTTATCGCGGCCGTTTCCTTTGGCGCCGCCGCCGACGCGCTCGCGCAGAACGCGACGCCGGCCGCAGCGGCCAGCGCAGGCGTCACCGCGGCGCCGGAAGGGCCGCTCGACCAGTTGCCCTACACGCCGAGTCTCGACACCGCGGCCATGGACCGCAGCGCCGATCCTTGCGAAGACCTCTACCAGTACGCCTGCGGCGGCTGGATGGCCGCCAATCCGATCCCGCCGGACCAGGCGCGCTGGTCGGTCTACGCCAAGATGGCCAACGAGAACCAGCGCTACCTCTGGAGCATCCTGGACAAGCTCTCGGCGGCCGACCCGCAGCGCACGGCGAATCAGACCCGCATGGGCGACTACTTCGCCGCCTGCATGGACGAGTCCGCCGCCGACCGCCACGCGCTGACGCCGCTGCGCCCGCTGCTGTCGCGCATCGATGCGCTCAAGGACCGGCGCGAGCTGCCTGCGCTGCTGGCCGCGCTGCACCTCGCGACCAACAACGAGCGCGTGCTCTTCCACTTCACGTCGGGCCAGGACATGGCCGACTCGACGCGCGTGATCGCGTTCGCTTACGCCGGAGGCCTGAGCCTCCCCGACCGCGAGTACTACTTCAAGGCCGACGACAAGTCGCGCGCGTTGCGCGACCAGTTCATCGCTCACGTGGCACGCAGCTTCGAGCTGCTCGGCGACACGCCCGAGGCCGCACGCACGCAGGCCCGGCAGGTGATGGCCCTGGAGACCGCATTGGCGCGGGCTTCGCTGAGCCGGGTCGACAAGCGCGACCCCTACAAGGGCTTCCATCCGATGAAGGCCGCCGGCCTGCAGGCATTGACGCCGGGCTTCGACTGGGCCGCTTACCAGCGCGGGCTGGGCCTGGACCCGCAGGCGACCTACAACGTCACCGAGCCCGCGTTCTTCAAGGCGCTGTCGAAGGAACTGCGCCAGCGCGACCTTGCGCAACTCCGCAACTACCTGCGTTGGCAGCTGGTCAGCAGCCAGGCGCCGACGCTGTCGGGCGCGGCTGTCCAGGCGAACTTCGAGTTCTTCGGCCAGACGCTGCAAGGCGTGCCGCAGCTGAAGGCCCGCTGGAAGCGCTGCGTCGAGCTGGTCGATGCGCAGCTCGGCGAGGCGCTGGGCCAGGAATTCGTCGCGCGCAACTTCAGCCCCGACCTGAAGGACAAGACGCTGACGATGACCAAGCAGATCGAGGACGCGATGGCCGCGCGCATCCGGTCGCTGAGCTGGATGAGCGAGACGACGAAGCAGCGCGCGCAGGAGAAGCTCCACGCGATCGTCAACAAGGTCGGTTACCCGGATCGCTGGCGCGACTACGGCGCCCTGACGGTGGCGCGCGACGACTTCGCCGGCAACGTGATGCGCGGCAACGACTTCGAGCTCAAGCGTCAGCTCGCCAAGATCGGCAAGCCGCTGGACCGTGGCGAATGGGGCATGACGCCGCAGACGGTCAACGCGTACTACGACGCGCAGATGAACGACATCAATTTCCCTGCTGGCGTGCTGCAGCCGCCGCTGTTCGATCCGAAGCTGGACGATGCGCCGAACTACGGCAACACCGGCGGCACGATCGGCCATGAGCTGATCCACGGCTTCGACGACGAAGGCCGGCAGTTCGACGCCAAGGGCAACCTGCGCGACTGGTGGACGAAGAAGGACGGCCAGGCCTTCGAGCAACGCGCGGCCTGCGTGACGAAGCAGTACGCGCAGTACGTGGTCGTCGACGACATCCGCATCAACAGCAAGCTGACGCTGGGCGAGGACCTGGCCGACCTGGGCGGCCTGGTGCTGGCGCACGCGGCGTGGAAGGCGCAGATCGCCGACATGTCGCCGAAGCCGGCGGACCGCGACGGCCTGACGCCGGAGCAGCGCTTCTTCGTCGGGTTCGCGCAATGGGACTGCAGCCACGCCCGACCTGAATATGCGCGGGTGCATGCGTTGACTGACCCGCATTCACCAGGGCGCTACCGGATCAACGGCGTCGCCGTGAACATGCCCGAGTTCGAACAGGCCTTCCGCTGCAAACCGGGGCAGAAGATGGTGAAGCCGGACGCGGAGCGCTGCCGGGTGTGGTGAGGCGGTTTTTCCGCCGAACCACGTGGGTTTGCATGAGTGACTGATGGATGGTCCCGGCCGCGCAACGCGTGCCGGGCCGATGTCTTTCCACTCCATCCGTCAGGCCATGCCCCTCCACCTTCCTCTCCGCACCTTTCAGTCGCCCACGACTGATCCCATCCACGACGATGCGTCGTCGACATCCGGTCCCGCGGACGTGGGGGCTGCGCCTCACGACGTCGATTCGGTGGTGCCATATCGCGCCGGCGCGAAGGAACTGAACTACATCCAGATCGAGTTTCAGAAGCATCCCCTGGGCGGCCGGCGCCTCAAGAAGAAGGCCGACGCCGACGTGCTCTACACCACGATCGACGCCATCCAGACGAAGGCGCTCAAGCTCGCATCACCGGGCATCGATGCGCATCGAGCACCGCCCAAGCCGTGTGCGGGCGGGTTGCGACCGCTACCGCCGCCACGGCCGCTACCGCCGGTACCGCTGCGAGTCCGGACGGCCGCCGCAGAACCGGCGGCGGCGATCCATGCCCCGTCGAAAGCCTCGGCCGTCCCGGCCAAGGACAGGTTGACGCTGGACCAGGCGCGCAAGGCCATGGAGTCCGTCGTCAAGGAAATGGTCCAGGAGTTCGTGACGTCTAATCCGGCGCGCTTCAAGAAATTGACAGGCGCATCGAAGGCGTCCTTCGGTGCAGGCGTTTCAGCGCAGACGCTGGCAGATCGTTTGAGAGGAGCGCGCTTCGAACAATGCGTCGACGCCTATGTCGTGGCCGCCCGTGCGGCGAAGCGCTTCGAGCCCCGGGAGATCCACGAACTGGCCGGAAAGGTCGCGTCGATGGCGACCCTCGAGGCGCTTTCCGAGTTGACGAAAGGGCAGAGAAGGGTCTTCGAGCGTCATGCGCGGAACCTGCCTGCGGCGGAGCGCGCCCTGCTGGCGTCGGAGCCCATCATGGATTCCATGGCGTGTGCGAACGCGCGCGACGGAGTCCTCCTGGCAATGAAGGACTTCCTGGCCGACAGTGCCACGCCGCGCGCGGTGGCACTCAGCTGATCAGCAGGTCCTCGGCCGTCTTCCCGGCGGCCAGCGCGTCCTTGAACCAGTTCGGGCGCTTGCCCACGCCGGTCCAGGTGCGACCGGCGCCGTCGTGGTACTTCGGGGCGCCCGCGCTGCGCGAGGCCTTGGCCTTGCGCGGACCCGCGGCGGCTTTCGCGACCTTGCCTGCCTTGGCCGCTCTGCCCCGGCCCGACGACTTCGTCGCGGCCGTGCCGAACAGCTCTTCGGCCGTGAGTCCGTAATGATCGATGGCCTCACGGATGCGCTCGACGACGCCGGAGATCTCCTTCGCGCGCAGCGACTCGGCTTCCTTCTTCAGCTTCTCGATCTGGGACAGGACTTGCTTCAAGGACTTGGCCATTCAACGGGCTCCATTCGGGTGTTTGACATCGGGCATTCGCCTCTAAGTCGCAGACCTCCCGGTCGCGACTGTAGCGCTTGGTGGTCACCGATGCGGAAACAACACAGCGACTTCCTTCGATGCGGGATCGATTCCACTGATTCCGGTAGGGTGCGGCGCGACAAATGCGTCGATGGGGCAGTCGATCCGGCGTCCGAATGCGCATTCATTGCGCTTCAGCAAGAACGCCGATTCAGGGTCGATTCGGCGTGGCAAAGGGCGTTCATCTCTCCGTAGAGTGATCCGTGATTCACCACAGTTCACCGGACGGAGTGCCGCGATGGTTCGTTCCACACACCCGATCAATACGCCGACCTATCTGCGGCTGCGCGACCAGATCCGCAGCGACATCGAGGACGGCTGCTGGCGGCTGGGGCAGCACCTGACGCTGCATGAGCTGAGCGCGCACTACAGCGTCAGCAATGTCCCGGTGCGGGAGGCACTGCTGCAGCTGCAGGGCGACGGCATGGTGGACATGCGGATGAACAAGGGCGCGGTGGTGCGGGCGGTCGACGCGCGTTTCATCGACGAGTATTTCGATGTCCGCGAGGCGTTGCAGTCCATGCTGCTGGCGCGGGCCTGCCGGACGATGGGAGCGGGCTCGGCGCAGACGCTGTCCGGCGTGAACGCGCTGCGGGGGCCGTTGGAGGACGCCACGCGCGCCGGCCGCGTGCGGGAGCTGCTGGCGGCGGACGAGGCCTTGCAGGATCACCTGGGTCGCCTGGGTGGCAACGACCAGGCCCTGGGCATGCAGGCGTCCCGCGGGCGTTTGCTGGAGGCATTCCGGCGCGCGCGGGTGGCGCTGTGGGCGCCGGAACTCGAGATCCTGGCCGCGCAGGGACGCGCGATGCTGCAGGCGCTGATGCACGCCGATCCCGCCATCGCCAACGAGGCGGTGCGCCGCCACGTGGCGGCGTCGCGCGCCTACATGCTGCGGATGCTGAAGGTGCCGGAATCGCCGGTGCCACCGACACCGCCGGTGCCGAGGTGACGATGTCTCGCGCCGCAGCCATCATCAAAGCGGCAGCGAGCTCGCCTTCAGGCAACGCAGCACGAAGCTCGACTTGCTGTGCCGCACGCCGGGGATCTTGTAGAGCTTCTCGCGCAGCAGCCGCTCGTAGTCACGCGTGTCTCGGACGGACAGGCGCAGCACGTAGTCGTAGTCCCCGGACACGAGATAGGCGTCGATCACCTCGGGGATCGCTTCGAGGTGCCGCGCGAACTCCGCCATCGCCGCGTCGGTGTGCTTGTTCAGCGTCAACTGGACGATGAGCTGCTCGGGGCGGCCGATCTTCTCGGCGTTGACCTTGACGGTGTAGCCCTCGATCACGCCCGACTCCTCGAGCCGCTTGATGCGCGTCCAGCACGGGGACGTCGTCAGGCCCACCTCGTCGCTGACTTCCTGGAGGCTGGCCCGCGCATTGCGCTGCAAGGCCCGCAGGATGGCGCGATCGAACTTGTCGAGCTTGATTTCCTGATCCATGTCGATTTTGAAGGAAAGTTTGCTGCGATGGCGATTCTAGAAGGCAAGAACGGCAACGCTTCCCGGGAGGGCCCCGGGATACTGACCCGCATGAATGCATTGATCGACGGCGCCGTGATGGGCGCCCCTGAAGCCACGACGCGCAACGGCGCGCAGACGCTCCTCGACACGCTGGTCGCCTGCGGAGTCGACACCGTCTTCGGCTATCCCGGCGGCGCGGTGCTGCCGCTGTATGACGCGCTGCATGGCGAGCCGCGGCTGCGGCACATCCTGGTCCGTCACGAGCAGGCGGCCGTGCACGCCGCCGAGGGCTACGCGCGCAGCACGGGACGCCTGGGCGTGGTGCTGGTGACCTCGGGGCCGGGCATGAGCAACACGACGACGGGGTTGCTGGACGCACTGTGCGACTCGATCCCGGTGCTCTGCATCAGCGGGCAGGTGAGCAGCGCCGTGATCGGCACGGATGCGTTCCAGGAGTGCGATGCGTTGGGCATCTCGCGCCCGGTGACGAAGTGGAACGCGCAGTTGCGGCCCGGCGACGATGTGGCGGCGCGCGTGCGGCAGGCCGTGGACATCGCGCGGGGCGGGCGGCCGGGGCCCGTCCTGCTGGATGTGCCCAAGGACGTGCAGCTGGCGCCAGCGCGTCAGACCTCGAGCCTGCCGATCAGGACGCTCAGGGAGATGCCCGCCGTGGACGTGCGCGCGGTCGAGCAGGCGGCGGACTGGATCGCGACAGCGCAGCGCCCGGTGTTCTACGGCGGCGGCGGGCTGATCAACGCAGGGGACGTGGCCTGCGCGGCGTTTGCGGCCTCGGTCGCGCTGAGCGGCGCGCCCTGCACGCTGACCTTGATGGGGCTCGGCGCGCTGCCTGCGTCATCGCCGGAGTGGTTGGGCATGCTCGGCATGCACGGCACGCTGGAGGCCAACCTGGCGATGCATCACGCCGACCTGATCGTGTGCGCGGGCGCGCGTTTCGACGATCGGGTGACGGGGCGCCTGGACAGCTTCGCCCCCAACGCCCGGGTGATCCATCTGGACGTCGATCCGGCGTCGATCGACAAGGTCCGCCGCGCGGATCTCGCGCTGTGCGGCGATGCACGCGTGCTGTTGCCAAGGCTGCGGCGCGCGCTGGAGCAACGCGCGATGCCGCTGGAACGGCTCGTGGACTGGTGGAGGCGCATCGACGCCTGGCGGTCGCAGCGTTCGCTGGCCTTCGAGGACACGCCGGACGTGATCGCCCCGCAGGCGTTGATGACGCGGCTGCAGGCACAACTCGCCGGTCGCGACGCGATCGTGTCGACCGATGTCGGCCAGCATCAGATGTGGGCGGCGCAGCACCTCGCGTTCGAGCAGCCGCGGCGATGGCTGACTTCGGGCGGCGCAGGCACGATGGGTTACGGCCTGCCCGCGGCGATCGGGGCGCAGGTGGCGCATCCGGACCGGCTGGTCGTCTGCGTCAGCGGGGACGCGTCGATCCTGATGAACCTGCAGGAGATGGCGACGGCGCGCCAGCATCGCGCGGCGGTCAAGGTCGTGCTCTGCAACAACGGGCACATGGGCATGGTGCGGCAATGGCAGGAGCTCCACCATGGCGAGCGCTACAGCCACAGCTACAACGCGTGCATGCCGGACTTCGTCGCGGTCGCGAAAGGCTTCGGGTGGGAGGCCTTGCGCGTCGATCGCCGGGAGAACCTCGACGCCGCGCTGTCCGAGTGCCTGGCGAGCGACGGTCCGTACTTCCTCGACGTCGCCGTCGCGCCGGTGGAGAACTGCTTCCCGATGATCCCGGCGGGGAAAGGGCATCAGGAGGTGATGCTTCGATAAGCGGATATGACTGAGCGAGAACCCAAGCCTCCGATCGCTCATCCGACTCGAAGACGATGCATTCAGGGTCGCGCCAAAAGCGAACGCCCGGTATCCCCGGGCGTTTCTCATTTCCGATCACCCATCGGAGCCGCGCTTTACTGCAGCACGAGCTCCAGGATCCGGCAGTACCCCGCGCCGTCTTCCTCGACATACAGCGAGACGTTGCGCCCTTGCGAATACGCCATCAGCAGCGTCGCGATCTTGCCCTTCGAGCCGGAATCGGCCTCGTTGACGAACGCCCAGTTCTGAAGGCAACCGGCCGAGTCCGGCAAGCCTTGGACGCGGAAGTAGTAGTTGTTCCCGCCGGACACGTAGGGACCGGCCGGCTTGAAGGCGCCGGTGAATCGGCCCGGGGCGGCATTCGCCATCATCGGCAGCGTCATGGCTGCCAGCGCCAGCATGGCAAAGCCTCTCGTCATCTTGTTCATCATTCATCCTCCCTGGAGTTGAGCGGCGGATGTTAACGAGGGAAATTGACGCGCGATGGTGCCCACGATCGGCGCCGGGCGGCGATCATCCGCCCCATGCCTTCTGTCGTCGGTGGCATTCGTCCGCCGGAAGGCGGGATCCGGCTGTCAGCATGGCATCCAGCGCCGCCGCCAGACGTCGCCGTTCGACGATGTCCTCTGCCAGTAGCTGGTCCAGCAACCACAGCGCACCATGCACGGCCATGCCGTCCTTCTGAGCTTGCCGCCGCAGACGCCCATCCCCGGTGAGCAATGGCAGGCCCAGTTGCCGGGCGAGGAAGTAGCAGGACACGTCAGCCAACGAGCTGTTGTTGTGCTCGGCGGTCAAGCTCATCAGCGACGCGATCGCGCCGCTGTCGAGTGTCTCGACCACCAAGCCTCGCTGTGTGAGTTCGTCGTGCGCGAGGTCTTGCAGTTCATCGAGCACGAAGTCCGTGCTGCAGAACGTGAACGGAAGTCGGAACAGATCATCGAGCAGGCCGGCGTTCCGGAAATCAATCCAGATGTTGGTGTCGCTGACGTAGATCCGCCGCATCCATGCCTCTGCATTCAGGCCAGCGCGGGATCAAGCGCACCCACAGGCCGCTGCAGGAGTTCCGCCGCGCGCGATGCAGTGAAGAGTCCCTCGGCCAACCCCCAGAAGACCAGCGATTCGAAACGGCGTGGCTGCTCCGGCAGCAACGGCTCAGGTTCGGCGCTGCGCCAGCCCGCTTGTGCGAACTGGATGACGGCAGACCTGTAGCCGGATTCGTTCAGCAGTCCGAGGTCCTTCAGACGTCGAAGAGCCGCCTGCATGGACACGCCATATCGCCGCTTCGCGTTCAGCAGCTCGCCGGGATGAACACGCGACCGCCGATGGCTGCCGAAGTCCATCAGCACCTGCTCGCCCGGATAGAGGAACGCCCCTGCAAATCGATGGCAGCAACGCTCCTTCTCCGGCTCGGGCATGTCGCCCGGCAGCGCCATCACCCAATGACCGAGTTCGTGGGCCGCGGTGAAGCGCACGCGCTCGCCAGGACGTGAGGTGTTGAGCGCGATCAGGACGTGCTTGACGTCGTCGGTCGCCGCGCAGGCCCCGTCGAAATCGTCCCGTCCGTCGATCAACGCAATCTTGATCCCTCGCTCTTCAAGGAGCTGGGTCAGGTTGGCGATGGCATCGCGACCGATGCCCCAGTCGTTCCGCAACTGACCCGCAGCCGCCTCTGCCTCGTCGATCGACGAGACTGGCAGCGCTTGAGGCGTCGTCGGCTCGATCCGGACGTCCACCGCGTCGAAGCAGCGTTCCAGCGCGAGGTAGCGCTCAAGGTGGTCCCGCATCTGCTCTTCCACCTGGCGTTGCCGGTACTTCGGCATGCGGGCCAGTTTGCGGAATTCGAGCGGGGCGAGCTTGACCGCCTCGGCACGGAAGAAGTACTCCGGGCGTACGCCCAGGGCCTTTGAGAATTGAAGCAGGCGAGTCGAGTTCGGCACGGCATCGCCGCGCTCGAACTTGCTCAGCGCCTGCTTGGTGATGTCACCGACGGCCTGCGCCAGATCGTCGAGGCTCAGGCCCTTCAGCACGCGGGCCCGCCGGAGTCGGTCGTGGATCATCGCGTTCTCCCAGGTTGACGAATATTCTACTGCTGATCAATTCGTCAACCCACGAGCCCACGACCGTTGGCGTCACGAAGACAGGTGCTTCATCACCGCGTAGAGGTCCGACTTCCCCTCGAACCCGATCCCCGGCAGGTCCGGCAACGTGACGTAGGAGTTCTCCACCTTCACCCCGTCAGGGAAACCGCCGAAGGGCTGGAACAGGTCCGGATACGACTCGTTGCCGCCCAGGCCCAGGCCGGCCGCGATGTTCAGCGACATCTGGTGCCCGCCGTGCGGCACGCAGCGGCTCGCGGACCAGCCGTGTTCCTTGAGCATGTCCAGCGTGCGCAGGTACTCGACCAGGCCGTAGCTCAGCGCGCAGTCGAACTGCAGCCAGTCGCGGTCCGGCCGCATGCCGCCGTAGCGGATCAGATTGCGCGCGTCCTGCATGGAGAACAGGTTCTCGCCCGTCGCCATCGGATTGGCGTAGTAGTTGCGCAGCGTCGCCTGCAGCTCGAAGTCCAGCGGATCGCCGGCTTCCTCGTACCAGAACAGGTCGTACTTCGACAGCGCCTTCGCATACGCGATCGCCGTGTCCAGGTCGAAGCGCCCGTTGGCGTCGACGCACAGCTTCTGCCCGTCGCCCAGCACGCTCAGGATCGAGTCGATGCGGCGCAGGTCCTCGTCCAGCGACGCGCCGCCGATCTTCTTCTTCACCACCGAGTAGCCGCGGTCGATGTAGCTCCGCATCTCGTCCTTGAGCTTGCCGTGGTCCTGGCCCGGGTAGTAGTAGCCGCCCGCGGCATAGACGAAGACCTTGCGGTCCGGCGTGCCGGTGCCGTAGCGCTCGGCCAGCAGCTGGAACAGCGGCTTGCCTTCGATCTTCGCGACCGCGTCCCACACCGCCATGTCGATGGTGCCGATGGCGACGGAGCGCTCGCCGTGACCGCCGGGCTTCTCGTTGGTGAACATCGCGTCCCAGACCTTGTGGGCGTCGAGGATGCCGCGGCTGTCCAGCAGCGAATCGGGATCGGCCTCGAGGATGCGCGGGATGAAGCGCTCGCGCATCAGCGTGCCCTGGCCGTAGCGGCCGTTGGAGTTGAAGCCGTAGCCCACCACCGGCTTGCCGTCGCGGATCACGTCCGTGATGACCGCCACGAGGCTCAGGGTCATCTTGCTAAAGTCGATGTAGGCGTTGCGGATGGGGCTGCTGATTGGCAGCGTCTTTTCTCGGATCTCGACGATCTTCACGGGGAACTCCACTTCAGGTTGGCTCGAATGGGTCGCATGATCCCGCCGCACCCCCTCGCGAGGCCAATTCAGTTTTCTTAGCTTTTGATGCCTTGCGGGCACCGCCTCCTCGCCCCCTGCTTCCACCCCCACCGCCATGACCCTGAACCTGAGCTGGATCGATGACTTCATGGTGCTGGCCGCCAGCGGCAACTTCTCGCGCGCGGCGGAAGAGCGCCACATGACGCAGCCCGCCTTCAGCCGGCGCATCCGCGCGCTGGAGGAGTGGCTGGGCACGGACCTCTTCGATCGAAGCTCCCAGCCCGCGCGGCTGACCGACGCAGGCGTGTGGTTCCGAAAGACCGCCCAGGAGCTGCAGGCGCACGTCGCCCGCGTCCCCGGCGAGGCGCGCGCCATCGCGGAAGCCAGCTCGCAGACGCTGCGCTTCGCGGCGACGCATGCGCTGTCGTTCTCGTTCATGCCGCGCTGGCTGCGCGCGCTGGAGGCCCGCACCAGCGTCGGTCCGGTGAACCTCGTCTCCGACACCCAGCAGAAATGCGAGGCGCTGCTGCTGCAGAGCCAGGTGCAGTTCGTGCTCGCGCATGGGCACCGGCAGGTGCAGGGGCCGTTGGACGAGGCGGCGTTCGCCCGCGTGGTCGTCGGCCAGGATGAACTGCTGCCGGTCTGCGCGCCCGATGCGGACGGCGGGCCGGCGCATCCGCTCGAATCCGGGAAGGGATCGAAGGGGGCCGCGGTACCGCTGCTCGCCTACAGCTCGGAGTCCGGGCTGGGTCGGATCCTGCGCGAGGTCAAGGGCACGGCGCTGGACCGGCTCAACGTGCAACCGGTGTTCACGGCGCATCTGGCGTCGGTGTTGCGCACGATGGCGCTGGACGGCCGCGGTGTGGCCTGGCTGCCGAAGATCCTCATCGGCGACGACCTCTCCGCTGGGCGGCTGGTGGTCGCCGGGGGCAAGGACTGGCACCTGGACCTCGACATCCGCCTGCATCGCGATCGCGGCGCGATGGGCGCGGCGGCGGAGACGTTCTGGGCGGCGGTGGCCGGCGGTGCCGGCGCGGCATCAAAGCCAACAAATCCGGCATTGGTGTGAAGCGGCGCGGGTCTCGATGATCGGCACAGGCCGGGGCGGTCGCCTCGGGCAGAGCCACAGATCCCATCAGAGGACATCGAGGAGACACGCATGGACAAGATCCGCAGGCGGCTGGCGTTGACCGGCATCGCGGTGGCGCTGGGCGTCGTGACGACGCTGGCGCGCGCCGAATTCCCGGACAAGCCGGTGACGCTGATCGTGCCGTTCGCGGCCGGCGGGCCGTCGGACAAGATCGCCCGCGACCTGGCCGAGGCGCTGCGCAAGAAGCTCGGCCAGACGGTCATCGTCGAGAACGTCGGCGGCGCGGGCGGCACGCTGGGCACCTCGCGCGTGGCCAAGGCGCCGCCGGACGGCTACACGCTGCTGGTGCACCACATCGGCTTCGCGACCGCGCCGTCGCTCTACCGCAAGCTGCCGTACAAGGGCATCGACGACTTCGCCTTCCTCGGCCTGATCAACGAGGCGCCGTCCACGCTGATCGCCAAGCCGTCGATGCCGGCCAAGACCTTCGACGAGCTGCGCAAGGTCATCGCGGCCGACCCGTCGAAGATCAACCTCGCGCATGCCGGCGTGGGCTCTGCGTCGCAGCTGTGCGGGCTGATGCTGCAGTCGGCGCTGAAGACCAACCTGACCTCGGTGCCGTACAAGGGCACCGGCCCGGCGATGACCGACCTGATGGGCGGCCAGGTCGACCTCATGTGCGAGCAGGCCACCAACGCCGTGCCGCAGATCGAGGGTGGCAAGGTCAAGGCCTACGCCGTGACCAGCACGCAGCGGATGGCGCTGCCGGCGCTGGCCGCGTTGCCGACGCTGTCGGAGGCCGGGCTGAAGGACTTCAGCGTGACCGTGTGGCACGGGCTCTACGCGCCGAAGGACACCCCCGCGCCGGTGCTGAAGAAGCTCAACGACGCGCTGAAGGCCGCGTTGAAGGACCCGGACCTGGTCAAGCGTTCGGAGGCGCTCGGCATCAGCGTCGTCAACGACGGCCGGCTCGAACCGGCCGGCCACAAGCACTTCGTCGAGACCGAAGTCGCGCGCTGGAAGAAGGTGATCGAGGCGTCGGGGCAGTACGCGGATTGATCGCCGATTGACGCCCACCGCCGCTCCCAACGGGAGCGGCGGTAGCCCTCAACCCATGCTGCGGAGCACGTTCTCCGCCGCCTGCTTCACATGCTCGCCGCACAACCGCGCGGCGAGCTCGCCGTCGCGCTGCTCGATCGCCGTGACGATCGCATCGAGCTCCCGCAGCGTCTCGGGCAGCCGCCCCGGCTGCGCCATCGAGATGCGGCGCAGCACCGTCACGCGGTTGTTCAGCTGCTTCAGCATCTGCCCCGCCACGGTGTTGCCGCAGCCCTCGACCAGGATGTCGTAGAACTGGTTCTTGATCGTGAGGATCCGGGCCCGGTCGCCGGCGGCATGCGCCTGCGCGAGCTCGGTCAGCTTGGCGCGCAGCGCCGCCCGCTGGGGGTCCGACGCGTTCGTCGCGAAGCCACGTCCGGCCAGGCTCTCCAGGCTGGCGCGGACCTCGTAGATCTCGCGCACCTCGTCGCGCGAGATGCTGGTCACCTCCGGCCCGCGGTGCGGAATGATCGTGATGAGCCCCTCGGCCTGCAGGTGCTGCAGCGACTCCCGCACGCAGGAGCGGCTGACGTCCAGGCTCTCGCAGAGCTCCCGCTCCGACAGCTTCTGACCCGGCGCGAGCACGCCGTCCAGGATGGCGGTGCGCAGCGCCTGGGTGGCGCGCTGGCGCAGTGACGTCTCTTCGCGGGCAACTTTGACGAGGCTCATGAGCCGGATCCTACCTGTGGGCGGGCGATGTCCAGACGGACAGATCACCTGATGTTCATACAGACGGATTGTCATACAACACGTCCACCGCGCTTTCAATCCTCGTATTCCTAGTGTCGGATTGTCAGACAATCCGACTACATTGGGCCATCGACCGGCCGCAGACGGCTCGTCTCGTCCCCACCCCATCACCAGGAGTTTCCGATGACCCGTGCGTACGCCCCGAAGAACCAGGCCCTGTTCGACCAAGGTCTCTCGACCCGCCGCGAGGTGCTCGGCGCCGAGTACGTCGACGCCTCGATCAAGAACGCCACGGACTTCAACATCGACATGCAGGAGCTGGTCACGCAGTACTGCTGGGGCGACGTGTGGAACCGACCGGGGCTGGACCGCCGCACGCGCTCCTTCCTGAACCTGGCCATGATCACCGCGCTGAACCGCCCGCACGAGCTGAAGCTGCATGTGCGCGGCGCCATCAACAACGGCCTGACCCGCGACGAGATCAAGGAAGTCTTCCTCCAGACGGCGATCTACTGCGGCGTGCCGGCGGCGATCGACTCGTTCCGGGTCGCCGCCGAGGTGTTCAAGGACATGGACGCCTGAGGAGCCGCCGCCATGACCCGCATCGGATTCATCGGCCTGGGCATGATGGGCACGCCCATGGCCCACCTGCTGCACGCCGCCGGCCACGAGCTGGTCGTGCAGGACGCGCGGCCGGAGGTCGCCCGGGCCTTCGCTGACGCCCACGCCGGCGCGCGCATCGCCAGCGGCGCCTCGGACTTCGCGGCCTGCGAGGTCCTCGTGACCATGCTGCCGAACTCGGACATCGTCGACGCCGTCGTGGGGCCGCTGGCCGCGCAACTCCAGCGCGGCGCGGTGGTGGTGGAGATGAGCTCCGCCGATCCCAATCGCACCCGCGCGCTCGCCGAGCGTCTGGGCGAGGCCGGCATCACGCTGATCGACGCGCCGGTCTCGGGCGGTGTCAAGAAGGCCGTGGGGGGCACGCTCGCCATCATGGTGGGCGGCGACGTCCCCGCCTTCGAGCGGGTGCGTCCGGTGCTGGAGACGATGGGCAAGGCCATCACCCATGTCGGCCCGGTCGGCGCCGGCCATGCGCTGAAGGCGCTGAACAACTACGTGTCCGCCGCCGCGCTGATCGCCACCGCGGAAGCGATCCATGTGGGCGAGGCCTTCGGCATCGACCCGGCCACGATCGTCGATGTGATCCAGGCCTCGACCGGGCGGAACAACACGACCGAGAACAAGGCCCACCAGTTCATGCTGAACGGTGCGTTCAACTCGGGCTTCTCGCTGGCGCTGCAGGCGAAGGATGTGGGCATCGCCGCGTCGCTGGGCCGCACGATGGGCCTGCCGATGGCCCTGGCGCAGGACGTGTACGCGATGACCGCGGAGGCCTCCGAATCGCTCGGCCCGGCCGCGGATCACACCGAGCTCTTCCGTTTCGTCGGCAGGGCCTGACGCGATGAGCGCTTCCTTCGACGTCGTCAACCCCGCGACCGGCGAGCGCGTCGCGCAGGTGCGCAAGGCCTCGGCGCCAGAGGCGCAGGCGGCCATCGAGGCGGCGCGCATCGCACAGGTCGATTGGCGGCGGCGCGGCGGTCACGCCCGCGCCGAAGTGCTGCAGCGTTGGTTCGAGCTCGTCATCGCGAAGACCGACGAACTGGCACGCGTCATGCTCTCCGAGCAAGGCAAGCCGCTGGCGGAAGCGCGCGCCGAGATCGTCTATGCCGCGAGCTACATCCGCTTCTACGCCGAGGAGGCGCGGCGCTTGCATGGCGAGACGATCCCGGCCTCGTCGCCGGATCGGCGGCAGCTCGTCGTGCGCGAGCCGGTGGGCGTCTGCGCCGCGATCACGCCGTGGAACTTCCCCGCCGCGATGATCACGCGCAAGGTGGCGCCGGCGCTCGCGGCCGGCTGCACGATGGTGCTGAAGCCGTCGGAGCTGACGCCGCTGACCGCATTGCGACTCGCGGAGCTCGCGCTCGACGCCGGCCTCCCGGTCGGCGTGCTGAACGTCGTCATCGGTGATGCTGTCGAGATCGGCGCGGCGCTCACGTCGTCGCCGACGGTGCGGATGCTCAGCTTCACCGGCTCCACGCCGGTGGGCCGCCTGCTGATGGCGCAATGCGCGCCGACGGTGAAGAAGCTCGGTCTGGAGCTCGGCGGCAATGCGCCGTTCATCGTCTTCGACGATGCGGACCTCGACGCGGCGGTGGAGGGCGCGATCGCCTCCAAGTTCCGCAACGCCGGCCAGACCTGTGTCTGCGCCAACCGGCTCTTTGTGCAACGCGGCATCTACGAGGACTTCGCGGCGCGGCTGATCCAGCGTGTCCGCGCGCTGCGGACCGGCAACGGCCTGGAAGAAGGCGTGACGCAAGGTCCGCTGATCAACGAGGCGGCGCGGCGCAAGGCGCTGTCGCACGTGCGCGATGCGCTGGACCGCGGCGCACGCCTGGGCACAGGCGGCCAGGCGATCGACGGACCCGGCTGGTTCATGCAACCGACCGTGCTGCTCGACGTGAAGGCGGGCATGCGCTGCCTGGACGAGGAGACCTTCGGTCCCGTCGCGCCGCTGGTGGCCTTCGACACCGAAGCGGAGGCGATCACCTGGGCCAACGCGAGCGAGTTCGGCCTGGCGAGCTACTTCTACTCGCGCGATGTCGCGCGCTGCTTCCGCGTCGCGGAGGCGATCGAGTCGGGGATGGTCGGCATCAACACCGGCGCGATCTCGAGCGAGACGGTGCCGTTCGGCGGCATCAAGCAATCCGGGCTGGGGCGCGAAGGCTCCCGGCACGGCCTGGACGAATACACCGAGCTGAAGCTGATGAGCTTCGGCGGCATCGGCGCGGCCTGACGGCTCGCGTCGAGGCGCATTTCATTTCCTTCATCGACAGACACGCAGCGGCCGGCGATGGACCGGAGGCGCACTTCCTTACCCCCTTGGAGCGAGACATGCGAAAGATTGCGAAGAAGGTCCTGACCGTCACGGTGACGACGGTATCGATGGCGTTGGCCACGGCGGCATCCGCCGCGTATCCGGACAAGCCGATCACGATGGTGATTCCCTACGCGACGGGCGGCTCCACCGACGTGATCGGCCGGCTGATCGCCGAAGCGATGACGCGCGACCTGGGCCAGCAGGTGATCGTGGAGAACGCGGGTGGCGCCGGCGGCACGATCGGCACGGCCAAGGTGGCGCGGGCGCCGGCTGACGGCTATACGGTGCTGCTGCACAACATGGGCATCGCGACGGCGCCGGCGCTGTATCCGAAGCTGCCGTTCGATGCCACGAAAGACCTGGTGCCGATCAGCTTGGCGGGTGACGTGCCGATGATCCTGGTGGGGAACAAGGACTTCGCGCCGGCGACGGTCGCCGAGGTCATCAAGCAGATGAAGGCCAAGCCCGGCGAGGTGCGGTTCGCGCATGCGGGCGTCGGCGCGACCTCGCATCTCTGCGCGATGCTGTTCAGCCAGACCACGAACACCACGGTGACGATGGTGCCGTACCGCGGCACCGGGCCGGCGCTGCAGGATGTGATCGCCGGCAATGTCGACCTGATCTGCGACCAGCCGGTGGCGACGGGCCCGCACGTGGCCTCGGGGGCGCTCAAGGCGTATGCGATGGCGACCAAGGCGCGCGTGTCGCAGCTGCCGAACGTTCCCACCTTCGCCGAAGGCGGCCTGCCCGGTTTCGAGCTGGCCGTGTGGCACGGGGTCTATGCGCCGAAGGGCACGCCCGCGCCGGTCGTGACGCGCCTGAACACGGCGCTGCGTCATGCGCTGGTGGATCCCAACGTCGTGAAGCGCTTCCAGGAGATGGGCGTCGTCCCGCCGCAAGGCGACCGCCTCAAGCCGCAGGCGCTCGGCACGCAGACGGCCGCTGAGATCAAGAAGTGGGATCCGGTGATCAAGGCGGCCGGCGCGAAGGCGGAGTGATCACGCAACAGGGCGGCGTCGGGCGAGGAGAAACCGGCGCGTCGTGAATGACCGCCGGGATGTCGCGGGCGACTGTGGCGCCACGACCGCTGACCGCCTAGAGTGCTGGCGCATGAACATCGCGCCGACTTCCCCTGTCCCTCAGCCTCCCGACGACTCGCCGCTCGATCATGTGGTCTGGCATGCGCTCACCAGCCGTCAAACCTCGTTGGCCGTCAGCGAGGGTGATGCCCGACGATTCCTGCCGGACGTCGCCCCCTTCGGGGCGATCCGCCCGCCGTCGAACGGCTCGCCTGAACAACTGTCGGCACTGCTGCGCGTCGGATCTCCCGTCGTCCTCGTGACGGCGGAGGACGAACGTCCGTTCGGTGGCATCGTGCCGATCAAGCGGGCGCCGGTCGACCAGATGGTACTGGTGGATGCATCGGCGCTGGCGCCCGTGCCGGACATCGAGACGCTGACGCTCGGTGCCACGGACGTGCCGGACATCCTCGAGCTCGTGCGTGCGACGCAGCCCGGGCCCTTCGGGCTCCGCACCCTCGAGCTGGGCCGCTACATCGGCGTTCGGCTGGAAGGACGGCTCGTGGCGCTGTCGGGCGAGCGGATGAAGGTGCCCGGCTTCACCGAAGTCAGCGCGGTCTGCGTCGACCCCTCGTGTCGTGGCCGCGGCTTTGCCGCGTCGCTGATGAAGGCGGTCGCGCAGGGCATCTTCGACCGTGGTGAGACGCCCTTCCTGCACGTGTTCAGCGACAACGTCACGGCGATCGCGCTCTACGAGCGCCTGGGCTTCCGCCTGCGACGCCGGTTCAGCGTGAACTTCTTCGACGCGTCGAGCGCCCTTGCGGCACCCGGCACGCTCAGCGCGCCAGCGGATCCATCAGGTACACCCCGTCCGACAGCGCCTTCTTGACCTGGCGCGTCGAGTCGTCGACGGTGATCTCGACGGCGCCCTGTTCGATCCCATCGAGCGAATCTCGCACCACGTCTTCGGGACGGGCCTTGGGCACGTCGAAGTCCCGGATCATGTCCGTGTCGATGAAGCCGCCGTGGAAGCCGGCGACCAACGTGCCCTGCGGCGCGAGCTCGGCACGCAGGCTGTTGGTCAGCGCCCAGGCCGCGGCCTTGCTGACGCCGTAGGCGCCGAGCATCGGCGTGTTCACCCAGCTGAGGATGGACAGCATGTTCAGGATCGCGCCGCCGCCGTTGCGGCCCAACACCGGCGCGAACTCGCGTGCGACATGGAAGATGCCGAACAGATTGGTCTCGAGCTGCTCACGCAGGACGATCTCGGCGTTGTCGCTCGCGATCCCGCCGACCCGGCCGATGCCGGCGTTGTTGATCAGCAGCGTGACGTCGCCGCAGGCGCGTGCCGCAGCAGCGGCCTGCTCGGGCTTGGTCACATCGAGCTGCACCGGCACGACGCCGGGCAGCGTGATGGTCGAGATGTCGCGCGCCGCCGCGTAGACCTTCTTCGCGCCGCGGGCCAGCGCCTGTTTCGCGAATTCGAGCCCGAGGCCCCGGTTCGCACCGGTGATGAAGACGACGGCATCCTTGATCTGCATGGAACTTCCTTCTGCGCCGCAGCGCGTTGATTTCATATGACGCACGTCATATATGTGGGCAAAGAGAAGGGACCCGAGAGTCCCTGAGCGAAAAACAGGAATCAGCGCACGGGGCGTGCGGACCGTGCCGGCTGCGCGGCTTCGGTGTGTTGAGCCAGCAGTGAGCGCTTCGTGCTGGCGAGGATGGCGAGCGCCTGGTCCCTGTCGCCGACGGCGCGGGCCAGTTGCAAGGCGCCGATCAGCGTTGCGGCGATCGGCCAGGCGGCCTCTGCGGGAGCGTCAGGCCCCAGCGCCTCCGAGACCATCCGCTGAAGCTGCAGCACGAGGCCACGTCCTTCGTCCTGGACGGCGCTCGATTGGCGAGGCATCTCCGAGACCAGCGCGGCGACGGGGCATCCGCACTCGATGTTGTCGAGGCCGGCCTCATGCAGATAGGTTTCCACCACCGCGCGAAACGGCGGGACGCCCGCGGCGATGAGGCGGTCGACATGGCCTTGATGGACCTGCCGGCTGTCCTGCCCCGCGCGCACTGCGGCGGCGATCAGCAGATCGTCGCGAGACGGGAAATGCGCATAGAAGCCGCCGTGCGTCAGCCCGGCCTGCTTCATCACGTCCGCCACGCCCACGCCGTCGAAGCCGGCGCGCCGGACGGTGCGGGAGGCGACGTCGAGGATGCGGTCGCGGGATTCTTCCTTGCGGGTGGAACGGGAAGAGGAGGACGAGGCGCTCATGGAGACGAAGAATAATATGACGACCGTCATACGTCAAACAATTTGCAGATGAAGTGAACCTGTCAATCACGCGCGCGCGCCATTACTTGCTCGACACGGGCCAGTTCCGGCTTGGATTGATCGCCGACCGCCACCTTGCGCAGGTTGGGAAGCGCTTTGTCTGCCGCTTGGAGGTTCTCGGGCGTCCAGGCATTCCTCGACGTGCGCGAAAGGTAATACAGCGCGTTCAGCAAGCCACTCGGCGACAGGCGCTCTGCACTTCCGGGGGAAAGCTTGCCGATGACCAGACCGGCGGCAGAGGAGGAATCCGCGAACTCGCGTTGCAGTCGACCCGTGGCCGAGCGTCGAATGTCGGACGAACGTCGGTCGTCCATGTCATTGACCAGCCGTTCCAGCTCGCTGGCTTCGATCTTCGCAATCACGACTCGACTCTGTATGGCAGCTTGACGGACCTTGTCGCTAGGCGACTGTTGCAAGCCGGCTAGGAGCGTGTCTGCTTCTCCGCCCGTCAGCGCCATCCTCACCATCGCCAAGGTCGCACTGCGTTTGACTGGGTCGTCATCCGAGAGTGCCGGCACCAGCGAATAGACCCACTTGAACCGTTCGACGCGCTCCCTCGACTCTTCGATTCCCGTCGAGCGCTTCCGAATCTCCTCTTCCAGCGCCTGGCCACGCTCCTTGAGATCTTGAGCTCGTCGCTCAAGCTGCTGCTGGGACTGATCGATTGCGGACTTGGTTACCTGGTTGGCATAGGTGAGTGCAATGGTGACGATGGAGCCGACGACGCCTACAACGGCAGCGATTCGGTCGATCGTTGACTTCGGAGCGTCCGTCATGGTGCTGCCTCATCTGGTGGTCAATGCACCGTACTAGACACCCCTCGATGAGATTCGTCGTCAGCCCGATTGGGGACGGGTCGGCATCCTGCGGCCGTTGGGCGTGTTGACGCTCGCGCTGGCCCATAGACAGGGCTTGACGCTGATCGACTGGGCCTGGACAGGTGTTGTTGCGGCCAGCAGGGCGAGCGACAGATCGATCACGGAAATGAACGCGGGACGGAAAGCGATGGCGCGCATGACGGAGGTCATGAGACGGACTGGCCCCGAAATTCTCAGCGGCAGGAAGCCGACAGCATTTTCAGCAGACCACTGGGGGCGGCAGTCGAAACAACCGTGCATTCGCTGTATCCGGTCAGCGGGTGGACGAGCGCCTGCGTCGTCGCTCGATAAAGGCAGACCGCGAAGGCGCTCTCGTATTGAGCGACGTTCCACGTCAGCGTTTCAGTCAATCCACCGCGCGCATCGCGCTTGTTCGACGCCTTGTCGTTGATGGTGGCGTCGGAGACTTCGACGGGGCCAAGGATGACTCGGAAGCCGGTCAATTCGTGCTTGGGATAAGGCGTGGCGGTCGTCACCGTGAAACCGTCGGGCACCGTGTCGAGCTTCTGCTCGGTCCGGGGCAACTCGATCGGACATTCAAAAGGGGCGGGCGCTGCGTGGAGATGCGGCGCCACCAAGCTGAGCACCAGCAATGCCGCCGCGGTTGAAGTCCAGCGTTTCACCGTTGGATGGTCGCGCAAGGCGTCCGTTGTTTCAGCAGGAGCGCCTTGCCCTTGTTCTGGCTGGGAAGCGGCATTGGCCCAAGTGCCAACGGCGGCTGAGGTCATCAGTGCGGGCTCGAAGTGGAAGGCGGAATGTATCCATCCCGGCGTTCAGAGGTCTTTGACTTTCGTCAAAGCCGCCAGCCAGATCACCCATCGTCCAGCCATTTTGCCGACCCGCCACGCGGCGAAGGTTCTCCGCCGTGCTCTTTCCGTTTCTCCGCTGGCGGCTGGGCCATGGCCCTGGAAACCTTCGTATGGTTACCTGTCGTTGTGGTGCTCCCTACATTGATGGCTTCCCGTATTCCTTGAGGGCATCAGCCATGCTGAACATCGAGCACAGCTACATCGACGGCCGCTTCGTTCCGACCGCGGGGGACGAGATCGTCGAGATCGTGAACCCCGCCAGCGAGGCCGTCATCGGCCGCGCAAGGCTGGCCAACCGCGAGGACGTCCGACGCGCCGTCGACGCCGCGGCGAGGGCGCAGCCGACCTTCGCGCGGACCTCGAAGGCCGAGCGCATCGGCATGCTCGAGCGCCTGCAGGCGGCGATGCTGTCCCACGCCGATGCGCTGCGGGAGTCCTCCATCCTCGAGTACGGCGGTCCCTTCTCTCGCTCGCAATGGGTGTCGACCTACGCGGCCGAATGCCTCGGGCAAGCGGCGCGCACGCTGGAGCATTACGTCTTCGAACGCCCGGCGGGCGCGGACGGCATCTCGACACTGCGCATGGAACCCGTCGGCGTGGCGGGACTCTTCGCGCCATGGAACGCCGCGGCCGGGACGATGGCGAGCAAGCTGGCCGGCGCGCTGGCCGCCGGCTGCGCCACCGTCGTGAAGCCCAGCGAGCTGAGCCCTTGGCAGGCGCAGGTGATGGCCCAGGCCGTCGACGACGCCGGCCTGCCGCCGGGTGTCGTGAACATCGTGACCGGCCGGGGCGCGGACGTCGGCGCGGCACTCAGCAGCCATCCCGCGGTCACGAAGTTGTCCTTCACCGGCTCGACCCCCACCGGCAAGCTCATCGCGCAGGCCGGCATCGAGGGCCTGAAGCGCGTCAGCCTGGCGCTGACAGGCAAGTCCGCGTCCTTGCTGCTGGATGACGCAAGGCTGGATGTGGCCGTGCCGCTCGCCGTCGCCGCCGCTTTCATGAACAGCGGCCAGGCGTGCGTGGCCGGCACGCGGCTGCTGGTCTCGCGGCACCGGATGGCGGAGGTCGTGGCGCGCGTGCAAGCCGCCGTGGCCGCCCTGCGGGTCGGAGACCCGGGCGATCCGGCAACGGCCGTCGGCCCCATGGTCGGCCGTGCCCACTTCGAGCGCGTCCAGTCCTATATCCACCGCGGAATCCAGCAAGGCGCGACGCTGGTGGTCGGCGGGCCTGGTCGCCCGCCCGGCATCGAGCGCGGCTGGTTCGTGCAGCCCACGGTGTTCGCCGACGTCCGCAACGACATGACCATCGCCCGCGAGGAGATCTTCGGTCCGGTGCTGTCCATCCTGGCGGTGGACGACGAGGACGACGCGGTGTCGGTCGCCAACGACTCGCCGTACGGGCTGCAGGCCTATGTCTTCTCCGACGACATCGCCGCGGCGAGACGCATCGCCGCCCGCCTGCAGGCGGGCACGGTGCTGATCAACCGCGTGGCGCCGGATCTGCTGGCGCCGTTCGGCGGGGTCAAGCAGTCGGGCCTGGGACGGGAATTCGGCGTGATGGGGATGGAGGCTTTCCTGGAGCCCAAGACCATCACCGTCGGCTGAACACCGGGCGGCGAGCCGCCGCCCGGCAGGCGGCGGCCGACAGACTCAGCGCAGCGAACGGAAGGCCGCCCGCATCTCCGAGGCGAAGAGTTCCGGCTGCTCCCACGCGGCGAAGTGTCCGCCGCGATCCACTTCATGGAAGTAGGCCAGGGTCGGATACGCCCGTTCGGTCCAGGACCTCGGCGCGCGATAGATCTCGCCGGGGAAGATCGTGACGGCGACCGGCAGGCGGATCTGCGCGGTGCGCTGGTGCTCGGCGCTGAAGTTGTTGTTGTTGTTCTCCCAGTAGAAGCGCGAGGACGACGCACCGGTGTCGCTCAGCCAGTAGAGCGTGATGTCGTCGAGGATCTCGTCCTTGGACAGCACGCGCTCCGGGTGGCCGTCGCTGAAGGTCCATTCGGCGATCTTCTCGAACATGAACGCCGCCAGCGTGGCCGGCGAGTCGCACAGCGCGTAGCCGATGGTCTGGGGCCGCGTGACCATCAGCGCGCCGTACGCCGCGTTGCGCGCGAAGAAGCGGCTCAGGGTCTCGAAGGCGACGCGCTCCGGCGTGGAGAGCCCCGCCGGCGCCGCGTCGCCGGCATTGATCGGCTTGACGAGTTCCGGAGGCACGGTCGGCGGCATGCTGACGTGGATGCCCGCCAGTCCCGGCACCTGGAGCCGCGCCATCGCGTTGGAGATCACCGAGCCGTGATCGCCGCCTTGCGACACGTAGCGTGCATAGCCGAGCCGTTCCATCAGCACCGCCCAGGCCTGCCCCACGCGCTCGGGGCCCCAGCCCAACTCCGTCGGCCGACCCGAGAAGCCGTAGCCGGGGATCGACGGAATGACCACGTCGAAGGCGTCCGTCGCCGCGCCGCCGTACGCGGTCGGATCGGTCAGCGGACCGATGCTCTTGACCATCTCCAGGATCGAGCCGGGCCAGCCGTGCGTGATCAGCAGGGGCAGGGCGTTCGGGTGTCGCGACTTCACATGCAGGAAGTGGATGTCCACGCCGTCGATCTGGGTGACGAACTGGGGAAGCGCATTCAGCGAGCGCTCGAGACGACGCCAGTCGTACGGCCCGCCCCAGTAGGCGCAGAGCTTGCGCAGCGTCGCCAGCGGCACGCCTTGCGAGGTGTCACGCACCGTCTCCCGGTCGGGCCAGCGCGTGGTGGCCAGACGTCGCCGCAGGTCGTCCAGCGCCGCCTGCGGGACGGCGATGCGGAACGGCCGGATGCTGGCATCGCCCGCGGCGACCTGCGTGGGTCCGGCGCCGACGGCGCCGCTCCAGGAGGCGCTGGCCGTGGCGCCGTGGCTGGCCTCGGCGGACCGGGTCAGCAGGCTCAGACCGGATGCGCCTGCGATCGCGGAAGCAGCGAGGAAGTGACGTCGGGCGGCATCGGCGCGCGGCGGATTCGAGTCGGACATGTGGGTTCTCCAGAAGAGAGTGGGTCAAGGCGACGCATCACATCAAAACCGGCGCGTGCGGCCCATAGCACCCTCGTTCAGCAGGCTGCAACCAAGGTATGGGCCCCGGGCGCCGCCGCGATGACGCGGCATGCCGACCACCGCGCTCCGACGGGATCCCACCGCCCGGCTTGCGAACCGCGGCGACTGCTCCTATGATCCAGTTTCATGTAGCGTTCCCTACATAAAACAAGATGCCGCCACTCGCAGACCTGCCCTACGAATCCGCCCGCCGCCTCGGCGCGCGGTTGCATCGCGTCTGGCTGGAGGACGGTTCCTCCCGGCTGCTGGCCGGGAGCCGGAACGATTCCGCGGCCCTGCTGTCGCTGCTTCAGCGCGAGTACGCGTTCCGGCATGCGCTGCACGGCGACTGGGCGGTGCAGCCGGAATCGCTCATTCCGAGTGGACAGCGATCGCTGCTCCTGGGCAGCGATCCCGGCGGCCTGCCGCTGCGTGAGCTGGCCCAGCCCGCCCTGCCGGTGCGCAAGTTCCTCCGACTGGCCTGCGCGGTCACGACGGCCATCGCCGCGATGCATCGGTCGGGCGTGCTGCACCGAGCGCTCACGCCTGACCGGATCCTGGTGGATGAGCGCCTGCAATGCGCGCACCTCATCGGCTTCGGCATGGCCTCGCGCCTCGGGGGCGACGAGCAGGCTCCCGCGGACGATCCCGTCGAATGGGATGACGCCAGCTTCGACTATCTGGCGCCGGAACTCGGCGCGCGGATGAATGTCCGGGCCGATGTCCGGGCCGACCTGTATGCGCTGGGCGCCATCTTCCATGAGCTGCTCGTCCACGCGCCGCTCTTCGAAGCCCCCGACGCCGCGGCGCGCCTGCATGCGCATGCCACCCGGCGGCCCGCCCTGGCCCATCGCCTGAGGCCCGACGTGCCGATGCAGCTGTCGCGCATCGTCGGCCGCCTGCTCGAGAAATCGCCCGAGCTGCGTTATGCCGATGCGGCGGCGCTGCTGGCCGACCTGACGGCGTGCGAAGAACTGCTGGACGAGCACGGCGGCATCCCGACCTTCCCGCTGAACGCCGGCTCCGCGATGGCGGATTGGGACCACGCGATGCCCGTCCTCGGGCGTGACCATGAACTGCGCCAGCTGCAGGCGCTCTACCAGTGTGTCCGGACCGGCGGGGGCGCGCGCACCGCCTTCGTCCATGGCGACGCGGGCATCGGCAAGTCGCGCTTGCTGCGCGAGCTGGTCGCGCGCCTGGAGGGCGACGGCGCGCCACTGGTTGCCTCGGCGAAGTGCATGTCCACGGGCACCGGTCTGCCGTTCGACGTGATGACGCGCGCGCTGCGGCCCTTGCTGCAGGTCGCGCTCAGCAGCGCCGAGCAGGAGTTCGCGAGGTGGCGCCAGCGCCTGCGCGAGGCCACGCATCCGGTCTCCGCGACGGTGGCCGGCCTGCTTCCCGACCTGCGCCCCCTGCTGGATCTGCCCCCCGAGGACGTTGCGCCGTCCCTCGCCGACATGGCGCTGGTCTTCGAACGGGAGCTCGTGCTGCACGCGATGGGCCGCATGATCGCCTGCTTCGCGCGGCCGGAGCGCCCCTTGGTGCTGATGCTGGACGACCTGCAATGGGCCGATGTCGAGACGCTGCGACTGCTGGATCGTCTGCTGGCCGATCATGCCGATGCGGCCCTGCTCGTGCTGGGATCGATCCGGTCCTCGGGCCCGGGCCATCCGCGGCATCCGTCACCCGCGCCCAGCGCGCGCGTCGCGCCCCTGCACCTGGATCTCGCGCCGATCGACAGTGCGTCGACGCGCCGGCTCATCGCCGGCGCCCTGGGGCAGGCCATGTCCGATGCCGCGGCGCTGGCCGATCTGCAGCAGCTGGTGGAGAAGTGGACCGGACGCAACCCGTTCTTCATCCGTCGGCTTTTGAACCGTCTGCTCGCCGCCCGGTTGCTGCGGCACGACCCGGTGCGCCGCGCCTGGACCTGGGACCTCCACCGCATCCGCGCGGAGCCCGGTCTGTGCGATGTCGGCGGGCTGCTGGCCTTGGACCTCGATGAACTGCCCGGGCCCACGCTGTCGCTGCTGGGGACGCTGGCGGCGCTCGGCGACCGCGTCGCCGGCCCCTTGCTGGCGCTGGCGGGCGGCGTCGCGCCCGAGGCCCTGCCGCCGGCCTTCGCGGCGGCCGCGGAGGCGGGCTTCGTGAGCGCGGACGGCGACGAGTGGGCCTTCACCCACGATCACGTCCGTGAAGCCGTGCTGGCGTCGCAGCCTCCGGCGGCGCAAGCGGCGCTGCATCTGTCCATCGCGCGCCGGCTGATGACGGCACCGCCGTCGACCGTGCCGATCTACCTCCTGGCGACGCAGGCCAACCTCGCAGCGCCGTCGCCCGGCCCGCAGGACGAGCGGCGCGCCTTCGCGCTGGTGAACCTCGAGGCGGGCCGGCGCGCCAAGGCCGCGACGGCCCATCAGGCGGCGCTGGACTACTTCCGCCATGCGCTGCGCTGGTTCGACGGCGATCGCGGCGAGGAGGCGCTCCAGGCGGCCCTGCTCTGCGGCGAAGCCGAGTTCATGACCGGCGCGCTGGCCGACGCCGAGGCGCGGCTCGCCGGACTGGCGGACCTGGCCGGCGACGGCGTGTTCGGCGCCGAGCTCGCTCGCCTGCGCGCCGCGCTGTACACCGCCCTGGGGCGCTATGACGACGCCCTCGACGTGGGACTGGGTTTCCTGCGACAGGCGGGTTTCGAGTTGCCGCGGCGCCCGGACGACGCGCAGGTGGAGGCCGAGTACCGCCTGGTGCGCCAATGGATCGACGCGCACGGCATGTCGGCGCTGCGCGATCTGCCGGACGACACCGATCCGCGGCGCCGCGCCATGGTCGACGTCTTCGCGGACCTGCTGCCGCCGGCGCTCTATTCCGACCAGCGCCTGGTCGACCTGATGCTGCTCCGGATGGTGCGGCTGGCCATCGCCAACGGTCATGCGGATGCCTCGGCCAACGGCTACGTCTGCATGATCCAGCTGTTCGGCGCGCGCCATGGCGACTTCGCCACGTCACGCGCGTTCGGCGAGCTGGCCCTGCACCTGGTGAACGAGCGGGGCCTGAGCCGCTACCAGGCGCGGGTCTATCACACGTACGCCACCTTCGTCGTCCCGTGGACGGCGCCGGCGCGCAGCGCGCGCCCGCATTTCGACCGCGCCTTCGAAGTCGCCACGCGCGTCGGCGACCACACGTTTGCCCTGTACTGCGGTCGCAACCGGGCGACCGGCATGCTGTTCGCCGGGGAGTTCCTGGCCGACGTGCGCCAGAGCGTGGAACCCGCGCTGGCCCGGGCGCGCGACGCGGGCTTCAAGCTCGTCGTCGACGCACTGCTGGCGCAGCGGACGCTGCTGAGCGAGCTGCAGGATGGCGACCGGGGCGATCGCGGTGACCGTGGTGAAGGCGGCCACGGCGGCTCGGGCCAGACCCTGATGGACGAGACGATGGCCGAGCCCGTCGAATCGGCGGCGCCCACGCTGGTCGACCTTGCCTACTGGGTGTACCGGCTGCAGGTGGGCGTGCTGTTCGGCGACGCGGCCATGGCGCGCCGGGCGCGCCTGCGCGCCGAAGCCTGCCAGGGCGCCGGACGGGCTTTCGCCGAGTACGGTGACCTGCCGTTCTATGGCGCGCTGGCACTGCTCGCGGGCGCGGACGCGCCGGCGCCCGATGAAGACGCACAGGCGCTGCAACGTCACATGGCAGCCCTGGCCGAATGGTCGACGCACTGTCCGGAGAACTTCGGCGCCCGCTGGGCGCTGGTCCGCGCAGAACAAGCGCGCCGTCAGGGTCGCGGCGCCGACGCGGCCGCGCTCTACGCCGACGCGGTGGCACAGGCTCGACGCCATCAACTCACGCAGGTCGAGGCGCTGGCGGCGGAGCTGGCCGCGGAATTCCATCTGGCGCAGGGTCGCGACATCGAGGGGCGCGCCTATCTGCGACACGCGCTGGCCGCCTGGCAGCGCTGGGGCGCGACGGCCAAGCAGCGCGAGCTCCAGTCGCGCCACGCCGACCTGCTGGAGCCGGAGGCCACGAGTTTCCCGACGACGCGGCTGCACACCCTCGATGTCCAGGCGGTGCTGCGGATCAGCCATGCGCTGGGGGGCGAACTGGTGCCCGAGCGGGTCGTCGACACGACCATGCGCACCGCGCTCGAGAGCGCGGGCGCGGAGTACGGGACGCTGGCGCTGCTGCGCGGCGACGCCTGGCTGGTGCGCGCCACGGCGCGCGTGCAGGCCGGCGCCATCGTGGTCGCGCAGAAACCGACCCCGCTGTCGAGCGAGGTGCTTCCCGTGTCGGTGGTGTACGCCGTGGCCCGGGCGCAGCAGGCGGCGCAGTTCGACGACGCGCGGGAATCGCAGGCCCTGGCCCAGGATGACTACGTGAAACGTCATCGGCCCCGGTCGCTGCTGTGCGTGCCGATGATGCGCCGGGGTCAGCTGATCGGCGTGCTCTATCTGGAGAACAACCTGGCCCCGCGGGTGTTCACGGCGGCCAAGGCGGAACTGCTGGAGGTGATCGCGTCGCAGGCCGCATTCGCGCTGGAGAACACCCGGCTCTATGAGGAGGCGGTCGACCAGAACCTGCAGCGCGCCGCGGCCGAGGAGCGTCTGCGCGCCGCGCTCACGGAACTCGAGCGGGCCAGCCGGCTGAAGGCGATGGGTGAGCTGGTGGCCTCCATCGTGCACGAGATCGGCCAGCCGCTGAGCGCCATCGACACCTCGGCGAGCGCCGCGGGCCGCTGGCTGGACCGCAGCCAGCCGGAGGTGGGCGAGGCGTTGGCGATGGTCCGTCACGTCGGCCTGAGCGCGCGGCGGGCCAAGAGCATCATTCAGGGCCTGCGGGCGATGACGCGCAAGGTCGAACCGCGACTGGCCGAGGTCGACCTCGGTGATGCCCTGCGCGAATGCGCCACGCTGGTGGGCGGCTCGCTCGCCGAGCTGGGCGTCGCGCTCGACCTCGCCGACACCGGGGCGTCGACGCGGGTGATGGGCGATCGTGTGCAGCTTCAGCAGGTGGCGATCAACCTGTTGATGAACGGCGCGGAGGCCATGCTCGACGTGCCGGCCGACCGGCGTCGCCTCTCGCTGTCCTGGGGGACCGAAGGGGACGGACGGGTGCAGGTCGTGGTCGAGGACCGGGGCGACGGCATCTCGCCCGAGGCGCTCGGCCAGATCCTGGAGCCGTTCTTCACCACCAAGGCCACGGGCATGGGCATGGGCCTGGCGATCTGCAAGTCCATCGTCGGCGCGCATGGCGGGACGCTGGCCTTTTCGCCGGCGCTGCCGCACGGCACGCGGGTGGTGCTCGATCTTCCGGCCGCCGATGCGCCCGCCGACCTGCCGGACGACGGGCCGACGGCCTCGCGGATCCTCGGCTCGGCGCCCGCTGCGGTCCGGGTGGACGCGGACACCGGACCGGTGCTCGCCTGAGGCGGCCCGCTTTCCGGCCGGCGACGCGGCCGCCGTCGCCACCGCCGGCATGCCACGCCCTGGCCGCAGGGACGGGGTCGACGGTCCGTTCGCAGGGGGTGGGGGCCGCGGTCGTTTGACGCCGCACAAACCGTCGTAGGGGGCGCGTCATCCCAGGGTCCGATTGGTCGACGCACGTCGCCCTGGTCCGATGGAGGCATCGCGGATCGAGGCCGACGGCCCACGCACCGCGATCCGCCATCCCGGCGGTGGGCCTCGCGTCTGGCGTCGCCCGCGTCGCCGGGGGCCCCTGATGCATGGAGCTTCACATGATGAACCGCACGTCCCCGTTCCCTTCGTTCTCCGGCGCACGGAGCGCCAGCCCGCAGCGTCTGCTGCTCGCCATCACCCTGGGTGGTGCCCTCCTGGCCGGCCTGATGTCCGTCGCGCTGGCCGCGGAACCGTCCTCCGCCGGCATGGGGCCGCTGACCCGCGCCCAGGTCCTGCAGGACCTGAAGGCCTACCAGGACTCCGGCCTGGCCGCCCTGGAGCACGACGATTCCCAATCGCAGGTCGGCACCGAGGCCTGGCGTCAGGCGCGCCGGCGCTACCTCGCGTTGACGCACATGGCGGCCGGCGCCGCCAAGCCGTTGACGCGCCAGGAGGTGCTCGAGGACCTGCGCCACTATGAGGTGTCCGGCCTGGCGGCGGCCGAGCGGCGCGACGGCGAGCAATCCAATGTCTCCGAGGCGCTGCTGCAGGCGCAGGCGCGTTACGACGAGCTCAGCATGATGGGCGACATGAACGACAAGCCGCTCAGTCGCGCGGAGGTGCTTGCCGATCTGCAGGTCTATCGCGAATCGGGCCTGGCCGCGTTCGATCGCAGCGAGGGCGACTTCTCGCGCAGCTCGCCCGACTACGTCGCGGCACGAGCGCGCTACGAGACGCTCAAGCACGGCGATCGCTACCAGACGCTGGTCTCGGCCCTGCGCATGCCGGGCTGAGTCTGACGACCCTGGCGCCGGGCGCGGCCACGCCCGGCACCTCGACCACGTGCTGGCACGTCCGCCCGATCCGGAGCCTCCGATGACCTTCCTGCTGCTTGCTTTTGCCGCCGGCGCCCTGGCGCTGTTGAGCCCCTGCATCCTGCCCGTGCTGCCTTTCGTGCTGACCGGCTCCGGACGACCGCCGCGCCGCGGCGCGCTGCCGTTGCTGCTGGGCATGGCCGGCAGCTTTGCGGTGTTCGCGTCGCTGACGGCGCTCGGCGGCGGCTGGGTACTGCGATCGAGCGTTCTGGCGCGGGAGTTCGCGCTGGTCTGGCTCGCCGTGGTCGGGATGAGCCTGCTGTTTCCGGGCCTGGCCGAACGTCTGGCCGCGCCGGTCACGCGCTGGTCGGATCGGCTGCTCGCCAGGAAGGCGGGGCCGGCGGGCGGATCGGAAGACGGCAGCGCATGGTCACTCGCGGTCACGGGCATGGCGACCGGCCTGCTGTGGGCCCCCTGCGCGGGTCCCGTGCTGGGTCTGGTGCTGGCGGGTGCCGTGGCCGGCGCGCCGCCGCTGACGACCTTGCTGCGGCTGCTGGCCTTCGGTGCCGGGGCCGCCTGCGTGATGGCGCTCGTGATCGGCGCCGGCCGGCGGCTCGCCCTCGCCGCGCGGCGGACGGCCCAGGTCGTGGCCGCGCTGAGACGGGTGATCGGCGCCCTGGTCCTGCTGTCGGTCGCCGCGGTGGCATCGGGCGGATGGGAACAGGCGCTGACGCGGCTGCCGTCCGTCGCGCTCCAGGCGGCGGAACAGCGTCTGCTCGACGGGTGGAGCCGCGCGCGTTCCGCCGATCCGACCGGGTCGCGCTCGGCGGGAGACCTGCTGGTCGAGGACACGTCGGAGGACGACGGCCCGCGGGTCGGCGCCGTGCCCGTGGCCTGGTGGCGCCGGGCACCCGACGCCACGACGACACCGGACGCCGCCGACCTGCCCGACGAAGGCCGCTTCCCAGGCTTCCAGGGCGCCACCGGCTGGCTGTCCGGCGGACCGCTGGACGCGCAGGCCCTGCGCGGGAAGGTGGTCGTCGTCAACTTCTGGACCTACTCCTGCATCAACTGCCTGCGCACGCTGCCGCACGTGCGCGCCTGGGCGCGCCAGTACGCGTCGCAGGGCCTGGTGGCGGTGGGCGTCCACACGCCGGAATTCGCTTTCGAAAAGGACAGCGACAACGTGGCCGCCGCGATGCGGCGCCTGCAGATCGACTATCCGGTCGCGCAGGACGACGGCTACCGCGTCTGGCGCGCGTTCGGCAACAGCTACTGGCCGGCGATCTACGTCATCGACGCGAAAGGCCGCATCCGTCACCACCAGTTCGGTGAAGGGGGCGAGGCCCGCACCGAGCAGGTCATCCGGGCGCTGCTGGCCGAGAACGGCACGGCACCTCCCGCTTCGGACGCCGTGGCCGACACGGGCGGCGTCGGGGCCTCGGCGGACCTGGCGACCTTGCGTTCATCGGAGTCCTACATCGGCTACGCGCAGGCCACCGCGATGGTCTCGCCGGGCGGCGCCGTCCATGACCGTCCCTCGCGCTACCGCATCGGCGATCTGGCGCTGAACGACTGGGGGCTGTCCGGCACCTGGACCGTGGGTCCCGAGTACGCCACCCTGGCCGCGGCCGACGGTGTGATCGCCATGCGCTTCCACGCGCGGGACCTGCACCTGGTGCTGGGTGTGCCGCCCGGCGGCGCACCCATGAGATTCGTGCTGACCCTCGACGGCGCGCCCCCCGGGGAAGCCCACGGCCTGGACGTCGATGCGCAAGGTCGCGGCGTGGTCAACGCCAGCCGCCTCTACCAGCTGGTCCGCCAGCCGCAGGTGCTGCGCGACCGCCGGGTCGAGATCCGCTTCCTCGACCCCGGCGTGCGGGCCTACGCCTTCACGTTCGGCTGAGCCCCGATCACCCTGCCGACATCCCTTCGTATAGGAGACGCCGACCGGTCGCCTCTGCTACCGTTCGCGCCTGATGCGATCCCGATAGCCACCATGCAGCACGTGTTCTCCCCGACCGCTCGATCGGTCCCCACGCCGGAGGCCGCGTCGCGGACCGATTCGCCCCGCACCGTCTACGTGGTGGATGACGAGCCGCTCATCCGCACGGCGCTGGCTGGGCTGTTGCGCTCGATGGACCTGCAGGTGCGCGACTTCCCGTCGACCGAGGCCTTCCTCGCGGCACCCAAGCCGGCCGGGCCGTCCTGCCTCGTGCTGGATGTGCGCCTGCGCGGCGAAAGCGGCCTGGCGTTCCAGCAATCGCTGGCCGGCCACGGGCTGGGCCATCTGCCGGTCATCATGATGACCGGCCACGGCGACGTGCCCATGACCGTCCGCGCCATGAAGGCCGGCGCACGCGACTTCATCGAGAAGCCGTTCCGCGACCAGGACATGATCGACGCGGTCGTCGCGGCGCTGGAGGCCGATGCGCGCCGGCTCGCCCTGGACCAGTCGCTGGAGGGGCTGCGCCACTGCTGGACCAGCCTGACCGCGCGCGAACGCGAGGTGCTGGGCCTGGTCGCCACCGGACTCATGAACAAGCAGATCGCGGACCGCATGGGCATCGCCGAGATCACGGCCAAGATCCATCGGGGCCAGGCGATGCGCAAGATGCAGTCCAGGTCGGTCGCGGACCTGGTGCGCAAGATGCAGTCGCTGGGCCTGCTGGACGCGGCCGTCTGAGCACGCGCATGCTGGTCCACCCGGCCCCGATCCCTGCCACGGCGCTCATCGTCATCGTCGACGACGACCCGTTCGTCCGCACCGCCACGAGCAGCCTCGTGCGCGCCTTCGGCTGGCAGGCGCGCGCCTTCGCGTCCGCGCCCGAGTTCTTCGCCGCCGATGTCGCGGCGCGGATGCACTGCCTGGTCTGCGACATCCACATGGATCCGCTCGACGGCATCGGCCTGCTCGCGCAGCTGCAGGCCGAGGGCTGCCATGTGCCCACCGTGTTCATCACGGCGCTGACCTCGGAGTCCGTCCGGCGCCGGGCGCTCCACCAGGGCGCGCTGTGCGTCATCGACAAGCCGATCGACGCCGCGGAGCTGGAGGACTGGGTGCGACGCGCGCTCGAGGAGACGGCCCGCGAAGGATGAGCGCCGGCGCATGCGCCGAAGCCGTCGCCCGACTCAGGACGCGGGCAGCCGGTCCGTGTCGGTTCGCGGCCGTGCGCCCGCCGACGACCGCGTCAGCCGGCTCGACGCGAACATCACGGCCGCATTGAGGATCAGGCCGACGAAGCCCGGGTGCAGGTCCTGCAGCCAGGACGGCGCCCACGGCAGCAGATCGCGCAGGGCCACGCCGCCGATGGCGGTGGCGCAGACGAAGCCGACGCCGGTGACGATGCCGGCCATGGCCCCCACGTGATTGGCCGCCGACGGTGCGATCAGCACGGTGAGCAAGGCCGGCGCAAGCTGGGCCACGACGGCGAAACCGATCAGCAGCAGCACGACGATGCTGGCGCCGCCGTTCAGCGTCAACGCCACGGTCACCGCCATCAGCAGCGGCACCGCGACGCGGGACACGCGCATCAGGTGTGCGTCCGAGCTGCCGGGCCGCAGCGGCCGGTAGAGGCTGCGCGCCAGCAGCGTCGAGGCGGAGATCAGCATGATCGAGCCCGGCACGAGGGCCGTCAGCATGCCCGCCGCCCCGATCACGCCGACGAACCAGGGGTCGAAGGCGCGGATGGACAGCGCCAGCAGCGCCAGATCGATCCGTCCTCCGCTCAATCCCGGCACGTTCAGGACAGCGGCATATCCCGCGAACATCGAGAACAGCATCACCAGCGCGTAGAGCGGCATCACCGCCGCGTTGCGGCGGAAGATGCGGGGCGACTTCGCGGTGAAGACGGCGCTGAACGCGTGCGGCCACAGGTACATGCCGATCGCGGACATGGCCACCGTGGAGGCGAACCAGACGGCGTTCCGCCCGGTGTCCGGCAGGGCGAGGAAGCCGGGCCGCGCCGCCTCGATGCGCTCGAACATCGCCCCCAGTCCGCCGTGGAAGTGCGCCGGCAGGTAGAGGCCGAGGAAGACGCAGACCGCGAGCACCAGCACGTCCTTGACCACGGCCGTGACCGCCGATCCGTGCATGCCCGACAGCATCACGTAGGCGGTCATCGCGACCGCCCCTGTGAGGATGGCCAGGGTCGGCGACAACGCGCCGTAGGACGTCACCTGGACGATGAGGCCCAGCCCCTTCATCTGCACGACCAGGTAGGGCACCAGCGCCAGCAGGGCCACCGCGGACACGAGCAGCCCGAGCGCCGGACTGCGGTAGGCCGCGGCGAACACCTCGGGCTGCGTCATCGCGCCGTGCCGCCGCGCCAGCCGCCAGATCGGAGGCAGCAGCCAGTACGACATCACGAAGGCGAGGCAGGTGTAGACCAGGACGTACAGCGCCGCTCCGCCATGTCCGTAGGCGAAGCCGCTGGCGCCGAGGAAGGTGAACGTCGTGTAGAGCTCGCCCGCCATCAGCACGAAGACCAGCACGGTGGAGAAGCCGCGTCCTCCGACGCTCCATTGCGCCAGGTCCATGCGCACGCCCCGCCGTGCCCACAGGCCGGCGCCCAACGCGAAGACCAGCGTGAGCAGGATGACGGACAGCGCGACGTTCATTCCTCCTCCTCCTGCCTGTCTCGCGGTCTGCGGTTGGCCGGATCGAGCCGATACACGCAGGCCATCACGAGCGCGCTGAGCAGCACGCCGCCGATGATCCAGGCCATGAAGAAGGGCAGGCCCAGCACGAAAGGCGTGACGCGGTTGGCGACCGCCAGACCGAGCGCCGCGTGGAGGAAGGGCAGCAGGCCGAGCCAGTGGTGAAGGCGCATCGCGTCAGTCCTTGTGGGTGCCGGGCGGCAGCTGCGATCCGGCGTCCGCCATCGCGCGCAGCACGGCGTCCGGCGTGGCCGGCGCCTCGCGCACGCGGACGCCCGTGGCGTGGTGGATGGCGTTGAGGATCGCGGCGGCGGTCGGCACCAGCGCCGGCTCGCCGATCCCCTTGGCCCCGTATGGACCCAGCGCCGTGGGCGCCTCGATGAAGAGGGTCTCCACCTCCGGCACGTCGCGGACCGTCGGGATGAGGTAGTCGTGCAGGTTGTTCCCCGAACCGGGCTCGTAGCGCTCCATCAGCGCCATGCCCACCCCTTGGGCGATCGCGCCTTCGACCTGGCCCTGCAGCAGGGTGGGATTCACCATGCGGCCCACGTCGTGGGCCGCGACGACGCGTCGCACCCGCACGCGTCCGGTGTCGAGATCGACGACGACCTCCGCCATCTGCGCCCCGAACGCGTAGGCCGCATAGGGCCGGCCCTGGCCGTCGTGGTCGAGCGTGGTGGTGGGCGGGTCGAAGCGCTCCTCGCTCTTCACTGCATAGCCCTGCGCGTCGACCGGCAGTTCGGAGAGCACGAGTCGCACGCCGGCGACCTCCACCCCGCCGTCGCCGAAACGCACCGGCGCGGCCTCGTCCGCACCCGCCATGCGGCGGAGCTTGCCCAGCAGCGCCTGTCCGGCGAGGAAGGCGGCTCGCCCGGTGACGAAGGTCTGGCGCGAGGCCGACGTGCGGCCGCAGTCCGGCGTCAGGTGGGTATCGGCGCCGACGATGTGCAGCCGGGCCAGCGGGATGCCGAGCGCATCGGCGGCGATCTGGGGGATGACCGTGTTGGCGCCCTGACCCGCATCCACGGCCCCTTGGTGCAGCACCAGCGTGCCGTCGGGCCGCAGGCCGATGCGGACGGTCGAGGGGTTCGGCAGCGCGGTGTTGCCGCACCCGTAGAAGAACGCGGCGAGGCCCACGCCCCGCCGTTCCCGCGGTCCGGTGTCGCCGGTGCGCGCGCGCGCGGCCCGCCAATGGGGTCGCAGGGCCTCCAGGCAGGCGACCAGGCCCACGCTGTCGTCCAGCACCTGTCCGGTCGGCAAGGTATCGCCGGGACGCAGCGCATTGAGCATCCGGAACTCCAGCGGGTCCCAACCCCCGCGCACGGCCAGTTCGTCGATGAGCTGTTCCTGCGACATGGTCGTCTGCGGCACGCCGAAGCCCCGGAAGGCGCCGGCGGGCGTGACATGGGTGTGGCGCGCGCGGGCCCGGGCGCGGTAGTGGGGGATGCGGTACGGTCCGCCGGCATGCACCGGCACGCGATTGGCCACGGCCGTGCCCCAGGACGCGTAGGCGCCGGTGTTGTAGTCGCCCTCGAAGCTCACCGCCAGCAGCCGGCCCTGCGCATCGGCAGCCATGCTGGACGCGATGCGCGCGGGATGGCGCTTGGTCGACGTGGCCATCGATTCCTCCCGCGTGTACACGAGCGCCACCGGCCGATCCATGTGCCAGGCCGCGACGGCGAGCAGCGGCTGCACCGTCATGTCGAGCTTCCCGCCGAAGCCGCCGCCGACCGCCGTCGGCACGACACGCACCCGGTCCGGAGCGATGCCGAGGACGCGCGCCAGATCCTCGCGATGCGGATGCGGCGCCTGCGTCGGCGAGTGGATCTCCATGCCGTCTCCCGTGCGGCGCGCCCATCCGGCTTCGGGTTCCAGATAGGCGTGCTCGACGAAGCTCGATTCGAAGCGGCCCGCCACGACCAGCGGCGCGTCGCGCAGGGCGGCTTCCACATCGCCGCGCTGGACCTGGCCCTCGATGAGCAGGTTGCCCGGACGATGCGCATGGAGCAGGGGACTGTCGGCGCGGGCCGCCACGTCCACGTCGGCCAGGGCGGGTCTCGGGGTCCACGTGATGGGGAAGGACGCCAGATCCAGGGCGGCCACGGCGTCCGCCTCGCCCACGATCACGGCCACGGCCTCCAGGTGATGGCGCGCCTCGCCGTCGGGCAGCACCGGCTGGTCGGCATAGGGCGCGGCCACGCCATGCACGTTCCTGCCCGGCACGTCGACATGGGTGAGCACCCGCAGCACGCCGGGGTGGGCCTGGACGAAGGCCTGCAGATCGCCGAAGACGAAGCCCGCGCGCGGATGCGGGCAGCGCACGGCGCGCAGGTGGAGGCTGTCCACCGGAATGCCGTCGGCGCCGAAGCGATCCGTTCCCGTCACCTTGGCGGCGCCATCCAGCCGCGTCAACGGACGGCCGACGGCGAGGCCGTCGTCCGGCAGGGTGAGCGGGCGTGGCGCGGCGTCGGTGGCCACGTCCAGCACGGCGTCGACGATCTTGCGATAGCCGGTGCAGCGGCACAGCACGCCGTCCAGCGCCGCCTCGGCGTCGGCCCGATCGCGCACGCGTCCGGCGTCGATCGCCGCGCAGGCCGACATCAACATGCCGGGGATGCAGAACCCGCACTGCACCGCCTGATGGGCCAGCATGGACTGCTGCAGGCGCCGACCGCAGGCGCTGCCCGCGGCAAGCCCCTCCACGGTGAGCACGCGGCGGGCTCGCAGCTGGGCCACGGGCGTGATGCAGGCATAGCGCGGTTCGCCGTCGACGACGATGGTGCAACTGCCGCAGTCGCCCTGGCCGCAGCCGACTTTCGTGCCGGTCAGTCCCAGGCGTTCGCGCAGGAAGTGCGTGGCCGGCCGCGAGAGGTCCTCGGGCAGCGGATGTCGCTCGCCGTTGACCTCGACCCAGCCGGGCATGGCGTCAGCGGCGGCCGTCATCGGGTGCCTCACAACGCGCGCAAGCGCGCTCCACGGCGATGCGTGCCCAGTGGCGGCGCAGCGCGGCCGAGCCGCGACGATCATCGATCGGCGACAGCTCCGGCATCGGCGTCTCGGCGATCAGGCGACCGACCGCCTCCCGGGGCACCCCCTCCAGCCGTGACTCGAGCGTGCGCAGCCGCACGGCGACCTCCGATGCGCCCCCCACGGCGATGGCCGCGTGGGCGAGCGTGCGGTCGTCGCGCCAGCGCAGGCGCACCGCGGCGGCAACCACCGCGATGGCCGAGGCCTCGCGCTGTGCGAGCTTGATGAAGGCGGTCCGTTCGTCGGGTCGTTGCGACTCGACCAGGACCGCGACGAGCAGTTCCTCCGGCAGCAGCGCCGTGCGCTGCCGGCCGAGCACGAACTCGGACAACGGCAGCTGGCGCTCGCCGCGCTGGCCGCGCTGGCCGCGCTGGCCGCGGAGCGTGACGCGCGCATCGAGCACCAGCAATGCCGGCATGCCGTCGGCGGCCGGCGACGCATGGCACAGGTTGCCGCCCAGGCTGCCCCGCACCCGGATCTGCCGTGATCCGACGGTGCGCGCGGCCTCGCGCAACACCGTGGGCACATGCTCGCACTGGTCGATCTGGTCCCAGGTGACGGCCGCGCCGATCCGCAGCGCCGATCCGCAGGGCGCGATGCCCTGCAGGGCGTCGACGGCGCTGACGTCCAGCCACGCCACCCCGGAGGGTGATGCGGTGGCGTCAGCGTACGCGTCGGTCGCGCCGCAGACGATGCGGCGCGGCCCGCGTTGCAGCGCGGCCAGTGCGTCGTCGAGGGAATTCGCGCAGAGGTAGTTCATCGGGAGCGGCCGTGGCACGGCGTGTCGACGGCATCCTACAGGCCGGGCGTCCGGCTGCCCTAGTCGGCCTGCGCGCGCACCACGCGCAGCACGCTGTCGACGACGAAGTCCGCCCATTCCTCGACCGCGCCGGGACGCTCCAGCGATTCGCCCAGGAAGGCGGAAATGGTGAAGCGGTTGGAGGTGAAGAAATAGGCGGTGGAGACGATCAGCAGGTAGATGTCGCGCGGCCGCAATCCGGGCCGGAAGCGGCCCTGGGCCACGCCCCGCTCGAGGATCCCTGCGATCAGGTCGACCGCATTGGAAGAGAACTGCGTCGCCTTCTGAGACTTCGCCACATGCCGGCCCTTGTGAAGGTTTTCGGTGTTGAGCAAGGTGACGAACTCCGGATGCCGACGGTAGTAGGCCACCTTGAACCGGATCAACGCCGTGAGCGCCTCGACCGCGTCGGGCAGGACGGGGGCGGCCTTGGCCTCCGCTTCATCCATGCGCTGATAGATGCCCTCCAGCACCGCGATGAACAGCCCCTCCTTGCTGCCGAAGTAGTAATAGATCATCCGATCGTGCGACTTCGCGAGGCTGGAAATCTTCTCGATGCTGCCGCCGTCGTAGCCGTAGCGCGCAAATATCCGCGTCGCCGCCTTGAGGATGCTGTCGCGCGTCGCCTGGGCCGACGCCTCCCGCACGCCCGTGCCGCGGACCGTCTTCGTCTTGCTGGTGTGTGCCATGGGATCCGATGTAGCAGTTACTACATTTGCTGCGCGAGGCACGCATCATAAGGGCCGCCGGGAAGACCGGGTCCGACGGCGCGCCATCGGGAGATGGGCGCCGGACAGGGGACCAAACGAAGGTATGAGCCCGCGCTCCGCTCGTTCAATACCCGCCGTGGCGGACCGCTGCTCTGATAGGCCCCGAGGCGCTGGAAGCCCAGCTTCCGCGCCGATCCCCCACTCACGCAGAGGCCCTCATGACCCGCTTCATCATCCGCCCGTTCGCCGCCTTCGCACTGATCGCCGCCGCGATCGCCGCGCCCGCCTTCGCCACCGACGCCCTGTCGGACAAGCCCACCATCGTGCTGGTGCACGGCGCGTTCGCCGATGCCTCGAGCTGGAACGGCGTGGCCGCCGAATTGCGCGACAAGGGCTACCCGGTGGTGGCTGTCGCCAACCCGCTGCGCTCCGTGTCCGGCGACGCGCGCTACACCGCCAGCCTGATCGACCGCATCCCCGGCCCGATGGTGCTGGTGGGCCATTCCTACGGCGGCTCCGTCATCAGCGGTGCCGCCGAGGGCCAGGCGCGCGTCAAGGCCCTGGTCTACGTGTCCGCCTTCGCGCCGGAGCGAGGCGAGTCGGTGGCCGAGCTCGCCGGCAAGTTCCCCGGCAGCACGCTCGGCGATTCGCTCGCGGCACCGGTGCCGCTGCCCGAAGGCGGCAGCGACCTCTACATCGACCAGCAGAAGTTTGCCGCCCAGTTCGCGGCCGATGTGAAGCCCGCGCAGGCCCGCCTGATGGCGATCGGACAGCGGCCGGTGGCCGAGGCGGCGCTGTCGGAGCACAGCCAGGGCACCGCCTGGAAGTCGCTGCCGGTGTATTTCATCTACGGCGCCAAGGACAAGAACATCCCGCCCGCGGCGATGGCCTGGATGGCTGAGCGCGCCCATGCGCGCAGCACGGTCGTCATCCCCGGCGCGTCCCACGTCCCGCAGGTCAGCCACCCGCACGAGGTCGCGGCGCTGATCGACACCGCCGCCCGCGCGGCCCGATGAACCCTCTCAAGGAGACTGCCATGTCCAACGAGACTTCCCGTCGCGATTTCCTCGCCCAGGCCACGGTCGCCGGCGCCGGCCTGGCGTTGTCCGGCCTCTCCCGCGCGTTGCCGGCCGCGTCCGCGTCCGCGAGCACGGGCTTCGGCCCGCTGCGCCAGATCGATGCCGGCGCGCTGAATGTCGGCTACGTCGATATCGGCCCGCGCGACGGCCAGCCGGTCATGCTCTTCCACGGCTGGCCCTATGACATCCACTGCTACGAGGAAGTGGCCCCGCTGCTGGCCGCCAAGGGCCTGCGCGTGATCGTGCCCCACCTGCGCGGCTACGGCACGACCCGCTTCCTGTCGGACGCGACCCTGCGCAGCGGACAGCAGACGGCGCTGGCCGCGGACGCGATCGCGTTGATGGATGCACTGGGCATCCGCAAGGCCGTCGTGGCGGGCTGCGACTGGGGCGCGCGCAATGCCTGCGTGATGGCCGCCCTGTGGCCGGAGCGGTGCCAGGCGCTGGTGTCGGTGAGCGGATTCCTGGTGCTCGACCGCGCCACGGCACTCACGCCGCTGGCGCCGGCCGATGAACTCACCTGGTGGTACCAGTATTACTTCGCCACGGAGCGTGGCCGCATCGGCTACCAGACCAACCTCAAGGCGTTCGCCAAGCTGATCTGGCGTCAGGCCTCGCCGCAATGGCGCTTCGACGATGCCACGTTCGAACGTTGCGCACAGAGCCTCGTGAACCCCGACCAGGTGGCGCTGGTGGTCCACAACTACCGCTGGCGCATCGGCGCCGCGGAAGGCGATCCGCAGTACGACGCGCTCGAGCGCCAGCTCTCCCAGGTCAAGACCGTGGCGCTGCCGGCCATCACGCTGGAAGGCGACGCCAACGGTGCGCCGCATCCGCCGCCGGCCGCCTACGCCTCTCGCTTCACCGGCCGCTATGAACACCGCAACCTGACCGGCGGCATCGGCCACAACCTGCCGCAGGAAGCCCCCGCCGAATTCGCCCGCGCCGTCCTCGACGCGAGCCGGTGGTGAGGCGCCTCTCCCGCCCTTCGACGCACCGCGTGCGTCGCTTCATTCTCGACAACAAGGCCTCTTCATGACCCGCATCATCGACAACGTCCTCTACACCGCCGAAACCCGCACGACGGGCGGCCGCGAGGGCCACGGCACCTCCAGCGACGGCGCGCTCGACGTGCGTCTCAGCACGCCCGGCGGCACGGGCACCGGCACCAATCCCGAGCAGCTCTTCGCCGTGGGCTATTCAGCCTGCTTCATGGGCGCGATGCGCCGGGTCAAGGCAACCCCGCCGATCCGTGTGCCCGACGACGCGTCGATCCGGGCGCAGGTCTCGCTCGGCACGACCGCCGACGGCGGCTTCGCATTGGCGGTGAAGCTGCATGTGGAACTGCCCGGACTCGACGCGGCGCAGAAGTGGGCCCTGGTCGACGGCGCCCATCAGCTCTGCCCCTACTCGCATGCGACGCGGGGAAACATCGAGGTGGCGTTCAGCGTCGCGTGATCGCAGGCTCGTCGCTGCTCAACCTGGCAGGAACTGACCCATGAATTCGAACCGCATTGCATCGGCGCTCGTCCTGGCGCTGTTCGCCGCCACATCGACGACCTCGTCGGCCGAAGAGGCCCCTCCGAAGCCGGCGTCGCCCCTCTATGGCGTGGTGGTGCCCGAGGACTATCGCCATTGGCAACTGGTCGGCGTCGCCACGGAGGATGCGCCGCTGGACGAGCTGCGCGCGGTGGTGGGCAACCGCATCGCCATCGACGCCTATCGCCTGGGCCAGCTGCCCTTCCCCGATGGCGCCATGCTGGTCAAGCTGGCATGGAAACGTCAACGGTCGACGGAGTTCCCCGCAGCGACGGTGCCCGGACAACCGACCACGGTCCAGGTCATGGTCAAGGATTCGAAGCGCTATGCCGACAGCGGCGGATGGGGGTACGGGCGATTCGTCGACGGCCAACCCGTCGACAAGGCCCAGCATCAAACCTGTTTCGCCTGCCACAACGCGCTGGTGAAGGCGCGGGACGACGTGTTCACGAAGTTCGCGCCTTGAGACCTACGATCTGATCGCCGTCCGGCCCTGCGGCGGCATGCTCGCCCTCGGCTCGCCGCTCAAGGCGCCTTGACCGGCAGGTCGCTGATGCGCCAGAAGCTGGTCCAGGCACTGCTTGACAGGAACAGCGTGCCGTCGGCCGCGAAGGCCATGTTCTGCACATGGCCCAAGGGAAGTTGGTACGGATCCTGGCCGTGGAAGGCCGTGTACTGGATGTCGCGCACCGCGACGATCGCGCGCACGCTGCCGTCCGCTTCCAGCCGGCGCAGCATGCGCCCTCGCGGCCCATAGTCCAGCAGCCACAGACTGCCGTCCGGATGGACCGCGGCGGCCTCGTTGTTCGTCTCGTACCAGTCCGGCGGCGTCGTCGCCGAATCGACGGGCCGGCCAGTCAGCAAGGTCATGGCGCCGTCCGCGGCCACGCGGTAGAAGGCGCCGCCGCCCTGCGTGACGATCGGCCGGTCGTCGCGTCCCACCAGCACCCGGTAGAGCGGATACGGTGCGCGCAGCACCGTCGTCGTCCGGCCGTCGGGCGTGACCTTGGCCAGCCGCGATCCGGTGACGAGGTAGGCGTTGCCCTGGCTGTCGGACGCCATCTGGACGACGTAGTTGAAGCGCGAGCTGGACGCGTCGCCGTCGGCGTCGCCCTGCTGGGTCGGATGGCCCGCGAGCGTCGTGATGCTGCCGTCGGCCGCGCGCAGCCGGACCGCTCCGCCGTCCAGGAAGAGCAGCCCGCCCGCAGGCGCCGGCGCGACCAGGCGCGCCGCGTAGACCTTGGCCCAGCCTTGGATGCCGTCGCGGCTCGTGCCCTCGGCGCGCGCCAGGGTCGAGATGTGCTGCCCCGGCATCACCAGCACCTTCAGGTCGCCGCCAGAGCCGCCGTAGCCCGCGTTGCCGGCGAATACCAGTGAGCCGTCGGCCAGCACGACCGGCGTGCTGCTGCTGCCGAAGTTGGCCGCCGGGTCGCCGCCCTGCGCCGGGAAGAATCGATTGCCGCGCACGTCGATGCCGGCGAGCTCCTCGGTCGAGCCGTCCGGACGCAGACGATAGACCATGCCGCTGGTCCACTCCGCCACGATGTAGTTGGCGCCATCCACCAGGAACCGGAAGGAATTGGAGGTGCCGAGCTGGCGGGTCGACTGCACGGTGCCGTCGTCGCCGATCCGCGCGATCTGCAGCGACATGAAGGGCTTGGCGTAGACCACCGCCACCGAGCCGTCGGTGCCCGCGGCCAGCCCGTACGGACCCGAGGGGGCGGAGCATCCGCCGTTCGGCAGCGTCCACAGGGTCTTGATGCTGCCGTCGGTCTCGCGGCGCCGCAGGACCGAGCAGTCGTCGATGAGCCAGATGCGGCCGCGATCGTCGGCCGTCATTGCGCCGATGTTGGCGAAGCGCGCGTCGACTGCGGAACCGTCGCGTATCGTCTTCTCGGCCGCGTTGCCGGTCAGGGTCTCGAAGCGGCCGTCGCGCACGCGGCGCAGCACCGCCTGTTCGGCGAAGTACAGGTCATTGCCGCTCGCCGCGATCGCCACGGCCCCCGACGTGGACGCCGCGCCGATCGGGCCGTCCTTGGAGGCGCCGTTGCGGGCCAGCGTCCGCACCTCGCCGTCGGTGCCGATCGAGCGCAGCGCGAAGGCATCCCGCACGAAGACGGTCCCGCCCGAGCCCGCCGCGATCTCCTGGATGCCGCCGAAGCGTGCCTCGCCGCCGCGGCCGTCGCGCAAGCCCCCGATGTCAGGCGCGCCGGCCAGCGTGCCCACCACGCCGTTGGTGGACAGGGTCCGCACGGTCTTCTCGCTCTGGCCCGCCAGGACCAGCGTGCCGTCGGGCAGACGGGCCAGCGACATGCTGCTGGGCAACTGCGCGTTGGGGCCGCCGTCGACGGCGTTCCATCCGCCCAGCGTCGTCAGCAGCGGATAGGCGTTGACCGGGCTGATGTCGACGCTGCTGGTCGCCGGGAACTCCCGGCCCTGGCGGTCGCGGACCTTGAGCGAGATCGTGTAGCGGCCCGCCTGGGCGTAGGCGTGCGTGGCCGCGGGACGGTCGGAGGTCGCGCCGTCGCCGAAGTCCCAGGCATAGGTGTAGGTGTCATGCGGACCGAGGTCCATGTCGTCGAAGGGCAAGTTGCCCAGGCCGGCCGCGAAGCGGATCACCGCGCCGGGCATCAGGGCCAGGTCGCGCGGCGCCGTCGATTCGATGCTCACGGTGGGCTTGCCGGGCAGCACCGACAGCGTCCTGGTCACCGACCTGGTGTCGCCGCGCGAGCCGGTCACGGTGACGCGCACGGTGTATTCGCCGCGCTTGTAGCGGTGCTGGGTGCTGCCGGTGAGGGTGGTCGCCGTCGCGCCGTCGCCGAACTCCCAGGCGTAGCTCTGCGCCTGACCCGTGCCAGCCACGGTCAGCGTCATGAAGCCGTCCTCGGTGTTGCTCGCCGGCGGCCAGCTCAACGTGTGCTCGCCCAGTGCCGCGGACTCGGTATTCGGTCCGTCGCTCCCGCCCCCGCCTCCGCCTCCGCAGGCGATCAGCGCCGCGCAGGCGCACAGGGACAATGCCGCCCGCAGGCGGATCAGAAGGACCGTCATGAAAGAACTCCCTGGAAGCCGCGCAGGGCCCTGAATGCCGCGCGCGGCATCCGGGCCTGTCACCCGCGCTCCGGAATCGGAGCCTGCGGGCGGGCGGCGAAATGATTGGCGCGCATCTTACGGACGCCATCGCCGCGGTTGCGACCGCGCCTTGACACCCCCCGGGATCAGGGGGCCGTCGCCTCAAGCCCTCACGACATCAGCCGCGCCACCCCGGCGCAGGCCAGCCGGTCCAGCTCCCGCGGACCGGCCTCCTGGACGATGACCAGCACCGCGATGCCGGCTCAGTCGCAGGCAGATCGACGCTCACACGTCGATGTTCGCCGCCCTCAGCGCGTTCTGCTCGATGAACTCGCGGCGCGGTTCCACCTCGTCGCCCATCAGCATCGTGAACACGCGGTCGGCTTCGATCGCGTCCTCGATCTGCACGCGCAGCAGGCGGCGGACCGTCGGGTCCATCGTCGTTTCCCACAGCTGCGCGGGGTTCATCTCGCCCAGGCCCTTGTAGCGCTGGCGGCCGACGCTGGACTCGGCCTGCGTCATCAGCCACGCCATCGCGGCGCGGAAGTCCGCGACCTTGCTTTCCTTGGCCTTCTCGCCCTCGCCCTTGCGGATCACGGCTTCCTCGCCGACCAGACCCTTGAAGGTCGTGCCGGCCGCGGCCAGGACTTCATAGTCCGCGCCGTGCACGAAGTCCGCCGTGATGATGCTCGAACGCACGTTGCCGTGGTGACGGCGGCTGATGCGCAGGAACTGCTTGTCGGTGCGCGGATCCGTCTCCGCATTCACCACCGCGTCGTGCAGCGTCGTCTGCAGCGCCGTCGCGGCGATCTGCGCCGCCTCCGGCGTGTCCAGGCTGATCGACAGGCCGGACGCCAGCAGGTGCAGCGCCTCGCCGTCCATCCAGGCCGACAGGCGCTCGATCACGTTCTGCGCCGCCACGTACTGGCGCGCCATCGTCTCGAGCGGCTCGCCCTTGAGCACCGGGCCCGTGCCCACGCCGGCCGTGTGCAGCTCGGCATCGTTCAGCGCGACCTTCAGCAGGAAGCCGTCCAGTTCGTGGCCGTCCTTCAGGTACTGCTCGTGCTTGCCGACCTTGACCTTGTACAGCGGCGGCTGCGCGATGTAGATGTGGCCGCGTTCCACCAGCTCCGGCATCTGCCGGTAGAAGAAGGTCAGCAGCAGCGTCCGGATGTGCGCACCGTCCACGTCCGCGTCGGTCATGATGATGATGCGGTGGTAACGGAGCTTCTCGGGGTTGAAGTCATCGCTGCCCGCGCCGCGCCCGATGCCCGTGCCCAGCGCCGTGATCAGCGTGATGATTTCATTGCTGGTCAGCAGCTTCTCGTAGCGCGCCTTCTCGACGTTCAGGATCTTGCCGCGCAGCGGCAGGATCGCCTGGAACTTGCGGTCGCGGCCCTGCTTGGCGGAGCCACCGGCGGAGTCGCCCTCCACGATGTAGATCTCGCACAGCGCCGGATCCTTCTCCTGGCAGTCCGCCAGCTTGCCCGGCAGGCCCATGCCGTCCAGCACGCCCTTGCGGCGCGTCATCTCGCGCGCCTTGCGCGCCGCCTCGCGCGCACGCGCGGCTTCCACGATCTTGCCGCAGATGATCTTGGCGTCGGCCGGGTTCTCCAGCAGCCAGTCCGTCAGCTTGCTCGCCACGACCTCTTCCACCGGGCCGCGCACTTCGCTCGACACCAGCTTGTCCTTGGTCTGCGAGCTGAACTTCGGCTCCGGCACCTTGATGCTGATCACGCAGGCCAGGCCTTCGCGCATGTCGTCGCCGGTGACGTCGACCTTGGCCTTCTTGGCCAGCTCGTTGTCCTCGATGTACTTGTTGATCACCCGCGTCATCGCCGCGCGCAGACCCGTCAGGTGGGTGCCGCCGTCGCGCTGCGGGATGTTGTTGGTGAAGCAGAGGACGCTCTCGTTGAAGCCGTCGTTCCACTGCATCGAGACCTCGACACCGACGTTGGTGTTCTGGTCCGACATCTTGTCGCCCTGGGCGTGGAAGATGTTCGGGTTCAGCGGCGTCTTGCCCTTGTTGATGAACTCGACGAAGCCGCGCACGCCGCCCGCGAAGGCGAAGTTGTCTTCCTTGTTGTTGCGCTCGTCGACCAGGCGGATCTTCACGCCGTTGTTCAGGAACGAGAGCTCGCGCAGGCGCTTGGCCAGGATGTCGTAATGGAACTCGGAGTTCTGCGTGAAGATCTCCGTGTCGGGCAGGAAGTGCACCTCGGTGCCGCGCTTGTCGGTCTCGCCGACGATCTTCATCGGGCTGGTCTCGACGCCGTCGCGGATCTCGATCACGCGGTCCTGCGGGAAGCCCTTCTTGAACTCGAGCTGATGGACCTTGCCCTCGCGGCGCACGATCAGGCGCAGCGTCTTGGACAGCGCGTTCACGCAGGACACGCCCACGCCGTGCAGGCCGCCCGAGACCTTGTAGCTGTTCTGGTTGAACTTGCCGCCCGCGTGCAGTTCCGTCAGCGCGATCTCGGCCGCCGAACGCTTGGGCTCGTGCTTGTCGTCCATCTTCACGCCGGTCGGGATGCCGCGGCCGTTGTCGATGACGGAGATCGAGTTGTCCGTGTGGATCGTGATGACGATGTCGTCGCAGTAGCCGGCCAGGGCCTCGTCGATCGAGTTGTCGACGACCTCGAACACCAGGTGATGCAGACCCGTGCCGTCCGAGGTGTCGCCGATGTACATGCCGGGGCGCTTGCGCACCGCCTCCAGCCCTTCCAGGATCTGGATGCTGGACTCGCCGTACCCCGCGCCGTCGTTCTGCGGCACGGGCGTCGGGGTGTTCTCAGGAGTGCTGTTGTCGGTCATCAGTGGGTATTCCAGGCCGCCCCGCGGCCGTTTGACTGTCTAGCGAGAGCCCCCGCTTGGCGGGGGCGGGGGGTGCGCCACACTCACCGCGGAACGCGGATCCGAGGCCGCCCCGCGGCCTCAGATCCTCATGGGCATGACGACGTACTTGAAGCCGCTGTGCTCGGGGATGCTGAGCAGCGCGCTGGACGAGCTGTCGTTCAGGTCCACGCGCACCATGTCCTGCGACATGTTGGCCAGCACGTCCATCAGGTACGTGACGTTGAAGCCGGTCTCGATCTGGTCGCCGCCGTAGTCGATCTCGAGCTCTTCCTTGGCTTCTTCCTGCTCGGCGTTGCTCGATGCGATCGACAGCAGGCCCGGGTCGAAGGACAGGCGCACCGCCTTGAACTTCTCGCTGGTCAGGATCGCCGCGCGCTGCAGCGCGGCCAGCAGCGGCTGGCGGCCGATCAGCACGTGGAAGCGGTGGTTCTTCGGGATGACGCGGTTGTAGTCGGGGAACTTGCCCTCGACCAGCTTGGTCACGAACTCCATGCCGCTGAAGCTGAACTTGGCCTGGTTGCCGGCGAAGCGCATCTCGATCGGCGCGCTCTCGTCGTCGCCCTTGCCGCCGTCCTTCAGCAGGCGCATCAGCTCCAGCACCGTCTTGCGCGGCAGGATGACTTCCTGCTTGGGCATCTCGGTGTCGGTCTCGGCCTGCGCCAGCGCCAGGCGGTGGCCGTCGGTCGCGACCAGCGTCAGCATCTTGCCTTCGGCCACGAACAGGATGCCGTTCAGGTAGTAGCGGATGTCATGCACCGCCATCGCGAAGTGGACCTGGTTGATCAGGCCCTTCAGCGTCTTCTGCGGCACGCTGAACGCGGGCCCGAAGTCGGCCGCTTCCTGCACCAGCGGGAAGTCGTCCGCCGGCAGCGTCTGCAGCGTGAAGCGGCTCTTGCCGCCCTGCAGCGTCATCTTGCTCTGGTTGGACGTCAGGCTCACCGTCTGGTCCGACGGCATCGAGCGCAGGATGTCGATCAGCTTGCGCGCGCCGATGGTCGTGGAGAAGTCGCCGTCGTCGCCGTCGAAGTCGACCGTGGTGCGGACCTGGATCTCCAGGTCGCTCGTGGTGAGCTCGACCTGCCGGCCCTGCTTGCGGACCAGCACGTTGGCCAGGATGGGCAGCGTGTGGCGCCGTTCCACGATGCCGGACACGGCCTGCAGCGCGGCAAGCACTTTGTCCTGGCTGTCTTTCAACACGATCATGTCAACCTCTCTCCACTGTTGGCTGTACGGGCGAACGCGGCATTTTCGCTGAAGGCGAAGGCGTTTTTTCTCATCCCTTCAGCGTTTGCTCCAGGACGTGCAACTGCTGGTTCAACTCGGTGTTCTTCTGGCGCTCTCCACCGATCTTGCGGACCGCGTGCAGCACCGTGGTGTGGTCGCGGCCGCCGAACAGCTCGCCGATCTCCGGCAGGCTCTTCTGCGTCAGTTCCTTGGCCAGGTACATCGCGATCTGGCGCGGGCGGGCGATGCTCGCCGGGCGCTTCTTCGAATACATGTCCGCGACCTTGATCTTGTAGAAGTCGGCCACGGTCTTCTGGATGTTCTCGACGGAAATCTGCCGGTTCTGGATCGACAGCAGGTCCTTGAGGGCCTCGCGCGCCAGCTGGATGTTGATTTCCTTGTGCGAGAAGCGGCTGTAGGCCAGCACCTTGCGCAGCGCGCCTTCCAGCTCGCGCACGTTGGCGCGCACATTCTTGGCGATGAAGAAGGCCACGTCCTCCGGCATCGGCGCGTTCTCGGCGTCGGCCTTCTTGATCAGGATCGCGACACGCATCTCCAGCTCGGGCGGCTCGATTGCCACCGTGAGGCCGGCGTCGAAACGGCTGGTCAGGCGCTCGTCGATGTCCACCAGGCCCTTGGGGTAGGTGTCCGACGTCATGATGATGTGCGCCCGCTTGGCCAGCAGCGCCTCGAACGCATTGAAGAACTCTTCCTGCGTCCGGTCCTTGCCGGCGAAGAACTGCACGTCGTCGATCAGCAGCAGGTCCAGCGAGTGGTACTTGGCCTTGAGCTCGTCGAAGGTCTTGCGCTGGTAGTTCTTGACGACGTCCGAGATGAACTGCTCGGCGTGCAGGTACAGCACGCGGGCGTCGGGACGGTCCTTCAGCAGCGCGTTGCCGACGGCATGGATCAGGTGGGTCTTGCCCAGGCCGACGCCGCCGTAGATGAACAGCGGGTTGTACATCTGGCCCGGCGCGCCGGCCACGTGCAGCGCGGCGGTGCGCGCCATCTGGTTGGCGCGGCCGGGCACGAGCGTGTCGAAGGTCAGGCTCGTGTTGATGCGGTGGCGCGTGGCGCTGGGCGGGAGGTTGGCCGGGACGTTGGGCGCCGCGGCCTGGATCAGGCTGGCGGCGGTGGCCGGCACGGCGGGTGCCGCCGCGGCGGCCGGGCGCGTGGCCACGGATGCCGGGTCGGTCGCGGGCTGGGCGGCGCCGCCGCGCAGGCCGTGCTGCTGCAGCACCTGGCCCATCGTCATGCCGGACGGCGAAGTGCGGGGCAGCGGCGCGATGGCCTCGCGCGGCGCCAGCGACAATTCCAGGCGCGCGGGCTTGCCGGCGAGTTCGGTCAGGATGGCCTCGATCCGGCCGGCATACTGACTGCGGATCCAGTCCAGCTTGAATCGGTTGGGGACGCGGAGCGACACCAGCACGGCCTCGTGGCCGTTCTCGTCTTGCTGGGCGACCTCCGCGGGGGGCAGCGGCCGGATCCAGGTATTGAATTGCTGTTCAGGCAGTTCGGCGGCCAGGCGTTCGCAACCGCGCTGCCACAGGGCCGCACCCGACAAGTCTGCGCTCATTGTGGAAAACTTATTCTTCGAGCGGCCCGATTGTACCGATCCGAGGCCGCGGAGTCTGGGTTATCCACAGATTTTTTGCCCCGGTCAAGTGCTGGTATTCCCCGTGGCGAATTGCATCCGGATTGACCCTGACGCAAATCTTTGCTGTAATCGCGGGTTTTCCGGACGCCCGGACGTAGCTGCGTGGGCCTCCGCTTTTCGAGCGGCTTCCGACATCCCCCGATGTCCGTGCGCGGCGCCACAGGCCAACAGGCTCGCGGCGCGAGGCGACGGGAAGTTCCGAGATTTCCTAGAGGTTGAACATGAAACGCACTTATCAAGGCTCCAAGACCCGTCGCGCCCGTACCCACGGCTTCCTGGTCCGCATGAAGACGCGTGGCGGCAAGGCCGTCATCGCTGCTCGTCGCGCCAAGGGCCGCAAGCGCCTGGCCGTCTGAGCGAAACGCCAGACGACCTCGTCAGCACCGTGATCGGCCGCGTCGTACGATCGGCCGATTTCGAGCGCGTGCTGGGCACGCCCAGCCGCGCGCGCAGCGCGCACTTCGCCGTGCATCATCTGGCCGACAGCCCCTCGCTGCCCAAGCGCCGTCCATCCACAGGAACGGCTGACTTGTCCACAGGTGATGCACCGTTTCATCCACAAGCTGTGGATGAAACGCCCGTCGCGACGATGGCGCCCACTCCTGCAGCACCGCCTCCAGCCGCGCCCGACCGGGCTTGGCTGGGCTACGTCGTGCCCAAACGGCACGCGAAGCGCGCGGTCACGCGGACGCTGTTGAAGCGCCAGATCCGCGCGGTGTTCGGCGATCTGCCCGAACTGCCGCCCGGCCTGTGGGTGGTGCGGCTGCGCATGCCTTTCGATCGCAAGCAGTTCCCCAGCGCGTCCTCGGACGCGCTGCGCGCCGTGGCGCGCGCGGAACTGCTGCAGCTGACCCGCAAGCTGGCGCGTCCGCCAGCGTCGGCGGCGGCGGGCTGACCGGATCCCGGTTCGGAAAAACGACCATGGATCCCCGCCCCGGCCTGTCGACGCGTTTGCTGATGGGGCTGGTGCGCGGCTACCAGTTGCTGTTCAGCGCCTGGCTGCGCGCGGGTTGCCGCTACAGCCCGAGCTGCTCCAACTACGCGATGCAGGCCCTGCGCCAGCATGGCGCGGCCGCCGGCACCTATCTGGCGGCCGCACGGATCCTGCGTTGCAACCCATTCTGTCTGGGCGGACACGATCCCGTGCCCGACAATCCGCCCCGCCTGTTCACCCGACTGCTGCGTCCGTCCGGATGCCGTCCGGGGAGAGCCTCTTCAACCGCCAATCCAAAAGCTTCCCATGACTGATATTCGCCGCACCATCTTGTGGGTGGTGTTCACGATGTCGCTGGTCCTTCTGTGGGACGGCTGGCAGCGGCACAACGGACAGCCCTCGCTGTTCCACCCGGCGCCGGCGAAGGTCGCGACCGCGCCGGCCGGCCCGGCGTCGGCCGCCTCCGCCGCCGCGCTGCCGGCTGCTGCCGGCGCTTCCGCCGCCGGTACGACCGCCGCGGCCCCGGCACCGATCAAGAACGAGCTGGTCACCTTCACGACCGACGTCGTCAAGGCCACGATCGATACCCGTGGCGGCAGCCTGGTGCGCGTCGAGCTGCTCAAGCACGCGGACGACACCAACCCCAGCGGCCATGTCGTCGTGCTGGATCCGCTGCGCAACTACAGCGCCCGTTCCGGCCTGCTGAACGTGCCGAACGCGCCCAGCGACCAGACGGTGCTGACGCTGGTCGACGGCCCGCGCGAGCTGAAGGACGGACAGGACGCGCTGACCGTGCGCCTGGAAGCCGACCAGGGCGGCGTGAAGCTGGCCAAGACCTACACCTTCAAGCGCGGCGACTACGCCATCGCGGTGAACCACGAGGTCACCAACACGGGCGCCGCCGCGGTGACGCCGCAGCTGTACCTGCAGCTGGTGCGTGACGGCCACATCGACCATACGGGTCCGTCCTTCGCGCCGACCTCGTTCTCGGGCCCCGCGATCTACACGGACAAGGCCAAGTACCACAAGCTCGCGTTCGACGACCTGAAGAAGGGCAAGGCCGAGTACGAGAAGAACGCCGACGACGGCTGGGTCGCGATGGTCCAGCATTACTTCGTCAGCGCCTGGATCCGCAACGACGCGGGCCCGCGTGAGTTCAACGTCCGTGCACTCAACGAGAACCTGTACACCGCCGGCGTGGTGATGAACTTCGCCGCCGTCGCCCCCGGCGCCTCGGCGAAGCTGGACAACGTGCTGTACGTCGGTCCGCAGGAAGAGAAGAAGCTGGAAGTCCTGGCCCCGGGCCTGGAGCTGGTGAAGGACTACGGCATCTTCAAGATCCTGTCCAAGCCGCTGTTCTGGCTGCTGGACGTCCTGCACTCGCTGCTGGGCAACTGGGGCTGGGCGATCATCCTGCTGGTCGTGATGCTGAAGGCCGCGTTCTACGGCCTGAACGCCAGCGCGTACCGCAGCATGGCCAAGATGAAGGCGGTGAACCCGCGCATCCAGGAGATGCGCGAGCGCCTCAAGGACAAGCCGCAGCAGATGCAGCAGGAGATGATGCGCATCTACAAGGAAGAGAAGATCAATCCGCTGGGCAGCTGCCTGCCGATCTTCCTGCAGATGCCGTTCTTCATCGCGCTGTACTGGGTGCTGCTGTCGAGCGTCGAGATGCGCGGCGCCCCGTGGGTGATGTGGATCCACGACCTGTCCAAGCCGGACAGCCTGTTCGGTCACCTGTTCGGCGCGCCGATCGGTCCGCTGCCGCTGCTGATGACGGCGTCCAGCCTGCTGCAGGTGTGGCTGAACCCGCAACCGGCCGACCCGGTGCAGGCCAAGATGATGTGGATCATGCCGCTGGCCTTCAGCGTGATGTTCTTCTTCTTCCCGTCCGGCCTGGTGCTGTACTGGCTGGTGAACAACATCCTGTCGATCGCCCAGCAATGGATGATCAACAAGCAGATCGGCGGCGCGGCCGTGAAGAAGTAAGGGAGAGCGGCGCGGGAGGCATTCGGCAATTCCTCACGCGCGTCCCCGAGCCCCCGCACCCCGGGGGCTTTTTTTCGTCCGCGCGCAGGCGCTTAATCGAACGCATGCGGGGGTCGCTTCTCCACCCGGCTTGAGGTGGTGGAGAACCGGAGGCGCCAGGCGTCGGCTCACGAGAGACGGCGACGAGGCCTACCCCGCGCCATTCACGACAACGGCGATGCGTCTCACGGCGCATCGCCGTTTTTCATGGGCGCTGCGAGACAATCGCGACCATGCTGTCGCGCCACCAGGATCCCATCGCCGCCATCGCCACCGCGCCAGGACGAGGGGCGGTCGGCATCGTGCGGGTGTCCGCGCCGCAAGACCTGACCCCGCTGGTGACGGCGATCTGCGGCCGCGCGCTGAAGCCGCGCGAGGCGACCTATCTGCCCTTCCGCAGCGCGCAGGGCGAGGCCATCGATCACGGCCTGGCGCTGCTGTTCCCCGCGCCGCACTCGTACACCGGCGAACACGTGCTGGAGCTGCAGGCCCACGGCGGACCGGTGGTCCTGCAGCTGCTGCTGGCGCGATGCCTGGAGGCCGACCCCGCGCTGCGGATGCGCTTGGCCGAGCCCGGCGAATTCACGCGGCGCGCGTTCCTGAACGGCAAGCTGGACCTGGCGCAGGCCGAGGCGGTGGCCGACCTGATCGATGCGAGCACCGAAGCGGCGGCCCGCAGCGCTGGACGCGCGCTTGCCGGCGCGTTGAGCGGCGAGGTCGGCGGTTTGCGCGATGGGCTGATCCAGCTGCGCATGCTGGTCGAGGCGACGCTGGACTTCCCCGAGGAGGAGATCGATTTCCTCGAGCAGGCCGATGCGCTGGGCAAGCTGCGGCGATTGCTGACGCGGGTGGAAGCCCTGCTGGACCGAAGCCGTCAGGGCGCGATCCTGCGCGAGGGCATCAAGGTCGTGCTGGCGGGGCAGCCGAATGTCGGCAAGAGCTCGCTGCTGAATGCGTTGGCCGGCGCCGAGCTGGCGATCGTGACGCCGATTCCCGGCACCACGCGCGACAAGCTGAGTCAGACGATCCAGATCGAAGGCGTGCCGCTGCACATCAGCGACACGGCGGGCCTGCGCGATACCGAGGACGAGGTGGAGCGCATCGGCGTGGCGCGCAGCTGGGATGCGATCGCGGATGCGGACGTGGTGCTGTTCCTGCACGACCTGACCCGCGTCGGCCACGCGGACTACGAGTCCGAGGACGCCGAGATCCGCGGACGCCTCGCGAGTGTTGATCCCGCGCGGATCCTGCAGATCTACAACAAGGCCGATGCGCACGCGCCGGCGTCGCTGCCTGCGGGCGCGCTGACGCTGTCTGCGAAGACAGGCGAGGGCCTGGATGGATTGCGGCGCAAGCTGCTGGAGCAGGTCGGCTGGCACGCGGTGCCGGAGGGTCTCTTCATCGCGCGCGAGCGCCATGTGCAGGCACTGCGTCGGACGGGCGAGCACATCGAGCTGGCGCTGCTTCAGGCGGAGGCGCTGCCCCCGGCGCTGGATCTGATGGCGGAGGAATTGCGCCTCGCGCATGACGCGCTCGGCGAGATCACCGGCGCGTTCACCGCCGACGACCTGCTGGGGGAGATCTTCAGCAGGTTCTGCATCGGCAAATGACCGGGCTCAATGTCCGTCGAAATCGACCAGCGAGAACACCTTCAATCCCCCGTCGCGCAGCCGTTTCGAGCCGCCCAGCTCGGGCAGATCCACGATCGCCGCGCCTTCGATGACCTCCGCGCCGAGGCGCTCCAGCAAGCGCTTGCCGGCCATCATCGTGCCGCCGGTCGCGATCAGGTCGTCGATGAGCAGCACGCGATCGCCGGCCTTCACCGCATCGGTGTGCATTTCCACCGTGGCGCTGCCGTACTCCAGCTCGTAGGTTTCCTGCACCGTCGTGAACGGCAGCTTGCCCTTCTTGCGGATCGGCACGAAGCCGACATTCAGCTCATACGCCAGCACCGAGCCGATGATGAATCCGCGCGCATCCAAGCCGGCGATCGCATCGGGACGCGCGTCGAAGTAGCGATGCACGAACTGGTCGATCAGCACCCGGAACGCCCGAGGGTTGGACAGCAGTGGCGTGATGTCGCGGAACTGCACGCCCGGTGACGGCCAGTCCGGCACGGTGCGGATCTGCTGCTTCAGGAAAACGATCGGGTCCTGGAGGGGGTCGACTTGCGGCATGAGCGCGATTGTCGCGCTGCCGTGACGTCGGCGCTTCAGGCGGTCTGCTGCTGGCAGATCAGGCGCGCCCTGCCGGCCTGCTTGGCCTCATACAACGCTGCGTCCGCCGTCTGGATCAGGCGTTGTGCCGCGTCGCCGTTCTGGGGAATGAAGGACGCCACCCCGATCGACAGGCTCACCGAACGTCTCACCGGCGAGCCCACATGCTCGATCGCGGCCAGCCGCACGCTGTCCAGACAGCGTTGCGCCACCACCTGCGCACCGGCCAGGTCGGTGTCCACCAGCAGCACCGCGAATTCCTCGCCGCCGTAGCGGCAGACCGACTCGCCGCCCCGGCCCGCGCAACTGCGCAGCAGTGTCGCGACTCGGCGGAGGCAGTCGTCGCCGGACACGTGACCGTAGCAGTCGTTGTATTGCTTGAAGTGGTCGATGTCGACCATCAGCAGCGCCAGCGGCCGGTTCGCGCGGGTGGCGCGGTGCCATTCCGTCTGCAGCAGCTGGTCGAAGAGCCGCCGGTTGCCCACGCCCGTCAGGCCGTCCGTCGTCGACTGCCGCGCGAGCAGTTCATTCGCGCGCCGCAAGCGCTCTTCCTGGCGCTTGCGCTCGGTGAGGTCGGTGACGATGCAGACGTACAGGTGGATGGTGTCGGTGCGGACTTCGGCCAGTGTCAGCTGCAGGTGCAGCGCCTCGCCACTGCGATGCCGCGCCGTGAATTCGCGCGGCTGGCCCAGCAGTGCCCGCGGGTCGAGCGCCGCGTCCGGCGTGGCCCCCGGCTCCGGCACCGTCGCGGTGGCCGCGCCCAGCAGCATCCCGAGGTGCACGCCCTGCAGCTCCGCCGCGGTGAAGCCGAACAGCAGCTCGCAGCTCGGGTTGGCCTCCAGCACATGCCCGCCCGAATCGAGCGTCAGGATCCCGTTGGCCGCCGATTCGATCGTCGCGCGCAACTGCGCCCGGCTGGCGGCCAGCCGCTGCTGTTCATGGATCAGGTCCGTCACGTCCATGCGCACGCCGACGATGCCGCCCGACGGGGTGCGCGACTCGTAGATGCGCAGCCACATGTCGTCATGCACGCGCTGCAGCAGCGGTGATGTCTGCTGGCCGCGCGCCTGCTTGCGCTCCTCCAGCCATTCCGGCTCGCGCCCCCGGGCCTCGGGGATGCCGCCGCGCGCCAGCGATTCGCGCACCAGGTCCTCGAAGGTGCACTTGTGCTGGAAGTGCCGCAGCATGTGCGGATAGATCTCGACCAGGCGGCGGTTGTAGGCGATCAGGCGATCCTCGGCGTCGAAGATCTCCACGCTGGCCGGCAGGGCGTCGATGGCCTCTTCCATCGTGCGCTGGGCCAGCTTCGCCCGGGCCTGCGTGCGCGCCAGCGTCGACACGACCGCCACCGCCAGCAGCACCGTCAGGACCAGCGAGGCCATGCCGACCCACGCCAGCCAGCCATCCACCGCGTAGCCGCCCAGGCTGACCGTCAGCACGATGGCCTGCAGGCCGACCAGCAGCGCGAACGCCAGCAGCGGCCAGGTGCGGACTTCGGCGAATCGGTTCATCGCGGGAGCGGCGCGGGAGGGCGACCGGAAAAAAGGGTGGCTGATCCTAGCCACCGGGCTCCGCGATGGAAACCGCTCTCCGGGGGGAGAAGCAGGTTCCTGCGACGCCCCCCCGTTGGTGTGGTGCCACGCTTTGGGCGTGACGGTGTACGAAAAGCTCAGCCGCCGCGGGTGATCGGCATGTCGCCGGCGCCCGGCAGGGTCATGTGGCGGGCGAGCTCCAGCTTCGCCAGGGAGTTGCGGTGGACCTCGTCCGGACCGTCGGCGAAGCGCAGCGTGCGCTGGCCCGCCCACATGTAGGCCAGCGGCGTGTCGTCGCTGACGCCCATGCCGCCATGGACCTGCATCGCCCAGTCGATGACCTTCAGCGCCATGCTCGGCGCGACGATCTTGATCATCGCGATCTCCGCCTTGGCGACCTTGTTGCCGACGGTGTCCATCATGTAGGCCGCCTTCAGCGTCAGCAGCCGGGCCTGCTCGATGCTGCAGCGGGCCTCGGCGATGCGCTCCTGCGTCACCGTCTGCTGCGCGATCGTCTTGCCGAAGGCCACCCGCGAGATCGCCCGCTTGCACATCAGTTCCAGCGCCCGCTCCGCCGCGCCGATCGAGCGCATGCAGTGGTGGATGCGGCCCGGGCCGAGGCGGCCCTGAGCGATCTCGAAGCCGCGCCCCTCGCCCAGCAGGATGTTGTCCACCGGCACGCGCACGTTCTTCAGCTCGATCTCCATGTGGCCGTGCGGGGCGTCGTCGTAGCCGAAGACGCTCAGGTGGCGCTTGACCGTGAGACCCGGCGTGTTCGCCGGCACCAGCACCATCGACTGCTGCTCGTGGCGTCCCGCGTCGGGGTTGGTCTTGCCCATCACGATGTACAGCGCGCAGCGCGGATCGCCGGCGCCGGAGGACCACCACTTCGTGCCGTTGATGACGTACTCGTCGCCGTCGCGATCGATGCGGCATTCGATGTTGGTCGCATCCGACGAGGCCACGTCCGGTTCCGTCATCAGGAAGGCGGAACGGATCTCGCCGCGCAGCAGCGGCTCCAGCCAGCGGTCCTTGTGGGCCTCGCTGCCGTAGCGCGCGATGGTCTCCATGTTGCCGGTGTCCGGCGCCGAGCAGTTGAAGACCTCCGGGGCCCAGTACACGCGGCCCATGATCTCGCACAGCGGCGCGTACTCGAGGTTGGACAGGCCTTCCGGCGCGCGCGGCGAGCGCGGCAGGAACAGGTTCCACAAGCCGGCGGCGCGGGCCTTGGGCTTGAGCTCCTCGATCACCTTCGTCGGGATCCAGGCGTTGCCGCCGCGGCGGTTGGCGTCGATCTCCTCGTGATAGCGCTTCTCGTTGGGATAGATGTGCTCGTCGAAGAAGGCGAGCAGGCGCTCGCGCAACTGGTCAACCTTGGGGCTGTAGTCGAAGTTCATGGGGAGGTCCTTCAGCCGCGTTGGCTGCGATAGCGGAGGTACTGCGTGTGCAGCGCTTCCATCGTGGTGGCCCGCTCGTCCGCATGCAGCGGATGCGACGGGGCGAAATTGCAGACGCGCAGCAGCCAGCTGGCGGGCGCGTCCCCGGCCGGCGGCGCGACGTCCAGCACGTTGATGCAGGCCGGCGACTGGACCCAGCTGCCCAGCATCACCCGCTGGCCGCCGGTCACCGCGTGCGAGAGGATGGCCGCGTTGACCACGCCGTGCAACACCAGCAGCGCGCAGTCCCAGTCGGGATCGGCCTGCAGGCGCGCGACGCCGCCCAGCACGCGGTCGAGCAGCTCGCCGACGCGCTCGCCGTTGAGGAAACGTTGCGACTCCGCGACCGGGCTGCGCTGCAGTCCGTTGAAGGACTCGGCGAGATCTTCGTTGCGGATCTCGCCCAGGCGGCCGCCGCGGATCTCCTGCCACTCGGGCCAGACCTGCGGTTTCAGATCCGGCTGCCCGGAATGGCGCAGCACCAGGTCCGCCGTCTGGACGGTGCGCGGCAGGCCCGACACGATCACGCGGTCGAAGCGCACGCCGGCGGCGTGGAAGGCCTCGCCGGCGGCTTGGGCCTGGACGATGCCGTCGTCGTTGAGCTGCACCTGCTCGGGCAGCACCGGGCGACCGGTCGAGCCATCGAAGTAGGTCACCGCGCCATGGCGCATCAGGTAGATGCGACGGCGTTGCGGGCTGCGGGGCTGGGTGTCCAACATGGCAGGCAGTGTGGCGCAACGAAGGAAGCCGCACTGTCACGCAGGCGGCACCTCCCCGCAGCCGCCGCGACTCTGCTTTGGGCGCCCCGCGTCGTTGCAAATCCTCGCCATAGCTGGGCTATGGCTCCGGTTTGCGCCTAGCGGTGCATCCCAAAGCAGAGCCGCGGCGGCCGCGGGGAGTCGAGCTTCAGGAGCCACAATCGCGCGCTTTCCGTTGATTCATCTGATGCCTTGGTGACCAGCCTTTTTCCGACGCTTTTCCATCGCCCTCACGGTCCGCATGCGACCGGCGAAGTGCCGCTGCGCGACGACATCCAGGCACTGCGTGCGATCGCCGTGCTGTGGGTGCTGCTGTATCACGCGCAGATCCCCGGCGCGTCGGGCGGCTACCTCGGCGTCGACATCTTCTTCGTCATCTCCGGCTACCTGATCACCGGATTGATCCAGCGCGCGCTGCAGCGCGGCGACTTCTCCTTCCGCGCGTTCTACGGGCGCCGCGCGCGGCGCCTGCTGCCGGCCGCATACGTCGTGCTCGGCGTGACCCTGCTCGCGGCGCCATGGGCCCTCAACCGAACCGAACAGATCGACTGCGTCGGCCAGTTGCTCGGTGCGCTCGGCTTTGCGAACAACGTCGTGCTGTGGCGGCAGACAGGCTACTTCCAGGGCGCGTCCGACCTCAAGCCGCTGCTGCACTTCTGGTCGCTCGCGCTCGAGGAACAGTACTACCTCGTGCTGCCCGCATTGCTGGTCTTCAGTCCGGCGCGACTGCGGGCCGGCATGGCAATCCTCGTCACGGCGGCCAGCCTCGGCCTGCTGATCTGGTGGCAACCGATCGACGCCAGCGGCGCGTTCTACCTGCTGCCGACCCGCGCGTGGGAACTCGGCCTCGGATCGATCGGCGCGTTGATGAGCAGCAGGGGGCTGGGTACGGCGCCGCAGCCGCAGCCGATGAAGACAACGAAGGCGATGCAGACGATGCAGGCGGCGCTGCGATGGCTCGCATGGCCAGCCTGGGCCCTGCTCATCGCCGTTCCGACCGCGCCGCAGTGGTTCGGCGCCGCGCATCCCGGACCGGCGGCGCTGGTCGTCGGACTCGCGACCTTGGTCCTGCTCCTGCGCGAGCCCGCTCGCCTGCCGCGCGTGGCCGCGCCGCTGATCCGCATCGGCGACTGGTCCTATGCGCTGTACCTGGTCCACTGGCCGCTGATCGCGATCCTCCACAACGCGTGGGTCGGACTGAAGGCCGATCCGCAGGCGCTGATGGCGTGGCGACTGGGCGCGGTGCTGCTCGCGTTCCCCTTGGCGTGGGCGTTGCATCGCGCTGTCGAGCGGCCCGCCAAGGCGTTGCTCACGGGCCGGCGTGGCGCATGGATCCTGGGAACGGGGACGGCGCTGCTCGCGTTCGGCGGCATCGCGTTGGCACTGCACAAGCCGGCGCCGGGCGCGATCGATTTCGTCGAACTGCGCAAGGCCAACTACGGCCTGTCCGCCAACTGCGATGCCGAGGAGCCCTTCGACGGCCGCGAGGACTGCCGCACGCGCCCCGGCGCGCGCTGGATGGTCTGGGGAGACTCCTACGCGATGCACCTGGTGCCAGGACTTGTCCGCGTGGCCAGCGACCAGGGCCTGGTGCAGGCAACGAAGTCCTCCTGCGGGCCCTTCCCCGGCCTGACGCCGGTGCGGCCGGCGCTCGGCCGTGGCAACAGCTTCGCGTCGCCGTGGATCGAGCAGTGCCAGGCCTTCAACGCGTCGGTGCTGCGCTGGCTGGAGCGGCATCCGGAGATCGACACGGTCGTCCTGTCGAGCCTGCTGACGCAATACCTGGACGAGTCGAAGTACGAGCTCCAACGCACGCGCGGCGGCGAGCGTCTGCGAGGCGAAACGGCCATGCGCGCGGCGTTGCTCGACGACATGACGGCGACCGTGAAGCGGCTGCAGGCGATGGGCAAGCGGGTGATGGTGGTGGCGCCGCCGCCGTCGGCGCCGTTCGACATCGCGGGCTGCCTGGAACGTCGCCAAGCGCGTCGCTGGACGATCGGCGCGACGCCGGGTTGCGTGATCGACGAGCGCGACGACGAACGCCGGCGCGCTGCCGAGCATCGCTTCATCGCCGACCTGGCGAAGTCGGACGCGCGCCTGCCGGTGCTGCGCTTCGAGCCGCTGCTGTGCGACGGCAGGACGTGCCAGGTCGAGCGCGACGGCGTGCCGCTCTACCGGGACCAGGGCCACCTGAGCCATGAGGGCTCGCGCCTGCTGATGCCGGCGGTGATGTCGGAGTCACTCGGCGAGCGGCAGCTGGCCCTCCTCCGAAGTCCCCGGTAGCAAAACCGTCGAAGGACGGCCGTGGTTGGGGACGGGAGGGCATGGGGTTTCCGCGCTTGCCGCGGGGGCCCCATGCCCTCGCGGCCAACGCCCCAGCCATTGCAGGCGGGCGGTCTTCAGCCCACCAACAACCCGTGCTCAGCGCGCGCGAGGGCTTCCGGCGTCCCCGACACGACGAGCGTGTCTCCGCCCTGGAGCACCAGATCGTCGCTCGCGTCCTTCACCGCCCCATTGGGCCGGCGCACGGACACCACGCTGACGCCCCAGGCGACCAATCCGATCTCCCCGAGCGTGCGTCCTTCGAGGATGCTGGCCATGGGCAGGCTGATGGACTGGAGCCGGGCCTGGTCGCGTTCTTCGGAGGTGTCGTCGTCGGCGCCGTGGAAGTAGCCGCGGAGCAGCCCGTAGCGGCGATCCCGCGCATCCCGCGCGATGCGCAGCACCCGCCGCATCGGCACGCCGACGAGCGCGAGCGCGTGGCTCGCGAGCATCAGCGAGCCTTCGATCGCTTCCGGCACCACCTCGGTCGCGCCGGCGGCGCGCAGTTTCTCGAGGTCGGTGTCGTCGATCGTGCGCACGACCACCGGCACATGCGGCGCATGGCCGCGGACCTCATGCAACACCTTCAGCGCCGATGCCGTGTCGTGGTACGAGATGACCACCGCGCTCGCGCGTGTCAGGCCGGCGGCGATCAGGCTGGGCAGCCGCGCCGCATCGCCGAACACCACGCTCTTCCCCGCCGCAGCCGCCTGCCGCACGCGGTCCGGATCCAGGTCCAGCGCCATGTAGGGAATGTGCTCCGCCTCCAGCAGCGTCGCCAGGTTCTGCCCGCTGCGGCCGTAGCCGCAGATGATCACGTGCGCATCGGTCTTGATCGACTTCTTGGCGATCGTCGTCAGCTGCACCGACTGCAGCAGCCAGTCGCTCGCGGACAGCTTCATGACGATGCGGTTGCTGTGCTCGATGATGATCGGCGTCAGCAGCATCGACAGCACCATCGCCGCCAACACCGGGCTGACCCACTGCGCGGCGATCAGGTTCTGCTGGGCGCCCAGCGTCAGCAGCACGAAGCCGAATTCCCCCGCCTGCGCGAGGTACAGGCCGGTGCGCAGCGCGACGCCGGTCGGCGCGCGGAACAGCTTGGCCAGTCCCGCCACCAGCACGAACTTCGCCAGCGTCGGCACCAGCGTCAGGATGATCACCAGCGGCCACTGGTAGACCAGCGTCTGCCAGTCCAGCCGCATGCCGATGGTGATGAAGAAGAGCCCCAGCAGCACGTCGTGGAAGGGCCGGATGTCCAGTTCCACCTGATGCTTGTATTCGGTCTCCGCGATCAGCATGCCGGCGACGAACGCGCCCAGCGCCAGCGACAGCCCCGCATGCTCGGTCAGCCAGGCCAGGCCCAGCGTGACGAGCAGCAGGTTCAGCATGAAGAGCTCCTGGCTCTTGCGCCGCGCCACCAGCGTCAGCCAGCGGCGCATCAGGTGCTGGCCGCCGGTCAGCAGCAGCACCAGCAGCACGACCGCCTTCAGCGCGGCCCAGCCGAGCGATTCGATCATCTCCGCGCCGCTTCCGCCCAGCGCCGGGATCAGCACCAGCAGCGGCACGACGGCCAGATCCTGGAACAGCAGCACGCCGATCACGCGCCGGCCGTGTTCGCTTTCCAGCTCGAGCCGCTCGGACATCAGCTTCACGACGATGGCCGTCGAGCTCATCGCCATCGCCGCCCCGAGCGCCAGCGATCCCTGCCACCCCAGGTCCCAGGCCCAGCCCATCACGCCGAACAGCCAGCGCAGGAAGAGGTTGCCCGCCATCGTCCCGCCGATGGTCACGACCACCTGCAGCAGCCCCAGTCCGAACACCATCGACCGCATGCTGTGCAGCTTCGGGAGGTTGAACTCCAGGCCGATCACGAACATCAGGAACACCACACCGAACTCGGCCAGATGCTGCACGCCGGGCACGTCGCTGGCGAGCGCCAGCGCGTTCGGTCCGATCACCACGCCCACGACCAGATAGCCCAGGATGGGCGGCAGCTTCAGCGAACGGCAGACCACCACGCCCAGCACGGCGGCGATCAGGTAGATGAGTGTCAGGTCCAGCGCGGTGAGCATGGCGGCGATGGTACTGGGCCCCCACCCCGGGCGGTCCCGGTTGCGACAAGACTGAGGCTCGATATAGTTTGCGACTCGACGTCCGTCGCATTCCATACACACATCGGACGCGTTTCACGAGGGAGATCCACGCATGACTGCCATTGTCCGCGGCGCCAGCCTGGCGCGCGCGCTGGGCGCTTTCGCGCTCGCCATCGGCCTGACCGGCTGCATGAGCGTCTATGTCGACAACCGGCCGGCCGAAGTGCCGGCCAGCCAGTTCGCCAGACCCGCCGAACCGAAACCGGTCCAGCTGTTCTTCGAGTTCCAGACCAAGGGCGTGCAGAACCAGCAGGCCACCGCCCTGCTGAAGGGCCGCATCACGGACCAGGTCCGCACCAGCGGCGTCTTCAGCAGCGTGTCCGAGACACCGGTGGACGGCGGCGCGTCGCTCAGCATCGTGCTGGACAACGTGCCCACCTCCGATGACGCGTTCAGCAAGGGCTTCGTCACCGGGCTGACCTTCGGCCTGGTCGGCTCGCAGGTCGGCGACGGCTACCTCTGCACCGCGACCTACCGCGCGCCCGGCGCCGCCGAGCCCGTCGTCAAGAAGGCCCGCGGCATCCTGTGGGCCACCGTCGGCGCCAAGTCGTCGCCCGAGGGCGCGACCAAGGCGGACAGCATCGACGCCGCCATGACCCGCATCAGTCGCCAGGTCGTCAGCAATGTGCTCAACGACGTGACGCGCGATCCGGCGTTCCGCTGATCGCGCTGGATCGTGGTCGATCGCGGCTGATCGCCGCGGTCCTCCGCCTGTCCAGCTCCCCCCTTTCGTCCAGGTTCCTTTTCCCTTTCAAGTTTCGAGAAAGCACTTCCCATGACCTCGTTCCTGATCCGCGCCGCCCGCCTGACCGTCGTGCTGGCCGCCACCGCCGCGCTGACCGCCTGCGTGACCGCCAAGATGCCTGCGCCGTCGTCCAGTGCCGCCAACGTCGAGAAGCTGCGCGCCGCCAAGGCCGCGCCGTCGCAGGTGGGTACCTTCAAGCTCGCCGCCGGCAAGCCGGCCGGCATGGACACCGAACTCGGCGGCCTGCGCGGCTCGTCGATGCAGCCGTCCGCCGGCACGTTCTCGAGCCAGTTGCGCGATGAACTCGCCGCCGAACTGAAGGGCGCCGGCCTGCTCGATCCGAACAGCCCGGTCGTCATCGACGGCGAGCTGACCGACAGCCGCGTCGACGCCGCCATCGGCACCGGCACGGGCCGCCTGGCCGCGCGATTCGTCGTCAAGCGCAACGGCCAGAAGGTCTTCGACAAGGAACTGGCCGCCGAGTCGAGCTGGGAGTCCAGCTTCGTTGGCGCGACCGCCATCCCGCTGGCGATCAACCAGTACGGCGCGCTCTACAAGTCGCTGATCGGCAAGCTGCTCGACGACGCGGAGTTCCGCGCCGCGATCAAGGGCTGATCACCGCCCGGCGATATCGCGTCGGCTGACGGCGCGCGCTGAACAGGCCCTGCGGGGCCTGTTTTTCATGGCGCGGGCCGGAGACGATCACACCGCGGTCTCGCCCGAAGGGGCTTGGCTTTGGTCATGTCCGAGGCGCAAACTAGCCCCCTTATGCATGGGGCGCATGCCCGCATGTGCACTCGGCTTTGCCGCACGTGGCGGACGGGCAGGGCTTCGGGGTACCGTTCGCGCCACCGAAAAGTTACGGAGCATTTCATGCCCAACCTGTCTTTCGTTTCCCCCACGCGCAACAGTCCCTGGGGCACCTACCTGTCCCAGATCGACGCCGTCGAGCCCTACCTGGGCAAGCTGGCCCGCTGGGTGGAAACGCTGCGTCGCCCCAAGCGCGCGCTGATCGTGGACATCCCCATCGAACTCGACAACGGCACCATCGCCCACTTCGAGGGCTACCGTGTCCAGCACAGCCTGACCCGCGGTCCCGGCAAGGGCGGCGTGCGCTACCACCCGGACGTCACGCTGGAAGAAGTGATGGCGCTGTCGGCCTGGATGACGGTCAAGAACGCCGCGGTCAACCTGCCCTACGGCGGCGCGAAGGGCGGCATCCGCCTGGATCCGAAGACGCTGTCGCTGAAGGAGCTGGAGAAGGTCACCCGCCGCTACACCAGCGAGATCGGCATGATCATCGGCCCGACGCAGGACATCCCCGCGCCTGACGTGAACACCAACGGCCAGATCATGGCCTGGATGATGGACACGTACTCGATGAACGTCGGCGCGACCGCCACCGGCGTCGTCACCGGCAAGCCGATCGCGCTGGGCGGCTCGCTCGGCCGCGTGGCCGCCACCGGCCGCGGCGTGTTCGTCGTCGGCCGCGAAGCGATGCGCCGCCTGAACGTGAACCTGGAAGGCGCGCGCGTCGCCGTGCAGGGCTTCGGCAACGTGGGTTCCGTGGCCGCGAAGATGTTCGCCGCCAACGGCGCCATCATCGTCGCCGTGCAGGATCACACCGGCACGATCCTGAACGAGAACGGCCTGGACATGACCGACCTGCTGGACCACGTGGCCCGCACGGGCGGCGTGGGCGGCTTCAAGGGCGCCGACCGCATCGACAACGAGAACTTCTGGGACGTGAAGTCGGACATCCTGATCCCGGCCGCGCTGGAAGGCCAGATCACCGGTGAACGCGCCAAGCGCGTGCAGACCCGCGTGGTGATCGAAGGCGCGAACGGCCCGACGACCCCGGACGGCGACGCCGTGCTGGCGGACCGCGGGATCATCGTCGTCCCCGACGTGATCGCCAACGCGGGCGGCGTGACGGTCTCCTACTTCGAATGGGTGCAGGACTTCTCGTCGTTCTTCTGGACCGAAGACGAGATCAACGTCCGCCTGGACAAGATCCTGGTCGGCGCGTTCAAGGGCATCTGGGATACCGCGGAACAGCACAAGATCCCGCTGCGCACGGCCGCCTTCACGGTGGCCTGCACGCGGGTGCTGGAAGCGCGCGAAGAGCGCGGGCTGTACCCCTGAGCCACCGACCGCGGTTTCTCGCGGTTACGGGACGAACGGGCGCCTCTGGCGCCCGTTTTTCTTTTCCTAGTGCGTGATCTTCGTGCCGAGCACTTGCAGGAACTGCGCCATCCAGGCGGGATGCGCGGGCCAGGCCGGCGCGGTGACGAGCTTGCCGTCAGTGACCGCCTGGTCGACCGGAATGTCGGCGTAGCTCGCGCCAGCCAGCTCGACCTCCGCGGCGCAGGCCGGATAGGCCGAGACCTTCTTGCCACGGATGATGCCGGCCGCGGCCAGCAACTGCGCGCCGTGGCAGATCGCGGCGATGGGCTTGTCGGTCTTCGCGAAGTGCTGCACCAGCGGCAGCACGCCCGGCATCGTGCGCAGGTACTCCGGCGCCCGGCCGCCCGGGATCACGAGCGCGTCGTAGTCCTCCGGCTTGATGTCGTCGAAGCTCGCGTTCAACGTGAAGCGGTGACCCGGCTTCTCCGAGTAGGTCTGCGCGCCCTCGAAATCATGGATCGCCGTCAGCACGAAGTCCCCGGCCTTCTTGCCGGGGCAGACCGCGTGGACCTGGTGACCCACCGCCTGCAGCGCCTGGAACGGCACCATCAGCTCGTAGTCCTCGACGTAATCGCCGGCCAGCAGCAGCAGCTTCTTGCCCATCGCATCTCTCCAGAGTCGTTGCAGGAGCGCCGATTCTGGAAGGCCGCGATCGTCAGGGCCATGAATCCGTCATGTACCCGCGTCGGCGTCGCGGACTCGCAGCCAGGGCACGGCGAGGACCGCGAGCGTCCAGCAGATCCAGGCGGTCCACATCGTGTGGCTCGGGTAATGCGCGCCGCGCGCCATCTGCGCGAAGCCGTAGAGCACGCCCATCGTCAGCACCGCGCCCAACGCGAACCGCGCCTGTCGCGGATAGGCGCGACGCAGCATGAAGAACAGGCTGAAGAAGGCAAAGGCGGAGCTCGCATGCCCCGAGGGGAAGCAATGACCCGGGCCGCCGTCGCGCACGCCGAAGTGCCAGTGCGACACGTAGTGCGCCACGCCGCCGAACTCGGCCAGGTCCCAGGGACAGCTGGTCGTGCTGCCCTGCTTCATCAATGGAATGACGATCAGGCTGACGGCCGTCAGTACCACCGCGCCCCAGCGTTCACGGCGCGTGAGTCCGGGCCACAGCGGCCGGACCGCGTTGATCACCAGCATCACGGCCAGGCCGGTGGCGACCCAGCGTCCGCCTTGATGCAGCAGGCCCGAGGTCAGCCAGTGATCGCGCAACGTGAAGCCATGCGCGTCCGCGAACAGCCGCACGACCGTGAGGTCCCATCCGGCGGCGTCCCACAGCAGCAGCGCTGCCAGGCCGGCCAGCGCGACGAGCCATCCGCGCCGCAGCGCCGGCAGCGACATCGCCCCGACGGGCGACAGGACCGGCGCCGAGGTCGAGCCGGCGCCGAGCTGGAGGGAGGACAGGGGATGCGGCTTCACGGGACGCAGTGGGCGCGCCGGCACTGAAGTCGCCCTGAAGCCAAGCTGAAGGCCGGCTGAAGACCCCCGCCGTTTCGCACATCGGCGGGGGTGCTCGCGCGCCGCCCCGGCGGCTGCTATCTTTCCCGCTCGCCGATCCGGCCTGAAGGCCGCCCCCACGCCATGCGACTGCTGCTGCTCGAAGACGACGAACTCCTCGGCGAGGCCCTGCGCGACTTCCTGCGCGCCGAGGGTCACACGGTGACCTGGGCCCGTCGACTGTCGGAGGTGCTGCCCCGCCAGCACGAGGAATTCGAGGCGCTGCTGGTCGACTGGCAGCTCCCGGACGGCTCGGGCCTGGACTGGCTGCGCGGACTGCGCCAGCGCGGCGTGTCGACCCCGGCGCTGATGCTGACCGCGCGGGACCTGCTCGCCGACCGCCTGCAAGGCCTGGACGGTGGCGCCGACGACTACCTGGTCAAACCCTTCGCGCCGGAGGAGCTCGCCGCCCGCCTGCGCGCGGTCAGTCGCCGCCATGTGGGCGCGAGCAGCTCGCAGCGGCGTCATGGCGATGTGGTGCTGGATCTGGCGGCCAAGCGCGCGACGCGCGACGGCCATGCGGTCGAATTGACCGCCCGGGAATGGGCGGTGCTGGAGGCGCTGGCGCAGCGCGCCGGCCGGTTGTATCCGAAGCGCGATCTCGAGCTGCAGGTGCTCGGCGACGACGCCGAAGTCCTGAGCAACGCGCTGGAGGTCCATGTGTCGAGCCTGCGCCGCAAGCTCGGCCGGGAACTGATCGAGACCGTCCGCGGCCTGGGCTACCGGCTCGGACCGGAGGCCGCGTGAAAGCGGCCGTGAACGTGGCCGTGAACGCGCCCGCGGGACCGCGCCGACCGTCGATCGCCGGCCGCCTGGCGCGCCAGCTCCTGATGATCTCCGCCTTCTGGGCGCTGCTGGCGGGCGTCAGCGTCTGGCTGGTCGTGCAGGAGGAGGTGGACGAGCTGCTCGACGAGACGCTGCAGGCGTCCTCGCAGGTGCTCGGACAGCTGCTGCGCCAGGGCAGCGCGATGCCGGCCGAGATCGCCGACAGCGATGACCTCAGCACCCACTTCGCCTGGCAGCTGGTGGGCTCGGATGGCGCGCTGCTGCATCGCTCGCCGCTGGCGCCGGTGAACGCCTGGAAGCTGCCACCCGGCTTCAGCGACTGGAAGGACGACGGCACCGATGGCGATGACTGGCGCGTCCATGTGCGTCCGCTGCCGACGGTCGCCGGGTCGGGCTGGCTGATGGTCGCGCAGACCAGCGCCGAGCGGACGGAAGTGCGCAGCCGCGTCGGGCTCGCGAGCGCCTTCTCGGCCCTGCTGGTCGGTGGCCTCTGCATGATGTGGATGAACCGGCGCGCGCGCGCCGAGCTGGCGCCGTTGGCCGAGCTGTCCCGCGCGCTCGCCGACTACGACCCGCTCGACACGCGCCAGCTGCTGCCCGAACAGCACCGCCAGGAACTGGCCGGGATCCGTGCCGCGGTGCTCGACCTCGGCCAGCGCCTGGCGCAACGCGTGGCCAACGAGCGCGCCTTCAGCGCGCACGCGGCCCATGCGCTGCGCACGCCGCTCGCGGGCATGGATGCGCAGCTCGCGATGGCGCTGCGCGAGGCCCCGCCCGAATCGCGCGCCCGGCTGCAGCGCACCCGCGAGGCCGCCGACCGGCTGCGTCGCGTCGTGACCGCGCTGCTGACGCTGTTCCGCACCGGCATGAGCCTGCGCTGGCAGCGCCTGGACCTGATCGAGCTGCTGGCGATGCTGCCGCTGCCGGACGGCCTCGAACTGGATCTGCCGGAGGACGAGGCCGGCATCGACGCCGACCCCGACCTGCTCGCCGCCGCGCTGATCAACCTGCTCGACAACGCCTGGCGCCATGGCGCGTCGCGGGTGCAGCTGCGGCTGCACCGCCAGCCCGACGGTGGCCTGCTGCTGCAGCTCACCGACGACGGCGAGGGCGTGGCCGACTGGCAGCGCGTGGACCTCAACGACGCGCTGGAGCGCCAGCAGTACGAAGGCCGCATGGGCCTGGGGCTGATGATGGCCGACCTGGTGTCGCGCGCCCACGGCGGCGACCTGCGCCTGCCCCCCGTGGACGGGGGCTTCGGCGTGGCGATGCGGCTGGGTCCGGCGCCGGACTGAATCGACCCCGGCGGCTACACTTTCGCCCTTATGACGACCCATGCCGCCCTCACCCATTCCCGCGCGCTCGACGTGGCCCGCGCGGCCTTGAAAGTCGAGGCCGACGCGCTGCTCGCGCTCGGTCCGCGCCTCGGCGAGTCGTTCGAGCAGGTGGTCCGGACGATCCTCGACAGCGCCGGTCGTGTCGTCGTGATGGGCATGGGCAAGAGCGGCCATGTGGGCCGCAAGATCGCCGCCACGCTGGCGTCCACGGGCACGCCGGCCTTCTTCGTCCATCCGGGCGAAGCCAGCCACGGCGACCTCGGCATGGTCACCCCCGGCGACATCGTGTTGGCGCTGTCCAACTCCGGCGAGAGCGACGAGCTCAACGCCATCATCCCGGTGCTCAAGCGCCTGGGCGTCACGCTGATCGGCATGACGGGCGGACTGTCGTCGTCGCTGGCCAAGCATTCGGACTTCGTGCTGGACTCGCGGGTCGAGCAGGAGGCCTGCCCCCTCAACCTCGCACCGACGGCGAGCACCACCGCGCAGATCGCGCTCGGCGACGCGCTGGCCGTGGCGCTGCTCGACGCCCGCGGCTTCCGCGCCGAGGACTTCGCCCGTTCGCACCCGGGCGGCTCGCTGGGCCGCCGCCTGCTGACGCACGTGCGCGACCTGATGCGCAGCGGCGATTCGCTGCCCCGCGTGAGCGCGGAGATGCCGCTGCTCGACATGATGCGGGTGATGTCCGACAAAGGCCTGGGCTGCGCCGTGCTGGCCGATGCCGACGGCCAGGTCGGCGGCATCTTCACCGACGGCGACCTGCGCCGCCTGATCGAACGCGGCACCGACCTGCGCGGCCTGACCGCCGGGCAGGTGATGCATCCGAATCCGCGCACGGTCGGCGCCGACGCGCTCGCCGTCGTCGCGGCCGACCTGATGGAGCAGGCGCGCATCACGCTGGTCCTCGCCGTCGACGACGAGCAGCGCCTCGTCGGCGCGATCAGCATCAACGACCTGATGCGCGCGAAGGTGATCTGATGAGCGGCACGCCTTCCTACACCCCGGGCAATCCGGCGGCGGCGATGCCGGCCGTGGTGCGTGAACTCAAGCCCGCGCTGTCCTTCCCCCCCGAGCTGCTGCTGAAGGCGCAAGGCCCGGCCCTCGGGCTCAAGGCCGCGATCTTCGACGTCGACGGCGTGCTGACCGACGGCCGCATCTACCTGAGCGAGGCGGGCGAGACGATCAAGGCCTTCGCCACGCTCGACGGCCATGGCATGAAGCTGTTGGCGCAAGGCGGCATCGTGCCGATCGTGATCACCGGTCGCGACTCGCCGGCCGTGCGGCGCCGCGTGGCCGACCTCGGCCTGCCGCACGCCGTCTACGGCGCGAAGAACAAGCTGGCCGCGGCGCAGCCGCTGCTCGACCAGCTGGGCCTGCACTGGGACGAAGTCGCCGCGATCGGCGATGACTGGCCCGACCTGCCGCTGATGGTGCGCGCCGGCTTCGCGTGCGCGCCGGCACAGGCCCATGCCGAGGTGAAGGCGGTGGCGCATCACGTCACCGCCACCGCCGGTGGCCACGGCGCCGCGCGCGAGTTCTGCGACCTGCTGCTGATGGCGGCCGGCCAGTACGCGAAGCTGCTGCACGGCCACCTCGAGACGCTGGACGGGAGCGGGCACTGATGGCGGCACTCGTTCCGCCGCCGACCGCCCCGCGCCGTCGCGCCCAGCCGCTGCTGTGGCGCCTGCAGTCGATGCTGGCCAACTACGTGCCGCTGCTGCTGATGGCGATGCTGGCGGGCTTCACCTGGTGGCTCATCAAGAACACGCCGCAGCTCGAGGCGCCGCGTGAGAAGGCCGCGCCCAAGCATGAGCCGGACTACCGGATGAACGGCTTCGAGGTGCAGCGCTTCAGCAGCGACGGCCGGCTCACCGGCCGGATCACCGGCACCGAGATGCGCCATTACCCGGACAACGACACGCTGGAGATCGATACGCCGCAGCTGCGTGCCTACGGCAAGCTCGACGAGCTGCTGGTCGCCGACGCGCAGCGCGGGGTGTCCAACGGCGATGGCAGCGAGGTGCAGCTGCTCGGCGACGTGAAGGTCAAGCGTTATCCCAACGGCGATACGACGAAGCCGCCGGACCTGGAGCTCTATGGCGAGTTCCTGCACGCCTTCGTGCCGCAGCAGCAGATCCGATCCCACCTGCCGGCGCGGGTGGTCGGCATGGGCGGCGAGATGCAGGTGAAGAGCTTCGTCTACGACCAGCTGACCGGTCGCCTGACTTTCAGCGGCGGTGGTCGCGCGACCTTCGCCGCGCAGCCCGGCGCGCGCCCGTCCCTGCAGCCCGCCAAGGCCGCCGCGAAGGCTGCCGGCACTGCCGCGACCAGCGCTGTCGCCAAGCCGGCTGCCAGACCGGCCGCGGCTGCTTCCGGCACCGCGACCTTCAGCAGCAAGCCATGACCCGACTTGTCTACATCACCGGTGCCTCCAGCGGCATCGGTCAGGCGCTCGCGCTGCAATACTACCGCGAGGGCTGGCACCTGGCGCTGGTGGCGCGCCGCGTCGAGGAGTTGGCTGCCTGGGCCGAGCAGCAGCGGCTCGACCCGTCGCGCTGGCGCGTGTACCGCGCCGACGTCAGCGACGTCGAGGCCATCGCGGCCACCGGTCGCCGTTGCATCGCCGAGCAGGGTCTGCCCGACGTCGTCATTGCCAACGCCGGCATCAGCATCGGCATGGACACGGCGATCTACGAGGACCTCGCGGTGATGCAGCGCCTCTACGCCACCAACAACATCGGCCTGGCCGCGACCTTCCATCCCTTCGTCGGGCCGATGCGCACGCGCCGCAGCGGCACACTGGTGGGCATTGCCAGCGTCGCCGGCATCCGGGGGCTGCCAGGACATGGCGCTTACTGTTCCAGCAAGGCCGCGGTCTTCAGTTATTGCGAGAGCCTGCGCGGAGAATGTCGGCCGGATGGCGTGAAGGTCGTGACGATCGCGCCGGGGTATGTCGATACTCCGCTGACGCGCGAGAACCGGTATGGCATGCCCTTCCTGATGCAGCCCGAGGACTTCGCGCGCAAGGCTTATTCGGCCATCGCGGCGGGCGCCAGGGTTCGATTCATACCGTGGCAGATGGGCGTCGTCGCCCGTGTCATGCGACTGCTGCCGGGCGCGGTTTTCGACCGCCTGCTGGCGGGGCGTCCGCGCAAGCATCGGCAGGGCGAGACCTGACCCCGCTTCACTCCACGGCTGCTGGCCCTCACCCCCACCCTCTCCCGCAAGCGGGAGAGGGGGCAAGACAAGACCTGGCATTGCTGGGCATCTGCTGGTCTGCTGGGAGGGTGATCAAAAGCTGATCACCAAAAGAAAAAGGCGCTCCGAGGAGCGCCTTTCTCATTGCAAGGCGGGATGAACCCGCCTGCCGTGCGTGGCTCAGTAGCCGCCGCGACCGCCGCCGTAGCTGCCGCCGCCGCCACCACCGTAGCCGCCACCGCCGCCGCCGCCGTAACCGCCGCCGCCGCTACGGCCACCGCCGTAACCGCCGCCGCCGCCACTGCGACCACCGCCGCCGCCACCACCGTAGCCGCCGCCACCACCGCCGCCGTAGCCGCCGCCACCGCTGCGACCACCGCCGCCGCCGAAGCCGCCGCCACCGCTGCGGCCACCGCCGCCGCCGAAGCCGCCACCGCCGCCCGGACGGTCTTCACGCGGACGAGCCACGTTGACCACGATCGCGCGGCCGTCGAGGGCCTGACCGTTCATGCCGTTGATGGCAGCCTGCGCTTCATCGTCCGTCGACATTTCCACGAAGCCGAAGCCCTTGGAACGTCCGGTCTCACGATCCATCATGACCTTGGCGGAAATGACGGTGCCGAATGGCGCGAATGCCTCCTGGAGCGACTCGTCTCGCACGCTGTAAGCGAGGTTGCCCACGTATAGCTTGTTTCCCATGGGGGAAGCCCTTTCAAAACCAAATAACCCAATGTGCTGCTTCAACCCATCGTGAACCACTCATACGAAGGCGCTGCATTCAGGCGATCCGATTATGTGTGACAGGATTGGCGGTTCGCAACGCGTCAAGCTGGTTGTTGTTTTTCAGCCGATGCGCGCAAACCCCGAGCAGTGTCAGAGGCGCTCAACAATCTCCGCCTCCGGCGTCTTGGTGGGGCAAAGCATGCTCCTGAGTTGCTCAGTGTTTTCCACTATGCGGATGCAACCCTGCTGAAATCGCACAACGTGTCGTCCATCGCCCCGCAACACCCGCTCCCGGACGAGGCCTCGGCCACGCCGCGGCTGCGCATCGTCTCGCTCGTCCCCTCGGTGACGGAACTGCTGTTCGCACTCGGATTGGGCCCCTGGATCGTGGGCCGCACCGGTTTTTGCATTCACCCGGCGCCGGCGGTGTCAGCAATATCAAAGATCGGTGGGACGAAGGACGTCAACCTCCCGAAAGTGAGGGCGCTGGCCCCCAGCCATGTGGTGGTCAACGTGGACGAGAACCGCCTCGAGACGGTCGAGGCGCTGCGCGCCTGGATCCCCCATGTGGTGGTGACCCACCCCTGCGGGCCGGCGGACAACCTCGCCTTGATCGCGCAGATCGTCGAGATGGTGGAGGTTTTTGCCGCCGAACTGGGGGTCAGGTCTGAACCCACCGGCAGAAATGTCCTTCCGCCGGACGACTTTGCCTACGCCGAAGTCGCGCTGCCGGATGTCCCCGATCTGCGTGACCGGGCTGAGCGTCTCGCCGCCGGGTTGCAGGGGGAGTTGGCCGCGTGCCGGTCCTTCCTCGCCGATCTTCGGCGGGCTCAGGCGGGGCGCCGCGTGCTCTACATGATCTGGCGGGCGCCCTGGATGACGGTGGCGCGAGACACCTACATCGCGCGCATGCTCGCAGAAGTGGGTTGGGAGACCTGGCCCCCCGTCGAAGGCGGGCCGCATGGCGCGGCGCGCTACCCGGTCGTCACCGGCGACGAACCGTGGCTGGCGGAGATCGACGAACTGCTGCTCAGCTCGGAGCCCTACCGGTTCGGTGAGGAGCATCTGGCCGAAGCGCAGGCGCTCTGTCCGAATGCCCGGGTGCGGCTGGTCGACGGTGAACTGATCAGTTGGTACGGCCCGCGCGCCGCGCAGGGGCTGCGCTACCTCCGCGAACTGGCCCAGGCTCCGCGATGATCACGGACATGAGCACGCCTTCCATCGCCACCTCATCCGCCACGTCGCCGTCGTCCGTACCGTTCGCCGGCCAGATCCTGCTGCTGGAGGACGACCCCGCGATCGCGCAGACCGTCAGCTTCGTCCTGGAGCGCGAGGGCTACCGGGTCCGCGCCTGCGGCTGGCTGCACGAGGCGCGTTCGGCCCTGGCCTCGAACGCGCCGGACCTGGCGATCCTGGACGTCGGCCTGCCGGACGGCAACGGCCTGGACCTGTGTCGCGAGCTGCGCCAGGGGCCGCTGGCGCGACTGCCGGTGCTGGTCCTCAGCGCCCGCAGCGAGGAAGGCGACAAGGTGCTGGGCCTGGAGCTGGGCGCCGACGATTACCTGGCCAAGCCGTTCAGCAATCGCGAACTGGTCGCGCGGGTGCGGGCGTTGCTGCGCCGCGCCCAGGCGCCGGCGGCGTCGACCGCGCCCGCCGTCGCCGGCTTCGTGGTCGAGGCCGAGGGCTCCCGCGTGCGCTTCCACGGCGAGCTGCTGCCGCTGACCCGCCGTGAGCTCGGCCTGCTGCTGCGCCTGCTGAAGGCGCCGGGACGCATCCACAGCCGCGACAGCCTGCTGGACGCCGTCTGGGGGATGGATGCCGACAGCGGCGACCGCACCGTGGACACCCACATCAAGACCTTGCGCGCCAAGCTGCGCCAGGTGCGGCCCGACCTCGACCCGATCCGCACGCACCGCGGCATGGGCTATTCGCTGGAGTGACGGCGGATGCGCCTCGGCCTGCGACTGTTCCTCGGCTTCTTCCTGGTGGCGGGGCTGAGCGCCTTCATCCTGCTGCGCGTCGTGCTGGGCGAGTTCAAGCCCAGCGTGCGCGAGGTGATGGAGGACATGATGGTCGACACCGCCAACCTGGTGGCCGAGCTGGCGCGCGACGAGCTCGCCGCCATGCCGCCCGGCGGTGATCTGAGCGGCACGCGCTTCGCGCAGCGCGTGCGCGACTATGCCGAGCGCCCCGTCGACGCCCGCATCCTCAGCGCCCGCAAGCGCTCGCTGGACTTCCGGATCTACGTGACGGACGCGGCCGGGCGTGTCGTGCTCGACACCAGCCCGGTCCCGGCGGTGGGCCAGGATTACTCCGCCTGGAACGACGTCGCCCGCACCTTGCGCGGCGAGTACGGCGCGCGCTCGACGCCCGAGAAGCCGGCGCTCTACGGCAATGCCGGCGAACTCGGCAACGGCAAGGATGCGCAGGGCAGTCCGGTGATGTACGTGGCGGCGCCGGTGCGCCGGGACGGGCGCACGATCGGCGTCGTCACCGTCGCCAAGCCGGCGGCCGCGGTGCAGCAGATCATCTATCGCGCCGAGCGCCGCATCTGGATCGCCGGGCTGGGACTGCTGGCGGTCTCGCTGGCGGTGGGCGTCGCGGTGACCGCCTGGATGATCCTCACGGTGCGGCGCCTGCGGCGATATGCGCAGGAGGTTCAGCTCGGCCAGCGCCAGCCGCCGCCGAAGGTGCCCGGCGAACTGGGCGACCTGGCCCAGGCGATGGACGCGATGCGTGAGCGCCTCGACGGCCGGGAGCGCCTGGAGCATCTGGTGCGTGCGCTGACGCATGAACTCAAGAGTCCGCTGGCCGCGTTGCGCGGCGCCGGCGAACTGCTGCAGGACGAACTGCCCGGCGCCGACCGCCAGCGCTTCGCCGCGCAGGTCGTCTCGCAGAGCGAGCGCATGACGGAGCTGGTCGAGCGGCTGCTCGCGCTGTCCACGCTGGAACTGCGGCGCGGGCCGGAGCATCCGCGTCCGGTGGCGCTGGTCGACGCGGTCGACGAGACGCTGGCGCAGCTCGGCGACCGTCTGGCGCAGCAGGCGCTGACGGTGCGCTGGCTGCGCCGTGACGCGGTGGAACTGCAGGCCGACGCCGAGATGCTGGCGCTGGCCATCAGCAACCTGCTGACGAACGCGATCGACTTCGCACCGGCGGGCTCCGAGCTGGCGCTCCAGGTGGGGATCGAGCCCGCGATCGACGCGCAGGCCTCCCGCGCGTTCTTCGAGTTGCGCGACCACGGACCGGGCGTGCCGGCCGGCGCGTTCGCGCAACTGGGCGAGCGCTTCTTCTCGACGGCCCGGCCGGGCAGCCTGCGCAAGGGGTCCGGCCTGGGCCTGGCCATCGTGCGCCAGATCGCCGGCCTGCATCGCGGCGAGTTGCGATTCGAACCGGCCGGGCCCGGCCTGCGTGTGCGACTCGCCTTCCCGCTCTTCACCGCCGGCTCACAAACTTCGTCCTGAGCTCACGGCCGCTGCCGAGACTGCCGCCTTCCGTGGATCGCCGAGGGGCGAGGAGAAGGACGATGCAGATGAAGGCGCTGTGGTGGAAGCTGGTGATCCTGGGCGGCGTGACGCTGCTGTTGCTGCTCGTGCTGTTGCGGATCGGCTGGCTGGTCGACGAACGCCAGGATCGTCAGCGTGCCGCGGAAGCCAGCGTCGCCGCGGCGCAGGCGGGCCCGCAGGTGCTGCTCGGCCCGATGGTGCAGCGCAGCTGCTCGGAGGAGTGGGAGTCCGTCAGCGGCACCGGCAAGGACATCACGAAGACGCCGGAACGGCGCGACTTCGTGCTCTCGGCGGTTCCCGCGGAACTCAAGGTCGACGGCACGCTGAACCAGGAGCAGCGCGAGCGTGGCCTGTTCAAGGTGAACGGCTATGTGGGCGAGGTGGCGCTGCAGGCCCAGTGGGCCTCCCTCGGCGCGCTGATCCCGGTGGCGGAGCACAAGGGCAAGCTGAGCTGCGAGGATCCGCGCGTGATGGTCGCCGTCAGCGACGCGCGGGGGCTGCGCGCCGTGGCGGTCAAGCGCGGTGCCCAGGCCTTGACGGTGAGGCCGGGCACCGGTCACGACAGCTATCCGCACGGCCTCCATGCGCAGCTCCCGGACCAGGCGCTGGACCAGCCGCTGACGCTGTCGTTTGCGATCCACCTGGTCGGGATGACCGACTTCGGCATCGTGCCTGCCGCCTCCGCGACGCAGGTCAAGCTGCGCTCGGACTGGCCGCATCCGAGCTTCGGCGGCCGCTTCCTGCCGATGTCCAAGCGCATCGACGAGCGCGGCTTCGAGGCGCAATGGCAGGTGACCGAGCTCGCCACGACCGCGCCCCGCGATGTCCTCGCCGGGTTCTCGCTGCCCGGCGTCGAGCGCGACCCGGACGCGGGCCGGGCCTATGCGCCGAATCCGGCGCCCGGACGCGAGGGCAAGTCGGGCATCGTGGCCGACACGCTGGCGTTCTCGATGATCGATCCCGTGAATCCCTACGTGATGAGCGACCGCGCGATCAAGTACGGGCTGCTGTTCATCGTGCTGACCTTCGTCAGCGTCGGCCTGCTGGAACTGCTGTCCGGCCGGCGCGTCCATCCGGTGCAGTACCTGCTGGTGGGTCTCGCGATGACGCTGTTCTTCCTGCTCCTGCTGAGCCTGTCGGAACACCTGAGCTTCGCGCTGTCCTATGCGCTGGCGGCGGGCGCGGCGATCGGACTGCTGACCTTCTACGGGACGGCCATGCTCGGCGCGGTCAGGCGCGGGCTGGGATTCGGCGCCCTGGTGACGGTGCTCTACGCCGCGCTGTTCGTGCTGCTCAACCTGGAGAAGGCCGCGCTGCTGGTCGGAGCCTCGCTGCTCTTCGCGGTGCTGGCGGCGGTCATGGCGCTGACGCGACGCATCGACTGGTACGCGCCGAACGGGCGCACTGCGGAGCAGCCGGAAGAGGAGGCCATCGGCACTTGGTGACAACGTGGTTGCCGGCCGCCCGTGGCTCGGTCAGCATGGGTCTTCACAGACCCATCACGACAAGAGAGACATGGGCGGAGACAACCCAACGAGCCACCGCGACGCGGCCCCCGAGACGGCCTCAGGCCGCTTCGACTACATCATCGTGGGCGCCGGCACCGCCGGCTGCCTGCTCGCCAACCGGCTGAGCGCCGACACGTCCAAGCGCGTGCTGCTGCTCGAGGCCGGCGGTCGCGACGACTACCACTGGATCCACATCCCCGTCGGCTACCTGTACTGCATCGGCAATCCGCGGACGGACTGGCTGTTCAAGACCGAGCCCGACGCGGGCCTGAATGGGCGCAGCCTGCGCTACCCGCGCGGCAAGGTGCTGGGCGGATGTTCGAGCATCAACGGGATGATCTACATGCGGGGCCAGAGCCGCGACTACGACGGTTGGGCCGAGGCCGCCGGCGACGACGCGTGGCGCTGGGACGCGGTGCTGCCGTACTTCCGCGAGCACGAGGACCACTGGCGCCTGGACGAAGGCGCCGAGCGGCCGCCCGGCTTCGATCCGGCGATGCATGGGCACGGCGGCGAGTGGCGCGTCGAAAAGCAGCGGCTGCGCTGGGCGGTGCTGGACGCGTTCGCGACGGCGGCGCAGGAGGCCGGCATTCCGGCGACGCCCGACTTCAATCGCGGCAACAACGAGGGCGTCGGGTACTTCGAGGTCAACCAGCGCGCCGGCTGGCGCTGGAACACGGCGAAGGCCTTCCTGCGCCCGGCCTGCTACCGGCGCCCCAACTTCGAGATGTGGACCGGCGCGCACGCGCAGCGGTTGCTGGTCGAGCAGGTCGACGGCGAGGTGCGATGCGACGGCGTGCTCGTGCGCACGCCCCATGGGCTGGAGACCGTCCGCCTGAACCCGGGCGGCGAGGTGCTGCTTGCCGCCGGTGCGATCGGTTCGCCGCAACTGCTGCAGCTGTCGGGCCTCGGGCCAGCGGCGCTGCTGCAACAGCATGGCATCGAGGTCGTCAAGGACCTGCCCGGTGTCGGCGCCAACCTCCAGGACCATCTGCAGATCCGCGCGGTCTTCCAGGTCGACGGCGTCAGCACGCTCAACACGTTGGCGTCGAGCTGGTTCGGCAAGGCGCGCATCGGGCTCGAATACGCGCTGCGTCGCACCGGTCCGATGAGCATGGCGCCGTCGCAACTCGGCGCGTTCGCGAAGAGCGGGCCGGACAAGGACTGGCCCGACCTGGAGTACCACGTGCAACCGCTGTCGCTCGACGCCTTCGGCGAGCCGCTGCATGCGTTCAACGCGTTCACGGCCAGCGTCTGCAACCTGAATCCGACCAGTCGGGGCACGGTCGCGATCCGCAGTGCAGATGCGGCCGATGCGCCGTTGATCGCGCCCAACTACCTCAGCACCGCGGAGGACCGCGACATCGCGGCGCGCAGCCTGCGGCTGACGCGGCGCATCGTCGAGCAGCCGGCCCTGTCCCGCTACCGGCCGCGCGAGCACAAGCCGGGCATCGAGTTCCAGACCGATGAGGAGCTGGCCCGCCTGGCCGGCGACATCGCCACGACGATCTTCCATCCCGTCGGCACCTGCCGCATGGGCCGCGCCGACGACGAGCGCGCCGTCGTCGACAGCCGCTTGCGCGTGCGCGGCGTCGGCGGCCTGCGTGTCATCGACGCCAGCGTCATGCCGACGATCACCAGCGGGAACACGAACTCGCCCACGCTGATGATCGCGGAGCGCGCCGCCGCCTGGCTGCGCGCCGGGGAGTGATCGGCGCCGGTCAGGCGCTGAAGCGTTCCTCGATGTAGGCCAGCAGCGTCCGGATCGTCTGGGCCTCGCCGCCGACCGGGCGGCCCGGACGCGCGATGTCGTTCCAGGCGAAGAGGTCGATGTGCAGCCAGTCCTGCTCGGCCGGGATGAAGGCCTCGAGGAACAGCGCCGCGTTGATCGCGCCGGCCAGCGCGCTGCGCCCGGTGTTCACGATGTCGGCGATGCTCGACGTGATGCCTTCCTTGTAGGGCGACCACAGCGGCATGTGCCACAGCGGATCGTCCATCTTCAGGCCCAGGTCGACCAGGTCCCGCGCCGTGTCCATGTGCTTCGAGAACAGCGCGGGCAACTGCGCGCCCAGCGCGATGCGCGCGGCGCCGGTCAGCGTGGCCAGGTCGATGATCAGCTCGGGCCTGGACTCGGTGGCGTAGGCCAGCGCGTCGCACAGGATCACGCGGCCTTCGGCGTCGGTGTTGCCGATCTCGATGTGCAGGCCCGCGCGGGTCTTGATCACGTCGCCCGGACGGTAGGCGTTGCCGCTGATCGAGTTCTCCACCGCGGGGATCAGCACCTGCAGGCGCACCGGCAGCTTCAGCGCCATGATCAGCGTGGCCAGGCCCAGCGTGTTGGCCGCGCCGCCCATGTCCTTCTTCATCTGGCGCATGCCGTCGGCCGGCTTGATGTCCAGGCCGCCGGTGTCGAAGCACACGCCCTTGCCGACGAGCGTCAGCCGCGGATGCTTGTCGCTGCCCCAGTTCAGCTCGATCAGGCGCGGCGCGCGGGTGCTCGCGCGGCCGACGGCGTGGATCGCGGGGAAGTTCTTCTTTAGCAGGTCGTCGCCGACGATCTCCTTGAACTTCGCGCCATGCTGCTTGCCGACGACGGCCGCGGCCTTCGACAGCTCTTCCGGCCCCATGTGCTCGGCGGGCGTGTTGACCAGGTCGCGCACCGCGCTCATCGCGGTCGCGATCGCCAGGCCGCGCTGGCCGTCCGCGCTGCTCTTGATGAGCAGTTGCGCCGGCTCGCGCTTGCGCGGCTTGTAGAGGTCGAACTGGTAGCAGCCCAGCTCCCAGGACATCGCGGCGGCCTCGTCCTGCAGCGGCAGGCCGTCGGGCGACAAGGTGTAGGCGCCTTCAGGGAGCGCGAGCGGCAAGGCCGACAGGGCGAACGGATGGGCCGCGTGCGCCACGCCCGCAAAGACCTGCGCGAGCTTGCCGTCCTCGCCCGGCACCAGGGCGAAGGTGTCCGGGGCGGCGGAGAAGCCCAGCGTCGCCAGCCATTGCTGGGTGCGCTTGGGCAGCTTCGGGGCGAGGGCCTGGTAGGCGGCGCGATCCAGCGCCAGGATGGGCGTGGCGCGAGCCACCGAGTTCTTGAATTGGACGTTCATCGATGCAGCGGCCCGCCGCGGGTCGCGCGGAGAGCCGGCCTTGGGGTTGGCGGTGGCGCATTCTCGCTCGCCCTCCCTCCGGAGGTGGGGGTCGCCGCGCTGTTCGGAGCCGGGCTGCCGACGAGCGTCACTCTCTCTGGGCGGAAGGCGTCAAACGATGGGCGAAAGACGCACGGCGACCGGGGCGCCCGCGCGAGACAGATCAGCAGGACTGTCGCAGACGCGACAGCAGGGCCTGTGCCGCGGCGGTCGTGCCGGCCGGTGCGTTGGGGCTGGCGGCGGACATCGCGGGGTTGTCCTGCGCGGCCTGGATCAGCCGCTGGGCCGCGGCCGGTCCCGGCAGCACCGGACCGATGAAACACACCCGCTCGCCCTGGCCGATCAGCAGCGTCGGGAAGGTCTCGACCTCCAGGTCGTCGACCAGCTCCGAGTCGTCCTCGATGTCCACCCACAGGAAGCGCGCGCCCGGGTGCTGCTGGCGCAGCGTGGCGAAGTCGTCCCGATAGGTGTCGCAGGTCCGGCACCAGGCGGCGCACAGGCAGGCGACCAGCAGGTCGGAAGACCCCTCGGAAGCGGGAGCCGGCAGGGGCGACGACGGCGAAACAGCGGACATGGGGACGGAGCTTAGCCGAGTTGCGCCGAGGGCGAATTCGTTCGCTATACGTCCAAAGCACCGTCTTGGTGCCGTGTGCGTGACGATGGCGCGAGCTTTGTGCAGATTTGTGAGGAGGCTGTCAACGGCGTCCCCAGGGCTCGCGTTAGCTGGCACAAAGCGGTCTTTGCCAGCGGTCTTCCCCCCCGCTCCCGGCCGCCGAAAGCCAAGAAGGTCCACGACCATGATGAAGTCTCATACCCGTACCGAATCCCAGCCGCGCCGCCTCCCGATGCCGGAACTGGCGCAGCACGACAAGGGCCGCAAGCACGAAGCCTTCGAAGTCGCCAGCCTGGGCTGCGACCGCCGCAGCGTCGCGCGCGCCCTGCGCTTCGACCGCAAGCGCTGATTCCCCGCGCGGGGCCGCCCCGAGTCCGGGCGGCGGTCCCGCCCCTCGCGTCCGTCAGTCCTCGTCGTCCGGGGACTGCAACGGCGCCAGCAGCCGATCGATCTCGTCGGCGCTGAACTTCTCCAGACGCTCCCCCCCGTCACGGCCCAGCAGGCCGTCCGCCAGCGCCCGCTTGCGGGCCTGCAGTTCGAGCATGCGCTCCTCGATCGAGCCCTCGATGGCCAGTTGGTGGACGAACACCGGCCGTGTCTGGCCGATCCGGTGCGCGCGGGCATGGGCCTGCGCGTCGACGGCCGGGTTCCACCAGGGGTCGACCTGGATGACGGTGTCTGCCGCCGTCAGCGTCAGCCCCACACCCCCTGCCTTCAGGCTCACCAGCATGAGGGGCGCCTCCCCCGCCTGGAAGCGACGCACCACATCGCCCCGTTTCCCCTCCGGCGTGGCGCCGGTCAGCTTCATCAGCGGGATCTTGAGCTCGGCCATCGCGGCCTCGATCAGGTCCAGCATGCCGGTGAACTGAGAGAACACCAGGATCGTCCGACCCTGGCTGATCATCTCGGGCACCTTCTCCCGGATCCATTCCAGCTTGGCGGCCTCCATGCCCTGCGGGACCTCGACCCCTGGGACCAGCCGCGGATCGCAACAGACCTGGCGCAGCTTCAGCATCGCGTCCAGCACGGACATCAAGCCGGAACCGAAGATCTCCGAATCCTTCAGCAGCCGCCGCACCAGATGGTCGGCGCCGATCCGCACGCTTTCGTACAGCTGACGCTGGCGCCCTTGCAGGGGGATGCGCTGGGTGAGGACCGTCATCGGGGGGAGGTCCTTTGCGACCTCCTCTTTCAGGCGCCGGAGGATGAACGGCCGCACGCGCGAGGCCAGTTCCCGGGCACGGCGGGCGTCGCCGGTCTGTTCGATCGGCTTGCGCCAGTGCCGGGCGAAGGAACGCGCCTCGCCGAGGTAGCCCGGCATCAGAAAATCGAACTGGGTCCAGAGCTCGCCGAGGTGGTTCTCCAGCGGGGTGCCGGTGAGCACGAGGCGTTGTTCGGCCTGGAGTCGGCGCAGTGCCCGCGCGGCCCGCGAGCGTGGGTTCTTCACCGCCTGGGCCTCGTCCAGCACCAGCACCGAGAACTTCGGTTTCGAGAGCGCCCGGACTTCCCGCCACGCCAGCCCGTAGCTGCACAGCAGCACGTCGATCTCGCCGAGACGCTTCATCACCTGGGCCCGCTCCTCGGGATCGGACAGCGTGGCCACGCGGAGGTCGGGCGCGACGCGCGCGGCTTCCTGTGTCCAGTTGAAGATCAGCGAGGTCGGCGCGACGACCAGCGCCGGCGACCTCAGCCGCCCGGCCTGCTTCTCGACCAGCAGATGCGCCAGGGCCTGGGCCGTCTTGCCCAGCCCCATGTCGTCGGCCAGGATGCCGCCGAGCTCCTGGCGCGCCAGGTACTGGAGCCAGGCCAGGCCTTGCAACTGATAGGGGCGCAGCGTGATGCCCAGACCCTCCGGCGCGGTCGATGCCGGCGGAGGACCGGCGTCGCGCAGGCGCTCCCACATCGTTCGCAGCTCGTCGGCCCCGAAGACCTGCCAGCGGCTGTCGGGGACGTCGAGCGCCGCCAGCCGCGCCGCTTCCCACGAGGTGAGCTTCACCGGTCCGCGCCGTGAGCGCTGGGCGACCAGGACGTCGAGCAGGTTGAGCATCAGCCGCTTCAGCGGCGCCGCCGTCGAATGCAGCCGGCGCCCGCCCGGCGCCTTCAGGCTGATGATGGCGTCGTCATCGATGCCGGCGATCGCGTCGGCGTAGAGCCAGCGGCGGTCCTTGCGCAGCAGATCCCAGATCATCGGTGCGAGATCGACCCGCTGACCTTGGACCGTCACGCCCAGGCTCAGCATCCACGAGCCCTTGCGGCGCGAGAGCGCCAGCGTCGGCAAGCGGTCGCCCGTGCCCGGCGCGATGGCGGTCTGGACATCGACCGGCTCGTCGCCTTCGGGCTGGATCTCCAGCGACCACGCGTCGATCGCGACGCTGTGGTGCGCAAAGCCGGGGAGGACATCGATCTCCCAGCCGAGCTGGCGCAGGCGGGGCACCTCGTCGGCGGCGAAGTCGGGGAACAGGTCCTCCTGCTCCAGCGTCCAGCACGGGGTCAGGCCCCGCCCGAACGAGGCGTCGCGCCACTGCAGCATCCCGGCGTCCACCGGATGCAGCGGCAGCGCCTGCCACTGCTCGAGCGCCGCCGGATCCGCCGGCCAGCGCTCCAGCCGAAACAGCGACACGCGGTCGCCGCGTGGGCCCAGCTTGCCGTGCGGCCGCATGCCGAGCAGGCCGTCGCCGCGGTTGAGCGTCTGCAGGATCAGCTTTGGCGGGAGCGGGGAAGGCGGCGCGGTCATCGGGAACGCATTGTCGACGCGCCGCCGACCCGCCGGCTCGACCCGCCGGCTCAGCCCTCCTTGCGCTCCTTGCCGTCCTTCGGCGGACGCGGCTTGGGCAGACCCGTCTTCGCGAAGTCCGCTGGCACGCGCATCAGCGCGGCTTCGGGTTCGGTGCGGCGGATGTTGCGCAGCTGATAGTTCTGCTCGCCGCTGCGCGGATCCTTGGTCTGGACGCTGACCGTGACCTTCAGATCGGGCGACGTCCACACCTCGCGGGAGATGACGATCGGCTTCTCGTTGCCGATCTTGCCCGCCGGGATCGTGCGCGTCGTGCGCCCGCCGGTGACCTTGAGGCCGTCGATCTCCTTGGGCGGCAGATTGTTCGGCTGCGTATCCTGTCCGTTCAGGATCAGGGGCTCGACCCGCATCGCCACGGCCGGTGGCAGGGGCGACATCGGCGACAGCGGGCCCAGCGGGGTCGGCGGCGTCTCGACACGGATGACGCGGACCTCCTGGCCGCCCTCTCCCGGAGCGATCACGACGGGTGTTGCGATGCGCACCGTGGTCGGTGCCGCAGGCGCGGCCGGTGGCTTCGGCGCCTCGACGCGCTGCGCCGCGTCGCCGTGGCCGAAGTTCTCGCGGGCCCAGTCGCGCATCTTTCTGCCGTACTCGCGCATCTTGTCGTTGTAGTCCCGCATCTTGTCCTGGTACTCGCGCATGCGTTCGCCGTACTCGCGCTGCGCGTCAGCGTCCGCGCGGCCGCCGCCGAGGTAACGCGCCGTCTTGCGTTCGGGATCGAGCAGCCAGTTCTCGCCGCTCACGGCGTCACGCAGATAGACCACCTTGCGCCCCTGGCGTTCGACCTCCTGGCGCGTCCGGCCTTCGCCGTCACGGCAAAGCTGGCTGGTCTGCTGATGGACGATGCGATTGCCGTCGGCCAGCGGCTGGACGGTCTCGTGCACGGCCTGGGCGCAGTAGGGCGCGCCCTTGACCACGCGCTCCGCGCTGAGGATGTGCATCGCGACGCCGGACTCGGCGATCAGCTCGGCCACATCGGGCACGGGCGGTGTCGGCGGAACGGGTGGGACAACGGCGGGCATCTCGGGCGGCGCCGGTGGTGCCGGCTGCGCGCTGGGATCCGGCGATGCGTGCGCGGCGGGCTGGGCCTGGACCGCGATGGCGGCGAGTGCCAGGGCAAGGGTGGTGAGGGAAGTCTTCATGGCGGTCTCCAGGGAGGGGAGCGGGACGTCGTTCAAGGGAGTGGGAACAGGGTTGCGGCGGGACGGGCGATGCCGGAACGTTCAGGGCATGACCCGCATCGCGAGCACATCGCCGGAGGCGTGCACCAGCAACTCGGCGCGCACTGGCGCGGCGGCATCGGCGGGGTCGTAGGGCAGGCCCAGCAAGGCGAGTCGTTCACGCGGGACCTCCGCGGGGACAAGCCACGCGGCGCCGGCGCCGGCTTTCTCGAAGGCGGCCCAGCGATCGGCGGACACGAGCACGATGAAGCCGCTGCCGGGATTGCCCATGACGGTGGCGCCCGATTCGCCCGGCGGCGCGGAGCCGAGCAGCCAGACGCAGGCGGCCAGCACCGAGGCGCACAAGGCCGGGCCGGCGAGCGCCCATCTCCAGCGGCCGGCCTTGCCCGCCTTCTGACGGGCGGCGAACTGCTGGCGCATTGCGCCGAGCACCGCGTCGTCGCGCTCGAACGGCGGCGTGCGCTGGCGCAGGTCCTGGGCCACGGCCCACAGCCAGTCGGCCAGACGCGCGGTGCGGGGCGGGGAGGTGTCGGTGGTCTTCATCATGCGGACTTCGATGAGCGTTCGATCGCGTCCGCCGCGGCGGACGACAGGGGCCGGGACTCGTCCTGCAACGCGGCCAGCAGGCGCGCACGGCCCCGGTGGAGCCGGGTACGCAAGGTGTTGAGCTCGACGCCGGCGATGCGGGCGGCCTCGGCATAGGCCCGTTCCTGCAGATCGACCAGCACGATGGCCTCGCGGAAGGTCCACGGCAGGGTGTGCAACGCGGCCCATACACGCGCCTGGTCCTGCGCGCGGACCAGCTGCTGCTCTGGCGCGTCGGCGTGGTCGTGGTGAAGGTCTTCCTCGGCCTGCTCCTCATGGGCGACCGGCAGATCCCGCCATCGCGCCAGCAGGTGATGCCGCGCCATGCCGGCGAGGTACGCGCCGAGCGGGCCTCTGCCGGAATCCCAGCCCTCGGGCCGGCCGGCAAACTGCACGAAGGCTTCCTGCATCGCGTCCGCCGCCCAGTCGGACTGGCCGCACAGCGCCAGCGCGTAGCGGTAGACGCCGGGCGATTCACTGCGATACAGCGGTTCCAGGGCGCTCGCGTCGCCCTGGCGCAGGCGGCGCACCAGCGCTTCGCCGACGGCGGCGTTGGAAGGCGGCGGCTCGCGTTCGCCACCGTCAGGCGCGGCGGCGGGATCGGGGCGGCCGCGGCCAGCCAGGCGGGTCCAGAAGCTCATCGGGCGTTGGGCGTGCGTTGCGGGGTGGATGCGAGACCGTTCTCTCGCAGCATGAACGTATTGCGCCAACTGTTCAGAAAGTTCCCGGCTCGCACACAAGAATCTGACTGCCCGGCGTTCTTGCCTGGAGAGGCCCCCACATCAGATCGATCGTCCCCCGTGTTTCAGGGGAATGACACCTCCACGCCACACCGGGCGAGCATCGCCCGGAAGTCGAGAACAGTGCACCGTGCGATGTTCGCAAATCGTTTTCGTCGGGGCCATTTCACGCAAGTGAGCGCCGGCCAACCGTTCCATCTTGGTGCATCCGCCGAGTGAAAACCCCAAGTGCGTGCATGGGGGTGCGGTCCTAGCATCCACCCCACTCGACGCGACACCCGTCCCGGGTCGGCGACAAGCCGGCACAAATGGGGGTTGCCTACGGGGGCTGAGGAGACAAACAGATCAAACCAACACCAACGAATAGCAGTGACACTGTCACAATTCGCGGGCACCTGAATCAGGTGCCCGTTTTGTTTTCGTGGCCTGGTTTTGCGCGCATCCTGCGATCGTTCTCGGCCCGTGTCCGCGGCCCCGAGGCCGCTCTTGCGAGTCGTTGCTGATGATCGAGTTGTTGACCGCGGCCGTGGCGTCGCTGCTGGCCGGATTCGTCGATGCCGTCGTGGGCGGCGGCGGGCTGATCCTGGTGCCCGCGCTGTTCAGCGTCTATCCGAATGCCGCGCCCGCCACCCTCTTCGGCACCAACAAGGGTGCCGCCATCTGGGGGACGGCTTGGGCCACCCATCAATTTTCCAAGCGTGTCTCGCTGCCCTGGCTGGCCTTGATGCCGGCGGCCGCCGCCGCGCTGGCCGGCAGCTTCGCCGGCGCCTGGGCCGTCACGCAGGTGGACCCCAGCGGCCTGCGCAAGGCCCTGCCGGTGATCCTGTTGGGCGTGCTGCTGTACACGCTGGCGAAGAAGGACCTCGGCCGGCACCACGCGCCGCGCCACGAGGCCACGGCGCAGACGCTGATCGCCAGCGTCATCGGGCTGACGATCGGCTTCTACGACGGTTTCTTCGGACCGGGCACGGGCAGCTTCTTCGTCTTTCTGTTCGTGCGGCTGCTGGGCTTCGACTTCCTGCACGCATCCGCGACCGCCAAGCTGATGAACACGGCGACCAATTTCGCCGCGCTGGTGCTGTTCGCCTCCAAGGGCCACGTCTGGTGGCACGTCGCGGCGGTGATGGCGGTGGCCAACGTCGCCGGCAGTCTGGTGGGAACGCGCCTGGCCCTGGCCAAGGGTGCGGGCTTCGTGCGCGGCATGTTCGTCGTCGTCGTGTCGCTGCTCATCCTCAAGACCGGCTACGACGCCTTCCTGCGCTGAGGCGGCGCGCCGCCCTCCGGGCGCGCGAGACGCTATCCGAACAACACGCACCGGGTGTCCGCCAAAGGCGGGATGCCCGGCAGCCCATCGCCCGGGCTACCATCCGTCCAAACAACCGCTGACCACCATGCCTGTCGATCCTCAACTCCGCGCGCTGGATATCGAGATCCCCACCCAGCCGGACGTGCTGGTCAAGCTCTCCCTGCTGATGGCGGACGAGGACATCGACCTGCAAGCCGTCTCCGGCCTGGTGGAAACCGACATGGCCCTGGCCGCCGCCGTGCTGAAGGCGGTGAACTCGTCGCTCTACGGCCTGCGCGGCCGCGTGCAGACGGTGCACCAGGCGCTGACCTACCTCGGCATGCGCGAGGTCGCTGCGATCACCTTCGAGATGGGCCTGCGTGCGGCCTTCCCGCCGGCCGTCGAACTGGAACCCGTCTGGACCCGCGCGGCCAAGCGCGGCCTGCTGATGGGCCGCATGGGTCAGATGCTGGGTGTCGACCCGTGGGCGGCGCACTCGGCGGGCCTGTTCGAGGAATGCGGCAAGGCGGTGCTCTACCGCCATGCACCGGGACACTATCCGGCGATGCTGCGCGCCACCGCCAGCGACAAGGAGCTGGTCCAGCTGGAGCACACCGCGTTCGGTGTCAGCCACGACGCGCTGGGCGCGGCCCTCTGCGAGAGCTGGGGCCTGGCGCCCGCCGCCGTCGCCAGCGTGCGGTACCACGTGCAGCTGCAGCATGAACTGCTGATGCCGGAGGCGATGCAGCGCCGCGGCGTCGGCGCGATCTCGCTGGTGGCATGGACGCTGATGAACAAGCCGGAAGCGCTGGACGAGACGGTGATGGAGATCGCCCCGCAGGCGCAGCTCGACGAGACGCTGATGCTGCGCGCCGCGCGCCGTGTCGAGGAGCAGCTGCAGCAGGCCGAGTCCCGCGGCCGCTGACAGCGGCTCGCGCTGCCCTCGCCTCCCGCGGCGAGGCCGCCGCGCTCACGACGCGCTCACGACGCGAGGCAGAGCCGGTCGCGTCCCATGTGCTTGGCAAGGTAGAGCGCTTCGTCCGCCGCCTGCAGCAGCGCCTGCGGGCTGAGGTAGGGATGCCCCGGCTGGGAGGCCGCGAGGCCGGCGCTGATCGTCACGATCCCGTCGTCCGTCTTCCCGTCGGGCGTCCCCTCCGGTAGCGCCCCATGCGGCACGGCCAAGGCCCGCCAACCCTCGCGCAGCGCTTCCATCAGCCCCTGCGCGGACTCGATGTCGAAGCCGGGCAGCAGCACCGCGAATTCTTCGCCGCCCAGGCGGGCGACCAGGTCGGTGTCGCGCTGGAAGTGCTCGGCGAGCAGCCGCGCGAGCCGGCGCAGCACCTCGTCGCCGGCGCTGCGTCCGTGGCGCTCGTTGAACGGCTTGAGGTGGTCCACGTCGAGGATCGCCAGCGCCAGTCGCCCCTGGTCGCGCTGCGCGCGCTTGAACTCACGCCGCAGCGCGGCATCGAATTCCCTCCGGTTGGCGATGCCCGTCAACGCGTCGTGGCGTTCCATGGACGCCAGTTCGCGTCGCTTCGCTTCCAGGGATCGCTCCGCCTGCTGCAGCGCGCGGTGCTGGCGGGCGATCTCCTCCCGCAGTTCGCGCCCGCGGGACTGCTCGCGGTGCAGCTCGTCACCCAGCGAGGTCCGGACATGGTCGAGCGCCTGCTCCAGTTGCAGCAGCTCGCGGGGCCGCGGTTCGCCGGGCTCGAGCCAGGTCAGGGTCTGCGGCGGCAGCGTCGGATCGAAGCGGCGGGCCTGTGCGGACAGGTGGTTCAACTGCCGCAGCAGCCAGCGGTCCAGCAAGAGCGCGGCGACCAGGCCCAGCACGGTCGCCAGGGTCAGGTGGATCAGCGCGGAGCGCAGCAGCGGATCGCGGCGCAGCGTGTCGCCGATCGTCGAGGCCGACGCCTGCAGTCGCAGCTCGCCGCTGCCGGCGAGCGAGAACTCGGCGCTCTGGCCCGGTTCACCGTCGTCATCGGACAGGGCACGGAACTGCTGGCCATCGCGCGTGCGCAGCTCGACGCGGCGCAGGTTGTGACGGGTGAGGATGTGATGGAGCAGGCCGTGCAGCGCTTCGGGCCGCTCCAGCCGCTGCTGGAGGCTGTAGGCCAGCGGCCCGGCATACAGCAGCGGGATGGCACTCAGTTCCGCGTCGGCCTCCACGGCGCGGCGCTGCGTCGTTTCGCGCAACTGCCAGCCGCTGGACAAAGCGACGAGCAGCAGTCCGAACACGAACAGCGCCAGCAGTGGGCGGGCGCCCACCGAGATGCGGATGGCCTTGTGGGTCATGCGTGGATGCCGAGCTTGCGACGGAAGTTCCGCCATACATCGTCAAGTCATCGTCGGGCCATTGTGCCGAGCCGTGTTCGCTGGTTTCCCCGGGGAAACTCCAAGCCGTGACGGGTCCCCGAATGGTCCTGACGGGCCGGAACGGTCGCCTGGATCGACCTCGGCGGACTCGTCGCACTCACGGCGGCCCACCGCTGGGGGAACACCTGTCGCGGCCGTGGGGACATGCGGACCGCGTCGCTCGGATCCGTGTTCGGAAACCTAGAATCCGCCCGCCCCGCACACCCTCCTTCCGAAGGCGTGCAGGGCAGCGTTCTCAGGGCGGGGTGGAAGTCCCCACCGGCGGTATCCGGGGCGCGGTCGACAGACCGACGACCCCGGGAGCCCGCGAGCGCCCGGCACCGCCCTTGTGGTGCCGGGGTCAGCAGACCTGGTGAGAAACCAGGGCCGACGGTCACAGTCCGGATGAAAGAGATCGCGTCCATCGTCGGCCTCGCGGGCCGGCGCAAGCGTTCGCGCCTGCGCCGCCGGGCGGCCGCGTTGTGCGTGCGCGCCCTGATTCATCGTTCCAACCGAAGGGTTCACATGAATCAGACCAACCACCTCCACTCTCCCTCCTCCGCCGTTCCGCGCGTGGCCATCGTGTCCGCGAGCTGGCATGCCGACCTGGTCGGTCGATGTCGCGAGGCCGCCATCCGCGGACTCGAAGCCGGCGGGCCCGTCCGCGTCGAGACCTTCGAGGTCCCTGGCGCCTTCGAGATCCCGCTCCATGCGATGAAGCTCGCGCGCAGCGGGCAGTTCGACGCGGTGCTCGCCTGCGCGCTCGTCGTCGACGGCGGCATCTACCGGCACGACTTCGTCGCGCAGGCCGTCATCGACGGACTCATGCGGGTGCAGCTCGATACCGGCGTGCCGGTGTTCTCGGCGGTGCTCACGCCGCTGGCATTCCATGAGCACGCCACGCATCACGGGTTCTTCCATGAGCACCTCGTGATCAAGGGCACCGAGCTCGCCGGCGCCTGCCGGGCGACGCTGGCGGCGTTGCGCAAGCTCGACGCGTTGAGCGCTTGAGCGTCTGGGCCCAGTGAGACTCGTGGGGCGCGCTATGAGCGCGTCGCCGCGGCGGTCAGCTGGAGCGAGGTCACGAACTTCCTCGGCTGACCGTTCACCGGATCCGTGAAGGCGATCTCGCGTGCGAGCAGTTGCAGCGGACGCGTGAAGTCCACCGTGTCCTCGACAGGCTGCAGCACCGGATAGATGCGATCGCCCTCGATGGGCAGCCCCAGCGCACACAGCTGCGCGCGCAGCTGATGCTTCACGCCGCTGTGCGGGCGCAGCTCGTAGCGGGCGTGATCGGCGCCGAGACGCTCGATCAGCGCGATACGCGTGCGCGCATTCGGCGTGGCTTCCATGTCGTTGACGGTGCGCATCTGCATGAAGTCGACGGGATGCTCCTCCAGTCGGCTTTCGTACTCGAATGGGAGTCGTGCGCCGATGTCGTCGCGCCACGGCGCAATGGCCTCGTAGACCTTCTCGACGTCGCGATCGCGGAACAGCCGTTGGTACGCGTCGCGCGTGGCCGGCTGCACGGAGAACAAGGTCAGCCCCGCCGTCTCGCGATCGAGCCGGTGCACGGGACTCAGGTCCGCCAGTCCGGTCTCGCGACGCAGGCGCGTCAGCAGCGTCTGCTGGACATAGCGACCCTTCGGCGTGACCGGCAGGAAGTGCGGCTTGTCGGCGACGAGCAAGTGTTCGTCGACGTGCAGGATGCGTGCCTCGAAAGGGACTGGCGGCTCGTCGTCCAGCCAGCGCCAGTAGTAGAGGCGGCGTTGCGCGCGATAAGGCGCATCGGGCGGCAGCGGCGTGCCCGTGTCGTCGAGCACGTCGCCGCGTGCCATCCGCGCGGTCCAGTCGTCGCGCGCGACCAGCGGCAGACGCTCGGCCAGGAAGTCCAGCACCCGTGTCCACGGGCCCGGCGGGCAGGCGAGTGCACTCGCGGCGACGCCGTCGCGCAGCGGCAAGGCGAGCTTCGGCGGACGGGCCATGGGAACTGAACCTTCAACCGGCGGCGGTGTTCACTCGATCTGCGCCGGACCGCGGGCGCGCTCGTCGAGGAAACGGTTCAGGCGCTGCAGATCGTCGGTATCGATCGGCGCACCGTTGCGCCAGGCCTTGATCCACGCATCGCGCTGCGATTCGGCGGCCAACTGCCGTGCCGCCTGGTCCATCGCCTCGATCGCGCGGCGACCCTCCGGCGTGCGACTGCAGCCGGCGGTGGCCACCGATGTGCTGCGACCCTCGGCCAGCGGCAGCTTGGCGAGTTCGGGCGGGCCGGGATGCGTCGCGTTGTACTCGTCCACCATGATCGGGTACTCGAGCGTGTAGTCCATCCGCCTGGCCCGCAGCATCGGCAGCAGGTGCGCACCGCGGCCCGCGACGATCGAGCGCGGCGCGCGTTCCGGACTCGCGGCGAGCAGCTTGTCGATGCGCGGCCCGTAGCTGCGGTCGCGCGTCAGCAGACCGGTGAGATCGGTGCGACGCAGCAGCTCCGCGAGCTGCAGCGGCTGGCCGTTGGATTCGAAGCGGGCCAGGTCCTCGCGTCGGACGATCACATGGATCTGGCGCGACATCATCGGCGGGAACAAGGTGGTGAAGTACAGCCACTGCAGTCGCTCGGGCGTGCGCACGTGCAGCACGGAGCACAGCGTCTCGCCCTGGCGCACCTGGGCCTCGAAGCGGGGCAGGCTGAGTTCGATGAACTCGTGCCGGTATTGCGGCATGCGCTCGATGAGCAGGCGCAGGAAGCCGTCGACTTCGCCCTGGCCGAGGTCCTCGGCGCGCTGCGGCGGCTTGCCGTCGCGATAGACGAAATGCGGCGGCATGTCCTGCACGAGCCAGCGCAGCACGGGCGGGGCCGGCGGCGGCGATGGCTGCGCCACCGCGGGCGCGGTGGTCACGAGTGCGGCGAGCACCGCGACGATCAGTCGCCCTCGACCCATTCCACCTTGGCGCCGAGGCGGGTGATGTTCTCGGCGAACTGCGGATGGGCGCGGCGGACCGGCGTCGCGTTGCGGATCACGGACTTGCCGGGGATGCTGGCCGCGACCATCAGCAGCGCGATGGCGACGCGGATGATGTAGGGGCTCTCGACCTCGGCGGGGCTCAGCGTCTTGCCGCCGAAGGTCACCATGCGGTGCGGGTCGGACAGGAAGGCGTGGGCGCCGAACTTGGACAGCTCGGTGGTCCAGCCCATCGCGCCGTCGTAGACCTTGTTCCAGAACATCACGCTGCCCTCGGCCTTCACGCCGAGCGCGACGAAGATCGGCAGCAGGTCGACCGGCAGGTAGGGCCACGGCGCCGCTTCGACCTTTTGCAGGATGTTGCGGGTGAAGGGCTCCTTGACCTTGAGCTTGCCGTCGACGACGGAGCGCGACCAGCCGTCCTCATGGATGATCTGGACGCCGAACTTGGCGAAGGTGCGGTCGATCAGCGGGAACTGCTCGGGCTGCGAGTTCTTGACCCGGACATCGCCGCCGGTGATCGCGCCCAGCGCCAGGAAGGTGACGATCTCGTGGAAGTCCTCGGCGAAGGTGAATTCGCCGCCGCCCAGGGCCGCGACGCCGTGGATGGTCAGCCGCGAGGTACCCAGGCCTTCGAGCTTCGCGCCGAGCATCTGCATGAACTGGCAGAACTCCTGCACGTGCGGCTCGCTGGCGGCGTTCATCAGCGTCGACGTGCCGTGGGCCAGCGCGGCGCAGAGGACGAAGTTCTCGGTCGTGGTGACGGAGGCGTAGTCGGTCCAGTGGTCGTTGGCGCGGAGCTGGCCTTCGACCTTCACGACCAGGCCGTCGGGGGCGCGGTCGACGTTCGCGCCGAAGCGCTGGAAGACCTCGACGTGCGGATCGATCTCGCGCGCGCCCAGCGTGCAGCCCTTGACGTCGTCCTCGATGCGGGCGGCGCCGAAGCGCGCCATCAGGCCGGGGACCAGCATGATCGAGGAGCGCATCTCTTCCGGCAGATGGTCCTTGGCCGGATCGAAATGGGTATCGAGGTGGTGCAGGTCCAGCACGCCGCTCTTGAAGTCCACGGACACGCTGCTGCCGAGCTTGCGGAAGACCTCGAGGATCTTCTTGACATCGGTGATCTCGGGCACGCCGTGCAGCCGGACCGGCTCACGCGTGAGCAGGGTGGCGCAGAGGATGGGCAGGACGGCGTTCTTGTTGGCCGAGGGAACGATGCGGCCCTTCAGGGGCGAGCCGCCGTGGACGATGAGGTTGGACATGGCCTGGCGCGGGCGCGCGGATGGAATTCGGTGGACGAGCGCGAATTATCGGGGGTCGCGGGATGGCCCGGCGCTCGAACGGGACATCGATGTGCATCTTGCAACCTGGGCCTCGCGGATGCCAGCGAGCTTGTGTTCCGGCGACGGAGGAAATCCTCCGGGGCCAGCGGTTCGAGGGCGGCTGACTTGCATGAGTCGGTCGGCCTACGAATCCCGGGAGGATTCGCTCGAATGACTCCTCTCCTGGGCAGGTGTTGGAAGAGGAACTGATGCCTAGAGTCGATGCTTTTGGAGGTGCACATGCAGCACGGGACGGAAGCAGCGAATGATGATTCTCGGATCGCGGATCGGTCGACCCCAAAAGACTTGCCAGAGGGCCTGCCGGAGCTGTTCTTCGGATTTGTAGGGCCGACAGGGGTCGACCTGAGCCTCGTCTGCGAGACCTTGGCGAGCCAGCTGAACTTGGCGGGCTATGAGACGCGGGTCGTATCGTTAGGCGATCTGATTGACCCCTTCATGGGCTTGGTCCATCGCCCTGGCAATGAGTTCGAGCGCATGGATGCGCTCATTACCAAGGGCACGAAGTTGCGGCGCGCGACAGGCAATGCGGACATCGTGGCACGGCTGGGTCTGGCGCACATTCGAGTTCTTCGCGAGCAGATCACGGGAAGCATGGATGTCCGCGCGACTCATGGCCTTGCCTATCTCGTGAAGTCGTTCTGTCGCCCCGAGGAAATCGCGCTCTTCCGAGAGGTCTACGGTCAGGCCTTCCTGCTCGTTTCCGCCTATGCGCCCAGGGAAAGTCGACGTCGCAATCTCGCCCTGAGGTTTGCTGGTCTTCAGCACGGGAACGCGGGACCAGAGGAACTCGCGATCCGCCTCATTGCCCGCGACCATGCTGAAGACACCCCGTTGGGACAGAAGGTGGGCGACGTGTTTCCGCTGGCGGACTACTTTGTGTTGGCGGGCCGCCGTGCGGCGCTGAGGGCAAACCTGAAGCGACTGGTCCAGCTGGTCTTTGCCGAGCCCTTTGTCTCGCCCACGCGCGACGAGCAGGGCATGTTCTTCGCGCATGCGGCCGCGCTCCGCTCGCACGACCTTTCCCTGCCACCTCTGCGCCCGGCACATCCTTGCAAGCGGCATTGCGGACGTGCTCTTCATCGAGCCTTACGAAAAGAGCCGCACGGATCAGCTCCACGCGGACGCCATCAGCGTGGAGCCCGAGGAGCCGTCTCGGATTCGCACCAACTTCCGGGCCTTTGTAGGCGTTGCGCCTCGGCGCTACATGGAGTTCTTCTCCGTAGGCACAGCGCCCCGCAAGACCGACGATGGGCAAGTCACGCAACGCGCTATCCGAGGCTGGGGCCCGCGATTCCGGGCGACATCCATGGACTACGTCACCGAGGAGCAGCGACTCATCCGCGAGCTTCCCGATGCCGGGCCCGACAGTGGGCCCGGAGCACCCCTGCACACCACGAAGGCGGCCTGACCATGACATTCAACAGCAACGATTACCCATTCCTCCGAGCGATCCAAGAGGCCAAACGAGAGGTCGACAGCTGGCCGGAATGGAAGCAGCGCTCTGTGCGCATGAGGATCTGGGCTCCCGGCGTACCCAGCACGGTCTATCTCATTGATGATCGCATCTACCGGGACATCCCCCTCTGGTACCGCGAGGAGCAAGAGCGTGGCGAGAGCTAGGGAAGTCATGGGCCTCGGAGAGGGAGCGCCCTCGCGACAATCCTGCCCCATGATCCCGCCCGTTGAACCGCCCACTTCCGAGACCGTTCCCCCGGTGCCGGAAGCGCCCGTGCCTTCGCCTTCGCCAGCGGCGTCCCCTGTCCGCCGGCTGCTCGCGAAGCGGCGCGCCGCGGCGGAGGCGCCCGAGGACCCGCGCGACTGGATCACGCCCGAAGACCTCAACGTCGCGCCGGCCCTGCTCGGCTTGCCGCTGGCCTCTCCCTGGCAGCGCGCCAAGGCGATGGCCGTCGACGTGACGCTGGTGACGCTGCTCTCTAACTTCGGCAACACGCCGCTGCTCGCCGGCTGCTGCTGGGTCGCGTGGCGCTGGTACAAGCTGCAGCGCGCATCGCGCGGGGAAGTCCGCAAGGAATCCGGCTGGCTCGGCTGGGCGCCGGCGCTTTGCCTGGTCGCGTTCGGGCTCTACTCGAGCACGATGGAGCACATCGACGAGCCAACGAAGCAGGCCCGCCGCGAGGCCGCCGCGGCCGCATCGACTGACAAGGCCGCCTCGACCGAGAAGGCCGACCGCCACGACGAGGACAACGACACGACCGAGGTCCACGAGGACGTCAAGGACCTCGTGAAGCACGCGATCGCGGCGGCCGCGACCGCGGCGTCGGCCGCTTCCGCCTCGGCCTCCGGCGGGCTGGAGCAGGAGGTGATCCGGCAGGTCGAGAAGGACGGCGAGCTGCAGCGCAAGGCCGACCGCCTGCGCATCAAGGCGCTGCAGGAAGAGGTGCGCACGCTCAAGGACGAGGCCCAGCGCTCGCCGCTCGAGAAACTCCGCCATTGGTGGGAGGTGGTGGGCCTGAACCTGGTCTGGGCCTTCGTGTACTTCGTGGCCTTCCCACTGATCTGGCCGGGCCAGACGCCGGGCAAGAAGCTGATGGGCCTGCGCATCGTCGAGCTGACCGGCAAGCCGCTCAAGCCGATGTTGTGCGTGCGCCGCTACGGCGGTTACGCGGCCGGCGCGACGACCGGCGGCATGGGCTTCCTGCAGATCCTGTGGGACGCCAACCGTCAGGGCTTGCACGACAAGGCCGCGCACACCGCCGTCATCGACACGCGCAACCCGCGTCGCCTGCGCCTGACCGAAGACCTGACGGGCTGAACTCAGCCCTTCGGATCGAGCCGCTTCGCCCGTGCGAGCCGCCAGGCCTCGGCGGGATCGTCGCCATAGACCTCTTCCGCCGTCGTCGCGGTCTCGCGTCGATGCGTGTCGATCGCGATGCGCTTGTCGAAGACGAAGCACTCGCCGCGCCAGTCCGCGTCGGCATCGGGCATCTGCTCGAAGTAGTTGAGGATGCCGCCGTCCAGTTGCCGCACGGTCAGTCCGCGCGCGGTCATCCAGCCGGACAGCTTCTCGCAGCGGATGCCGCCGGTGCAATACATCGCGACGGTCTTGCCTTCGCGCTGCCAGACGTCGGCGTGGGCGTCGATGTAGGCGGGAAAGTCGCGGAAGTGCCGCACGCCGGGATCGATCGCGCCTTCGAAATGGCCGAGTTCGAATTCAAAGTGGTTGCGGTTGTCCAGGAGGACGACGTCGTCGCGCCGGATCAGCTCGCGCCATTCGCGCGGCGAGACATGCGTGTCGCGCGCATCGGCCAGTCCCGTGACGCCATCCAGCCCGAAGGCGACGAGCTCCGGCTTCTCATGCACCTTCAGCAGCGTGAACGGGCGCGTCGCGCAGAAGCTGCGCTTGAAGTGCAGGTCGGCGAACGGTGGCTCGGCACGCAGCGCGGCTTCGTAGGCATCGAGCGCCTGCGGCAGCCCGCCGATGGCGCCGGTGATGCCTTCGGGGGCGAGCAGCAGGTTGCCGCCGATGGCGCGTCCCAGGGAGTCGTTGACGTCGCGCAGCCGCTGCGCGAGCGCCCCCGTCTCGTCCAGCCGGACGAACTTGTAGAACGAGCTGTGCTCATGCGCATGCTCGTGCGCGTGTTCGTGCTGCTGCGCGGGGGAAGACATCGGAGGGACCACTGAAGACGGACGCCGTAAGGCAGGCAGGAAGGCGGGCAGGGCGTCATGGTACCGACCTTCCGCGCGGGGCCCGTGGGAGGGCGCGAAGCCCGCCCGGGAGCAACCCGGGTGTGGGACCCGTACTTGCCCGCCTAGAATCCGCCACCCATTTTTCGCCCCTTCGGGGGCCCGATGCCGTGTCCGATCGCCTTGCCGTCCTGCCTCAATACCTGATGCCCAAGGGCGCCATGACGCGGCTGGCCGGTCGGCTGGCGAGCGCGGAACTGGGTGGCTTCACGACCTGGACGATCAAGCGCTTCATCGCCAAGTACGGCGTGAACATGGCCGAGGCGGTCGAGTCCGATCCGACCGCCTATTCGACCTTCAACGACTTCTTCACGCGCGCGCTGAAGCCGGGCGTGCGCCCGCTGGCCGACGCGCCGCTGATCTGCCCGGTCGATGGGGCCATCAGCCAGTTCGGTGCGATCCGCGCGGACCAGATCTTCCAGGCCAAGGGCCACCAGTACTCGACCACCGCGCTGGTCGGCGGCGACCAGCAGCTGGGCGCGCAGTTCCGCGACGGCCACTTCGCGACGATCTACCTGAGCCCGCGCGACTACCACCGCATCCACATGCCCTGCGCCGGGCGCCTGGTGCGCATGGTGCATGTGCCGGGCGACCTGTTCTCGGTGAACCCGACGACCGCCCGCGGCGTGCCGGGCCTGTTCGCCCGCAACGAGCGCGTGGTCTGCCTCTTCGAAGGCGAGCATGGCCCGTGGGTCCTGGTGCTGGTGGGCGCGACCATCGTCGGTTCGATGGCCACCGTCTGGCACGGCGTGGTCAATCCGCCGCGGCCGGGCCGCCTGCGCACCTGGCACTACGAGAACGAGCACTTCAGCTACGCGCAGGGCGCGGAGATGGGCCGCTTCCTGCTCGGTTCCACCGTCGTGCTGCTGTTCCCGAAGGACCTGCCGATGCAGTTCAACGCGCAGTGGCAGCCCGGTGGTGCGGTGCGCCTCGGCGAGTCGATGGCCACGCTGGGCTGATCGCCCGCGCGCTGGCAACCCCTGTCCCTCCGACGGGGGCCCGCCTTTGCGGGACAATCGCCGTTATGCGAAACGACGGCGACGAGTTCCCATGACCCTGCGTGTCCTGACCGGCATCACGACCACCGGCACCCTGCACCTCGGCAACTATGTCGGCGCGGTGCGGCGCGCCATCGCGGCCAGCCGCGAGCCCGGCGCCGAGAGTTTCTTCTTCATGGCCGACTACCACGCGCTGATCAAGTGCGACGAGCCGGCCCGCATCGAGGCCTCGCGCCTGCAGATCGCCGCGACCTGGCTGGCCGCCGGCCTGGACACGAGCCGGGTCGTCTTCTACCGCCAGAGCGACATCCCCGAGATCCCCGAGCTGACCTGGCTGCTGACCTGCGTCACGTCCAAGGGCCAGATGAACCGCGCGCATGCCTACAAGGCGTCGGTCGACGCCAACGTGGCCGCGGGCGAGGACCCGGACGCCGGCATCACGATGGGCCTGTACAGCTATCCGATCCTGATGGCCGCGGACATCCTGATGTTCAACGCGCATCGCGTGCCGGTGGGCAAGGACCAGGCGCAGCACATCGAGATGGCGCGCGATGTCGCGCAGCGCTTCAACCACACCTTCAAGACGGAACTCTTCGTGCTGCCCGAGGCGAGCATCGACGAGGAGATGGAGCTGCTGCCCGGCCTGGACGGCCGCAAGATGTCGAAGAGCTACGACAACGTGATCCCGCTGTTCGAAGGCGGCGCGAAGGCGTTGCGCGAAGCGATCTCGAAGATCGTCACCGACTCGCGCCTGCCCGGCGAGCCCAAGGAGACCGAGGGCTCGCACCTGGTCCAGATCTACGACGCATTCGCCACACCCGCGCAACGCCAGGCGTTCCGTGCGGCGCTGCAGGGTGGCCTGTCCTGGGGCGAGGCCAAGGACCAGCTGTTCGCGCTGATCGATGCGGAGATCGGTCCGATGCGCGCGCGCTATGACGCGCTGATGGCCAATCCCGAGAAGATCGAGGAGATCCTGATGGAAGGCGCCGCGAAGGCCCGCGCCATCGCGGGTCCGCTGCTGGCGCAGGCGCGCGAGGCCGTCGGCCTGCGACGCTTCCAGCCGTTGGCCACGCCGGTCGCTCAGGCGACCAAGGCAAAGTCGACGGTGCCGGCGTTCAAGCAGTACCGCGAAACCGACGGGCTCTTCTACTTCAAGCTGCTCGCGGCCGACGGCACCCTGCTGCTGCAGAGCACCGGCCTGTCGCAGGGCAAGGAAGCCGGGCAATGGGTCGCCAGAATCAAGCGCGAAGGCGCGGCGGCGTTGGGCGACGCGCCAGTGGCCAAGGAGACCGGCGACGACGTGCTGCTGCCGGCGCTCGAGGCGCTCGTGGCCGCCGAGCTGGAGGCCGTCGCGGCGAAGGGCTGAGCCTCCTGGCGTTTCGAAAGGAAACCCTGGTTTAGGGTGCCAAGTCGATCACGTTCATCGAAGAAACCCGCTCGTTCCTCGACGCGAGGCGTCGTAGTCTCCAACGTTGATTCCGTCACGATTCAACACCACAACAAGGAGACCACCGATGTCCACGACGACCCGCCTGCCTGCCGACTCCCTGGCGCTGCAACGCCTCTATGCCTGGGAGCTGGACACGCCGGACCGGGTCACGTTGCGCCAGCCGATGGGCGGGGGCGTCGTCAAGGACTTCACCTGGAAAGAGGTCGCCGATCAGGCGCGCCGCATGGCCGCGCACCTGAAGACGCTGGGCCTCGAACAGGGCTGGGAACCCGGCGCCCGCGTCGCCATCCTGTCCAAGAACTGCGCGTGGTGGCTGATGAGCGACCTCGCGATCTGGATGGCCGGCTACGTCAGCGTGCCGCTGTATCCCACGCTCGCTCCCGACACCATCCACCAGATCCTCAGCCACAGCGAGGCCAAGCTGCTGTTCGTCGGCAAGCTCGACGGCTGGGAAGGGATGCGCCCCGGCGTGCCGCTGGGCCTGACCTGCATCTCCTACCCGGTCTCCCCCGACGACGCCCAGGACACCTACGACCACTGGGACGCGATCTGCGCCGAGACGCAGCCGCTCAAGGGCAGGCCCATCCGCGCCGCCGACGACCTGGCGACCATCATCTACACGTCCGGCACGACAGGCACGCCCAAGGGGGTGATGCATTCGTTCGGCAACTTCGCGTGGGCCATCGCCACGGGGCTCAAGCGCATCCCGCTGAGCGAACGCGATCGCATGTTGTCCTACCTGCCGCTGGCGCACGTCGTGGAACGCGCGCTGGTCGAGCACGGCTGGCTCCACACCGGCATGACGATCTACTTCGCCGAGAGCCTGGACACCTTCGCCGCCGACCTGCAGCGCGCCCGGCCGACGGTGTTCTTCTCCGTGCCGCGGCTGTGGACCAAATTCCAGCAGGGCGTGCACGCCAAGGTGCCGCAGCCCAAGCTCGAGCGCCTGTTGAAGCTGCCCTTCATCGGCAACCTCGTGCGCAAGAAGATTCTGAAGGCGCTGGGCCTGAACGAGTGCACCTTCGCCGCCGGCGGTGCCGCGCCGATGCCGGTCGCGCTGCTGAAGTGGTACCGCGCGCTGGGCCTGCCGATCAACGAGGGCTACGGCATGACCGAGAACCTGGCGCTGTCGCACATCACCGTGCCGGGGCGGGACCAGATCGGCAGCGTGGGCCCCGCCTATGACGGCGTGCAGACGCGGCTGGATCCGATCACCGGCGAGCTGCAGATGAAGAGCCAGGCGCTGATGCTGGGCTACTACAAGCAGCCCGAGCTGACCGCCGAGACGCTCACCGCCGACGGCTGGCTGCACACCGGCGACAAGGCGGAGATTTCCGATAAGGGCGCGCTCGCCGGCTGCGTGCGCATCACTGGACGGGTGAAGGACCTGTTCAAGACGAGCAAGGGCAAGTACGTGTCGCCGGCGCCGATCGAGGACCGTCTGTCGACGAACCCCGCCATCGAGGCCTGCGCGGTCACCGGCGCGAACTTCGCGCAGCCGGTGGGCATCGCGATGCTGTCGCCGGAGGCCGCCGCGCGCGATCGCGCCGGGCTCGAGCAGGAATTGACCGCGCATCTGGAGAAGGTCAACGCGCGCCTCGATCCGCATGAGCAGCTCGACTGCCTGATCGTCACGGCGACGCCGTGGACCGTAGACAATGGGCTGATCACCCCGACCTTCAAGGTGCGCCGCAATCGCGTCGACGAGGTCTACGGTCCGCGTCTGGAAAACTGGATCGCCCAGCGCCGGAAAGTCATCTGGGCGGACTGACGCGCCGCCCCCGCGGCTGGCGCATGATGGGCGGATGAAACGCGGATCCCTCAAGCGCTGGGCCGCCCTGCTCAAGGGCGAGCTGCTCACCGTCTTCTACGCGGCACGCGATCCGGAGGCGCCCTGGCTGGCGCGCTTCGTGGCGATCGCGGTCGCCGCCTACGCGCTCAGCCCGATCGACCTGATCCCGGACTTCATCCCGGTGCTCGGCCTGCTCGACGATCTGATCCTGGTACCGCTCGGCTTCTGGCTGGTGCTGCGGCTGATGCCGCCGCAGGTGATCGCGCGGGCGCGCCTGCGTGCCGCCGAGCAGCGCGGCCGGCTGCCGCGCAACCTCAAGGTCGGCGCGGCCATCGTCGTGCTGTGGGTGCTGCTGATGGTGCTGCTCGTGGTGTGGCTGGCCGGCCGCGGCGGCGCGCCGGCCGGCGCCGTCTGAGCGATCGACGCCATCGACCGGATCAATCCGGGCCGAGACCCTTCTTCGCCAGCGTCTCGGCCACCCACTCGATGAACACGCGCATGCGCGCCGACACGTAGCGGTTGGGCGAATAGACCAGGTAGACCGGTACCGCGTTGTGGTGCCACTCCGGGAACAGCGGCACGAGCTCGCCGCTCGTGAGTTCGTCCTGGACCGCGTATTTCGCCAGCTGGACGACGCCCAGTCCCGCCAGCCCGGCGGCGACGTAGGCGTTGCTGTCATTGACGTCGAGCCGGCGGCGGCCCTCGACCTCGATGCGCTCGTCGCCGCGATGGAACACGAACGGGAACACGCGCCCGGTCCGCGACGAGAAGTAGCCCACGGCCTGGTGAGGCTCCCGGTCCAGGTCCTCGGGCGTCTCCGGCGTGCCGTGCTTGGCGAGGTAGGCCGGCGACGCGCAGGTGCAGAACTGGATCTGCCCGACGCGACGCGCGACCAGGCCGGCGTCCTGCACCGCGCCGACGCGCAGCACGAAGTCGACGTTGTCGACCAGCAGATCGATCGCGCGGTCGCTGACACCCAGGGCGATCTGGATGTCGGGATAGCGCTCGTGGAAGTCCCCCAGCGCGGGGATCAGCACCCGCGATCCGGTCAGCGTCGTCACGTCGACACGCAAGCGGCCGCGCGGCTTGCTCTGGTCGTGGAGCATCCCCTGGTCGATGGCCTCGAGCTCGCTCAAGAGGGCCATCGTCCGCTCGTAATAGGCGGCGCCATCCTGCGTGACGGTCACCTTGCGGGTGGTGCGCGTCAGCAACTGGACCCGCAGCCGCGCTTCCAGCGCCTGCACCAGCCGCGTCAGGCTGGCCTTGGGGAGATCCATCGAGTCAGCCGCCTTGGTGAAGCTGCCGGTTTCCACCACCCGGGCGAACGCCCGCATTTGCACGATCCGGTCCATCCGATGCCCTTGATCTGGCGGCCCGAAGAGGGGGACTGCTGGGGGGCCGCGGGGCGATTCTCCGGGATTCCGCACGGTCGTGCGTGTTGCGCGCCGCATTCCCGTGTCACACGCGGTTCCGGGGCGATCTGGGCGAATGCCGGATGAATATGTCGCCCCTGCCTGTTGAATATCGGAAGGAGTATCGGACAGCGCGGAGACTTAATTGGTTCTTAAGCAAAAGAAAACCCCCTCGGCGAGTAGTGGCTCATCCGAGGGGGGTATAGGCGGTCGGTGACGGACAGGAGGGAGGAGTGCGGAGAACCGCCACCGACCAGGGCCGGAGCCCTTGACCTCAAAAAACGCTCTCTACCAATCTATTGTTCGAGTTCTCTCTCAGGGGGTTGCTTGCAGGCGGGTATCAGGAACGGGAATCAGCGGCCGGCGACGGAAGTGGCCGGGGCGCTGCCACCGAACTTCTTCACCAGCGTCGCGTAGTACGGCGAGCTGCGCAGTTGGGCGTACTTGGCCTGGGCGGCATCGCGGCGGGCGTTGTCGTAGCCGTAGGTTTCCGACTGCTCGACGGCGGCCAGGCCGGACTCGCGGTAGATCTCCAGGTCGGCCAGCACTTCGGCGCGGCTCACGGCGCTGGGGGTGTTGACGGGCTGGGTGTGCGGGTTGTCGTTGGCCATCGCGCTGCCGGCCACCAGGGCGGCGGAAGCGAACAGGACGGAAGCCAGGATGTTCTTGGTGCTCATGATCTTTCCTTTCAGATTCGGTCCCAGGGCAACAGCGAAGGGGCACGGGGTGGATGATTCGACCCGTCGATTGCGCCAGGGATTCAATTCGGTTTCGTTTGAAATCCGTCGGTTGCCCGGAGGTTTCAAGCCGTCGCCTGGTGGAGATTCCCGGAAGCGGTGTCGGTGTGTCGATGGGATGAACTATGAACGATAAGGGTTCACCCTTAAATCCATTCCTTCGCAACAGTCCGTTGAAAAGATCGGAACAATCACTGCGCGAATCTCGCGCGGTCCGCGCAAGCGGAGGCGGGCATGATGGCGGCCTTTCAGGAGATGCATTCGATGCTCGGCACCCACGACCTCAGCTTCTTCATCGCCTCCGGCCTGCTGCTCAACATGACGCCGGGACCGGACTCGCTGCTGATCATGGCGCGCAGCGCCACGCAGGGCTTCCGCGCCGGCTCGGCGGCGGCGCTCGGCATCGGCGCCGGCACCTGCGTCCACATCCTGGCCGCGGCGCTGGGCCTGTCGGCGCTGCTGTCGGCCTCGACGGCGGCGTTCACCGTGGTGAAGCTGCTCGGCGCGGCCTACCTCGTGTACCTCGGCGTCGGCATGCTGTTCAAGCGCCGCGCGGCCGAGGCCCGGGCGGAGGACGCGCGCCAGGAGCAAGGCCTGACGCCGCCCCCCGCGGCCCCGCTGCGGAAGATCTTTGCGCAGGGCTTCCTCACCAACGTGCTGAACCCCAAGGTCGGGCTGTTCTTCCTGGCCTTCGTCCCGCAGTTCATCTCGGCCGACGCGCCGAGCAAGGCGGTCGCCTTCCTGTTCCTGGGCGCCGTCTTCAACGTGAATGGGATGCTGTGGTGCCACCTGCTCGCCTGGTCGAGCGCCGCGGCGGGCGCCCGCGCACGTGGGCAGGGGTGGGCGCGCGCGCTCGGGCGATGGCTCAACCGCGGCATCGGCGCGCTGTTCCTGGCCTTCGGCGTGCGATTGGCGGTGGCCGAAATGGGGTAGTCCATCCGTGGTGCGCGTGGCGTTCGGTTCGTCCGAACCGCGCCTGCGGGTTTTCCATCGCGGGAGTAGGCTGCCGGCATGAATGCCAACACCCCTCCCCTGTCCGGCGGCGCGATGTCGCCGGCGTCCGGTGTCCCCGGGCACTACACCGCGCACGAGAAGCGCGATCGCATCTTCGCCATCGTCGGCGCGTCGTCCGGCAACCTGGTCGAATGGTTCGACTTCTACGTCTACGCGTTCACGTCGATCTATTTCGCGCACGCGTTCTTCCCGAAGGGCGATCCCACGGTCCAGCTGCTCAACACGGCGGGCGTGTTCGCGGCGGGCTTCCTGATGCGGCCGATCGGCGGCTGGCTGTTCGGCCGGATCGCCGACCGCAAGGGCCGCAAGACGGCCATGATGATCTCGGTGCTGATGATGTGCGGCGGCTCGCTGGCCATCGCCTGCATGCCGACCTACGAGACCATCGGCGTCCTGGCGCCGGCGCTGCTGCTGGCGGCGCGGCTGTTCCAGGGCCTGTCGGTGGGCGGCGAGTACGGCACCAGCGCCACCTACATGAGCGAGGTCGCGCTGCGCGGCCAGCGCGGGTTCTACGCGTCCTTCCAGTACGTGACGCTGATCGGCGGCCAGCTGCTGGCGGTGCTGGTCGTGGCGGTCCTGGAGCAGACGCTGACCGAGACGCAGATGCATGACTGGGGCTGGCGCATCCCGTTCGCGGCGGGCGCCGCGACGGCGGTGATCGCGTTCTACCTGCGCCGCTCGCTGGCCGAGACCGCGAAGGCGGAGCAGCTCGACCGCAAGGAATCGGGCTCGATGCGCGAGCTGTTCAGCAAGCACATGCGTTCGTTCCTGATCGTGCTGGGCTTCACCGCGGGCGGGTCGCTGGCCTTCTACACGTACACGACCTACATGCAGAAGTACCTGGTGCTGAGCGTGGGCATGGACAAGAAGGTGGCGAGCACCGTGATGACGGCGGCGCTGTTCGTCTACATGTGCATGCAGCCGCTGTTCGGCGCGTTGTCGGACCGCATCGGGCGGCGGACCTCGATGCTGTGGTTCGGCATCCTCGGCGCGCTGTGCACGTGGCCGATCCTGTCGGCGCTCAAGGGCGTGCAGAGCCCGTACGCGGCCTTCGGGCTGATCATCCTGGCGATGGCGATCGTGTCGCTGTACACCTCGATCGGCGGGCTGATCAAGGCGGAGATGTTCCCGCCGGAGATCCGCGCGCTGGGCGTCGGCCTGTCGTATGCGATCGGCAACGCGATCTTCGGCGGCTCGGCGGAGTTCGTCGCGCTGAGCCTCAAGTCCGCGAACGTCGAGAGCGCGTTCTATCTGTACGTCTCGGTGATGTGCTTCTTCGCCTTCCTCGTCTGCTTCCTGATCCCCGACCTGCGCAAGCATGGGCATCTGAACGAGGTGCATTGAGCGTCAGCCCGCGTCGCGCATCCCCAGGTGATGCGACAGGTACAGGCGCCCACGGAACCATGATTCCCAGCCGCTGGCCTTGAGCCGGTCGAGCACCGGCCCCTTGACCTCGCTGAGGTCGAGTCGCCGGCCCTGGCGCTCGAGCGTCTCGTGCAGCTCCTTCAGCGCGCTCAGGCCGCTGAAGTCGATGCTGTTGACCGGCGACATCTGCAGCAGCACGCGCCGCGTGGTCGGGTGCGTGTCGAGGTGGGCCTGGACCACGTCGGCCAGGCTGCGGCCGTTGAGGAACAGCAGGCTCTCGTCGATGCGCAGGCCCAGGACTTCCGGGTCGAGCTCGACCTGATAGCGCTCGACGTTGCGATAGTGCTCGGTGCCGGGAATGCGTCCGATCAGCGCGACGTGCGGCCGGGCGCTGCGCTGCAGCAGCAGCGCGATCGCGCTCGCCACGCCCAGGCCCAGGGCCGCGGTGATGCCGACGAAGATCACCAGCAGCGTCACCGCCGTCATGAGCAGCGCCTCGGCGCGGTCGTAGCGCCAGGCATCGCCATAGGGGCCGAACTTCAGGCCCGACAGCACCGCGACCATGATGCTGGCCGCCAGCACCGGCTTGGGCACCCAGGCCAGCAACGGTGACAAGGTCAGCAGCACGAGGCCCATCATTGCGGCGACGAAGACGCCGGTCATGCGCGTGCGGCTGCCCGCGTCGCTCATCAGCACGCTGCGCGAGAAGCTCGCGGCGGCGGGCATGCCGCCCGAGATCGCCGCCGCCAGATTGGCGACGGACAGGCCCATCAGTTCGCGCCGCGCGTCGACGCGTTGACCGACCCGACGCGCCAGCGATTCCGCCACCGCGAGGCTGGACACGTAGCCGAGCAGTCCGATCAGCGCGGCGCCGGGCAGCATCGCGGTCCAGAGCTCGGGATCCAGCCGCGGCAGCGTGAAGACCAGCGCCAGCGGCGGCAGCTCGCCGACGCGCGGCAGGCCCTGCGGATCCCAGCCCCACGCGACGCCGATGCCGATGAGCAGCACGGCCAGCGGCGCGATCCGGGAGACGAAGCCCTTCGGCAACCGCCGCACCACGACCAGCGCCAGCAGCGACACGACCCCGAACAGCGCCGCGACGCCGCGCCAGTCGAAGCCGTGGGCCGACAGGGAGCGCCACAGCTCCGGCAGCGTGCCGCCGGTCGCCGTCGAGCCGATCAGCACCGGCAGCTGGCTGGCGGCGATGGCGATCGTCGCGCCCGATTCGAATCCGTGCAGCACCGGCACCGACAGCAGCGCGGCCAGCGCGTGCAGGCGCAGCAGCGCCGCCGCGCCGAGGAACAGGCCGACCTCGGCGGACAGCACCAGCGCGGCCTCGCTCGGGCTCACGCCGGCGGGCGCCAGCTGCAGCGTCTGCATGATCATCAGCGCCAGCACCGCGACCGGGCCGATGTTGAGGAAGGGGCTGGAACCCAGCGCCGCGTAGAACAACGGCGGCAGCAGGCTCGCGTAGAGGCCCACCTGCGGCGGCAGCCCGGCGAGCATCGCGTAGGCCAGGCTCTGCGGGATCAGGAGGACGCTGACCACCACGGCGGCGACGAGATCGTCGCGCAAGGCGTCGCGCAGATAGGGCCGGAAGGCGGCGAGGGAGGGCAGCGTCGGCATGGGGGGAGGCCGCAGGAGCAGCGCGCGGCAGTATAGGTGCCACCTTCCCCGCGGGTGCCCCGGCCGACGCGCGCGCGGACCTCGTCTCGCCCATCGGCGCTCAGAGGATCAGCGACCCGGCGGGATGGTCCGGCGGCACGCGCGGCAGCGGCGGCGTCCGCGGCTCCAGCAGGTCGATCGACACGCGCAGCGTCAGCTCCTCGCCGCGCGGCAGCGGCTGCAGCCGCGGCGTGTCCGGGGTCATCAGCCGGAGCTGGACCGAACTCCGCGTCGCATGGCGCTCGAAGCTCAAGGTGTCCAGCGGCGGCTCGCCGCGCAGCAGCGCGATGCGCCCGCCGGCGCCGCTCAGCGAGGCGATGCCGCACCAGGGATCGCGCCGCTCCGCGTGATCGCGGCCGGAGAGCTTCACCACGTCCAGGGAGTCGTCCAGCCACGCGGCGTCGGCGAAGTCTTCCGGGAAGTTCAGCAGCCACCCCAGGCGCGCCGGCATTGGCATGCGACTCAGGTTGCGCACCGACAGGCTCCAGTCCAGCCGGTGTTCGTCCAGGCGGAAGGTCTGGCTCGCCTGCAACCCCCAGGTGCCCGGCGAGGGGCTGCGAGGATGCAGCATCAGCGTCATCGCGTCGGGCGCCTGCTGGGTGACGCGCCAAGGCTCGTCGAAGGCGCCCGGGTCCGGGACCAGGGCCGCCATGTCCTCGGGCACGTCGGACGGAGGCGCCAGTCTCACCGCGCCGCCGCCGATCAGCCTGCCCCGCTCGATCAGCAGCGGGCGCAGCCACGGTTGACGACCGCCGGGCCCGCTCTCCCCCAGCCAGCGCAACCGTCCGCCGCGATCCGGCGCGATCACCGCGCGCCAGCGCCCCGATTTCAGTTCGACGACTTGACCCACATGCATCCCCCATGTCCAAAAGCGGCGGAGTCTGCGCGCGAGGGCATGGGTCCAGCTCTACCGAAAGAGGGGTGGATCCTTGCAGGTGTGATGCATCGAGGTGGGTCGGCTGCAAGGCTTTGCAGGGCGCCCCTCGCGGCCGCTACGCGCTGGCGATCAGCGCGGCGATGCGCTCGTCGGAGAGGCGGATCGGCGAGGCGTGCGTGGGCAGCAGGGCGACCACGGCGTGGTCCTCGCGGCTGCTGTCGCGCAGCACCGGCGTGTGGCGCGGCTCGCCATTGGCGTTGGTCAAGGCCGACACCATCGGACGGTGCGCCTTGTCGCCGTTGCGCACGACCAGCCCCACCTCGCCGCTGGCCAGCCGCACCAGGCTGCCCGGCGGAAAGATGCCGAAGGACTTGATCAGCGCCGCCGCCAGCGGGCTTTGCGCCGCCATCTGGTGGAGCTCGCGGCCCGCCTGTGCGGCGCTCATCGCGGGCCGGTTGGCCCGGCTGCTCAGCCGTGCGGTGTAGATGTCGGCGTAGCGCAGCATCTCGGCCAGTTCACCGACGTCGCTGATCCCGTGCGGGTAGCCGCGTCCGTCCGGCGTCTCGTGGTGCTGCAGCACGGCGTCCAGCCAGTCGGGATCGTCGATGCCGGCGGCGCTCAGCATCTCGACGCTGCGGATCGGATGTTCATTGATCGCCTCGCGCTGCATCGACGTCAGCGGCGAGACCTGGCTGGACAGCCGCGCCTGCAGGTCCAGCATGCCCAGGTTCATCGTCAGCGCGGCCTGGAAGGCGCGCCGCTGGTCGTCCGGACCCCAGCCCAGATAGCGGGCCGCCGCGTGGCACGCGGTGGCGGCATGCAAGGAATGCGTAACGCCGTAGTGCCCGCTAGTGGATTCAGGCTGTCGCACCACCTGTGAGAGTGCGACCTCGGGCGAGCTGTCGATCAGGGTCAGCATCAGCGCCGTCGCGCCGTCGAGCGCCCCGGCCATGCGATCGGGCGACGCCGAGAGGGCGTTGCGCACATCCTGCATGCCGCGGTCCCATTCCTCGGGCAGCCGGTCGCGCAGGTAGGCGGCGGAGCGCGTCGGCGCGGGCGTGGCCTGGCGCGCGGACTCGGCGAGTTCGTTCGCGTCGACCAGCGCGCCGCGACGCATCAGCGCGTCGAGCTGCGCCGCGTCGGCGATCACCTGCCCGCGCGCAAGCAGCAGCGTCCTGTCGGTGTCGCGCACGCTGAAGGCGAGCGGCTGACCGAGGACGATCCGGTTCTTGACCGATGACAGTGAACAGACACGCATGACAGACGTGGGGAGCGGAGGGCAGGCCGGCCACGTGTCGACATGTCTTGAAGTTGTAACGTGGGCGGCCCGGACTCTACATCGTCCGTTCGGGCTCCGACCTGAACGGTCGCGGCAGCCCCCGCGCCCGGTGGGGCGGGAAAGCGCCGACTCCGTCACGGATCGGCGCCCGGGGACCGGCGGCTGGCCGGTCAGGCGGCGACGGCCGTGACGCCCGCGGCGGTCTCGGTGGCCGCCGGATAGTCGCTGTACCCGGCCGCGGTGCCGCCGAAGAGCGACTCGCCGTCGAAGCCCGCGAGGGGCAGGTCTTGCCGCAGCCGCGCTGGCAGGTCCGGGTTGGCGATGAACGCGCGCCCGAACGCGACCAGGTCCACCAGACCCGAGGCCAGCAGCGACCGGGCGCGCGCGGCGTCGTAGCCACCCGCGACGATGATCCGGCCGTCGTAGGTCTCGCGCAGCGCGCGGCGGAAGTCCTCCGGCACCTGCGGCGCATCGTCCCAGTCCGCCTCGGCCAGATGGAGGTAGCCAACGCCTCGGCGGGACAGCTCGCGCGCGGCCTGCAGGATGGTCGGGATGATGTCGGGGCAGTCCATGTTGCGCGCGGTGATGAAGGGCGCCATGCGCACGCCGATGCGCGCCGGATCCACCTCGGCGGCCACGGCGTCCACCACCTCCAGCAGGAAGCGCAGGCGGTGCTCGCGGGGACCGCCGTACTCGTCTTCTCGGTGGTTGGAGGTGGTGCGCAGGAACTGGTCGATCAGATAGCCGTTGGCGGCATGGATCTCCACGCCGTCGAAGCCCGCGCGCATCGCGTTGGCGGCGGCGCGGCGGAAGTCGTCGACGACGGCGCGGATCTCTTCGCGCGACAGCGCGCGCGGCACCGGGCAGTCGACCATGCGGCCGATGCCGTCCTCGCCGGCGACCCAGACGCGCGCCTCGGGCGACAGCGCCGATGGTGCGACCGGCAGTCCGCCGTCGTGGAAGACCGGATGCGACATCCGGCCGACGTGCCACAGCTGCAGCACCATGCGGCCGCCGGCGCGGTGCACCGACCGGGTGACGAGCTGCCAGCCGGCGACCTGTTCGTCGCTGTGGATGCCCGGCGTGAAGCTGTAGCCCTGCCCCTGCGGCGAGATCTGCGTGGCCTCGCTGACGATCAGCGCGGCGCTCGCGCGCTGTGCGTAGTAGTCGGCCATCAGCGTGTTGGGGATGTTGCCGGGCTGGGTGCTCCGGGCGCGGGTCATCGGCGCCATCACGACGCGGTGGGGCAGCGTCAGCGGGCCGAGGGTGATCGGGGTGAAGAGATCGGTCATGGGGGGCCTTGAGGAGGGGTCGGGCGAATCGCCCCGGGTCACTGGATGAGGGCGCCGCCGTCGATGTCGATGACGGCGCCGGTGACGAACGGGTTGTCGATGACGAACAGATATCCGGCGGCAATGTCCTGCGGGCGACCTGCGCGGCCGGCGGGCAAGGTCGACGCTGCCCTGGTCAGCATCGCGTCGCGTGCCGCGGGCGCCATGCCGTCGTAGGCCTCCGTGTCGGTCAGTCCGGGGCTGACGACGTTGATGCGCAACGGGGCCAGTTCGCGCGCCAGCACCTTGGCGCCGGCCTCGATCGCGGCGTTCATCGCCGTCTTGACGAAGGTGCCGGGCGTGGCGCGTCGCGCCAGGAAGCCCGCGGTCAAGGTCAGCGTGCCGCCCGGGCGCAGCCGGCCGGCGGCCGCGCGGGCCACGGCGATCGCGCCCCAGAACTTGACGTCGAACGCCGCCTTGGCGGCGGCCAGGTCCAGCGAGGCGACGGGGCCGCCCGGCGCTTGCGACCCCGCGGTGACGACGACATGGTCCACCGGTCCGATCGCGGCGAGGAAGGCCTCCACGGCCGCCGGATCGGCGATGTCCAGGTCGGTCGATCGACCCGCGACGACGACGCGGCCCGGGCGTGCGCGGAGCGCGTCCGCCACGGCGCGGCCGATGCCGGAGGTGCCGCCGAAGACGACGCTGACGGTGTCCGCCGTGAACGCGGAGGAGGCGGAGGCGGAGGCAGAGGCAGAGGCGGGTTGGGTGTCCATGTTTGTTCCAGGCTGCTTGATGGTTGACAGTCTGGAACGGACGGGCTCGGGGTTGAGGTCCCTGGCGGACGAAGCTTTTTCAAAGAAAATCGAACAATGGCCCGGATTGCTGACCTCGAACTGCTGGTGCGCATCGCCGACCTCGGCAACCTCACGGCCGCGGCGAAGGCCCTGGACTGGTCACCCGCCGCTGCCAGCGCGTCGCTCAAGCGCCTGGAGGAGGAGCTGGGCTTCCCGCTGTTCGTGCGCAGCACCCGCAGCCTGCGCCTGTCCGGGGAAGGCCAGCGCTACCTGCCGCATGCGCGCGCCGCGTTGCGGGCGCTGATCGATGGGCGCGATGAAGCGCTTGCTGGGCGCGAGGCGCTCAGCGGCGAACTGCATCTGACGGTGCCCTCCGACCTGGGCCGCCATGTGCTGCTGCCGTGGCTGGAACAGTTCCAGGAACGCCATCCGGCGCTCACGCTGCGACTGCAGATCGGCGATCCGCTGACGGACCTGCTGCGACGTCCCGTCGACGCCGCCGTCCGCTACGGTCAACCGGCGAGCGGTGCCCAGGTCGCGTTGCCGCTGCTGCCGGACTGCCGCCGGGTGCTGGTCGCCGCGCCGCATTACCTGGCGCTGAATGGCATGCCGGCGTCGCCCGAGGACATGTCGCGCCACGAGGCGCTGCGCTACCTCGTCGCCGGCGAGGTGCCGACCCACTGGCCCGTCGAGATCGCCGGCCAGCCGGTGGGGCTGCCGCTCGCCGGACGTCGCGTCGCCGACGACGGCGAGGTCGTCAAGCGCTGGGCGCTGGCCGGCCTGGGACTGGCCTACAAGTCGTGGCCGGACGTGGCCCAGGAACTGGCCAGCGGCCAGCTGGTCCACGTCAATCCGCACTGGCGCGGTGACCCGGCGCCGCTGCACCTGATCGTGCCGGGCCGCGCACAGCTGTCGCCCGCGCTGCGGCTGGTCCGGGACGAACTCCGCCGACGGCTGGAGGAATTCGCCCGGGCCATGCCGCGCTGAGCGGCGGCGTCGGCTCGTCCCAGGCTCACCCCTGGTTCATCCCTGGTTCAACCGAAGACCGCCTTGATCTCCGCCGCGACCTGCGGGGCGAACTCATCCAGCACGAAGTGGCCGCCGTCCAGCCAGACCAGCCTGGCCTCGGGCAGGTCGTTCAGGTAGGCACGGGCACCGGGCGGGATGAAGATCGGATCGTTCTTCCCCCAGACGATCAGCGTCTTCGGGCGGTAGCGGCGGAAGGCGGCCTGCCAGTCCGGATAGAGCGCGACGTTGGTCTTGTAGTTCTCCAGCAGGTCGACGTTGGCGTCCTGCATGCCGGGCCGGTCCAGCAGCGCCTGGTCGACGATCCAGTGATCCGGGTCGATCAACTCGGGGTCCTTCACGCCGACCAGCCAGTGCCACTTCGTGCCGGCCATGGTGATGAGCTGGCGCGCGGGCGCTTCGCTCTCCGGCGTGCGCGATGCCCACAGCGGGCCGAACACCGACTTGGCTTCCTCGCCCACGCCGTCCAGGTAGGCGTTGGCGTTCTGGATGATGAAGCCCTTCACCTGCTCGGGCCGTTGCTGAAAGAGACGGAAACCGATCGGACCGCCGTAGTCCTGCATGTAGAGCGTGTACGAGCTCAGTTCGAGTGCGTCGACGAGCCCGGCGACATGCGCCGCCAGGTGGTCGAAGGTGTACGCGAAGTCCTCGCGCTTGGGCGCGTCCGAGTGACCGAAGCCGATGTAGTCCGGCGCGATCACGTGGAAGCGGTCCGCCAGCAGCGGGATCAGCGGATTGAACATCCGGCTGCTGGTCGGCAGGCCGTGCAGCAGCAGCAAGGTCGGCGCGGTCGGGTCGCCGGCCTCGCGATAGAACACCTGGCGACCGAGAACGGTCGCGGTGCGGTGGCGGATGGCAATGTTGGTGGCGCTCATGGCGGTGTCCTTGGCGCCCTCCCCGGGTCGGCGACCCGCCTTGGAAGGCATGGATGCAGTCTCCGCATTCCCGGATTTCTGCGGAAGCCGCTAGGATCGAGAGCAACCCTCCCGAAAACTGGAAGGCCTGGCCGCTGACGCCCGGTCGCGAGTGCGCATGGATCGAATCGACGCAATGGCGATGCTGATCGCCGCCGTGGACGCCGGCAGCCTGTCGAAGGCGAGTCAGCGGCTCGGGCTGCCGCTGGCGACCGTGAGCCGCAAGGTCGCCGACCTGGAGAAGCACCTGCGCGCGTCACTGCTGATCCGCTCGGCCAAGGGCCTGGATCTGACCGACGCGGGACGCTCCTACGTGGAGGCGGCGCGGACGATCCTCGACCAGCTCGACGAGGCCGAGCGCGCCGCCGCCGGCGAGTACACCGAGCCGCGCGGCGAGCTGATCGTGACCGCGCCGACGATGTTCGGGCGCTTGCACGTGCTGCCAACGGTGATGGCCTTCCTGGATGCCTTTCCCGAAATCGCCGTGGAGCTCAAGTTCACCGACCGGGTCACGCATTTCCTCGACGACCAGATCGACGTCGCCCTGCGCATCGGCGAGTTGCCGGACAGCAGCCTGGTCGCCACGCGACTCGGCGAGTGCCGCCACGTCCTCTGCGCGTCGCCCGCCTACCTGGCCAGTCACGGGGCGCCGGAGACGCCGGACGACCTGCGTCGCCATCGCGTGGTGTCCTTCGGGAGTCTCTCCAGCGACGGCGCGTGGCCGTTCCGGCAGGATGGCGCGGTGCGCACCGGGACGTTCCGATCGCGCCTGAGCGTGACAACGATCGACGCCGCCATCGATGCCGCGCGCGCCGGCGCGGGCCTGGCGCGGGTGCTGTCGTACCAGGTGAACGAGGACGTCCGGGCAGGTCGGCTGCGACTCGTGCTGGAGCCCTTCGAGCCCGCGCCGCGGCCGGTGCATCTGATGTATGCGCCGCGCAGCCAGAGCCGGCTGCCGCTGAAGCTGCGGGCGTTCATCGACTTCGCGGTACCGCGGCTGCGGGAGCGGCTCGTGCAGGCCGCGCTGCCGTCGGCGGGCTGAGCGTCAGGTACGAGCGACGCTGCTGCGCGGCGCTGTCGGCGCCTCATCCGGATGGCAGGCGCACGCCTCGCCATGCGCCGCCGACACGAGCTCTTCGAGGATCCCGCAGGCGTGATGGTCGTGGTCCGCGTCGCAGCGCTTCTGCAGGGCGACGAGCTGCGCCTCCAGCGCCCGCATGCTCTGCAGCCGGGCGCGGACCTTGCCGAGCTGCGACGCCACCAGCACGTCGACCTTGACGAGCTCCTCCGGGTCGCGGGTCGCCAGGCTGTTCAGCAGCAGCGTGACGTCCGCCAGCGACATGTCCAGCGCCCGGCAGTGCCGGATGAAGGCCAGGCGCTCCAGGTGTTCATGGGCGTAATCGCGGTAGCCGTTCTCGCTCCGCGCCGGCGGCGGCAGCAGGCCGCTCTTCTCGTAGAAGCGGATGGTTTCGATGTCCACGCCGGTGGACTTGCTCAGTTCGCCGATTCGCATGTCGATCAGGATAGCCGCTTGACCTTGGAGCGGCTACAGACTATCCAATCGACCCCATGGCACATCAGGAACACGATCACCGCCCCGCCGCGCCCGAGTCTTCGGCCTCGTCCTGCGGGGGATGTTGCGGTCACGCCGCCGACGTCGCGACAGCCGCACTCGTCGCGCCAGCCGCCACGCCCGCTCATCGACACGCGGGCCATGCGCACGGGCACGGACATGGTCACGACCACGACCACGACCACGACCACGACCACGACCACGACCACGACCACGATCATGGCCATGGCTCGTCGTGCGCTGTGCCCGCTCCGAAGTCCCCGGCTCCGAGCGCCGAGGCACTGGCCGGCACCACACGCCAGCGCTACTTCATCGCCGGCATGGATTGCCCCACCGAGGAAGGCCTGCTGCGCAAGCAACTGCAAGGCAGGAACGGCGTGGTCGCGCTGGAGTTCGACCTGATCAACCGCCTGCTCGATGTGCACCACCGCCTGCCTGACGACGCGCCGTTGCGCGCCGCGATCAGCGCGGCCGGCATGAGCGCGGAGCCCATCGAGGCCGAAGCCCCGCCGCCCGTGCCGCCGCCGGCGATCTCGACCAGCCTGCGCTGGCGCATGGCGATCGCCGGCGTTGCCGCGATCGCGGCGGAGACGCTGGCGTTCTCCGGATTCGACGAGTCCGGTCCGCTGGTGATCGCGCTGGCGGTCGCGACGATGCTGCTCGGCGGTCTGCCGACCTTGCGCAAGGGCTGGATCGCGCTGAAGAGCGTGACGCTCAACATCCACCTGCTGATGAGCCTCGCGGTCATCGGTGCGATCGTGCTCGGCCAGTGGCCGGAGGCGGCGATGGTGGTGTGGCTGTTCGGCCTGTCCGAGATGATGGAGAGCCTGAGCCTGGCCCGCGCCCGCGACGCGATCCGCGCGTTGACGCAGCTCGCGCCGGAGACCGCGCAGGTGCAGGGCGCCGAGGGGCGTTGGACCTCGGTGCCTGCGGCCGACGTGGCGATCGGCGCGCGGGTTCGTGTCCCTCCGGGCGAACGCGTTCCGCTCGACGGCCGCCTGCTCACGGGCCGCTCCAGCCTGAACGAAGCGGCCCTGACCGGCGAGGCGATGCCGGTCGACAAGGCGCCCGGCGATGCGCTCTTGGCCGGCAGCATCAACGGTGACGGCTTGCTCGAAATGACCGTCACCGCCGGCAAGGGTCACACGCTGCTCGACCGCATGGCCGCGGCCGTGCAGCAGGCCCAGTCGCAGCGCGCGCCGACGCAGGCCTTCATCGACCGCTTCGCCCGCGTGTACACGCCTGCGGTGGTGCTCGTGGCCGTCGCGCTGGCGGTGCTGCCGCCGCTGCTGGGCTTCGGGACCTGGAGCGACTGGATCTACAAGGGCCTGGTGCTGCTGGTGATCGCGTGTCCCTGCGCGCTGGTGATCTCCACGCCGGTGACGGTCGTCAGCGGCTTGGCCGCCGCGGCGCGGCGCGGCATCCTGATCAAGGGCGGGCTCTACCTGGAGCGCGCCCGGCAGCTGAAGACGCTGGCCTTCGACAAGACCGGCACGCTGACCGAAGGCAAGCCGCAACTGGCGGCGGTGCAGCCGCTGTACCCGTCGGTGAACGCCGATCAGGCGCTGCACCTGGCCGCGCGGCTCGATGCCGGCAGCACGCACCCGCTCGCACAGGCGATCGTCGCGGCGCACGCGCAGCGCGTGGGGACCGTGCTGGAGCCGGTCGATCATCTGCAGAACCTGCCGGGCCTGGGCCTGACCGCGCAACTGGACGGCGCCGAATTCGCGCTCGGCAACGAACGTCTGGCCGAGCAGCGCGGCGCCGTCGACGACGAGGCTCGCAACGCGGCCCGTGCGCTCCAGGCGCAGGGCCACACGCTGGTCTGGCTGATGCGAGGCGCGCAGACGCTGGCCTTGCTGGCGCTGTCGGACACGCCGAGACCCGAGGCCGCCGAGGTGCTCAAGACGCTGCGCGCGCGCGGCCTGTCGCTGACGATGCTCAGCGGCGACCAGCGCGCGAGCGCCGTCGCGATGGCGGGCCGCCTCGGCATGCCGGAGGACGCCGTGCGCGCGCCGCTGCTGCCGCAGGACAAGCTCGACGCGATCGCGACGCTCGCGGACGAGCAGGGACCGGTCGCGATGATCGGCGACGGCGTCAACGACGCGCCGGCGCTGGCCCGCGCCGACATCGCGATCGCGATGGGCGCCGCCGGCAGCGCGACCGCGCTGGAGACCGCCGACATCGCGCTGATGCAGGACGACCTGCGCAAGCTGCCCGAGCTGATCGACCTGTCCGAGCGCGTCGCGACGGTGTTGAAGCAGAACATCGTCGTCGCGCTGGGGCTGAAGGCGATCGTGGCGGCGTTGACGCTCGCGGGCATCGGGTCCCTGTGGCTGGCGGTGCTGGCCGACGCGGGCGCGAGCCTGCTGGTGGTGCTCAACGGCTTGCGGCTGCTGCGCGAAGAGCGCCCCTGACGGCCATCCCTACCTAGGGTGAGCCCTAGTGCCGACGGGCCGGTTCCAGCTGACCTTTGGCTGACAATGGCGCCGCCTGCCGCTGGCGGGCCCCAAGGGATCGGATCGATCCGGGGCCTGGACCAGCGGCAAACGCGTTCTGATCCCTGGAACGCGGTTTCCCGTGACCCGGAGCGCCGGGTCATTGATCCCTCAGCGATCCATCACGGAGCGTCGTTTGAACACAATTCAAACTCCCGGAGCGCGGCAGACCATCCTCGGCCAGCCCAACAGCCTGTTCGTCCTGTTCTTCACCGAAATGTGGGAACGGTTCTCCTACTACGGCATGCGGGCGCTGCTCGTGCTGTACCTGATCTCCGAGGCCGCCAAGGGCGGCTGGGGCTGGACGCGCGAGGAGGCGACGAGCCTCTACGGCACGTACACGATGCTCGTGTACCTGACGCCGATCATCGGCGGCTACATCGCGGACCGCTTCCTCGGCACGCGGCGCTCGGTGGTGCTGGGCGGCTTCATCATCGCGGCGGGCCACATCGCGCTGTTCTTCGACACCAAGGCGACCTTCTACGTCGGCCTGGGTCTGGTGATCCTGGGCACGGGCCTGTTCAAGCCGAACATCTCGGCGATCGTCGGCCAGCTCTACAACAAGGACAACGAGGGCCAGCGCGACGGCGGCTACACGCTGTTCTACATGGGCGTGAACGCGGGCGCGTTCTTCGGCATCTCGCTGTGCGGCTACATCGGCGAGAAGATCGGCTGGCACTACGGCTTCGGCCTGGCGGCGGTGTTCATGATCCTGGGCGCGCTGCAGTTCTGGCTGGCGCAGGGCATTTTCGGCGACATCGGCGGTGCGCCGGGCAAGGACGCGCCGCTGGTGGACGCGAGCGAGCCGCTGGACGACACGCCCGCGCACATCGTGCGCGACCGGCTGATCGCGATCGGCGTGTTCTCGTTCTTCACGATCTTCTTCTGGTTCGCCTTCGAGCAGGCCGGCGGATCGATGACCATCTTCGCTGCGGACTACACCGACCGCGCGCTGGTGGGCACGAGCGGGCTGATCTTCAAGATCGTCAACTCGCTGATGACGCTGATCCCGGTGGCGATCCTGAGCTGGCTGCTGGTCAAGCTGGGCCGCAGCACCGAGGGCCTCTACAAGCTGTCCAACGCCCTGCTGGCGCTGGCGCTGGCGGTGATCTGGGGCCTGTCGCTGTGGATGCTGGGCCGCGAGTTCCAGATGGAGCAATCCGAGATTCCGGCCACCTGGTTCGGGGTCCTGAACTCCTTCTTCCTGGTGATCCTGGCGCCGATGTTCAGCAAGATGTGGGAACGTCGCTGGAACCCGAGCGGTCCGGTGAAGTTCGGCGTCGGCCTGGTGCTGCTGGGCCTGGGCTTCGCGGCGCTGTCGTATGGCGCGTCGGGCATCCCGGCGGGCGCGAAGACGGCGCAGGTCAGCATGATCTTCCTGACGCTGGCCTACCTGCTGCACACGATGGGCGAGCTGTGCCTGTCGCCGGTCGGCCTGTCCTACATCTCCAAGCTGGCCCCGGCGCGTCTGCTGGGCCTGATGTTCGGGGTCTGGTTCGTCAACGCGGCGATCGCCAACAAGATCGCCGGCATGACGGGCTCGTACATCGACGCGATCTCGTCGACGTACTCGATGTCCACCTTCTTCCTCATCTTCACCATCGTCCCCGCGGGCGCCGGCGTGCTGCTGATGCTGCTCAGCCCGGTGATGAAGAAGCTGATGCACGGCGTGCATTGAGCAACGCGCCAGGGTCCTCATGGACCCACCAGGAAGAACCCGGGCCATGCCCGGGTTTTTTGTTGCCCGTGAGGCGGCGCGCGAAGGGATGACCGGCCGACCGAAGCACCAATCTGGTTCAGTCCGGCGTCCTTGCCCAATCCTCCGAACCCCCAGCCTCCTGACGTTTTCCGGCAGTGTCGCCCGCGAGACTTGCTCACAACGTTGCCCAGGCAGTCAATCAGGTTGATGTATGCCCTCCAGCCTAGGGGCAGGTATTGCCCCAGGCACTGGTCGGTGATTCGTGTACCGCGTACATTCCGCCGCACGCTGCGGTGCAACAGATGCCGCGGGCGCTTTCGGGAGTGATGCATGGCTGGACCTTCTTTCAATCGCAACGCCGTCGCCGGTGCCTTCGTGGCGCTGCTGCTGACCGCCTGTGGACAACAGGATCAACAACAACAGCATGGCGGCCCTCCGCCCGTGACGGTCGCCCCGGCGATCTCGCGCGAAGTCCAGGACTTCGATGAATTCACCGCGCGCCTGGAAGCGCCCGACACCGTCGAGATCCGCGCCCGTGTCGCCGGAACACTCGACAAGGTCCACTTCCGCGAAGGCCAGGTCGTCAAGAAGGGCGACCCGCTCTTCACCATCGACCCGCGTCCGTTCCAGGCCGAGCTCGCCCGCGCCGAGGCGCAGGCCGCCGCCGCCCGCACCGCCGCCGACCTGAGCAAGTCCGACCTGGGCCGCGCCGAGAAGCTCGTCGCCATCCAGGGCGTCAGCCAGCAGGAGATCGACCAGCTCAAGGCCGCCGTCCGCAACAACGAGGCCAACATCCGCGCCGCCGAAGCCGCCGTCACCCAGGCGAAGCTGAACGTCGAGTTCACGCAGGTCCGCGCCCCGGTCGCCGGCCGCAGCTCGCGCGCCAACGTGACGCCCGGCAACCTCGTCAATGTCGGCGAGCCGGTGCTGACCACCGTCGTCTCCAGCGACAAGGTCTACGCCTACTTCGACGCCAGCGAGGCCACCTTCCTGAAGTACGCCGCCGCCGCCCGCGCCGGTGGCGCCAAGCGCGAGCAGGCCAACAGGATCCGTCTCGGCCTGGCCAACGAGCAGGGCTACCCGCACGAGGGCCGCATGGACTTCGTCGACAACCGCCTGAATCCGGCCACCGCCACCATCCGCGGCCGTGCCGTGTTCGACAACAAGGACGGGCTCTTCACCCCGGGCCTGTTCGCGCGCGTCCGGCTGGAAGGTTCCGGCTCCTACACCGCCACGCTGATCCCCGACCGGGCCATCGGCACCGACCAGGCCAACAAGGTCGTGATGGTGGTCGGCGCCAACAATATCGTGGCGCCGCGTCCGGTCGTGGCCGGCGCCCTGTTCGACGGCTACCGCGTGGTCCAGGGCGTCAAGCCCGGCGAGCTCGTGATCATCGACGGCCTCCAGCATGTGATGCCCGGCGCGCCGGTCACGCCGCAGCAGGCCAAGCTCGACGACAAGGGACGCCCCGTCGCCGCGCCGCAAGGCGCCGCCCCCGCCGCTCCTGCCGCGTCGTCGAAGTAACCCGACGCGAGGCCGTCCATGGATATCTCACGCTTCTTCATCGAGCGGCCGCGCTTTGCGTCGGTCCTCTCGATCTTCATCTTCCTGGTGGGCCTGCTGGCAATCTTCCGGCTGCCCATCTCCGAGTACCCCGAGGTCGCGCCGCCGCAGGTCGTCGTGCGCGCCCAGTTCCCCGGCGCCAATCCGCGCGTGATCTCCGAGACGGTGGCCACGCCGCTCGAGGAACAGATCAACGGGCTGGAAAACGTCCTGTACTTCGACAGCCAGGCCACCGCCGACGGTGGCATGACGCTGACGGTCACCTTCAAGATCGGCACCAACCCGGAAGCCGCGGAAACGGCGGTGCAGAACCGCATCAACCGCGCGCTGCCGCGCCTGCCCGACATCGTCCGGCAGATCGGCGTGACGACCGAGAAGTCCAGTCCCAACCTGACCATGGTCGTCCACATGGTCAGCCCGGACAACAGCCGCGACGCGCTGTACCTGCGCAACTACGCGCAGCTGCAGGTCCGCGACGAGCTGCTGCGCGTGCAGGGCATGGGCTCGGTGCAGGTCTTCGGCTCCGGCGACTACGCGATGCGCGTCTGGCTGGACCCTGCCAAGCTGGCCGGTCGCGGTCTGACCGCGTCCGACGTCACCAACGCCATCCGTGAGCAGAACACGCAGGTGGCGGCCGGTGTCGTCGGCGCGCCGCCGGCGCCCAAGGGCACCGACTTCCAGCTGCAGATCAACACGCAGGGCCGCCTCGTCACCGAGGAAGAGTTCGCCGACGTCATCATCCGCACCGACACCGCCACCGGCGGGCTGGTGCGCGTGCGCGACGTGGGCCGCGTCGAGATGGGCCCCGGCACCTACGCGCTGCGCAGCCTGCTGAACAACAAGGAAGCGGTCGGTATCGGCATCTTCCAGGCCCCGCAGTCCAACGCGCTGAACATCTCCAAGGATGTGCGCGCGACGATGGAGCGCCTGAAGACCAGCTTCCCGGCCGGCGTCAGCTACGACATCGTCTACGACCCGACGCGCTTCGTCGCCACGTCCATCGAGAAGGTCATCCACACCCTGATCGAGGCCGTGCTGCTGGTCGTGCTGGTGGTGATCATCTTCCTGCAGACCTGGCGTGCGTCGATCATCCCGCTGCTGGCCGTGCCGGTGTCCATCGTGGGCACGTTCGCGGTGCTGCTGCTGCTGGGCTACTCGATCAACACGCTGACGCTGTTCGGGCTGGTGCTCGCCATCGGCATCGTCGTCGACGATGCGATCGTGGTCGTCGAGAACGTCGAGCGCAACCTCGAGGACGGCCTCACGCCGCATGCCGCGACGATCAAGGCGATGCAGGAGGTCTCCGGCCCCATCATCGCGATCGCGCTGGTGCTGTGCGCGGTGTTCATCCCGCTGACCTTCGTGCCGGGCCTGTCGGGCCAGTTCTATCGCCAGTTCGCGGTCACGATCGCGATCTCGACGGTGATCTCGGCGTTCAACTCGCTGACCCTGTCGCCCGCCATGGCGGCCTTGCTGCTGCGTCCGCACGACGCGCCCAAGGACCCGATCATGAAGGTGATGGACAAGCTGTTCGGCCGGTTCTTCCACTGGTTCAACTGCTTCTTCCAGCGCCGCAGCGAAGGCTACAGCCGCGGCGTCACCGGCATCCTGAAGCGCAAGGGCGGCGCGCTGGTCGTCTACGCGATCCTGCTGGGCCTGACCGCGCTGCTGTTCACGCGCATCCCGTCGGGCTTCGTGCCGGCGCCGGACAAGCAGTACCTGATCGGCATCGCGCAGCTGCCGGCCGGCGCCACGCTGGACCGCACTGAAGAGGTCATCCGGCGCATGAGCGACATCGCGCTGAAGGTGCCCGGCATCCGTGACTCGATCGCCTTCCCGGGCCTGTCGATCGCCGGCTTCTCGGCCGCGCCCAACGAAGGCATCGTGTTCTTCGGCCTGGACGAATTCGAGAACCGGACCTCCGCCGACAAGTCCAAGGACGCGATCCTGGGCAAGGTCAACGGCGCGATCCAGCAGATCCAGGGCGCGCGCATGTTCGTCGTGCCGCCGCCGGCGGTGGACGGCCTGGGCAACGCGGGCGGCTTCAAGGTGCAGGTGCAGGACCGCTCCGGCCTCGGCGAGCAGGCGCTCTACGGCGCCGTCTGGGGCACGCTGGGTCCGATCTACGGCGACCCGAAGAGCGGCATCGGCACGCCGTACTCGACCTACGACATCAACGTGCCGCAGCTCTTCGCCCACGTCGACCGGGTCAAGGCCAAGCAGATGGGCGTGAAGCTGCAGGACATCTACGACACGCTGCAGATCAACCTCGGCTCGCTGTACGTCAACGACTTCAGCCGCTTCGGCAAGACGTATCAGGTCATCGTGCAGGCGGACGCACCCTTCCGTTCCAACGCCGGCAGCATCACCGACCTGAAGACGCGCAACGAGAAGAACGAGATGGTGCCGCTGGGCGCGCTGATGAACGTCGATCCGACCTTCGGACCGACGCGCGTGACGCGCTACAACGGTTTCCCGAGCGCGGACATCAACGGCGCGGCCAAGCCCGGTTTCTCCAGCGGCCAGGCCGAGGCGGAGATCGAGCAGCGCCTGAAGAACCTGCCGCGCGGCATGACCTACGAGTGGACGGAGCTGACCTACCAGGACCGGCTGACGCGCGACATCAAGGTCGGCGGCTTCTCGATCCCGACGCTGGGCGCCGTGCTGGCGATCTCGGTGCTGCTGGTGGTGCTGGTCCTCGCGGCCCAGTATGAAAGCTGGTCGCTGCCGCTGGCCATCATCCTGATCGTGCCGATGTGCATCCTGTCCGCGCTCTTCGGCGTGTGGCTGTCGCACTTCCCACCGTTCGCGCAGGCCGGGGATCTCAACATCTTCTCGCAGGTGGCGCTGGTGGTGCTGGTCGGGCTGGCGTGCAAGAACGCGATCCTGATCGTCGAGTTCGCCAAGGAACTCGAGGAACGCGGCGAAGCGCTGCACGACGCGATCATCCACGCCTGCCGCATGCGGCTGCGTCCCATCCTGATGACCTCGATCGCGTTCTGCGCCGGCGTCATCCCGCTGATCCTGGGCTCCGGCGCCGGCAGCGAGATGCGTCGCGCGATGGGCATCGCGGTGTTCTCGGGCATGGTCGGGGTGACGCTGTTCGGCATCTTCCTGACGCCGGTCTTCTACGCGCTGCTGCGCAAGAGCACCGAGAAGAAGCGCGCCCATGCGGTCGAGTTGCGTCATCAGATCGATGCCGCCGCCCATCCGTTCCATCCGGGCGTCGACGACGCCGACACGCCCAAGGGCAACCCGACCAAGGGGGGCGCATGATGTTCTTCCGAGTCTCTCTGATGGCCGCCGCGGCGGCCGCGACGGTGGCGCTCACGGGCTGCTCGACGGCCCCCGCGCCGAAGAAGTCCGAGGTGCCTCTGGCGAATGGCTTCGCCAACGCACCGCAAGGTGACGGCGCCACGCTGGCGCAGGCGCCGGTGGGGCGCTTCTGGCAAGGCTTCAACGACAGCGGGCTGGACTCGCTGGTGAACCGCGCGCTGCAGGCCAACACGGACCTGCGCATCGCTTCGGCCAACCTGCGCGAAGCGCGGGCGCTGTCGCGCTTCGCCGATGCGCAGCTGTTCCCGACCGTCGACCTGACGGCCGGGGCCGGCCGCGCCCGTGCGACGGACTACCAAGGCAATCCGCAGAGCAGCAACGCGTTCTCCGTCGGCTTCGACGTGCGCTGGGAGGCGGACCTGTTCGGTCGCCTGTCCGACGAGCGACGAGCCACTGCGGCCGAGCTGCTGGCCGGCGAGGCCGGCCTGCGTTCGGCGCAGGTCAGCGTCGCGGCGGAAGTGGCGCGCAACTACTTCGAGCTGCGCGGTCTGCAGGAGCAACTGCGCGTCGCCCAGCAATCGCTGGAGACGCAGCAGGGCGCGCTGAAGCTGGTGGCCGGTCGCCAGGAAGCGGGCCGCGGCAACGGCTTCGACACCGAGCGCGCCCGCGCGCTGGTGCAAAGCACAGCGGCCACGATTCCCGCACTGGAAATGGCGCTGGCGCGCACGCGCTACCGCCTCGCGGTGTTGACGGGTCAGCCGCCGACGGCGCTCGACGTGGAGCTGTCCGACGTCAAGCCCTTGCCGGGCCTGAAGACGATCGCGCTGGATCGCATCGGCACGCCCGAGGACCTGCTGCGTCGTCGCCCGGACGTCCGCGCTGCAGAAGCGCAGGCGGCCGCGGCTGCGGCGCGTGTCGGCGTGGCGCGTTCGTCGATGTTCCCGCGCATCACGCTGGGTGGCACGATCGGCCAGAACGCGTCGCGGATCGGCGACCTCGGCGATGGTCCGGCGTATGCCTACAACCTCGGCGCTCAGCTGGTGTGGAACCTGATCGACTTCGGTCGCATCCGTGCCCAGATCGCGGCGGCAGACGCGCGCAACGAGGCGGCCTTCATCAGCTACGAGCGCACCGTGCTCGCCGCGCTGGAGGAGACCGAAGGCGCGCTGGTGACCTACAACCGCAGCCAGCAGCAGGCGCAGGCGCTGTTCGATGCGGCGGTCTCGGCGGAACGCGCGGCCAACATCGCGCGCGAGCGCTTCAAGGTCGGCATCAGCGACTTCCTCGCCGTGCTCGACGCCGAGCGCGAACTGCTCACCGCGCGCAACCAGCTGGCGCAATCGCAGACGGCGGCGGCGACCTCGCTGGTCGGCGTCTACAAGGCGCTGGCGGGCGGCATCGACGCCGAGGCGCCTGCACCGACGGCGATGCGCTGAGTCAGCGCAGCACCTCGCTCTCGGAGGCTTCCTTGAGCAGACGATCGCGATCGGCGGACAGGAGAAATCCTTCCGCCGATGCTTTTTCTGCGGCCGCTTTCACGGCGGCGACGTAGCCTGCGTGATCGCGGTAGCGCTCTTCCAGCGACAAGCGCGGGTCTCCCTTGGTCTCGCGCTCCGCGCGCGTGCGCGCGAACGGCACATAGCCGCCGGCGTAGTTGCAGACCTGCCCGGCATGGAGGCCGTTGGCGGTGATGTTCCAGCCGAGGTAGGTCCCCAGCGGTGCCATCGTCAGCACCGTCGGTACGCCGCCGACCTCGTTGCCATCGGCATCGACGCGCGGCACCTTCGCCGGCAGCACGCGTTTGATCTTCGGCGGGATCTGGTCCGGCACGCCTGACGCTTCGACGCGATCGAAGCCAGGACCCCAGTCGTAATCGAAGACGGGGAAGATGAAGTTCTCCGGCAGGAACACGCGCTCAGGAATGCCCGGCACGCCGCGCGGGAAGCCCATCGCCGCGCGCGTCGGATCGGCGAGCTCGCCGCGTGCCAGCGTCGGATAGCGACTCGGCGGCGGCGACGTGCCCTTGAGGATCCAATCGCGCATCGCCGCGCTCAACACGTTGCGCAGCTCGCGATGCGGCACCGGATTGGGCGCCAGCGTCGCCTGCCCGAAGTGATTGCCCGGACAGCTGAACGACGTGCTCTCCGCCTCGTGACGGAAGCCGCCAGCCCCGCCGCCATGCGGGCTGCCGGCGACGTAATAGCGGCGCACGTTCGGCGGGAGCGGGATGTCGGAATCCGCCGACGATCCCACCCATGCCAGCGACAGCTTCAACGCATAGACCTCGGCGGCGCCGAAGTGCTCGAACACCTTCGGGCAGGTCCTGCTCGCGGTACACCGGGTCAGCAATCCCTTCGCGGGCAGGCCCCGCGCCTTGTCGGCCCAGTCGACCCACCATTGCGGCCCTTCGCTGCCCATCTGGAAAAGCTCCAGCACGCCGTCCGGCTGCCCCCAGCGCGCGTTCGCCGCGACGCGCCGGCCCGCGATGATGGCCCAGGCGCCGTCGTGGACCTGGCGGCCGGCCTCGTCCTGGTTCAGGCCCATGAACAGGAACTGCCGGACCATGTTTCCCGATTGCGAGACACCCCGGATCGCGCTGCCGCGCACCTGGCCGGCGATCGGGTTGGGCGTGCCGGCGTCATCCGCCTTCGCGTGGCGGAAGAAGGCGCCGACGTCGCGGAACGCCGCCATCCCCACGCCCAGCACGTAGGCGTTGCCGGCCGTGTAGACGAGCTGGTAGACCTTGTCCGCTTCGAACCCATTGCGCAGGCAGACGTGGATCGGCAGGTTGGCCGGCGCGCGCGCCGGATCGATGTCGATGGGCGTGCCGGGGAAAGCTTGTCCGCGATCGCAGCGGGCGAAGGCCCAGTCCTTCGGGTCGACGGTGCCGGCTGTCGTGATGCGGCCGTCGACGGTCTCCTTCGTGTGGACCGTCAGCGTGGCGCCCGTCGTGTCCAGCGAGACCGGCAGGTAGGGCATCGGGTTGCCCTGCACCATCAACGGCTGCGAGTCCGGCCCGCTGCGGTTGACGATGCGCGCCATCACGCTGCCGGTCACCGGCTTGCCGTCGATGCGCGCGATCGGCACGCGGACGTAGTGGTTGCGGGCCGCTTCAGGCCGCGTGCGCGGCACGCCGGTGTTGCCCGCGTTGTCGGCCTGCCAGCCGCTGCGCAGGCCGATGTCGCCGGCGGCGAGTTCCCCGGGCTGCAGCCGGACGTCGCCACCGCGATTGGGCACGTCGTGCCACAGGAAGCCGCTCGAAGGCTTTCGACCGACGGGCCGGGTGAGCACCCAGTTCGTCTCGTAGCGCACGAGGCCGTCGGCATCGGCGCCCAGCTTCAGATCGGTGATCACCGCGTTGTGCGGATCGGCCGGATCGAGCTCGCCGAACGCGCGTCCGCGGATCTGCTCGTAGCCGCGCTGCTCGCCGATCAGCGGCGACACCTCGTCGACGACGATGCGCGTCACGCGCGCCTGTGCCGCGCCGGCGGCGAGCAGGGCCATCGTCAGCAGCGTCGTTGCCTGGAGGCCTCGTCGCGTGCGGCGATCCCGCATCACTGGCCCTTGAACAAGCCCTGGAACTGCCGCGATACCGGCAGCTTCTCCACGCAGCCCTTCAGCGAGAGCTGCATCGTGTTCTCGTCGACGCGCGTCGCGCTGGTGATGAAGCGGCTGTTGACCAGCACCGAGCGGTGGACCTGCCAGAACACGCCCGGGTCGAGGTCGCTCAGCAGTTCCTTGAGCGCGGTGCGGATCCAGGCCTCGCCGTCGCGATGCACGACGCGGGTGTAACGGCTGTCGCTCTGGAAGAACAGGATGTCGTCGGGGGCGATCAACTGGATCTCGCGGCCCTGGCTGGCCTGGATGGGGCGCATCGAGGGCCGCTGCGCGGGCAGCAGCTGGCGCAGCAGTTCCAGCGTGGCCGCGGGCATCGCCGCCGAGGTCGCGCGTCGGTCCTCGCCGTCGTTCGATCTGTCGTCATCGGAGGCCGTGCCGTTGGAGGCCTGCCGCTGTCGCAGTCGCTGGAGGCATTGCTCGAGCCGCGCATCCTCGACCGGCTTCAACACGTAGTCGACCGCGCCCGCCTCGAAGGCCGAGAGCGCGTGGTCGCCATAGGCCGTCACGAACACGACCTGCGGCGGCTCCGCCAGCTGTGACAGGCGCTGTCCGACCTCCAGGCCGGACATGCCCGGCATGCGGATGTCCAGGAAGCAGAGGTGCGGCTCATGTTCGAGGCAGTCGTCCCAGGCGTCGCAGCCGTTGACGCTCGCCGCCACGATCTCGATCTCCGGCGCCAGCCGGGCCAGCGCGGCGCGCAGCTGCTCGCGCGGGCCTTCCTCGTCGTCCGCGATCAGGGTGCGGATCTTTGTCGTCATGCGTGTTGTCTCCCCGATGTGACCGATGAGGTCTTCGATGTGTCCTTCGGACTGTCCCGACGGCGGCCGCCGATCCTGCGACCGTCAGGCGGTCGGCACCTCGACCCACGCGAGGCACCCGGGCGCTTCTGCCGAACCCGACTCCAGGCCCAGCGCGGCGCGGGCGCCGAACTGGGCGCGGAGCCGCTCCCGCGTGTTGGCGAGCCCCAGACCCTCGCACGCCCCTGGCGGCAGGCCCTGGCCACCATCCTGCACCTCCAGGCGCAGGTGCCCGTCCGCCGCCTTCACCCGCACGGCGATGTGCCCGCCGCGCAGACTGGGCTCGATGCCGTGCGTGATCGCGTTCTCCGCCAGCGTCAGCAGCGTGCCCGGCGGCAGGCTCGTGCGGGCGATCGCGGCCTGCGCCGTCTCGTCGGTGTCCAGCGACCAGCTCAGGCGCTGCCCCAGCCGCGCCTGCATGATGTCGAGGTAGCTGCGCACGATCTGGAGCTCCTGCTCCAGCGGCAGCCGGTCCTGCTCGAACATTGGCAGCGTCGCCCGCAGATAGCGCGTCAGCGAGCGCAGCATCGGCCCGGCGCGGTCGTCGCGGGTGTCGACCCAGTGCTGCAGCGACGCGAGCGTGTTGAAGAGGAAATGCGGCTGGATCTGCGCCGTCGCCAGCCGCTGCGCCATCGCGATGCGCTCGTCCTGCGCGTCGAGCTCCGCGAGCCGCGCGCCCAGCTGCTGCGTCCGGTACAGCGTCAGGAACCACCAGGACGAGACCGTCAGCGTCATCCCGCCGGCCACGAAGGGCAGCAGGTCGCGGGCTTCCTCGCGGAAGCCCGCCTTCACCATGCCCAGCGTGAACAGCACCATCAGCACGCTCAGCGCGAGCGTCGCGCCGTTGAAGCGGGTGCGGGTCGGCTGGCGCCACAGCCAGCGCGCGACGGCCAGTCCCACCGACGCCATCGCCAGGCCGCCGATCAGGATCACATGCGCCAGCTCGCGCGGCAGCATCGTGTAGAAGACCAGCCCCAGCACCAGCACGTTGCTCATCACGTAGCTGTCGATGGCGGTGGACCACCGCTTCAGGCCGGAGCGTTCGATCTCCGCCTCGCTGAATGTGCGCCGCGGGCCCGGGAACAGCCACTGGGTCCAGTCGACCTGGACGGTGCCGGCGTCGGCCGATGGGGCTGTTGCCGTGGTGGTCGGTGCCGCTGTCGAGGTCGCGGTGCCGGCCGTCATCGGCGGCTTGGCGTCAGGGACCGCGTCGGCGGGAGCGCTGGGCGAAGTCATGGGGCGAGTCTAGGCGAGGGGTCCGGCAAGCGCCTCCGGATGCGGCGAATGGCGGTCGGCAGCGACGGTTGGCCGACTGCGAGGGTTGGCCGACTGCGACCGAGCGGACGCCGTGGCGGCCGGTGCCCCGTTCCGCTCAATCGCCTCCTCACGCTCGGCATTCGCTTCACGGGGCACCGGCCGCCACGGCTAGCAGAGGGGCTCGCCGCCGACGAAGACCTTCAGCGTGCCGGGCTCGATGGGGAGCCAGGCCTCGTCGCGCGTGAGCGGCTCGGTGGCGACGATCGCGATGCGGTCGTCCTCGGTGGTCTTGGCGGCCAGGTCGACGCTCACATCCTCGTCCTGCAGCGTGACGTGGCCGAACGGCGGCCGGCGCAGCAGGTAATGCAGCTTCGTCGAGCCGTGCGCCCACAGCGCCTGGCCGTTGGACAGCAGCATGTTGAAGGTGCCGTGGCCGTTGAGACGCGGCAGCAGCTCGCGCAGCGTGTGGTTCAGCTCCTCGATCGCCGGCATGTCGGCGTGCGCCTTGGCCAGTTCCTGCATCAGCCAGCAGAAGGCCTGCTCGCTGTCGGTCTGCCCGACCGGCTTGAACGCCGCATGCAGACGAGGCGTGAAGCCCTTCAGGTCGCCGTTGTGCGCGAATACCCAGTAGCGGCCCCACAGTTCGCGCACGAACGGGTGCGTGTTCTCCAGCGACACGACGCCCTGCGTCGCCTTGCGGATGTGCGCGATGACGACGTCGCTGCGGATCGGGTAGGTCTTGACCAGCTCCGCCAGCGGCGAGACCCGCGCGCTGTGGTGGTCGACGAAATGCCGCAGCCCGCGGCCCTCGAAGAACGCGATGCCGAAGCCGTCCTTGTGCTCGTGCGCCCGCGTCGCCAACCCGGCGAAGCTGAACATCACATCGGTCGGTCGGCGGGCGTTCATGCCCATCAGCTGGCACATCGCGGTCTCTCCAGGCTCAGGTCGCGGCGCTCATCCTAGGCGACTTGCCGAATCTCATTCGAGGAACAGCCGCGTGAGCCCCTTCAGGCTCACCAGGTTGCCGGGATTGCTGGTCTCGTTGAGCACGCCGCTCATCCGCTTCAGCAGGCGCGGGCTCTTCTGCGCGCGCCAGATCAGCAGGTCCGCCAGCCAGGGGAAGCGGTTCACGCGGTTGCCGCGCTCATAGAGGTCGTACTTCGGCTGCAGTGCGCGCAGGCCCTGCTCGTATTGCTCGCGGACCTGGACGTCTACTTCCGCGGCCGTCGTTCCGGCCCGGTGCGCCAGGATGGCCTCCGCGGCCAGCAGGCCGGTCTCCATCGCCTTGCCGATGCCCTCGCCGGTGAACGAGTAGGTCGAGCCGGCCGCCTCCCCGGTGACCAGCAGGCCGGGCCGTGTCCAGCGCGCGCCGTTGAGCGTGCAGCGCAGCGGCGCGCCCTTGAGCTCGCCGATCAGTTCGCCCTCGGCCATCAGCCGTTTCGCGGGCGGGTAGTGCTCGACGAAGGCATCGAAGATGGCGCGCAGGTTCACGTCCTTCTTCTGCCCCTTGCCGGCCATGTCCTTGTGGCTGTCGGTCACACCGACGCCGATGTTGAAGCTGCCGTCCGGCGCCGGGAAGATCCAGCCGTAACCCGGCTGCACCGGCTTGCACCAGACCACCTCCAGCGCCTTGATCTCGCCGACCATCGAGGGCGCGCGCACGTAGCCGCGCAGCGCGACGCCGCTGGGGGTGTGGCGTTCGCACATGCCGGCGGCCGTGAGGGCCTTGGGCACGGCACCGGTGGCCAGGATCACCCAGTCGGCGGCGATCTCGTGGGGCTGGCCGTCGATGGTGAGCCGCGCGCCGCGCACGCGGCCTTGATCGTCTTCCAGCGCCGCTTCGAAGCGGGCCGGCGCCAGGAATCGCGCACCGGCCTCCTGCGCGCCGAGGTTCAGGATCTCGTCGAGCTGCTTGCGCGGCAGCACCGCGAGGTGACCCGGCACGTCGATCCGGCCGCCGCGCGGCCCGATGCAACCCACGTGCGCCGAGCGTTGCGCCTTGGCCATCACGCGGTCCAGCAGGCCCAGGCGGTCGAGCGCCTTGTGCGCGTCCGGGATCAGCCCGTCGCCGCAGACCTTGTCGCGACCCAGCGGCTGCTGGTCGGCGAACACCACGTCCACGCCCGCCTTGGCCAGCCAGCGCGCTGCCGCGCTGCCGGCGGGGCCGGCGCCGATGATGAGGATCTGGCAGGCGGCGGGCAGACCCGCGGGAGACTCGACGGACATGTGGGCGCTTCGAACGGAGACGAGGAACCGCCCATTCTAGGGAGCCTGCCGACCCGCCGGGACCGGCGATTCCCACCCGTCGCGCCGTGGCTGGGCACGGACGAAAAAAAACGAGAGGGGGATCCCTCTCGTTTCGTGCCACTGGCGCGGGACGCCGGAACGCCGAAGCGTCCCGGCCTCGCCGGCGATCAGTAGTTGTAGGTGGCGCGGATGTAGTACGCGCGGCCCGTCGCGTCGGCGTAACGCGAGTCCCAGCCGCCGGCCTGGAACAGGTCGGTCTGGTTGGTGAACGGCGGATCGCGGTCGAACAGGTTGCGCACGCCCACGGTCAGCGACAGGGCCTTCGCCGGCGACCACGTGCCGTAGACGTCGGTCGTCGTGTACGACGGGACGAACGGATGGGCCTTCGGGTCGAAGTCGACATAACCCGACTTGTAGCGGACGACGAAGCCGCCGCCGAAGTCGTTGTAGTGCCAGTTCGTCGCGAAGTTGTGCTGCCAACGGAAGACCGGACCCGACTCGCCGTACTGACCCACGGCCGAGACCCAGTAACCGTTCTTGAAGTCCTGGAACTCGTACTTGTTGACGTAGGTGCTGTTCAGCGCGAAGTCGAAGGCGCCGATCTGCGACGACAGGCGGTACTGGGTGCTGAAGTCCAGGCCGTTGGTGCGGACCTTGCCGAGGTTCTGCAGGGTCTGGTCGACGTAGCCGCACTGCGCGCTCGGGCAGTTGCTGATCACCGACAGCTGGCCCGTGCCGGTCGGGTGGAAGTACTGCTGCAGCTGCGGGTAGTTGGCGTAGTTGTTGAACAGCGCGAACTGCGGGATCGCGCCGATCGAGTCCTTCAGCCGCACGGACCAGAAGTCCACGCCCACGCTCAGGTTGTTGGCCGGCTGGACGACGACGCCCAGGGTCTGGCTCTGCGACTTTTCAGGACGCAGGTTCGGGTTGCCCGAGTTCAGCACCTGGAACTGCGCCGAGCACTGCGAGCCGGTCGTGCCGTCCGGGCAGGTGATCGGGTTGGCGTAGTTGCCGGCGGTGTTCGTGAAGGCCGGGTTGCCGTACAGCTCATACAGCGTCGGCGCGCGGAAGCCCGTCGAGGCGGAACCGCGGAACAGCACTTCCTTGATCGGCTGGAAGCGGAAGCTCAGCTTGGGGTTGGTGCTGCTGCCGAAGTCGCTGTACTTGTCGTAGCGCAGCGAGCCGGTGATGTCCAGGGTCTTGAGCACGGGCAGGTTCAACTCGCCGTACAGCGCGTAGACCTTGCGGGAGCCTTCGGCGTGCGAGTCGGGCGCGACGCCGGTCGACACTTCCACCTTCGACGCGAAGTCGGGCTCGGCGACCGACTTGAACTTCTCGTAGCGGGCTTCGACGCCCAGCGCGAGCTGCGTCGAGCGGCCGGCGCCGAACCAGTCGCCGAACTCGCGGCTGGCGTGGGCGTTGACGTCGTAGACCTCGCCGATGGCGTGCTGGAGCTTGCCGTTCAGCGCGGCGTCCTGCAGCAGCTTCGTGCCGGCGGCGGTCTGGGCACCGAAGGGGTTGATGATCCCTTCCAGCAGGCCTTCGCCGATCATGTCCCCATCGCCGTAGCCACCGGTCAGGAACTGCTGCACCTTGTTGTGGTTGTACGAGGTCGCGACCGAGTAGTCCCAGCCCAGCGTCGCACCTTCAGCGGTCAGCAGCAGGCGCTGCTGGTCGTTCTGGTTCATCTGGGCGCGCGAGCCGTTCGGGAAGTCGCGCCACAGCACGTAGACGAAGCCCGGCTGCACGTTCACCGGGTTGGGGAACGCGCTGGTCGGCGCGAACGCCGGCGCGCCGGCGCTGCCGTCGTCGAAGGTGCCGCTGATGTTGGTGTTGCCGGTCGGGTAGTACGCCGTGCCCGGATTGATGTAGTAGCCGCCGTAAGGCACCGGCGCGACCAGCGTCGTGACCTTGCTGCGGGTGGCGAAGACCTCGGCACCCAGCGTCAGGTCCTTGTTGACCGCCAGCGAGCCCTTGAGCATGCCCGAGTACACCTCGGTCTTGGGCTGGAAGTCGACGAAGGCCGGGGTGACGATGCGGCACTCGCCGTTGACGTTCTTGACCTGCGTGCCGGAGCAGTCCGGCAGCGTCGGGTTGTAGTAATGCTCGAAGTCCTGCGTGTAGTTCGCCGGATCCGTGCTGTACGACAGGCCGCCGACGACGCGCTTGTTGAAGTCGCGCTGCGAGCCGGAGATGTTGTCCGTCTTCTTGTAGCTGGCGAAGCCGAAGACGTTGAAGCCTTGCGTCTCCAGATCGCCGTAGCCGAAGCCGGCGTTCACGCTGCGGGTCTTGCCGCCGGCGTGCTGCGGCGAGTCATAGCCGCCGGTGATGGTGACGCCCTGGTAGCTCGACTTGGTGATGAAGTTGATCACGCCGCCGATGGCGTCGGTGCCGTACAGCGACGAGGCGCCGTCCCGCAGCACTTCGATGCGGTCGATGGCCGCGAACGGGATCATGTTCAGGTCGGGTGCCGAGCCGTCCACCGCGTTGTTCGCGATCCGCTGGCCGTTCAGCAGCACCAGGGTCTTGTCGGCACCGATGCCGCGCATGTCGGCGAAGCTCGCGCCGCCGCTGCTGGAACCGATCGACTGGGCCGTGTTCGTCGACGACTGGACCGAGGTCAGGTTGGCCATGATCTGTTCGACCGACGTCACGCCCGACTTGCGCAGGTCGTCCATCTTGACCACGGTCACGGGGACGGCGGTTTCGGCGTCGATGCGCTTGATCGCCGACCCCGTGACCACGACCTTCTCCAGCGTGGAGTTGTCGCTCTGCGCCAGCGTCGGGAAGGACGCGGCCGCGAGGGTGGCGGCGACTGCCAGGCTCACCGCGTTCAGCTTGTACATATGCACCTCTAGGGAGAGCGCCCGCCCTCCTCGTGGGTGCGGCGAGCCGGAATTGAAACGGCCCCGCATCGCGAGGCCTGACAAAAGTGTGCTGACGAATTGCCAGAGGTCATAGGTGCCTGTTCGTAAAGCGCGCGAATTTGGAGCCGTGCGCGCCGAAACGGCCTGTTTTTGCGGGTTTCTCCTTACCGTTTGGTGACGGTTCGGTCGTACCTGCGCCACAGTTTCGGAATTTACGAACGCTTAACTCGCATTGAAATGTCGGATTTCAAACTGCGGGGTTTCGGTCGGTGGTCGCCCTAAACGTTTATTGACCGTTTGTCAGGTGTTAAGAGATTGAGAAGATTCGTATGCGGACAGCAACAGTGAATTTATCGATTCAATTTGATGAATATGGAAAATGTTCGTAGATCCAATGATTTACGAATTACTGGTGGGGGATGGAAACAATACTTAACTTGAACATAAGTGCCATGAGGGCTTGCGATGCATTCATGCCCGTGGCAGCCAAAGAAAAAAGGACTCCCGGAGGAGTCCTTGTCGTGAAGCGGCCGATGCCCCGCCGTGGTGCGGCGGGACGTCGCGATCGCGATCAGAAGTCGTAGCTGGCCTTGACCTGGAAGGTCCGGCCCATCGGGCTGTAGTAGCGGTAGTCGAAGCCCAGCATGTGGCCGCCGTTGGCGCGCAGCGACAGGGGAGGTTCCTTGTCGAACACGTTCTTGATGCCCAGGGCGACCGTCAGCTGCTTGTTCCAGGTGTAGGCGGTCTGCCAGTCCAGGGTCACGTACGGCTTGACCTTCAGGCGGACCTCGTCGACATCGCCGTTGGCCAGGTTCTCGACTTCGGTCGGGAAGTCCTTGTAGCCCGACTGGAAGTTGATGTTGGCCGTGTTCGCCCAGTTGCCGGTCACCAGCGTGTTGCTCAGCTGGCCCTTCCAGCGGAAGGTCACTTCGCCGATCGACGGGTGGTTGTCCGCGAGGGTCGAGAAGTACTGTTCGCCGGCCACCAGCTGGCGCTTGTCGCTCAGCATGTAGGTCGCGTGCAGGTTCGACGTCAGGCGGCCGATCGGGGTGTTGAACCGGCCGGTCACGTCGAAGTCGATGCCGCTGACGAAGCGCTTGCCCAGGTTGGTCGTGCTGGCGTTGTAGGCCAGGAACTTCTCGCCCGTGACCGGGTCGGTGTAGACCAGGAACAGGTTGGAGTACTTCTGGGCGTTGTTGAACGCCTCGTTCTCATCGACCGAACCGAAGGTCTTGTCGATGCCGGCCCACCACCAGTCGGCGCCGAACGAGAAGGTGCTCGTCGGCTCGACGCGGAAGCCCAGCGTCGCCTGCTTGGACTCTTCCGGCTTCACGGAATCCACGCCGCCCGTGTAGACGTTGTACTGCTTGCTGCCCGGCTGGCAGGCCGCGCCCAGGCTGGCCGCGACGGCGGCCATTTCCGGCGTGCAGTCGTAGGGCGTGGCGGTCACGCCGAATTCCTGCAGCGGACGGTAGAGCTGGCGCAGCGTCGGGGCGCGGAAGCCCGTGCCGACCGAGCCGCGGACCAGCACTTCCGGCACCGGGGTGTACTTGAACGAGACCTTGCCGTTGACCGCGCTGTCGACGTGGCGGTAGTTGTCGTAGCGCACGCCCGCGGTGACTTCGAGGTTCTTCACCACCGGCACGATCAGCTCGGCGAAGGCGCCCATCGAATCGCGGCTGGCGCTGTAGGGGATCACGACGGTGCTGTCGCCGAAGCGCTGGTCGTCGCCGTTGACGCCGCCCTCACCGCGCGCCACGGCGCCCGGATCGTCGGTGACCTTGTCCTTCTGGAACGCGGCGCCCAGCGCCAGGTAGGCCGGGCCGGCCGAGGTCGAGAACAGCTCGCGCGAGGCGCGCAGGTCGGCGTTGAACAGCGTGCTGGTCTCGGTGTCGTAGACGCCGGAGATCATGATCTGCTTGACCGCGTCCTTGGCGGCCTGCGACTGCTGGCCGGCGAGCACGAACGGGTTGTAGACGCCGCTGCGCAGCAGGGCGCCGAAGGCCTTGGCCAGCGGGTAGCCGGAGTTGCTTTCCTCGACTTCCGCGCGCTGGTAGCCGGCGGTCGCGGTGTAGTCCCAGCCGGCCACCTGGCCGTCGAGTTGCAGCCACAACGCCTTGTTGTCGCGCTCGAAGGTGCTGGTGCGGTTGCCCAGGTCGAAGGCGCGGTACGACACCGACGCGATGCGGTTGGGGTCCAGGCCGATCGAGGTCAAGTAGGCGGGGGTGTAGCCGACCGCGGCCAGTTCGGCGGCGAAGGGGCCGTTCGGGTCCACGGCGACCGCGCCCGGCACGGCGGCGATCTTGCCGCTGGTCTTGGTCTTGCCCAGCAGCACGTCGGCGCGCAGCTGCTGGCTGCCCAGCTTCACCGTGCCGGAGCCGAAGAAGTTGGTGCGCTCGCGGTCCGGGAAGGCTTCCACGGTGCCGGCGTAGTCGAAGTAGCAGGACGCGCCGACCTGGACGTTGCGCTCCGCGCAGGAACCGTTCTGGGCCAGGTACACGTTGCGCAGGTCCGAGCCCAGCGTGCCGTCGGCGTTGCGCACCGGCACGTTCACGTTGCCCGGGATGGCGGACGGCGAGCCGTTGAAGAACTGGTACTCGTTGCCGTTGTGACCGAAGTTGATCACGCCGGTCTTGCTGAAGTCGCGCTGGCTGGCGGTCAGCGAGTCGCGCTTGTCGACCGACAGCGCGGCCATGATGTTGAAGCCGTCGCTGTCCAGGTCGCCGAAGCCGCCGGACAGGGAGGCGCGACGTTCCTTGCCGCCCTTGTGCTGCGGGATCGAGACTTCCGCGGCGATGGTCTTGCGGGTGGAGTTCGTGCGGGTGATGAAGTTCACCACGCCGGCCACGGCGTCGGAGCCGTACAGCGCCGAAGCGCCGTCGGTCAGCACGTCCACGCGCTCGATGATCGACAGCGGGATCATGTTCAGGTCCACCGCGCCGCCGGCTTCGCCGATCAGGCGACGGCCGTTCAGCAGCACCAGCGTGCGATCGCCGCCGAGGTTGTGGATGGACACGGTGGCCTGGCCGCCGCCGCCGCCGCCGACGGTGTCACCCTCGGTGATGCCGCCCTGCACGGACGACAGGTTCTGCATCAGCTCGACCACCGAGGTCACGCCGCTGCGTTCGATCTCGGCACGGGTCACGGTCTGCACGGGCACGGAGCCCTCGACCGCGATCCGCTTCACGGCCGAGCCGGTCACGACGACGCGCTCCAGCTGGGTCTGGTCCTGGGCTTGGGCGATCGCGGCCGACGACGCGATTGCAATGGTGGCGGCGACTGCCAGGCTCACCGCGTTCAGTTTGGTCTTCAAAGAAACACTCCTAAAGGTGTCGAGCGGCGGCGCTTGTGACGTCGCGCGAAACATGTCCGGACGACCTTGGTCCGCAGAATTGCGTGAAGGTCGCGTGAAAGAAGTGTCAATGACTGGAATTCGACAACCGGCGCGGGTTCCTACCAATTGAGGCAGTACCGATCCCCGGGAAACGGGGCATCCCCGGAAGGACCGATACCCCTGCATGACCGGCGTCACGGGTGACTTCCGGCCATGCAGGGGTATCGGCGGGCAATCCTCTCCCGAGGGTTGCCCGATTCATCATGCGCCCAACTCGTTGTTGAGTAGCAACAAACAGTATCCCGGCTGCCACAGGCAGCCGGAAGGGTTTGTCAGGGATTCATCAGAAACCGTACGCGGCGCGCACGAAGAAGGCCCGGCCCAGCGGGTCGGAGTACCGCGGGTCGTAACCACGCTGCGAGCGCGAGGATTGGTTGGAGAACGGCGGATCGGTATCGAACAGGTTCTTCACGCCCAGCGTCAGCGAGGTCGCCTTGCTGAACTTGTACGTGCCCGACAGGTCGACCAGCGTGTACGAGTCGACATTGCCGTAGAACGACGGGCCGCCCACGACGGTGGTCGGATCGTTCTGGTCGCGGTAGCCGGACTGGTGGCGGATCGCCAGGCGAGCGCCCCAGTTGTTCATCGCCCAGGCCGCCGACACGTTGTGCTTCCAACGGAACACCACGCTGCCGTCGTTGTAGACGCCCAGACGGGTCTTGAACGCGTCGGCCGGGCTGGTCTGGTAGTCGTACCGGTGGACGTAGGTCGCGTCGTAGCCGAGCGACAGGTTGCCGAAGCCACCCAGGCTCTGGCTGTAGGCAGCGCTCAGGTCCAGGCCGTCCGTCTTCACGCGGCCGATGTTCTCGTTGTGCGTGATCAGGTAGCCGATCGCCGGGCTGTTGGCCCACAGGCCGCCGCAGCGCTGCAGGTTGACCTGCTCGGCGGCGGGCAGCTGGTTGCAGCGGATGATGCGGTCGGCGTAGCGGGTCGCATTGGCCAGCATCGAGTCCACCGGCAGCACGTCGATCTGGTCGCGCAGCTTGATGTTCCAGTAGTCGACCGACAGCGTCAGCGCCTTCATCGGCTCGAAGACCGCACCCAGGGTGAAGGTCTTGGACTTTTCCGGCTTCAGGTTGGCGTTGCCGCCGTTCTGCACCTGGGGTTGCTGACCGCAATCGCGGCTGGCAATGCCCCCTGCCGAGGTGATCGGCTTGCCCTGCGCATCGCACAGCAGCGGGTCGTTCTTGGCGCCGGCCGTGAAGGTGACCGCCAGCGGTGCGTACAGGTCGTCCAGCGCGGGGGCGCGGAAGCCGGTGTTGTAGGACGAGCGGATCGCCAGTTCCTTCATCGGCTGGAAGCGCAGGCCGATCTTCGGATTGGTCGTGCGACCGGCGTCGGAGTAGTCGTCGGTGCGCAGCGCCAGCTGGACTTCGACCATCTTGTGCACCGGCAGCAGCAGTTCGACACCGATCGCCTTCACGTCGCGTTCGCCGCCGACATGGTTGGGCGAGCGGCCGGCCGACGGGATCGCCAGCACGACGGCGTCGTTGGTGTCGCTCTTGTAGAACTCCTTGCGGAACTCGGCGCCGATGGCGACCGCGGCGGGACCGCCGGGCAGGTCGAAGATCTCCTTGCTGACGCGGGCGTCGACGCTCTTGGTCGTGCCGAGCGCGTTGGCGAAGACGCCGGCGCGCTTGGCCTGCTGGATGATCGCCAGCTGGGCCGGCGTGGCTTCACCGAACGGGTTCAGGTTGCCGGCGGCGACTTGGGCGCGCACGAAGGGCGCGTTGACGTAGCCGTCGACGGCGGCGTCATTGGCGGTGCTGCGCGAATAGAGCGCGCCCAGCTTGTAGTCCCAGCCCAGGATCACGCCGGACAGGTCGGCCACCAGGCGTTGCGCCTCGGAATGCGCGCCGTTCGTGCGCGGACCCGCCGGCACCATGCGCCAGCCGACGCTGATCGGCTGGGTCAGGTTGATGCCGGGCGTGGTGCGCGGGAAGAAGGGGTTGCTCGGCTGCATCGTGATGCCGGTGACCGGATCCGGCGCAACGCGCGAGGTGTTGTCGTTCGTGGTCTGGGTGCCTTCGAGCGAGAACTGGTGGTTCTCGTTCAGCTTGAAGGTGAAGCGGCCGGCGAGGGTTTCCTGGTCGACGTCCGGGATGATGTCGATCGTCGAGCTGAAGTCGAAGATGCAGTTCGCGGCGTTGGTCGGGTTGGCGACCGACAACGGCGCCTGGCAGCCCGGCGCGCTGGGGTTGCCGCCGCCGGTGCCTTGCGTGAAGTTGCCCGGGAAGGTGGTGCCCGAGCTGCCGGCGACGCCGCGCTCGCGGATGATGCCGGTCTTGGAGAAGTCACGGTCCAGCGCGCGGACACGGTCCTGGCGACGCTTGTCGTAGGAAGCCCAGAAGTTGACGCGGTCCTTCTCCAGGTCGCCGAAGCCGACCGTGACGGACGCGCCTTCCTTCTTGCCGCCGTCCTCGCTGGGACGGGTCGCTTCCACCACGACCTGGCCGCCGCGGTAGCTGGTCTTGGTGATGAAGTTGATGACGCCGCCGATGGCGTCCGTGCCGTAGACGGCGGAGGCGCCATCGCGCAGCACTTCGACGCGGTCGATCACCGCGAAGGGGATCGAGTTCAGGTCCACCGCGGTGGCGCCGAAGGCGAAGGCCGTCATGCGACGGCCGTTCAGCAGCACGAGGGTCTTGTTGGTGCCCAGGCCGCGCAGGTTGGCGTAGGCCGCGCCGCCGGTGCTCGAACCGATGGAGTTGGAGCCCGTGCTGCTCGACTGGCTCGAGGCCAGCAGGTCGATGATCTGCTCGACGCTGGTCACGCCGGACTGGCGCAGTTCTTCCGCCTTGATGATGGAAATGGGCAGGGCGCCTTCATCGGCGATCGAGCGCTTGATGGCGGAGCCGGTGATCTCGATGCGTTCGAGCTGCGTGGCCGATTGGGCTTGCGCGGCGCCGATCGAAGCCGCAGCAATCGCGGTAGCGATGCAGACGCGGCGGAGTTGATGCGAAGGGGTCATGCCTGTTCCGTGAAATGGCAAAAATGATTGCTGAGCCGATGGGTTTTTGTCACCGGACACTGCGCGTAAGTGAAGAAACTTTAAGGAACAGGAAATGCCGCCCACCCCAGGGCCCTCCCCTAAGGGTTTCCCATGCTTGAAGGTTCATGTTTCGCCCTTTGCGGTATGTCGCAGGGCATGCGTATGCCGAAAGTCACTCGGGCTGGTTTTGCCGAAGTGCTGAAAGTGACAGGGCCGCAACGAGAAAAGCGGCCCGGAGGCCGCTTTCGCATGTGGAGACGTACGCCGCACGATGGCGGCGATACGCTGCAGATCGTTACCGTTGCCGCGTCATTCAGTGACCGGTGGCGTTGCCGGCGGCCTTGCGTTTCTGCCGCCACGCGTGCAGCAGCGGCTCGGTGTAGCCGCTCGGCTGCTCGCGTCCCTTGAACACCAGATCGAGCGCCGCCTGGTACGCCATGCTGTCCGGATGGCCGGCCATCGGTGCGTACAGCGGGTCTCCAGCGTTCTGGCTGTCGACAACGGCTGCCATCCGTTCGAATGTCGCCCGAACCTGTTGTTCGGTCACGACGCCGTGGTGCAGCCAGTTCGCCACGTGCTGGCTCGAGATGCGCAATGTCGCACGGTCTTCCATCAGGCCGATCTGGTTGATGTCCGGCACCTTCGAGCAACCGACGCCCTGATCGATCCAGCGCACCACGTAACCGAGGATGCCCTGGATGTTGTTGTCGAGCTCCTGCTGCTTCTCCGTGTCGCTCCACGACGGGGCCGCCGCCACGGGAATCGTGAGCAGGCGCTGGAGCAACTCGGCGCGATCGACGCCGGGCGCCTCGGCCTCGATCTGCTGCTGGACCTGCGCGACGTTGACCTGGTGGTAGTGCAGCGCGTGCAGCGTCGCGGCGGTCGGGCTGGGCACCCAGGCGGTGTTGGCGCCGGCCTTCGGATGGGCAATCTTCTGATCGAGCATCGCGGCCATCAGGTCGGGCATCGCCCACATGCCCTTGCCGATCTGGGCGCGGCCGCGCAGGCCGGCGCTCAGGCCCGTCAGCACGTTGTTGCGCTCGTAGGCCTGGATCCAGGCGCTGGCCTTCATGTCGCCCTTGCGCAGCATCGGACCGGCGAGCATCGCGGTGTGCATCTCGTCGCCGGTGCGGTCCAGGAAGCCGGTGTTGATGAAGGCGACGCGGCTCGGCGCCGCGGCGATGCAGGCCGCGAGGTTGACGCTGGTGCGGCGCTCCTCGTCCATGATGCCCAGCTTGACCGTCGAGGCCGGCAGGCCGAGCAACTGCTCGACACGACCGAACAGCTCGTTGGCGAAGCCGACCTCGGCCGGGCCGTGCATCTTCGGCTTGACGATGTAGATCGAGCCGCGGCGCGAGTTGCGCAGCCCCGAGCCCGAAAGCTGCTTCAGGTCGTGGATCGAGATGAGCGTCGTGATGACGGCGTCCAGGATGCCTTCGGGGATCTCGCGATCGCCGTCGAGCAGGATGGCCGGGTTCGTCATCAGGTGGCCGACGTTGCGGACGAACAGCAGCGAGCGGCCCGGCAGCACGACGTCGTCGCCGCCGCCGGCGGCCTTGTAGACGCGGTCCGGATTCAGTCGGCGGACGAAGGTCCGGCCGCCCTTGCTGACCTCCTCGGTCAGCGAGCCGCGCAGGATGCCCAGCCAGTTGCGATAAGCCAGCAGCTTGTCCTCGGCGTCGACGGCGGCGATCGAGTCCTCGAGGTCGAGGATGGTCGACAGCGCCGATTCCATCAGCACGTCCGAGATGCCGGCCGCGTCGCCCTTGCCGATCGTCGAGGTGCGATCGAACTGGATCTCGAGGTGGATGCCGTGGTGGCGCAGCAGGATCGCGGCCGGTGCCGCGGCATCGCCCAGATAGCCGATGAACTGGGCCGGATCGGCCAGCGCGACCGTGCGGCCGTCCTTCAGCGCAACGGACAGCGCGGTGCCGCTGACCGTGTAGCCCGTCGCGTCGGCGTGCGACGCGCCCGTCAGCGGCGCGGCCTGATCCAGCACCTGGCGCGCGAAGGCGATGACCTTCGCGCCGCGGACCGGGTTGTAGCCGCCGGCGCGCTCGGCGCCGTCGGTCTCGGGAATGACGTCGGTGCCGTAGAGCGCGTCATAGAGCGAGCCCCAGCGCGCGTTCGCCGCGTTGAGCGCGTACCGGGCATTCAGGATCGGCACCACCAGCTGCGGACCGGCCTGGATCGCGAGCTCGGCGTCCACGTTGGCGGTCGTCGCCTTCGGGTCCGCCGGCAGCGGCACCAGATAACCGATCTGCTTGAGGAAGGCCTGGTAGGCCGCCATGTCGGCGATCGGGCCAGGATGGGCGCGATGCCAGCCGTCGATCTCGGTCTGCGACCGGTCGCGCTCGGCCAGCAGCGCGGCGTTCTTCGCGGCCAGCTCGTGCGCCAGCGCGTCGAAGCCCTGCCAGAACGCGGCTGGCTCGACGCCGGTGCCCGGCAGCGCCTCGGTTTCGATGAAACGGGCCAGGGCGGCATCGACCTGGAGACGGTGGTGTTGGCTGCGTGCGGTCATGGCGACTCCCAAAGGCGGTTCAACGGTTCAGCGGTCCGTCGACTGTAGGACGTGCGGGGGTGCCGATTCATGTCGGCCCTGGTCGAAGATCCCTGACTTTTTTGCACAAATAACAACGCTCAGGGTCGTCATTCATTGCTCCGGGCGGCGCAACGGGCCAACAATCGTCGCCCATGGACCGCCTCAAACAGATCGAGTCCTTCGCCCTGGTCGCGACCAAGGGCAGCCTGACCGCCGCGGCGCAGGCCGAGGGCGTGGCGCCGGCGGTGATGGGTCGCCGCCTCGACGCGCTGGAGGCGCGGCTCGGGGTGAAGCTGCTGCTGCGCACGACGCGCAAGCTCACGCTGACGCACGAGGGGATCGCCTTCCTCGAGGACTGCCAACGCCTGCTTGCCGAGTTCGCCAGCGCGGAGGCCAGCGTCAGCGCCGGCGGCGTGAAGGCCAGCGGACACCTGCGCATCACCGCGCCGGCGGGCTTCGGCCGGCGCCACGTCGCACCGCTGGTGCCGGACTTCCTGTCACGGCATCCGGAGGTCAGCGTGTCGCTGAACCTCAGCGATCGCGTCGTCGACATCGTCAACGAGGGCTTCGACTGCGCGGTGCGTGTCGGCGACCTCAGCGATTCCAGCCTGATCAGCATGCGCCTGGCCGACAACCGACGCCTGTGCGTGGCCGCGCCGTCCTATCTGAAGCGCGCTGGCACGCCGAAGCATCCATCCGAGCTGATGCGGCACGAATGCCTGACGCTGAGTTCCGACGCGAGCCAGACGCGGGGTTGGGCCTTCCGCATCGACGGCCAGGTGCAGCACCTGCGGCCCAGTGGGCGGCTCGACTGCAGCGACGGCCAGGTGCTCCACGACTGGTGCCGGCAGGGACTCGGCCTGGCCTGGCGCAGTACCTGGGAAGTGGCCGCGGCACTGCGCGCGGGCGAACTGGTCAGCGTGCTCGACGACTTCGCCGCGCCGCCCAACGGCATCTTCGCCGTGCTGCCGCAGCGCAAGCACCTGCCGCTGCGGGTGAGGCTCTGGATAGACTTCCTGAAAGAGCACCACGGCAGCCCCGACTACTGGGCGCGTGCCTCCACTTGGGAGACCCCATGACACTCGAAGCCCTGCTCGCCGGCCTGCACATCGTGGCCATCCTCAGTCTGGTCGTGTTCCTGTCGAGCCAGGCGGCGCTGTGCCGCAGCGAATGGATGAATCCGGCCGTCGTGCGTCGGCTGTCGAGGCTGGACATGATCTACGGCATGACCGCGGTGGCAGTGCTGCTGACCGGCCTGGCCCGCACCTGGTGGGGCATGAAGGGCCTGGGCTGGTACTGGCACCAGCCGCTGCTGCACTTCAAGTTCGGGATGTTCGTCGTGATCGGGCTGATCTCGATCAAGCCGACGCTGACCTACCGGCGCTGGCTCAAGACGCTCGACGGCGGCGGCGGCCTGCCCAGCGAGACCGAGGTGCGCGCCACGCGCCGCCTCGTGATGATGCAGGCGCACCTGCTGATCCTGATCCCGATCGCGGCGGTGATGCTCGCGCGCGGCGTGCTGGTCAAGTAGCGCTCAGTCGGCGGAGGAACGCGGCGTCGCATTGGGATGCCCCGCCAGGCGCAGACCGGAGCCATGGCGGCGCCATGGCGAGGATCTGCAACGACGCGGGGCGCCCAATGCGGCGTCGCGTTACTTCGCCGAGAGGCATTCCTTCATGAACGCCTTGCGCGCATCGCCGGTCTTGCCCTTGGCGTCGGCATTGCAGGTCGTCATCTTGGTCTGCTGAGCGGTCTTCGCCGGACCCGAGGCGGTCTCGCCCTTCAGGCAGGCGCTCATGAAGGCCTTGCGCTCGTCGCCGGACTTGTCCTTGGCGTCGGCGTTGCAGCTCTTCATCAACTGCTGCTGCTTCAACTGCTTCTCGGACGGCGCCTTCTTCGCGTCGTCCGCGGCGTGCGCGCCCAGCGCGGCCAGGGCCAGCAAGGCACCGGCGAACAGCGAGGTCGGGGTCAGGTGTTTCATCACTCTCTCCTACGGGGCTACAGGGGGTTTGGGGAAGGACCTGTGCAGCAGTTGAGCATACGAACGAACCGCCCTCAAGTGCGGTTGACGTAGGTCAAGAAACCCGGTGACCGGAACCGGCTGACATCCATTCGACTCGCGCTTCCCGACGCGAGTCAGATGACCACTCACATGATCCGGCGCGGAGAAGCCAGCGCCTCATGGGCGAGATGGAGCCGCCTGACAAGAACCTGGATGAAAGCCCGGTCGAAGCGGTGCTGGCACTCGGGACTGAGCTGCCCCAGCGACTCCGGCGTGAAGGACACGGTTGTGCAAAGTTGGGTCACCCGGATGTCGGTGCTGTGGCGGCGCAGATCGGGATTCGGCGCCAGGTAGGCCATCTCGCCGACGGAGGTGCCGGTGCCCAGGGTCGCGACCAGCGCCTCGTCGCGCCAGACCTCGACCTCGCCCTGCGTGATGATGTGGAAGGTGTTCCCTTCCTGGCCCTTCTTGAACAGCAGGTAGTCGAGCGGATAGCGGCGCCAGCGCGCGCGCCGCACGACCTCCCAGAGCTCGACGTCGCCGAAGCCCGCGAAGAACTCCAGCCCGCGCAGCAGGTTGAAGCGCTCCGAGTCCTTCACCTCGTTGAGCCGCGCCAGCGGCACCAACTGCTTTGCGACCAGCTCCGACAGCGCCTGGCCGAAGGACTCCCAATCCGGGTAGCGCTCGGACGGGTGCTTGTAGAGCGCCCGCTGGATGACCGCGTCCAGTTCCGCCGTCACGCCGCCGCGCTGGCCCAGCAGCGGCTGCGGCGCCTGGTGGTAGATCTGATGCATCAGCGCCATCTGGTTGGGCGCGTCGAAGGGCGGCCGGCCGCTGACAAGGTGGTACAGCACGGCGCCCAGCGCATAGATGTCGGCCTGCGCGCCGACGTCGCCGCCCTCGATCTGCTCCGGCGGCATGTAGGCCAGCGAGCCGACGCGATGCACCTGCGTCATGTCCGCGTTGAGGTTGAGCGCGCTGCCGAAGTCGCTGACCTTGACGTCGGTGACCTGACCCTGGTTGTCGAGCACCGCCAGCAGGTTCGCGGGCTTGATGTCCCGGTGGACGACGCCCTGGCGGAAGACATACGACAGTGCCATCGCGCACTTGAAGCCGAGTTCGACGATCTGGTCCAGCGGCAGCAGCCGGTCGTTGCGGCAGAAGTGCTTCAGCGTGACGCCGTGGACGAACTCCATGACGAGATACGGCAGGTCGCCGTCCTGCACGGCGTCCAGGATCTGCACCACGTTCGGGTGCTGCAGCCGGCCGGCCAGCGCGGCCTCGGCGGCGAAGAAGCGGATGCTGAGCGTGTCTTCCTCGGTGCGGCCGCCGGCCGACCAGGTGCGCATGCGCTTGATGGCGACCTCCTGGCCCTTGAAGTCGTCCATCGCGAGGAAGACGTCGCTGGTCGCGCCTTCGCCCAGCCGTCTCAGCACGCGGTACTTGCCGATCTGCTCCGGCAGGTCGGCCAGTCCGCCGAGCGTCGAATCGGAAAAGGCGGAGGGACGGAGATCGTCGGAGGCGCTCATCGGAGGGCCATCCTGCCCCAGGGAGAGGGTGCGGGCAAGGGGGGCACACGGTCTCTTACAGGGGAGGTCCCCTAAAATGCGGCCCCATGATCCAAGCCAAGCAGGAATTGCTCGCCGCCCTCGGCACCGTGCTCCAGGGCCTGAGCCAGGAGGCCGTCGACGCCGGCCTCATCGCCGCCGCGCCCGCGGCCGCCTTCGAGAACCCCAAGCAAGCCTCCCACGGCGACTTCGCCTGTACCGCGGCGATGCAGCTGTCCAAGGCGCTGAAGAAGAACCCGCGCGAACTGGCGCAGACGCTGATCGCCCAGCTGCAGGCGCAGCCCGCGTTCGAGCGCTGGGTCGACGCGCTGGAGATCGCCGGCCCCGGCTTCATCAACATCCGCCTGAAGCCCGCGGCCCGGCAGGCCGTGGTCGGCGAAGTGTTCGCGGCGACCTCGCGCTTCGGCCATCAGCCGGCGCGCGACACGTCGGCGCTGGTCGAGTTCGTCTCCGCCAACCCGACCGGTCCGCTGCACGTCGGCCATGCGCGCCAGGCGGCGCTGGGCGATTCGCTCTGCCACCTGTTCGCGACGCAAGGCTGGAAGGTCAGCCGCGAGTTCTATTACAACGACGCCGGCGTGCAGATCGCGACGCTGGCGCAGTCCACGCAGTCGCGCCTGAAGGGCCTGAAGCCGGGCGATGCCGGCTGGCCCGAGTCGGCCTACAACGGCGACTACATCCAGGACATCGCCGACGCCTTCCTGCGCCAGGAGACGGTGAAGGCGGACGACCGCGAGTTCACCGCCTCCGGCGACATCGAGGACATCGACGGCATCCGCCAGTTCGCCGTGGCCTACCTGCGTCACGAGCAGGACCTGGACCTGCAGGCGTTCGGGCTGCGCTTCGACAACTACTTCCTCGAGTCCTCGCTGTACAGCGGCGGCCAGGTCGAGGACGCCGTGTCGCGCATCATCGCCAACGGCAAGACCTATGAAGACGGCGGCGCGCTGTGGCTGCGCTCGACCGATTACGGCGACGACAAGGACCGCGTGATGCGCAAGTCCGACGGGACCTTCACCTACTTCGTCCCGGACGTCGCGTACCACGTCAACAAGTTCAAGCGCGGCTTCTCCAAGTGCATCAACGTGCAGGGCAGCGATCACCACGGCACGATCGCCCGGGTGCGCGGCGGCCTGCAGGCCACCGGCGTCGGCATCCCGCCCGGCTTCCCCGACTACGTGCTGCACAAGATGGTCACGGTCATGAAGGGCGGCCAGGAGGTCAAGATCTCCAAGCGCGCCGGCAGCTACGTCACGCTGCGCGACCTGATCGACTGGACCAGCCGCGACGCGGTGCGCTTCTTCCTGATCAGCCGCAAGGCCGACACCGAGTTCGTCTTCGACATCGACCTCGCGCTCAAGGCCAACGACGAGAACCCCGTGTTCTACGTGCAGTACGCGCATGCGCGCATCTGCTCGGTGCTGCGCAAGGGTGCGGAGCAGGGTCATGACGAGGTGTCCGTGGCCGGCGCCGACCTGTCGCTGCTGACCGCGCCGACCGAGTCCGCGCTGATGCTCAAGCTGGCGGACTATCCCCGCATGCTGACGGCGGCGGCGCAAGACCTGGCCCCGCACGACGTCGCGTTCTATCTGCGCGACCTGGCCGGCGCGCTGCACAGCTACTATGGCGCCGAACGCGTGCTGGGCGACGACCCGGCCCTGACGCGCGCGCGCCTGGCGCTGCTGGCCGCGACGCGGCAGGTGATGCGCAACGCGCTGGCGGTGCTGGGGGTGTCGGCCCCGGACGCGATGGAACGTGACTCGCAGGAGCAGCAATGAGCAAAGAGAAGCAGCGCGGCGGATTCGCCATGGGCCTGATCGTGGGCCTGCTGCTGGGGCTGGGGATCGCGCTGGGCGTGGCCCTGTACGTGACGAAGGCCCCGGTGCCGTTCGTCAACAAGCTGCCGCAGCGCACCGCGGAGCAGGACGCCCAGGAAGCGGAACGCAACCGGAACTGGGACCCGAACGCGCCGTTGGCCGGCCGCGCCGGCGCGAAGGCCGCGTCGGGCGTGGTGACGCCGGCGGTGGCGCCGCCCGCGACCCAGCCGGCCCCGCAGGTCAGCACGGGCACGACGCCGGCACCGGCGGTCGAAGGCCGCCCGGTGGAACGCGCCCCTGCGGTTCAGCCGCAGGCCCAGAGCCAGATCCCGTCCGTCAAGCCGGAGCAGCGTCCCACCGAGCCGCGCGCCGACGGCGCGCGTCCCGACGGCTCGCGCGGCAGCTTCTTCGTCCAGGCCGGCGCCTACACGCGCATGGAAGACGCCGAGCAGCAGCGCGCCAAGCTGGCGATCCAGGGTTTCTCCGCCAAGGTCATGGAACGTGAGCAGTCCGGCCGTACCGTGTTCCGCGTCCGCCTGGGGCCCTTCGACACGCGTGACGAGGCCGAGGCGCAGCAGAAGAAGCTCGAGGGCGCCGGCGTCGAGGCCAACCTCGTGGCGATCCAGCGCTGAGCGCCTGAACGGTGTCCGTACCGCCTCCGTACAACGTTAATGCCGCTCTAAGTTTGACTTTCTAGGATGGCCGGCCGCTGCGGCGCCGGTCGAAGCGGAACCAACAAGGAATCGAAGATGAAGCGTCGCGAATTCAACGCCCTCACGGCCCTGTCGACCGCCGCGGGCGGTGGTGCGCTCCTGGCCGGCGCGCCGGCGCAGGCGCAGGGCGGCCCGGTCGAAGGTCGCCAGTACCAGCGCCTGGCCACGCCGGTGGCCGGCTCGGTGCCGGGCAAGGTCGAGGTGATCGAGTTCTTCTGGTACGGCTGCCCGCACTGCTACGTCTTCGAGCCGACGATCGAGGCCTGGGCCAAGCAGCTGCCCGCGGACGTGGTGTACCGCAAGATCCACGTGGCCTTCCGCGCCAACGTGAAGATCCACCAGCAGCTGTTCTTCACGCTGGAAGCGATGGGCAAGGAAGCGCAGGTCCGTCCGGCCATCTTCAACGCCATCCATCGCGGCAACCAGAGCCTGCTCGACGTGGAGGAGATGGCCAAGTTCCTGGCGCCGCTGGGCGTGGATCCGGCCAAGTTCAAGGAAACCTTCAAGTCCTTCACCGTGCAGTCCAAGTGCCAGCAGGCCGAGAAGCTGCAGAACCAGTACAACATCGATGGCGTGCCCAGCGTGGCGATCGGCGGGCGTTTCCTGACCTCGCCGGCGATGGCCGGATTCGGCCTGCGCGTCAGCGAGGAAGAGCTCGGCCAGCGTTGCATCGCCGTCGCCAACTACCTGCTGCCGCTGGCGCGCAAGGGCGCCTGAACGGCCTGATCGACGTACTGCCCCGGCGGCTGCCCCTCACCCCCGCCCTCTCCCGCGGTGCGGGAGAGGGCGTCCAGCCGGAGTCTTCAGTAAGCGCCCCTCGTGGGCGCTTTCTGCTTTTTCGGTGCCAGGACTTGCGCAACCGTGTGTCCGGGGCTTAAAGTGATATCACCTTTTTGGAGGAGTTGGTGATGAGCACGACCGCAGTCCCGAAAACCCCCCCGTTGCGCGCCGCGGCGCCGGCGACGATGGAGCGCCGCGCCGGGACGGCCAACGGCTACGCCGCGCTGCTGATCGGCCTGGGGCTGCTGGCCTTCGCCGTCTGGCGCGTCATCGCGTTTCGCCACGATGCGATCGACCTGACGCAGTTGACGCTGATCCTGGCGGGTCTGATCCTGCTGTCGGGCCTGTACATCCAGCAACCCAACGAGGCGCGCCTGTTGACGCTCTTTGGCCGCTATGTCGGCACCGACCGCGTGTCCGGCCTGCGCTGGACGATCCCGCTGTTCATGGCGAAGCGCCGTCTCTCGCTGCGCGCGCGCAACCTGGACGCGCCGACGCTGAAGGTCAACGACAAGCGCGGCAATCCGGTCGAGATCGGCGCGGCCGTGGTCTGGCGGGTCCAGGACACGGCGCGCGCGGTGTTCGAGGTCGACGACTTCGAGCAGTACGTCAGCATCCAGGCGGAGGCCGCGATCCGGCATGTCGCCTCGCAGTTCGCCTACGACGAGGGCGACGACATCGACAGCCAGGAGATCACGCTGCGCGCCGGCGCCGACGAAGTGATGGCCGCGATGATCGACGAACTGCAGGCCCGCCTCCAGCCCGCCGGCGTCAGCGTCGAGACGGCCATGCTGACCCACCTGGCCTATGCGCCGGAGATCGCGCAGGTGATGCTGCGCCGCCAGCAGGCCGAGGCCATCATCAGCGCCCGCAAGAAGATCGTGCACGGCGCGGTCAGCATGGTCGAGGAAGCGCTCAAGGGCCTGAGCGAGCGCGAGATCGTGCAACTCGACGATGAGCGCAAGGCGGCGATGGTGTCCAACCTGCTGGTGGTGCTGTGCTCCGACAAGGACACGCAGCCGATCATCAACGCGGGCACGCTCTACAACTGAGCGCGGCCAAGGAGCAGGCATGGCCACGACACCGCGGACATCACGCGCATCACGCACGCCATCGACCGGGACCTCCGCGGAGACGGTCATCCCGTCGAAGCAGGGCGGCTGGAGCCCCTGGCGGGCCTTGTTCCTCGCGTGCTGGGGCGCGCACCTCTCGTTCATCCTGTTGTCCGCCGATTCGTTGCCGGCCGTCGTGGTGGATCCTTCCCACGGGGGCAAGACCTGGAGCCGGGACGCCTATCTGGCGATCTCGCTCGGCATGGGTGTTTTCGTGCCCGCGATGTGCACCTGGGGCGTGACCTTCATCGCCCGGCACTTCACCGGTGCGCTGAACATGCCGAACAAGGACTACTGGATGGCGCCGGAGCGCCGCGCGTCGACGCTCGCCACGCTGGGCCGGTTGATGTGGTCGCTGGGATTGCTGATCGTGCTGGCGCAGGCCGGATCGACCGTGATGGTGCTGGCCTCGGTGATGCATTGGCCACTGGACGCCGGGATCCCCATCGCCGGCGGGGTGCTGTGGGTCGTGGCGATGGTGGCCTGGGTGGGCGTGGTGCTGCGGACCTTCCGCCTGCCCGAGCGGCCATCGATGTCGACGACGTCGTCGGCGGCGCCGCACGGCATCCGTCAAAGACCGCGCACCCCCCACCGCCGTCCCGGGCGCTGACGACGGAGCGACGCAGCGATGGGCAGTCCCGGCAAGAAGCAGTTTCCGCTGCGCCTCGATCCCGCGTTGTGGGAGGAGATCGAGCGGCTGGCCGCGGTCGAGCTGCGTTCGTCCAACGCGCAGATCGAGCTGCTGCTGCGCGAGGCCCTGAAGCGCCGCGGCATCAAGCCTGCGCTCTCGCCCACGCCACGTCGCGGTCGCCCGCCGGCGGTCGACGCGGACGCCGACGCCAGCGGCGGCAGGGCGAGCGACGAGGCCCCTGGTCATCCTGGCGACCACGCGGACGAATAACCCGTCCGCTGTCCCCGCCATCGTGGTGAGCAGCGAACTTCGCACGACCGTGCTAAATTGCGCTTCATGGAAGCCAAGACCGCCCGCAGCGAACTGACGCAGAGCGCCATCGTCGATGTCGCGCTGGAGATGGCGCGCCTGGACGGTCTGGACAGCCTGTCGATCGGCGAGGTGGCCAAGCGGCTGAACCTGTCCAAGAGTGGCGTGTTCTCGCGCATCGGCTCGCGCGAGGCCTTGCAGGCCGCGGTGCTGGATGCGTTCGAGAAGATCTTCCAGCAGGAGGTCATCCTGCCGGCGCTGCGTGAGCCGCGTGGCCTGCCGCGGATGGACGCCATGGTGCGTGCCTGGCTGAACCGCGTCGACGGACCGCATGGCAACTGCCTGTACGTCGCCGGCGCCTTCGAATACGACGACCGCGACGACGTGATGCGCGATCACCTGCTGGACGGCGTGCGACGCTGGCGCGGGACGCTGCGACGCACGCTGCTGCAAGCGCAGGACGCCGGCCAGCTGCGCGCCGATGCCGACCTGGATCAGTTGATCTTCGAGCTCGACGGCCTGTTCACCGCGCTGGTCCGCGAGGTGCGTTTCCTGCGCACGCCGGACGCCGTCGATCGGGCCTGGACCAGCTACCGCCGCCTGATGGCGCCGGCGCTGGTCGCGGGCGATCCGCCCACCCCCGTTTCCCCCGTTTCCTCCGTCTGAGGCTGCCGACCATGAACCGCCTCATCCGCATCGTTTCCACAAATTTCGCACGACCGTGCGAAGTCGTTTGCGGCGTGCGCCGCGACGCCTCTTTATGACCTTCAAGGAGTCGATCATGACCATCCTGTTGATCCTGAGCCTGCTGTCCGGTGGCGCGCTGTGGCGTGCCTGGGCGTCCTGGCGCCGCCTGCTGCGGCAGCTGCCGCGGCGCAATCGCGACATGGTGCTGTTCTGATCCCGCGCCGCGAGGACGCCGATCCGCCGTCGGCCGACCACCCGGTCACGGGATAAGCCGGAGTGGCGATGCCATGAGCGCTCCTTACACTCGATGGCTTGTCCCATTGAGGAAAGTCCATGGCGTGGTTGATGCGCTGGCGGCCCGTGACCGTCGGCCCCGAGAAGGCGATTGCTCCCGATGAACGCCTGTCCTGGCCGCAGACTGCGGCGCTCGGCCTGCAACATGTGATCGCCATGTTCGGCGCCACCGTGCTGGCGCCGCTGTTGATGGGCTTCGATCCCAACGTCGCCGTGCTGATGAGCGGCGTGGGCACGCTGCTCTTCTTCTTCCTGACCGGCGGCCGCGTGCCGAGCTACCTCGGCTCGAGCTTCGCGTTCATCGGCGTGGTCATCGCCGCGACCGGCTATGCCGGCAGCGGTCCCAATCCCAACCTGCCGCTCGCGCTGGGCGGCATCATCGCCTGCGGTGTGCTGTACACCGCCATCGGCCTGCTGGTGTCGGCCACCGGCAGCGGCTGGGTCGAGAAGTTGATGCCACCGGTCGTGACCGGCGCCGTGGTCGCAGTGATCGGGCTGAACCTCGCGTCGGTGCCGATCAAGAACATGGCGCCGACGCCTTTCGACGCCTGGATGCAGGCGGCGACCTTCGTCAGCGTCGCCGTGGTCGCGGTCTTCGCGCGCGGCATGCTGCAACGGCTGCTGATCCTCGCCGGCCTGATCCAGGCCAGCCTGATCTACGCGCTGCTGACCAACGGCTTCGGCCTGGGCGCCCCGATCGACCTGTCCAAGGTCGCGGCGGCGGCATGGATCGGCTTGCCGCAATTCCATGCCCCGGTCTTCGATGGCGCCGCCATGCTGATGATCGCGCCGGTCGCGCTGATCCTGGTCGCGGAGAACCTGGGCCACCTGAAGGCGGTCGGCGCGATGACGGGCCGCGACATGACGCCCTTCCTCGGTCGCGCGTTCATCGGCGACGGCCTCGCGACGATCGCCAGCGGCGCTGTCGGCGGCACCGGCGTCACGACCTACGCCGAGAACATCGGCGTGATGGCCGCGACCCGCATCTATTCGACGGCGGTTTTCGTCTTCGCGGCATTGATGGCGCTGGCGCTGGGCTTCTCGCCGAAGTTCGGCGCGCTGATCCAGGCCATCCCGCTGGCCGTGATGGGCGGCGTCAGCATCGTCGTGTTCGGGCTGATCGCGATCGCGGGCGCCCGCATCTGGGTGGACCACCAGGTCGACTTCCGCGACCCGCGCAACCTGATGGTGGCCGCGATCACGCTGGTGATCGGCACGGGCGACTTCACGTTGAAGCTGGGTGGGTTTACCCTGGGCGGCATCGGAACTGCCACCTTCGGCGCGATCCTGCTGCATGCGCTGCTCCGGCGCGGCCGCACGGACTGACCCCAACGCCGCATGCACGAGCGCGAACTCGTGCACGCTTCACCTGTTCAACAGGGTTGGACCTCAAGTAACGAGACATACAACTCGACATCAGCACGATGAGCAAGGTTGGGGTGTTGCGAGCAGCGGTGACAGCAGGGTCGTCGGCGGGCGTGGCCGATGGACGCCTGCGTCCGCCCGCCCGCCGCTCGGCGTCCTTCATTCGCCTGGTGCTCCCGGCGCTTCCGGATCTCTGTGCAACGGCGCTGGCGCTGGCGGTGAGCCTCGCGCTGCTGTCCGGCTGCGGGCCCGGGGACGGCGCCGGATCGCGCGGCAGCGCCGCCTCGGCCGGGTCCGCCGGACCGGCCATGCAGGATCGCGCGCTGCAGGCCGAACTCGAACAGCAGGAGCGCGTCGGTCAGGCCCATCCCCGCGAGCATGTGCGGGAACTGCAAGCCATCGAGGCGCGCGCCCCGGTGGGCAGCGCCGAGCGGCTGGAAGCGCTGAGCCAGCGCGCGGCGCTGCTCGCGCAATTGCGCGACCGCAGCGGTCATGAGGCGGCGCTCGAGCAGCTCAAGGCCTGGCCCGAGGCCGCGCCGACGCGGGGGCAGATTCCGCTGGCGCTGATGCTGGCGCGCGCGCAATGGCTCAAGGCGAACGGTGAACTGGGTGCGGGCGTGCGGCTGCTGGGCGGGCTGTCCGACATCGACGCCGCCACCGCCGACCGCCGCATGATGTGGCGCGCGACCGAGTTGCGCGCCTACATCCAGGGCGATTACGGCGAGGTCGACGCGGCGGTCGAGAGCGGACTGAAGGCGCTGGATCAGGCACGCGCCATGGAATCGCGCTGGCGCGCCGCGACCACCGAGGCGACCCTCGCCTTCAACTACTACCGCAGCCAGCAGATCGACCATGCCAAGCGCACCGCGCGCGACGCGTTGCAGGCCGCGCAGCAGGATCCCGACCCGGTGCTGCTGTACTCGGTCCACACGATCCTGGGCATCGTGTACTCGCAGGACGAGGATCCGAAGTTCAGCCAGCAGGCCCGCGAGCAGGCGCTGCAGTACGCCCGCGAGGCGCAGGCCCAAGGCCTTCAGGCGCTGGCGCTGGGCAACCTGGCGGACTACGAACTGCGCAGCGGCAACTACGCGCGGGCCCTGGAGATGTCGACGCAAAGCCTGGCACTGGCGCACGAGAGCGGCGACATCTCGACCGAGATCCTGGCACGGCACAACTCGGGCATCGCCAAGATCGGCCTGCGCAAGCTGGAGGAGGGGAAGCGCGACGTGCTGCAGGCCATCACGATGGATGCCCAGCGCGAGGCCGGCAGCTACACGGCCGAGTCGTGGCTCGAGCTTGGCATCTACCTGGAGAAGTTCGACGACCTGCCCGGCGCGATCGCGGCCTTCCATCAATCGCGCAAGGAATTCGACGAGGTGCTGCGCGACGAGACCCGCAAGGCCGTGCTCGAGGCGCAGGCGCGCTTCGAGGACCAGCAGCGCCAGCGGGAGATCCGGCTGCTCAACCAGGACAACAGCCTCAAGGCCGAGCAGATCCGCACGCGGGACCTGCAGCTGAAGCTGTGGGCGGAGGTCGGCGGCTGCGTGCTGCTGTCCGGCGCGCTGCTGGCGCTGGCCTATCGGCGCATCCGGCGCACGAACGCGGCGCTGGCGCAGACCAACGAATCGCTGCGCGTGCAGAGCGAGCGCGATCCCTTGACGGGACTGGCGAACCGGCGTCACTTCCAGCAGGCCATCGCGTCGCGCACCCGCGAGGGCGGGCTGCGCGGCAGCCTGTTCCTGATCGACATCGACCACTTCAAGCGCATCAACGACCAATGGGGCCATGCGGCGGGCGACACCGTGCTGGTCGAGGTCGCGCGCCGTTTGCGCGGCGTGCTGCGCGAGCAGGACCTGGTCGTGCGCTGGGGCGGCGAGGAGTTCCTGATCCTGGTGAATTCCGAGGCCACCGAGGATGCGCGCCAGCTCGGCCAGCGCCTGCTGGACCAGATGGGCGGCCAGCCCGTCGACCACGGCGCGCTGCGCATCCCGATCAGCGCGTCCATCGGCTTCGCGAGCTTCCCGATGGCGCCGCAAGACCTGACCCTGGAATGGGAGCGCGCCATCGATCTCGTCGACACCGTGATGTACATGGCCAAGGCGCACGGCCGCAACAAGGCCTACGGTGTGGCGGCGATGCAGGCGCGCGACCGGGATCAGCTGCTGGCACTGGCCGGGCGCATCGAGTCCGCCTGGCACCAGGGGCAGGTGCAGCTGGTCAGCCTGCTTGGCCCGACGCAGGAGCCGCGCGCATGAGGACAGGGTTCCGCGCCTGCTTGATGACTGCCGGGACGGCCCGGACGGCCCGGACGGCCGCCAGGATGGCCGTCCTGACGACCGTCCTGCTGGGCCTGGGTGCGACCCAGTCGCGCGCGGAGATCCCCGACCGCGCGCTGGATGCGCAACTCGCGCAGCTGGACCGCTTCGGCTACAACGAGCCGGGCAAGGCGGGCCAGCAACTGCGCGCGCTGCTCGCGGAGCCGGCGCATGCGCCACATCGTCTCCACATCGAGTACACGCTGGGTCGCAACGCGGTGCAGGCCGGGCGTCCCGAGGAGGTGCGCCGCATTGCCCGCGAACTGGAGGCCAAGCCTGGCGGGCGGCCGCTGTCGCGCATGCTGCTGGCCGAGCTGCAGGATCGGCAGGGCCAGACCGGTCGCTCCGGCGAGATGGCCCAGCTGGCGCTGGATGAATTGGCGCCGGCCTGTGCGTCCGCGTCGGCGTCGACGATTCCACCTGGCTGCGATGCGCGCGTGATGATCCAGGCCCTGCGGCTGATCGCCCGGGCCCAGGGCGCGCGCGGCGAGTACGCCTTCGCCGAGACCTCGTTGCGGCGCGCGTTGGCGCTGGCCCAGGCGATCCAGGACCACAGCGTGACCGGCACGATGATGGGATCGCTGGCGGTCAACAGCCAGGTGAGGGACGAGTCCACGGCGGCCCAGCAATGGATGGCGCAGGCGTGGCAACTCGCGCAGGGCGACGTCTCGGCGATGAGCCGCGCGAAGATGGTCGAGTCGATGGTCGCGTCCCGGCGCGGGGACCGGACGACCCAGCTGGCCGCGCTGGAAGATGCGCTGCGGCTCGCCGAGCAGGCGGGCGGCCGGCGCGATGTCGCGCTGCTGCAGAACAACCTGCTCGACGCCTACATCCATACCAACCAGTCCGCCAAGGCCGTGCAGCTCGCGCGACTGGCGCTGCCCGTGGTGCAGTCCTACAACGACCAGACGGTCGAGCGCACGCTGCGCCACAACCTGTCGGTGGCGCTGGTCCAGCAGCGGCAGTTCGAGGCGGCGCGGCGCGAGATCGCACGGGTCCTCGAGCTCGCGCAGGGCGACTTCGATCCCGTGCGTCGCGCGCTGCAGCTGCGGGAACTGGGCGAGGCTTACGCCAAGGTCGGTCAGGCCAAGGAAGCGCTGCGGCTCTATCACGAGGAACGCGCGCTCAGCGCGGACACGGCGCGCCGCAACCGCGAGTCCTCCTTGCAGCAGCTGCGGCTGAAGTACGACAGCGAGGCCAAGCAGCGCGACCTGGAACTGCTGCGCCGCGAGCAGACGCTCAAGGACCGCGAGCTCGGCAACCGCCGGCTGGCGCAGTACGTCGGCGTCGGGCTGGCGGCGCTGCTCGGGCTGTCGCTGATCCTGATGGGCGTGATGCTGGCGCGGGTGCGCGAGGCCAACCGCAAGCTCAAGGCCAACCAGAGCCTGCTGCGCGCGGCGAGCGAGCGCGATCCGCTGACGGACCTCGCCAACCGCCGGCACTTCCTCGCGGTCATGGACCGCCATGCGAAGGACATGTTCACCGGCGCGCTGCTGATGATCGACATCGATCACTTCAAGCACGTCAACGATCGCCACGGCCATGCGGCCGGGGACGCCGTCATCATCGAGGTTTCCCGGCGCATCGCGCAGGCGGTGCGGGCGGAGGACCTGGTGGTGCGCTGGGGCGGGGAGGAGTTCCTGGTCTTCGCGCGCAATGTCGCGCCGGACCAGCTGCAGCTGCTGGCCGAGCGCGTCCTGTTCATCGTCGGCGAGGCGCCGGTGCAGACGGCGGCGGGGCCGCTGCGGGTGACCTGCTCGATCGGCTTCGCGCATTTCCCGCTGCCGCCGGCGCAGCTCGCGCTCCACTGGGAGCAGGCCGTCAACTGGGCCGACATGGCGCTGTACACGGCCAAGTCGCAAGGGCGCAACCGCGCGCGCGGCATCGTCACCGTCGAGGCCGGTGACGCGCAGGCGCTGATCCAGATCGAGGCCGACTTCGACGCGGCCTGCAGCTCGGAGCGCGTGCAGCTCCAGACCATCCTGGGCCCGGAGTCGCCCGAGGTGCCCGGCGCGGACTAGTCACCCATACTGGGGCGGCCAAGATCACAACATCGGAGACGCCCCCATGAGCCTGAACCGCCGCGCGCTGCTCGCGCTGTCGTCCACTGTCTGGCTGCCGGAACTCGTCCGCGCGCAAGCGGCCTGGCCCTCGCGCCCGCTGCGCATCGTCGTGCCGTTCCCGCCGGCGGGCACCACCGACCTCCTCGCCCGCGCGATGGCTCCCGAGCTGCAGAAGGCGCTCGGCCAGCCGGTCGTCGTGGAGAACAAGCCGGGCGCCGGGGGCAACACCGGCTCCGCCGACGTGGCCCATGCGACCGATGGGCACTCGCTGCTGATGGGCACCGTGGGCACGCATGCGATCAACCAGTCGCTGTATCCGAAGATGCCTTTCGATCCGGTCAAGGACTTCGCGCCCATCACGCTGGTCGCGGCCGTGCCCAACGTGCTGGTCATGAATCCGGCGAACGCGCAGAAGTACGGCATCAACAGCGTGGCCGACCTGGCCCGTGTGGCCAAGGCCAACCCGGGCAAGCTGAACATGTGCTCCAGCGGCAACGGCACCTCCATCCATCTGGCGGGGGAGTTGTTCAAGAGCCTGACCGGCACCTACATGATCCACTTCCCGTACCGCGGCTCGGGGCCGGCGCTCCTGGACCTGATGGGCGGGAACATGGACCTGATGTTCGACAACCTGCCCTCGGCGCTGCCGCACATCAAGTCCGGCAAGCTGAAGGCGATCGCGGTGACCAGCGCGAAGCGCAGCGAGGCGCTGCCTGACCTGCCGACGATCGCCGAGAGCGGCGTGCCGGAGCTGAAGGCCTTCGAGGCCTCGTCATGGTTCGGATTGCTGGCGCCGATCTCTCAGCCGGCCGATCAGGTCGCGCGCGTGCAGCGCGAGGTCGCCAAGGCCCTGTCCACGCCCGTGATCAAGGAGCGCATGGCCGCGCAAGGCGCGGTCCCCGGCGGCGGCACGAGCGCGGAGTTCGCCGCGCTTATCGCTCGCGAGACGACCAAGTGGGCGAAGGTGGTCAAGGCATCGGGCGCGAAGGTCGACTGAACGCGTCTAGGCGATGGCGCCCCTCGACCCGAAGCCGGCGCTGCCGGTGCCCCTCAGAGCGAATGCCGAGCGTGAGGAGGCGATTGAGCGGCGAGGGGCACCGGCAGCGC
>NZ_JBWKOA010000008.1:0-417652 GCF_059415845.1 Roseateles sp. GW821-FHT09H11 | reverse complement strand
GATTTCTTTCGAACCCGTCAAGCAGTCAGAGAAATTATTTTCATCAGCGACTGCGAGAATCTCGCCGTCAAATGAAAACTGGCTTTTGCTAGTTATTCATCTGACCACCTCGGCATACCCTCCGAGGCGGCTGTTCAGAACGATGTCGTGAACAGCGAAGACCGCTAGTCTAGCACGAGTTTTTTCACCGGCGCAACTCCCCCGTACGACTTGCTTGGGGAGGTGCGATGTTCGACCGCAGCCGCCCGAGCAGGCGCGGCTCAATGCAGGCGGGACTGCGGCGCAAGTACTTCCAGAGCCACTTTCGCGGGTTCATCGCTCTCCAGGATGCGAGGCAGCGCAGCAGCCAACCGTGGCACGTCCGCCCGCAGGACCCGTTGCTTGACCGAAGGGATCTGCGACGGGTGCATCGAGAAACTGGTGAGTCCCATGCTCAGGAGCAGATCGGTGAAGGCGGCATCGCCCGCCATTTCGCCGCAGACACTGACTTCCTTCCCGGCCGCTCGCGCCTGCGCGATCGAATGCGCCAGTAGATGGAGGACTGCGGGATGCCACGGGTCATAGAGATGGGCGACCGCCTCATCGGCACGGTCGATGGCCAGCGTGTATTGAATGAGGTCGTTGGTCCCGATCGACACGAAGTCCACATGCCTGAGCAGCTGCGGCAGCATGATCGCCGCCGCGGGCACCTCCACCATCACGCCGAGTTCGACTTCGCCATAAGCCTGCCCCGCCTCGTCGAGCTGCGCCTTCACTCGTTTGGCGGCCTCCTGGACCTGACGGATCTCACCCAGATGGGCGACCATCGGGATCAGCAGCTTCACCTTGCCGAACGCGCTCGCCCGATAGATCGCACGCAGTTGCTGGCGGAACATGCTCGGCTCCGCCAGACTCCATCGGATCGCCCGCAGGCCCATGGCCGGGTTGAGCACATGTTCGTGCCGGAGCTCGTTGACCGACATCCGGTCCAGTGGCTTGTCGGCGCCGATATCAACCGTGCGGATCGTCACCGGCAGACCGGCCATCGCTTCGACCGCACTCTTATAGGCGGCGAATTGCTCTTCCTCGCTGGGCAGGTCGCCGTCGCGGTTCATGAAGAGGAACTCACTGCGGAACAGCCCCACGCCAGTTGCGCCGGACGCCAGCGCCGCCACCGTGTCGCCCGGCAACTCGATATTGGCGTGCAGTTCGATTCGCTGCCCATCCATGGTGATCGCCGGCGTGTGCCGCAGGCGAGCGAGACGTGCGTTCTCCAGTTCCGACTGCCGCTGCCGGAAGCGGTATTCCTCCAGCACGATGGGGGACGGGTTGACGATCACCGTCCCCGCGTCGCCATCGATGATGACCCAATCGTCCTGGCGGATCAGCCGCGAGGCCTCTCGCGTTCCCACCACGGCGGGGATGGCCATGCTGCGCGCCACGATCGCGGTATGTGAGGTCTTCCCCCCGATGTCGGTGATGAAGCCCTGAAAGACGCTGCGCTTGAACTGGATCATGTCGGCGGGCGCGATGTCGGCGGCCACCAGCAGCAGCGGATCCTCTCCGGCGAAGTCCCGTGCCACCACGGCGGCCGGTCCACCGGCGGGCGCATCGTCCAGTTCCGCGGCGAGGGCGGCCAGGATGCGCTCGACCACCTGTTCCAGATCCGCCTTGCGCTCGCGCAGGTAGTCGTCTTCCATTTCGTCGAACTGACGCGCCAGGACTTCCAGCTGCGCCGACAGCGCCCATTCGGCGTTGTAGTGGCGATCGACGATCCAATCGCGAGCCGTGTCGACGAGCGCCTCGTCGTTCAGCAGCAGCAGGTGGACATCCAGCAGCGCGTCGAGTTCGTGCGGCGCGTCCTCCGGCAGTTCGGCCTTCAGCCCCTGCAATTCACGGGTGACCACATCGCGGCCCCGCACCAGACGGGCGTACTCCTGCTCCGCATCGGCGGCGGCGATGAAGTAATGCGCGACGTCGACGCGGCTGGAGGCAACCAGCACCGCGCGGCCGATCGCCACGCCGCGAGAAACGGGAATGCCGAAGACCTGGAAACTCATGCGCCGACTTTAGCAGCGGGTTCCGAATCCCCCGGTGGACGAAGGTGAACTCCGCGAAAACCTCTGTGGAGCCGGCGTCAATCACCCCGATGCATGAACGTGACGAGGCCGCGACTGTCACGGTTCGTTCACTTGAGGGTCACCGACGCGTCACCCCGCCCGCTCAGCATCGCGGCCATCACTTCAGCGAGGCTTTGCCATGAGGGATCTGCCGCTGCCTACCCTGCCCTTCTCCGATCTGCGCCCTGTCGAAGCGCCTCGGAGGTCACTTCCAGCCAGTTCGCAAGACGTCGCTGTCGATGCTGCGCGCACTCGCTTCCACGTGGGTTGGGCGCGCACGGAGGACGAAGTCCGCCAGGCCCAGCGCCTGAGGTACCAGGTCTTCGTCGATGAGATGGGCGCGCGCCTGAGCGTGCCGGCCGGCGCGCCCGCCGGGCACGACATCGACCTCTTCGACCCCTTCTGCGAGCACCTGCTGGTGCGCACGCTCGACAAGCACGGACAGCCCGGCGAGGTGATCGGCACCTACCGGGTGCTGACGCCGGAGGCGGCCCGCCGCGCCGGCGGCCTCTACAGCGAAACCGAGTTCGACCTGACCCGCCTGCGCTCGCTGCGTCCGCGCATGGTTGAACTGGGCCGCTCCTGCGTTCACCCGGATCATCGCAACGGCGGCGCCATCATGGCGCTGTGGGGCGCCCTCACCGAATTCATGGTGCGCAACGACCTGGACACGATGATCGGCTGCGCCAGCATCAGCATGCGCGACGGCGGTCACTACGCCGCCAGCCTGTGGCGCCAGCTGGACGCCAGTCACATGGCGGACATCGCCTGGCAAGTGCGCCCGCGCCTGCCGCTGCCGGTCGACGAGCTACGTCAGGACCTGGTGGTCGAGCCACCGCCCCTGATCAAGGGCTACCTGCGGGTCGGCGCGCGCATCCTCGGCCGGCCGGCGTGGGATCCGGACTTCAATACCGCCGACCTGCCGATGATCATGCGCATCGCGGATCTGCCGGCGCGGTACCGGAAGCACTTCCTGGGGCGTTGAGCACACGTTGAGCACAGCGCTGCGAAGCCGGAGCGCCGGTACCCCGCTCCGCTCAATCGCCTCCTCACGCTCGGCATTCGCTCCGCAGGGTACCGGCGCTCCGGCTTCTTCGGATCGCGCGGTTCGTGGGGGCGATTGAAGGGACTGGCGTTCGCCTTACTGGCCTTCGCCGAACTTGTCGTTGACCAGCGCCGTGATCGCGTCATGCGCGGGCTGTTCGTCCTCGCCGGAGGTCTCGAGTTCGACCTCCGCGCCGATGCCCGCCGCCAGCATCATGACGCCCATGATGCTCTTGGCATTCACGCGACGGCCGTTGCGGGTCATGAAGACCTCCGCCTTGAATCCTCCCGCCAACTTCGTCAACTTCGCCGAGGCCCGGGCATGCAGGCCCAGCTTGTTGCTGATGGTGAGGGTCGACTTGATCATGTGCAGGAAGGATGGGACGAGGAATTGTTGGAGGCGCAGGGCGCCGTCGCGTCGCACAGGATGCCCTGGGTGCCGCCCTGGCTGGCGCGCTGGACCAGCGCCTCCAGGCCTTCGCCGGCGTAGCACAACGAGCGCCACAGCATCGGCACGTTGACGCCGGTCAACACCTTCACCTGCTCGCCCTGCAGGCGCAGCGCCGCATTCGTCGGTGTCGCGCCGTAGACGTCGGTCAGCACGAGGGTCTGCTGGTGTCCGGAAGCGATGATCAGCGCGCGCGCCTGCGACTCGACGTCGTCGGCGCTCATCTCAGGCGTCACGTCCAGCACCCTCAGCTGCAGCGAGCAATGCGGGAACGTGTGCTCGGCCACCTGCTTCAGCGCGGTGGCCAGCGGGGCGTGAGCGATCAACAGCAGGCCGGACATGGCGATCATTATCGTGCGGCGCAGCATGGTGCGGGCGTGGCTCGCACAAACCCTCAATCGTGGGGAGGATGCAGCCCCCCGCCCTCAGGGCGGCAGTTCCACCGACCCGAGGAATACGTCCCAGGCTTCCGGGTCGAGGCGTTCGCCTTGCATCAGCAACTGATACAGCCGTCCCCCGCGGGAGAACACCGCCTGCCGCACCTGCTGGCGGGGCTGGCCGGCGCGAGCCTCGAACGATTGCTGGAACGCTTCCGGATCGGCCGCGATACCGCGCACGCCCAAGGGCGCGGACGCCTGCGGGACCATTTGCCGGGCGATGCCCTCATGCATGCGACGCATCGCCGCGGACGTCGCCCCGGCCTCCCGGAGATCCGTCCAGGTCAACGAGAACTGGGCCCCCCGCGCCTTGCAGCTCAGTGACCGCACGGCGACCGCCTGACCCGCCGGGCCGGGCTGCGTACGCTCCTCGCGGTCTGGCTTGCAAGGAAACATCAATTGCATCTGCGCCCCTTCCGGGCTCACCTTGCGCCAGTTCAACGCCGGACTGCACCCGGCTGCCAGCACCAGCGGGACGATCGAAACAAGCAGGGACAACGAACGCATCGGACGATTATCGAGGGCGTGACGACGACGCGCGCGCGCCCGGTGCGGCCCACCGCAGCATCCCCCACAATGCCCCGATGAGCGAAGCGAACTCTCCCACGCCCTCCGCCATGGCCCTGACGGGCGTGCGCGTGCTGGATCTCTCCCGCGTGCTGGCGGGCCCCTGGTGCACGCAGACGCTGGCCGATCTCGGCGCGGACGTGATCAAGGTCGAGCGCCCGCCAAAGGGCGGCCACCCAGGGGGGGATGACACCCGCGGATGGGGGCCTCCCTATCTGAAGGACCGGGGCGGGCAGGACACCGCCGAGGCGGCCTACTACCTCGGCGCGAACCGCAACAAGCGTTCGGTCGCGATCGACATCGCCAGCCCACGGGGTCAGGACTTGATCCGGGAGCTGGCGCGACGGGCCGACGTCCTGGTCGAGAACTACAAGGTCGGCGACCTGACCCGCTACGGGCTCGACGCCGCGGCGCTGCTCGAGATCAATCCGCGCCTCGTGTTCTGCTCGGTGACCGGCTTCGGCCAGACCGGGCCATACCGTGATCGCGCCGGTTACGACTACGCGGTCCAGGGCCTGGGCGGACTGATGAGCGTCACCGGCGAGGCCGACGCGCTGCCCGGCGGCGGGCCGCAGAAGGTCGGCGTGGCGGTGGCCGATCTCTTCACCGGCATGTATGCGACGGTCGCGATCCTCGCCGCGCTCCGCCACCGGGACGCGACAGGCCAGGGTCAGGTCGTCGACATGGCGCTGCTGGACACGCAGGTCGCGATGCTGGCCAACCTCGGCGCCAACTACCTGACGACCGGCAAGGCGCCGCGCCGCATGGGCAACGCCCACCAGAACATCGTGCCGTACCAGGTCTTCCAGGCCAGCGACGGGCACCTGATCGTCGCGGTGGGCAACGACGGTCAGTTCGTCAAGTTCTGCGAGCTCCTCGGCCTGCCGGACCTCCCCCGTGATCCGCGCTACTCGACCAATTCGCAGCGGGTCCGGCATCGGGACGACCTGGTCCCGATGCTGGCCGCCCGCGTCGCCGAAAGACCTCGGCAGCATTGGCTCGATGCGATGGAAGCGGCGAAGGTCCCGGGCGGGGCGATCAACGACCTGGCTGAAGTCTTCGACGACCCACAGGTCCAGCACCGAGGCATGGTGGTGTCGATGGCGCATCCGCAGAGCGATGCGCTGCGGGTGGTCGCCAGTCCGATGAAGCTGTCGGAGACACCCGTGGCCTACCGATTGCCCCCGCCGTTGATGGGGCAGCACACCGACGAGGTTCTCGCCGAGCTCGGACACGGCCCCGACGCGATCGCCGCATGGCGCGAGGAAGGGGTCATCGCATGAGCAGCAAGGATCCGGCGCAGGTCCGGAATGAGGAATCTCCCGGCAAGGGCGTGAACATCGTGCTGGTGCACGGTGCCTGGCTGGGCGCCTGGGCATGGAAACGGGTGCTCGGACCGTTGCGCGCGGCCGGGCATCACGTGTTCCCGGTGACGTTGAGCGGCGTCGGCGAACGGGCCCATCAACCGCATGCGGACATCCGCCTGCAGACGCACATCGACGATGTGAAGGCGGTCATCGAGTGCGAGGAACTGGCCGATGTCCTGCTCGTCGGCCACAGCTACAGCGGCATGGTGATCACCGGCGTCGCCGATCAGATGCCGGACCGCATCTCGCGACTGGTCTACCTGGACGCCGTGGTGCCGGAACCGGGCGAGTCCTGGTCCAGCCGCCACACGCCGGAAACCCAGATACAGCGCCGCGAGTTGATCTCGAAGTTCGGCCACCTGCCGGTGACCGAGCCCAACGGCATGGGCCTGAAGCCGGACGACTTCGACTGGATGATGCGCTGCCAGCGCCCGCAGCCCGGCGGCGTCTATGACAGCCCGCTCGACTTCGACCAGGCGGCGTGGCTGAAGCGCCCACGCACCTTCATCGACTGCAACCGTCCGGCCCTCCTCACCATCGCCGCCGCGCGTGAACGCGCGCGCAGCCAGCCCGGCTGGGAGCTCTTCGAGATCCCCACCGGTCATCAGGTCATGGTTTCCGCTCCAAAGGAACTCACTGAACGTCTCCTGATGCTCGCTGACCGCCAGGCCCAGGAGCCCTGACGGCGTCCTCGGTAGCAACACCGTCGAAGGACGGCAATGGATGGGGACGGCAGGTCGTGAGGTTTCCGCGCTTGCCGCGGGGGCCTCATGACCTGGCGGCCAACGCTCGGCGCAAGCAGTCCATGAACGTCCGCCATCCGCCCCCGACACCCGAGCAATCGTGAGCCATTTCACGCCATCCACCCAGGGGGGCGATTGCCCCCGAGTCACGGGATGGCCTCCCCCGGGACCGCGCGGAACCATGGCGCCTCCCTGCCCCGGCATGCCGCCGGAGGCTCACAAGAACGAGAGAGCATGTCCCGCCCGCCCCCCTCCATTGCCGCGCCGTTGGCTGCCAATGACATGGCGCAGCCCCCGAGCGATTCGCAATGGGGCGACATCGTCCAGCAGCTCGGCGCCGAGATCGCCGGCCCGTTGAGCGCGGCGCTGGAGCGGATCCACACGCTGATCAGCACGGGCCAGATCGATCGCCAGGGCTTGCGGGCGCTGCGCGACTCGGTGGCGCAGGCACGCGAGGCGGGCATGGTGAGTCAGCAGCTGGCGCGGCTGGCATCGGGACGGTTGAGGCTGTCCCGCGAGCGCGTGCCGCTGACGCAGGTGCTGCGCGGCGTGCTGACGCAGCGCAGCCGCGAGACGCAGGCCCGCGGCATCCAGATCCGGCAGCTGCTGCAGCCGATCGAGGTGGTCACCGACGCGTCGCTGCTGTTTTCGCTGCTGAACGCGGTGATGGACTGGGCGCTCGCCAACACGCATTCCTCGCTGGAGATGCGGCTGGACGTGACGCCGTGGCCCGCCAAGGCGCGACTGATGTGTCGCTTCGCCCACCGCTCGCTGGACCTGGGCAGTGCCCCGTCGGCGGTGATCAACGCGCCGCCGGAGTCGCTGAACTCGCTGCACTGGCGCCTGATCGAGCAGACCGCGCTGACCCTCGGCGCGCTGCCGCTGCGCGACGACGAAGCCGGCATCACGATGCTGACGCTGGAGTTTCCGCATGTCGCCGTCGACGAGCCCGCCGCGCCGCACGAACTGGCGCCGCCGGCCCGGCCGGAACGGCCCGAGCTCGACGATCCGACGCCGTCGCACAACTCCAAGCCGCTGGCAGGCTGCCATCTGTTGATCGTCTCGCCGCGCCGCGAGGTGCGTCAGGAGATCCAGAACGCCGTGCACCACATGGGATTGATCATCGACGCCGTCGGCTCGATGGACGAGGCGCTGCAGTTCTGCGAGGAGGGGCTGCCACACGGCATCGCTTTCGAGCAGTCGATGCGCGACGCCGACTTCGACCGCCTGCGCGCCGACATCACCGGCGAGGTGCCCAGCTTCAGCTTCATCGAAGTGCTGGACGGCGATCAGCAGACGCAGCTGTCCACGGCCACGGCGGACCACATGGCGCGGATCTCGCGCCAGAACCTGCAGGACGCCCTGCCGTCGGTGCTGCTGTTCGAGTTGTCCAAGGCGCTCTGACGCCCAGGCAAGCCGACCCGGAGCCGCCCCTCGGCGCCGCCCCTCGCCGCCGCCTTGGGCGGGCACCCGGCTTAAGCCCCTCCAAAGTGGCGGGCCGACACCCTCGCGCATACACTCGCGCACCATGAAGCTGCCTCGCTGGTCCGGACTCCTGCTGCTGGTTGCCGCCGTCGGTGTCGGCGCCGGCCTCGCCTATGAGGGCTTGAAGCCCGAACCTGCCCCGCAGGTGAACTACGTGCTGCTCGACGGCTCGAAGCACGCCTCCGCGCAGGCGTGGCCCGGCAAGGTGATGCTGGTCAATTTCTGGGCGACCTCCTGCACGACCTGCGTCAAGGAAATGCCGCAGGTGATCGCGACGCACCAGAAGTACAAGGACAAGGGTTTCGACACGCTGGCCGTGGCCATGAGCTACGACCCGCCGGCCTACGTCGCCAACTACGCCGAGACGCGCAACCTGCCCTTCGGCGTCGCGATGGACAGCACCGGCGAGATCGCCCGCAGCTTCGGCAAGGTGCAGCTCACACCGACCACCTTCCTGATCAACAAGCGCGGCGAGATCGTCAAGCGCTTCGTCGGCGAACCCGACTTCGCCGCGCTGCACGGCACGATCGAGAAGCTGCTCGCCGACAGCTGAGCCCGCGCCGCCCCACCGATCCATGCCGCTTTCGAGCGGCATTTTTCATGGTCGGACCGCCCCGTCGACCAGGCGCGGATCGCCGGTCGACGCGAGGCCAGGACGGCGTCGATGCTCCCCTCGTGATCCCCTCGAATGCGCGGGTTAGCCCCGACGCTTTGCGATTCTTTTCCTCGGGTACACCAGGGTGCTGTCGCCAGATACTAGGGTAGCGACATAGCAAGCATCGCCCGCCCGAATGAACACGAACAAGAACCTGCCCGGCACGCCGGGGACTGTCATCTCCCCGCTTTCCCACGCGTTCACGCACCGGCGACAGCGAGGTCGGGCGACGCCCTGGGTCCTCGGCCTTCTCGTGCTGGCCGTCGCGGCCGGCGGCTGGTGGTGGTGGAAGGGCCGCGGCGCCGACGGCGCGGCGGGCGGACCCGCCTCGGCCGCCAGCGGACCGGGCGGTGCCGGCGGCCCCGGTGGGGGTGGTCCCGGTCGCGGCGGCCGCTTCGCCGCCAACCGCGTGCAGCCCGTGTCGGTGATGCCCGCGCGGCTGCAGGACATCCGCCACACCGCCGCCGCGATCGGCACGATCAGCGCGTCCAACACCGCCGTCGTGCGCGCGCAGGTCAGCGGCGTGCTGCAGCAGATCCATTTCACCGAAGGCCAGCAGGTCAAGGCCGGCCAGACGCTCGCACAGATCGACCCGCGCGCGTTCCAGGCCGCGCTCGGCCAGGCCGAAGGCCAGCTCGCCCGCGACAAGGCCACGCTGGACAACGCCCGCATCGACCTCACGCGCTACCAGGACCTGCTCGCCAAGGACGCGATCGCGCGCCAGCAGGTCGACACGCAGCAGGCCACGGTCAACCAGCTTGTCGGCACGGTCAAGGCCGATCAGGCCGCCGTCGACAGCGCGCGGCTGCAGGTCACCTACAGCCGGGTGCAGGCGCCGATCTCGGGCCGCGTCGGCCTGAAGCAGGCGGACATCGGCAACGTCGTGCAGACCGGCGACACCAACGGCATCGTCAGCATCACGCAGACGCGCCCGATCGCGCTGACCTTCGCCGTCCCCTCGGCGCTGCTGCCGCAGGTCAGTGCCGGATTGAAGGGCAAGACCGCGATGACGGTCGAGGCCTGGAGCCGCGACGGCAAGACGCGCCTGGCCACCGGCAAGCTCGCGACCGCCGACAACGCGATCGACATCACCACCGACACGATCAAGCTCAAGGCGCTGTTCCCGAACGACGACGATGCGCTGTTTCCCAACCAGTCGGTCAGCGTGAAGCTGCAGCTCGCGACCGAGCAGAACCGCCTGGCCGTGCCGGCTGCCGCGGTGCTGCGCGGCGCGCAGGGCTTCTACGTCTACGTCGTGGGCGCGGACAACGCCGTCACCACGCGGGTCGTGCAGACCGGCGCGGTCGACGGCGACTGGATGGCCGTGGACGGCAAGGTCGAACCGGGTGATCGCGTCGTCATCGATGGCGTCGACCGGCTGCGCGAAGGCGCGAAGGTCGAGGTCATCGCCGCCGATCCGAAGCAGCGCGCCGGCGCGAACGCGGCACCGCGTCGCGGCCGTGGCGCGAGCGCACCGGGCGGCGCCGCTTCCGGCGCTTGGGGCGAAGGCCGCAGGGCTTCGGGCGCGTCGTCGCCCCAGGGCTCCGGCAATCCGGCCGACGCCGCGGTGCGCGCGCCGACGGCGGAAGCTCGCAATGACGCGGCGCAGTCCGGCGGCGAACGTCCCGCCTGGCTGGACCGCCTGCCGCCCGATGTCCAAGAGAAGGTCATGAAGATGAGTCCCGCCGAGCGGGAAGCCTGGATCGCCGAGCGACGCGCCGAACGCGCGAAGCGGCAGGCGGCCTCGGGCGGCGGCAACTGATCGAGGCCCGGCCATGGCCATGAACCCGTCCCGTCCCTTCATCGAGCGGCCGGTCGCGACCTCGCTGCTGATGCTGGCCATCCTGCTGGCCGGCCTGCTCGCCTACCGGCTGCTGCCGCTGTCCGCGCTGCCGGAGGTCGACTACCCGACCATCCAGGTCACGACGCTCTATCCGGGCGCGAGCCCCGACGTCATCTCGACCACCGTCACCGCGCCGCTGGAGCGCCAGTTCGGCCAGATGCCGGGTCTGAGCCAGATGACCTCGTCGAGTTCGGGCGGCGCCTCGGTGATCACGCTGCGCTTCTCGCTGGGCCTGTCGCTGGACGTCGCCGAGCAGGAAGTGCAGGCCGCGATCAACGCCGGCAGCAACCTGCTGCCCAGCGATCTGCCGATGCCACCGGTCTACAGCAAGGTCAACCCGGCCGACGCGCCGGTGATGACGATCGCCGTGACCTCGCCATCGCTGCCGGTGATCAAGGTCCACGACCTGGTGGAGAACCGGCTCGCGCCCAAGCTGTCGCAGGTGGACGGCGTGGGCCTGGTCAGCATTGCCGGCGGCCGACGGCCCGCCGTGCGCATCCAGGCGAATCCGCGAGCGCTGGCGGCACTGGGACTGTCGCTGGACGATGTGCGCAGCGCCATCGCCTCGGCCAACGTCAACCAGGCCAAGGGCAGCTTCGACGGCGCGCAGCGCGCGTCGACGATCGATGCCAACGACCAGTTGCGCTCCGCCGCCGAATACCAGAACCTGATCATCGCCTGGAAGAACGGCAACCCGCTGCGCCTGAACGACGTCGCGGAGATCGTCGACGACGCCGAGAACCTGCGCCTGGCGGCCTGGGCCGACACGACGCCCGGCGTGATCCTGAACGTGCAGCGTCAGCCCGGCGCCAACGTGATCCAGACCGTCGACCGCGTGAAGGCGCTGTTGCCCAAGCTGCAGGGCACGCTGCCCGCGTCCGTGGACGTGCAGATCCTGTCCGACCGGACGACGACGATCCGCGCCTCGGTCGACGACACCGAGATCGAGCTGCTGCTCGCGATCGTGCTGGTGGTGGCGGTGATCTTCCTGTTCCTGCGCAGCGGCAGCGCCACGCTGATCCCGAGCGTCGCGGTGCCGCTGTCGCTGATCGGCACCTTCGGCGTGATGTACCTCGCCGGCTTCTCGATCAACAACCTGACGCTGATGGCGCTGACCATCTCGACCGGCTTCGTCGTCGACGACGCGATCGTCATGATCGAGAACATCGCCCGCTACGTCGAGGAGGGCGACTCGCCGATGGAGGCGGCCATCAAGGGCTCGAAGCAGATCGGCTTCACCATCATCTCGCTGACGGTCTCGCTGATCGCGGTGCTGATCCCGCTGCTCTTCATGGGCGACGTCGTCGGCCGCCTGTTCCATGAGTTTGCGATCACGCTGGCGGTGTCCATCCTGATCTCGGCCTTCGTCTCGCTGACGCTGACGCCGATGATGAGCGCCCGGCTGCTGAAGCCCGAGGTCGAGCAGAAGCACTCCCGCCTGGGCACCTGGTTCGGCGAGAAGTTCGACGCCATGATCCGGGCCTACGGCCGCGGCCTGGACTGGGTGCTGGACCGTCCGGTGCTGACGCTGCTGGGCTTCTTCGGGACGCTGGCGCTGACGGCGTTGCTGTACGTCGTCGTGCCCAAGGGCTTCTTCCCGGTGCAGGACACCGGCCTGCTGCAGGTCATCACCGAGGCGACGCAGAGCACCTCCTTCGACGCGATGAGCGAGCGCCAGCAGAAGCTCGCCGAGGTCTTCCTGAAGGATCCCGACGTCGACCACATCGCGTCCTTCATCGGCGTCGACGGCGCCAATGCGTCGCTGAACACCGGCCGCATGCAGATCACGCTGAAGCCGTTCTCGACGCGTCATGCGTCCGCGACGGAGATCATCGCGCGGCTGGGCGACGCGAACCGGCAGGTGCCGGGCATCACCGCCTACATGCAGCCGGTGCAGGACCTGACGATCGAGGACCGCATCTCCAAGACGCAGTACCAGTTCCTGCTGAGTTCGCCGGACTCGGGCGACCTGCAGAAGGCCAACGACCAGTTGCTGGAGCGGCTCAAGCAATTGCCGCAGCTGGCCGACGTCGCCAGCGACCTGCAGAACCAGGGCCTGCAGGCCTGGGTGCAGATCGACCGCGAGGCGGCCGGCCGGCTCGGCGTGACGATCGCGGCGATCGACACCGCGCTCTACAACGCCTTCGGCCAGCGGCTGATCTCGACGATCTACACGCAGTCCAGCCAGTACCGGGTCGTGCTCGAAGCGGCGCCGGAGTTCCGCAGCGGACCGCGCGCGCTCGAAGGCCTGTACGTGCCCGGCAGCACGACGACGACCGGCGCCACCGGCATGGCGTCGACCACCTCGGTTCAGGTGCCGCTGAGCTCGGTCGCGCAGATCGTCGAGCGCCCCGCCGCGCTGGCGATCAACCACGTCGCGCAGTTCCCGGCCGCGACGATCTCGTTCAACCTGCCGCCGGGCGTCGCGCTCGGCGATGCGGTGAACGCGATCAAGGCGGAGCAGGCCCAGCTCGACCTGCCCATCAGCGTCGAGACCAGCTTCCAGGGCGCGGCGGAGGCCTTCAGCAACTCGCTGTCGAGCACGCTGTTCCTGATCCTGGCGGCGGTGGTCACGATGTACATCGTGCTGGGCGTGCTCTACGAGAGCTACATCCACCCGGTCACCATCCTGTCGACGCTGCCGTCGGCCGGCGTCGGCGCGTTGCTGGCGCTGCTGCTCGGCGGGCTGGACCTGGGGATCATCGCGATCATCGGCATCGTGCTGCTGATCGGCATCGTCAAGAAGAACGCGATCATGATGATCGACTTCGCGCTCGAGGCCGAGCGCGAGCAGGGACTCGAGCCGCGCGCCGCGATCCACCAGGCCTCGCTGCTGCGCTTCCGCCCCATCCTGATGACGACGATGGCCGCGCTGCTGGGCGCGTTGCCGCTGATGCTGGGCACCGGCGTCGGCCATGAACTGCGGCACCCGCTGGGCGTGACCATGGTCGGCGGCCTGATCGTGAGCCAGCTGTTGACGCTGTTCACGACGCCGGTGATCTACCTGGGCTTCGCGCGGATGGCGCAGCGCTGGCGCGAGCGCCGCGGCGTGAAGCGCGAGACGCGCGCCGCCGAGGAACGCCGTGGTCCGGACGCGCCCCAGATCGCCGATCCGGCCGGGCCCATCGGTGCGGTCGGCCCGATCGCTCCGGCCGGCCCCGTCGGACCGGCGGGTCCTGGCGGAGACCTGCGATGAATATTTCAGCGCCGTTCATCGCCAGGCCGGTCGCGACGACGCTGATCACGATCGGCATCGCGCTGGCGGGGATGCTCGGGTATCACTTCCTGCCGATCGCGCCGCTGCCGCAGGTGGACTTCCCGACGATCTCGGTGTCCGCCTCGCTGCCGGGCGCGAGTCCGGACACGATGGCCGCGACCGTGGCGACGCCGCTCGAACGCGCGCTCGGCAGCATCGCCGGCGTCACCGAGATCACGTCGCGTTCCGCGCTGGGATCGAGCAACGTCACGCTGCAGTTCGACCTGAGCCGCGACATCGATGGTGCCGCGCGCGACGTGCAGGCCGCGATCAACGCGGCGCGCACGCTGCTGCCGACCGGCATGCCGAGCAACCCGACCTACCGCAAGGTGAACCCGGCCGACGCGCCGATCATGATCCTGGCGCTGACCTCGCAGACGCTGACGCGCGGCCAGATGTACGACACCGCGTCCACCGTGCTGGCGCAGCGGCTGGCGCAGGTCGGCGGCGTCGGGCAGGTCAACGTCGGCGGCGGCGCGCTGCCGGCGGTGCGGGTCGAGCTCAACCCGGACAAGCTGGCCGCGAACGGCATCTCGCTGGACCAGGTGCGCCAGGCCATCACCAACACCAACGCGAACCGGCCCAAGGGTGCCGTCGAGGAGTCGGGCCGCTACTGGCAGGTCGGCGCGAACGACCAGGCGCGCACCGCCTCCGAATACGCGCCGGTGGTGCTCTCCTACCGCGACGGCGCCGCGCTGCGGCTGCGCGATGTGGCGGACGTCAGCGACTCGGTCCAGGACGTGCGCAACTACGGCGCCTCCAACGGCCAGCCGGCGATCCTGCTGTTCATCCAGAAGGAGCCGGGCGCCAACATCATCGAGACGGTGCAGCACGTGCGCGAGCTGCTGCCGCGGCTGCAGGCCTCCATCCCGCCCGCGATCGACCTCAAGGTCATCAGCGACCGCACGCCCACCATCCGCGCCTCGCTGGACGAGGTGCAGCGCGCGATGGCGATCGCGGTCGGCCTCGTCATCCTGGTGGTGCTGCTGTTCCTGCGCAGCTGGCGCGCGACGCTGCTGCCCGCGGTCGCCGTGCCGGTGTCGCTGGCCGGCACCTTCGGCGTCATGTACCTGTGCGGCTACAGCCTGGACAACCTGTCGGCGATGGCGCTGACGGTGGCCACCGGCTTCGTCGTGGACGACGCGATCGTGGTGCTCGAGAACATCACCCGCTACATCGAGCAGGGCCTGCAGCCCGTCGAGGCCGCGCTGCGCGGCGCGCGCGAGATCGGCTTCACGGTGATCTCCATCAGCCTGTCGCTGGTGGCGGTGTTCATCCCCATCCTGCTGATGGGCGGCGTCGTCGGGCGCCTGTTCCGCGAATTCGCCGTCGTGCTGTCGGCCTCCATCCTGGTGTCGATGATCGTGTCGCTGACGACGACGCCGATGATGGCCTCGCGCGTGCTGAAGCCGCGCAAGGAACCCGAGCCGGGCGCCGCGACGAAACGCAAGGGCTGGTTCGCGCGCGCCGCGGGACGGTTCAACCGCGTGCTGGCGCGCGGCTACCGGCGCTCGCTGATGTGGACGCTGCGGCACCAGCCGGTGGCGCTGCTGTCGCTGGTGGCGGTGGTCGCCCTGAACGTGCATCTCTACGGCGCGATCCCCAAGACTTTCTTCCCCCAGCAGGACACCGGCGTGCTGATCGGCGGCGTGCAGGCGGACCAGGGCAGCTCCTTCGAGATGATGCGCAAGCGGGTCGACCGCTTCATGGAGATCATCCTGTCCGATCCGGCGGTGGAGAACGTCAACGGCAACACCGGCGGCGGGCAGCGCAACGGCGCGAATTTCTACATCACGCTCAAGCCGCTGAAGGAACGCAAGGTCTCGGCGGACCAGGTCGTGAACCGGCTGCGCGACAAGATGGCGCACGAGCCCGGCGCCAACCTGTTCCTCGTGCCGGTGCAGGACATCCGCATCGGCGGCCGGCAGGCCAACGCGCAGTACCAGTTCACGCTGCAGGCGGACGACCTGGAGGTCCTGCGCGAATGGGAGCCGCGCGTGCGCAACGCGCTGTCGCAACTGCCGGACCTGACCGACGTCAACACCGACCAGCAGGACAAGGGCGTGCAGACCTCGCTGGTCATCGATCGGGACGCGGCCGCGCGGCTCGGCGTGACGGTGAGCACCATCGACACGACGCTGAACAACGCCTTCGGCCAACGCCAGGTCGGCGTCATCTACAACCCGCTGAACCAGTACCGCGTGGTGATGGAGCTGGCCCCGCAGTACCTGCAGGGGCCGGAGACGCTGCGCAAGCTCTACGTCACGAGCAGCACGGGCGCGCAGGTGCCGCTGTCGGCGTTCAGCCGCTTCGAGACGACCAACACGCCGCTGTCGGTGAACCACCAGAGCGGCTCGCCGGCGTCCACGATCAGCTTCAACCTGCCCGAGGGCGTGTCGCTGTCGCAGGCCACGGACGCGATCGGCAACGCGATGTCGGAGCTGGGCGTGCCGGTCTCGGTGCGCGGCACCTTCGCGGGCACCGCCAACGCATTCCAGGACGCGCTGAAGTCGCAGCCGATCCTCATCGGCGCGGCCATCATCGCGATCTACCTGGTGCTGGGCATGCTCTACGAGAGCCTGGTGCATCCGGTGACCATCCTGTCGACCCTGCCGTCGGCGGGCGTGGGCGCGCTGCTGGCGCTGATGATGTTCAACACGGAGTTCTCGATCATCGCGTTGATCGGCGTGATCCTGCTGATCGGCATCGTCAAGAAGAACGCGATCATGATGATCGACTTCGCCATCGCGCGGCAGCGCACGACGGCGCACCTGACGGCGGGCGCGGCGATCTTCCGCGCCGCGAAGCTGCGGCTGCGGCCGATCCTGATGACGACCTTCGCCGCGATTTTCGGCGCGGTGCCGCTGGCGCTGGACAGCGGCGACGGCGCCGAGCTGCGCAAGCCGCTGGGCATCGCGATCGTCGGCGGCCTGATCCTGAGCCAGGTGCTGACGCTCTACACGACGCCGGTCGTCTTCGTGACGATGGAGCGGCTGCGCCAGCGCGTGATGAAGCGCCGCGCGGCCAGGCGCGCCGCGAAGGTCGCCAAGGCCTCGAACGCCGCGCCCCCGATGAATCCCGAGCCGCCCCCGGCTCCGACCCTGCAGGGCTGAGACATGCAGACCCCGATGATGATGAATGCCCCCTCCGCCCGCCCGCGCGCGGCCCTCACCACGATCGCGGCAGCGGCGGCGACCGCGGCGCTGATCGCCTTGATGAGCGGCTGCGCGGTGACGCGCGTCGATCCGCCCGCGCCGGTCGCGGCGCCGGCGCAGTTCAAGGAAGACGCGCTCTGGAAGCAGGCGCGCCCCGCCGCCGCGGAGCCGGTGCCCGAGCAGTGGTGGACGCTGTTCGATGACCCCGTGCTCAACGACCTGCAGCACCGGCTGGTGATCGGCAACGAGAATCTGAAGGCGGCCATCGCGCAGGTGGCCGGCGCCCGCGCCGCGCTGGAGGCGAGCCGCTCGGCGCTGTTCCCCACGCTGTCCGTCGGCGTCTCCGGCACGCGCAGCGCGAGCCCGGACGGCAACGTCACCAACGGCTCGATCAACCGCGGACCGACCAACAGCGTGCAGGCCTCGCTGAACGCGAGCTGGGAGCCCGACCTCTGGGGACGGCTGCGCCTGGCGAGCGAGGGCGCGAGCGCCTCGCTGCAGGCGAGCGCCGACGACCTCGCCGCGGCGCGGCTCAGCGCGCAGGCCACGCTGGCGCAGACCTACTTCTCGCTGCGGACCGCCGAAGCACAGGAAGCGCTCTACGACCGCAGCGTGAAGGCGTATCAGCGTTTCCTCGACCTCACGCAGGCGCGTTACCAGAGCGGCGTCGCCGCCCGCAGCGACGTGCTGCAGGCGCAGACGCAACTGCGCTCGGCGGAGGCGCAGCTGCTGGAGACGTGCTCGACGCGCGGCCAGCTGGAGCACGCGATCGCGGTGCTGCTGGGGCTGCCGCCGTCGGCGCTGGACCTGGCGAAGAACGCGGCGCTGCCCAAGCCGCCGGCGGTGCCGGAGATGCTGCCTTCGCAGTTGCTGGAGCGCCGGCCCGACATCGCGGCCGCGCAGCGGCGCGTGGCGGCGGCGTACTTGCAGATCGGCGTCGCGGACGCGGCGTACTTCCCGTCGCTGACGCTGTCGGGCAGCGCCGGCTATCGCAACAGCACGCTGACGGACCTGCTGTCCGCGCCCAACCTGTTCTGGTCGCTGGGCCCGTCGCTGGCGCAGGCGATCTTCGACGGCGGCCAGCGCAAGCTGGCGAGCGCGCAGGCGCGCACGAGCGCGGAGGTCGCGACGTCGACCTATCGCCAGACGGTGCTGACGGCGCTGCAGGAGGTCGAGGACAACCTCATCCTCACCAACCATCTGCGCGAGGAAGCGCGGCTGCAGCAGGAGGCGCTCGACGCCGCGCAGCGCAACCTCGAACTGGTGACGGACCAGTACCGTGCGGGCACGGTGTCCTTCCTGGACGTCACGACCGCGCAGAACAGCGCCTTCAACGCGGAGGCTTCGCTGCTGTCGGTCCGCAACCGTCAGCTGGCGGCGATCAACCTGCTGCTGAAGAACGTGGCGGGGCGCTGGACGCCGGCCTGACGGGCGCTCAAGGGCGTTCTCCCCAGCCGAAGCAGGACTGCGGCAGCGCATCAAAGCAAAACGGCTCCCGCCAGGGAGCCGTTTTGCATGGCGTTCGATGGGTCAGGCCGCGGAAGCCTTCTCCGCTTCCACCTTCTCCAGCGCGGCATGCGCCTGCTGGTCCGCGTGGTAGCTGGAGCGCACCATCGCACCGACCGCCGCGTGCGTGAAGCCCATCTTGTAGGCCTCTTCCTCGAACATCTTGAAGGTGTCCGGGTGCACGTAGCGACGCACCGGCAGATGGTGACCCGACGGGGCCAGGTATTGCCCGATCGTCAGCATGTCGATGTCGTGGGCGCGCATGTCGCGCATGACCTGGAGGATCTCCTCGTCCGTCTCGCCCAGGCCGACCATGATGCCGCTCTTGGTCGGCACGCCCGGCACCGCTTCCTTGAAACGCTTCAGCAGGTTCAGGCTGAACTGGTAGTCCGAGCCCGGACGCGCTTCCTTGTACAGGCGCGGCGCGGTCTCCAGGTTGTGGTTCATCACGTCCGGCGGCGCGGCCTTCAGGATGTCCAGCGCGCGGTCCATGCGGCCGCGGAAGTCGGGCACCAGCACCTCGATCTGCGTGCGGGGACTCAGCTCGCGCACCTTGCGGATGCACTCGGCGAAATGGCCGGCGCCGCCGTCGCGCAGGTCGTCGCGGTCCACGCTGGTGATCACCACGTAGTTCAGCTTCAGCGCCGCGATCGTCTTGGCCAAGTTGAGCGGCTCGTCCACGTCCAGCGGATCCGGCCGGCCGTGGCCGACGTCGCAGAACGGGCAGCGCCGCGTGCACTTGTCCCCCATGATCATGAAGGTCGCCGTGCCCTTGCCGAAGCACTCGCCGATGTTGGGGCAGGACGCTTCCTCGCAGACCGTGTGCAGCTTGTGCTCGCGCAGGATCTGCTTGATCTCGTAGAAGCGCGTCGACGGCGAACCGGCCTTCACCCGGATCCAGTCCGGCTTCTTCAGCTGTTCCGCCGGAATGATCTTGATCGGGATCCGCGCCGTCTTGGCTTGCGCCTTCTGCTTGGCGGTCGCGTCGTAGTCGGACGCGCTCTTGGCTTCGTGGGTGACGTTCTCGGTTGCCATCAGGCGTTCTCTCGGTTGCCTTGTTCCGGGCCTCAGGGTTGGAGCTGGGCGGCGAGCCGATCTCCGAACCGCTGGGCCACCGTGGCCCAGTCCGTGAAAACCCCGAGTGTACCGAGGTCCACCGTTTGAAGCCCTGCGTATCCGCACGGATGGATGCCCAGGAAGGGCTTCAGGTCCATCGCGACATTCAGCGCGACGCCGTGATACGTGCAGTGCCGGCTGATCTTGATCCCCAGCGCCGCGACCTTGCCCAGTCCGCGGAACGGGTCCGCCGGGTTGGCCGGCCCGGTCAGGGCGGCATGCGCCCCCGGGTCGTCCAGCCGCACATAGATGCCAGGCGCCCCGGCCACGCGGTGACCCGTCACGCCGAAGCCGTCCAGCGTCTGGATCACGGCGGTCTCGAGTCGGAACACGTATTCCTTGACGAAGATGCCCAGCCGCTTCAGGTCCACCAGCGGGTAGGCGACCACCTGACCGGGGCCGTGGTACGTCACCTGTCCGCCGCGGTTGGTCTGCACCACCGGAATGCCTTGAGGATCCAGGACGTTGTCGGCCTGGCCGGCCAGGCCCTGGGTGTAGACGGGGTCGAATTCGCAGAGCCAGAGCTCGTCCGGCGTGTCCGGACCGCGCGTCTCGGTAAAAGCGCGCATCGCCTCCAGCGTGGCCGCATAGTCGACGCGGCCCAGGGTCTTGATCAGCATCCCGGCATGCTAGCCGCGATGGCTCTAGCATCGCCGGCATCGGGACATTCAGGAGCCGCGCCATGCCGCGTCACATCACGGCCCTTGCCGCGCTCGCGGTCTGCTGCCTCGCGCTGCAGGGCGGCACCGCGTCGGCCGCCAGCGTCACGCTCGAACAGGCCCTCGCGACCTATGAGCGCGGAGACCTCCGCGCCGCTGAAAAGCAGTTCCGCGCGCTGTCGCAGCAAGGCCTGGCACTGGGCGACTACAACCTCGCGATGATGCATCTGCGCGCGGAAGTGCCGAAGCCCGACCCCAAGCTGGCGCGCCAGCTGCTCGTGCGCGCCGCCGACCGTGGCCTCGTCCGCGCGGAGCTGGCGCTGGGCCAGTTCCACGAACAAGGCGCCGACGGCAAGCAGGACCTGGTCCAGGCCCAGTCCTGGTACCTGAAGGCGGCCGAGCACGGCAGCGTCGACGCGCAGGTGGCCGTGGCCACCGCGTTCTATCTCGGTCGCGGTGCCGGGAAAGACTTCCCGCAGGCCGCGCAGTGGTACCGCGAAGCGGCCAAGGGCGGCGACGTCGGCGCGCAGTACCTGATCGCGTCGATGTACGAGTCGGGCCTGGGTGTCGAGCGCGATCTGCGACTGGCGCGCTACTGGTACGACATCGCGGCACGCAACGGCGACGAGGCCGCACCGTACAAGCTCAAGGCGGTCGACGACGCGCTGGCCGCCGACGCCGGCTCGGTCTGAGCGTTAGAGAACCACCTTCACCATCGGGTGCGTGGTGAGCGTGCGATAGAGCTCGTCGAGCTGCTCGCGGCTGGTGGCGGTGACGGTGATCGTCACGCCCAGGTACTTGCCGCCCGAACTCGGGCGCTTCTCCACCCTCGACACGTCGAAGGCCGGATCGAACTGCTGCGCGACGCTGACGATCGCCTCGACGAAGCCCTCCACATGCGCGCCCATCACCTTGATGGGGAACTGCGACGGGTACTCGATGAGCGACTGCTCGGGCGGGATCGGGGCGTTGTTGAAGCTGGTCATGATGGGGAATTCAAGTGGAGTCGGTCAGCGGCTTTGCAAGACCTTGGCCCGCTGATAGGCCTCGTGGAGCTTCGCGTAGACCGGGCCCGGCTTGCCGCGCAGCGCGCCATGGCCGACCTGGTCGTGGTCGAGCCGCGTGACCGGTGCGACTTCCTTGCTGGCGGAGGTCAGCAGGATCTCGTCCGCGGTGCTCAGCTCGGTCTCCGCGATCGGGCGCAGGTTGCAGGCGATGCCGAGTTCCTCGCAGAGCTCCTTGAGCAGACGCACGCGGATGCCTTCGAGCAGCGTCTCGCCCGGCGGCGGCGTCAGCAGCGCACCGTCACGCACGATCCAGACGTTGCTGCTGGAGCCTTCGGTCACGTAGCCGTCGCGGATCAGCACGGTCTCGTCGGCATCCTGATCGGCGGCCGCCTGCCGCGCCAGCACGTTGCCCAGCAGCGAGATGCTCTTGATGTCGCCGCGCTGCCAGCGGAAATCGCGCGCCGTCACGCAGCTCAGGCCCTGGTGGCGCTGCTCCGGCGTCAGCGCGTGCAGCGGCTGTGTGTACGCGAGCACCGTCGGCTCCAGGTCCTTGGGCATCGCATGGCCGCGCGCCGCGACGCCGCGGGTGACCTGCAGGTAGATCATCTGGTCCTCGACCTCCGGCAGGTGCGCGACCAGGCTGCGGAACAGGTCCAGCCAGGCTTCACGCTCGTAGGGGTCCTCGATGCGCAACGCCTTCAGGCTGCGACCGAGCCGGTCGAGGTGATCGTCGACGCGAAACAGCCGGCGCGCGTAGACGGGGATCGACTCGTAGACGCCGTCGCCGAAGAGGAATCCCCGGTCCATCACCGGCACCCGGGCATCGCCGAGCCGGCCCAGGTGGCCGTTCAGGTAGCAGGGCAGGTCAACCCAGGGCATGGTCATCAGTGGCTCCCGCTGTGTGGTCACGCCGAAGCCACCGACTGTACGCCGCCGGCCCGGCTCGCCAACCCCGGCAAGCGAGGGGCCTTGGCCGACAGGCCCGTCGCCACGGCCCGACCGGGCCATGGCGCCAGCACCTCGCCGACCCGCGGGTCTTCGGGTCTTACTTGATCCAGAGCCGGATCGCGTCCCAGGCGCGGCCGAAGATGCCGGCCAGCGGCACCTCCTGCTGCACGACCAGCGGCACCTCGGCCACCGGCGCGCCACCCGCGGTCGTCACCTTCAGCGTGCCCACGCGCTGGTTCAGCGCCAGCGGCGCGACCAGCGGGTCGGTGCGCTGGATGTCGGTCTTGAGCTTGCCGCCCTCGCCGCGCGGCACCGCGACGAAGACCGCGTCGGCCGCGCCCAGCTTGGCTTCCGGCACGGCGCCCTTCCAGACCTTGACGGTCGTGATCGGCTGGTTCTTCTCGAACAGGCGCACCGCGTCGAAGGCCGAGTAACCCCAGTTCAGCAGCTTCTGGCTCTCGGTCGCGCGCGCCTCCTTCGAGGCCGTGCCCATGACCACGCTCAGCAGGCGGCGCTTGCCGTTGGGCACGTCGCGCTGCGCGCTGGCAGCCAGGCAGTAGCCGGCCGCATCGGTGTAGCCGGTCTTGCCGCCGTCCACCGACGGATCACGGCCCAGCAGCATGTTGCGGTTGGACTGGCGGATCTTGTTGAAGGTGTACTCGCGCTTGGAGTAGTAGTCGGCGTAGTACTGCGGGAAGTCCTGGATCACGTGCGAGAAGATCACCGCGATGTCGCGCGCGCTCGTCTTGTGGCCGGGCTCGGTGATGCCGGTGACGTTCTTGAACGCGGTGTTCTTCAGGCCCCAGGCCTGCGCCTGCTTGTTCATCATCGCGACGAACTGCTCGACGGTGCCGCCCACGCCTTCGGCCAGCGCGACCGACGCGTCGTTGCCCGACTGGATGATCATGCCGCGCAGCAGCTCGTCGACCTTGGGCGTCATGGTCGTGTCGATGAACATCAGCGACGGGTCGCCTTTGCGCTCGTCCCAGGCGCGCTTGGAGACGGTCAGCGTCTGGTCCAGCGTCAGGCGCTTGGCCTTGAGCGCGTCGAAGACGACGTAGGCCGTCATCAGCTTGGTCAGCGAGGCGGGATCCTGCGGCGTGTCGGCGTCGCGCTCGGCGAGCGTCTGGTGCGTCGTCAGGTCCAGCAGGACGAAGTTGCGCGCCGCGATCTCGGGCGGCGTCAGCGCCTGCGCCGAGGCGCCGGTCGTCATCACGAAGCTGGACAGGCCCAGGCCGAGGGCCAGGGAGGCAAGGAAGCGTTTCATTCGGGAGAAATCCTCAGGTGCGCGCGTCGCCGACGGCATGCCAGCCGCGCAGCACCAAGTTCTTGAGCAGCGGCAACTGCCCATGGAAGAAATGCCCGACACCGGGCACCACGATGACCGGCAGCGCCTGCGGGCGCGCCCAGTCGAAGACCGCGCTCAGCGGCACCACATCGTCCTGTTCGCCGTGGATCACGACGGTATCGGCCGGCACCGTCGCGACGCCGAAGCGGCTCGCGGCCGGACCGACCAGCAGCAGACGCTCCGCGGGCTGCTCGAGCTTCAGCGCCGCCTGCGACGCGACGAAGCCCCCGAAGGAGAAGCCGGCCAGTGCCAGCGGCTGCGCCGGATCGCGGAACGCGGCGATCACGGCCAGCGCGTCGTCGACCTCGCCGCGGCCTTCGTCCCAGGCGCCGGCCGACTTGCCGATGCCGCGGAAGTTGAAGCGCACCGCGCGATAGCCCAGGTGCACGAACGCACGCGCGATCGTCTGCACCACCTTGTTGTCCATCGTGCCGCCCTGCGTCGGATTCGGGTGGCAGATCACCACCACGCCGCGCAGCGGGCCCGCGTCGACCGCGGGTTCATCGATGGCGCATTCGATCTCGCCGGCCGGGCCGGCGATCTGCCGGCGCTGGGTCTGTGCATTCATGCGAGCGGGCTCCCGATCAGCGGCCGACCGAATCGTCGAGCACCAATCGCTCGACGACCTCGCCATGCTTGAGGTGGCGCTCGACGATCTCGTCGATGTCGCTGTTGTCCACGAACGAGTACCAGACCGCGTCCGGATACACCACCGCCACCGGCCCGCCGGCGCAGCGGTCCAGGCAGCCCGCCTTGTTCACGCGCACGCCGCCCTTGCCGGCCAGCTTCTCGGCCTTCACGCGCTTCTTGCAATGGTCGAAGGCCTCCTGCGCATTGTGCTGAAGGCAGGCGTTCTCGTTCTCGCGCTGGTTCAGGCAGAAGAAGATGTGGCGTTGGTAGTAGCTGGCAGAGCTCATCGGTCGATTGTAGTTTCAGGGTTTCCACCGAGCGGCCGTTCGTGCGGTCCGTCACGATCGGCCTGTCCTTCAGACCGCCCATCGGCAGGCGGCGGGCCTGATCGATCGCTCTGCGTGACGCCGTAGAGCAGCCACGCCAGCGCCGCGAACGGCCACAACCACCCCACCCATTGCGCCAGCCCGTAAAGGTTGACGAAGCGGCCCTGCTCCCAGAACTGCAGGCTCTCGAGCAGGTACGGGTCGGACGGCGCCTCGGCCATCAGCGCGATCAGCACGGTCAGCACGACCAGCCCCCACGCCGCGTTCGCGCGCCGCGACATGAACGCCGCCAGCATGGCGAGCACGCCGCCGATGATCAGGCCCGGCGCGGTCGTCGCGGTCAGCCAGGCCCAGGCGTGATCGGGGCCGAAGTTCAGCACCGTCGACCAGGCCGTCGTCGTCACGCCCAGCGCGATCGCGCCCAGCACCAGCAACGCGCGACGCCTGCCCGGTCGCGCGACCGACAGCGCCAGCAGGCACGGCGCCAGGACGCCCATGGCGATCGCGATCGCCTCCAGTCCCGGCGGCAGCGGCAGCTCGTCGGTCAGCTCCTTGGGAACCAGCTCCCAGGGCGTGTTCTCCAGCAGCAGCTCGGCCCACTCGCGCAGACGCGGGAACAATTGGCCGAGCCCCAGGGGCAGCGGCGCCGGATACAGCAGCCCCACCGGCCACAGTGCCAGCAAGGCCAGCGCGCCCGCGCTATGCGGCACGAACCAGCGCTCGCGCCAGCCGTTCCAGCGCCGGAGCCCACCCAGCCCCAGCACCGCCCACGCGCACAGCCCGCCCAGCCAGGCGCCGGCGCTGTTCAACAGGAAGTCGGCCAGCGACGGCACGCGGCCCGGGAGGAAGTACTGCAGTGTCTCCATCGAGAACGACAGCAGCGGCAGCCCGACCACCGTCAGCAGCAGTGCACGCATGAGACTGCCGCTGCCGCGGCTCACCGCGGCGAAGCAGAGCAATCCGAGCGGCCAGTAGCCGACGACGTTGACCCAGATGTCGAACTTGCCCCAGTAGCGCGGCCAGGGCAGCCCCACGAAGCCGGGCCAGGGCAGGCTCGGCGGCATCCGCCAGGGCCAGAAGGGATACAGGCTGGCGTAGACCACCAGCACGGCGTAACACAGGGCCAGCCAGGTGGCGGAACTGCGCCGATGCATCACCGGATCAGAAGGGTTTGACGACGACCAGGATCACGATCGCCGCGAACATGAGCACCGAGACCTCATTGAACACGCGGAACCACTTGTGGCTGCGACGGTTGGCGAGCATCTCGAACTTGCGCAGGAACGCGCGGCACACGTGGTGATAGCCGATGACGGCGACGACCAGCGCGAGCTTGGCATGCATCCAGCCGTTGCCCGGGCCGCGCCCGATGCCGTAGTAGAGCCACAGCGTCAGCCCGAAGGCCAGGGCGAGCAGCATCAATCCCGAGCTGAAGCGGTAGAGCTTCAGGGCCATGATCAACAGCCGTTCGCGCTCGGCGTGGCTGTCGGCGGGCACCATGGCCAGGTTCACGAAGATCCGCGGCAGATAGAAGAGGCCGGCGAACCACGCGGCGACGAAAATGATGTGTAGCGCTTTGATCCAGAGCATCGCGGCATTATGGAGGGCGCGAAAAAAAACCCCGGCTTCACAGCCGGGGTCGGAAAGCCTTATCGCTGTCATCACGTTAAGGCTCCTGCTCAGGGAGGAAAAGCAGGGAACGACAGCCAGCGGCTATCATTCAAGAACGACTTTAACAGATCTGCCGAATTTCGGAATCTACGTCTTTCCACCTAGTGACCCCTCATGCTGGTGGTACTTCTCGGAAATCATGCAACTTCCTGCCCCTTATCCCGCCAGCCGCCCCCGTCGCCTGCGTCGCGACGCCTTCACCCGGGCGCTGGTCCGCGAACACCGCCTGCACGCCAGCGATTTCATCTTCCCGGTGTTCGTCCATGAGGGTGAGAACCGCGTCGAACCGATCGCGTCGATGCCGGGCGTGTCCCGGTTGAGCCTGGACAGGCTGATCCCCGTCGCGGAGGAATGCGTCGAACTCGGCATCCCGGTGATCGCGCTCTTCCCCGCGATCGACACGGCGCTGAAGACGCCCGACGGCATCGAGGCGACCAACCCGGACGGTCTGATTCCCCGCGTCGTGCGGGCGCTCAAGGAGAAGGTGCCCGGCCTGGGCGTGCTGACGGACGTGGCGCTCGACCCGTACACCAGCCACGGCCAGGACGGCGTGCTCGACGAGCAGGGCTACATCCTGAACGACCGCACCGTCGAGCTGCTCAAGCAACAGGCGCTGGTCCAGGCCCGGGCGGGCGTGGACATCGTCGCGCCCAGCGACATGATGGACGGCCGCATCGGCGCGATCCGCGCCGCGCTCGAGGCCGACAGCCACATCCACACGCGGATCATGGCCTACAGCGCCAAGTACGCCAGTGCCTTCTACGGCCCGTTCCGCGACGCGGTCGGCTCGCGCAGCAACCTCGGCAAGGCGGACAAGAAGACCTACCAGATGGACCCGGGCAACAGCGACGAAGCGCTGCGCGAAGTCGGCCTGGACCTGGCCGAAGGCGCCGACATGGTGATGGTCAAGCCCGGCCTGCCGTATCTGGACATCGTCCGCCGGGTGAAGGACGAGTTCAAGGTCCCGACCTTCGCCTATCAGGTCAGCGGCGAGTACGCCATGATCAAGGCCGCCGCGGCCAACGGCTGGCTGGACCACGACGCCGTGATGCTCGAAGCGCTGCTCGCCTTCAAGCGCGCCGGCGCCGACGGCATCCTGACCTACTTCGCGATGGACGCGGCGCGCCTGATCCGCGCCGGCGCCTGAGCTTCGACGGCTCCAGGGAACGCCGGCTGCCCGACCGACGCATGCGCATCTTCCATCTCAGCGACGCGCTCTACGAGGAACTCGCCGAGCTGCCCGACGAACTCCCGCCCGAGGGCTTCCTGTGGATCGGGCTGCCGCGGCGTGAATTCGAGCTCCAGCTCGGCACGCTGCAGCAGCGGCTGATGCGCTGGGCCGGCGCGCAACTGCTCGACCTGCATGTATCGGATCTGATGAATCCGCAGCTGCCGTCGCATTTCGATTACACGAGCTCGTACGACCTGATGGTCTTCCGCCGGCTCGCGACGATGCCCGGCAGCGAGCAGTACCTGTCCGACGATGAGCCCCGCCACGCCGCGGCGGTCAACGAGGCCCTGAAGGCCATCGACACGAGTCCGGTCGGCTTCGCCGTCTTCGACCGCGTGCTGATCACGGTGCATCCGGGCGAGTGCTCGCTGCGGGATCACTTCGCCGGCAAGCTCGGCGCGCAGCAAGAGGGTCGCGACCTGCGTGGCAGCACCCGCCTGCCCCACAGCCCGGCCGAGCTGATGCTGCGCATGGTCAACCACATGGTGGACAGCTACCTGGATCTGCGCCGGTTGCTCACGCGTCAGCTGACCACGTTGCAGAACCTGCTGCTCGATCGGCGCGGCCACTTCCGCGACTGGCCGGTGGTGCTGCACGCCCGTGACACGCTGTCGCGGCTGGAAGACCTCTGCGAGGACCAGCGCAGCGCCGTGCAGGAATGGATCGACGCGCTCGGCGAATGGCCCGTCGGCGATGCGCGCGCGGAGCGCGAGCGCGAGCTGCTGCGCGTGCGGTCGCGCGACGTGCTCGAACACGTCGAGCGGGTCCTGACCCATGTGCGGCGGCTGGAGACTTCAGCCGAGACCTCGGTGCAGATGCACTTCTCCCTCACCGGCGAGCGCACCAACAACATCATGCGGACGCTGACCGTGCTGACGGCCATCTTCCTGCCGCTGAACCTGATCACCGGCGTCTTCGGCATGAACTTCGACACCCTGCCGCTGATCCACCGGGCCACCGGCTTCTGGATCGCCGTCGGCGTCATGGTCGTCACCGCCCTCGCGCTCGGCGCCTTCTTCTGGCGCAAGCGCTACCTGGGCACGCAGCAGTAGTGCTCAGCGTCTGGCGTAGGGATCGGCGAAGCCGAGGCCGAGCATCACCTCGGTCTCGCGTGCTTCCATGAACTCGGCCTCGTCGTCTTCTTCGTGGTCGTAGCCTTGCGCGTGCAGCGTGCCGTGGACCAGCATGTGCGCGTAGTGCGCCGCGAGGTCCAGCCCCATCTCTTTCGCCTCGCGCTCGACCACCTCGGCGCAGATCACGAGGTCCGCGGCGACGACAGGCTCGTGCGTGTAGTCGAAGGTCAGCACGTTGGTCGCGTAGTCCTTCGAGCGGTACTCGCGGTTGAGCGATTGCCCTTCCTCCGCGTCGACGATGCGGACAGTGATCTCGCCCGGCAGTTCCAGCGCGGCGCGCATCCAGCGGATCACCTTGTGCCGCGGCAGCAGCGCCTTGTGGCGCGGGTCCGCGAACTGCAGCGACAGGCTCAATTCTGGGCGGCTCATCGCGCGGCTCCCTTTCGCGCGGACTTGCCGGCAGACTTGGCCGCCGCCTGCTTCGCAGCGGACTTCTTGACGGCCACCTTTTTCGCGGCCACCTTCTTCGCGACAGTCTTCGTCGCGACGGGCTTCGTCGCCGAGCTCTTCGCCGCCGGCCTGGACGCGGGCTTCCTGGTGGGCGCCTTCTTCACCGGTGCGGGCGGCGGCGGCGGCGGCGGCGGCGGTGCCGATGGCACCTCATCGAATCGAATCGCCGCCTCGCGCATGCGCAATGCCCTCAGACGACGCTCTTCACGCTCTTCCGCGAACTGCGCACGATGCTCTTCCTGGGCGCGCGCTTCCTCGCGCGCCAGCACTTCCGCCTGGTCCTCGTAAGCCTGCACGATGCGCGCGACCAGCGGATGACGCACGACGTCCGCGCGCGTGAAGCGCGTGATCGCAATGCCCTCGACACCGTCCAGCACCTGCTCCGCGTCGACCAGCCCGCTGTGCATGCCGCGCGGCAGGTCGATCTGGCTCGTGTCGCCGGTCACCACGCACTTGCTGCCGAAGCCGATGCGCGTCAGGAACATCTTCATCTGCTCGGGCGTCGTGTTCTGCGCCTCGTCGAGGATGACGAACGCATGATTCAGCGTGCGCCCCCGCATGAAGGCGAGCGGGGCGATTTCCAGCTGGCCCTTCTCGAACGCCTTGGTCACGCGATCGAAGCCCATCAGGTCGTAGAGCGCGTCGTAGAGCGGGCGCAGGTAGGGATCGACCTTCTGCGTCAGATCGCCGGGCAGGAAGCCGAGGCGCTCGCCCGCCTCGACGGCCGGGCGCGTCAGGATGATGCGCTGCACGGTCGAGCGCTCCAGCGCGTCCACCGCGCAGGCCACCGCGAGGAAGGTCTTGCCCGTGCCTGCGGGGCCGATACCGAAGCTGATGTCGTGCGACAGGATGCTGCGCAGGTAGAGATGCTGATTGCCCGTGCGGCCGGCCAGGTCGGCGCGGCGCGTGCGCAGCACGATGTTGTCGCCGTCCGCGTCCTCGCCGTTGGCGAGCTTCGTCGGCGCGGCCACGTCATTGGCGGCCTCGACGATCGCCAGACGCAGGCTCTCGCCGGGAATGGCCCGATCGGCCCGCGCGTACAGCGACTCCAGCAAGGCGAGCGTGCGCTGCGCCGGAGCACGGTCGCCCTCGATGTTGAAGTGCTCGGCGCGATGGGTGATGCGCACGGTCAGCGCCGCCTCGATCTGGCGGAGATGCTCGTCCAGCGGGCCGCACAGGTGCGACAGACGCCGGTTGTCGGCGGGGGTGAAAGCGTGGCGCAGGTTCAAGGCGGAGGAGGCTCCGTATTCAGGGGGGTTGAGGGCGGTATTGTCGCGCGCCAGTGCGCCGCGCGCTTGCTGCGCCTGCACAATCGCCCCCCATGCACCGGATCACGGAACAACAAGGAGACGCCGGCCACTGCGATGCCGTGCCGGCACAGGGAGGATCCAGACCTGCGGCGTTCGGCGCCGCGGCCGCGCTGACATTGGCCGTGCCGGTCTGTCTCGCTCAGGTCGCGGGCGCGGCGGTCGCTGGCGCCGACGGCGTCGCCACCGATTCCTTCGCGACGCTATGGACGCGTCTGGCGCCGCAGCTCGCCTATGGTCTGCAGTCCGCGCTGGTGTTGATGGCCTTCGTGCTGGGATTGCTGATCTGGCAACGCCGCGCCCAACGTCACATCAGCTGGCTGCTCGTGCTGATGCCGGGATGGGTCGTCACGGTCGGCCTCGCGCCCCTGTCGTCATGGCGCACGGGGATCGCGGTGATCCTGGCGCCGTGGCTGCTGTGGTGCGCCGTCCATTACCTGATGCGGCGGATGCGACGACGCGATCGCCGCATGCATCGCGCGCTGCTGGCCCAGGCGCTGCTCTTTCCTGCCGCGTTGCTGCTGCCGGTGCCGGCAACACGGATCGCCTCCTTCGCGCTCTGGTGGTTGGGCGCCCAGCTGCTGGTCGCGATGGGCTGGCATCTCTGGCATCTGTGGCAGGACATGTTCCTCCCGACGCTGGAGGAGCGGTACCCGCAGTCCGACTTCATCCTCAGCTGCGTGCTGATCGGCTTCGGCGCGCTCGCGGTGCTGGCCGCATGGACGCTGCCGGGCAGCGGTCTGGCGGGCATCCTCGGGCCACTGTGCCTGCTGGGACTCGGCCTGCATCGCGTGCGCGAGTTCGCCCGCGCGCTCACGCAGTCCGAGCTCGCCGTCCTGCAAGGCGAGTTGCGTCTGCAGGAGCGCATCGCCGAGCTGGAGCGCCATTTCGATCAGGTCGCGGAAACCAAGCTGGAGCAGGTCACCGAACGCGAGCGCAAGCGCATCGCCGCCGACCTGCACGACGACCTGGGTGCCAAGCTGCTGACCATCGTCCACACCAGCGAGTCGGACCGGATCTCCACGCTCGCGCGCGAGGCGCTCGAGGAGATGCGGCTGTCGGTGCGTGGCCTGACCGGCAAGCCCGTGCAACTGCTGGACGCGCTGGGGGACTGGCGCGCGGAGGTGGTCTCGCGACTGGCACAGGCCAACATCCTGGCCGAGTGGAAATCGCCCGCCGAGGACATCGAGCACACCTTCCCCGCACGCGCCTACGTGCAGACGACGCGCATCCTGCGCGAATCGGTGAGCAACATCATCAAGCACAGCGGCGCCACGCATTGCGTGATCAGCTGTTCGGCGCAGGACGGCTACTTCTCGGTGGTGATCCAGGACAACGGCCAGGGCATCCCGCTGGAGCTCGAAGGTCGCCTGGACAAGGGACACGGCATGGCCAGCATGAAGGCGCGCGCCAAGCAGATGCATGGTCAGTGCCTGGTCGAATCCGGCCCCGGTTGGGGCACCGTCATCCGGCTGACGATCCCGCTCTGATCGCATGCCAGCGTGATCCATTGCCGCCGGCGCCACAGTCCGGCGTTGATCAGGATGGTCAGTCCCTCCAGAAAGCCGTACCGTTGCAGGAAGTCAGCGAGCACTCCGCCCGCACGACAATCCTGAGCAAGAATCCGCGCCATGAACCACATCCTGCTCCTCGAAGACATTCCCGAAATCCGCGCCTGGCTCAAGGTCCTGGTCAAACAGGTCTTCGCCAACGCGGTCGTCACCGAGTGCTCGCGGGTGCAGGACGCATTGCAGCAGGTCAACTCGCAGCGCTTCACGCTGGCCCTGCTGGACCTGGGCCTGCCGGACGGTTCCGGAGTCGACGTGATCTCCGCGCTGCGAGAGAAACAGCCTGAAGTCCAGTCGGTGATCGTCACCATCCACGACGACGACGAGCATCTCTTCCCTGCCCTGCAGGCCGGTGCCTTCGGCTACCTGCTCAAGGAGCAATCGCGCGAGCTGCTGGTCGAGCAGCTCCAGCGCATCAGCCAGGGAGAGCCGCCGCTGTCCCCGTCGATCGCGCGCAAGGTCATCGCCTACTTCACGTCGCAACGCCGGCCGCAGGCCGCGCAGGTGCTGCACGAGGTCTCGCTGACGGACCGCGAGACGGAAGTGCTGCTTCGCGTCGCCAAGGGCTTCACGCTGCCGGAGATCGGCGTGCAGTTGGGGCTGTCGCGCCACACGATCGCCGACTATGTGAAGCAGATCTACCGCAAGCTCAATGTGAGCTCGCGCGCCGAAGCGGCGCTGGAAGCACAACGCCTGGGGCTTTTCGGGCGCAACTGAGCGCTTCGCGCGCCGGATCTCGAGGCGCGGCCGCACGCCTCGGGAAAATACTGGACAAACATCCAGCAAATCGCCGTCGAATCGCCGTCGAATCGCCGCTGAACGCGGATAATCCGCGCCCATGATCGGCAAGCTCACCGGCGTCATCGCGGAAAAATCGCCCCCGCAGGTCCTCATCGACGTGCAAGGCGTCGGCTACGAAGTCGATGTGCCGATGAGCACCTTCTTCAATCTGCCGGGCCTGGGCGAGCGCGCCACACTGCTGACGCACCTGAGCATCCGCGAGGATGCCCACGTCCTCTTCGGCTTCCTCACCGCCGAGGAGCGCAGCACCTTCCGTCTGCTGATCAAGATCAGCGGCGTCGGCCCCAAGATGGCCTTGTCGCTGCTGTCCGGCATGTCGGTCGGCGACCTGGCGCAGGCCGTATCCAGGCAGGAGGCTGGCCGTCTCGTGAAGGTCCCGGGCATCGGGAAGAAGACGGCCGAACGGCTGCTGCTGGAGCTCAAGGGCAAGCTGAGCCCCGACCTGTCGCTGCCGGTGTCCGTGGCCAACGACGCGCAGGCCGACATCCTCCAGGCGCTGGTCGCGCTGGGTTACAGCGAGAAGGAAGCCGGTACGGCGCTGAAGACGCTGCCGGGGGACATTGGCGTCAGCGAAGGCATCAAGCTGGCGATGAAGCACCTGTCATGAATCCGCGCGCGCGGCGTACCCTCCCACCATGAGCATCCAGACCGACGACTTCACGCCCGCGCCGCAGCAGGCCCGCCTGATCAGCGCACAACCGGCGTCGCCGAACGAGGACGCGATCGAACGCGCACTGCGCCCCAAGCTGCTCGACGAGTACGTCGGCCAAGCCAAGGCGCGGGAGCAGCTGGAGATCTTTATCGGCGCCGCGAAAAAGCGACGCGAGGCGCTCGATCACGTGCTGCTTTTCGGACCGCCGGGATTGGGCAAGACGACGCTGAGCCACATCGTGGCTGCGGAACTGGGCGTCAACCTGCGCCAGACCAGCGGGCCGGTCCTCGAAAAGCCCAAGGACCTCGCCGCCATCCTGACCAACCTCGAGCGCAACGACGTGCTGTTCATCGACGAGATCCACCGGCTTTCGCCGGTCGTCGAGGAAATCCTCTATCCGGCGCTCGAGGACTACCAGATCGACATCATGATCGGCGAAGGGCCGGCAGCGCGTTCGATCAAGCTTGACCTGCAGCCGTTCACGCTGATCGGCGCGACCACGCGCGCCGGCATGCTGACCAACCCACTTCGCGATCGCTTCGGCATCGTCGCTCGGCTGGAGTTCTACACGGCCGATGAACTGCAGCGCATCGTGACGCGGTCCGCGTCGCTGCTCGGCGCACCGATCGAGCCGGCAGGCGCGCTTGAGGTTGCGCGGCGTTCGCGCGGCACGCCGCGGATCGCCAACCGGTTGCTGCGTCGCGTCCGCGATTACGCCGACGTCAAGGCCGATGGCACCATCACCCGCACGATCGCGGAAAAGGCGTTGGCGATGCTGGACGTCGATCCGCTGGGCTTCGATCTGATGGACCGCAAGTTGCTTGAGGCGGTGGTGCACCGCTTCGACGGCGGGCCGGTGGGGCTGGACAACGTCGCTGCGGCGATCGGCGAAGAGCCCGGCACCATCGAGGACGTCATCGAGCCTTATCTGATCCAGCAGGGCTTTCTGCAGCGCACCCCCCGCGGGCGGATCGCAACGCTGGCGGCGTATCGCCACCTCGGAGTCGCTCCGCCGAAACAGGCGGGGCAGTTGTTCGAGCTTGAATGAGCGCCGGGTGAGCCTGCAAGACAACAGGTGCACCGACGCTGCAATGAAAAAGGCGCTCCGAGGAGCGCCTTTCTGCTTCGTGATCCGGAGATCAGAAGTTGTGACGAACACCCAGGGCGAACGAGTTCAGATCGTCGCGCTTGTTCGCAGTGGTGGCGTCCACGGCGGTGTAGAACGCGTAGACCTTGGTGCGCTTGCTCAGGTTGTAGTTGTAGGCCAGCGTGTATTGCTTGCCACCGTTGCGACCGCTGTTGAACGAGTACGCGCCCGCCTTGGTACCACCGACGTTCAGGTGGAATTCCGATTGGCCCAGCGTGTACATCACGGCGGCGCGGCCGATCCAACGGCTGTCCTTGCCACCGGCAACCAGCGCGGTGCCCGACTCTTCGCGCTGCGCGTAGCCGCCGAAGGTGAAGGCGCCCAGTTCATACAGGCCGCGGATCGCGTACTGCTTGGCGCTGCCTTGCTTGCTGTAACCAGCACCCAGGTGCACCGGGCCTTGGTCGTAGTTCAGGGCGACGTCGTAACCACGCGGGTCGACGCCTTCACCGGCGTGCAGCGTGAACTCGCCGTTGAAGCCGCTGATGTTCGGCGTGAAGTAGCCGACCTTGTTGGTCTGCGTGAAGCCGGCACCCGAGTACAGCTTGTCTTCCGACGTGCCGGTGTCGTGGTTGTGCATCGACACGTAATCCGCGGTGGCGTAGTACGAACCCGGCGTCCAGCGGCCCAGACGGATCGCGCCGAAATCGCCGGCCAGTTGCACGCTGGCTTCACGGTTCCAGAACGCCGAGCTGGTCTGGCGACCGTCGTCCGAGTTCAGACCGTGTTCCAGCGCGAAGCTGGCCTTCAGGCCGCTGCCCAGATCTTCCGTGCCCTTGAAGCCCAGGCGGGAGTTGTTGTTGATCACCGAGGCGACGCGGTCGTTGTTGCCGGTCTTGATGCTTTCCACCGAGGTGTTGATACGACCCCAGAGCGTGACGGAGCTCTGCGCGAACACGGGAGCGGAAAGAGCCGCGATGGCCGCAGCGAATGCAATCTTTTTCATACCCACCTTCATCCAGTTGGAGGTTTCAGCCGGTCTGGCTCAATGGCTTTACTGCAAGGTGTGCGGAGTATAGAAGTGCGTTGCACGCACCCATAACGCCCGACGCAAAATTGCAACAGTTCCCCGTTAGGGGTGAACGAGGGGGTCGGTGGGTGATAGCAGACGCGCGGTCAGCACCTGTCCCGCCAGAAGTCCGGCGAGGACGGCGATCTGCTCGATCGGACCGAGTCGATGGGCGTTCCAGAGGAACAGCGCGACGGCGACGAGCAGCAGCAGGAACATCGCTCCCGCTGCCCAGGCGTGCGAGGACGCGACCTTCGGGTCGAACAGCGGCCTGGTGTGCGGGTCATATCCGGGCGCTATGCGGGCGCCAACACCGGGCTCCCAGTGCGCGGGCTCCCACCAGAGGCGCAACTTGTCCCGCCAGCGCGTCGTGCGTCGCGTCTTGGTCAGCAACTTGGCATAGACCTGGACATTGGCGGTCCAGGGGCTCCAACTCTTCAGCGCATCCCGGGTGCCGTAGACGCAGGGCTCGCGATCCAGTTCCTCCTGGAAGCTGCCGAACATCCGGTCCCAGATGATGAGGATTCCGCCGTAGTTGCGATCAAGATAGGGATCGTTGACGGCATGATGCACGCGGTGATTGGACGGCGAGCAGAACCAGCGGTCGAACCAGCCGAGCTTGCCGATCTGTTGCGTGTGCACCCAGAACTGGTACAGCAGGTCGATCAGCGCGACGACTGCGTACACCAGCGGCGGGAAGCCGAGGATGGCCATCGGCATGTAGAAGATCCAGCCCACCAGCCAACCGCTCCCGGTCTGGCGGAGCGCGGTGGAGAGGTTGTAGTCCTCGCTCTGGTGGTGGACGGCATGCGCGGCCCAGAGCAGCGCGGTCGTGTGACCGAGCCGGTGGTGCCAGTAGTAGAGGAAGTCGTACAGCAGCAGCCCCAGCAGCCAGACCCACCAGGCACCTGCGTCCAGTTGGGTCAAGGCCGCCCGCTCGAAGACCCAGGTGTAGATCCCCAGCGTGAAAAGTTTGGTCAGCACGCCCACCACCTGGCTGAGCATGCCCAGCGCGATGCTGCTCACTGCATCGTTCAGGCGGTAGGTATTGCGGCCGCGGCGCAGGCCGACCCAGTATTCAAGCCCGATCAGGGCGAAGAACACCGGCGTGGCCAGCACGATGATCTGTGCGTCGGTCATGTGTCTCCTCGATGAGCGCTCGATGCGGCGCTTCTGTCGATCTCCGCGGCCGCCGTCCCTCGAGGGAGCCGGCGATCCGGCGCTCAGGCCTTGGCTGTCACCGTCGTGGCCGGCATGAAGCCCGGCACGCCAGGATCATCCAGCGTCAGGCCTTGCAGATGGTGATCATCGTTCCATCCGACCAGACTGAATCCTTGCGGCGAGTACAGCAGTCGGTTGATGCTCGTGTTGCCGAGGACCCAGCTTCTCGGCGCCTGCAGGTCGATGCGGGTCGCGGCCCGGTACAGGCAGTCCATCACTCCGCCGTGCGCGACGATCGCGATCGTCTGCCCCGCATGCGCCGCGGCCAGTTCGGACACGACGGCGACGCAACGCGCGTACAGCGTGATCAGGCTCTCGCCGCCGGGCGGCTCGAAGTCCGGCTCACGCCGGCGCCAGCGGAGGGCGTCCTCAGGAAAACCGGATTCGATCTCGGTCCAGAGCTTGCCCTCGTGGATGCCGAAAGCGCGTTCCCGCAGTCGCTCATCGAGCTGGACATCGATACCGTGCGGCGCCGCCAGATGCCGGGCCGTCACCGCGGCTCGATCCAGGTCGCTCGCATAGATCGCGTCGATCGGATGCTCGGCCAGCGCGGCACCGAGCCGCTCGGCCTGACGCTCGCCCAGAGCGTTCAGCGGGAGGTTCAAGTGTCCCTGCAAACGGCCTTCGCGGTTCCACGCGGTCTCGCCATGCCGGATGGCCAGGATCAGGGTCGAGTCCACTCAGACGCCCCAGACCACATCGGTGCTGGCGGCCTGCGCGGTACGCATCAGTTCCAGCAGCGGCCACAGGCGCTGGCGCAACGTGACCTCGGGCTTGGGCGGCGGTTTGCGGCCGTCGGCCACGGCCTCCTCGGCGGCACGATCCAGCGCTCGCTGCTCCTCGGCAATCGCGGACTCTCCCTGCGCGATCAGCGCGGGCAGGTCAGACGCCTGGAGAATCCCCTGGGGCGCCGGACTGCGGCCCAGGGCCTGCAGCGCTTGATCGCCATGGGCGGCGAGCATGATGACATCAGCCCCGGCCTTCGACTTGAACTTGTACAGCACGCGTGTCTCCCGGCCGTCGACGGCGGCCATCGACGCATTGTGCCGCCCTCGCACGGCAGGCAGTGGAGAGACCTCCCGACCCCGGTTCGCCCGTTCTCCGGGTCGATCCCGATGCACCTTCGGACGCAGTGCGGCTCACCCGCCGCGCAGCAGATGCACGGACGCGCGCGCGGCACGCGGCGCCACCGCCTGTCCGCGGGCCAGCCTTCCGGCCTCAGCCTGCGCCGCGATCTGGGTTTGACGCTCCTCGAAGGCTCGCGTCTCCAGCGCCGGCGCGCACAGGAAGCCCTGGTACTCGTGGCAGCCGCAGCGGGCCAGGAAGTCGCGCTGCGCATCGGTCTCGACACCCTCGGCGATGACCTTCAGGTTGAGCGCACGACCCATCTGGACGATCGCGTTGACGATGCCGGCATCGCTCGCATCCCCCGGTAGCCCCTTGACGAAGCTGCGGTCGATCTTGAGGCGCTGGATCGGAAAGCGCTTCAGATAGCCCAGGCTGGAGTAGCCCGTACCGAAATCGTCGATGGCCATCAGCACGCCGAGTTCCGACAGCGCCTCCATCCGATGCAAGGCTTCCTCGGCATCGCGCAGCAGGACGGATTCGGTCAGCTCCAGTTCCAGCAGCGACGGCGGCAGGTCGTAGGCGCGCAGCGCCTGCGCCACCTGCTCGACGAACTGCGTCTGCTGAAACTGCAGCGCCGACACGTTGACCGCCACCGGTACGCGCAGCCCCTTCTGGAGCCACGCCGCGGCCTGCGCCACCGCCTGCTGCAGCACCCACTGACCGATCGCGACGATGAAGCCGCTCTCCTCGGCCACGGGGATGAACTCGGACGGCGGCACGTCGCCGCGCAGCGGATCGCGCCAGCGGATCAGCGCCTCCGCACCGATGAGCTCGCCGGTCTCCAGCGAGACCTGCGGCTGGAAGTGCAGGCGGAACTCGTGTTCCTGGAGCGCCTGTCGCATCGCGTGGTCCAGCCGCATGCGCGACAGCAGGTCCACGTCCTTGCGCGGCTGGTGGAAGCGGAAGGCACTGCGGCCGCTTTCCTTGACCCAGTGCATGGCGCGCTCGGCACTGGCCAGCAGTTCCTCGGCGCTGGCGCCGTCGCCGGGGAACAGCGCGATGCCAGTGCTGCAGGTGACCGTGAAGCTCAGCGTGTCGAAGCAGAATGGCCGCGACATCGCCTCCTGGACGCGGCGCGCCGCGTGCTCGGCGCCGCGGGCGTCTGCCTGATGGATCAAGAGCGCGAACTCATCGCCATCAAGCCGCGCGACGGTGTCGACCTCGCGCAGCGACTCTTTCAGGCGCAGCGCGACTTCCTTCAGGACGCGGTCCCCGTAGGAGTGGCCTAGCGTGTCGTTGATCTGCTTGAAGCGGTCGAGGTCGACGTTGAGCAGCGCGAACGGGGTCGTCTCGCGGCGCGCCATGGCCTGCGCGTAGTCGACGCGTTCCATCAGCGCCCGACGGTTCGGCAGCCCGGTGAGCATGTCGTTGTGCGACAGCTCTTCAATGCGCTGGTGCGCGGCGAGCTTCTCGCTGAGGTCCCGGAACGAGTAGACGCGGCCGATCGGCCGGCCCCGGCTCCATTGCGGCAGCGATACGCGCTCGAGCACGCGGCCGTCGATCAGCTTGAGGTTGTCGCTGGTGTGCAGCAGCGGTGATTCCTGGATCGCGCCGAGCCGCATGGCGTAGGCGGCACCGTCGACGACGCTGCGCCGCATCCAGGCCTGGACGGCGTCGTCATTGCGATCGTTGAGCAGGTCTTCGGGAATGCCCCATAGCGATGCCAGCCGCTGGTTGAAGCTGCGGATCCGGCCGGCCAGGTCCGTGACCAGGATGCCATCCGCAGTGGATTCGAGCGTGGCGCGCAGTTCGGCGAGCAGCGTCTCTCGCTCTTCGTCATGCTGCCGCTGCTGGGTCTGGTCGCGCATCGCGATCAGCCACAGGCCGTCGCCCTGCGCTTGCGCGACGTAGCTGATGCGGCGGGAGACCCACAGCATGCGGCCGTCGGCGTGACGCATCATCGTGTCGGTGTGCAGGCTCTCGCGACGGCCGATCGCGGCGTCCATCCAGAACAGCGCGTCCTCCGGCGTGGAAGCCAGCGATTCGACGCTGCTTCCGACCAGGTCCCTGGCCTGCAGTCCGAGCAACTGCTGCGACGCGTGGTTGACTGCCACGACGCTGTGAGTGCGCGCGTCCACGAGCCACACCGCTTCCTGCAGGCCGTCGATCAGCGGCAGGAACGCGGTGTTGAACACCGCGGGCGATGCGGCGGTGGCTCGGGTCGGCAGATTCACGCAGCCATCTCCCCGGGGGGTGGCGGCGGGAGGGAGGTCACACCGGCGGACTCGAAGAAGTAGGCGATGCGGCTGCGCGGGCTGAGGTAGTCCAGCGAGGCGCGCGGCAACTGCTGCGGCTTGACGCTGCGGCGGATGCCGAGGTCGGGCAGCTCTTCCAGGTTCAGCACCAGCGCCTCGTCGCGCGGCACCTTGGGGTCGTGGACCATGACCTTGGGCTTGAGCGGGCGTGACGAGTTCACGGCCACGACCAGCGCATAGCGGTCGTCGGTCAGTTGCACGGCGGAGCCCGGCGGATACACGCCCATCATCCGGATGAAGGCGTTGAGCATGGTGGCGTCGAAACGGCTGCGTCCCTGCGCGAACATCAGGGATAGCGCTTCGTGGGGGGTCATCGCCTTGGAGCTGAGCAGCGGATTGCACAGGCCGTCGAAACGGTTGACGAGCGCCACGATGCGGGCGCCGATACTCATGCGGTCGGCGTTCAGGCGCTGCGGGAAGCCGCTGCCGTCGGCGTGTTCATGATGCTGCGCAATGATCAGCAGCGGCCCGGCCCCCACGCCCATCTTCTGCCCCAGCACCACTCCCTTGGCGACGTGCTGCTGGTAGGCGGCGACCTCAGCCGCGGTGAAGCTGTCGTCACGGTGACGGAATCGGGCGGTCAGCTCCATCTTGCCGATGTCGTGGAGCAGCGCGCCTTGCCCGAGGTCCAGCATCTCGTCGCGGCCGAGGCCGAAGGCGCGGCCCAGCAGCATCGCGATCACGGCGACGTTGAGCGCATGCGCGGTGCCGCGGTCGCCGGCGCCTTCGTTGAGCAGGCGGATGTTGATGTCGCCCTCGACCAGCATCTTGTCCAGCAGCGCCCGGGACAACGCGGACGACCGGTCTCGCGCGTCCGTCGGCTCGCGCGGCACGAGGTCCATCAGGTCGCGCAGGGCACTCGCGGCCTCGGCGTACTGGCGCTCGCACAGCAGCAGCGCCTCGCGCTGCTCGGCCAACAAGCGGCGATGGCGTTCGCGGACCTCGTCTTCGGCGCTGCGGTTTTCCTCGACGACGGCGGCCGCAGGCATCGGCGCGGGCATCGGCGTCGCCTCCAACGGCAGGTCGCTCTTGCCCGGACTCCAGCGCACCTGCTTGAGGCCAAGACGGCGAAGAATCAGCAATTGCTCTTCCGAACTCAGCTTGAAGCTGCTGAGCGGAAACGGATGCGACATCCAGCCGAGGTCGAGATGGATGAACATCCCGACTTTCAGCTGGTTCACATCGATGAGCGGGTCTGCCGATCTGTCCTTCATTCTTGTAGTTCCGCGTCCCGGTTCGGACGCCCTCGTCAGCAGCTTCGGCTGCGGAGGGGCGCAACTTAAATCAAAAGCGCGTCAACCGTACGGCGTTGCGCATGATCGCGGGGGGATCGTGCAACTTGTCACAGGTTTTTCCTGCACCCCCCTATGATCCTCCGAACCTTGCATTCTCATAAAGATACAGGAGACTTTTCATGCACGCCTTCATCTGCGATGCGCAGCGCACCCCTTTCGGGCGTTACGGCGGCGCCCTGTCGTCGATTCGCGCGGACGATCTGGGTGCGGTACCGATCCAGGCCCTGATGGCGCGTCACCCGTCGTTGGACTGGGAAGCGCTGGACGACGTGTTCTACGGCTGCGCGAATCAGGCGGGCGAAGACAATCGCAACGTGGCGCGCATGTCCGCCCTGCTGGCTGGCCTGCCCATCGGCGCGCCCGGCGTGACGCTGAACCGGCTGTGCGGCTCCGGCATGGACGCCGTCGGCAGCGCCGCCCGAGCAATCCGGGCCGGTGAAGCCCATCTGATGATCGCCGGCGGCGTCGAAAGCATGAGCCGCGCGCCCTTCGTCATGCCCAAGGCGGAGACCGCATTCTCCCGCGCCAATGCCATCTACGACACGACCATCGGCTGGCGCTTCATCAATCCGAGGATGAAAGCGCAGTACGGCGTCGACGCGATGCCGGAAACGGCCGAGAACGTTGCCGTCGATTTCGCCATCGCGCGCGACGCGCAGGACCGCATGGCGCTTTCCAGCCAAACCAAGGCGCTGGCCGCGCAGCGCAACGGATTCTTTGACGCCGAGATCTGCCCGGTCACGATTCCCCAGAAGAAGGGCGACGCCGTCATCGTGCGCCAGGACGAGCACCCGCGCGAGACCAGCCTGGAGGCGCTGGCCAAGCTCAAGGGTGTCGTCCGACCGGACGGTAGCGTGACTGCCGGTAACGCGTCCGGTGTCAATGACGGCAGTTGCGCGCTGCTGATGTCCAGCGAAGCCGCGATCGCCCGGCACGGCCTGACCCCGCGGGCACGCGTGCTCGGCATGGCGACGGCCGGCGTTGCGCCGCGCATCATGGGCATCGGCCCTGCGCCGGCGACGCGGAAGGTCCTGGCCCAGGTGGGCCTGACCCTGGACCAGATGGACGTCATCGAGCTGAACGAAGCCTTCGCCGCCCAGGGCTTGGCGGTGCTGCGAGACCTCGGACTGCAGGACGACGACGCTCGCGTGAACCCCAACGGCGGCGCGATTGCGCTGGGCCACCCGCTCGGCGCCAGCGGCGCCCGGCTGGTCACGACGGCGATCAACCAGCTCCACCGCATCCAGGGCCGCTACGCACTGTGCACGATGTGCATCGGCGTGGGCCAGGGCATCGCGGTCGTCGTCGAGCGCGTCTGACCTGCTCAGGCGCCGATGGTGACCGGCTTCCTGTCCCTCGTTCATGGCTGAACGCGGCATTCCGAGAAGCGTTTGAGAATTCCAGCAGTCGCCCAGGTTGTCTGACCTCATTTTGGTGCAGGGCGAGAGCGCTGATCGAGCCAACCACTGCGCACGGACCCATAGCCAAAGGTTGGGGGCGGCAAAGAAATAGTCATGGGCGCACGTAGGACCACGTAGGCGCCAATCGCACACCGCGTGTGATACTGACTTCGTTTGATGGCGCATACCGCTCATATATGTAGGGTATGCGGTGACAAGCATGATGTCTGACTATTGACCGCCTGCTTAGCGACCACCGACCGCGGTTTCGCGCACCTTTTTCCCGCTGAACGCCCACGTACACCACCTGACCAAGGCGGTGGGGCGTTCTGCGCAGAAAACGCACCAATTTGATGCATGAGCGTGCGATTTGCGGATAAAACATTTGCCCTGGCAAACATTCTTCACAGGGTTGTCCCTATAGTCGTGGACATCACCTGCTTACGCCCAGCAGATTTGGGCGTCAAACGCACGTCCTCCCTCCCGCCATGTCCGCTGCACGAGCCCACGATGATGAACTGACCGCAATCCAAGCGGTCGTCCCCTCCCCTGACGCTGAAGTCCGTACCGGTCCGCTGAAGCGTGATCTGGTCGCCGGCCTGGAAAAAGGCCTGGCCGTGATCGAAGCCTTTGATCAGGAACGCCCCAGACTGACCATCAGCGAGGTCGCCGGCCGCACCGGCCTGACCCGCGCGGCCGCCCGCCGCTACCTGCTGACGCTGACCCATCTGGGCTTTGTCTCGCAGGACCGCAAGATGTTCGCGCTGACCCCGAAGGTGCTTCGCCTGGGCCAGAGCTACATGCACTCCGCCCGCCTGCCGCGCATCATCGAACCCGAGCTGCACAAGCTGGCGTATGCGATGAAGGAAGCTTCGTCGGCCGGCGTGCTGGACGGCAACGACGTGATCTGCATCTCGGCGACGAGCGCGGGCCGCGTGGTCTCCCCGACGCTGCAGCCGGGCACTCGCGTGCCGGCCTACTGCACCGGCAACGGCCGCGTGCTGCTGGCGGCTCAACCGCAAGCGGAAGTCGACGCCTTCATCGCCCGCCAGGAACTGACCGCGCTGACCCCGCACACGATCACGCATCCGGAACGCCTGCGCATCGAGATCGCCCGCGCCCGCGCCCAGGGCTACGCGCTGATCGACCAGGAGCTGGAGCAAGGCTTGCGCTCGGTGGCCGTGCCGCTGAAGAACTACAAGGGCGACACCGTGGCCGCGATGGCCATCAGCGTCCACGCGACGCGCATGAGCATGGAGCAGATGGTCGAGCACTGCCTGCCGCCGCTGCTGCAGGCGCAAGCGCACCTGCGCATGCTGCTCTGAGGCGTCCGGACTGCGCTCGAAAGCGCCAATGAAAAAGCGACCCGCGGGTCGCTTTTTTCATGTCCGGATCCAGGTCCGGTCGGTGCGAGCCTGCCGTTCAGGCCCACAGGCGCTGCCGCAGCAGCGGGCTGACGCGATAGCGCTCGCTGCGATACGCGTCGAAGAGCCCGTCGAGCATGTCGACGACGACCGGCGCGCCGAGCAGCGCGAGCCATTCGAAGGGGCCTGCCGGATAGTTGACGCCGAGTTTCATCGCCGTGTCGGCGCCGGCCTCGTCGCAGACCCCCTGCCAGACCGCGTCGGCGCCTTCGTTGACGAGCATCGCGATCGTCCGCGCGACGGCGAGACCAGGCACGTCGCGCAGGACCAGCGGCTCCCAGCCGAGGCTGCGCAGCAGCATTTCGGCGCGCGTCCGCAGCGCCGCCTCGATGCGCGGCGCAAAGGCGATGGCCAGGCCGTCGATGCGGTCCGGGACCAGTGGCCAGTCGATCACGGCCAGACCGGGCTGGCTGCGCTCATGCGCCAGCTGTGCGGCGCAACGCCCTCGAGTGAAGTGCAACTGCAGACCCTCGATGGCCACGCCCTGCCAGTCCGCCGTCAGATCGCGCTCGAACGTGACGCCGCGCGTCATCATCCAGTCGCCGAGCCGGTCGATCAACACGCCCTGTCCCGCCAGCGTGACCGGACCGACGTCCTCCTCGGCGGGAGCGGCCGGTGGCGCGACGGCGGGCACGCCGTTGTAAAAGCCCTTGCCGGACTTGCGTCCCAGCCGGCCGCCGTCGACCAGCGCCTTTTGCACCAGCGACGGCTGATATCGCTTGTCGCCGAAGTTGGCCTCGAATACCGACTGCGTCACCAGGTAGTTGGTGTCGTGTCCGATCAGATCCATCAACTCGCAAGGCCCCATGCGAAAGCCGGCGCCGCGCAGCGCGCGGTCCAGCTGCGCCGGTGACCCGGCCTGTTCCTGCAGCAATGCGAGCGTTTCGGCGTAGTACGGCCGCGCGATGCGGTTCACGATGAACCCCGGCGTCGACTTCGCGTGCACCGGCGTCTTGCCCCAGCGGCGCGACAACTGTTCGATCGCCGACGCGGCGGTGGAGGCGGTCTCCGCGCCCCCGACAACCTCGACGAGCTTCATCTGCGGCACTGGATTGAAGAAGTGCATGCCGACCAGGCGGCGCGGCGTCGCCATGCCGTTGGCGAGCGCGGTGATGCTGATGGAAGAGGTGTTGGACGCGATCAGCGCATCGGACGGCAGCAGGGCGTCGAGTTCACGCAACAGCGCCTGCTTGGGCTCGAGCTTCTCGACGATCACCTCGATCACAAGCGCTGCGTCTTTCAACTCAACCGTCGCGGCGGCCGGCGAGAGCCGACCCATCACCGCGTCGCGCTCGGCCGCCTCCAGGCGTCCCTTGGACACGAGTCCGTCGAGCGCCTTGCCGATCTGCGCGATCGCCGCAGCGGCGGCGCCCTCACGCAGATCCATCAGCTGGACCGGGTGACCGGCCTGCGCCGCCACCTGCGCGATGCCCGCGCCCATCACGCCCGCGCCGATCACCGCCACCGGCGCCTGCGCGGCTTCGGCCGTCGCAATGCGCCAGGATCCCGTCGATTTCGCCATTGCTGTCTCCTGATCTTCTCTTCGTGTCTCGCTATCGATCCTGCGAAGCGGCGCATCGCGCGCCGACCCGCGTCCTGTCACCGCTACGCTGCACCGTCGGGCTTCGGCACCCAGTCGGGCGGTCGTTTGGCGAGGAATGCGGCGAAGCCCTCCTTCGCCTCGGCGCCCATGCGCACGCGGGCGATGGTCTGGGCCGTCAGTTCGCGGACCTCGCCGCTCACCGGTCCGACCTCGAGCTGCGCGAACAGCGTCTTGATCTCCGCCTGCGCCTGAGGGCCGTTCATCAGCAGCTCCGCGATCCAGCGCTCAACGGCGCCGTCAAGTCCGCCGGCCGCGTCGCTCTCGACGACCTCATGCAACAGGCCGATTCTCAGTGCCTCGGCGGCGGGAATGCGACTGGCGGTCAACGCCAGCCGACGCGCCTCACGCGGGCCGACGGCGTTGATCACGTAGGGGCCGATCACCGACGGAAGGATCCCGAAGCGGGCCTCGCTGACGGCGAACTGCGCGCCCGCCGTGGCGACGGCGATGTCACAGGCCAGCGTCAATCCGACGCCCCCACCCAGCGCCACGCCGTGGACTTTCGCGATCGTCGGTTTCGGGCAGCGGGCGATGCGGTCCAGCATGCCGGAGAATCGGCGCGCGTCCTCGACGTTCCACGCCTGCGTCGCTTCCGACGCACGCTTCATCCATTGGAGATCGGCACCGGCGCTGAAGGCCTTGCCGGCGCCCTCCAGCACCACGATCCGGACGGCAGGATCCTGGCCAAGTCGCACGAAAGCGGCATCGAGATCCGCGATCATCGCTTCATCGAAGGCGTTGAACACCTCGGGCCGGTTCATCGTCACGCGGGTCACGCCACGCGTGTCGGTCGATATCTGCAGGGTCTCCACGATGCAGTCTCCGTTGTGATCGACGGAGTATCGCAGCCCGACCGGTCGGTCGAAAAATCAACCCGAACGTTCGTTCATTCCCGCCAGACTTCCTCGACCAGCTCGCGCAGCGCGGTCAGCGCATGCTCTTCGGGGCCATCCTTCTGGAGCCAGCACAGCCAGGTCTCGTCCTGCCAGTGCGGCCAGATGCGCAACTCGCCGGCGTCGACGGCGGCCTGCGCCTGATCCAGCCGGAGCACCGCGGCGCCGAGGCCGCTGGCGACCATGCCGCGCACGGCGGCTTCGGTCTCGGCCATCAGGCTGTGCGGCGGCTCGCGACCAGCGCTCTGGAAGAGGCGTTCGGCCGCGGCGCGCAGACCGCAGTCCACCGGCGTGCCGATCCACGGCAGCGACAGCAGCGCGTCGCGCGACACCGGCCAATCGCGGTCCGCGAAGCGGCGCGGCACCGCGACCGCGAGTTCCATCCGTCGCAGGCGATTGACGATCAGCCCATCGGCGGTCTCGCCGTCATGGAGCACGTACGCACAATCGACCTCGCCCCGGCGCAGCGCCTGCACGCTGTGCAGCGACAGACGCTGCATCAACTGCAGACCGATTCCGGGATGCCGTTCCGCCAGCTTGACCAGCACCTCGCCCAAGCGCAGCGAGATCGGGTCGCTGACCGTGCCCATGCGCAGCACGCCCTGGACGTCGCCGCGGATCTGCGCCGCCGCCTGGCGCAGGCGCTGCGCGGCGTCCAGCGTCCGTCGAGCTTCCTCGGCCAGCTTCTCGCCGGCGATCGTCAGTGTCATGCCGCGCGAGCTGCGTTCGAACAGCTGGACGCCGAGCTCCTCCTCCAGCGCCTTGATCTGCGCGCTGACGGCGGGCACGGACGTGAACACCTTCTCCGCGGCGCGGGTCAGGTTGCGTTCGGCCACGACGGCCAGAAAACTCTTCAGCTGGTACAGCTCCATGGGTCCGCATTCTGACAAGCCGCCGCGGGACCGTTGTTCACATTCTCGGAACGCGTGTTCCAAAGATGCGCATGGAACCCGCGCGAGGCGGCGCCCAGACTTCCCTCCCATCGAAGTCTTGCGAAAGCGAAGGGCGCCATGAGCCTCTCCAACCCCTATGCCGCCACCGTCGCGATGCTGTTCGCGGCGATCTCGTGGGGCAGCCTGTTCCTCGTCGGCAAGCCGGTGCTGAGCCGGCTCGATCCCATCTGGTTCACGGCGGTGCGCTACCTGCTCGCGGGTGTCGGCATGACGCTGCTGGTCGTCTTCTTCGGCGAACGGCCCTGGGCCAAGCTCCGCGCCCACTGGGGCACGCTGACGCGCTACGGCGTGCTGGGCTACGGCTTCTTCGGCATCCTGGTGCTGGAGGGGCTGAAGCTGTCGCTGCCCTCGCACGGCGCGGTGCTGATGGCGACGTTGCCGATGACGACGATCCTCCTGCGCTGGCTGCTCGACGGTCAGCGGCCGGGTATCGCGGTGGCCGGCGCGGCGATGCTGGCGCTCAGCGGCGTCATCCTCGTCTCCGGCGTGCTGGGGCGCACCGACGGTCCGCCGCACATGCTGCTCGGCGACGCGCTGACGTTGCTGGGCACGGTCGGCTGGGTGCTCTACACGCGGGGCGCGGCGAAGGTGCCGGACCTCAGTCCGCTGGAATACACCGGCCTGACCGCCATCGCGGCGCTGCCCTGGCAGGTGGCCTTCGCGCTCGTCGCCACCGCCGGCGGCTGGATCGACGCGCCTGCCTGGCAGGACGTGACGACCGTCGCGCCGCATCTGATCTACATCGCGGCAGTGCCCACGGTGGCGGCGGTGGTCGCGTTCAACTTCGGCGTGCGGCAACTGGGCGCTTCGCGCGGGACACTGTTCCTGAACGGCGTGCCGGTGTCGGCACTGCTGATGAGCGTCGCGCTGGGCCAGCATCCGGCCATGCAGGAATGGATCGGCGCGGCGCTCGTCATCGCGGCCCTCACGCTGAGCACGCGGTCGCCGGCATCGGCAGCGCCGGCCATCGGCCTCAACGGCCTCAACGGCCTCACCGGAACAGCGGACCGTGCCTCCGGTAAAGCGGAGGTAAAGGTCGGGGCGATGGCGAGTACCGGCGGGCGGTGCGCAGCCACTTGAGGCGCCTCCCGGCAAGCTGGAAAGCCCCGGTGCGACGGGCGCCACAGACGGCCTCATGCCTTTTGTCATGGGGCTGTCTTCTGGCATAGGCTGGCGGCCTCGTCGGGCCCGGCCCGCGCTCAAGAGCTGCTTGCGATGAAGAATGTCCTCCGCCTCACCACCCTCGCCCTGCTGATGCAGCTGGGCGGCTTCGCGATGGCGGCACAGCCGCAATCGGGTCTGGATCTCAAGGGTTACGACAAGTCGGTCCGCCCGCAGGACGACCTCTTCCGCGCCGCCAACGGCCACTGGCTCTCGACCACCGAGATCCCCGCCGACAAGTCCTCCTACGGCGCCTTCCACCTGCTGGCGGATCTCTCCGACAAGCGGGCCCGCTCGATCATCGAGGACCTCTCGAAGAAGAAGGCCAAGGCCGGCACCGTCGAGCAGAAGATCGGCGACTACTACGCCGCCTACATGAACACCGCGGCGATCGACAAGGCCGGCCTCGCGCCGGTGAAGCCGCTGCTGGACAGCATCGCGGCGATCCAGACACGCGAGCAGCTGGCCACCTGGCTGGGTGCGCAGACCGGCGTCGTCGACTTGCCGGTGCCGCTGGGCATCGAGGCCGACTACCAGGACCCGACCATCAACCGCCTGCAGACCTGGCAAGGCGGCCTGGGCCTGCCGGACCGCGACTACTACCTGAAGAAGGACGACGAGCGCCTGTCCAAGGCGCGCGGCGCCTACGTCGACTACCTGCAGAAGCTGGCGAAGGCCGCGGGCATCGCGGATCCGGCGGGCAGCGCGCAGCGCGTGCTGGCACTCGAGGAGCGTCTGGCCCAGGTGCAATGGGACAAGGTCGAGCTGCGCGATCCGCAGAAGACCTACAACCCGATGACGCCGGCCGAGCTGGCGCAGAAGGCGCCGGGCTTCGACTGGAACGCCTTCTTCACCGCCGCCTCGCTGCCGGGCCTGGACAAGCTCTCCGCTTCGCAGCCGAGCTACCTGACGGGCGCCGCGAAGATCCTGGGCGAAGCGCCGCTGGACGACCTCAAGCTCTACCTGACCTTCCGCACGATCGACGCCAACGCCTCGACGCTGCCCAAGGTCTACCGCGACGCGCACTTCGCCTTCCACGGCGCGGCGCTGACCGGCGCGAAGAGCCCGCTGCCGCGCTGGCAGCAGGCGGTGGGCAACGTCAACGGCGCGCTGGGCGAGGCCGTCGGCGAGGTCTACGTCACGCGCTACTTCCCCGCCGCGGACAAGGCGCGGATGGTGGAGCTGGTGAACAACCTGCTGGCCTCGTACAAGGAGTCGATCGACAAGCTGAGCTGGATGACGCCGTCGACCAAGGCGCAGGCGCAGGACAAGCTGTCGAAGTACATGGTGAAGATCGGCTACCCCGACGTCTGGCGCGACTATGCCGCGCTGGAAGTCAAGGCGGGCGACGCGGTGGGCAACAACCTGCGCGCATCGACCTTCGAATGGAAACGCCAGGCCGCCAAGGCCAGCAAGCCGGTCGATCGGCGCGAATGGCTGATGACGCCGCAGACGGTCAACGCGTACTACAACCCGACGCTCAACGAGATCGTCTTCCCGGCCGCCATCCTGCAACCGCCCTTCTACAACACCAAGGCGGACGATGCGGTGAACTACGGTGCCATCGGCGCGGTGATCGGGCATGAAATCAGCCACGGCTTCGACGACCAGGGCAGCCAGTTCGACGGTGACGGCAAGCTGCGCAACTGGTGGACCGACGACGACCGCAAGGCCTTCGACGCGATCGGTGCAAAGCTGGTCGCGCAGTACGAGGGGTACGAGCCCATCGCCGGCAAGCACCTGAACGGCAAGCTGACGCTGGGCGAGAACATCGCCGACCTGTCCGGCCTGCAGATCGCCTACAAGGCCTACCTGCGCTCGCTGGGCGGCAAGCCGGCCCCGGTGATCGACGGCTACACGGGTGAGCAGCGCTTCTTCATGGGCTGGTCGCAGGCCTGGCGCGAGAAGGCGCGTGACGAGCGCAAGCTGCAACTGCTGACGATCGATCCGCACTCGCCGCCGGAGTTCCGTGCCAACGGTGCCGCCGTCAACCACGACGGTTTCCACGAGGCCTTCAAGACCAAGCCGGGCGACAAGATGTTCAAGCCCAGCGAGGACCGCATCCGGATCTGGTAACACCTGACCCCGCAACGGACGGCCGGCGACTACCAAGTCCCCGGCCGTTTTTCATCGCAGCCCTCGGTCGCCACCTTCGCAGTCCTCGGTCGCAAACCCGTGGAAGGATGACAGTGATGGGGGACGGCGATGCGTGGGGTTTTGGCGCTTGACGCCAAGGCCCCATGCATCGGCGGCCAACGCCCCGAGCGAAGAAGGACAACCGCCCTCAGTGCGTCAGCACATCCCGGTCAAGCGCGCGGCTTGCACCGAGCAACGGCGCCTGATCCGCCTCGTGGACGACGAACGTGGGGATTGCTCGCAGATATGACGTCAATCGTCCACAGGTCTCGAAACGCGTCCGGAACGGGCTGCGATCGAACCACTCGCCGAGGCGAGGCACGATGCCACCGCCGATGTAGAGCCCGCCGCGCGCGCCCAGCGTGAGCGCGACGTGGCCGGCGATGTCGCCGAGCAGCGCGCAGAACATGCTGACGACGTCGCTGCTGAAGGGTTCGCCGGCGAGCGCGGCGGCGGTGATGGCCGGCGCGGTCCGACCTTCGCCGGGTGCGAGCTTGAGTCCGCGCAGTTCGGCGAGCGCCGTGTAGAGATTTTCAAGTCCAGGCCCGGACACCGCGCGCTCCGCCGACACATGACCGAAGCGACGATGCAGCAGGTCGAGCACGGCACGCTCCTCGGGCTCGTACGACGAGAGCGTCGCATGCCCGCCCTCACCGCCGACGGCGACCATCGAGGTCCCATCCTCGGACGGCAGCAGTCCCGAGACGCCCAATCCTGTCCCTGGTCCGACCAACCCACGCGCCGCACCGACGACGGCTTCGCCGCCACCGACCTTGCGCGTCGACTGCGGCCCGATCGTCGGCAACGCCAGCGCCAGCGCCGTGAAGTCGTTGATCACCAGCAGCCGCTCCGCCCCGAGCGCCGACTGCAGCGCCCGCGTGGAGAAGCTCCAGTGGTGATTGGTCATCCGGACATGGTCGCCGGTGACCGCTGTCGCGATGCCGATCGCGCAGCTGCGCGGCGTCGGCAGGCCCTCGCGATGCAGGTGATAGAAGATGGCGTCCGCGAGCGTGTCGAAGTCCTGGCAGACATACCGCGCCACGTGTTCCAGCGGCTCGGCCGCACCGCCCTGGCTGGCGAAACGCACGTGCGTCGCGCCCACATCCGCCAGCAACCGCGCTGGCGCCGTTGCGCCCTGTGTCATGCCTTGTGCTCCTTCACCGATGCTCCATGCGTTTGCGGGGCAAGTGGGTCGCCTGCCCCGAAAAGTCATGGATGCTGCCACAGTCCGTCGCCGGATCCCGGTGACGGACGCCGTTGCGGCCGGTGTTTAGCGCGTCGCGCTCAACGTCCCCATCAACGCGCCTTTCAACGCGCCCGTCAGCGACCGGCCTTGAATGCCGCGATCGCGTCGCGATACCAGTGCGCGCTGTCCTTGGCCAGCCGCTGCTGCGACGCATAGTCGACGTGGAACAACCCGAAGCGCTTGAGATAGCCCGAGTTCCACTCGAAGTTGTCCAGCAGGCTCCAGTAGAAATAGCCACGCACGTCCGCGCCCAGCGCCACCGCCTGCGCCAGCGCTTCCAGGTGGCCGCGCAGGTAGGCGATGCGCGCCGCGTCAGGCACGCGGCCGTCGACGACGCTGTCCGCGTTGGCCATGCCGTTCTCGGTGATGACGATCGGCGGCGGCGTGTACTCGCGCGTGATGCGCAGCAGGTGCTGGGTCAGCGCCTGCGGGTAGATCTCCCAGCCCATGTCGGTGAAGCCGAGCTCCCCCGGCGGCGTCACGAACTGCTGCTGCCCGTTGAGCACGCTGCGGGTGTAGAAGTTGATGCCCAGGAAGTCCAGCGGCTGCTGGATCAGCGCGAGGTCGCCGTCCTGGATCTTCGGCGCGTCGGCGCCCAGGTGTTCGACGATGTCCGCCGGGTACTGGCCGCGGAACACCGGGTCCATGTACCAGCGCACGTTGGTGCCGTCGTCGATGCGCGCGGCGCGGCGGTCGTCCTCGCTCAGCGGGTCGGCCGGGAAGGACGGCGTGTGGTTCAGCACGATGCCGAGCTGGGCCTTGGAACCGACCGCGCGCATCGCCTGCATCGCGGCGCCGTGCATCATCAGCAGGTGGTGCGAGACCTGGTAGGCCTCGGCCCGATTGGTATGGCCGGGCGCGAACTGCGCCGTCTCGTAGCCCAGCGTGGCCGAGCACCACGGCTCGTTCAGCGTGGCGATCGTCGACAACCGGTCGCCGAAGCGCCGCGCGATCTCGGCGGCGTACTCGGCGAACAGCGGGACCACGTCGCGCGACAGCAGCCCGCCGATCGAATCGTCCAGCGCCTGCGGCAGGTCCCAGTGGTAGAGCGTCGCGTTGGGCTTGATGCCTGCGGCGAGCAGTTCGTCGATCAGCCGGTCGTAGAACGCGAAGCCGGCCTCGTTCCACGCGCCGCGTCCCAGCGGCTGCACGCGCGGCCAGGAGAACGAGAAGCGGTAGGCGTCCAGCCCCAGCCACTTCATCAGCTTCACGTCCTCGGGATAACGGCGGTAGTGGTCGCAGGCCACGTCGATGTTGGACGCGTCCTTGATGCGGCCCGGCTGGGCGCAGAAGCGGTCCCAGATCGACTCGCCCTTGCCGTCCTCGCGGGCCGCGCCCTCGATCTGCGCGGCGCTGGTGGCGGAGCCCCATTGGAAGTCCGCGGGCAACGACTGGATCAGCGATTGGAAGGTGGCGGTGTCTGCGGCGGGGTTGGCGTCGTTCGCGTGCATGGTGGTGGCAGTCGTGGTCGAAGAGATCGAGGGAATCGAAGAGGTCGAAGGAATCGCGGGAGAGGACATGGCGTTTCCGGCGGTCGGTTGCGGGGAGCGTGCCGGCCTCAGCCGCGCACGGCTCCCGAGGTCAGCCCGGCGACCAGCCGCCGGGCGCTGAAGAAGTACGCCACCAGCAGCGGCAGCATCGCGATGGCGCTGCCGATCATCAGCGCGCCCCATTCGGTGTTGTTGGGAGCCTGCATCGAGCGCAGCGCCAGCGGCAGCGTGTAGTTCTCGGCCGAGCGCATGACGACCAGCGGCGCGACGAAGTTGTTCCAGCTCGCGATGAAGGTGATCAGCCCCAGCGTGCCCAGCGCGGGCGTCAGCAGCGGCAGCACGATGCTCCAGAAGATGCGCAGCTCGCCGCAGCCGTCGATGCGTGCGGCGTCGATCAGGTCGGGCGGGATCGCGGAGCCGATGTACTGCCGCATCAGGAAGATGCCCAGCGCGCTCGCGGCCGCCGGCACATACAGCGCGCGGGGCTCGTCGATCCAGCCCAGCGCGTCCATCACCATGAAGCTCGGGATCATGTGCAGGAAGGCCGGCAGCATCATCGAGCCGAGCACGATCGCGAAGAGCGTGCGCTTGAAGCGGAACTCGTAGATCGCGAAGGCGTAACCGGCCAGCGAGCACAACAGCAGGTTCAGCGCCGTCGTCATCGACGCGACGTAGAGGCTCATCCCGAGGTTGCGCCAGAACGGCAGGCGCTCCTCGAGCAGCCGCAGGTTCGAAGGTGCGGCGTCGCCGAACCACAGCGGCGGCGGCGTATTGAAGATGTCCGTGCGGCCATGCGTCGCGAAGACGAAGGTGAAGTACAGCGGCGCCACCAGCAGCAGCGCGCCCCCGGCGACGATCAGCCCCGCCAGCCAGTTCTTCTTACCGCGTGTCATGGCGACTCCGCGGATCGCGGCCGAAGAGCCGCGCGTTGACCCAGGTCAGCACGGCGATCAGCACGAACATCAACCACGACATCGCCGACGCGGTGCCGAAGTCGCCGTCCGAGAACGCCGTCCGGTACATGAAGATCGCCGTCGTCATCACCGACGACGCGACGCCCTTCTCGCCGTCGACGAGGATGAACGGCTCCTCGAACAGCTGCAGGTTGCCGATGATCGTCAGCGTCACCGCGAAGAACATCATCGGCTTGAGCAGCGGCAGCGTCACGTGCCAGAACTGCTGCCACTCGGTCGCGCCGTCCAGCGTCGCCGCCTCGTAGAGGTCCTTGTCGATGACCTGCAGGCCCGACAGATAGAGCACGAGGTTCCAGCCCAGGTAGCGCCAGAACACGACGAAGGCCACGGCGGGTCGCGTGACGTCGGCGTCTCCCAGCCAGTCGATGCCGCCGTCCTTCAGCGCCGTCAGCGAGGCCAGCGGACTGCCGATGAAAGGGATGCGCGTCAGCTCGGCCAACGCGGCGTTGATCAGGCCGTAGTCCTTGGAATACAGCGTGGTGAAGATCAGCGCGATCGCGACGCTCGACGTGATGTACGGGACGAAATACGCGCCGACGATCAGATCCCGGCCGCGCTTGAAGCGGCGATGGATGAAGAACGCCAGAGGCAGTGCCACCAGGTGCTGCGGGACGCCGGCCACCAGCGCGAACCAGGCGGTGTTGTAGAGCGCGTCCCAGAACCACGGGTCGGTGAGCGCGTAGCCGTAGTTCTCCAGCCCGACCCAGTGCATCGTGTGCAGGCCCTCGGCCGGATTCCACTGCTGCAGCGACAGGTAGATCGAGAACACCAGCGGGAACAGGCTGAACACCAGGAACAGCGCGAAGAACGGCGCGATGAACAGGTAAGGCGCGAGACGCCGCGAGCGCAGCGCCGGCAGGCGGAACGATGGCCAGCGCAGGGCGGACAGCGAGGGGAATCGACGCGCAGACATGCGTGTGACCTCAGCGGCGGCGCGCGCGGCGTTCGATGAGATGGCGCGCGTCGGCCAGGGCCTCCGCGATGGCCTTGCCCTTGGCGATGACGCGCTCGAACTCGTCGCGGATCACCGTCGTGGCCAGCGCGTCGAAGCGGTTCACCGGGATCGCGGGGATCTGCGACGCGGTCTCGCGCCACAGCTGGCGCGCGCGCTGGCCGCCAAGGAAGGCGATCGGTTCGTCCATCACCGGATCGCGCAGCACCGCGCGCATCGCGGGGAAGCTGTCGAGCACCTTCAGCGACTCGAGCTGCACCTGCGCGTCGGCCGTCATCAAGCGGATGAAGTCCCAGGCGGCCGTCTTGTTGGCGGCCTTCTTCGGGATCGCATAGAACGATCCGCCGTAGGCCGCCTGCACGCCGCCGGGCAGCGGCGCCGAACGCCACAGCCCCGCCGTCTGCGGCGCGATCCAGTTGCGCAGTTGGCCGACCAGCCACGCGCCCATCATCTGCGTCGCGATGCGGCCCTGCTTGAAGCCGGCCGCCCAGTCGTTGGTCCACGCGATCGCGCGCGCGTCCAGGCCCGCGCGGCGCGCGGCGCGGCCGAGCTCGAACGCGTGGCGGAAGCGGGCCGATTCGACGAGCACGCGGCCCTCCGCATCGAAGTAGAGCCCCTCGCCGTCCTGGATCCCCTGGCGCAGCGCGATGTCGCGCAGGTCGGCCGCATCGGCCATCAGGTACGCGCCGGTGGCCTTGCGGATGCGCTCGCCGGCGGCGAGGTACGAGGACCAGTCGCGGGTGATCTCCGCCTCGCTGACACCGGCCCGGTCGAGCAGGTCCTTGCGATAGATCAGCGTGCCGGGGCCGATGTCGGCGGGGATCGCGACCTGCGCGCCGGTCGGCCCCACGCCCTGCGCCATTGCGAAGCGGACGTACTCGTCCGCATGCGCGGCCGCGTTGAACGGCGCCTGGTTCAGGTCGACGAATCCGCCCGAGCCGGCGAACTTGCCGATGTAGCGCAGGTCGATGGCCATCACGTCGGGCAGGCCGGAGCCGGTCGCCAGCGCGGTCGTCATCGACAGGTGGTGATCGGCGTACTGCATCGACAGCAACTTGAGCTCGACGTCCGGATGCAGCGCGCGCCAGCGCGGCGCGGCAGCGATCGCGGCGCGATCGAGATCGGGGAATGTGGCGACGCGCAGCACCAAGGTCGGCGTGCGCGTCGGGAGCACCTGGGCCGCCGCAGCGAGCGAGGCAGGAACGGCGGCGGCCACCCCGGCAGCCAGCAGCGCGCACGCTGCCGATCGCCGGTTCAGGTGGACAGTCGGCACAGCGCTCAGAAGTTGTAGCCCGCGTTCACGCCGAAGGTGCGAGGCGCCGCGTACTGCGCGGTCCAGACCGGATTGGCGAAGCTGACCGCGCTGCCGGCGCTGGTCTTGATCTTCTCGTCCGAGACGTTGCGCACGAAGCCGTCGACGTACCAGTTCTTCTTCGACGTGTAGCGGACGCTGATGTCCGCCGTCGAATAGGCTTTCTGCCGATCGCCCTCGCCCAGGTTGAACACCGACAGCCAGTTGGCCGACTGGTAGTGGTAGCTGATGCGCGGCGCGACCTGATCGCCGTTGGCGAGCGGGAAGACGTGTTCGTACATCAGCTGGATCGCCACCTTCGGCGCGTGCGGCAGCTCGTTGCCGGTGACGTTCAGGCAGGTGCCGCCCAGCGTCGGGTCGAAGCAGGTCGGCAACTGGTAGTCGTTGGACGCGGCCACCAGCGCGCCGAGCTTGGTCTTCGTGTACGAGGCCGACAGCATCAGCTTGTCGTCGTTGGTGATCATCCAGGCGGTCTCGAGCTCGAGACCGGACACCTTCGCGCCCTCCGCGTTGGAGTACGCGAACTGGCGGTTGCCGTTGACGATCACCGGCGCGCTGAACTGGAAGTCCTTGAACTTCATGTGGTACGCGCTGACGTTGAAGGTCATGCGGCCGTCCAGCAGCGAAGTCTTGTAGCCGACCTCGTAGTTGGTGAGCGTCTCCGGACCGTAGGGCAGGCCGCCGTCGCCGGTGCCGCCGGACTTGTAGCCGGTGGACACGCTGCCGTAGGCCATCGAGTTCTTGTCGATGTCGTAGGTCGCGCGCGCCAGCCAGGTGGTCTTGCTGCCCTTGTAGTGCGCGTCGTTGATGTTGCCGGCCTGGTAGCCGTTGGCCGGATCGGTGGGATCGATCGTCGGATTGAGCGGGATCTGCGGCGCCGCCGCGTTGTATGCCCAGGTCCAGCCGCGGCCGCCGATGTTCTTGCGGTCGTCGTGCGTGTAGCGCAGGCCGCCGGTCAGGTGGAACGCGTCGGTCAAGTTCCAGGTCGCCTGGCCGAAGGCGGCCTTCGAATCGACCGTCTCCTTGGGCTGGATGAACGAGCCCTGCCAGCTCACCGTGCCCTGCTGCGTCCCGTTCATGATCGGGATGTCGAAGCGGATGCCGTTGTCCTCGGCCGCGTAGTACAGGCCCAGCACCCAGTCGATGGTCTGCTTCTGCGTGCTCTGCAGCGTCAGCTCATGGCTCTGGCTGCGGTAGCTGGTCCAGACGGTGTTGTCTTCCTGGTGGTTGGCGCCGGTCGTGAAGCTGGTCGGCATCTGCACGCCGAGGTCCTGGTCGTAGGTGCCCGAGCCCTTGAAGTGCGTGTAGCCCGCGACGTAGGCCAGCGACATGCCGCCCATGTCGTACTCGGCGCGGCTGCGGATCGACGTGGAGTCGCGCTTGAGCGACGGCGCCGTGTCGATCAGCGCGGACCAGAACTTCTGGCCTTCGCGCGGCGTCTGCATCAGGCTCATCGCCGGCGTGCCACGGTCGGCGAACTGCTCGACCGACACGTCCCAGCGGAAGGCCTTGATCGGCTGCCAAAGGAAGCTCAGGCGCGCGGCGGTCTGGTCCTGCGCGTTGTACTTCGGTCCGCCGGTGGTGAACAGGTTGTAGTTGATCGGCTGGAACGGCGGGAAGGTGCCGCCCGTGTTGCCCGCGTTGTACGCCGCCTGCTGCTGCGCCAGCGTGTACTGCGTGGGCTTCTGGTAGTCGACGTAGCCGTCGTGCTGCTCGTGGATGAAGGCCACGCGCGCGGCGAGCGTGTCGCCCAGCGGGATGTTGATCGCGCCCTTCGCGCCCAGGCGGTTGTAGCTGCCGGTGCCGAGCTCGACGTAGCCGGTGTTGTCCTTCAACACCGGCTTGGCCGTCTTCATGTTGATCGTGCCGACGGTGGAGTTGCGTCCCCACAGCGTGCCCTGCGGGCCGCGCAGCACTTCGATGCCGTCGAGGTCGAACAGCATGGTCGCGGCGCCCTCGGGCCGCGGCGCGAAGACGCCGTCGACGAACAGCGCGACCTCGGGGTCGGCGTACTCGGTCTTGGCGGAGTCGTTGCCGATGCCGCGCAGCGTGATGCTCACGATGCCGTGGTCGCCCTGCCCGGTGCCCTGCATGCTGGGCACGAGGTTGAACACGTCAAGCATGCTCTTGACGTGGGCGTCGTCGATGGTCGACGCGCTGATCGCGGTCACCGCGATCGGGGTCTTCTGCAGCGAGGTGCTGCGCTTGGTCGCCGTGACGACGACCTGCGGCAGCGCCTTGTTCTCCTTGGCGTCGGTCGAGGACGCGGAGCTGCTGCTTTCGGCCTGCGGCGCAGGCGCGGGAGCTTCGGTCGATTGGGCGTGGGCGGCGCCGGCCATCAGCGCGAGGACCGCGATCTGGACAGGCGTGGACAGGCCGAGGCGCGGCCGGCGGATGAGGCGGTCAGTCATGTTGTCTCCTGGTGGGCTTTCGATACGAAGCTCTGTTCCGGGTCTTGTTCTTGTAATTTGAGTGCATCGTAGGCAACGCATGACAACGCTGTCAACGGGTCGATTGACATCGTTGTCATTTTGCTCACTATCATTTACCCGTAGATCGGACCGCGCCCCACAACATCAGGAGACAAGCGCATGCAGCCCATCCAGGACATCCTCATCGTCGGCGGCGGCACGGCCGGCTGGCTGACCGCCGCGTTCCTCGCGCGACAGCTCGGCACCACGCACGGCGGCGTCCGCATCACGCTGGTGGAGTCCAGCGACATCGGCATCATCGGCGTGGGCGAAGGGACCTTCCCGTCGATCCGCGGCACGCTGTCGGCGATCGGCATCGCCGAGGCGGAATTCCTCGAGGCCTGTTCGGCGACGTACAAGCAGGGCATCCGTTTCGAGCATTGGGTGCGGCCGCCGGGGACGCCCGGCGCCGATCACTACTTCCATCCGTTCAGCCAGCCGAGCCAGCGCCCCGGCGCGCCGGAACTGCTGCCGTACTGGCTGATGGGCGAGGCCGGCGAGGGGCGCGCGTTCGCGGAGGCGGTGACCTTGCAGAAGGCGGTGGCCGATGCCCGGCATGGACCGAAACGCGCGAGCGACGGGGACTTCCTCGGGCCGCTGAACTATGCGTATCACTTCGACGCGGGGCGCTTCGCCGCGCTGCTGGCGGAGCACGGGCAGGCGCTCGGCGTGAAGCGCGTGATCGCGACGGTGGATCGCGTGGACCTTGATGAACAGGGCGCGATCGCCGCGGTGCACACGAAGGAGGCCGGCACGCTGACGGCCGGGCTCTATGTCGATTGCAGCGGCTTCCGCGCGCGGTTGATCGGCGAGGCGCTGGGTTCACCGTTCAAGTCGATGAGCGACGTGCTGTTCGTCGACAGCGCGCTCGCGATGCAGGTGCCGTATGCGAAGCCCGATGCGCCGATCGCGTCGTACACGATCGCCAGCGCGCAGGACCACGGCTGGATCTGGGACATCGGGCTGCAGGAACGCCGCGGGATCGGTCACGTCTACAGCAGCCGGTACTGCGACGACGACGAGGCGGAACGCGCGCTGCGGCGCTACATCGGCCCGGCGTCGGACGCGCTGACGCCGCGCAAGCTCGCGCTCAACATCGGCTACCGCGAGACGCAGTGGGTGAAGAACTGCGTGGCGGTCGGCCTGTCGGGTGGCTTCCTGGAGCCGTTGGAGTCGTCGGGCATCGGGCTCATCGAGACGGCGGCCTATCTGATCGGGCAGCTGTTCCCGTTCAACGGCGACACGGCGCCGGTGGCGAAGCACTTCAACGCGTTCATGAAGGAACGCTACGCGCGGATCGTCGACTTCATCAAGCTGCATTACGGACTGACGCGGCGCACGGACACCGCGTTCTGGCGCGACAACGCGGATCCGGCGTCGTTCACGGATTCGCTGAAGGAGAAGCTCGCGATGTGGCGCTGCCGGCCGCCGCAGCGGCTGGACTTCATCACCGACGTCGAGATGTACCTGCCGGCGAGCTGGCAGTACGTGCTCTACGGGATGGAATTCGAGACCCAGCTCGGGACCGGCGCCGCCGCGCTGATGCGCAGCGAGGAGGCCCGGCGGGAGTTCGCGACGATCGCGCAACTCGGCGCGCATGCGCTGCGGGATCTGCCGCCGCATCGGGTGTTGATCGAGCAGCTCCTCGCGCGGACGGGGCGGCGGGCCGCCTGACGCCTCGTCGCGACGACAGGGCTCGGGCGCTCGAAGCGCTCAGGGCTTCTTGAGGCGCGGCGCGGTGGTTGTGCCGAGCACCGCGGTGGAGTCGCGCACGACCAGTTCATGCGGCAGGACGCGGTGCCGGGGCTTGGCGGCCTCGTCGGCTTCCGCATCCGGCTCGGCATCGCGCGGCGCGCCGATCAGCAGGTCCACGGCGACGCGCGCCATGTCGTCCATCGGCTGGCGCACCGTCGTCAAGGGCGGCCACACGCGCGCGGCGGCGGGTGTGTCGTCGAAGCCGGCGATCGAGAGATCGCCCGGCACCGCCAAGCCGAGGCGCTGCGCCGCGGCGAGCACGCCCAGCGCCATGTCGTCGTTGCTCGCAAAAACCGCGGTCGGACGCTGGCGACGGCTCAGCAGCTGATAGGCGGCCTCGACACCGGCGTCGAAGGTGAAGTCGCCCTGCACCACCAGGTCCTTGTCCAGCGGCAGCTTGTGCGCCTTCAACGCGGACAGGTAGCCCTGGTACCGGCGCTTGGAAGCGACCTGCTCCTTCGCCCCCTTGATGATCGCGATGCGGGTGTGACCCAGGCTGATCAGCAGGTTGGTGATCTCCTCGGCGGCGTGGACGTCGTCCATGCGGACGCTCGGGTGGTCGGGCTGGTCGGCGGCGGGGGAGATCAGCACGCAAGGGGTCTGGCTCTCGCGCAAGGCGGCCAGGACCTGGGGGTGGTCGCACAGCGGGGGCGTGAGGATCATGCCGTCGGGGCGCAGCGCGGAGACCATGCGGTCGACCTGCATCGCGAGGTCGGGCGCGTCGTTGTGGAGGGACTCGACGACCAGGTGGTAGCCGGCCTCGCGGCAGCGCAGCGTCGCGCCTTGCTGGACACCGCCGACGAAGGCCGCGGACGGGTCGTAGTACAGCAGGCCGATCAGGAAGGAGCGGCCGCCGGCGAGGCTGCGGGCGGATTGCTTCGGGCGATATTTGAGGTCGGCGACGACCTTCAGGACCGCCTCGCGGGTTTCCGTGTGGACGCCGGGCTCCTGATTCAGGACCCGGGATACCGTCTTGATGGAGACCCCCGCTTCTCGGGCAACGTCGATGATGGTGGCGGGTTTACGTGGCGGCATATGGGTCCGGAAGGCTCGCCCGACTTTGCCATAGGGAAACGGTCAGCGTGGGAGGGGAGCCCCGGAGCACCTCAGCACCGCTCGCCGACCCCGCAGGAGAGGACTCGGCCACGCAAGCGCGACCCCGGTTTGGACCTCACGGTCCAAACCATTCGAGTCCTCCCGTGATGTCCCCCGGACATCACTTCCTGGGCCTCAGAATGAGAAAAGCCGGCTAGAAGCCGGCTTTTCAGATTTGGTGCCCAGGAGAGGACTCGAACCTCCACGGAGTTACCCGCTAGTACCTGAAACTAGTGCGTCTACCAATTCCGCCACCTGGGCTTTCAGGATTTCTTCCCCGTCACAACTTCCGTTGCAGCGAGGAATCGGACTTTAGCATGGTTTTGAACACTGACAAGCGATTCAACCACCCCAACTCACTTTTCCAAGACGGGCGTGCGGATCCCACAACACCTGTACTCTCCTCGCCCAATCCAGCATCCCCGGCTCCACCCGCTCCCAATGCGCCCGATACGCCGCCTGCAGTTGAGGCCCGACCCCATGCTCCGCACTGATCGATCCACCCAGCTCCGCGATCAGCGCGTACAGGCCCTCGCGCAGGGTCATTTCTTGCTCCGGCGTGAGCGCGCCGGCCGTCGCCGGCCACACCATGTTGAAGTGCATCCCGCCATCGCCCAGGTGGCCGAAGTCGGCCAGCCGGACCTGCGGGAAGCGCTCGGCCAGCCACGCCGCCCCGCGCTCGCGGAACGCCATGAAGTGCTTGCGCGGCAGCGAGAGATCGAGCCCGATCACCTTGCCCTGCACCCGCAGTCCTTCGCTGATGCGATGGCGCAGTCCCCAGATCGCCTCGTCGGCATCGAGCACGGCATCGCGCACCCGTCCGGATTCGAACTCGCCCTCGAGCCAGCCCTGCAGCAGTCCGTCGAGCGCAAGTTGATCCGCCGGCAGCTCGCTGCTGAGTTCGATCAGCATGGCGTAGTCCGGCAGTTGCCCTTCGAACCAGCGCGCGCCATCCTGGCCATGCAACCCGGCCTCGAGCGCCGCGCGGCTGATGCCTTCGAAGGCCGAGACCAGCCCGCCCCAACGCTGCATCACGTCGGCGTACAGCGGGAACACCTCGGCCAGCGATGCCGGCGCCACCAGCGCCACGGCCCGCTGGCGCGGCAAGGGCGCGAGCTTGATCGTCACCTCGCTGACCAGCCCCAGGCTGCCGGACGAGCCGATGAAGAGCTGGCCCAACGCCAGCGCCGAGTTGTCCTTCTGCAGCCCCTGCCCCAGACGCAAGACCTGACCCGCCGGCTCCGCCAGCACGACCTCCAGTGCCAGCGTGTTGGCGCGCACGTCACCGTAGCGCAGCATCCGCGTGCCGCCGGTGTTGTGAGCGACCATGCCGCCGATTGACGGATCGGCGCTGAGGTCGACGGGGAACCACAGGCCGTGCGGCTCAAGACGCTCGTTGATCTCCGACAGCCGGAAGCCCGACGACACGCGCAGCGTGCGATCGAGCAGGTCGAGTTCGAAGACCTCGCGCAGCCGCTCGGTGCTGAGCAGCACCTCGCCGTGCGCATCATCCGGCGTGCCCGCGCGGACCAGCCCGGTGTGCGCGCCCTGCACCACCACACGAAGCCCGCAAGCGGCCGCGAGCGCCAGCACGCGCGCCGCCTCGTCGCGACTGCCCGGACGCACGAGCGCGGCGGCCCGCCCCGCGGCATAACGCGCCGGTTGCAGGAAGCGCGGCTCGATGTCCGCGCCCACCTGGACGAATGCTTCGCCGCAGACGGCGATGGCCTCCGCCAGGAAGCCGCCGGCCTGGAAGCTCAGCACGCCGCGGCCTCGCCCGTCGTGTCGGCGTCCTTGGCCGCGCCCGCCGTCATCTTGAAGATGCCGGTCGCGTTGCCCGCGTCGAAGGCCAGGTCCAGCGCACCGGACTCATCGAGCGGCGCGCGCTGGATGAATTCGTGGAAACTGCCCGGCACTTCGAGCATCACGCGCTGGCCGCGATCGAGGAACTCGCGCATCACGCGCGCCGCCTTGAACGCGGTCTGGCGCACGCGCCCGGTCGCGGAGGTCTCGATCGCGTCCTTCACCGGCCGGTCGAGCGCGCGCTGCGCCGCAACCACCGACTCGATGTCGGCCACGCGATCGGTCGCGTGGTTGAAGGCGTTGCCTTCGGTCGCAATCCAGGCCATCTCGGCCGACTCGGCGAGCAGCACCTGGTAGTCGTCCGCCTCGAACAGCGCATGCTGCCGCGCGAAGCAGCCGACCAGCTGGGGAAGGAGCGCCACCGCGGACGCCGTCGGCAGATCGCCGTCGCGCGCGAGCTGTTCCAGCAGCGCCAGATCGCCCGGTGTCAGCGGATCCTGCGACGTCGCCAGCACCCGCGTCACCGCGCCCTGGAAACTGCCGGAGAAGCGCTCCGGATGCAGCTCCGAGACGAAGAACTGCGCGATGTCCTCGGGGAAGTCGGCGTGGCGCCAGGCGCGGCCGGTCATCTTCAGGCGCGGCAGCGGATACGTCGCCGCCATCGTGAAGCCCAGCGGACGCAGCACGCGCGTGATCGCGGCCTCGCCCGGCGGCAGCGCGCCGGACGGCCACGCCACCGTGCGCAGCGCGCCGTGGTCGAAGACCAGCTGTTGCCCGTCACGCTGCAGGTCGGCCACGTAGGCCGCGGCCATCGGCACGCGATCGGTGACGTCGAGGAAGAGCGCCATGTTCAGCGCCTGCGCCAGCTCGGCGCGCGACACGCGCTCGCCCGCGGGACGCCGCAGGCCCGGCACCACCTGCACGCGGGCGAAGGCGGCGGAGGCCGCCTCTTCGCCGAGCGCGGCTCTCAACACCTGGAAGACGCCGCTGCCGGCGGCTTCGGCCACGCGGGCCTTCAATTCCGCCGTCAGATCAGACATCGAACTTCACACCCTGCGCCAGCGGCAGCTCGCGCGAATAGTTGACCGTGTTGGTCGTGCGGCGCATGTAGGCCTTCCACGCGTCCGAGCCGGATTCGCGGCCGCCGCCGGTCTCCTTCTCGCCGCCGAAGGCGCCACCGATCTCCGCGCCCGAGGTGCCGATGTTCACGTTGGCGATGCCGCAATCGGACCCGCTGGCGCTGACGAAGGTTTCGGCTTCCCGGATGTCGTTGGTGAAGATCGCCGAGGACAGGCCCTGCGGCACGTCGTTCTGCAGCGCGATCGCCTCGTCCAGCGTCTGGTACTTCAGCGTGTACAGGATGGGGGCGAAGGTCTCGTGCTTCACGATGGCCGACTGCGCCGGCATGCGGACCAGCGCCGGCACCGCGTAGAACGCCTCCGGATACTGGGACGCCAACGCGCGTTCGCCGCCGCTGACCTCGCCGCCTTGTTCACGCGCGGCGGCCAGGGCCGATTGCATCGCGTCGAAGGCGGCCTTGTCGATCAGCGGGCCAATGAGGTTGCCGGGCTCGACCGGGCTGCCGATCTTGAGCTGCGCGCGGGCGCGGTCCAGGCGGGCGACGAGCTCGTCATGGATCGCTTCATGCGCGATCACGCGGCGGGTCGTCGTGCAACGCTGGCCGGCCGTGCCGTAGGCGCCGAACAGGATGCCGCGCACGGCGAGGTCCAGGTCCGCGCTCGGCGTGACGACGATGGCGTTGTTGCCGCCCAGCTCCAGCAGGCAGCGGCCGAAACGCGCCGCGACGCGCGGGCCGACCGCGCGGCCCATGCGCGTCGAGCCGGTCGCGGAGACCAGCGCCACGCGCGCATCGTCGACCATCGCTTCGCCGACACCGGCGCCGCCGATCAGGACCTGCGACAGGAACTTCGGCGCGCCTTCATAACGGGCGACGGCCTTCTCGAACAGCGCCTGCGTGGCGAGCGCCGTCAGCGGGGTCTTCTCGCTGGGCTTCCAGACGCAGGTGTCGCCGCAGACCAGCGCGAGCGCCGAGTTCCAGGCCCACACCGCGACGGGGAAGTTGAACGCCGAGATGATGCCCACCACGCCCAGCGGCAGGTACTGCTCCATCATGCGGTGGCCGGGACGTTCGCTGGCGATCGTCAGGCCGTGCAGCTGACGCGACAGGCCGACGGCGAAGTCGCAGATGTCGATCATCTCCTGCACTTCGCCTTCGCCTTCGCTGGTCACCTTGCCGGCTTCCAGCGAGACCAGGCGGGCCAGTGCCGCCTTGTTGGCGCGCAGCTCCTCGCCGAACAGGCGCACGAGTTCGCCGCGCTTGGGCGCCGGCACGGTGCGCCAGGCCAGGAAGGCCTGCTGCGCGTTCGCGATCGCGGCGGTCATGTCGGCGGCCTTGGCCTCGTGGACCGCGCCGATCACGGCGCCGTCGATCGGGCTGCGGACGGTCATGGAGCCGCCGGTGACGGCGGCGGCCGGCACGCCCAGGGCGGCCAGCAAGTCGGTGGTGGTGGAAGTCATCGGGGAATTCTCCTTCAGCCGTTCAGGCGGGTCGTGCGATGAGCCGATCGAATCGATCGATCAACCAATCGATTCAACCTGACGCGACTGCTGATACGCCTTGCCGAAGCGATTCGCGAGGAAATCGGGCAGCGCCACTTCTTCCTGACGGACGAAGCCCGACTGCGGCAGCTTGCCTTCGCGGAACAGGTCGACCGCGGCGCAGATGCCGGCGGCGGTGGTGATCTGGATCGCCGACAGCGGCTGCACGCCGTCGCGCTCCGCGAAGATCTTGCGGGCGAAGACTTCCTGCATCAGCACGCCGTTCTTCATGCCCGACACGGTCACGAACACAAGCACCACGTCCTGCATCGTCGCGGGCATGCTCTTGCGCATGATGTCCTTGAGCTTCTCCTGGTCGTTCTTCAGCGCCAGGTCGTCCAGCAGGAACATCATCAGGTCGCGATGCCCCGGATAACGGACGGTCTTGTAGTCCAGGTTGCGGACCTTGTTCTCCCAGGTCTCGCACAGCGTGCCCAGGCCGCCGGAGGTGTTGAAGGCCTCGTACTCCGTGCCGTCCAGCGAGAAGTGCTCCAGGCCTTCCAGCGGCAGCGCGGCGATCAGGGCGCCGTCGTGGATCGCCTCGCAGGGATGGCAGTACTCGTTGATCAGGCCGTCGACCGACCAGGTCAGGTTGTACTTCAGCGCATTGGTCGGGAACGCGGGCAGCGCGCCGACGCGCATCTTGACGTCGCTCAGCGAGTCGAAGCGCTTGGCCAGGTGGTGCGCGACGATGCCGATGAAGCCCGGCGCCAGGCCGCATTGCGGCATGAAGGCGGTCTTCGCGCCTTCGGCGATGCGCTTGATCTCCTTGGTCGCGGCCACGTCCTCGGTCAGGTCGAAGTAGTGGCAGCCGGCTTCCAGCGCCATGTGCGCGGCGGTGATGGCCAGATGGTACGGCAGCGCGTTCACGACCACGTCGTTGCCGCGCAGCGCGGCGGCGAGCTGGGCCTTGTCCTCCGTGTCGACGGTCTTCGTCGCGAGGCCCTGGCCGGCCAGCAGCTTCAGCGCGCCGGCGTTCTTGTCCATCACGGTGACCTGATAGTCACCGCTGCCCTGCAGCAGTCGCGCGATGGTCTGGCCGATGTGTCCGGCGCCCAGCAGTGCCACTTTCATGTCGTACTCCTTGTGATCCTGTGCGGATGAGGTTTCAGATGCGATGCGGGCAGTGTCGGAACCTCCGCTGACGAAAGAAAGCACGAGTTCGACGGAAAACAGGTCGATACTGACGATTCGTCAGCCGAATCATTCATTCCGGCGAAAACGAGGGTTTATCCCGAGCACTCCGTCACAGCCTGTCGAAGGCCCCGCCCATGAATGCCAGGAAGACCGCGCCCGAGCCGGCGTCCGAATCGCTCCCCTCGTCGCCCGCGACCCTGCGCGACCGGACCGACCGCGACCTGATCGCGCTGCTGCAGGCGAATGCGCGGGAAAGCACCGCCGACCTTGCACGCAAGTTGGGCGTGGCCCGCACCACCGTGGTGGCGCGGCTGGCGCGCCTGGAGGCCGAGGGGTTGATCGCCGGCTACACGGTGCGTCTGGGCGGCGAGGCGGTCGAGCGCGGCGTACAGGCCTTCGTCGGCATCACGGTGCAGCCCCGCGCCGGGCGCGAGGTGGTGAAGCGACTCTCGCGACTGCCCGAGTTGCGCCAGCTCGCGTCGGTCAGCGGCGAGTTCGACTACATGGCCACGCTGCGCGCCGACAGCACGGCGCGACTGGATGCGCTGCTCGACGAGATCGGCGACATCGAGGGCGTGATCAAGACGCACACCTCGGTGCTGCTGGCGCTCCGGGTGGACCGGAGCGCGTGACGCTCGCCGCGGGAAGCTCGCGGCGTGAAGCGCGCGTGAGCCCGGCCGCGCGGACCATGTCGGTCTCGTGATGCGTGAGTAACGTCATGTTTTCGACGCCCGCGCCCGTCAACGCGCCGAGCTGGCACGCCGTTTGCAATTCATGAGTCGCCAGCTCAAGGAGCGCACCATGTCGAAGCCCACCGTCACCGCCAAGTACGTCCCGCCGATCTTCGTCGGCATGAAGGCCCTCGCGATCCTCGCGGTGGCCTGGGGCGCGGTCTATCCGTCGCTGCTGTGGGGTCTCGGCGCCGTGCTCCCCTGAGCGCCGCGGCGACCTCCACGTCCACCGGAGTTCCGCCATGAAAGCCCCTGCCCGTCTCCACGGCGCCGCACCGCCGGTGCCCGCGCAGCCGCCCATTGCCGCCCACCGCTGGCGGCGCCTGCTGCTGCCCGCGATCGGCATCGCCGTCGCGGTGCTGGCCCTGCTGGCGGCCATGGCGTGGCTCGACCATGCCGAAGGCGATCTGCGCCAGGTCCAGGCCCCGACCGGAGAGCCGGCCGCCACGACGCCGGCTTCTCCCGCATTCCAGCTGTCCGCGACAAGGGTCTCTTGATCCGCCAGGCACTGGTGATGTCCTCCCGGCAGGCGCATAGTCCGCGCCGCAAAGGAGCGACTTCACCATGTGGGCACTCATCCTCGGACTGATCCTCTTCCTCGGGCCGCATTCGGTCCGCATCGTCGCGCCGGCCTGGCGCGACGCCCGCCTCGCCGCCTGGGGCGAGAAACGCTGGAAGCTCAGCTACACCGCCCTCTCCGTGATCGGCCTGCTGCTGATCATCTGGGGCTACGGGCAGGCGCGGCTCGATCCGCACCCGCTGTGGGCGACGCCTCGCGGCATGAACCATCTGGCCGGGCTGCTGATGCTGCCCTCGCTGATCCTGCTGGCGGCCTCGCAGGTGCCCCGCAACCACATCAAGGCGAAGCTGCATCACCCGATGCTGCTGTCCGTGAAGCTGTGGGCCTTCGGTCACCTGCTGGCCAACAACACCGTCGCGGACCTCGTGCTGTTCGGCGCCTTCCTGGCCTGGGCGATCCTGGACTTCCGATCGGCCCGGCGCCGTGGCGCTCCGCCGCCGCCCGCGGGGACCGCCACGGGGACGGCGATCTCGGTCGCGATCGGCGTGGTCGCCTGGATCGCGCTCGTCATGGGGCTGCACCGGCTGATCATCGGCGTCAGTCCCTTCCCGACGATGGGATGAAGGAAGCGCCCTGGGCGGGCGCTTCCTGTCTGCTCAGAGGCTGCGCTTGCGCTGCAGGACCAGCAGCCAGAAGCACAGGCCCGCGATCACCAGACCGCCGACGAACTGCGGATGCCAAGCGGCTTGCAGCACCTGCGGCAGCCCCTCCCGGGCGTAGTCCGGGAAGCGGTAGAGCATGTCGAAGAAGTCCTGCATGTTGAGATGCCCCTCGCGGTCCGAGTCGATCACCAGCCTGGTCCCGGTCTGGACCAGCGATGCGCCGACCCCGGCGACCTGCGTGATCAGCGCGTTGCGCAGCACCTCGGCGGCGGTTTCGTTCTTGTAGATGTTGAGGAAGGCCGCGACCGCGATGACGAGCAGCGGCGCGCCCCAGCGCTTGAGCCAGGCCGAGGCCGCCATCAGCGCGAGCACGATCGGCGAGAGCCAGAGCGCGGCGAGTACCAGCCCGACGGCCAGCCGCAGCCCGAGCCACAAGGTGGCCGCAAAGAGCGCCGACCACTGCGTCTGCTGCAGCGCGGCCAGGCCGAATTCCTTGAACGCCATCGCCGACCCGACGATCGCGCCGCCGACCAGGGCCAGCAGCGTGGCGACGACGGGCACCAGGATGCCGTGGGCAACGATCGGCGCGCCGATGCTGGCCGCATGGCTGCCGGGCAGCGAGGACCAGAACTCGATCGAGCGGTCCTGCTGGTCGCGGCGGGCCAGGCCCATCAGCTGGTAGACGGACACGGCCAGGGCCAGCGCCAGCACCAGGCCGACGGTCAGCAGGCCGGCGATCAGCGCCACCGGCTCGGGGCTCGGCACGTCGATGCCATCCACCTGGCTGAACGGCACCAGCGCCAGCAGCACCAGCACGGGCGCCAGCACCAGGCCGATCCAGGCCCGCTTGTATTGCAGCCACTCGCGCAGCAGCAGCGTGTTGAAGAGCGTCATGGGAGGGTCCTTGGTAGAGGGGCTATCAGGCTTCGGTGGCCTGGCGCTCGGGCTTGCGGGTCAGCGCCATGAACAGGTCGACCAGGCTGGGGCGCACGCGCTGGCCCAGATGCGCGACGGCATCGGGCGGCACGCCGTCGAAGAGCGCGGCGGGCCGGCCCTGGACGCGGTAGCGCAGCAGCGGATGGTTGGCGGCGACCAGCTCGGCGGCGTCGGGGTCATGGGACAGCGCGACGAAGCGCTCGTCCATCTCCGCCAGCGAGATGTTCAGCACCAGCTTGCCCTCGTCGAGCATCAGCACGTCGGACAGCAGGGTCTCGACCTCCTCGACCTGGTGGGTGGAGATGAGCACCGAGCGCTCGCCGTCGCACCACTCGTCGATGAGCATCTCGTAGAAGCTCTTGCGCGACATCACGTCCAGGCCGAGCGTCGGCTCGTCGAGGATCATCAGCTTCGCGTCGATGGCCGCGATCAGCGCCAGGTGCAGCTGCGTGACCATGCCCTTGGAGAGCTGCTTGACCTTGTCGTTCTCGGTGACCGAGGTGCGCTTGAGCAGTTGCCGGGCGCGGTCGGCGGAGAACGCGGGCTGCAGGCCGGCCATCAGCCGGATCAGCTCGGAGACCTTGGCCCAGCGCGGCAGCACGGCCACGTCGGGGATGTAGCAGAGCGAGGTCAGGAGCTGGGCGCGGTCCGCATGCGGATCCAGGCCGAGCACGCGGAGCTCGCCTTCGGCGCGCTTCAGGCCGACGAGGGTCTTCATCAGCGTGGTCTTGCCGGCGCCGTTGTGGCCGAGCAGTCCGACGACGCGGCCGGCGGGGATGGTGAAGGTCAGGTCCTGCAGCGCGGCCTTGCGACCGTAGTTCAGGCTCAGGTGGCTGGCCTCGATGAGCGTCTTCATGCGTCCTCCCAATTCAGGTCCTGGGGCCGGAGGCCCAGGCGGCGAAGTTTCTCCCGCAACCGGGGCCATTCCTCCTGGAGGAACTGCTCGCGCTCGGTATGCAGCAAGCGGATGCGGGCGCCGTCGCGGACGTACATGCCCAGGCCGCGGCGGCTCTCGACGAGGCCCTCGTCGACGAGGGCCTGCAGCGCGCGGCTGACGGTCAGCGGGTTGATGAGGTACTGACTGGCGAGCGTGCGCACGGATGGCAGCGCTTCGCCTTCGGGGGGATCGCCGTCGAGCAGCTGCGACGCCAGTCGGTCGGCGAGCTGCTGATAGATCGGCGCTTGATCGTTCCAGCTGTGCATGACGCGAGGCGCGGAAGCGCCGGTGTGTTGCTGATGTAGCACACCATATCAAGCGCCCCCGTTCTCCCCTAGCGGGGGGCGACAGACTGCAGAAAGGGGGGGATGAAGCGGGAGGCTGCCCGGCCAGCTTGTCGCTGTCATCGAGCGCCATGGGAGCCTGCCCCTGCAGGAGCATTGCGCCCTAAGAAGGCGCCAAGCCTGCGCCACATCGACGCGGTGGAGTTCGTCCCGCTCGATGCCCGTCAGGGCCATTCGATCGTCGTTCACATGCACGATGCGGGCGTCGAGCGAGCGGGGTCACACTCGCCAGCGAAGGCCTCGAGCAATCGCCCCGCCAGACGCAGTCGACGTCCGGTACCGCGTCGCGGCGATCTGACGCTGGCCGCCCAGCAGGCCCCTGATCGCCCGAGGTTCGCGAGCGACTGCAAGGTCTGCGCCGAGCCTTCGGCCCGCACCGCGCGGGCCCAGTCCCGGAGGCGCTCCGCGCAGGGCGCATCCCCCGTCCGGCCCTTCCCGTCAGGTCTGCAGGGTCGTGGCGCGTGCGCCGCGACCAGCCGCTCGACCGACACGAGGTCCTGAAGCCGGCGCCCGTTGGAGGCCTGCCAGGCAAGCAGCCGCAGCACGATCAGCCATGGCACTGTCGCCACCGGCCAGCACCCCGCGACCGTCGATCGAGGCAAGGCCCGCTCGACGGCCTCCTCGAAGCCGCTGACCGACATGGGCCGCAGCCCGGGCCTGCCCCAGTCGACCCGTCCTGCTCGGCCGATGGGTCCGCACGGCACCAGATCCACCGGCAATCCCTGGGCGCTCAGCAAGCGAAACGGGAGCCGGGTGTCCACCTCGGCACGCAGCGCCCGCGCCAACGCGTCGCGCAGTTCGAGCAGGTCCGGGAGATCCCGTGCCCACACGGCAAGGTCGAGATCCGCCAGGGCGGGCAGCGGTCGGACCGGCGTGTGCGGCCGGTGCAGGCGATCCGCCACCGACCCCACGATCGCCCAGCGCCGCGTCGCCAGAACGGGGGCCAGGCACGCGAGCACGTCGGCGATGCTCATCACGCGATGCCGTCGAGCGACGCGGGCACCGGCACCGCCATCGGCTCGGACTCGATACCGAGCGCCCGGCCCGCGAGCCGCAGCAGGCGCGACCACTTCGGACAGGCCGCTGGCGGCGGCTCCGCGCTCAGGCGCTCCCATTCGCGGACCGCTCGGGGCCGAGCGCCGGGCTCGGCCGACAGGGCCACGCACCGTCCCAGACGCAGGAGCTTCAAGTCGTCGGCGCCGAATGCCCCGGACCACTGCACCGCCTCCTCCCCCGCCGACGCGTACGCGGGATCGCGCTGCGTGGCCGCGGCGATCCGCTCGGACGGCAGCGGCCTGGCCAACCTGAACACCGCGGATTCGCCGATGCGCCACGGCGCCAAGTCGAAGTACGGCAGCAAGGACGCCATGGAGGCGGCGATCCATGGGTGGAAGGGGCTGAAGAAGTCCTGCTGCACGACCACGGACACGCCGGGGATCAGCTTCGCGAACCAGGACGACAGCAGGTGGGCATGCAAGGCCTGACTCTTGGCGAGATCGATCACGCAGAGCTCGATCGGCGCGTCGATGCGGCCGACCCGCGTCACATCGCCCGCACGCACCTCGACGTGGCGCAGATCCGCGCCGACCTTGTCCAGGAAGAGATCAAGAAAACTCTCCCCGCGGGCCCTCGGCTGCCCCACCCGCGCGAGCGCCTTCTGCACGTACGCGTCCGCGACGACGAACCGGTCCAGGGCCACGATGGGTTTGCAGGAACCGTCCGGATCGCGCGCCCGCGCCGACGCCGGCAGCCCGGCGAGCAAGGCCCGGGTAGAGGCGCCCAGGAAGCTGCCCGCGTCGACGATCCGCCCGCGGCCGGACCCGCGTGCGGCGAGCTGACCGAACAGCCAGGCCTCGGCCTCGCAGATGAACGCGCCCGGCAGGTAGGCGCCCCCGTCCGCTCGGTCCGTTCCATCCATCCCGCCCGGATCCGGCGCGAGGCGACCGTGCGCCAGGCCGCACACCGAGAGGAAGTCAGCGCGATCCATGCGCCTCCAAATGTCGCGTCGTCCAGGCGACGACCTCGTCGATCACGGCCTGCCGGGCCGCGACGTCGCCACCCGCCGCCAGCAGCCGGTTCCAGCCCTCCTGAAGCATCGGCCAGGGCGCCAGACCGCCGCGCATCACCAGCACCGGGAACGCGCTGGACCAGCGCCGCTCCATCCGGTAGACCGCCTGGACGCAGCGACGCAAGGCGTCGTCCTGACGCATCGACGCCAAGGCGGGCAAGGCGCGCTCGGCGCCCGATCCCGCGGCGGTGACCGCCAGGCGGCCCGCGCTGCGCCCCATCGCCTCGATGCGCTCGCGCTCCGCCTGGGCCCAATCCGGCGGGGTCGCGGGCGCGGGCGCCAGGAAGCGCCGCCGCGCCGCCGCCATCAGCGGCGCGACCCGTCCCTCGGTGTCGACGAGCAGGCGCCCGGTGGCGAGGATCTCCAACCGGATGTTGTTGTTGCCGACGGCCCGCTGATGCGCGCCTTCGTGCAGCGATTCGAAGGATTCGTGGATCACGTCGAAGGCCTGGCCCGCGTAGGCTTCGCTGCACTGCGACGGCGGCCCGTCGGTGACCAGCAGTAGGTCGACATCGCTGGCCGGCGTGGCGTCGCCCCGCGCGCGAGAACCGAAGAGCACGACCGCTTCCACCGGGACCGCATCAGCACGCTGGGCCAGGAAACGCCGCACCAGCGCATCCTCCTCGGCCGCGCAGGTCGTGCCGCAAGAGGGACCTGGGGGACCAGACGAGCCGGAAGGGCCGCAGGGGCTGGAAGGGCAAGAAGAGACAGAAGCGTCCGTCATCGCATGGCCTCGCGGGCGAAAAGCTCCGCGGCCGAGTCGTCGGCCACCGCGCCGGCCAGCGTCAACAGCCCCGCCAACGCCAACGCGGCCGCGCCGGCATCGCCGGCACGGCCGAACGCTTCCTGACGCGTCGACCTCCACCAGCCGTCGACGAAGCCCAAGGCCGCGAGCGCCATGCGCCGCAGCCGTTGCTCGGCCACGCGATCGCCATTCAATCGCGCGGCGCGCAGGCCCACGACCAGGGCCACGGCACGTCCCGCGCTCGTGCCGCCGGGCGCCTGCCCGGTGCGCGCGATCCCGCCCCAATTGGCCGTGCCAGGATCGGACAGGCGCTGGTGGCGGCCGACCCACTCGGCCAGGATCAACGCGAAGTCCACCATCGCCGCATCGCCCAGCCGCTCACCTGCTGCCACCCAGAGCGGCACGTGTGCAGCCGCGGTGTCCAGACTCGGCCGGCTGGACACCGTCTGGCGCGCCAGCGCGAACCAGCGTCGGCAAAGCCCGTCGGCGCACTGGCCCGTCTCACCAGATCCCGCGCCCTCGCGGCAGGCCTGCAGGACCTCAGCCAGCGCAGCCGGCGTGAGCCGAGCCTCGTGCGCTGGCACCGTGTCCACGACGGGCGCGACGCTCAGCGACAGCCGCCCCTCCAACGCTTGGCGGATCCGTGCCCGGGCCACGGCGAGCCCCTCGGCCCGCGCGCCCGCATCGGCATCGGCATCGGCATCGGCATCGGCATCGGCATCGGCATCGGCATAGGCATAGGCATAGGCATCGGCATCGGCATCGGCATCGGCATCGGCATCGGCATCGGCATCGGCATCGGCATCGGGCCGATCCTGGCCCAGCCAGCGTCCGGCTCGAACGGCCCGGGCGGCCAGCGCCAGCGGCACTGGCCGGCGGCCGTCGTCGCGCAAGCGTCGATGGACGACGTCCAGCAGGCGGCGCGCGCTGGCGGTCGCTGATACATGCGCCGTCGGTGAGGGATCGGACGTCCCGTCGGCGCCGATCGCGCCGCCCGTGGCCGGATCGGCCAGCGCGACCATGCAGGCGCTCAGGCCACGCAGATCCGCGTGTTGGAACGTCGCCAGGCGGCTTGCGCCCTCCCGGGCCCATCGGCGCGCAGCGTCGAGCACGCGTGGCCTTCGTTCAGATCGCGCGCGAACGCCCGCTCGCCTGCTGCAGCAGCCGCAGCGCCCGGTCGGATTGCCCGCGCCCGATCGCCCATTTGAGCTTGAGCGCGAACTTCTCGCGTGCCGTCACGTAGTTGGGATGCCGGGACTTGTGCTTGAACTTGGCGATCTGCAGCGAGCGGTCGATGCCGCGCAGCAGACGCTGCGTGTCGACCCGGCCATTGACGCGCGCCTGCGCCAGCAAGGCGATGGCCTCGTCGTGGCTGGCGTTGCGGCGGTTGCGCTGCACCCGCGCGAGGTGCCGGCCGCGCGACCCTTGCGCGCCATTGCCCAGCATCAGCGCGCCGGTGAGCCGCACCGAGATCGTGTGGTGCCGAGACCGCTTCATGAAGCCGAAGGCCCTCGGGCGCTTGGCCTGGGTGCGCTGCATGCGCTTGGGTCCGAGCGGGTTGCGCCCCGTTGCCCCGGCGGGAAAGGCCTGGCGGTAAGTCTCCGGGGTCCACGTGAACATCGGGCTGACCAACGCCACGCCGCCCGGCGCCAGCGTCGCGGGGGCCGAGTTCGCGCGGGACTTGCGCGCGGCCACCGACGTCTGGCGCGCCGACAGCACGCGGCGCCGGTAATGCTCCTGGACCTTGCCCTGGTTCGTCGAGGTCCAGGTCAGCGCGTAGCCCAGCGTCTGGTCGTTGCTGACATTGCGCACCAGCGCCAGGTAGGGCGCGTGCCGCGCGAAGCGCCGGTTGGCCGACAGTCCCGGGAACCAGGTGTCGATCGCCGCCTTGAAGCCGACATCGGCAGACGTCGTCAGCCGCAGGCCGGCCGGCGGCACGATCGCCTGGCCGCGCCGGCGGTTGCGGCGCGCGGCCAAGGCCGCGCCCGCTGAGGCGGTCGATGCCGCCGCGGCCAGGCCGCCCAGCATGATCAGCAGGTGGCGGCGCGAGAGCCGGCCGCCACGTCGGGAATCCATCGAATCGTTCATGGCGTCTCCTGCAGGCGCTCAGCAACCGTCATCGGTCGAATCGTCGAAGTCGTCGTCCGCGTTGGGGTCCGGATCGCCTCCATCATCCTGCGCGGTGCAGTCGTCATCGTCCTCGTCGTCGTCGTCATCGTCGTCGTCCGGATCGTCGTCATCGTCGTCGTCCCAGTCATCGCCGTCGTCGCCATCACCGTCGCCATCGCCATCACCGCCATCGCCGTCGCCGCCTGGATCGCCCCAGTCGCCGCCGTCATCGCCGTCACCATCGCCGTCGTCGGGTCCGTAATAGACGCCCGCCTCGAGGCGCGGGCCGCCCGCGTCGGGATCCATGCCGAGCCGGCACTCCTCCGGCAGGGCGTGCGACGACTCGTCGGACAAACCGGCCAGCAGCGTGGCCAGCAGATCCGGCGGCAGCGAGGGCGCGATCGGGTGGGACAGGAAGGGGTGCATGCGCATCGCGGTCATGGCTTCCTCACGCATTGGCCGCCGTTACCCGTCGAGCGGGACTGCTTGGCCTTGGACACGCCGCTGCTGTTGCAGGGCGAGAGGGAACGGGTGCCGGCGCTGTTGTTCATGCCACGGAACGGCGCCATGATGTCCTGGACCGTGGGGTCGACCGTGTCGCCCAGGCCCAGCGTGTGGATCAGCTCGTGCTCGATGACGCCTTGCACCGCCGCCTGGAACGCGGCGGCCTGCGAGGGATCAAAGCAGCTGCCCGTGTTGCACGACGTGTTCAGGTAGATGTTGATGTCGGCGTACTGGGTCACGTTGGGTGAACTCGGTGAGCGGTATTGCCGCGTGCCGCCGGCCGAGCCCGTGTCGGTGGTGCCCGGAAAGGAGATCGACACGTACCCGACATCGCCCGCCACCCGCGACGATGACAGCCCGAAGGTCACGCCAGCGGATGCCGCGGGGCCACTGCCATTGAGGGCGTTGATCGCGTTCTGCACCCACTGCTGTTGCTGCGTGCTCATGTTGCGCGTGACGATGGTGACCTGCCCGGGGGGAAAGGACTTATTCAGCACCTCATACTCCGGGCAACCCGTCGGCTTGACCGCACAAACCCCGGCAGCGAGTACGGCAGGGACGAGCGAAACCAGCAGGCCACCGACGCCCGCGGCAAGGAAAAACCTTTTCATGGAATCCCTCGTTATTCAGCGCATTGCTTATTGCGAGACACGCGCAGGATTTCCTGCTTCATCGACGTGTATTTCTCGCCGGAGAGGAATTTCTCCCAGCGACCGCTCCCGGGGTCGATGCGTCCGGCACGCACAGGCACCGGATCGCCGCGCATGAAGAAATCCTGCACGGCCGAATCCTTGGGCCGCGCAAGCGCGAGGAAATAGGTCTGGCCTTGGATATATGGATCGCCGCGCTCGTCGACCACCCGCAGCTTGACGCCCTGGTCGACGACCTCACCGCCCAAGCGCACCACGCTCACGCGCTGACCAGCCTGCAGTCCCGAGCGGGACCTCACGACGTCGACGATCTCGAACTCGGTGCGCGTGAGGATGGACGCGTTGCGGCTGGTCAGCGCGGACACCGAATCCCCGGCCTTGGCCAGGACGATCAGGTGAGCGCCGCAGAACGACTGCGCCAGCATCTGGTCCTTGGCGGACTTGCCCGCTTCCGGCGTGTACGCACGCAGGGGCGGCAGAGTCTCGACGTAGAAACCACGCGCGCCATCTGGAAACTGGTCCGCCTGGTGAATATCCGATGCCGCGCCATCAGGATTCACGCGCAGGAATTTCTCGGCCGCTTCCAGCGAGGTCTTGTCCCATGCCGGGACTGCGAACGCGCACGGCATAACCACGGCGCATAACAGCGCCAGAATTCTTTTCATAGCTTCCCCCTGAGCGGATTTCTCAACCGGCTGGCCGGAATCCGAGTCGCCAATGTATTCAGCCGATGTGGGGATCAAATCGGAAAAAACCCTGAACACCCATGTTTTCTTACAAACATGAAAATCTCGTTCGGTTCGGTAGCGGCTTCATTCAATATTCCATCAGGATGGCATCAATATCGCGTTACGAAAAACAAGAAGAGCTCCGGGCAAAAGCCGCGAAGCTCTCTCTTGGCGACCTCACGCGAGACCCCGATCGTTGCCGGTAATCCAGTTGCCACTTCTCATCAGTCCTGGTGTTCCGTCGCTCATGTCTTGCGTTCCCGCTCCGATCCGCTGGCACCCGCACTCGCCGCCTCCTCGATCAGCCACGCGGCGACATCCCCTAACGGCGCGTCTCCGCGAGCGCGTCGTGGCGACACGAGGTAGTAATCGAGGCCCAGGTGCAGCACCTGCGGCGTCACCTGCACCAGGCGGCCGGCCGCCAGGTCGGACTCGATGAAGAACCTGCCCGTGAGGGCCAGGCCTTGCCCGGCGATCGCCGCGTCGATGGCCAGGCCCGTCTGGTTGAATCGGGTGCCCTTCGACGGCAAAGCCGCCACGCCCGCCTGCGCGAGAAATGCCGGCCAGGCGTCATGCCCGTCGTGGATCAGCGGACAGCTCGCCAGCCGCTCCGGCGTCAGGGCCGCCGCGCCGGCGAGCAGCGACGGACTGCCCACGGCGATCAGGTTGTTCTCGAGCAGCAGCCGCGCCTCGACACCCGGGCCGAACGGCGGACGACCACAGCGGATCGACAGGTCGACACCTTCCGCGTGGAAGCTGGACACGCGTTCCGTCGCGAGGACACGCAAGTCGATATCAGGATGACGCGCGGTGAAGCGGGGCAATCGCGGCAGCAGCCACTTGGTGGCGATCGTCGGGGCCACGCTGATCGTGACGTGTCGGTCGCCAGGACGCAGCAGGCGCGTGGCGTCGGCGATCTCTTCCAGGGCAAGGCGCACGCGGCGCGCGTACGCGGCGCCGGCTCCGGTCGGCGCCAGGCCGCGCGGATGCCGCTCAAAGAGCTTGATGTTCAGGTCGCCCTCGAGGGCACGGATCTGCTGCGCCACGGCGCCTTGCGTCACGTCGAGCTCCTCGGCCGCGAGCCGGAAGTTCAGGTGCCGCGCCACGACCTCGAAGATCCGGAGCGCCTTCAGCGACGGGAGCCCCACCAGCGGTGTGTTCATGGATGGACTGTAGCTTTTCTACTGGATGGATGTAGGTGCACGGACTCGCCGGATCGAGACGGCGCTGATAGCGTATCGACCCACGTGGGCAGGCGCCATCCGGCGGCGGCACGACACAGGAAGAGCACCATGACAGCCGATACGACAGTAGAAAGGGTCGCCATCATCACCGCGGGCGGCAGCGGCATGGGCGCCGCCGCGGCGCGCCGCCTCGCCCAGGACGGCTTCCGCGTCGCCGTGCTCTCCTCGTCGGGCAAGGGCGAAGCCCTCGGACGCGAACTGGGCGGCATCGGCGTCACCGGTTCCAATCAATCCGCGTCGGATCTGAGCGGTCTCGTCGATCAAGTGCTGGCGCGCTGGGGCCGCATCGACGTGCTGGTCAACAGCGCGGGGCATGGCCCGCGCGGTCCGCTGCTCGAGCTCTCCGACGACGACTGGCATCGGGGCATGGACACCTACCTCCTCAACATCGTGCGCGCGTCCCGGGCCGTGGTGCCGACGATGCAGCAGCAGAAGTCCGGCACGATCATCAACATCTCGACGGCGTGGGCCGTGGAACCGTCCGGCCAGTTCCCGACCTCGGGCGTGTTCCGGGCGGGCCTGTCCGCCTTCACGAAGATCTTCGCGGACACGTACGCGGCGGACAACATCCGCATGAACAACGTCCTGCCGGGCTGGATCGACAGCCTCCCCGCGACCGATGAGCGCCGCGACAGCGTGCCGATGCAGCGCTACGGACGCAGCGACGAGATCGCCGCGACGATCGCCTTCCTGGCGTCCGAAGGGGCCGGCTACATCACGGGCCAGAACCTGCGCGTCGACGGCGGCCTGACGCGATCACTGTAAGGGGGCGCCATGCAAGCACTGGTCTTTCACCAATTCGGCGATGCCGACGTCCTCCGCTACGAAGCGGTGCCCGATCCCGTTCCTGGCCCCGATCAGGCGCTCGTTCGCATGCGCGCCATCGGCCTGAACTTTGCGGACGTCTATCGTCGCAAGGGCAACTATCACCTGGCGGGATCACCGCCGTGGATCCTGGGCTACGAAGGCGCGGGCGAGGTCGTCGCGGCGCCCGAGGGCAGCGGCCTGCGGCCCGGTCAGCGCGTCGGCTTCGCCGACAGCCCGTTCGCCAACGCGGAACTCTGCGCGGTCGATGTGGACCGGCTCATTCCGCTGCCGGACGAGACGTCCTTCGAGACGGCCGCCAGTTGCCTGCTGCGGGGCCTGACGGCGCAGTACCTGTGCCGCGACAGCTACGCGGTGCGCGCTGGCGACTGGGCCGTCGTGCATGCGGCGGCGGGCGGTGTCGGGCTGCTGCTCGTGCAGATCCTGAAGCACCTGGGCGCGCGCGTCATCGGCATCGCCTCGACCGACGCCAAGCGACAAGCCGTGCGCGAGGCCGGCGCCGACGTGGTGATCCCGACCGAAGGGTGGCTGCAGGCCGTGAAGGCGCTCACCGACGGGCGCGGCGCGGACGTCGTGTACGACTCGGTCGGCACCACGCTGCGCGAGAGCCTGGATGCCGCGCGCACCGGCGGCACGATCGTGTTCTACGGCATGGCGGCGGGCGACCCGGCGCCGGTGGATCCCCGGCGGCTCATGGATCGCTCGCTGGCCCTCGTCGGTGGTGATCTGTGGAACGTGCTCACCACTGCCGAAGAGCGCCGGACTGGCGCAACGGAATTGTTCAGCTGGATCCGATCAGGCGTCGTGACGTTGCGTCTCTCGCAGACCCTCGCCTTGCGCGACGGCGCGCAGGCGCACCGCGCCCTGGAGACTCGTCAGACCATCGGCAAGATCGTCCTGCTGCCTTGAGATCACGGTTTCCTGAACCGCAGCACGAAGCGATCGGTCTTGCCCCGGATCGCCGGATCGAACACCTTCAGCGTGCGGTCGTCGGCGGAATTGGCCAGCGCATCGGTTTCCGCGTCGAGCACGAATCCGGCCTTCTCCACTTCGGCCTTGACCGTCTCACGGTCGATCCGATGCAGGTCTTCGGTGTGCTTCAGACCTGACCCCGCCACGGCCGAATGGTCGGCCACGATGTAGTACCCGCCCGGCTTCAGCAGGCTGAAGACCGCCTTGTTGTAGGCGTTCACGTCAGCGCCCTTCATGAAGCTGTCGTGGAAGTCGTGATAGTTCTCGAAGGTCCAAAAGACGTCGAGCGTGTTGTGGATGGACGCCGGCGGCTGCTCGGCGAGCGGGCTCGAGGTCTGTTCGACGTTCCCATGGCCGGGCTCCGCGGTGATGGCCCTCGCGGTGGCGGCCGGGTTCGACTTGAAGACGGCGAACTCACTCGGCACGTAGGCGTAGACCTTGCCCTTGGGCCCCACCAGCGTCGAGAAGATCCGCGTCCAGTACCCGCCGCCGGGCACCGCGTCGATGACCTTGTCGCCGGGCTTCACCTTGGAGAAGGCGACCAGGTCCGCCGGTCGCCGCGAGGCGTCCTGCTGGACGTCCTTGGCAGGTCGTGTCGCATCCGCCACCGCCGCGGAGACGGCGGCGTCGACGACGGGCGTCTGCGCCATGGCCAGCGACGACATCAGCGCGGCGGCGGTCACGGTGGCCAGCGCGAACAGTCTCGAACTCATGAGGGCTCCTTCTGCAGGTCGATGATCTGGAGGAGCGTAGCGCTCATCCCGCAAGGCGTCTTCAAGTCATGGCTGACCCGGCAGAAAGGAGAAACGCGTGAGGTCTTCATCTCATCCTGTCCATTGGCCCGGGACGTGCCGGGCCGAGCCTCCTTGCCTCACGCAAGCACAACTTCGCGCCTACTGCGAATGCAAGAACCATGGCCCCGCATGAAACGCCCAGGAAGACTTGCTCCGACACCATGACGCCGTTCGCAGGCAGCCAGATCTGAAGGAAATGGATCGAAACCATGGTCGACACCTGTAGTGCAACACCGGCGGCAAAGGCAAGGAGAAGGCGCAGATACCTCTTCATTGCACCGCCCCTCGAACCGTCCCCGACTTGGCTTCGAACAGCACCTTCAGGTGGACCTGCTTGTCGTCCTCACCGCGATAGACGATGAAGAGCACCATTGTTGGCATTTCACTGGCCTGGCATTTGATCGGGCAGATGATTTTCAGCAAGTGCTTGCCGGCCGGTGTCGGCTCGCCCGGCGCAGAGCGTTCTGTCGCCGCAGTCAGCATGCGAGCCGCGTCCCGATGACCGCCCTTCGCCGCGCGACGCAGCCATTTCAATCCCGTCTGACGATCCATTGGCGTGCCTTCTCCATGAAGCTGACACAAGCAGCATCCCAAGCGTCAAGCCTATCCGCAAAGAGCGGCGGAATGAAAACCATCCTTGCGCCGACAACTGATCAGCGCGGCGGCGGTCGCCAGGACAATCAGTCTTGAACTCATAGGGAATCCCTCTGCAGGTCGATGATCTGGAAGAGATCAGCGCCCATCGGGCGCAGCGTCTTCAAGTCATGGAGAGTTTGGTGACTTTCCATGCATCGGACCTGCTCCGCAGCTCGACCGTGAAGCCTCGATCGCAACTCGGGCTGGTCACCCGCCCTCGAAACTTCGCCTCGGCGTTGTCGCCGGAGAACTGGTACGTATAGAACCATCTGCTGAGGTCCACTCGCATCTCCTTGCCGCATGCGGCGACCAGCGCCTGCTCGGCAGGCAGGAGCTCCTTGGCGGCATTCCATCCATCGAGCTTGTGGGCAAAAAGCGGAGGGATGAACACCAACGCCGCTGCGATGGCGGCGGCAAACCAAGCACCCTCACGAAATCTTGTCTTCATGATCATGGTTGTCTCACCCGTTCCTGCGCGACGCGAGCCCCACTGAAGATCGTTTCAAGGCCTTGCATCTCCGAGCTCGCCTCATCGACACAGACGCTCATGCCAATAGAAATCCGGTCGCAAGATCCATGAGAACTTCTCCTTCTTCGAGAGTTCCCGCATGGGGCTCAGATCGATCTCATACCGCCACAACAAGGCCATCAACTCGAAGACACGCTCCTTGCTGAGTCGATTGAGTTCGACATTCAGCACCAGGCCCCGGCCGACACCTTTGAAATCCTTGATGCAGTCGAGCTCTCGCAGCCCTTCAAAGAACCGTCGCTCATCGCCATGCGAGAAGAACGCTGTCAAACGGATTTCGATGTGCATGCTTTTCCAGAAGGGTTTGCCAGCGTTCAGCTCGCGCGCGATGCACGCATCGTCAAGGTCACGCTCGTGCCTTGCCCCGGCGCGCTGGTGATCGTCAAGCGCGCGCCCACCGCGCGCGCGCGCTCCCGCATCGACGCCAGTCCCATGTGCCCTGGTCGGCCGCTCGCGGCCAGCGACGGCGGCATGCCTTCGCCATCGTCGCGCAGCTCCACGCGCAGTCGCCACCATCCGAAGCGCCAGGTCATCGTGATGCGATTCGCCCGCGCGTGCCTGAACGCATTCAACAGCGCTTCGCCGAAGATCAGGCGCAGCTCATCGCGGACCTCCGCCCGCAGCGGCCGCTCGCGGCCGACGATCTCCAGCCGGAACTCGCCGTCGTAGTCCCGCGCCAGCTGCGACGCGATGTCCTCCAGCGCCCTCGGCAGGCTCGCGCTACCTGGCTGGGAGCCGCGCAACGCCATCACGCGGCGGCGGCTCTCATCCAGCACGTCGTCGGCCATCAGCAGGTCCGCATCGATCGCCGCGCGCACCGGATGCGCCGCCGGCAGCTGCGCGGAGTGCGCCTCGAAACGCAGGATCAGCCCCTGCACGCCCTGCAGCAGCGTGTCGTGCAGCTCGCGGGCGATGCGGTCGCGCTCGGCCATGCGGGTGCGCATCTTCTCGCGCGCCCGCCGCGCGGCCTGCCTCAGGCGCAGCCGGTGCAAGGCCCAGATCAGCGCGATCACCGCCGCCACGCACAACACGCGGAACAGCGCCGTCTGGTACCAGGCGGCCGGGATGACGATGTCCTGGATCGCTTCCTGCGGCGCCGCGACGCCGTCGCTGTTGATGGCCAGCACGTGGAACCGGTAGCTGCCCGGACCCAGGCTGTTGTAGGCCGTCTCCCGCCGCGGCCCCGCGTCGCGCCAGCGCGTATCGACCCCGTCCAGCCGGTAGCGGAAGCTCACCCGCTCCGGCACCGCGAGGCTCGCGGCGGAGAAGCGCAGCTCCATCATCTCGGCGTGCTTCGGGAGCGTCACCGTCGCGCCCGGCGCGTACTCGACGCCATGGGCGCGCAGCCCGGTGATCCGCACCACGGGCGGCACCGCGTTGCGCCGTGACCGCCGCGGATCCAGCCACGCCACGCCGGTCGTGCCCGCGAACCACAACCGGCCGTCCGCGGCCTCCACCACGCTCGGCTGCGGCCAGAAGGCGGTGGCGCCGCCCGGGTGGCCGTCCAGCGTGTCCAGCACCTCCACCTTCAGCGGCTGGCCGGGATCGCCCAGGAAGCGGAGCAGGTCCTCGCGCCGGACATGGACCGCCCCCTTGCGCCCGTTGAGCCACAGGTCGCCGTCCGCGGTCTCGGCGATGCCGGACACGCCGGCCAGCGTCTCCGGCACCTCGGTCGCCAATGGCACGAAGCGGTGGTCCCACAGGATCGCCACGCCGCGTTCGCCCGCGATCAGCAGTCGCGATCGGCCGGCATGGACCAGCAGCACGTCGCCGACATCCACGCCCTGCGCCGGCCCGAAACTGCGCACCTTGCCGTCGGCCCAGCGCAGCACCTGGTTGTCCTTGAGTCCGAACCAGTAGGTGCCGTCGCCGGCCCACGCCACCGCGGCCTCCAGCGGCGACGGCTGTCCCGGCAACGACAGCGGCTGCCAGCGGCCGTCCTCCCAGGTCTGCACGCCTCCGCGCTGGAAGGCGACCATCAGGCCGTCGCCGTAGGGGACGATGCCGCTGATCCAGCGCTCCCCGACGCCCGGCGGTCTGGGAATCCCCTCCCACCGCGCGCCCTCGCGGCGCCAGAGTCCCGCGGGTCCGACCAGCCAGAGCCGCCCCTGGCCGTCGCGGCCCGCCGCGGTGATCTGCGCGCCCGGCGCCGGCAGCTTCTCGGCCTCGCCCGCAGAGCCCGACAGCCGCCACACGGTGGACGCCACCGGCGAGTACGCCGCCACCGTCACCCCGCCGCCCGGATCCGCCGCGAGCGCGAAATTGCTGGTGGCGCGCGGCATCGGCGCGGGCACGAGCGCGGCCCGCCGGAAGCGGTCCAGGCCGGTCTTGGTCGCGACCCACAGACTGCCTTCGACGTCCTCGAGGATCATCATCCCGAAGTCGCCCGACAGGCCCTCCGGCGCGGCGAAGCGTTCGTACTCGCCGGTCAGCGGCACGCGGTCGCCCTCCAGCGGCCAGGGCAGCCGGCGGCGGCACAGGCCCGCCGGGCAGAACACGGTCCACAGGTTGCCGTCGCGGTCCACCACGGTCGACGACCCCCGCCGCGTCGACAGCCGCGGGTCCCGCGCGATGGCCATCCGCGACAGCGCCGGCGCCTTGCGCATCTCGTTGGCAAAGACCAGCCAGGTCTCGCCGCGCAGCACCTGGAGGCTGGTCGCCTCCTTGCAGTCGCCGACGGCGCGGAAACGCGTCTCGCCCTGCGGCAGTCCGAGCAGGCGCTCGTTGTCGCAGATCCAGACGGTGCCGCGCCCGTCGACGACCGCGCCGTCGATGGCGCGGCCCTCCACGCCCCACGACGCGTCGATGCGCTCCCAGCGGTCGTTCTGGAAGCGGAAGAGCTCGGTCGCACCGCCCGCCCAGATCGCGCCGTCCGCATCCTCGGCGATGGACCGGATGCGGGCGGTCGCCACCGCCTCCGTCACCGGCACGCGCCAGACCTGGTCGCCGCGGATCCGGACCAGCCCGCGCGGGAAGAAGGCGGCCCACAGATCGCCACCGGACGTCGCCAGCACCTTCGCCACGGTGCCGGACGGGAACTCCTGCGGCGGCGGCGGGCGGAAGCGCTCGAAGCGCACGCCGTCGAAGCGCGTCAAGCCGTTCGGGCCGCCCATCCAGAGCAGTCCGTCCGGCGTCTGGGCCATGGTCCAGGTTTCCATCGGCACGCCGTCCTCGGCGGTCCAGGCACGGTGATGGAACTGGTTCATGGCGAGCCCGTGGTCCAGCGCGCGGACCGGCACGGCGGCCAACAGCAGCGTCGCGGCCAGCACCGCCATCCCGGCCGCCTTCCAGGCCCCGCTCGCGATCGACATGAGCGTCGCCATCGCGCGCAACGCCGTCGTCGCCGCCGGCGAAGCCCGGGGCGTACGGCGCATGGGAGCGGACATCACGAGCGACAACGTCATGGGGCCGGAACACTAGCAGAAGCGGCGGGCGGATCGGGCGAGCCGCGGGGGTGGCGCGAGGCGCCGGCGCGACACCTCCGGGCTAACTCTTTCGAGGGAGCGGGAGTAGCCCCAGGGGCGATCCGGACCGTCGGCTGCGGCTACGCTTCGGCCCTTGCGCCCATGAGCCGGCGCTCCCGACCTGACCGCTGACCGCGCGTGAACGACTCCGCCCCGATCTCCTCCCCCATCACGGTGATGGCCGTCGACGACCATGCGCTGATGCGCAGCGGCATCACGACGGTCATCGACGCAGAGCCCGACATGCGCATGGTGGCCGAGGCCACGACCGGCCTGGAGGCGCTGTCGCGCTTCCGCCAGCACCAGCCCGACGTGACGCTGATGGACCTGCGCATGCGGGACATGGACGGCATCGAGGCGATGACGGCCATCCGTCGCGAGTTCCCGCAGGCGCGGATCGTCATCCTCACGACCTTTCCCGGCGATTTCCAGGCCGCGCGCGCGATCAAGGCCGGCGCGGTGGGCTACCTGCTCAAGGGCCTGATGCGCACCGAGCTGCTGGACACCATCCGCGGCGTGCATGCCGGCCGGATGATGGTGCCGCCGGCCATCGAGGCCGCCATCGCGCAGCATGCCGGCAGCCGTGCGCTGTCGCTGCGGGAGACGCAGGTGCTGCGCCTGGTGGCGCTCGGTCACGCGAACAAGGAGGTGGCGGAGCACCTCTCGCTGACCGAGGAGACGGTGAAGGTCCACATGCGGACCATCCTGGGCAAGCTGTCGGCGAAGGACCGCACCCACGCGGTCACGATCGCGTTGAAGCGCGGGATCATCGAACTCTGAACGCCTGACCGCAGCCGGGCCGGAAGCGGCCTGCCCCGCGCCCTCAAGTCCCGTCGCCCACCCGGCCCATCTCGATGTCGGTCGGGGGCGCGATGGCGACGAGGCGTGGCTGCTCGAAGCCGGCGAATCCGGCAGCGAGGGGGTCACAGTCGAATGGCGAGGCCCTCCAGGCGCTCTAGCAGGCGTATAGACGGACGGCGATGCGAGCGGTAGGTGCTTCCCCCATTCGAGGGTCGAAGGGGTGACATCCACAGCCCATGCGCTCCCATTTGGAGGGAGCGCCTGCATGCAATTGCATCGATCTCACCGAAATGAGCGAATTGCCAGTGACGCCGACCGTCGCCAACAATTTCAAGCTTCCTTCGGTCGCTTCCGCATCAGCAGACGGCGCTCGAAACGTCAGTTCTCCTGAACCGGGACATCGGATGACCAGCGAAGTACTTCTTCTCAACAAGCGCGCAATCGTCATCGGCGCCGACAGCGCCGCGACGACCTCGTCCGGCTCCGACCATCCGCGTTACTCGAAGTCGGCCAACAAGATCTTCGAGTTGACGAAGAACGGCGCGATGGCCGCAGCCGTCTTCGGCAACGCCAGCATCGACGCTGTCCCCTGGGAATTGGCGATCAAACTGTTTCGCTCACATCTTGGGCCGAGGACCTTCAATCGGACGCTCGAATACGCTGCGGCGATCATCTCGTTCTTGACCGCCAACGACCGGCTGTTTCCAACGACGTTCAGGGAACAAGAGACGACCGGGCAGTTCGACGCAGCGATCAAGGAGGTCGCCCGCCTCGCGTGCAACGGCGACGAATCGATCCTCGACACAGCACTGCCACTCGATCTGCGTCGGTCGGCTTGGGACAGGCAGGTGAACCGCATCCGTGCGATTCTGAATGCGAGGGGCGTCGCCGCCCCTTTGACGGAAGAGGCCATGCATCGCGCTCTCGAAGACCTGGATCCCTGGGTGCGGCGCGCGCAGATCCAAATCGCAGGATCTGACTCGTTGCAGGCGATGGACTGCGAGGACCTTGCCGACCTGGGGCATCGACTGCGGTATGTCATGCCCGAGGTCCTTCTGCCGCGTTCCGGCCTCGTCATCGCGGGGTATGGCGAGGATCAGATCTTCCCCTCCTATGTCCAGCTGGAGATATTCGGTCATCTGGGCGACGAGCTGTTCTATCGACTTCAGAACTCATATGAAATGACGCGAGACGGAGACGCCTTGATCCAGCCGTTCGCCATGAGTTCGATGATCAATGTCTTCACGGACGGCTTCGATCGAGCCCTCGAGGGCATCGTCAATGAACAAAGCCAGATTGCTTTCGCGAAGGTCTTCCAGCGACTTCATGAGGCTGGCATTGACGTTACAGACCAGTGCATCGAACAGATTTCCGACACCTGCCAGCGCGATTTCATGGCGGACTGGAAACGGCTGAACTGGCAGAGCAACCGGGCTCCGCTGCTTGGGATTCTTCAAAGCCTGGGCATCGAGGAGATGGCCCATTTGGCGACATCTCTTCTCGAACTCCAGTCCCTGAAAGAACGGGTGACATCGTCAACCGAGACCGTTGGCGGACCCATCGACGTGGCGGTCATTACCAAAGAAGAAGGATTGGTATGGATCCACCGGAAGCACTTCTTCGACCTCAGCCGGAACACGCGCTACTCGGCGCGACTCCATCACTCACTTGCTTGAAGGCCATCACATGAACGCGATAGACCATGCAGCGACGATTGACGTCATGCCCAGCCCCCTTGTCCAGCATCCGCGTCGAAAGGCGCCGCATGAAATCACTTTCGGCGAGGTGCTTCAACAATATCTGGAGGAAGAACGAATCCGAAAAGCCCTTCCCGAAAACTCTCCCTTGGCCCAATGGGCCAAACGGAACTTCGACAGGGATCCGCCGCCGCCGCCTCGCAACCCCGTGCTCGACTTCCTCAATTCGCCTTGAGCAGCCTCAGCGATTCACCATCACGATCCCCGCCGCCAGGCCCGCAAGCGCGAGCATCAATCGCGGGGTGATCGGCTCGCCCAGCAGCAGCGCGCCTGCGATGAGGCCGAACAACGGCGTGCTCAGCGTGAAGCTGGACAGCTTGGTCGCCGGGTAGTGGCGGATCAGCCAGAACCACAGCAGGTAGCTCGCGAACGACACGATCACCGCCTGGAAACCGAACAGCCCCAGCAGGCGCCAGGACCAGTCGAGCGGGAGCGACTCGCCGGCCGCCATCGCGCCCGCCGCGAGCGCCATCGCCGAGATCGCCAGCTGGTACAGCAGCGTCTTCTCCGCGCTGGCGGACGACAGCTTCGTCGCGCGGATCGCCAGCGTCGTTCCGCCCCACAGCAGCGCGGCCAGCACCCCCAGTGCATCGCCCAGCCACTGCATCGTCTGCCCGGTCCCATGCAGTCCCTCGCCGAACGCGAAGGCCACCGCGCCGAAGGCGACCAGCAGCCCCGCGGCTTGCCGCTTCGTCAGCCGCTCGGCCGGCGAGATCAAGGGCATGCCCAGCGCAACGACGAACGGCGACAGGTAGAGGAAGACCACCATCCGCGACGCCGTCGTGTACTGCAGGCCGATGAAGATGCAGGCGAATTCGGCCGCGAACAGCAGGCCCGCGAGCAGCCCGCCCGGCAGGCTGCCGTCACGCCGGAACAGCGCGATGCCGCGCGCCGCGGCGAAGCCCCACACCAGCGCGCCGGCCAGGCCGGAGCGCAAGGCCGCCTGCCACAGCGGACCGATCTCGGTCAGCGCGGCCTTGGCCGCGACCTGGTTCAGGCCCCACAGCACGCAGCATCCCAGGAGGATGACCACCGCCGTGCTGTCGAGATGCTGCTTGCGTTCCATGGCGCCGGATCATGCCCGGCGGCCAGTGCGACCTGCCCAGGCCCGCGCGGCCAACGCACACAGCAGCGCCGTCGCCACGCCGGCGATCAGCCCCGTCAGGTGCGCCAGCGGCGCGATCGCGATGTTCCAGCCGTCCCAGTGCCGCAAGGCCGGTGCCGACAAGGGCCGCTCCGCCGCGACCTTCACGGCCAGTCCGACGCCGATGAGCAGCCCGATCACGCGCTCCCGCCCGTGAGACGCCCGCATCCGCATCATCCCGATCGCGGCCACCGCGACCCCCGCGTGCAGCACGCCGGACGCGCCGCCGAAACGCTCAAGCGACGGCTCGATCAGCAGGCCGAACTGCGTCAGCGGCCACGCCAGCAGCCACGCCGCCGCGTCACGCGCGGTCAGCCGCGCGGCGATGCCGAGCAGCCCGATCACGGCGCAGCCGGCGAGGTTGGCGATCAGGTGTTGCGGGCTCCAGTGCAGCCACGCCGCGCTGACGGCACGCCAGGGTTGGGTCGCCGCAAGTTCGGGTCGCCACGCCATCGCGGCCTGCACTTGCGGCGGCTGGATCCAGGCGACCATCGAGCCGATGGCCAACGCCATCGCGACGAGGAGCCAAGCGCGTCCCGGCATCCGGTCCCGCTCCGCGACTCAGCCGAAGACGGCCCGCCAGAGCGCCAGCACCGCGTCGCGCTGCGGCGCAAGCGCCTCGGCGGCCTCGCCGTCGAGCGAGGTCGACTGCTCGTTCAGCCGCGCCCGGTGTTGCACGCGGCGCAGCTCGCGGTACGCGTCAGCGGCTGCGCGGCCCACGTCGGCGGGCAGCAGTCCGAACGACTCGGCGCGCTGCAGCAAGGCGATGTTGCCGGCGTTGGCCAGCAGTTCCGGGTGCTGCGCGGAGTGCGCCAGGATCAGGTACTGCAACGCGAATTCGGCGTCGACCATGCCGCCCGGGCTGTGCTTGACGTCGAAGAAGCCGGCGCGCACGGTCCGCGCGGCGCGCAGCTTCTCGCGCATCGCGACGACCTCCTCGCGCAGCGCCGCGGGATCGCGCGGCGCGGTCAGCACCGCACGGCGCGTGGCCTCGAAACGCTCGGCCAGCGACGCGTCGCCGGCGCAGAAACGCGCCCGCGTGATCGCCTGGTGTTCCCAGGTCCACGCCGTGTTGCTGCCGCGCCCGCCCTGGTAGTTCTCGAACGAGGACAGCGAGGTCACCAGCAGCCCCGAGTTCCCGTTGGGCCGCAGCGCCGTGTCGATGTCGAAGAGCTCGCCGGCCGCGGTCCGGATCGTCAACCAGGTGATCAGCTTGCGGATGAAGGCGCCGTAGATCTCGGCCGCGTTGTCGTCCTCGTCGTCGAAGAGGAAGACCAGGTCCAGGTCGCTGCCGTAGCCCAGTTCCTTGCCGCCCAGCTTGCCGTAGGCGATGACCGCCAGGCGCGGTGCCGGGCGGTGTTTCTGCTTGAGGCGGTCCCAGGCCCAGTCGAGCACGCATTGCAGCGTGGCATCGGCCAGCAGCGACAGTTCGTCGGCGACCTGCTCGACGCTGATCTGCCCTTCCACGTCCCGCACCAGGGTGCGGAAGACCTCGGCGTGATGCGCGCGGCGCACGCTGTCGAGCAGCGCATCCTCGCTCGCCTCGCCGTGTTCGGCCCAGGCGTCGTGACGCGCCTGCAGGTCCTGGATGAAGGCCGGCCCGTCGAAGCGCTCGTTCAGCAGCCGCGCATCGGCCAGCTCATCGATCACGCCGGGATGCTGCATCAGGTAGCGCATCGGCCAGCGCGCCAGTCCCAGCAGGCGCAGCAGCCGGCCTTGCACGGGGGGGCGTTCGACCAGCAGCGCCAGGTAACTCTCGCGACGCAGCAGCGGCTCGATCCAGTCGACGAAGCGCTGTGCCGCGTCCATCGTGCACTCGCCCTGGCGCACCGCCTGCGCCGCGCGCCCGACCAGCTTGGCCAGCCGCAGCCGCGATTCCTCGCGCAGGCTCTGCACGCGCGGCTGCTGGGCCCAGCGGCGCACATTGCCCGCCAGTTCGGCAGGCAGCTTGTCGAGGAATTCCTCGCTGTCGATCGGCAGCGGCGGCCCGCCGCACATGCCGTTCCTGCAATTGCCCTTGCCGCCCGGCGCGACGCCGTCGTGCAGCAACGCGTCGAACTCGGTCGCCACCAGCTCCCGCACTTCCATCAGCTTGTCCAGCAGCGGGCAGGCGTGGCTGTTGCAGGTCAGGTTCAGGCTGCGCGCGATCCAGCCGATGTCCTCGTCCGCCGCGGGCAGGCAGTGGGTCTGCTGGTCGTCCAGGTACTGGATGCGGTGCTCGACGCGCCGCAGGAAGTCGTAGCCCTGGGCCAGCGCCGTGGCGGTCTCGGGCTTCATCAGGCCGCGCGCGGCCAGCCGCGTCAGCGCCTTCAACGTCGAGCGGGTGCGGATCTCCGGGAACTGCCCGCCGCGCACCACCTGCAGCAGCTGGACGATGAACTCGATCTCGCGGATGCCGCCGCGCGACAGCTTGACGTCGTTGGCCCGCTCGGGCCGCCCGGCGGCGCGGCGCTGGGCCTCGTCGCGGATCTTGCGGTGCAGCTGCCGCAGGCCTTCGAAGACGCCGTAATCCAGATAACGCCGGTAGACGAAGGGCGTCACCAGGCTGCGCAGCTGCATCGCGCGGCCGCTCTTGACGCTCTCGCGCGGCGCGACGATGCGGCTCTTCAGCCACGCGAAGCGCTCCCATTCGCGGCCCTGGACGAGGAAGTACTCCTCCAGCATCGCCATGCTGACGGCGGGCGGTCCGGAGTTGCCGTTCGGCCGCAGCGCGAGGTCGACGCGGAAGACCTGACCATCCTCGGTCACGTCGCCGATCAGCGTCGACAGCCGCCGCGACAGCTGGGCGAAGTATTCGTGCGCGGAGATCTTCTGGCCGCCGGCGCCGTTGCCTTCCGTCTGGCCGTCTTCCTCGTAGACATAGATCAGGTCGATGTCGGAGGACACGTTGAGTTCGCGCCCGCCGAGCTTGCCCATGCCGACGACCCAGAAGTCGATGTCCTGGCCGACGGCGTCGCGTGGCGCGCCGTACTGGGCGTCGAGTTCGGCGCGGCAGGCCACGACGCCGATGTCCAGCGTCACCTCCGCCAGGTGCGTCATCGCCTGCGTCACGTCGGTCATCGGGGCGCCCTGCTCGACGTCGAGCACGGCCAGCCGTTCCATCACCAACTGGCGCATCACGCGCAGCGCGGCGGGCAGCGGGCGCCCGGCTTGCCGGAGCCGGTCCACGACGGCACGCATCGTGACGTCGTCCGGCAGCCCGGGCGGCAGCAACGGCAATTCAGCCGCGTAACGGCGGCGGATGCGCTGAACGAAACGGCTGTGGTCCGCGGACGCGGCGGGCGTCGTGGCGCCTGCCGGGTTCGAGGTTGCCGAGGCAACTGAATCCATCGGTAAAGAATGCTCTCGCTGGCTCATGGCCGGAATGGCTGTGCTAGATTCGGCGACCGCCGTCCACCCTTACATGTCTTCGTCCGCCGCCACCAGTCCTGACTCCGGTTCCGCGGTCGCGAAACGACGCTGGTGGGCACGTTGCGCCCTCTGGCTCGGTCTGGCTTCGGCAGGGGTTTTCTCCCTGCTGATCGCGGCCTGGCTGGCATTGCACTGGGCGATTCTGCCCCACATCGACGACTGGCGACCCGAGCTCGAAAAGCAAGCCACCCAGGCATTGGGGGTACCCGTGAAGATCGGCGCCATCAGCGCCAAATCCTCGGGCTGGATCCCCACGCTGGACCTGCGCGACGTCCGGATCACCGACGCCGCCGGCCACGAAGCCCTGCACCTGCCGCGCGTCAGCGCGGCGCTGTCGCCGCGCTCGCTGCTGGCCCTTGAACTGCGTTTCTCCCAGCTGCTGCTGGACAGCCCCGAGCTGCTGCTGCGTCGCGATGCCAAGGGCCGCGTCTTCGTCGCCGGCCTCAGCGTCGACGGTCCGTCCGACACGCAGGCCTCCGACGACGCCGCCGACTGGTTCTTCGAGCAGCATGAATTCGTCATCCTGCATGGCCGCATCCGCTGGGTCGACGAGCTGCGCGCGGCGCCGCCGCTGGAGCTCTTCGACCTGAACCTGGTGCTGCGCAACGGCCTGCGGCGCCACCGGCTGCGGCTGGACGCGACGCCGCCGGCCGGCTGGGGCGAGCGCTTCACGCTGCGCGGCGAATTCACGCAATCGCTGCTGGACCGCCCCGGCGACGTGCAGCGCTGGAGCGGGCAGCTCTTCGGCCACCTGCCGCGCACCGACGTCAGCGAGCTGCGCCGCTACGTGGACCTGCCCTTCGAGCTCAACGAAGGCGACGGCGCGCTGCGCGCCTGGCTGGAAGTGGATCGCGGCGAGCCGCGCAGCCTGACCCTGGACATGGGCCTGCGCGCGGTGAAGCTGCGCGTCGCGCCGGGACTGCCGGAGCTGGCGCTGGCCAAGATCGGCGGCCGGCTGGTGCTCAAGCAGACGCCGCAATCGCTGTCGCTGGAGGCCAAGGGGCTCGGCTTCCAGGCGGGCGACGGCCTCGACTGGCCGCGCTCGGACTGGCTGCTGGACGTGAAACGCGACCCCAAGACCGGAGCGCTGACCGGAGGCGACTTCCAGGCGCAGCAGCTGGACCTGACCCTCGGGGCGCAGATCCTGGCCCGGCTGCCGCTGGCCGAGTCGCAACGCCAGCTGATCGCCGACATGAAACCCGGTGGTCTGCTCAACGCGCTGCAGCTCCACTGGGAGGGCACGCTCGACGCGCCGCGCAGCTACCGCGCCAAGGGACAGCTGCAGGGCCTGCACCTGACGGCCGCGGCGCCGGAAGCGCCTGCGGATCCGGGCTCCTCGCCGCCGACCGGCCGGCCCGGCGTCAGCGGCGCCGACCTCCAGTTCGACGCCAACGAGCAGGGCGGCACCGCCACGCTGGCGATCAACAACGGCGAAGTGACCTTGCCCGGCGTCTTCGAAGAGCCGTCCCTGCCGCTGAAGCAGGCGCAGGCCACCCTGCGCTGGCAGGCGCAGCGTCCGGCGCCCCTCGGCGGCAAGCGCGCGCCGGCTCCAGCCACAGTGCTGCCGACGACGCTGCCGTCTACGGTGAAGCCGGCGGTCAGCCCGCTCGCGGCGGCCTCGATCGCGACCGCGGCGTCGGCCCCCGACGAGCCCCGCACGCGCTGGTCGGTGCAGTTCAACGGCGTCCGGATCGCCAACGACGACCTGCGCGCGGAGATCGACGGCGCCTGGCAGAGCGGTGACGGCAAGCGTCCGCACGACGCGGGCAAGCTCGACCTGACCGGCCGCATCGACGAGATCAGCGCGCCGCGCGTGCTGCGCTACCTGCCCGCGTCGATGGGCCACGAGGCGCGACGGTATGTCCGCGACGCAATCCGCGACGGCACCGTCCACAAGATCCAGGTGCGGCTGCAGGGCGACCTGCTCGACTTCCCCTTCGACGCGCCGCGCAGCAAGGGCCAGTTCCGCGTGTCCGGGCAGGTCCGCAACCTGACGCTGGCCTATGTGCCCAGCCACCCGGCCGACGACGAGCATCCGGCCTTCCAGTCCCCGTGGCCGGCGATGGAGCAGCTGGACGCCGAGCTGATCTTCGACCGCGCCGCCATGAGCATCCGCAACGCCAAGACGAAGCTGATGGGCGTGGAGCTGTTCAACGTCCAGGGATCGATCCCCGACCTGTACCACCATGCGCCCGTTCTGGAAATCGACGGCCAGGCGCGCGGCGCGCTGGTCGACGGGCTGCGCTACGTGAAGAACTCGCCGGTCGCGGCGCTGACCAGCCACGTGTTGGACAACACGACCGCCACCGGTCCGATGGCGCTGAAGCTCAACCTGCGGCTGCCGTTGATGCACATCGACGACACGACGGTGAAGGGCCTGGTCACGCTGACCGGCAACGACGTGCGCATCCGGCCCGACACCCCCTTGCTCGGCCAGGCGAAGGCGCTGGTGAGCTTCGACCAGAAGGGACTGCAGATCCGCGGCGGGCAGGCGCGCGTGCTGGGCGGCGACGCCACCTTCGACGGCGGCAGCCAGCCCGACGGCTCGATGCGCTTCGCGGCGCTGGGCACGGTCACGGCCGAGGCGCTGCGCAACGCGCCCGAACTGGGGCTGCAGCAGGTCGCGTCGGTGATGACCGGACAGACCTCGCTGCGCTTCGAGCTGGGCGTGCTCAAGGGCGGGCAGACGGAGGTCACCGTCACCAGTCCGATGCAGGGCATCGCGGTCAACCTGCCGGCGCCGATGCACAAGTCCGCCGACGAGACCTGGCCCCTGCGCATCGCGACGCGGGCGATCGCGGCGCAGGCCGGCACGCAGCGCGAGGAATTGCGCGTCGAGGCCGGCCCGGTGCAGGCGCTCTACCAGCGCGACGTGACGACGCACGAGGCGAAGGTCCTGCGCGGCGCTGTGGCCGTGCGCGAGAAGCTGCCCGAGCTGCCGGCGCAGGGCGTCGTCGCCCGCGCCACCTTCGACCAGTTCAACGCCGACGCCTGGCAGACCGCGTTGCCGGGGCTGACCGGCGGGAAGGAAGGCACGGCGCTCGACAGCGCGACCGACGGCATGGCCGACGGCGGGTACGCGCCGTCGCAGCTGACGCTGAAGGCGCAGACGCTGCAGGTGGCGGGCCGCACGCTGAACGCCGTCACCGCCGGCATCTCGCACGACAGTGGCGCGGGCTGGCGGGTCTCGATGGACGCTCAGCAGCTCAGCGGCCTGATCGAGGTGCGGGCCGCGAAGCCCAACCAGCCGGGCCGCGTCTATGCCCGGCTGTCCCGGCTGTCCGTGCCCCGCAGCGACGTCGACGGCGTCGAGCAGTTGCTCGACAAGCAGCCCAAGTCGGTGCCGACGCTGGACATCGTCGTCGAGGACTTCGAGCTGCGCGGCAAGCGGCTGGGCCGGCTGGAGATCGACGCCCAGCAGCAGAGCGACGCGCGGGACTGGCGTCTCGGGCGGCTCGTGCTCAAGAGCCCGGACGCGACGCTGAGCGCGTCCGGCAAGTGGGCGCCGGAACCCGGCCAGGCGCTGCGCCGCACCGAGCTCGACTGGAAGCTGGACGTCGCGGACGCCGGCAAGCTGATGGAGCGCCTCGGCCAGGGCCAGGTGTTGCGCGGCGGCAAGGGCGAACTGACCGGCCAGGTGGCCTGGCAGGGCTCGCCGCTCTCGCCGGACTACGCGAGCATGAGCGGTCAGTTGAGCGTCGCGATGGAGAAGGGCCAGTTCCTCAAGGCGGAGCCCGGCGTCGGGCGGCTGCTGGGCGTGCTGAGCCTCCAGTCCATCCCGCGGCGGCTGATGCTGGACTTCCGCGACGTGTTCTCCGAGGGCTTCGCCTTCGACAATGTCACCGGCGACATCCGCATCGGCAAGGGCGTGGCCCGCAGCGACAACCTGCGCATGAAGGGCCTGCAGGCCGCGGTGCTGATGGAAGGCAGCGCGGACCTTGCCGCCGAGACCCAGGACCTGCACGTGCTGGTGCTGCCCGAGATCAACGCCGGCGGCGCCGCGCTCGCCTATGCGGCGGTGAACCCCGCGATCGGGCTGGGCGCCTTCCTGGCGCAGTGGCTGCTGCGCAAGCCGCTGGCCGCGGCCAGCAGCGAGGAATTCCGCGTCACCGGCACCTGGTCCGATCCCCGCATCGAGCAATTGCCGCGCCGCGCCCAGCCGCAGGGCAGCTACAACAGCACGGCCGCCCCGCAAGGAGAGACCGCCCCATGAGCACGCCATCCACCGCCTCCCCCAGCGCCGGGCCGCGCGCCGCCGCCCCGGTCACCGTCGCCGCGATCCAGATGGTGGCCGGCACCCGGCTGGAGGAGAACCTCGAGCGCGCCCGCCACTGGATCGGCGAGGCCGCCCGGCAAGGCGCCGCGCTGGTATCGCTGCCCGAGTACTTCTGCCTGATGGGCCACAAGGACACCGACAAGCTGCCTTTCGCCGAGCGGCCCGGCGACGTCGCTGCGCCCATCCAGGGCGTGCTCAGCCGCGCGGCGCGCGAGCACGGCGTGTGGATCCTCGGCGGCACGCTGCCGATGGCCATCGACGGCGCGCCGGTGCCGGCGGAGCGGGTGCGCAACACCACCTGCGTCTTCGCGCCGGACGGCTCGCTGACGGCGCGCTACGACAAGCTCCACCTGTTCTGCTACGAAAACGGCCGCGAGCGCTACGACGAAGCCCGCGTGCTGGAAGCCGGCGAGGCGCCCGTGACGGTCGACGCGGCGATCCCCGACGGACCGACGCTGCGCTTGGGCCTGTCCATCTGCTACGACCTGCGCTTCCCGGAGCTGTACCGCGCCATGAGCTTCGGCGGCGAGCGGCCGCTCGACCTCATCAGCGTACCGGCCGCTTTCACCTTCACGACCGGACAGGCGCATTGGGAGCTGCTCCTGCGCGCCCGCGCGGTCGAGAACCAGGCCTATGTCATCGCCGCCGCGCAGGGCGGCACGCATGAGAACGGCCGCCGCACCTGGGGCCACAGCATGATCGTCGACCCGTGGGGCGAGGTGCTCGCCTGCGTGCCCGAGGGCGAAGGCCTGGCGGTGGCCAGGATCGATCCGGCGCGCATCGCGCAGGTGCGCGAGCAACTGCCGGCGCTGCAGCATCGGCGGCTCTGAGCCTCGTCCCCGGAGCCTCGGACACTGAGCCCCGAAAGCGGTCCACTTCGGGCGATCGACGCCCGCTTTGCGGAGGCAAGATGCCCGGCATGATCGACCGTCGCCCCGCTCCTCTCCGTTCCGCGCTGGCCCTGCTGGCTGCCGCGGCGTGCGCCTGCGCGCTGCTGGCGGGATGCGGCACGCCGGCACGGCCGCTGGAGTCCTCGCTGACCGACATGGAGTCGTTGCAGCTGCGTTCGTGGATCAGTCCGCAACTGCGGCGCAACATCGATCTGCTGCCGGTCACCGGGGGCCAGGAGACCTCGATGTGGTGGGGCAGCCGCATCAACGCGATGACCTTGAACCAGACCTACCAGGAGTCGCTGCGGCGCCTGGGGCTGATGCCGGACGTTCCCGACACCGGCCGCTACCAGTTGCAGGTCGAGGTCCTGGCGCTGGCGCAGCCGAACGTGCCGGTGCTGCCCGAGGTCGCCCTCTCCGTCCGCTACACCCTGACGGAACGTGCCGCCGGCGGCGGCAAGGTGCTCTATCAGCGGACGCTGCGCACGACGCAGAAGGCCGGCCTCGACGACAGCCTGAACCCGAGCGAGCAACTGCGCATCGCCACGGAGTCCGCGCTGCGCAACAACATTGCGGACCTGATCCGCGAGCTCGCCTCCCTCGCTCTTCCAGCGTAGACAGTCCTCGGTAGCAAAACCGGGGCAGTACGGAAGTGGTTGGGGACGGTGAGGCGTGGGGTTTCGGACCTTGCGTCCGGGGCCCCATGCCTCGGCGGCCAACGCCCGAACCGCCGAAGGATATTCGCCCAACACCGAAGCGGCCCCCGGGCATGGACGCTGAAAGCTCCCTTCCCGTTATACGAATTCAGCAGATTCCCCACCCCGGCATATGCATATAAGCATTGATTGCTTGCCAAACGCCGGGTAATCCCTAAGCATCACGGTTTCCGCCCCAAAGAGAGGCGCACGACGGCAACGGGTGTCACCTGCCGCTAGCGTCCTTCATTTTTCCGTGATCGAACTTCAAAGCCTGCACAAATCGTATGACGTCGAGGGTCGCCGCGTTCTGGCGCTCCAGGGCGTGGATCTGAAGATCGAATCGGGCGAGGTGTTCGGGATCATCGGCGCGTCGGGCGCTGGCAAGAGCACGCTGCTGCGGGTGATCAACCTGCTGGAGCGGCCGGACAGCGGCCGCGTGGTGGTGGCCGGCCAGGACCTGCAGGCGCTGGACGCCGCCGGCCTGCGTGCCGCCCGGCAGAAGATCGCGATGATCTTCCAGCACTTCAACCTGCTGAGCTCGCGCACCGTCGCGCAGAACGTCGCCTGGCCGCTGCGCATCGCCGGCTGGGAGGCGGCCCGGATCGCCCCGCGGGTGCAGGCCTTGCTGGCCCGGGTGGGTCTGGCCGACCAGGCCGACAAGTACCCCGCGCAGTTGTCCGGCGGACAGAAGCAGCGCGTCGGCATCGCCCGCGCGCTGGCGCTGGACCCGCAGGTGCTGTTGTGCGACGAGGCCACCAGCGCGCTCGACCCCGAAACCACGCGCTCCATCCTGGACCTGCTGGCCGAGCTCAATGAAGAGCTGAAGCTCAGCATCGTCCTGATCACGCATGAGATGGACGTGGTCCGCCGCGTCTGCGACCGGGTCGCGGTGCTAGAGGGTGGCCGCATCGTCGAACAGGGTCCCGTCGCGCAGGTCTTCCTGCATCCGCGCTCGGGCACCGCGAAGCGCTTCGTCCTCGCCGCAGAACACGTCGACGAAGGCGAGCAGCGCGACGACTACGCGCATGTCGCGGGCAGTCTCTGGCGGCTGACCTTCTTCGGCGAACGCACCTACGAGCCCCTGCTGGGCGAAGTCGCCCGTCACGCGAATCTGGACTTCGGCATCCTGGCCGGCCGCATCGACCGGATCAAGAAGCAGCCCTATGGACAGTTGACCATCGCCGTCAGCGGCGGCGATCACGCCGCGGCGCGGCAGCTGCTGGCCGAGCGCGGCGTGCAGGTCGAGGAGCTGCGCGCATGAGCCTCGCCACCCCCCCTTCCCTGCTCGACACGCTGAAGGCCATCGACTGGCCCGAGATCGCCACCGCCGGCGGCGACACGCTGCTGATGCTCGGCGGCTCGCTGCTGTTCACCGCGCTGCTCGGCCTGCCGCTGGGCATCGCGCTCTACCTGTTCGACCGCGACCGGCTGGTGTCCTCCCCGAAGGTGTACACGCTGCTGTCCTTCGTCGTGAACGTGCTGCGTTCGCTGCCCTTCGTGATCCTGCTGATCGTGCTGATCCCGTTCACGCTGCTGGTCACCGGCACCTCGCTCGGCGTGGCCGGCGCCATCCCGCCGCTGGTCGTCGGTGCGACGCCCTTTCTGGCACGCCTGGTCGAGACCGCGCTGCGCGGCGTCGACCGCGGCATCGTCGAGGCCGGTCTCGCGATGGGCGCCAGCACACGCCAGATCGTGTGGCAGGGCCTGCTGCCCGAGGCGCTGCCCGGTCTCGTCTCCGCGCTCACCGTCACCGCCATCACGCTGGTCGGCTACACGGCGATGTCCGGCGTCATCGGCGGCGGCGGCCTGGGCGATCTGGCCATCCGCTTCGGCTATCAGCGCTTCCAGACCGAGGTCATGGTCGTGACCGTCGTGCTGCTGCTGGTGCTCGTGCAACTGCTGCAGATGTTCGGCGACTGGCTGGTGACCCGCGTCTCCCATCGCTAGTCACGTCGACCCGCACCCCGCCTCCCCCTTCCATCGCCGGGCGCCCCAAGCAGGCGCGCGGCACCGTTCCCTCAGAGGAGTTCTACCCATGAAGAAGCTGTTCACCGCCGCCGTCGCGGCCCTGTCCCTGGCGGCCGCCGGCACCGCCGCCGCCGAGAAGCTGACCGTCGCCGCCACCGCGGTGCCGCACGCCGAGATCCTGAACCTCGTCAAGCCCGAGCTGGCCAGGCAAGGCGTGGAACTCGAGGTCAAGGTCTTCACCGACTACGTCCAGCCCAACGTGCAGGTCGCCGAGAAGCGCCTGGACGCCAACTTCTTCCAGCACAAGCCCTATCTGAACGAGTTCAACAAGGGCAAGGGTACGCACCTGGTCGCCGTCGCCGCCGTGCACGTGGAGCCCTTCGGCGCCTACTCGACCAAGCACAAGACCCTGGCCGCGCTGCCCGAGGGCGGCACCGTCGCCATCCCCAACGACCCGACCAACGGCGGCCGCGCGCTGCTGCTGCTGGACAAGGCCGGCGTGATCAAGCTCAAGGACAAGGCCAACATCCTGTCCACGACCAAGGACATCGCCGACAACCCGAAGAAGCTGAAGTTCCGCGAGATCGAGGCCGCCACGCTGCCGCGCATCCTGCCGCAGGTCGACCTGGCGCTGATCAACACGAACTACGCGCTGGAGGCGAAGCTGAATCCGTCCAAGGACGCGCTGGCGATCGAGGGCGGCGAGTCGCCCTACGCCAACTGGCTGGTCACGCGTGACGACAACCAGAACGCCCCGGCCGTGAAGAAGCTGGCCGCCGCGCTGCAGACCGAGGCGATCAAGCGCTTCATCCAGACGCAGTACAAGGGCGCGGTCGTCCCCGCCTTCTGATTTCCGGACGCTCCGCTAAACGCCCCGCATTCGCGGGGCGTTTGCATTTGCGGGCGAGTAGTCGCGCATTTGTGCCGTATGACGAACGCCGCTTCTTGGCACCATGGCGCCCTCCTCCCATGCCCGGGTCGTGCGCTCGCGCGAGCGCACGACCTGCCCCCTCCGTGTCCGACCTCCTCGCGGTCCTGCCGCAGTTCTTCCTGTTCCGCGACGGCGCCCCGACGCTGCTGCTCACCGGCCGCTACGACTGGCCACTGGTGCTGCTGTCGCTGGCCGTCGCCTCGCTGACCTCGGCGCTGGCGCTGCAGGTCGCGGGCGTGGCCAAGCCGGCCAAGGGCTGGCGCCGCCAGGCGATCCTGGCCACCGGCGCGCTGGCCCTGGGCGGCGGCATCTGGTCGATGCACTTCATCGGCATGCTGGCGTTCGAACTGTGCGCGCAGGTCGCCTTCGACGCCCACATCACCGCGATCTCGATGGTGCCGGCGGTGATCGCGTCCTGGGTCGCGCTGGCCTTGCTGGCCCGTCACCAGCTCAACGGCTGGCGGCTGGTCGTCGGCGGCGTGCTGGTGGGCGCCGGCATCGGCACGATGCATTACACCGGCATGGCGGCGATGGAGATGTCCCTCGCGCTGCGCTACGACCCCGTCTGGTTCGCCGCCTCCATCGTCGTGGCGGTGCTGCTGGCGATGCTGGCGCTGTGGATCCGTTTCGGCCTGGCCGGCCGGATCCACCGCCACTGGGCGATCGCGCTGGGCGGCCTGGTGATGGGCTGCGCGATCGCCGGCATGCATTACACGGCGATGGGCGCGGCGCGCTTCGTCGGGCTGGGCGACGGCCCCTGCAACACCAGCGTCGAGAACGCGGGCTGGCTCGCCCTGGCCGTGACCGTGATGGCGCTGGCCATCAGCGCGATCACCGCCGGCGCCAACGGCCTGCTGGCGCTGCGCCGTCTCAACACCGACCTGATGGACGAGCGCCGCCGCATGCTCACGATGGAGCAGGCGTTGCGCGACAGCGAGACCAAGTACCGCACCGTCATCGCCAACAGCCCCGGCGTGACCTTCCGCTGCCGCATGGACGAGAACTGGTCGATGCTGCTGATCAACGACGCCGTCGAGGAACTGACCGGCTGGCCCGCGCAGGACTTCCTGGAGGGCCGGCAGCATTTCGCCGCCTTGATCCACCGCCACGACCAGGAGCGCGTGAACGCATCGGTCGAGACCGCCGTGGCCGCCGATGCGCCGTATTCGATCGAGTATCGCGTCCACACCCGCGAAGCCGGCGAACGCTGGGTGTCCGAGCGCGGTCGCGCGGTACGCGACACCCGCGGCGCGGCGCAGTGGATCGACGGGGTGATCCTCGACATCACCGAACCCAAGCGCCTGCAGCGCCAGCTCGAGGAAGCCAAGGAACGCGCCGAATCCGCCGCCGCGGCCAAGAGCGCCTTCCTGGCCAACATGAGCCATGAGATCCGCACGCCGATGAACGCCATCCTCGGCTTCACCGAGCTGCTGCTGGACACCACCCTGACGGACTCGCAGCGCCGCCATCTGACGACGGTGCGGGGCTCCGCGCGTTCGCTGCTGTCGCTGCTCAACGACATCCTGGACACCGCCAAGCTCGACAAGGGCGCGATGGAACTGGAGGTCGTGGACTTCTCGCTGCGCACCGTCTGCGAGCAGGCGCTGGACTCGCTGCGGCTGCTGGCGCAACGCAAGAACCTGGCGCTGCACCTCGACTATCCGGGCGCCGAGCCGCGCTTCTTCAAGGGCGACCCGCTGCGCGTGCAGCAGGTGCTGCTGAACCTGGTCGGCAACGCCATCAAGTTCACCGAGCGGGGCGTGGTGACGCTGCGCATGCGCCAGGAGGGCGGACAGATCCACCTGGCCGTCATCGACACCGGCATCGGCATCGCCGCGGACCGGCTGGACCGGATCTTCGACGCCTTCGCGCAGGCCGACGCCTCGACGACGCGCCGCTTCGGCGGGACCGGGCTGGGCACGACGATCTCGCGCCAGCTGGTCGAGCGCATGGGCGGCCGCATCACCGTCGAGAGCGAGGTCGACCAGGGCAGCACCTTCCACGTCTGGCTGCCGCTGCCGGCGGGCGACGCCGCGCGCGCCGAGTCCGACGCGACCGAGGTGGCCGTGACGCTGCCGCCCCTGCGCCTGCTGGTGGCGGACGACGTGGCGCAGAACGGCGAGCTGCTGCAGATCATCCTGGGCCGCGAGGGCCATCAGGTCACGCTGGCCTCGGACGGGCTGCAGGCGCTGAAGGCCTTCTCCGACGAACGCTTCGACGCGGTACTGATGGACGTCCACATGCCGGGGCTGGACGGGCTGGGCGCGACGCGCCGGATCCGCAACTTCGAGCATGCGCAGGGTCGCGGCCACACGCCGGTCGTCGCGCTGACCGCGAGTGTGCTGGAAGAAGACCGCCAGGCGGCGCTGGCCGCCGGCATGGACGGCTTCGCGGTCAAGCCGCTGGACCCGGCGCGGCTGTTCGCCGAGATCGCCCGCGTGCTGGGCCTGACGCCGGGCCGCTCGCCGGCCCTCGCCGGTCCGGTGCCGACGACGCGCCATGCGATCGATGCCCGCGTCGCGGGCGCGATGGCCGGCCCGCTGGACTGGCAGCAGGGCCTGCGGTTGTGGGGCAGCGTGACCGCGTGGCAGCGCGGACTGCGCCGCTTCGCCGAGGAACAGCGCGACGGCGTCGCGCGGCTGCATCAGCTGACGCACAGCCGGCAATGGATCGAGATGCGCGGGCTGGTGCATCGCTGGCGCGGCGTGGCCGGCAGCCTGGCGATGCCGGCACTGCTCGCCGCGGCGCAGCCGGTCGAATCGGCGCTGCGGCTGGGCCGGCAGGAAGATCTGATGGCGCTCGTCGACACGCTGGCGATGGCGCTGCAGCACACGCTGGACGCGATCGTGGAGCTGGACGGCACGCCGTCGGGCTTTGCCGCGAGCGCGCCGATGCCGATGGCGGAGCCGTCGGCCGCGGCGGTCGCCGTGGCGCAGGAGATCCGCGAGAAGAAGACGCTGATCGATCGGCTGGCGGCGGCCCTCAAGCGCAGCGAGCTCGACGACGAATCGCTGGCCGCGCTGCGCACCGCCTTCGGCGCCGAGCGCATCGCGCCGCTGGCGCAGGCGCTGGACGACTTCGACTTCGACGCGGCGGTGCTGCTGCTGCAGTCGCTGCGCAGGCAACTGAGCGCCGCCTCGTCGGCGGCCTCGGGCGCGCGAGGATGACGACGTGATCGCCGACCACCGCCCCAAGCTGCTGCTCGTCGACGACGAGCCGGCCAACCTGCAGGTGCTGCGCCACGTGCTGCAGGACGACTACCGGCTGCTGTTCGCGCGCGACGGGCAGAAGGCGCTGGAGCTCGCGAAGAGCGAGTCCCCGCAGCTCATCCTCCTGGACATCATGATGCCGGGCATGTCCGGCCTGGACGTCTGCCGGGTGCTGAAGTCGCAGCCGGCGACGAAGCGCACGCCGGTGATCTTCGTCACCGCGCTGGCCGATTCGAGCGACGAGACCGAGGGCTTCGAGGCCGGCGCGGTGGACTACATCGCCAAGCCGGTGAGCCCCCCGGTCGTGCGCGCGCGGGTGCGCACGCACCTGTCGCTGGTGCGCGCCGACGAGCTGCGCGAGACGCGGCTGCAGATCGTGCAGCGGCTGGGCCGCGCGGCGGAATACAAGGACAACGAGACCGGCTGGCACGTCGTCCGCATGAGCCATTTCGCCCACCTGCTGGCGCTGGCCGCGGGCTGGACCGACCGGGAGGCCGACGATCTGCTGCATGCCGCGCCGATGCACGACGTCGGCAAGCTCGGCATTCCGGACGCGATCCTGCAGAAGCAGGGTCCGTTGACCGAGGCCGAGTGGACGGTGATGCGCCGGCACCCGGCCATCGGCGCCGAGATCCTCGGCGACCAGACGACCGGACTGCTGGGCCTGGCGCGCCGCATCGCGCTGACGCACCACGAGAAGTGGGACGGCAGCGGTTATCCGGAAGGACTGGCCGGCGAGGCGATCCCGCAGGAGGCCCGCATCGTCGCCATCGCCGACGTCTTCGACGCGCTGACCAGCATCCGGCCCTACAAGCCGGCGTGGCCGATCGAGCGGGCGGTCGAGCACCTGCGCGCGCAAGCCGGCCGGCACTTCGATCCGGCGCTGGTGGAGCTCTTCATCGGCGTGCTGCCGCAGGTGCTGGAAGTGCGGGAGCGCTTCCTCGAGAGTTGACCCCACGCCTGAGCCTGAGCCTGAGCCTGAGCCTGGGTCGGCGCGCGCGGAATCTCCGGGCGACGTCACGGTCACTCGACGAACCTGAGCGTCCGCGTCGGCAGATCAGTGCCGAGATAGGTCCACCAGAACGTGTCGCCGGCGTCCCTCGGCAACAGCCAGTAGCGCTGATCGCTGTCCAGTGCCTTCAAGCGGAAATACTCGACGCGATTCGAGTACGGGTTGGCATGGATGAAGACATCGCCGACGGTGCCCCGGAAATCGTTCTCGCCCCAGGCATGAACCGGCGTCGTCGCCTGCAGCTTGTCCGGCAGATCCGTCCCGAGGTATTCCCAGTGGAGGTTGTCCGTCTTGCCGGGGGAGAAGTACCAGTAGCGGCCCTCGCAGTTGAACGCCGCCAGCCGGAAGAACTCGACATCGCCGTTGTACGGGTTCTCGTAGACATGGATGTCGCCGAGGGTGCCGCGGTGATCGTTGTCGCCCCAGCGGCCGGTGCCCAGCACCTGCCTCGCCAGCTGCACCGCGTCGTCGCGCATCCCCCGGGCCATCAGCGTCCTGTAGACCCAGGGCCAATAGGCGCTCAGCCGCGGATGCACGACCGTGCCCGAGACGGTGCTCACCAGCCATTCGCCGACCTGCCGGGTCGCGAGGATGGCGCCGCCCCGGTCGCCGGCATCGATGGGCGACACCGCGAACCGGCCCCAGCCGGCCGTGTGCCCGGTGAGGCCCACGATCAGGTCGTCGGTGTCGCTGTCGCTGAACGCCAGCCCGCCCTGAGTGGCGGGCGTCTCATAGAGCGACGCATGGAGGCCGCTGGCCGCCGACTGCCAGAAGTAGCTGTAGGGGAAGAAGAAGTGCCGGTAGAGGTCATCCGAGGTCCTCCAGGCGCGAATCCCGGCAAAGGATCGATGGATGAGGGGCATCTCGGTGTCGGCCACATACCTCGTCCTGCGGCGCGCGGAGGTCCAGACGCCTCCGGGATCGTGATCCTGGCCGTAGACCGCCAGGGTCGTCCTGATGCGTTCGCCGGTCATCGGCACCGGATCCGAGAGCAGCCGCTGCTCGAGGCGATAGCTGGGGATGGGGACCGTGGTCGGCATGCCGCCGCCGAACGGCGCGTCGAACAGGACGAGCGCCACATCGCCCAGCGGCCCGAGCTGACGGGGATGCGTCACCGCCACGCCCGTCTGCCATTGATCCGTCCCGCGGTGACGGAAGCTGTGGTGAGGCCAGCCCTCGACGCAGCGTTGCGCCGTCAGTGCGACGCGCGGCGTGATGAGCGTCGCCGAGCAATGCATGTTGCTGAGCAGCCAGGCGGGCGGCATCTCGATGTGGGCGCCGCTGTTGACGCCGGTGGTGACGCTGGCGCCGACGCCGCCCGCGCCGGTCAGCGGCAGCATCGCGAGCAGCCAGCGGGCAAGGCCACGACGGGGCCGGGACAGACGATCATTCATGAGGCACTCCACCCCTTCCACACCGGAAGGGTCTGGCCATTCTTCGAAGTCGGTCGCGCCGGCCCAATGAGCTTGAGCCGGACCGCGACCCGCGTCGACCGACCGGGGTCAGGTCTCCTCCCGGTCGAGGTCATGGCACGGTGGCATCCTCGGCAGGGATGTCGTCGACTTCCGGCGCGCGGCCCGACTGCGGCGCGCGCCAGCCCAGGACGCGCCAACGCGTCGGCAGCGCGGTGCCGAGCGGCTCCCACCACGGATCGCTGTCGTTCCCGATCCTCGGCAACCACCAGTAGGACCCTTCCGGGATCCGCGCCTTCAGTCGATAGAAGCTCGTCGCGCCGGTCCGGGAATCCTCGCTCTCGAAGATTTCGCCCGGTGCTCCGCTTTCGGCATTGCCGTTCCACGGCAGCCTGGCATCCAGGACCTGCCGCGCCAGATGCGCGGCATCGGCCCGCAGTCCCTGAGCCAGCATCACCCGGTGCACCTCCGGCCAATGCAGCGCCAGACGGGGATGCAAGGTGCCCGGCGCGGCCACAAGACCCACGAGCGCCCCCGGCAGGTAGTACTCGTCCACGGGCGAGGCGCGCGTCGCCATCAGGCCGGCGCCCTGGTTGGCGCCGATGAAGGGCGCGTCGAGCACGGCCGGTTGACCGGGCAAGGGCATCGGGCGGCCGGTGCGGGTGATGCCGTCCGCCGCCGTTCCGACCAGCGGGATCAGCCAGCGGTCGGCGCGCAACACGTCATCGCGGCCGTGCAAGGCCGCCGTCACGTCCGGGCCCAAGGTGTCCACGCCGCTGACAGCCGTCCCGGGAGCAGCGTCAAAACGCGCCGGTTCAGTCTTCCTGTGGAAGGCCAGCGAGCGGTAGGTCAGCGGCACGTTCACCTCATCGCCGAATCGAAAGCCCGAGCCCATCACGCCGTGATAGCTCCGGATGAACATGGGCGTGTCGGTGCGATCGGCCCGCGTCGGCGTGGGTCCGTAGGCATAGAGGCGCGTGCCCTCCCACCGGGCGGGGCTGGGCGCGGCCGGATCGCGCAGCAGTTCCCGCTCGCGCCGATAGCTCGGGATCGGCGCGCCGGTGGTGCCCAACGGCTCCCAGGACTGGGGTTCGTCCAGCAGGATCAGTTGCAGTCCTGCCGGAGGCGCGTGGCTCAGCAGGCGATCCTCGATGAGGCGCCCGCTCAACGGCCGCCGATTGACGCGCTGCGTGAGCTGCACGCGTCCATCGCCCGCGGGGGACAACGCGCCGACGGCGCAGGCGTAGGTCGTCAACGCCACGCGCGGCGAGATCTGCGTCGCGGAGCAATGGTCCCGCCCCAGCACCCACAAGGGCACCTGGTAGAGCGTCGCGGACGGCGCGGGACGCCGCGGTGCGTCCGCGGCCGCCTCGGCGGCGAGGATCGTGCCCAGCAGGGCGCCGAGCATCCAAGGTCCGCGTCCGCGGCGGAGGCCGGGGCGCCTGGCGTGGGAGATCGGGCCGGCGGGCCCTCGACAGCAGGAAAGGATCGACATGACGGTCTCCAGCCCTTCGACGACAGGAAGGGCCAGGCCATTCTTCGAAGACCGCCCTCGCGGCTCAATGACCGCGAGCAGGGTCACCTCGGCCCTCGACTGCCCGGCATCGGGCTCGCCGGCCCCAGGTGTGCCGATGTCGTGCGCGCGACGGATGCGGCGGTCCGCCGTCCGCCCGACGTGATTCCCCGTCCTTTCCCGCGGCGGTTATGACCCGCCCTCACAAGGTGATGCTCGCAATCCCCAGTCGCCTCGGCCCGGCGCGCGCGGGGCCGGAATAATGCGCGCCCATGGTGCTCAACTTCATCTGGATCGGGTTCTTCCTGATCGGCTTCGCGGTCGCGCTGGCGCGGCTGGTCCAGGGCGACCTGACCATCTTCACGCAGGTGCTGACCGGCATCTTCGACACGGCCAAGACCGGCTTCGACATCTCGCTCGGCCTGGTCGGCGTGATGAGCCTGTGGCTGGGCCTGATGAAGGTCGGCGAGAACGCCGGCGTGATCCAGCTGTTCGCGCGGGCGATGGGCCCGTTCTTCGGCCGCATCTTCCCGGAGGTGCCGCGCGGCCATCCGGCGGGCGGCTCGATGGTCATGAACTTCTCGGCCAACATGCTCGGCCTGGACAACGCCGCCACGCCGCTGGGCCTGAAGGCGATGAAGGAGCTGCAGGAGCTCAACCCGCGGAAGGACACCGCCAGCAACGCGATGGTCATGTTCCTGGTGCTGAACACCGCCGGCATCACGCTGATCCCGACCACGGTGATCGCGATCCGGCAGGCGATGGCGGTGGACCAGGGCCTGGTCGGGTTCAACGCGGCCGACATCTTCCTGCCCACGCTGATCGCCACCTTCATCTCGTTCATGTCGGGGCTGATCGCGGTGGCGTGGGTGCAGCGCATCAACCTGTTCAGCGTGCCGGTGCTGGTGTTCGTCGGCGGCTTCATCGCGATCATGGCCGGCGTCTTCGGCTGGCTGCACAGCTACCCGCCGGAGGTGATGTCGCAGTACATCGGCGTGCTGGGCAGCGGCGTGATCCTGAGCATCATCGTGATGTTCGTCGCCGTCGGCGCGTGGCGCCGCATCAACGTCTACGAGTCCTTCGTCGAAGGCGCCAAGGAGGGCTTCGGCGTCGCGATCCAGATCATTCCCTACCTGATCGCGATCCTGGTGGCGATCTCGGTGTTCCGCACGACGGGCTGCATGGAGTTCGTCGTGCGCGGCATCGCCGCCGGCGTGGGCGCGCTGGGCCTGCCGACCGACTTCGTCCCGGCGCTGCCGGTCGGGCTGATGAAGACGCTGTCGGGCAGCGGCGCGCGCGGCCTGATGGTGGACGTGCTCAAGACCTACGGCGTCGACAGCTTCGAGGGCAAGCTCGCCGCGATCATCCAGGGCTCGACCGAGACCACCTTCTACGTGCTGGCCGTCTACTTCGGCAGCGTCAACATCAAGAAGACCCGCTACGCGCTGACCTGCGGCCTGTTCGCGGATTTCGTCGGCCTCGTGGGCGCGATCGTGGTGGGGTACTGTTTCTTCAAGTGAGGCGGCGCCCGCATCACTCGACGCGATCGCGCCCGTTCGCCTTGGCGCGATAGAGCGCCGCGTCGGCACGCGCGAGCAGCGCGTCCAGGCTGACATCCCCCGGCAGCGCCCAGGCCACGCCCAGGCTCGCCGTGCACGGCGGGATGCCGGGTTCCGGCGCGTGCGTCGCGAGCGCGGCCCGCACGCGCTCGGCCGAGGCATGCGCGGCCTCGGCATCGGTGGACGGCAGCAGGATCACGAACTCCTCGCCGCCATAACGACCGAGCCGGTCCGTCACGCGCAGTTGCTCACGCATCACCGCCACCGCGCCGGCCAGCACCCGGTCGCCGGCCTGGTGACCGTGCCGGTCGTTGACCAGCTTGAAGTGGTCGATGTCGAGCAGCAGCAGCGACAGCGGCTGCCCGTAGCGGCGCCAGCGATCGAATTCCTCGCCGCCGGCCTGCAGCAGCGCGCGACGCGTCAGCGCGCCGGTCAGCGCGTCGCGGGTGGCGAGCAGCTCGAATTCCTCGCGCACGCGCTCGCTGGCCATCAGCAGCACGCCCACGCTCAACAGCAGCACGCTGAAGCAATAGCTCGCGATGTAGCTCGTCTGCACCGCCGTCATCGCGAAACGCGAGGACTGCGCGCCATCGACCCAGAACGTCGCCAGACCGCGCAGCACCAGCACGGCCGCCTGCAGCAGCAGCGTCGCGCCGATCAGGCGCGCCGCGAAACCGCGGCCGTCCCGCAGGACCAGCCGCGCATGCGCCAGCACGCAGGCCGTCATCGTCCCGGTGAACACGACCATGCGCACGCGGTAGTCCGGCCAGACCAGGAACCAGGTCAGCACGGCCAGGCTGAGCAGCGCGATCGCGCCCCACAGGCGCCAGGTCACGCGCTGTCCGAAGAAGCGTTGCGAGCCGAAATAGAACAGGCCGCACCCCGTGAGCAGCAGCACGTTGCCGGTCTGCGCCACCAGGAATTCCGGCAGCAGTCCCTGCAGCGCGTAGACGCCGGCGGCGAGCGCGCAGGTCATCGGCGCCAGCGCCCAGGGCAGCAATCCGCGGATCGTCGGCGGATAGTTGCGCCGCACGCCGAGCAGCACGCCGCCCATGATCGCCGCCATCAGCGCGGTCATGACGGTGATCGAGCGGGGATCGAGCTGCATGTGCCCGCCAGTGTAGGGGGCGCCCGTGACGGGACCTCGGCCGCCTCGCCGCCGCGGCCCGCCACCGCCCGCCAGCAGGCCGCCAACCGCCCGGTGGCCTACATCGACTTGAACAGATGCACGTACGCGCGGCTGACCGGCAGCTCGCTCGCGTGGCCGCGCACGCGCACAAACAGCCGGCTCAGATCGTCGCGGCGCGTGCCGCTCACATGGTCCAGGTTCACGATCGTCGAGCGGTGCACCTGCCAGAAGCGTTCGCCATCGAGTTGCGCGGCGAGCTCGTGGATCGGCGTGCGGATCAGGTACTCGGTCGTCGCGGTCTGCACGCAGGTGTACTTGTCGTCGGCGCGGAAGAACAGCACCTCGTCGACGGGGACCTGATGCATCAGGTCACCCTGCGTCGCGCGCACCCAGCGCAGCGGCCCCGCCGCCCTCGCCAGCGCGCTGCCCGGCGCGTGCAGGCGCTGCAGCGCGGCGAGCAGGCGCGCGTCCACGCCGTCCTCGCCGTGATCGCCGGCCGCGCCGGCCGCGCCGGCCGCGCCCGCGTCCCGCTTCGCCAGCGCGCGGCGGATCCGCTCGACCGTGCGACCGAGCCGCTCCGCCTCCACCGGCTTGAGCACGTAGTCGATCGCTTCCTGCTCGAAGGCCTGCACCGCGTACTGGTCATAGGCCGTGACGAAGACGACACGCGTCGCGCCCTCGATGCCCTCGGCGACCTCGAGTCCGGTCAGGCCCGGCATCTGGATGTCGAGGAAGGCCAGGTCCGGCTGCAACGCCGCGATCTGCTCGGCCGCCTCCTGGCCGTTGCGGGCGATGTGGACGATGTCGAGCTCCGGCCAGACGGCGGTCAGTTGCGCGGCGAGCGCGCGGGCCAGGTGGGGTTCGTCGTCAGCGATCAGCGCGGTGGGTGCGGTCATGGTCGGCATGGGAAGAAGAAGTGAGTCAGGCCGTCGGGCGTTCAAGCGTTCAAGCGTTCAAGCGTTCAGGTGTCCAGCGGCACGCGCAGCGTGACGCGGCAGCCGGGCTCGGCGGGAACGAGGGTCAGCGACGCGCGGTCGCCGTAGTGCGTCATCAGGCGCTCGCGCAGGTTGGCCAGCGCGATGCCGTTGCCGGTGCGGCGGGAGGCGCCGGGGCCGACGCCGTCGTCGCGCACCTCGATCACCAGGAAGCCGCCGCTCAGCGCGGCATCGACGCGCACGGTGCCGCCCTCGATCTTGGGCTCGAGCCCGTGATGGACCGCGTTCTCGACCAGCGGCTGCAGCAGCATCGGCGGCAGCGGCACGACGCGGGCCTCGGGCGTGGCGTGGATCTCGAAGCGCAGGCGGTCTTCCATCCGCGTCTGCAGCACCGTCAGGTAGGCGGTGGCGAGGGACAGCTCGTCGTCGAGCGGGCCGGTCTCGCGACGCAGGCCGCCGAGCGACGCCCGCAGGTAGGCCGTGAAGGCGCCCAGCATCTCCTTGGCCTTGGGCGCGTCGTAGTCGATCAGCGAGTGGACGTTGGCCAGCGTGTTGAACAGGAAGTGCGGCTCGATCTGTCCCTGCAGCAGCCGCAGCTGCGCTTCGGTGGCGCGGCGCTCGGCGGTGAGCTGCCGGTGCCTCGACGCGAACCAGTGGTGCAACGCGAAGGTGATGCACAGCGAGAGCGCGGAGGTGATGCCGATGATCTTCCCGCCCTGCGACCAGTCCATCCGCACCCAGTTCGCCAGGCCCGCCATCCACATGCCCGGTACCCAGCCGATCAGCACGCCCAGCAAGGGCACGGCGGAGAAGAACACCGTGCGCTTCCAGTCCGCCCAGGCGCGGATGCGGGCGCGGCCGCCGAAGAGCGGCACGAGGATCGTGAACAGCGTCTGGATCACCAGGCCGATGGTCACGCAGACAACGACGTTCTTCCAGTACCACCAGGCCCACATCGCGGGATCGGTCCAGCGGGCGGAGCGCGCGTTCAGGAGGAAGCCCAGCACCGTGAAGCCGACCGCCAGCGCGCAGGAGAACAGGAGCGTCCAGACCCACTGCAGCCATTCGGGGCCGCTGGGCTGGACGTCGTTGCTCAGCCAGGCATGCCAGGAGGCGCGCAGTCGGCGGGCGTCACGCCAGAGGGGCCGGGAGGGAGCGGGAGTCATGCGGCGCAGTGTAGGGAGCCGCCGTGGCCGCCCGGCCCGGGGAAACGACGGATCGACAGCGCGCCGGGCGGATCGACGGCGGGCGGCGTGGACGGGCCCATCGCCGGCCCCTCATGCCCTGACCTTTGACAGTGCCGGGGGCACGTGGTGTCCAATAGCCCGCAGAACTTGCCCGCAGATCCGGTCGACTCCCGCCAAGTCCGCCTTCCCCGGCATTCCGCCCGCATTCCACGGAGACCCGCATGAGCTACATCCTGCTGATCAACGAACCTGTCGGCCAGCGCGAGGCGCGCACGCCGGAGGAAGGCCGCGAGGCCTACGACCGCATGACCGCCTACGCCGGGCAGCTCCAGGCGAAGGGGCTGCTCCATGCGGCGCAATCGCTGCAGTCGGTCAACGGATCGACCCGCGTGGCCAAGCGCGACGGTCGCATGACGACGATCGACGGCCCGTTCGCCGAGGCCAAGGAAATGGTCGGCGGCTTCTTCTGGCTGAACGTGACGACCCGCGAGGAGGCGCTCGCGATCGCCCGCGAATGCCCGGCGGCGGAATGGTGCACGGTGGAGGTCCGCTCGCTGGTCCCCTGCTACGCGGAGTCGAAGGCCTGAGGCCGCCTCCCGAGGACTCCCCGAAGTTTTTTGCCAGGATCGCGTCGCGTCCTGTCGAAACCGGCGGGGCTGCGTCGTCGTGCCAGTGTGGACGCTCCGGAAGCGGAGCGCCGCCATCAGGAGGGCACGATGCGACCACCGATCCACCCGCACGGGCCCGACGACTTCACACCCCTCGAGGAGTTCCCCCATGCGACACAAGCAAATCTTCGTGAACCTGCCCGTCAAGGACGTCGAGCGCAGCAAGCGCTTCTACGGCGCGATGGGCTACGAGTTCAATCCGCAGTTCTCCAACGAGCAGGCCTTGTCGATGATCATCTCGGACGACATCTACGCGATGCTGCTGGTGGAGGAGTTCTTCCAGACCTTCACGCCGCGCAGGATCTCGGACGCGCATGCGACGACCGAGGTGCTGACCTGCCTGTCCTGCGAGAGCAAGGCGCAGGTCGACGAGCTGATCGCCAAGGCCCTGGCCGCCGGCGGCACCGTGCCGCGCGAGCCGCAGGACATGGGCTTCATGTACTCGCAGGCGTATGCGGACCCGGACGGGCACATCTGGGAGCTGATGTACATGGACATCACGCAGTTCCCCGGCGCCTGAGGCTGAGCGCGCGCGCGTACCATCGCGCGCATGACCGACGAGACCCATCGCGCGATCACGACCGTCTGGCGGCAGGAGTCCGCCAAGATCATCGGTGCCCTGTCGCGGCTGACGCGCGACGTCCCGCTGGCGGAGGAGCTGGCGCAGGACGCGCTGGTCGCCGCGCTGGAGACCTGGCCGAGGCAGGGCCTGCCGGACAAGCCCGCCGCGTGGTTGATGACGACGGCCAAGCACCGCGCGCTGGACCGGCTGCGCCACGTGAAGCTGAGCGGCGACAAGCTGGAGCAGCTCGGCCATGAGCTCGACGCGCGCGAGGCGATGATCGTGCCGGACTTCGTCGAGCGCCTGGACGACGACCGCGCGGCACGCGAGATCGGCGACGACGTGCTGCGACTGATGTTCTGCGCCTGCCATCCGGTGCTGAGCCTGGAAGCGCGCGTCGCGTTGACGCTGAAGATGGTGGCCGGCCTGACGACGGGCGAGATCGCCCGCGCGTATCTGCAGTCGGAGCCGACGGTGGCGCAGCGGCTGGTCCGCGCGAAGCGCACGCTGGGTGAGGCGAACGTGCCGTTCGAGCTGCCGCGCGGCGAGGCGCTGACCGAGCGGCTGGCCGCCGTGCTGGAGGTGCTCTACCTGATCTTCAACGAGGGCTACGCGGCCACCAGCGGCGAGCGCTGGATCCGCCAGGACCTGTGCGACGAGGCGCTGCGGCTGGCGCGCATGCTGGTGAAGCTCGCACCGAGGGAGAGCGAGGTGCACGGCCTGCTCGCGCTGATGGAGCTGCAATCCTCACGCGCCGCGGCGCGTGTCGATGCGCAGGGGCAGCCGGTGCTGCTGCTGGAGCAGGACCGGTCGACATGGGATGCGGCGGCTATCGAACGCGGCCTGACGGCGCTGGAAGCGGCCGACCGCCTGGCCGCCGAGCTGGACGATGGGCAAGGCCTGGGACCCTACGCGCTGCAGGCGGCGATCGCGGCCTGCCACGCGCGGGCACGTCGCGCCGAGGACACCGAATGGCCGCGCATCGCGGCGCTCTACGAGGCGCTCGCGGTGCGGCAGCCGTCACCGGTCGTGGAACTCAATCGCGCCGTAGCGTTGTCGATGGCCTTCGGGTCCGCGGTCGGTCTGGAGATCGTCGACCGCCTGATGGAAGAGCCCGCGCTGAAGCAGTACCACTGGCTGCCCAGCGTGCGCGCGGACCTGCTGTCCAAGCTCGGCCGCAATGCCGAGGCCAAAGAGGAATTCGAACGCGCCGCCGCGATGACCGGCAATGAGCGCGAGCGGGAGCTGCTGCTCAAACGGGCAAGGGAGCAGGGGCACTGAGGCCCCTGCGGGTCAGAGCAACAGGACGCCCGCTTGCCTGGCCGCCGACTTCATGCCTTTGTCGACGGTAGCCAGCGAGGCGCCGGTCTTGCGGGCCAGATCCAGATAGAGCGCGTCGAAACCCTGCGCGTGAAGTCCGAGCCCGAGTTCCACATGCTCCGTCAAAGGGGCCCGTCCGGGAAGGATTCGAATGTTGTAGAGCTCGATCGTCTCCGCTTGCTTGACGAATCGAGGCCTGCGCCATTTCCCAGCCCGCCCTCGTTTCAGGATTTGATAAGCGCACTCGGCCGTCAGCACATAAGGTGCGATCAAGCGCGCCTCACCTGCAATCGCCATCGCGGCCACCTTTTCGCAATAGGCGCGATCGACGTCCTTCTCGCCTTCTGGCATTGCCCAAGTCAAGGCCACGCATGCATCAACCACCACAGTAACCACCGCGCGCCTCCCGAATCCAAGCCACCACGTCCGAACCGCCCGGCATGGGCTCAAGCAGCTCTGGATACTTTGCGTAATGAGCAAGCAAGCGCTCTGGCATGTCCGGCGCAGGTCGCCCCGACCCACGCCATTTCTCAGGATCCATCGCATCCTCGGGCCACGGAGCCATCTTGCCTTCATCCCGCTTGCGGATCAGGTCTCGAAGAAATTCGAGGTGGCTCTGCGCGCTTTCGGACAGAGGTCGCGGCGGACTGATTGACGAAGCGTTGGCGACGGGTGTGAGCGCAGCCAGATGTGGAACGTCGATCTTCGGATCGTCGACGAATGAGTGCATGGAGCCTCCTAACAGGCAGGTGCGAAAGAGACGTTCATTCTTTGCACGAGTCGGACAGGTCGACTTTCACCCACAGCTCTTTTTCGGCGAAATCGCCACGCAGGTTCTTGCGTATCTGATCGAAACACGCGCCGTTGGCGCGCACGATCAATCCGGCGAATCGCCCTCGCCTTCGCTCTCATCGGTGAGCCACGTCCCCGCCATCGCGGCGCTCTTGCGCTCGCGCTTGGCGGCGTACATCGCGGCGTCGCTGCGCGCCATCAGCGTCTCCAGCGTGTCGCCTTCCTGGCGCTGCGCGGCGCCGATGCTGATGCTGACCTGCAGGCCCTCGGACACCGTGCTCCAGTCGTGCTTGCGCACCGCCTCGTCGAGCCGCCGGCAGGCCTGCTGCGCGATCTCCTCGGTCGCGCCGCGCAGCAGCAGCACGAACTCGTCGCCGGCCAGGCGCGCGGCGACGTCGTGCTCCCGCACATGCTGCCGCATCAGCCGCGCGATCTGGCTCAGCACCTGATCGCCCACCAGGTGCGAGTGCCGGTCGTTGACCTGCTTGAAATGGTCGACGTCGATCAGCGCCAGGCTCACCACGCCGCCGCCCGCGAGCTGCGCCCGCGCGTGATCCTCGAAGCTGCGGCGATTCGCCAGCTCCGTCAGCGGATCCTCCATCGACAGCTTCTCCAGCCGCAACGCCTCGTCGGCGAGTTGCGCGCGGTCGCGCTCGCTGCGGCGCGCGTCGAGCTGCCATTGCACCGTCGCCTCGCGGCTCGCGAGGCTCGCGATCCGCACGCGGGCCTCGCGCTCGCGCAGCGCGCGCATCCGCTGCAGCGCGCGTTGCGGCTGCCCTTGCTGTTCCTCGATCTGGCTGGCGATCAGCTCGCCGAGCTGCGCCAGCGGCTCATGCTGCACGGCGTCCGCCGCCGTCACCGTCTGCGCCGCCGCGCGCCGCGCCTGCGGCCACAGCCGTCGCGCCCACGCGAGCTCCGCCTGCACCCAGCCCGCCAAGGCGACGAGCCAGTGGCGCTCCTGCTCCGGCAGTTGCGCCAATGTCTGCTGCAGCTCCGGCTGCGCGTAGGCCGTGGCGCCCTTCCAGATCTGCGCCATCGTCTGCATCAGCGTCCACCAGCAGTGCGTCTCGGCATCGCCTTCGGACAGCAGATGCCGCGCGTTGATCAGGTGGCCCTCGAGCGGCCCCAGCGGCGGCAACTGGCCGCGCTGCTCGCGCTCGCCGGCGTAGGCAAGGAGTGACCCCAGCGCGAGCCACAGGCAGGCAATCAGCGGACTGAGCCGGGGCTTGCACGCGTTGGCCGCGTCGGCGGCCTGTCGCAGCACTTCGGCCGCCTTGTCGAAATTGCGCGCCCACACGTGGCAGGCGCCGAGGTCCTGCAGCGCCACCACCAGCGCCGCGCCGTCACCGCGCGATTGCGCCAGCCGCAGGCCGAGCAGCGCCGCCTCGATCGCTTCCTCGTGATGCCCGGCCGTCGACGCGCTGTGCGCGAGCACCGACAGCGCGCCGGCCTCGCCGATCGCGTCGCCCTGCTGCCGGAACAGACGTGCCGCCAGCTCGCTCCGCTCCCGTGCGTCACCGGGCCGGTGCAGAACGCGGTCGCAACGCGCCAGGTGCAGCAGCGCCTGCGCACGCTGCGCGTCGTCCCCCTCCTCCAGCGCCAGCAGCAGCCACTCCTCGCCGGGCGCCTGCGCGGCAACGGCGTCACCGGCCTGCAGCGCGGCGCGGGCTTGCTGGGAAGGGGCGGTGTGCGGGTCCAAGAGGGGATCGGAACGCAAGGTGATCAGCGGTTCAGGCCGTCGGGGCCGGAGACGCAGAGGATAGCGGCAACAGGCGCGGGCCCATCAGGTCGGCCAGCCATTGCATGAAGGCCTGGACGCGCCGAGGCAGCTGCCGGCGGTGCGCATAGATCAGGTGGACCGGCATCGGCGCGGGCCGGAACTGCGGAAGCACCTCGACCAGCCGGCCATCCAGCACCTCCGTTTCGAAGCCATGGCGCGGCACCTGCGTGATGCCGAGACCCGCGAGACAGGCCGCCGTGTACGAGCCGGAATCGCTCACCGTGAGCGCCCCTGCCATGGGCTCGAAGCGCGTCGCGCCGGACGCGTCGCACCACTCGAAGCCCGGGCAGCGTTGACCGAGCGTCGTGGCGTACTGGACGAGCCGATGGTGCGCGAGATCCTCCAACGACTGCGGAACGCCGAAGGCGGCCAGGTACCCGGCGCTGGCCAGGTTGGCCATCTCCATCCCGCCAAGCGGTCGCGCGACGAGGCTCGAGTCGCTCAGCGGTCCCACCCGCAGCACGCAGTCGAAGCCCTCGCGCACGAGGTCCACGCGCCGGTCCGTGCTGCTGAGCTCCAGCTCCAACCCGGGATGCGCCGCGAGGAACTCCGGCAGGCGCGGCACGACGATGTCATGCGCCACCCGCATCGGCATGTCGACCCGCAGCCGGCCGCGCAGCCCGCTGGCCGCCGGCTGGAACATCGTCTGCATGTCGTCGAGATCGGCCAGCAGGTCTTTACAGCGCTCGTAGCAGGCCTGGCCGTCCTGCGTCAGCTGCACGCGCCGCGTCGTGCGGTGGAACAGCCGCGTACCCAGGCTGGCTTCCAGCCGCTGGACCGCCGTCGAGGCGCTCGCCTTCGGCAGGCCGAGGCTCTGCGCCGCCTGCGTGAAGCTGGCCAGCTCCGCCACGCGGACGAAGACCTGGAGCGTGTCCAGGGACGGCGGCGACGAGGCCAGCGCTGCGCCTGGCGCGGCGCCCAGCGCCGTGGGAGGAGCGGGCGCAGTCGCTGCAGGCGCCGCAGAGGTCGGTGAGGAAAGGACGTTGGCGTCGCTCATTTGTTCACCTTGGACGAACGGTCAAATCAGACTGAGGTGATTTATACGCCATTCGTCGATCAATAAAGTTCCTGCATCCGATCAACCCGTCCGAACAGGAGCTCACCATGACCACTTCCTCCAACACCAAGATCGCGCTGATCACCGGCGGCAGCCGCGGCCTGGGCCGCAATGCGGCCGTCCATCTGGCCCGCCGCGGCATCGACAGCATCGTGACCTACCGCAGCCAGCAGGGCGAAGCGCAGGCCGTGGTCGACGAGATCCGCGCGCTCGGCGGACGCGCGGCGGCGCTGCAGCTGGACGTCGGCGACAGCGGCGCCTTCCCGGCCTTCGCCGAGGCGCTGAAGCAGACCCTGAAGCAGCACTGGCAGCGCGATCGTTTCGACCACCTGGTCAACAACGCCGGCATGGGCGTCCACACGCCGATGGCGGACACGACCGAAGACCAGTTCGACGAACTGATGCGCGTGCACCTGAAGGGCCCGTTCTTCCTGACGCAGGCGCTGCTGCCGCTGATCAACGACGGCGGCAGCGTGCTGAACGTGTCCAGCGGCCTGGCGCGATTCACGATTCCCGGCTACGGCGCGTACGCGACGATGAAGGGCGGCGTCGAGGTGATGACCCGCTACATGGCCAAGGAGTTCGGTGCCCGCGGCATCCGCGTGAACACGCTGGCGCCCGGCGCGATCGAGACCGACTTCGGCGGCGGCGCGGTGCGCGACAACAAGGAGGTGAACGGCTTCATCGCCTCGGTCACGGCGCTCGGCCGCGCCGGCCTGCCGGACGACATCGGCCCGGTCGTGGCTTCGCTGCTGTCGGACGACAACGGCTGGATCACCGCGCAGCGCGTGGAGGCGTCGGGCGGCATGTTTGTCTGATGGCGTGAGCGAAGGCGGCAGCGATGCTGCCCCTTCGCCTCGGATCATCCGGCTCGTGCATAAGTTGCCTGAGGCTCCTGCGCGCGCTGGACCACTTCGCCCAGGCAGTCGGGATAACGCCGCTGCAGGTGCTTCAGTCCCGCCTGCCGGCTGGCTTGGTAGTCCAGACTCTCCTGCAGGAACTGCAGTCGCGCGCGGTTCTCGTCGATGACTTGCGCCCAGGTCACGACGCGTACCGCATGATTGAACGCAAAGGGCAGTGCGATCTGGTTCCGACGTTCAGTCGCATCGAGTACCCCCTCCTCGATGTCCCGTGCCACCAGCCAGAACGACCACCTCGCATCGACGGAACGGAAGCGCTCGTCTCGCGCCACACGCGACGCATAGTCGCAGATCTGGCTGATCTCATCCTGGCCGACCTTGACGCGCGGCGCCTTCAGCTCCACGACGAGATGTTCCAGCGTCGACGGCTGGTGGCGCCGCGTGGCTCGGGAGAACATCAGATCGATGATGGCGCGCTTCTGCCCCGGTGCGCCGACCGGCTCATCGATCAGCACGTCGTGGCCCAACATCGCGCGGTGCTTGCGCAGCACCTCCGTGAGCGACCGGTTGTCCACGGACAGCGCGAAGCGTTCCCCGAAGAGCCACGGATTGCGCGCGACGATCCGGTGCAGTTCGCCGCGCTCCTTCACGTGCGGTTGCAGATCCTGCTCGAACACGATCGCTTCCAGGCCGTCGAGCAGCAGCAAGCGTTCGGTGACCACGTGCGCTTCGCGAATCACCGACGACAACGAGACATCCTTGAGCAGCTCCGCCATCCTCCGACGATCGTCGGCGGGAAGGTCCAGCACTTCGGTCAACAACGTCTGAAGTTCCTCCGGCCCGCACTCGACGGCTTGCCTCAGCAGCCTGAACTGGAAGGCAATCGCCTCCGGCGCCAGCGTACGAAATACCGGATGGAAGCGGGACAGGTGCCATGCCGCCTGATCGAACAGTTGGCGCTCCAGCACCTCGACCGCCGTCTCCGGCTCGCGCGGGAACGGATAGAGGCCTTGCGCCTGCCACGCTTCCACGGGCGGGCGGTCCGGCTCGCGATGGGATTCTGTCGTCATGCATGCACCTCGACTGCTGGAAGCCCGGTTGGGCGATGCAGTCACTCTATGCAGTCGAGGCGCCGACGACACCTGCGCATTCGCGGTCGACGTGCGCGCGATTCCTACTGCTTCAAGTAGGGCGCTGCCGGATTCACACCGTCCCCGTCGTCTCCCCGCCTTCCGTCGTCACGATGCCGCGCTCGAGCAACTGCCGGCGCCGGCGCGCCCAGCGCCGCTTCGCGTTCAGCCCGCGCAGCGCCAGCGCAAGGCGCTGTCCCAGCGGCGGTCGCACCTCGCGCACGCCGCCGAAGAACTGGTACTTCGCGAAGAAGCGCGACGCCTCCCGACCGTAGGTCGCCAGCACACGGCGTTCGTCCTCCTTCGGATCCGCGTCCGGATGGTTCTTGTAGAGATCGCCGCCCCGCACCGGTCGTGTGTGCCACACCGGCGTCGCGTCCAGCACCGCGATGCGGCGTCGGTCCGCGTTGTCGATCAGGCCCGGCCAGACGAAGTCCAGCCCCCAGCCGATCCGGCTGCGGTGGAAGGAGGGCTGGCAGCGCAGCAGCGAGTCGCGAGAGAAGATCGGCGCCATCACCTCGATGAAGCCCATGTGGCGCAGCAGGAAGCCGTCCTGCCGCAGCAGCGTGTCGAAGGTGAAGTACGAGTCGCGCGTCAGCGCCGGCTGCGCCAGCGCCAGCCCGTGCGCATGGAAGAGATCGAACATGCGGGAGATCGTCGCCGTGTCCACCGCCAGGTCGTCGTCGGGGAGCCAGACCGCGTCGTAGTGTTCGGCCAGCTGCGGCTGCTGGTCCAGCAGCTCGCCCAGGCACGGCCACTTCGGTCCGCGGCGGCGCTCGTACAGGTCGCAGGTGTCGGCATGCAGGCCGTCGATCGCGCCGTAGTACGACACCAGCAGATCGAAGTTGCGCCGCGGTGCGGCCACCCACTGCGGATGCAGCGAGCAATCACCCGCGCGCACGATCACGAGATTGCGGCGCGGGCGGTCAGGCAGGGAGAGGGTCGGCATCGGTCGCTCCAACAAGGGCGGGGACCGTCGCGGCGACGGCCGCGCGGTGCCCCCCATTGAAGCGGTGCGACGTATCGCCGGTTTGGCCGGCTCGCCGAGCCGCCGACACGTTCGAGACCGTTCGTGTCGACGCTGATACGAACGGTGGTCCGCCCGTCAGTGCCCGCCGCCCAGATACGCCGCCTTCACCGCCGGATCGGTGCGCAGCTTCTCCGCGGGCCCGTGCAGCGAGATGCGACCGTTCTCCAGCACGTAGCCGTAGTCCGCCACCGCCAGCGCCGCCGCCGCGAACTGCTCCACCAGCAGCATCGTCACGCCTTCCGACTTCAGCCGCGCGATGATGCGGAACACCTCGTCCACCAGGATGGGCGCCAGGCCCATCGACGGCTCGTCCAGCAGCACGACCTCCGGATTCAGCATCGTCGCCCGCGCCATCGCGAGCATCTGCTGCTCGCCGCCGGACAGCGTGCCCGCGAGCTGCTGGCGCCGCTCCTTCAGGCGCGGGAAGAGCTCCATCGCCTTCTCGAGGTCGGCCTCCACGTCGCCCTTGGGCCGCGCGCCGGTGTAGCGCGGGAACGCGCCCAGCCGCAGGTTGTCGGTGACGCTCATCGTCGCGAAGACGCGGCGCCCTTCCGGCGAATGCGCCAGCCCCAGCCGGGCGATGTGATACGACTCCAGCCCGTCGATGCGCTTGCCGTTGAGCGTGATCTGGCCGGCGCTCGGCGCGATCATTCCCGACACCGCGCGCATCGTCGTCGTCTTGCCGGCCCCGTTCGAGCCGATCAGCGTCACCACCTTGCCCTTGGGCACTTCCACCGAGATGCCGTGCAGCACCTCGACCTTGCCGTAGCCGGCATGCAGTTGATCGATCTTCAGCATGTCAGTTCCGTTCCGCTCAAGCCGCCTGGCCGCCGAGGTAAGCCTCGATCACCTTCGGATCGGCCTGCACCTGCGCCGGCTTGCCCTCGGCGATCTTCTGGCCGAAGTCCAGCACCGAGACCACGTCGCAGATGCCCATCACCACGTCCATGTGGTGCTCGATCAGGATCACCGTGATGCCGTGGTCGCGGATCTTGCCGATGATGCGCATCAGCTCCTTGATGTCGGGCGCGGTCAGCCCCGCCGCCGGCTCGTCCAGCAGCAGCAGGCGCGGGTCCAGCGCCAGCGCCCGCGCGATCTCCAGCAGCCGCTGCTTGCCGTAGGGCAGGTTGCGCGCTTCCTCGAGCGCCAGGTCGGCCAGGCCGACGAAGTCCAGCAGGCTCAGCGCCCGCGCGCGGGCCTTCGCGTCCTCGGCGTTGTAGCGCGGCGAATGCAGCGCCACCTGCACCAGGTTGCTGCCGAAGCTGTGATGCAGCGCCACCATCACGTTGTGCAGCGCGCTCATCTCGCCGAAGAGCTGCACGTTCTGGAAGGTCCGCGCGATGCCCGACAGCGCGATGTCCGCCGAGGTCCGCCCCACCAGCGAGCGGTCGACGAACTTCAGCTCGCCCGCCGTCGGCACGTAGATGCCGGTCAGCACGTTCATCATCGTGCTCTTGCCCGACCCGTTCGGCCCGATCAGGCCATGGATCGTGCCGCGCCGCACCTGCAGGTCGACGTTGTTCAGCGCCTTCAGGCCGCCGAACTGCATCAGCACGCCGCGCGCGTCGATCAGGACCTCGTCGCCCGCGCCGGCGCCCGTGGCCTGGGAGATCGCATCGGACGGCTTCTCCGCCACCGGACCGCCCTCGCCCACCGGCTTGGCCTTGAGGTGCAGCGCGTTGCGCACGAAGCCCACGATGCCGTCCTGCAGGTAGTACACGACGAACAGCGTGATCAGCCCGAAGATCGACAGCCGCCAGTCGGTCATCGTCTGCAGCACGAAGGACAACGCCGCCAGCGCGATGCTGCCCACCACCGGGATCGCCGCCTGCACGCCGCTGACCTTGCCGCGGCGCCACGCCACGGCCGTCACCGCCGCCACGACGATCGCGAAGATCACCGACACGTAGCGGAACAGCTCCAGGTCGTCGAGCAGCTTGGGCAGCACCACGATGATCGCCGCGCCCAGCAGCGCGCCGGTGCGGGTCTTGCGGCCGCCCATGATGATGGCCAGCAGGAAGAAGACCGTCAGCTCGAAGTTGTAGGTGTTGGGCGAGATGTACTGCTCGGAATAGGCGTACAGCGCGCCCGCCAGGCCGGCGAGACCGGCGCTGATCACGAACGCGTAGACCTTGTAGCGGTAGACCGAGACGCCCATGCAGTCCGACGCCACCGGGCTGCCGCGCAGCGCCTCGAACGCGCGCCCGAGGTGCGAGCGCAGCACGCGATGCACGAACACCAGCGACGCGATCAGCATCACCACGACGAGCCAGTAGTACTCGTCCTCCGTCATCGTGTGGTCCATCAGCTTGGGCTTGGTGAGCGTGATGCCCATCGGCCCGTTCGTCAGGAAGTCCATCTCGTTGATGAGGATCTGGATGATGGTGCCGAAGGCCAGCGTCACCATCGCCAGGTAGGGACCGGTCACGCGCAGCGCGGGCAGCGCCAGCAGCGCGCCGAAGCCCGCCGTCACCGCGATCGCCGCCGGCAGCGTCAGATAGATCGGCAGCCCGAACTTCATGACCAGCACGCCGGCCGTGTAGGCGCCGACGCCGAACAGCCCCGCGTGGCCCAGCGACACCTGCCCGGTGTAGCCCACGACGATGTCGAGCCCGAACAGCACGATCGCGTAGATCAGGATCGTCTCGACCAGGTGGATGTAGTACGGGTTGCCGGACACCAGCGGGAACGCGAGCAGCGCGACAAGCGCGATCGCGCCCGCGATGAACTTCTTCGGATTGATCTTGGCAGTGGCACTCATGAGGCTCAGACCTTCTTGATCGCGGTCTTGCCGAACAGGCCGGCCGGCTTGAACGCCAGCACGATCAGCAGCAGCACGAGGCCCGGCACGTCCTTGTAGCCGGTGGAGAGGTAGAAGCCCGTCGTCGTCTCGGCGATGCCCAGGATGATCCCGCCGACGATGATGCCCATGCCCGAGGTCAGCCCGCCGATGATCGCCACGGCGAAGGCCTTCAGGCCGAGCACCGCGCCCATCGTGGCGCCGGTCAGCGTCAGCGGCGCGATCAGCACGCCGGCGAAGGCGGCGGTCAGCGACGACAGCGCGTAGGAGAAGGTGATCACCAGCCCCGTGTTGATGCCCATCAGCTTGGCGGCGTCGCGGTCGTTGAAGGTCGCGACGACGGCGCGGCCGTAGATCGAGCGCCGGTTGAAGAGCTCGACGGCCAGCATCAGCGCCAGCGCGCCGCCCACGACCAGGATCTCCATCGGCAGCACGTTGGCGCCGAGGAACTTGATCGGCGCCTCCGGCAGCGGCGAGGGGAACTTCAGGTCGTCGCGGCCCCAGACGTTCTCGGCCACGTTCTTGAAGATGATGCCCAGCGCGATGGTGGACATGATCCAGCCGAACTCCGACTTGATCTTGATGGCGGGCCGCACGCCGATGCGCTCGACGAAGGCGCCCTGCAGCGCGCCGAACAGGCACACGATGGGGATCATGAGCCAGTAATTGACGCCGTGGCCGACGAGCGTCAGCCCGACCAGCGCGCCGAGCATCAGCGCGTCGCCCTGGCCGAAGTTGAGGGTGTCGGAAGTCGAGAAGGTCAGCTGGTAGCCGAAGGCGATGACCGCGTAGATCATGCCGAGCGCGATGCCGCTGAACACCAGTTGGGTCAGGATCTGCATACGGAGTCCGGAACTGCTGGGAAGTCGGAGGCGCCGCCGCGAGGACGGCGCCCGGAAAAACGGCCGCGCGAGGCGGCCGTTCCAGTGGGTCACTTCTTCTGGGTCAGCGCGCCCTTGGCGTTCACGTCCTTGACCTTGATCTCGGAGGCGGCCTTGAAGTCGGCCTCGTAGGCGTAGACGACGCGCTGGCCCTTCACTTCGCCGAACACCGGGATGTTGGCGGTGATGGCCTCGTGGTCGGTTTTCGTGAACGGCTTGTTGTAGGTCGTCACGACGCCTTCCACCGGCGCCTTCAGGTCTTCCAGCGCGGCCTTGACCTTGGGACCGTCGGTGCCGCCGGCCTGCTTGATCGCCGCGGCCAGCAGGTAGATCGAGTCATAGCCCTGCGCGGCCGACACCGGCGAGTCGATGCGGCTGTTCTTCGGGTTGAACGTCTTCAGGTAGTTGACGATGAAGGCCTGGCGCTTGGGCGTCGTCGGTTCCTGGATGAAGGTCTGCGGCATGCGCGCGCCTTCGCCGCCGGGGCCGGCGTTGTCGATGTAGTTGGCCATCGACAGCGTCCAGCTGCCGACCATCGGCACCTTCCAGCCGAGCTTGGTCATGCCGTTGGCGATCTGCGCCAGCTCGGGGCCGATGCCGTAGGTCAGGATGGCCTCGGCGCCGGCTTCCTTGGCCTTGAGCAGCTGGGCCGTCATGTCGACGTCCTTGATGTTGAACTTCTCGACGGCGACCGGCTTGATGCCCTTGAGCTCCAGCGCCTTCTCCAGGTCGGCGCGGCCGAGCTGGCCGTAGTTGGTCGAGTCGGCCAGGATGGCGACCTTCTTGAAGCCGCGGCGGGTGACGGCTTCCTCCACGATCATCGGCGCCTGGATGCTGTCGTGGGCGGCGTTGCGGAAGACGTAGTTGTCCGGCGCGTCCTTGAACTGCTGCGTGATCACGGAGCCGGTGGCCACGTTGTTCATCACCGGGATCTTGGCGTCCTGGTAGAAGCGCTGCGCGGCCAGGGCCACGCCGGTGTTGATGAAGCCGACGGTGGCGGCGACCTTCTCGCGGTTGATCAGCTCCTGGGCGATCTGGACGCCGCGTTCGTTCTTGGCTTCGTCATCACGTTCGATGAGCTGGATCTGGCGACCCAAGACCCCGCCGTTCTTGTTGATTTCCTGGGCTGCCAATCGCACACCGTCGCGCATGCTGACGCCCATCGACGACGAGCCGCCGGTGAAGGGACCCGAGACGCCGATCTTGATCGGGTCGGCCGCGAGGGCGGCGAAACTGGCGGCGGCCAGTGCGGTAGCGGTGATCCAACGCGCGCTGAACTTCATGTTTGTCTCCGAATGGTCTTGGTCCATGAGGGGTCGGAATGCCAACCCTGGAGCGCGGCGAAACAGCAGCCGGACGCCCGGCGTCAGCCTTCTCGGCGCATGGTGCATCAAGCGTGTCCAAATGCACGCAGGCGACTACGTAATCGAAAACCCCGATCGGGGTGTTCAGCGTCGTGTCAGGTAGCTGGACGTGTCGACAGCAAACACCAGGCAGGTGCACGCGGCTCGCGTGCACGACCGACTTCGCATGGGGCCTGGCCACTCGCTCGGAGGTGTCATGCAGCCCCATGGCACGGTCGCTACTCACGCCATCCGGTCCGCGGGACTCGATCCGCGGACCGTTCTTGACTCCATTGAAGGAAGTGAGCGACGACATGAATGACATCCAAGAACTGGACCTGGGCCTGATGGATCAGGTCAGCGGCGGACTCCTCGGCCAGGTCTGCGTCATCGGTTTCCTCCGGGGCTGGGGCGGCGGGAAACTGCTGGACCTGGCCTGGGACGCGATCCGGGACCACAACGAGTCCGGCGCGGCGGCTGAATTCCAGACCGGCGCCGGCTCGGGCGCAGGCACCTTCGGCTGATCCACGCGTCAGACGGCAGCTTGCTTCGCCCGGCGACGCAAGCTGCTGGCGGCGAGCGCGGCGACGGCCAGCACCGCCAGCGCGTACCCCACCAGCGCGCCCCATCCGCTGTGGTCCCAGAACCATCCGCCCATCGCGCCGAGCGTGCTGGAGCCGATGTAGTACGCCAGCAGGTACAGCGACGCCGCATGCCCCTTGCTGCGTCCGCCGAGCGCGCCGACCCAGGCGCTGCTCACCGAGTGCGCGACGAAGAAACCGATCGTCAGCAGCACGATGCCCACGATCACCGCCGGCAGCCAGGTCGTCAGCGTCAGCAGCACGCCGGTCGTCGCCAGCGCGATGCCCGACAGCAGCGCCGGGGCGCGCCCGAAGCGGTCGGACAGGCCGCCCGCCGTCGCCGACGCGGCAATGCCGAACAGGTAGGCGCAGAAGATCAATCCGATCGCGCTCTGGCTGAGCGAGAACGGTGCGCGCATCAGCCGGAAGCCGGCGTAGTTGTAGACCGCGACGAACATGCCCATCATCAGGAAGCCCATCGCGAACAGCAGCGGCAGCATCGGATGCGTCAGGTGGCCGCGCCACGCGGCCACGTGCTCCGACAGCTTCACGCCGGTGCGTCGCACGAAGTGCTTCGACGGCGGCAGCAGGAACCAGAATCCGATCGCCGCCGCCAGCCCGAGCACGCTGACGACGAAAAGCGCCGGCCGCCAGCCGAAGGCGTCGCTCAGCACGCTCACGCCGACCCGGCCCATCATGCCGCCGAAGGCCGTCCCGCCGACGTACTGGCCCATCGCGCGGCCCAGGCCCTTGGGGTGGATCTCTTCGGCCAGGTAGGCCATCGCCACCGCCGGCACGCCGCCGAGCACCAGGCCCTCGATCGCCCGCGCGACCAGCATCGCGTGCCAGCTCGGCACCACCGAGGCGATCAGGTTCAGCACCGCGGCCATCGCCATCGACGCGAACATCAGCCGCTTGCGGTCCATGCTCTCGGACAGCGCGCCGGCGCACAGGATCGCGAAGGCCAGCGCACCCGTGGCCAGCGACAGCGACAAGGCGCTCGCCGCCGCGCCGACGTGGAACTCCGCGGCGAACAGCGGCAGCAGCGGCTGCACGCTGTAGAGCAGCGAGAAGGTCGTGAAGCCCGCCAGGAAGAGCGCGAACGCGATGCAGCGGTAGGCGGTGGTGCCGGGTTCGGCGTAGTCGTGGAGGGAGGCGGCGGCACTCGCCGCGCCCGGGGGACTGCTCATGGGAAGGGGCGCGGTCGGCGGCGGCTCGATGGAAGGATCGTCGGGATGGCTCGGCGGAACGGCTCGATGCGCAGGCTCAGCGGCGGCCGAACATCATCTGCCCGGCCAGCGCGCGCTTGAGCGGCGGCAGGGCCTGCAGCGCGGCGAGGCCCAGGCCGCGCGCCGCCGGCAGGCCCGGCCAGCGCCAGGCAAAGGTCCGGGCCAGGAAGTCGGTCGTGAGGATCGTCGCCCAGCGGTCCGGCGCGCGCTGCCATTCGACGCGCCGCAGCGCCGTGTCGATGCGCGGATCGCGCCGCAGCGCCTCGACCAGCGCGAAGGCGTCGCGCAGGCCCAGGTTCAGGCCCTGGCCCGCCACCGGGTGCAGCGTCTGCGCCGCGTTGCCGATGCGGATGCGGCGGCCCTCGACCAGGGTGCGTTCGGCGTTCAGGCCCAGCGGGAAACACTTCAGCGGACCGATGCCCTGCAGACGGCCCACGCGGTCCGGCAGCTGCTGCTGGATCACCGTCAGCCGCTGCGCGTCGGTCAGGCCGGCAACCTCGTCCTCGTCCTGCGGCTGGCACCAGATCAGCGCGGCGCGACGTTGGCCCTCGCGGTCCGGCAGCGGCAGCAGCGCCAGCGGGCCGCGTCGCGTGAATCGCTCGTAGGCGACGCCCGCCGGACTGTCCGGCGACAGCGTCACCGTGCCCACCCAGGCGTTCTGCTGGTAGTCGTGCGCCAGCGCCTTGCGGGCCTGGTCGGAGAACACGCCGCCCTCGGCGACCACCGCCAGGTCGAAGCGCTCGGCGATGCCGGCGTCGATCTCGACCTCGTCGGGGCGGTCCTGCTTGATGCCGTCCACCGCCTGACCGAAACGGCTGATCAGGCGCTTGGGCTCCAGCGCGCTCGCCTGCTGCCAGGCGGCCTGCAGCGGTGCCACCAGTTGCCCATAGGCCAGCACCGCGCCGAGCTGCGGCACCGACTGTTCGGCGGCGGAGATGTGCACCTCCGGCTCGCCCGACGGTCCGAACCAGGGACTGGAGAGCGTCGGCGGCGCCTGGCTCACGTGGACCTCGCGGATCGCCTGTGCCTGCGCCGCGGGCCACACGCGCAGGCGCTGCAGCAGCTGCACGCTGCCCAGCGACAGCGCGATCGTGCGCGGATCGCCGGAGACGTCGCGCTCCAGCGGCCGGGCGTCGAAGAGGCTGACCTGCGCCTGCGGCAGGTAACGCGCGGCGAGCAGCGCCAGCGCCAGGCCCGCCGGGCCCGCGCCGATCACCGCAAGGCGCAGCGGCGGCGCGTTGCCGTCGAAGGAGGCATCGAAGGCATCGGCGGCCGCGGAGGCGGCGCCGTCCTGAGCGGCGGAGTCTGAAGGCTGGGGCATGGCATCGACCCGTGAAACTGCTCCGGTCACGTCAGGCGACCGGTTGCGGATCACTATATCGCCGCCCTCCCCCGCACGCCTCAGACCGCGACCAGCTTGCGCCCACTCGCGCCGGGCAGCGTGCGCAGCGATTGGGCCACCGTCGCCGTGTAGTCGCGGCTCAGGATCGTGCTGACGAAGATCCAGTCGCAGCGGCACTCGGTCGCCGTCGCGGTCACGGTCATGTAGCCGCGGCGCGAGGTGTCCGCGTAGACCAGCGGCCCGATCAGCTGCGTGAGCGCACCGGCGAGCTGCTGCGGGTTCTCCTTGGACAGGTATTCCTCGAAGCCCGGCGAGGTGACCGACGAGGTCGCGAACTCGACGCCGATCTGGCGGTTCGCGCCGTCGAGCAGATCGTTCGCCCAGGCGTTGTGCGTGTCGCCCGCCAGCACGACGAGGTTCTTGTCCAGTTGGCGCACGGTGCCGAGCAAGCTTTCGCGCGCCACCGGATAGCCGTCCCACGCGTCGAGGTTGTAGGGAATGCTCGGCGCGGCGAGGACCGCCTGCTCCTGCGACGTCAGGCCGGCCGGATTGCTCTGCGCCTTGGCGACGATCGCCGCGTACTGCGACACCGACACGCCGGTGCCCGGCGCGTTGGCCTCGAACAGGATCGGCGCGGGGATGTTCATCCGCCCCATCAGCACCTGCTGGCCGAGCACCTGCCAGGTCGCCGTCGAGGCCTGCATCTGCGCCTGCAGCCACTGGCTCTGCGTCGCGCCCATCAGCGTGCGGTCGGTGCGGGCCATGTCGATCTGGAACTTCGCGCTGTCCAGGCCGGACGCGGTGATGTAGTCGGCGTAGTCGAGCTGTTTGTCGCGCGCGAGCACCCGCGTGTCCAGCATGTGCAGCGACATCAGCGCGCCGAAGTTGAAGCTGCGGTACGTGGTCAGCGGATCGCTGCCGTCGCGCACCGGCAGCCATTCGTGCCAGGCCTGCACGGCGGCGGCGCGGCGCGCGGCGAAGTCGCCCTCGGTGGCCGGCTGGTGGTTCTCGGCGCCGTTCTTCCAGGCATCGTTCGCGACCTCGTGGTCGTCCCAGACGGCGATCATCGGCAGCGCGGCATGCAGCTTCTGAAGATCGGCGTCGGCGCGGTACTGCGCGTAGCGGCGGCGGTAGTCGGCCAGCGCGACGATCTCCTTCTGCGGCTCGACCACGCGGCCCAGCGCCTGGGCGCCGCCGCTCCCGTATCCGCCGGGCCCGTACTCGTAGATGTAGTCGCCCAGGTGGACGGCGACGTCGTAGCTGTCGGTCTCGGCGCGCTTGGCCGCCTCGGCGTAGACGTTGAAGTAGCCGGTCGGGTAGTTCGAGCACGAGAACACCGCCAGCCGCACCTGCGCCACGTTGGCGGTCGGCAAGGTCTTCGCGCGACCGACGGTCGAGGTGGCCGCGTAGGCCTTGAAGCGATACCAGTAGCGCACGCCGGCCTGCAGCCCGGTGGCGTCGACCTTCACGCAGAAATCGTTCGAGGCGCGCGCGGTCGCGTCGCCCTTGGCCACGATGGACGCGAAGGCGGCATCGCTCGCGACTTCCCAGCTCACGGGGACGTCGCGCGCGTCGGCGCTGTCCTGCGCCAGCACGCGGGTCCAGAGGATCACGCGGTCGCTCAGCGGATCGCCGCTGGCCACGCCGTGGCTGAAGACCACCGCGACCTGCGGCGCATCGCCGTCGTCGCCGCCGCAGCCGGCCAGCGGCAGGCCGGCCAATGCGCCGGCCGCCAGCGCGCCACGCACCAGATGGCGCCGGGTGTGATCGATGGTCTCGGAGGACGAGACAGGCTCGTCGTTCTTGAGCAGGTTCAGCAGGGGCTTCTTGGTCATGGTCGGGCGAGCGGAGGCTGGCGTGATGAGGATGAAGCACGTGCAGTCGCATGTGCGCGGCGCAGTGTTCGTGTTCACGGTGACATGACGACGACAACCCGACGGCAGGGCGACAGCGGGGCGACAGCGGGGCGACAGCGGGGCGACAGCGGGGCGATGACAGGGACGTCCCCACGGGAACGGGGCATTCGACATGCCCTCTGACAGCCGCGCCGGGCTCCGCTAACCTTGCGCGCCTCTAAGAGGAGAAAAGACGCATGCAATACCGTCGACTCGGCCGCAGCGGCCTGCAGGTATCCGAACTGTCCCTGGGCTCCTGGGTGACGTATCACAACCAGGTCGATACCGGCTCGGCCGTCGAGCTGATGGCCGCGGCCCGCGACGCCGGCATCAACTTCTTCGACAACGCCGAGGCCTACGCGCTCGGCAAGAGCGAGGAGATCATGGGCCAGGTCTTCAGGCAGCTGGGCTGGGGCCGCCACACCTACGTCGTCTCGACCAAGTTCTACTGGGGCATCGACAAGTCGGGCACCACGATCAACTACAAGGACACGCTGAACCGCAAGTACCTGATGCAAGCCATCGACGGCTCGCTCAAGCGCTTCGGGCTGGACGAGATCGACCTCGTGTACTGCCACCGTCCCGACCCGCACACGCCGATCGAGGAGACGGTGCGCGCGATGAGCGACATGATCACGCAGGGCAAGGCGCTGTACTGGGGCACCAGCGAGTGGAGCGCCGACGAGATCCGCGCCGCCTGGGAGATCGCCGAGCGCCATCACCTGCACAAGCCGGTGATGGAGCAGCCGCAGTACCACCTGTTCCACCGCCAGCGCGTGGAGAAGGAGTACGCCCGCCTCTACGAGGACATCGGCCTGGGCCTGACGACGTGGAGCCCGCTGGCCTCCGGCCTGCTGACCGGCAAGTACCGCAACGGCATCCCCGAGGGCAGCCGCGGCGCGCTGGAGAGCATGTCCTGGCTGCGCGAGCAGTTGCAGGAACCGGAGCGCAACGCCGCGGTGGCCGAGCTGGGCAAGATCGCCGACGAACTGGGCTGCACGCTGGCACAACTGGCCATCGCCTGGATCAATCGCAACCCGCGCGTGTCGACGGTGATCCTCGGTGCGAGCAAGCTCTCGCAGCTGCAGGACAACCTGGGCGCGCTGGCCGTCACGCCGAAGCTGACGCCCGAGATCCTGGCGCGCATCGACGCGATCACCCTGCCCCTCGCCAAGTAGTCGCAGAGCAGGCCTCTGCCCCGCGGGCAGCGAGTGCCCGTGGGGCCGGAATGATGCGGGGGGTTCGCGGAGGCGATGCCCCCCGCGTCGTGGAGTGCCCGCGCCTGGCCTCACGCAGGCTGTCGCCGCCTGCACCATCCTTCGCCCCGGCCTCGGGGTTTGTCCGCAGACCGCCCGCCAAGCCCCTCATTGACGGGGCGGGGTTGTCGCGCCGGTGCCGCAATCCTGCAGGGCGGCCAGCTAGCATCCCGCGCGATGTTGCGACGACGTGCCCTTCCCCTGCTGCCGAGTCTGTGCGCCGCCGTCGTGCTGGTCCTGGCTTCGGCCATGGCGCTCACGCCGGGCGGTGCCGCCGCATTCCCGGACGAGGCGCGCGCGGACCGTCCCGCGCCGCCGGAGGTGTCGCTGCTCGCCGAGCCGCGTTTCGAGACCGTCGGCATCGACGCCCCGGTGCCGCTGAACATCATCTCGGCGATCGCGCAGGACCGCACCGGCTTCCTGTGGATCGGCACCGGCGCCGGCCTGGTGCGCTTCGACGGCTACAACTTCCGCCAGCCCGGTGCTCCGATCGAGAACGGCGTGCGCTCGGCGCGCAGCCTGGGTTTCATCCGCGCCTTGCTGGTCGCGCGCGACGGCCGCCTGTGGATCGGCACCGAGGCCGACGGCCTGGCCGCCTACGACCCGCAGAGCGAGAAGCTGTCGCTGTTCCGTTCCGACGCCAATCCGCAGCTGCCGCGCAGCGCGGTCTCCGCCGGCACGATCCGCGCGCTGGCCGAGGATCGCGATGGCCAGCTCTGGATCGGCACGATCGGTCACGGGCTCGACCGCTACGACCCGGTCGAGGGCCGCTTCCAGCATTTCCGCCAGGCCGACCGCGCGCAAGGCGGCCTGCCCGACGACCGCGTCCAGTCGCTGGCCGTCGATGGCGAAGGCTCGTTGTGGGTCGGCACCTGGAAGGGCCTGGCGCGCAAGCGCGCCGGCTCCGATCGCTTCGAGCCGGTGTTCTCGACGCCGGGCAAGCCGGGCCTCGCCAACAAGATCGTGCTGAGCCTGTTCCTCGCGCCCGACGGCCGCGTCTGGGCCGGCACGCAGCAGGGCGACCTCGCCCTCGTCGATCCGAAGACCGGTGAGGGCACGCTGCTCGAGCGCGCCGAGGAAGCGGTGAACGGCTCGGTCAACACCTTCGTCGCGCTGGACGATCGCCACCTCTGGCTGGGCCGCAACGGCGGGCTGGAGCTGCGCGCCGTCGCCAGCGGCGAGCTGCTGCGGACCATGAAGCACGATCCGCTCAACCGCGGCAGCCTCGGCGGCAACGAGGTCCGCGCGCTGATGCGCGACCGCGCCGGCTGGATCTGGACCGGCGGATACGGGGGTGGCCTTCAACGTCACAACCCGTCGAACACCAGCACCTGGGTGCGCGGCCGCGATCCGGGCAAGCAGGCCCAGTTGATCGACCCGAGCACGCGCGCGATGGTGCAGCTCGACAGCGGCGAGATCTGGCTCGGCAGCAACGAGAGCGGCGTGACCGTGCTCGACGAGCAACTGCGCTCGATCGCGACGCTGCGCCCCGCGCCGGGTCAGCGCGGCGGCTTGTCGGGCGGACGCATCTCCAGCCTCGTCCAGATGAAGGACGGGACGATCTGGCTCGGCAGCGACGGCGGCCTCCACCAGTACACGCGTGACCGGCAGCTGCTGCGCGTCATCCAGGCCGGCACGGGCCGCGCGCGACGGCTGCTCGCCGGCCGCGACGGCACGCTGTGGATCGGCACGCAGGACGGGCTCTTCCGCTTGCCACCGGGTTCGTCGGCACACGGCGCTCAGGCCGGACTGACGACACCGATCCGGCTCCGGCAGGAAGGCGGCCAGCCGCTGACCGGCGACGTGAACGCGTTGTCCGAGACCGAGGACGGCGGCCTGTGGGTCGGCACCGAGAAGGGCCTGTACCGGATCGCTCCGGGCGGCACGGAACTGGTCGTCGCGCGCGCCCGGCCGGGCCGCGACCTGAGCCACCACTCCATCGTCGGCCTGCTGGTCGATTCGAAGCAGCGCCTGTGGGTGGACACCGCGGCGGGGCTGCACCTGCTCACCCGCTGGGACGGCCGCGATGCCGAGTTCGACCGCATCAGCGAGAAGCACGGCGTGCTCGGCCGCGCCTTCGGCGCCAACCTGCTCGAAGACGGCGAGGGCCGCATCTGGTCGCAGAACTTCGTCTACGACCCGGCCAAGGACAACTACTACGAGCTGACCAACGCCGACGGCGTCGACATCGGCACCGGCTGGTTCCGCGCCTACATGAAGACGCGCGACGGACGTCTGCTGTTCGGCGGCAGCAAGGGCGTGCTGGTGGTGACGCCCGAACGCTTCGAGGCCTGGGCCTATCAGCCCGCGCTGGTCACGACCGAGTTGCGCGTGGACGGCCAGCGCCTGGCCGCCGGCAAGCTGCCGGAGAACGGCCTGACCATCGGCGCCGACAACCGCAGCTTCAGCGTCGAGTTCGCCGCGCTGGACTTCAGCGAGCCCGAACGCAACCGCTACGCCTACCAGCTGGAGGGTTTCGATCCGGAGTGGATCAGCACCGGCGCCGACCTGCGCGTGGCGGTCTACACCAACCTCGATCCGGGCAAGTACCGCCTGCGTGTGCGCGGCACCAACCGCAACGGCGTGTGGAGCCCGCTGGAGCTCGACATCCCCGTGCGCGTGCTGCCGGACTGGTGGCAGACATGGTGGGCGCGCACGCTCGGCGGCGCGACCCTGATCGCGCTGGTCTACCTGCTGGTGGCGCTGCGGACCTCGTACCTGCGGCGTTCGCAGATGGCGCTGGAGATCAAGGTGAGGGCACGGACGGCGGAGCTTGAACGGCTCTCGCTCGATCTGCAGGCGAAGACGGTGGCGCTGGAGGAATCCAGCCTGTCCGACCCGCTCACCGGCCTGCGCAACCGCCGCTTCCTGACGCAGCACATCGACGCGGACGTGGCGCTCGCGGTGCGCCGTCATGAGCAGGCGCACGGCGACGGCGTGACGCCGCCGGACGACGGCGACCTGATCTTCTTCCTGCTCGACCTCGACCACTTCAAGGCGCTGAACGATCGCCTCGGCCACGCGGCCGGCGACGCGGTGCTGCAGCAGATGCGCGAGCGGCTCACCGCGGTGTTCCGCGAGGCGGACTATCTGGTTCGCTGGGGCGGCGAGGAGTTCCTCATCGTCGCGCGCGACACGTCGCGGGCGCATGCGGCCGAACTCGCCGAAAGAGCGCGCCTGCAGGTCAGCGGCGCGCCGTTCGATCTCGACGAAGGCCGGACCGTGGACGTGACCTGCTCGGTGGGTTTCGCGGCCTTCCCGCTCGCGCCGGCGTTCCCGCGCGCGCTGGACTGGGCCGCGACGATCGCGCTCGCCGACGAGGCCCTGTACGCGGTCAAGCGCCGCGGGCGCAACGGGTGGGAGGGCGTCATCGGCGTCCCGCCGCGGGACGATGTCCCCGACCTCGAGGGCGCATTGCGCCAGCACTCGCGCGAATCGATGGCAGACTGGCTGACGAGCGGCGACCTGACGGTCGTGCGCTCTTCGCCGCCGGCCCTTTGATTCCCGATCCCCGATCCGCACTCTCGCGGGGGATCGACGCCGGCAAGTCCTGACCCCTGCGGCACGGCCCGTCCGGATCACCTCCCGGTCCGCCGATTGCCCCACGTGCGACGAGACCGGCGCGGAGACGGCAATTGACGCTCCCACCCGATGGCCGATGACCGGCAATCGGTAAAGCCGACAAGTAAAGGCTGCCAGCGCCTGTCCTGGATCGCCGCCATGGCGACCGGATTGGCCCGATGATCGGGGGCTGTCCCCCGGCCCTCCGGACATCCGGAGCTGGCCGCCGTCCACGAATCGAGGAGAACCTTCGTTTTGATGAACGACTTTGCGAACTTCCTGCAGTTCAGCAGCTGGCCGCCTCGGCCCGACTGGCTGTTCTGGGCCTCGCTGACCATGGTGGCCGCCGGCGTGCTCGGCGAATTCGTGAACCGCCGCCTGGGCCTGCCCCGCGTCGTCGGCTACAGCGTCGTCGGCATGGTGCTGGCGGCGCTCGGCCACGGCATCTTCGCCAACGGCGCGCTGGACGCGCGGCTGCGGCTCGTCGTCGATCTGGCGCTGGCGCTGCTGCTGTTCGAGATGGGCTCGCGCGTGAACCTGCGCTGGCTGCGCAACAACAAAGCACTGCTGGGCGCCAGCGCGGCAGAGGCGCTCGCGTCCTTCGTCGTCGTCGGCTTCGGGCTGACGCTGCTGGGTGTGAGTCCGCTGGTGTCGTTCAGCTGCGCGGTCCTGACGATGGCGTCCAGTGCCGCGGTGGTCGGCAGAGTCGGCGCGGAGCTGCGCGCCGCCGGTCAGGTGAGCGAGCGCATGCTCGCGTTGACTTCGCTGAACACGATCTACGGCGTGCTGGCGCACAAGCTGCTGCTGGGCTGGCTCGCGCTGGACCAGAAGGGCGACTGGCTGGAAGCCGTCGCGCAGCCGCTGTATGCGTTCGTCGGTTCGATCATCGTCGCCGCGCTGCTGGCGCGTCTCACCGCCAACCTGATGCGCCGGCTCGACCTGCGCAACGAGAACTCGGTGCTGATGCTGCTCGGCCTGGTGCTGGTGGCGCTGAGCGTGGCGCGGGTGCTGAACCTGTCGACGCTGCTGGTGCCGCTGCTGGCCGGCATGATCCTGCGCAACACGACCGAACGGCCGTGGGTCTGGCCGCGCCACTTCGGCACGGCGGGCGGGGTGCTGGTGCTGATGCTGTTCGTCGCGGTGGGTTCCGCGTGGACGCTGCAGGCGCTGGCGATGGGCGCGGTGCTGGCGCTGGCGCTGCTGCTGCTTCGCCTGGTGGCCAAGGCGCTGGCCCTGACCAGCATGGCGCGCCTCAGCGGCATCGACGCCCGCCAGGGCATCGCGCTGGCGGTGTGCCTGAGTCCGGTGTCGGGCACGATGCTGGTGCTGTTCAGCGAGGTGCAGTTGCACCATCCACAGATTGCGACCCTGCTCGCACCCGTCATCCTGTCGACGATCGCCTTGATGGAGCTGGTCGGCCCGATCGCCGTGCAATGGGGCTTGCGCCTCGCCGGCGAGCATCACCCTGAAACGCCTGTAGTCAAGGAGGCTGCGAAGCGATGAGCACAGCCGCACGGCCGCCCGAAGGCGGTGCTGCGTCCCTCTTGGAGGGACCGGCGAAGCCGAGGGAGCAAACATGAGCCTCGAACCATTTGCAATCTCGAAGCCCCTGACAATGGGGGTCGAGCTCGAACTCCAGATCGTCAATCGCCACGACTACGACCTGATGCCGGGTTCGAAGGATCTGCTGCGGGTGATGAAGGGTGAGACCGTGCCGGGTGACGTGACGCCCGAGATCACGGACAGCATGATCGAGCTCTGCACCAACGTGTGCACGAACTACGAGCAGGTGCTGGAGCAGCTGACCGTCACGCGCGACGCGCTGGTGCGCAGCGCCGACCGGCTCAACCTCGGCCTGTCCGGCGGCGGCACACACCCGTACCAGCACTGGAGCAAGCAACGGATCTTCGACAAGCCGCGCTTCCAGGAGATCTCGTCGCTGTACGGCTACCTGAGCAAGCAGTTCACGGTGTTCGGGCAGCACGTGCACATCGGCTGCGAGGGCCCGGACCAGGCGCTGCGGCTGCTGCACGGGTTGTCGCGCTTCATCCCGCATCTGATCGCGCTGTCGGCGTCGTCGCCGTATGTGCAGGGGAATGACACCGGCTTCCACTCGGCGCGGCTGAACTCGGTGTTCGCGTTCCCGCTGTCGGGGCGCGCGCCCTTCGTGCTGACCTGGGACGACTTCCTCGTATTCTTCGAGAAGATGACCCACACGGGCGTCGTGAAGAGCATGAAGGACTTCTACTGGGACATCCGACCCAAGCCCGAGTACGGAACGATCGAAGTGCGGGTGCTCGACACGCCGCTGACGATCGAGAAGGCGTCGGCGCTGGCGGCGCTGATCCAGTGCCTGGCACGGTGGATCTCGCACGACAAGCCGTTCGAGCTGCACGAGGACGACTACCTGCCCTACACATTCAACCGGTTCCAGGCGTGCCGGTTCGGACTGGACGGGACCTTCGTCGATCCGAAGAGCGGCGAGCACCGCAGCCTGCGCGAGGACCTGAATGTGACGCTGCATGCGCTGGAGCCGCACGCGGTCGCGCTGAAGGCGGAACCGGCGCTGCGGTATGTCCGCGAGGAGATGCGCTGGCAGGGCAACGACGCGACGTGGGCGCGCGGGGTCGTGGAGAAAGAACAGCTGCTGAACGAGCTGGTGCGGCAGCAGTGCGAGCGCTGGGCGGGAAGGCCGGTGGGGACGGCGCGCTGAACCGGACCCTCTGAGCGTTTGAGATCGCAATTTGCGATCTCAAAACATCAGTCCACTTTCCTCGCGACGGGGGTTTGAGATCGCAATCTGCGATCTCAAACGATGGGCTCAAAGACTTCAACGTGGACGTCCGTGTTGACGGCGTTGACGAGGCCTTCAGCGTCAGAGTCAAAGAGATTGCCTTGCTTGAATGTGTTCATCCAAAGATTTTGATGATGGGTTGAGGACCGCGCCGGACATCACTTCTCGTTCGATGCGCCGCGACACGCAGGGATGGATGCCTCGCCGTGCTACCAAAGGTGCCGGTCGAATCGTTCAAGGTTGCAGGCCAATTGGAATCGGCCCGGAAAGCCCCAAGCGTTGATGAGTGCGTGCTGCTCAGGCGACAACCATCCCAGCACCTCGCACACCTCTTCGTACTTGGCCCTCAACACTCGGACGGCGTCTGGCAGTGAATTCACGTGCTTGCTCTTCCAGATGGGTTCGTGGTGGAAGAGCCGATTGCGCAGATCTTTGAGCTGCCGAAGTCGGTCCATGACCCTCGCTGCCGTAAGGCCTGGGCCAGATCCAGGGAACGCTGTCCTGAATCGATGTTGATTCCAGATGAATCGAGACTTCGTGGCGGCATTGCGGTAGTGGGGATCGAGCATGTTCACCCAGAAGCCGAACGTGAGCCGACACACGACGTCATCAGGAACGAGGGCTCGATTCACCACGTCCCTGGCAGCACCGGCCTTGGCGGCCGCGACGGACTCCCGGCCGCCTTGAGAGTACGGAAGGGTGTCGTACCACGTGGCCGGGAAGCTCTCGCAGATCGCGGCGTTGATCCGATTGCGAAGTGCTACTTCGACCATGCGAAGGGGGACGTAGAAATGCTGACTGATGTCGTTCAGCAAATACTTTGCCCTCACCGCGTCCAACGTACTCCGACGGGCTAGCCTTGTTCGGTAGGGCGCGAGTCGATTCGGAGAAACAGCGGAGACGACGTCTGCAAGATCCAACGGCATAAGTGATTGCTGCGAGTTCTGTCTTGATCTACGATGGCACTCATGACGTTGCGAGTGCGCTTTCAACGCTCTGTCGTGTGTTAGCCCCGGCGAATGCGTTTTCCGGTAAGCGACCAGAAGGCCCGGTCTGTTGATCGGGCCTTCGCCTTTTCTGCGCCGACTTCCTCCTCCGAGTCGGCAGAGGGCGCAGTCGAAGTTGCGCCCATCGAGGCATTGCCAGTTCAAGGTCGACATCCCAGCTTTTGAGATCGCAATCTGCGATCTCAAACGGGCACTTCGTCCACAGCGCGGCCGACGATGCCCAGCATGCCGAGGCCTTCGCGCAGCGACTGGCGCACGCTCTCGACCACGTGGCGAGACGGATCGCCCTCGACGCAGTTGTCCTCGACCATCGACAGCGTCGCCGCTGCGGACACGAGGGTGTGACGCAGGTTGGCGATCGCCGAGGCGACGGACACGTCGTGCGCAGGCAAACCGCGTCGGCGCCAAGGCGCAGGCCAAAGAGCTGCGCGTCGCTCATGCCCCATTCGTTTTGAAGGCTGATGAGCGAGCCGACGTCGCAGCCCGCCAGCGGACGGCGGTCGCGGATCGGACCGCGCGCTTCGTTGATACGCGTTTGATGCAGGGTTCCCATGTTCGTAAGACTCCGAAGAACTTTGGAAACCACCGGCTTCGACTGCCGAGCCGCGGCATGCGGACGATCGAATCGAAGGGGTGGGCGAGATGTTCAAACCACCTTGCTTTCGCCGTGTGACCACCCTCACGGAATGGTCCATCTCGCCCATGATCGAAATGACAGGGACGGCGCACTCGCATTGAACGCGAGAGCGGGATCAGCAAGGTGGGTTTGAAACACCGGAGTCCATCGTGCAACCGGTCGCGGTCTCACTCTCTGATAAAGATCAAAGAGCTCCGGCGATTCCGCCATCGTGGGGTCGTGTGGGGGATGCGCTTCCCACCGAAGGGCCAGGTCTTGTCAGGTCGTCGTCAACGACGCCACACGGCCCTTGCTTCATCCCGAAGTTGCCGCTTAGACTTCATCCCAACACACCCGCCACACGTCCTGGTTTTCGGCCAGGGTTCTGCGCAAGCAGACGTGCAAAAGGCGGGTTTCTCGTTTCTGGGTCTCATCGTTTGAGATCGCAAATTGCGATCTCAAAACGCCGCAGTGCTCCGCTCGAATTTCCGCAGTTGCCCCCCTCTTCAGAGGGTCTCGCGAGCACACGCGCGGGATCTAGACTCGCGCGCTTCGATTCCGGACTGTCAGAACGCGCACGCCATGAGCACCCTCTTCGCCACTTTCAGCCTGCTCTCCATGGTCGTCTCGACCATCGCCAGCATTGGCTGCATCTGGTTCGCCGCAAAGATCGTTGGCGCGCATGAAGTGAGCTTCGGTCGCTGCGCGGTCGCCAGCGTCGTGTCGGGGTTGGTCGTGATCGCCGGCTTGCTGCTGCTCGGACCTTTGCGCGGTTTGCTGGTCGCGCCTCTGCTGATGCTGGTCGCCTTCAAGTTCATCCTGGATACCAGCTTCCTCGGCGCTTTCATCATTGGCGTGCTCACCGTCGCCTTCCAGACCGGCCTCAGAAAGCTCATGGAGTGACGGTTCTTTGAGATCGCAAATTGCGATCTCAAAAAAACAGGCTGCTCGTTGTCAGCCCTTGCCGTTGAGCTCTTCCAACTGCTCCGGCGACCCCACATTCGCCCACGGCCCGGGGTAGAGCTCCGCCGTCACCGCTCGCGCGCCGATCGCGCGGTCGAGGCTCGCGCGGATGCGCTGGTGCTGCCCCGGCAGTACGCCGTCGAAGAACGCGCGCTTGTACAGGCCGATGTTGCTGTAGACCTCGAGGTCGCCATCGATCGTCGCGACGCCATCTGCATCGATGCCGAAGTCCCCCGTCGGATGCCGCGGCTGCTTCGGCACGAACCACAGGTGCGCCAGCAACGGGCTCGCCGCGAAGGCCGCGGCCTTTGACGAATCGAACTCGAACTCCGGAATGAAGATGTCCGCCGACACCGCCCAGAACGCATCGTCGCCATCCGCGCACAGCAGGTCCAGGGCTGTCGCGATGCCGCCGCCGGTCTCCAGCGCGCGACCGTAGCTCTCGCCTTCGTGGCTGTAATGCAGCGTCACGCCGAATCGCGCGCCGTCGCCCAGCGTCGCCTCGAACTGCTCGTGCAGCCACGCCGTGTTGATCACGATGTCCCGGATCCCGGCCCGCGCGAACGCCTCGATGTGCCACTCGATCAGCGGCTTGCCGCGCACCTTCAGCAAGGGCTTGGGCGTGTGGTCGGTCAGCGGCCGCATGCGCTCGCCGCGCCCGGCCGCGAGGATCATGGCTCGCATCGTCAATCCAGAAAATATCGAGCGCGAGTGTAGTGTTCGACCACACCGCTCGATCTAGTGACCCGCCGCGGACTCGCTTTGGGATGCACCGCTAGGCGTGAACCGGAGCCATAGCCCAGCTATGGCGAGGATTCGCAACGAAGCGGGGCGCCCAAAGCGAGTTTGCGGCGGGTCACTAGAATGCCGGGTTTGCCCCAACTCCTGCCCGAGACCAACACCATGGCCGAGACCAGCGCTGCCGTCGTCACCCCGAACACCACCCAGATGGCCAACGCCATCCGTGCCCTGGCGATGGACGCCGTCCAGCAGGCCAACTCCGGCCACCCGGGCGCCCCGATGGGCATGGCCGAGATCGCCGTCGCGCTGTGGAAGCGCCACCTGCGCCACAACCCGGCCAACCCGCAGTGGGCCGACCGCGACCGCTTCGTGCTGTCCAACGGCCACGGCTCGATGCTGATCTACGCCCTGCTGCACCTGACCGGCTATGACCTGCCCGTCTCCGAGCTCAAGGCCTTCCGCCAGATGCACTCCAAGACCCCGGGCCACCCGGAAGTCGGCATCACCCCCGGCGTCGAGACCACCACCGGCCCGCTCGGCCAGGGCATCACCAACGCCGTCGGCTTCGCGCTGGCTGAGAAGCAGCTCGCCAAGGAATTCAACCGCGACGGCCACACCATCGTCGACCATCACACCTACGCCTTCCTCGGCGACGGCTGCCTGATGGAAGGCATCAGCCATGAAGCCTGCTCGCTGGCCGGCTCGTGGAAGCTGAACAAGCTGATCGCGATCTACGACGACAACGGCATCTCCATCGACGGCCAGGTCGGTCCCTGGTTCGGCGACGACACCGCCAAGCGCTTCGCCGCCTACGGCTGGAACGTCGTCGGCCCGGTCGACGGCCATGACGTCGACGCCGTCGACGCCGCCATCGCGCTGGCCAAGACCAGCAAGGACAAGCCCTCGCTGATCATCGCGAAGACCCACATCGGCAAGGGCAGCCCGAACCGCGCCAACACGTCGAAGGCCCACGGCGAGCCGCTCGGCGCCGAGGAAATCAAGCTGACCCGCGAAGCGCTGGGCTGGTCGCACGAGCCCTTCGTGCTGCCCGCCGAGGTCTACGCCGACTGGGACGCCAAGGACGCCGGCACCGGCTTCGAAAAGGCCTGGGACGAGAAGTTCGACGCTTACGCCACGCAGTTCCCGGAACTGGCCGCGGAGTTCTCGCGCCGCATCGCCGGCGTGCTGCCGCCCAACTTCGCCGACGTCGCCGCGCAGGCCGTCATCGGCGCGCATGAGAAGGCCGAGACCGTCGCCTCCCGCAAGGCCAGCCAGATCGCGCTGGAAGCCTTCACCGCCGCGATGCCCGAACTGCTGGGCGGCTCCGCCGACCTGACCGGCTCCAACCTGACCAACACCAAGAGCACGCCCGCCTTCCGCCTGGAAGAGGACGGCAGCTCCAACGGCGGCCGCCACATCAACTACGGCGTGCGCGAGTTCGGCATGGCCGCGATCATGAACGGCGTCGCGCTGCACGGCGGTTTCATCCCCTACGGCGGCACCTTCCTGACCTTCAGCGACTACAGCCGCAACGCGATCCGCATGGCCGCGCTGATGAAGCAGCGCGTGATCCACGTGTTCACGCACGACTCCATCGGCCTGGGCGAAGACGGCCCGACCCACCAGTCCGTCGAGCACGTCTCCAGCCTGAGACTGATCCCCGGCCTGGACGTCTGGCGTCCCGCCGACACCGCTGAGACCGCGGTGGCCTGGACGCTGGCCCTGGCCAACAGCCAGCGCCCCAGCGTGCTCGCGCTGAGCCGCCAGAACCTGCCCTACCTGAGGAAGTCGGGCGAGGCCGTCGACGCCATCACCACCGGCGGCTATGTGCTGAGCGAGCCGGCCGACGTCGGCCTGAAGAAGAAGGCGCAAGCCGTGCTGATCGCCACCGGCTCGGAAGTGCAGCTGGCCATCGCGGCGCAGCAGCAGCTGGCCGTGGCCGGCATCCCGGTGCGCGTGGTCTCGATGCCCTGCACGAGCCTGTTCGACCGCCAGGACGCCAAGTACAAGAAGGGCGTGCTGCCGGACGGCCTGCCGCGCGTCGCCATCGAGGCCGGCGTGACCGACCTGTGGTGGAAGTACGGCGTGTCCGCCGTCGTCGGCCTGGACACCTACGGCGAGTCGGCCCCGGCCAACGTGCTGTTCAAGCACTTCGGCTTCACGCCGGAGAACGTCGCCGATACCGTCAAGGTGGTGCTGGGCAAGGCGCGCCTGAAGTAAGCCACGACCGCTTCGGCGATCGACAGCAAAGGGGTGCTTCGGCACCCCTTTTTGCTGGGCGTGCAGCTTCGAACGAAGCGTCCCGCACCGGCGATGTACCCACGCTTTGAAATTCCTCGTAACCCGGTAACCCGCTCGAAACGCCGGTCCGCGACTATCTGTTCAAATCGAGGGTTCCCGGCGCCCCGGCCCGCTGCCTCGCAGCCCCGCTCGGCGCGCCGGACCGAACACCTCCGCGGCACGACGTCCACTGGCTGGGCGACGCGCCCATGACGTCATCGATTCATTTCACTCGCAGGAGACTTTCCTCATGACCATCAAGATCGGTATCAACGGGTTCGGTCGCATCGGCCGCATGGTGTTCCGCGCTGCCGTGGCGAACTTCAAGGACATCCAGATCGTCGCCATCAACGACCTGCTCGAGCCCGATTACCTGGCCTACATGCTCAAGTACGACAGCGTCCACGGCCGCTTCGACGGCGATGTGGCGGTCGACGGCAACACGCTGATCGTCAACGGCCAGCGCATCCGCCTGACCCAGGTCAAGGATCCCGCCGAGCTGAAGTGGAACGAGGTCGGCGCCGACATCGTCGTCGAAGCCACCGGCCTGTTCCTGACCAAGGAAACCGGCGAGAAGCATCTGACCGCCGGCGCCAAGAAGGTCATCATGTCGGCCCCGTCCAAGGACGACACCCCGATGTTCGTCTACGGCGTCAACGACAAGACCTACGCCGGCCAGGCCATCATCTCCAACGCCAGCTGCACCACCAACTGCCTGGCCCCGCTGGCCAAGGTGCTGAACGACAAGTGGGGCATCAAGCGCGGCCTGATGACCACCGTGCACGCCACCACCGCCACGCAGAAGACCGTCGACGGCCCGTCCAACAAGGACTGGCGCGGCGGCCGCGGCATCCTCGAGAACATCATCCCGTCCTCCACCGGCGCCGCCAAGGCCGTGGGCGTGGTGATCCCCGAGCTGAACAAGAAGCTGACCGGCATGTCCTTCCGCGTGCCGACCTCCGACGTCTCCGTCGTCGACCTGACCGTCGAGCTCAACAACAACGCCACCTACGCCGAGATCTGCGCCGAAATGAAGGCCCAGAGCGAAGGCGCCCTGAAGGGCGTGCTGGGCTACACCGAGGACAAGGTCGTCGCCACCGACTTCCGCGGCGACCCGCGTACCTCCATCTTCGACGCCGACGCCGGCATCGCCCTGGACGGCACCTTCGTCAAGCTGGTGTCCTGGTACGACAACGAGTGGGGCTACTCGAACAAGGTGCTGGAGATGGTCAAGGTCGTCGCCAAGTAAGCGACCCCGGCGGCCTCTTTCCCGCCTTCCGAAGCCCCGCCCCGGCGGGGCTTTTTCGTTTCCGTGACGTCCAGGTCGCGAGCGTCCTTCAAGGCGTCCTTCAAGGCGTCTCTCAAGGCCTCCCGGCATGCCAAAACCGCCGCCGATACGAACGGTCACCACTTCGACGATAGATGACTCAAATTTGCGTGAGGAATCCCCCTTTGGAGGTGATGCCTCGCAGCAAATGTGTCATCGCATTAGCAATTTCTTGGCGGCCTCACACATAAACTGGTTAGCTCAGTTTTGTGGAGTTTCCGCATGTCCGTGCTGTCTTTGCCGAAGCGTCTGGCTGCTGCCGTGGCTGTACTCGGTTTGTTCGGAGCCGGCACTGCCGGCGCGGTCACCGGCACCGCTCTGCAGCCGGATCAACAGCCCGATTTCGCGCGCGTGATCGTGCGCTTCAAGGCGCAGGCGGATGCGGTCAAGGCACGGCCGCTCGCCGTGCGGGCGACGGCCTCCGAAGCGAAGGACATCGCGCAGGTGCGCGGCACCACGCTGGGCATGAGACACGCGGCCACGCTGCACGCGCGCCGCAGCCTGGACAGCCGCACCCACGTCTACACGGCCAGCGGCATGAGCTCGGCCGAGCTCGCCAAGCGGCTGGCCACCGACGGCGATGTCGAGTCGGTCGAGGTCGACCGCTGGCAGAAGCATTTCTCCGTGCCCAACGATCCGCTGTACGCGACCGCCGCGTCGGCCGGCGTCACCGCGGGCCAGTGGTACCTGAAGGCGCCGGACGCCACGGTGCTGTCCTCGATCAATGCGCCGGCGGCGTGGGACAAGTCGACCGGCACGGGCGTCGTCGTCGCGGTGCTGGACACCGGCGCGCGCATGGACCACCCGGACCTGGCCGGCCAGTTCGTCCAGGGCTACGACATGATCGGCTTCGGCAACAGCGGCACCAGCGTGATCGCGACCGCCAATGACGGCGACGGCGCCGACAGCGACCCGAGCGATCCCGGCGACTGGGTCGACCAGTCCGACATCGACAGCGGCCGGCTGGGCAGCAGTTGCACGGCCGACGACATCGGCTCCAGCTCCTGGCACGGCACGCGCGTGTCGGGTCTGATCGCCGCCATCGCCAACAACGGCCAGGGCATGGCCGGCCTGGCCTACAACGCCAAGATCCTGCCGGTGCGCGTGCTGGGCAAGTGCGGCGGCTGGGCCTCGGACATCGCCGCCGGCATGCGCTGGGCGGCGGGCGTCACCGTGCCGGGCCTGCCCACCAACAGCAACCCGGCCAAGGTCATCAACATGAGCCTGGGCGGCGACGGCGCCTGCTCCTCCACCTACCAGGACGCGATCAACGCGGCGGTCGGCGTGGGCGCGACGGTCGTCGCGGCCGCCGGCAACGGCGTCGAGAACGACGACCCGACCAAGGAAGGCGGCGTCGCCGTCGGCACGCCGGCCAACTGCAGCAACGTCATCGCGGTGGCGGGCCTGCGCCATGCGGGGACCAAGGTCGGCTTCTCCAACCTCGGTCCGCAGGTGACCATCAGCGCGCCGGGCGGCAACTGCGTCAACACGACCGGCGCCTGCCTGTACCCGATCCTGTCCACCAGCAACAGCGGCACGACCACGCCGGTCGCGGCCAGCAACGCCTTCAACTACACCGGCACCGGCACGAGCTTCTCCACGCCGTTGGTCAGCGGCACGATCGCGCTGATGCTGTCGGTGAATTCGAGCCTGACGCCGACGCAGATCAAGGCTGCGCTGCAGTCGTCGGCCCGGGCCTTCCCGGCTGCCGCGGCGGGCGTTGCGCAGTGCGTGGCCGGCAACAGCACGCAGCCGCAGCTCGAGTGCAACTGCACGACCAGCACCTGCGGCGCCGGGATGCTCGATGCGAATGCGGCGGTCCTTGCCGTTACGCCGACGACGCCCACCACACCGACGACGCCGACGACACCCACCGACACGTCCTCGGGTGGCGGTGGTGGCGGTGGTGCCATGAGCGGCCTGTGGCTGGCAGGCCTGGTGCTGGCGATCGTGGCACTGCGTTGGCCGAAGCCGCGTCTTGCCAAGATCCGCTCGAAGTAATCGAGCCCGAGATCCACGAAGTCCTCGGTAGCAAAACCGGGGCAGTACGGAACTGGTTGGGGACGGCTATGCGTGGGGTTTCCGCGCTTGCCGCGGGGGCCCCACGCATAGGCGGCCAACGCCCGGAACTCGTCAGGTAGGCGGTGTCCCGCAAGCGGGGGGAAGCAGCAAGAGGGCTGCAGTACTTCCACCGCCGCTGGCCCTCACCCCTGCCCTCTCCCGCAAGCGGGAGAGGGAGTCATTCCCTCGGTCCGCCGTGACCGCCCGCAAGTGGGAAAGGGAATCATCCAGTCAGCTCGGTGCACTCTCACTCCCTCTCCCGCTTGCGGGAGAGGGTGGGGGTGAGGGCCAGCAGACTCAGCAGTCAGCGAGGGTCAGGTCTTGCCGTCAGCGGCTCGCGCCCGACCCTGAGCCGTTCGCCGCGCTTGCCGCGGATGAAGCGGCCGGCGCCTCCACGGAGCAATCCTTGCGCTTCTCGCCCCAAGGCGGATTGGCCAGCGCATTCAACTTCCCGGACTGCGTCCCGTCCAGCCGTGCCAGCCGCAGCGTGGTCTGCTGCAGCGGCTCTTGCAGACGCATCACGCGCAGGCCCTTGTAGTTCCGCTTGGTCATGCCGTCGAGGGCCGCCTGCGCCGCCGCTTCACTGTCGTGCTTGCTGAGCACCAGCGTCGGCTGCTCGTCGGGGAAGCCCTGCAGCGGCTCGAACGCGATCTTGGCGCTGCGATAGGTCTCTTCCTTGCGTTCGCGGAAGTCCTTGCTCGGCATCTTGATCGTCGCCAGCGCCCACACGCCGCCCGTGTTGACGGCATTGGCCTCAATCGACGACGCCGGAATCCCGGCTCCCGTCAGCGCCGCATTGGCGCGCTTGAGCAGCTCATCGCCGATCAGCGGCCCCAGCTCCAGGCAAGACCGAGCCGCGAGCTGCGTGACGGCCTTCTGGTTGAGCAGCGACAGCCGCTCCGGATTGATCTGCTGGTCCAGCCGTGGCGTGGCGGGTGCCACACCGGCGATCCACCCCTTGTTCCACGCGAACACCAGCACGTTGACGACGAACAGCAGGACGACCGCGGCGCGCAGCATCGTGGCTTACCCCTGTCCGGCGGACGCGCCGCCGAGCCGCACGCTGACCTCGCCGCCGCTGACCGTCTGGCGACCCTGCGGGGTGTCGATCAGCAGTTCACCGCGATCGTTGACGCCCGCGCCGGTGCCTTCCAGCGCGCCGGCGGTGATCGCCTTGCCCTGCAGCAGGTCGCGGCGCGCGAAGCGCTCGCGCCAGGCGCCGAAGCCGCTCTGCGGGAATGCCGCCAGCGCCTTCACCAGCACCGGCGCCAACCGCGCCAGCGCCTGCGGCGGGGTGACGTCGGGAATCAGTTCCTGCAGGCAGGCGAAGCCGGTGTTCAGCTGCGACTCCGCGACCTTCGCGCGGTCCGACACGTTCAGGCCCACGCCGACCACCGCCATGCGCGAGTTGCCCGCCGGCACGGTCTCGATCAGGATGCCGCCGAGCTTGCGCTCATCGAGCCACAGGTCGTTGGGCCATTTCAGGCCGAGGCGGCTGCCGTCGGGGTCGAGCGCCTCGGCGATCGCCGCGCCGACGACCAGCGACAGTCCGGACCAGTCCGCGACCTCCACCGGCATCGACAGCGAGAAGGTCAGCGACGCGCCGGGCGTGCTGTGCCAGGCGCGGCCCTGCCGGCCGCGGCCGTGGGTCTGGTGTTCGGCGATGAGCAGGCAGGGGTGCAGGTCATGCTGGCGCCGTCCGTACGGACGATCGCCGGCGCGGCCCGTGGCCACGGTGCCCTCGTCGCGGCGCACGCGCTCGATCAGCGTGGCGTTGGTCGATTCGACCCGCGCCAGCACCTCGATGCTGAGCCCCGGCAGCAACGGCTCCAGGTCTTGCCACAGGGCCTCAGCGCCCCAGTTCTGATGTTCTTGCATCGCCGCGAATGTGATCTTGCGATCCGTCTTGGTCTTCCCGGGCCGAGCGGCCCGGTGGTCGTGAATGGTCCGAGTCTAGAGGGAGATGGTCATCGTCCGGGGGCCCGCACCGCGAATCGGTGGCTGTAGGACCTGACAGGGTGCCTCGGCGACCTCCGACGCCCCCTGCCCGCTCCGGACGCCGCTCAGCGCTTCCTGTCCTTGGGCGCCAGCATCGTGCCGCGGCAACCCGGCGTGCCGCAGCGGCACTCGAACCGCTTCTTCAGCTTGGGCGTATAGCGTTCGTCGATCACCAGACCATAGTCGTAGAACAGCTCCTCGCCAGGGGAAATGTCCGTCAACGCATGGATGAACACCCGGCCGTCGAGCTCGCGTGCCTCGCAGTTGGGGCTGCAGGCGTGGTTGATCCAGCGCGCGTTGTTGCCGTCGACCGCCGCGTCGATGACCCCGCCGGTCTCAAGGTGAAAGTAGAAGGTATGGTCCGGTTGCGACGGATCGTGCGGATGGCGACGCAGCGCTTCGTCCCAGTCGATGTGCTCGCCCTTGTATTCGATGAGCTTCTCGCCGGCCTGCAGCGGCACCAGCGCGTACACGCCGCGGCCATGCACGCCGGAGGCCCGGACCTGGATCCGGGCGCTTCTCCGGGTCACGGGAGGAACGACGGCATCGTCGGCGGGGGCGGGAACACTCGGAGCGGGGCGCGGTTGCGGCATGGAGCGAGTCCGGTACATTGAATTCATGGGTGCGCGCGCGTGTACACACGTACGTAGGCGCGCGAGGCCGGATTGTAGGCAGACGTTCATGAAGATCTTGGACGCCTGAACGAAGAGGAAAGAAGCAAGCGCATGAGCAAGGCATTGGTGATCGCGGAGAAGCCGTCGGTGGCGCAAGACATCGTCAAGGCGCTGACCGCGCTGTCGGGCAAGTTCGAGAAGCACGACGAGTATTTCGAGAACGACGCGTACGTCGTCAGCTCGGCCGTCGGCCATCTGGTGGAGATCAAGGCGCCGGAGGAGTTCGACGTCAAACGCGGCAAGTGGAGTTTTGCCCACCTGCCGGTGATCCCGCCCCACTTCGATCTGAACCCGATCGACAAGAGCAAGGGCCGGCTGAACGCGCTGGTCAAGCTGATCAAGCGCAAGGACGTGACCTCGCTGATCAACGCGTGTGACGCGGGGCGCGAAGGGGAACTGATCTTCCGCCTGATCGTCCAGTACGCCGGCACCGCCAAGGCGCAGGTCGCCAAGCCGGTGAGCCGGCTGTGGCTGCAGTCGATGACGCCGCAGGCGATCCGCGACGGCTTCGAGCGCCTGCGCACCGATCAGCAGATGCTGCCGCTGGCCGACGCGGCGCGTTGCCGCTCGGAAGCCGACTGGCTGGTGGGCATCAACGGCACGCGGGCGATGACCGCGTTCAACTCGCGCGACGGCGGCTTCTTCCTGACCACCGTGGGCCGGGTGCAGACGCCGACGCTGTCCATCGTCGTCGAGCGCGAGGAGAAGATCCGCAAGCACGTCTACCGCGACTACTGGGAAATCCGCGGCAGCTTCGACGCCGAGGCCGGCCAGTACGAGGGCAAGTGGTTCGACCCCGCGTTCAAGAAGAACGCCGACGATCCCGAGCAGCGCGCGGACCGCGTCTGGACGCAGGCGGAGGCCGATGCCATCGCCGCCGCGGCGCTGGGCCAGCCCGCGACGGTGACCGAGGAATCCAAGCCCAGCACGACGGCCAGCCCCGGCCTGTACGACCTGACCACGCTGCAGCGCGAGGCCAACTCGCGCTTCGGCTTCTCGGCCAAGACGACGCTGGGCCTGGCGCAGGCGCTGTACGAAAAGCACAAGGTGCTGACCTACCCGCGGACCGACTCGCGCTACCTGCCCGAGGACTACCTGATCGTCGCGCAGGACACCGCGCGCATGATCGCCAGCGAGGACATGCCCGGCCCGCTGCAGGCGCTGGCGCAGCACGCGAAGACGGCGCTGGACAAGGGCTACATCAAGCCGACGAAGAAGGTCTTCGACAACACCAAGGTGTCGGACCACTTCGCGATCATCCCGACGCTGCAGCCGCCGCGCAGCCTGACCGAGGCCGAGGCCAAGCTCTACGACATGGTCGTCAAGCGCTTCCTGGCCGTGTTCTTCCCGCCGGCCGAGTTCCAGGTCACGACGCGGATCTCGACGGTGAAGACGCCGGAGAAGGCCTATGCGTTCCAGACCAACGGCAAGGTGCTGGTGAAGCCGGGCTGGCAGGCCGTCTACGGCAAGGAAGCGACCGACGAGAACGCCGAGCCGGGCACCAGCGGCGCGATGCTGGTGCCGGTGAAGGCCGGCGAGGTGGTGCGCACCGAGGGCACCGAGGTGAAGGCGCTGGTGACCAAGCCGCCGGCGCGCTACACGGAAGCGACGCTGCTGTCGGCGATGGAAGGCGCGGGCAAGCTGGTCGACGACGACGAGCTGCGCGAGGCCATGGCCGAGAAGGGCCTGGGCACGCCGGCCACGCGCGCCGCGATCATCGAAGGGCTGCTGGCCGAGAAGTACATGCTGCGCGAAGGCCGCGAGATGATCCCGACCGCCAAGGCCTTCCAGCTGATGACGCTGCTGCGCGGCCTGGGCGTGGAGGAGCTGACCAAGCCCGAGCTGACCGGCAACTGGGAGTTCCAGCTGTCCGAGATGGAGAAGGGCCGCCTCAAGCGCGAGGCCTTCATGGCCGAGATCGCCGCGATGACCGAGAAGGTCGTGCGCAAGGCCAAGGAATACGACCGCGACACCATCCCCGGCGACTACGCGACGCTCAAGACGCCGTGTCCGAAGTGCGGCGGCGTGGTCAAGGAGAACTACCGCCGCTTCACCTGCACCGGCAAGGTCGGCAACGGCGACGAGTGCGGCTTCTCCATCCCCAAGATCCCGGGCGGCCGCAGCTTCGAGCTGGCCGAGGTCGAGACCTTCCTGCGCGACAAGAAGGTCGGCCCGCTGGAGGGCTTCCGGTCCAAGGCCGGCTGGCCGTTCACCGCCGAGCTGGCGCTGGTGTTCGACGCCGAGATCGACAACTGGAAGCTGGAGTTCGACTTCGGCGAGGACGCGAAGAAGGCCGAGGAGAACGGCGAGCCGGTGGACTTCAGCGCTCACACGCCGCTGGGCCCCTGCCCGAAGTGCAACGGCCGCGTCTTCGACTTCGGCAGCAACTACGTCTGCGAGCACGCGGTCGGCGACAAGGTCAGCTGCGACTTCAAGAGCGGCAAGATCATCCTGCAGCAGCCGATCGAGCCCGAGCAGATGAGCAAGCTGCTCGCGACCGGCAAGACGGACCTGCTGGAGAACTTCGTCTCCAACAAGACGCGTCGCAAGTTCAAGGCCTTCCTGACCTACGACAAGAAGGAAGGCAAGGTGATCTTCGAGTTCGAGCCGCGCGCCGCGAAGCCGGGCGCCAAGACCGGCGCCAGGCCCGCAGCCAAGACGCCCGCGGCCAAGACACCCGCAGCCAAGAAGGTCGCCGCGAAGAAGGCGACGGCGAAGGGCTGATTCCCTCGCCATGCACGGCGCTAGGGCGCGCGCAGGAACGCGTCGCCGCCCAGCACCGGCTCGGCGCGCAGCCGCGCGGCCATGAAGTCCACCAGCAGCCGCAGCGACGCGGGCACGCGCCGCCCGGCGGCATGGACGAGATGCACCGGTGCCGCCGGCAGTTCATGGTCGGCGAGCACGATGCGCAGCAGGCCGCTCCGCACCGCGTCCGCCGCCTGATAGACCTGGCACCGCGCCAGACCCACACCGGCCACCGCGGCCGCGATGCCCGCGGCGTTGTCGTTCACCATCAGCGTGGGCGACAGCGCTTGCGGGCCGTCGCGGAAGCGCCAGGGCGTCATGCTCTGGCCGTCGAAGTAGCTGGCGATGATCCGGTGGTCGACGAGGTCCCGCGGCGTGTGCGGTTCACCGGCACGGCGCAGATAGTCGGGCGAGGCCACGATCACCCGTCGCATCGCGCCCACCGGCACCGCGGTCAATCCTGAATCCGGCAGGTGGGCGATCCGCACCGCCAGGTCCAGCCCCTCGTCCAGCAGCGACACGACCCGGTCGACCAGCAGCAGCTTCAGCCGGATCCGCGCGTGCTGCTGGAGGAACTCCGCGGCGAGCGGGGCCACGTGTTGCCGTCCGAACATCGACGGCGCGGTCAGCGACAGCAGACCCGCCGGCTCGGCCTGCGCCCCGGCCGCCGCGGCCTCCGATTCGTCGAGGTCGCCAAGGATGCGGCGGCAGTCGACGACGAAGCGCTCGCCGGCCTCGGTCAACCGCACCGAGCGCGTGCTGCGCTGGAACAGCTGCACGCCGAGCCGCTGCTCCAAGGCCGCGATGGCGCGCGTAGCGGCCGGCGCTGAGCAACCCATCCGTCGCGCGGCAGCGGCAAAGCTCTGCGTGTCAGCCACGGCGACGAAGCAGCGCAGGCGGTCGAGGTGATCCATGTCCAGGAACGCCGCAAGCCCGCAGCGTCACATTATTTCGGCAGCTGCAATTCTGAATGATCCGCCATCGGCATTCCAGCCAGCAACTGCAAGAGCTACGGTACGGGCCTCTGAAGACCTCCGCTGGAGCCCTCCCCGATGAACGCCTCCGTCCTCCGCCCATCCGCGCCGTTCCGTCTGCATCGCGTGGCCGCCTCCGGCCATTGCCACCGCGTCGAGCTGCTGCTGTCCCTGCTCGACCTGCCGTATACGGTGGTCGACATCAACCTGGCCGGCGGCGATCAACGGCAACCGGCGTTCGTGGCGATGAACCCGCTCAGCCAGGTGCCGGTGCTGGAGGACGGCGATCTGGTCCTGCCGGAGAGCAACGCGATCCTGGTCTACCTGGCGACGCGCTACGCGCCCGATGCCGGCTGGCTGCCGCGCGATGCCATCGAGGCCGCCTGGCAGCAGCGCTGGTTCAGCCTGTCGGTGAGCCTGCTCGGGCCGGGCGCGGCGACGCCGCGTTTCCGCACGCTGACCGGGTTGCCGGTCGATCCCGCCTCGTTGGCGTTGGGACACCGGCTGTTCGCGCTCATCGAGGAGCAGCTCTCCCGCACCGACTTCCTGATCGCCGACCGGCCGACGCTGGCCGACGTGGCCTTCTACGGCTACACGGCGCAGGCGCCGCTGGGCGGCCTGTCGCTGGCCGACTACCCCCGCCTGCGCGGCTGGCTGGCGCGCATCGAGGCGCTGCCGCGCTTCAAGCCGCTGCCGGACAAGTTCTGAGGCACGCCATGGACACGACCTGGCACCCCGGCGAGCAGACGCTGCAGGAACGGATGGGCGTCCGCGCGCGCATGGCCGAGATCGGCCCCCAGGTGGTCCGGGACCACATGCCCGACCAGCACCGCGAGCTGTTCAACAAGCTGCCCACGCTGTTGCTCGGCGCGATCGATGCCGCGGGCCAGCCGTGGGCGACGATGCTGGCGGGCCCACCCGGCTTCGTCGCGACACCGGACGCGCGGACGATGACGGTGGCTGCGGCGCTGGACGGCCAGGATCCCGCGCTCGCCGCGCTGCGGGCGCACGGACCGGGTGCGCCGGTGGGGCTGCTCGGGCTCGAGCCGCACACACGCCGGCGCAACCGCATGAACGGGCGGCTGCTCGCGCTGTCCGGCGAACGCCTGTCGGTCGGCGTCGTGCAAAGCTTCGGCAATTGCCCGAAGTACATCCAGGCGCGTGATCCGCTGGCCTGGGACGATGCGCCGCCCGCGTTGGCGCAGCCGCTGGGCGCGGCGCTCGATGACGGCGCGCTGGCGCTGATCGAGGCCGCGGACACCCTGTTCATCGCGAGCGCGTCGGCGCCGGTGCCCGGCGACGGGCGCGCGGACGGTGTCGACGTCTCGCACCGCGGCGGCCCGCCCGGCTTCATCCGGGCAGAACGTCGACTGGACGGCGGCATCACGCTGTGGATCCCGGAGTTTCCCGGCAACCGCTTCTTCATGACGCTGGGCAACCTGCTGCGCCATCCGCGCGCGGGCTTGCTCGTGCCCGACTACGCGCGCGGCGAGCTGTTGCACCTGACCGCCGAGTCCGACGTCACCTGGACCGACGACAAGCACGGACTGACCCTGCGCGTCACGGCCGGGCTGCGCCGCCCCGGCGCCCTGCCCTGGCGCTGGAACGAAGCGCGTCTCGCGCCCCAATTCACCGCCGAGCCAGGACCGGACCCACGTTAGTCCCCAGTTGGAGAAGCCGGGCGCGACCGGTGCCCCTCGAAGCGAATGCCGAGCATGCGCAGGCGATTGAGCGAAGAGGGGCACCGGTCGCGCCCGGCTTCGATCGCCTGCCACGCGGGCGGCCCTTTCGCGCTCCCCCAATTCGCAACCCGTGAAATCCTGGGGGGTCGGTTCGTGCCTCAATCTCCGGACGCCCCTCGCATTTGCGCGACACTCGACCGCAAACAATTTTGCGGATCAGGAGAGGGCATGCGGTCATGGGTCGATCGACGCTGAGCATCCAGACGCGGCTGGTCGCCGCGCTGAGCCTCAGCGCGACGGTGCTGGTGGGCTTGATCGGCCTGTACTGGGTCGACCGCCACGAGCACGAACTCAACGAGGCGCTGATCGAGCGCCAGCAGCGCATGGCGCAGCTGGTGGCGCGGGGCTTCGCGGAGCCGGTCTGGAACCTGGACAGTGCCGCGCTGTCGGAGCTGCTGGACGCCGTGATGGCGGATCCGGAGGTCCAGTCGATCACGCTGGCGGCGCCGGGGCTGGAGACACTGCAGCGCTCGCGCCAGACGCCGGCGGTACGGCCGCTCTCGCTCGAATTCGAGTTGAGCCACCGCGCCGGCGCGCAAGGCCCGGCGGGCGCGCTGGGCCGCGCGACGCTGGTCTACACGCGTAGCTACATCGACCAGACCCTGGGCGAGACGCGTCGACTGGTGGCCAGCCTGCTGGCGACGGTGCTGCTGGCGATCGGACTGACCAGCTACGTGCTGGTGCGACGGCTGGTGGAGCGCCCGGTCTCCCGCCTGCGCGGACTGGCGCAACGTGTGGCGAGCGGCGAGCTCGGCGCCCACATCGAGCCCGAGCATGCCGACGAGATCGGTGACCTGACCGAGCAGCTCAACGCGATGAGCGCCAAGCTGCTCGACTTCGCCGAAGGGCTGCGCAGCAGCGAGCAGCGCTACCGCAGCCTGTTCGAGAACGCGGCCGAAGGCATCTTCCAGGCCGACGGCCACGGACGGCTGCTGCGCGTGAACAAGGCGCTGGCGCAGATGCTGGGGCTGGGGCGTCCCGAGGACGCGCAAGGCGTGACCCTGCGGCGCATGGTGCGCATCGAACATCACGAGTACCGCCGGCTGGCCCGCGCGCTGGAGCGCCACCGGCTGCTGCAGCAGGTGCCGCTGCTGGTCACGACGCGCGACGGCCGCGACCTGTGGGTCGAACTCAGCCTGCATCTGGTGCTGGACGGCGCACCGCGCATCGAGGGCCTGGTCAGCGACATCACGCTGCGCCGGCTGGCGGAACAGGAACTGACGCAGCATCGCGACCACCTCGAGGAGCTCGTCACCGAGCGCACGGTCGAGCTGTCCCAGTCCAAGCAGCGCGCGGAAGCCGCGAACCAGGCGAAGAGCCGGTTCCTCGCGACGATGAGCCACGAGTTCCGCACGCCGCTGAATGCGATCCTGGGCTTCGCGCAGCTGCTGCAGATGGACAGTTCGCTCAGCCCGGCCCAGCAGCATCGCATCCGACTGATGCGCGAATCGGGCGAACACCTGCTGGTGCTGATCACCGACCTGCTGGACGTCGCCAGCATCGAGGCCGGCAAGCTGACGCTGCAGATGAGCCCGCTCGACCTGCGGGCCCTGCTGGAGATCTGCAGCGAATCGATACGACCGCGCGCGGCCGAGAAGGGCCTGGCCTTCGCCGTGCAGCTGGACCCGCAACTGCCCTCGCGCGTGCGGGCGGACGGGCAGCGCTTGCGGCAGGTGCTGCTGAACCTGCTGTCCAACGCGGTGAAGTTCACCGACCACGGGCGCATCGGCCTCACCGTCGACGTGGTCGCGCAGGGACCCAGCAGCCTGATGCTGCGCTTCACCGTCTCGGACACCGGCATCGGCATGGCGCCGGAGCAGATGGAGCGGCTGTTCCAGCCCTTCGAGCAGGTGGCGGACCAGTCGCGCCGCACCGGCGGCACGGGACTCGGGCTGGCGATCAGCCAGCAGCTCGTGCGGCTCATGGGCGGGGAGATCACCGTCGAAACCTCGCCGGATGAGGGCAGCAAGTTCAGCTTCGCGCTGGAGCTGCCGCTGGCTTCCTGACGCGGCCCTTCGGACTTCGCTTCGCCAGGCGCGGGCACTCCACGGTGCAGGGGGCATCCCTCCGGGAACCCCCAGCACCATTCCGGCCCCAGTGGCGATCGCTGACTTCGGCGTCGTTGGAGGACCGCGGTGTGCGGGCGGCGCGCGGTCGGGAGGTGCGCGGCGGCATACTCCTCCGCCATGACTGCCGTCCTGTTCTACAAACTGCTGGCGATCTTCATCGCCGCGGGCATGGGGTGGTTCGTCGGGCACATGCGCTGGCTGGGCAAGGCCGGCGGCGAGAACGACCCGGCCCGCATCCTCTCGAACATCGCGTTCTATCTCTTCGTCCCCGCGCTGATGTTCCGCACCACCGCGCGCGTGGAGATCTCCGAATTGCCCTGGCTCACCGTGGCCGCATTCTTCGCGCCGGTGGTGCTGATGCTGGTCGCCGTCTACCTGTACGAGCGCAAGCGCCACCCAGACAGCCCCGCCGCCCCCGCCGTGCGCAGCATCACCGCGAGCTTCGGCAACACGCTGCAGGTCGGCGTGCCGCTGGTCGCCGGCGTGTTCGGCGAAAGCGGCCTCGCGGTCCACATCACCGTGGTCAGCTTGCACGCGCTGACGCTGCTGACCATCGCCACCGTCCTCGTCGAGATGGACCTCGCCCGCCACACGCCCCACGGCGCGAGCCTGAAGCGGACCATCCTCACGACGATGCGCAACACCGTCATCCACCCGGTCGTGCTGCCGGTGCTCTGCGGCTTCGCCTGGCACGCCACCGGCATCCCGCTGCCCGCCGTGCTCGACGAGGTGCTGCAGATGCTGGGCAGCGCGGTCGTGCCGCTGTGCCTGGTGCTGATCGGGATGTCGCTGTCCTACTACGGCCTGCCGCGCGGCGCGATGCGCACGCTGCTCGGCCTGGCCGCGCTCAAGCTGCTGGTGCTGCCGGCGCTGGTGCTGGGCATCGCGCACTGGGGCTTCGGGCTGTCGGGCATGCCGCTCGCGGTCATCGTCATGATGGCCGCACTGCCGCCGGGCTCGAACGCGATGATGTTCGCGCAACGCTACCGGACGCTGGAGGCCGAAGCCTCCGGCGCCATCGTGCTGGGCACGCTGCTGTTCGCGGCGACCGCGCCGATCTGGCTGGCGATTCCGGCGTGGCTCGCCACGACGAAGTAGGCGCTTCGAATCGTCGATAGCACGATCTCCGCGTCTCGGAAATGACTGGGATGCGTATGAATTCGGACTCCCGGACCGGACTCAGAATCGTTGGTCTCACATCACACGAGACCTTCAGCAATGACCGCCCGGGAACTCCAGAGTCAGCTCCATCAAGCGCGCCGTCAGATCTCCACCGACGGATACGGCATGTCGCTGGGAGAGATCGCCACCCTCTATCGCTCGAAGGAGCTGGTGATTGATCCGATCTACCAACGCCTGTTCCGATGGGACGAATCGCAGAAGACTCGTTTCGTGGAGTCCGTTTTGCTCGGCCTCGCCGTTCCGCCGATATTCGTCTTTCAGCGCAAGGACGGGACCTGGGAGCTGCTGGACGGTCTGCACCCCGTCATGACAGTCCTGCAATTGACCGGCGACCTACTGGACGAGAAGGGTCGACAGGTTGCTCCCTTTGTCCTTGGTCGCACTAAGCTGTTGCCTGCACTGTCGGGCATGTCCTGGCACGGTGCTGTCGCCGAGGAGGACGAGGAGGACGACCCCGACGACGATGGGGTGGCCTTCAATATCCAGCTGCGACTGGACGTCAGGCGTGCGCGAGTCCACGTGGAAATCCTTCGGCATCAATGCGGAAAGGATGTGGCGCTGGCGCTGTTCGAGCGCTTCAACTCGAATGGAGCGACGTTTTCGCCGGAAGAGCTTCGCCTGGCCATGATGTCGTTACGCGAAGCAAGCCCCCCCGATCTCGACTGACACGTCCGTCCCATTTCGGACAAACTCAACCATTGCTGGTGGCGCCACGATCATGAAGATCCGGACCTCTGCAGAACTGATGACTCATCTGCGATCCGACCTGGCGTGGCGTCTCGCGGAGATTCGGGAGTTGGAGGCCTGCGTCGTCTCGGCCCGAAGCAAACGCGTTGATGTCCACGTCAGGGCTGGCGTGGCAATGCTGTACGCCCACTGGGAAGGCTTCGTGAAGGGTGCGGCGAATGCCTACGTTGCTCACCTTGCCCATCGTGGCGATCGAAATCGCGACCTGAAGGATTGCTTCGTCGCACTCGGCATGAGGGCCTTGCTGGCGCCATTGGGAACAAGTAGCAAGGCGGCCTCCTCCATCGCGGCGGTGTCCTTCATCCGGCGTCAGCAGGATCAGGCGGTGCGTCTTTCGAACGCCACCATCGGTACGAGCTCGAATTTGAACTCAGAGGTGTTCAAGAACATCGCCGAATGGTTGGACATCAATCATCTGCCTTACTCGACTCGATTCTCGACACTGGACGGAGTGTTGCTGGCCAATCGAAATGCGATCGCGCATGGCGAACATCTTTTCATCGATGTCGTTCGCTTTCAGACACTCGTCGAGGAAGTCGTCGAGATGCTTCATTGGTTCAAGACCGATATCGAAAACGCCGTGGCTCAGAAGGCCTTCCTGACCGCCGTACCATCTGGCGTCGCACCATCAACAATCGCCGCGCCCACGGCCAGCGGACGGGAGCCTCCAAGCCATACATGAGACAACCCACTGACACGCACGCCCACGACTTCTCCTTCGTCCGCGGCGACGAAGTCGCGCCGGAGATCCTCCACGCCGCGTTCACCGGCGCGTTCGCCGATTACCTGATCGGTCCGTTCCAGATCCCGTTCGCGCAGTGGCCGATGTTCCTCGCGCGTCAGGGCGTCGACCTGCCGCTGTCGCGCGTCGCGCTCGACGCGGCCGGCGCGCCGCTGGCCTTCGCGTTCGTCGCGCAGCGGCCGGTGTCGAATCGCTGGCGCCTCGCGACCATGGGCGCGCTGCCCGCCGCGCGCGGCACCGGCGCCGCGCCCGCGCTGCTCGATGACTTCATCGCCCGCGCAGCCTCTGCAGGGCTGCGGGCCGTGGAGCTCGAGGTCTTCGCGCAGAACGAGCGAGCGCGACGCCTGTATGAGGGACGCGGCTTCCGCAGGCAACATGACCTGTTCGGCTTCGTGGCCGAGCCCGGCACGATCGCGCCCGCGCCCTCGACCACCGGCGCGCCTCATGCGATCGACATGCCCCATCTGCTGGGCTGGCTGGAAGCCGCCGAGCACCGCATTCCCGACCTGCCGCTGCAGGTGACCGCCGCCACGATCCGGCACGGCATCGACTATCACGGCTGGCAGACCGCCGACAGCCAGATCGTCTTCAGCCTGCCCGACGAGACCGTGATGGTCCACAGCTTCATCGCGCCGCGACCGGACGAAGCCCGCGCGCTGATCCAGGCCATCGCCGCGGTGTATCCGGAACGCCGCCTGCGCGTGCCGCAACTGCAGCGCGAGGACCTTGGCGGTGCCACACTGCGCGCCTTGGGCGCCGTGCCGCAGCCGCTGCATCAACAACTGATGCTGCGCCCGCTGTGACGACGCTCGTTGGACAAGGCCTCGTGTTGACGAGGCCTTGACGTGGCACCGACCGCACGATCGGTTCCAACTCGCCAAACCTTGATCTTTCAGAGTTCCGGCACTTGTGAGGGAGGCCCGCTTTGGTTAGCGTGCCCCGCACCAACATTGAAGGGAAGCGTCCCACCATGCGATTCATGCCCGCGGCACCCGCCGCCATCACCCTGGCCGTCCTGACCGCCCTCGGCGGCGCCACCGCCACGTCGGCGGCCCTGGCGGCTCCGGCCGCGGCCGGCACCAGCGCCGTCACCACCGTCGGCGGCACGCTCAACGTGAAGCTGGAGAAGGTGAAGCTGGCCAACGGCTTCGAGGTGATCCTGGTCGAGGACCACCGCCTGCCGCTGGTGGCCTTCAACCTCTGGGTGCACGCCGGCCCGCGCAACGAGGCCCCGGGCCAGACCGGCTTCGCGCATCTGTTCGAACACCTGATGTTCGCCGGCACCCGCCACATCCCGCGCGGCACGGCCGACAAGATCATCGACGCCGCCGGGGGCACCGATTCCAACGGCTCCACCGACTTCGATCGCACGAACTACTTCTTCACGCTGCCCTCGAACCAGCTCGAACTCGGCCTGTGGCTGAAGTCGGACATGCTGGGCTACATGATCGACGAGGTCGATTCGGTGTCGCTGGCCAACCAGCAGGACGTCGTGCGCAACGAGCGCCGCCAGTCCGTCGAGAACCGCCCCTACGGCATCGTCGAGGAAGCGCTGTACCAGGCGCTGTTCCCGGAGGGCCATCCGTACCGCGCGACGGTGATCGGCTCGCATGCCGACATCCAGTCGATCAAGCTGAACGACGTCAAGGCCTTCGCCCGCAGCTACTACCGCCCGAACAACGCGACCCTGGTGCTGGCCGGCGACTTCGATCCCGCGCAGGCCAGGCAGCTGGTGCAGAAATACTTCGGTCCGCTGAAGGCCGGCGATCCGGTGCCGCCGGTCAACGTCCCGCAGCCGAAGCTGACCGAGGAGAAGCGCGTCGAGGTGACCGACCGTATCGAGCTCCCCCGCCTGGACATCGCCTGGCACACGCCGGCCGTGTTCCAGCCCGGAGACGCGGAGCTGGACCTCGCCTCCCACGTGCTGGGCGGCGGCAAGTCCAGCCGCCTCTACAAGACGCTGGTCTACGACAAGCAGCTGGCGCAGTCGGTGCAGGTGCAGCAGTACTCGCTGTCGCTGGGCTCGGTGTTCTCGGTCGAGGTGATCGCGCGTCCCGGCAAGTCGCTGGACGAGATCCAGAAGATCGTCGACGACGCGGTCGCCGAGCTGTCCGTCAACCCGCCGACGCCCGAAGAGATGGTCCGCGCCCGCGCCGCCATCGAGACCAGCACGCTGGCGCGCCTGGAGAAGGTGCAGGCCCTGGCGGACCAGATCAACTACTACAACCAGCAGGCCGGCGACCCGAACTACATCGGCAAGGACCTGGCGCGTTACCAGGCGATCACGCCGGAGAAGATCCGCGACGTCGTCGCACAGCAGCTGAAGAAGAACGCGCGCGTCGTCGTGCTGGCGACGCCGGGCGAGCAGAAGCTGGCCGCTGAAGTCCCCACCCCGCCGGTGCCCGAGAAGGCCGCCAAGGGCGAGCGCGAGTCGATGAACGCCGACGTCGCCTGGCGCAAGACCCAGCCCAAGGGCGGCAAGGCCAAGGCCTCGGTGCTGCCGGAAGGCAAGCGCCTGACGCTGGCCAACGGGCTGACGCTGATCCACGTGCCGAACCCGGGCCTGCCGCTGGTGAGCGCGACGCTGGTCGTGCGCGCCGGGCAGACCGCCAACCCGACGGATCGCCCGGGCCTGTCGAGCTTCACCGCCGGCATCCTGCAGCAAGGCACGCAGACGCGCACCGCACAGCAGATCGCCGACGAGGCCGCCGCGCTGGGCGCGGCGATCAGCAGCGGCGCGGGTCGCGATGAGGCCCGCATCGAAGCCAGCAGCCTGAAGCGCAACTTCGCGCAGACGCTGGCGCTGATGGCGGACGTCACCCTGCACCCGGCCTTCGACGCCGCCGAGATCGCGCGCATGCAGAACCAGCGCCTGGCCGCGCTGCAGCAGCAGCGCGAGCAGGCGCCGGCCGTGGCGTCGGTCGTCTCCAACCGCGTGATCTACGGCGAAGGCCACCCGCTGGCCAAGGCCGCGATCGGCGACGAGGCCTCGATCAAGGCCACCGACGCCGCCGCGCTGCGTCAGTTCTGGGCGACACACTACCGGCCCGACCAGGCCGCCCTGGTGGTCGCCGGCGACATCTCGGCCGACGAGCTGAAGTCGCTGGCCGAGCGCCTGTTCGGCGGCTGGGCGCGTCCGTCGACGGCCGCCGCGGCCGTCAACGCCGCCGCGCCGCAGCCGGTCGCCGCCCGCGTGATCCTGGTCGACAAGCCGAATGCGCCGCAGACCGCGCTGAGCGTCGTCGCGCCCGGACCGAAGGCCGGCACGCCCGACGCTGAGGACATCAAGGTCATGAACGCCGCGATGGGCGGTCTCTTCACGTCGCGCATCAACACGCAGCTGCGCGAGGTCAAGGGCTACACCTACGGCATCTACTCGGCCTACACGATGAACCGCGACAGCGGCCTGTTCGGCATCCGCGGCAGCGTGCGCACCGACGTCACTGGTCCGGCATTGACCGACATGTTCAAGGAGATCGACGGCATGCGCGCCAAGCCCATGGGCGCCGACGAGCTGAACCGCGTGCGCAACGCGCAGCTGCTGGCCCTGCCGGGGCTGTTCGACACCAACCGCGTCGTGGCGTCGAGCTACGCCAGCGAATGGGCCGTCGGCGCGCCGGCGGACAGCATCACGTCGCTGCCGCGCAAGTACGGCGCCGTGAACGCCAGCAGCGCCTACAAGGCGACGAAGACCTACGTCGATCCGGCCGCGCTGATCGTCGTGGCCGTCGGCGACAAGGCGAAGGTGCTGCCGCAGCTGGAGGCCCTGGGGCGCAAGCCGCTGGAGATCCGCGACCTGCAGGGCGCGCCGGTGGATGTGACCGCGCCGTCGGCGCCGGCCTCGGCCGCGAAGCCGTGATGACAGGCTCCCTCCCGCGCTGACATCGCGCGGACACCAACGACAACGGGCGCCTCGGCGCCCGTTTTCCGTTGTGTCGCTCAGTCGCTCAGCGGCCCGCCGTCCTGCGGGTCATCGCTTCATCGCTTCATCGCTTCATCGCTTCATCGCTTCGGCGGGTCAGCGGGTCAGCGGGTCATCGGGTCATCGGGTCATCGGGTCAGCGGCAGCGCGGCGCCCATCATCGCGAACAGCGTGCCGCAGACGCGGTTGAAGCCGCGGCCGGAGCGCTCCAGCCAAGGGCGCACGCGGTGCGCGAGGCTGGCGATCAGGAATTCGACGATCGCCTCGGTGATGACGAAGGTCGCCGCCAGCCACACGAACTGCACCAGCAGATCGCGCTGAGGATCGATGAACTGCGGCAGGAAGGCGCCGTAGAACAGTAGCACCTTGGGATTCGAGACCGCCGACAGCAGACCTTGCCGGAACAGCACGCGACCGCGTCCCTGCGCCGCGGAAGCGCCCTCGGCCGGACGCAGCTGGATGGCCGGCGAGCGCCACAGCTGGATGCCCAGCCAGATCAGGTAGGCGCCGCCGACGATCTTCAGCACCAGCAGCGCGCTGGCGGTGGTCTGCAGCAGCGCGCCGATGCCCAGCATCGACAAGCCGATCAGCGCGGCGAAGCCGGTCGCGCCGCCCGCGATCGTCCACAGCGTGCGACGGCTGCCGTGCGCCGCGCCATGCGCGAGCACGAGCAGGCTGTTGGGGCCGGGTGTCAGCGACAGGCCGATCACGGCCAGGAAGTAGAGGGTCCAGGTGTGCAGTGCCATGCCGGCGATTGTGCGCCTCAGGACGGCGCCAGGTGGTCGATCGCCGCCTCCACGCGGCCGCGGTCGTGCGTGCTCAGTCCGCGCGCCGCCTGCCGGTACTGCGTCAGCACGTCCGGATCCGCCGGCAGGTGTTCCGCCAGCGCGATCAACAGCTCGGCGCGGTCGAAACCGGCGCTCATGCTGCCCGTGGCCCGCAACACCTGCAGCGCGATCTCGCGATCGACCTGGGCCTCGTCCATCAGCGCGGTCAGCGCCGAGCGGCGGTCGAAGTCGCCCGAAAAGCCCCGCACCGCGTCGACATAGGCCGCGGCGTACGGCGCCGCATTCCCGCGCATCTGATGGGCCGCCGCCTCCAGCACGGTGCGCCGGTCGAAGTCGCCGCCGATCATGCCGCTCGCGGCGATCGCCGTGCGCAGGCGATCCGGCGTGGCCTCGTGGTCCTCGTCGATCAGCGCGACGATGGCCGCGCGCTTGTCGAAGTCGCCGCCGAAGCCGCGCACCGCCTGCTGCCAGGCGGTCATCACGGCACCGTCGTTGACGAGCTGCGGGGACATCGCCACCAGCACCTCGCGGCGGTCGAAGTCGCCCTTGAGCGTCGGGACCAGTTCCAGCAGCTCGCGCTGCAGACCCGGCGCCAGCGCCCGATGCTGGATCAGAGCGATGAACGCGGTGCGGCGCTGGAAGTCGTCCTTCATCCGGCCGGCCAGCGCGATCAGTTGCGACAGGGTCTCGTCGCTCTGCGGCCCGCTCTCGAGCAGCGCCTCGATGCGGGTGCGGCGCGCCATCGCGTCCTGCGCCTTGCCGATGTCGGCGAGCGCCGCCTCGGTCCCGCCCTGGCGCAGCAGGCGCTCCACGCGCGGTCCGCTGCCCTGGACGCTTTCCGCGATCAGGCCGATCTGCCCGGCGATCCAGGCTTGCGCCGGTGCATCGATCGGCTTCGTGTCGCCATTGATCCAGAAGCGCCGCACCTGTCCGCCCTTGCCGTCGGCGGCGATCTCGACGCGGCGCGTCACGCCGTCGGCGCGCTCCATGATCGAGAGCTTGTCGTCGAGCGAGACGACGTCGGTCTCGTCGCCGTTGAATTCCAGTTCGCCCGAGTAGTTCACGCGACGTTCGACGCCATCGGCGATCACGACCTGCCGCGTGACCTTCATGCCGCTGAACGCCGACGAGAACGCGCCGCTGACCCCGCTCAGGTCGACGTTGAGCCGCGGCGCCTTGCCGATGACCAGCATCGGCACGGCCAGCGCCACGGCGCACAGGCCGCCGGCGATCAGCACGCGGACGAGACGGCGGCGGGTGGGCGTGGTGCCGGCCAGCGGCGTGCCCTCCAGCAGCGCGTCCATGCGCGTCATCAACGGGGACCGGGCGGCGGCCATCGCGCTGGCCAGCACCGGCATCGGCCGGGCGCCGCGTCGTCCGTCGGTCGCAGCGGTCGCGGCGGCCAGGTCCCGGGCGCAGACATAGAGGCCCTCGGCCAACGGCATCGCGCCGGCTTCGGCCGCGGCCCAGGCATCGCAGGCCAGCTCGGCGAGCAGGTCCAGCCGACGCATCGCCAGCCGGTTCATCGGCTGCAGCCAGCCGAGCTGCGACACCAGCCGGGCCGCCAGGCGCCAGGCCAGATCGCGGCGGCGCAGGTGCGCGATCTCGTGCGCGAGGACCGCGACACGCTGCTGGCCATCGAGCGTGCGCATCAGGCGTGCGGGCAGGCAGATCTGCCCGCCCGGCGCGACCAGCGGACTGGCCCAGTGCGGGCTCACGCGCAGCGTCGGCGCGCGCACGCCGGCAATGCCGGCGAGTTCCGCGGCGGCCTGCTGTAGTTCCGGGTCGTCACAGACCGGCAGCGCGCGGACCTGCCGGCGCAGTCCCAACCAGCGGATCAGCGTCAGCCCGAGACCGAGCAGCGCGACCAGCGGCCAGGCCAGCAGCAGGGCAGCGAGACCCTCGCGCAGGAGCTCTCGGCGACGGGCCATCGCGTCATCGCCGATGTCGACGACGTGATCTGCGACGGCGCGGTCGGCGACGACCGACAGGGACTCGGTCGAACGCTCGACCGGTGTTGGGAGAGGCCCTGGCGCGGGCGACGGAGCGGACGTCGACTCGTTCCCGCCGCTCGTGGACAGCGCGGCATCCAGGACGGGAGCGGCTCGCTCGCCCTGTTCATGCGCCGGCGCCCAGACCTCCGGCAATGCGACGCGCGTGACCTGCGTCAGCGGCTGCACGCTCGCCGTCAGCACCGCGCCGAAGAAGGCCGCGCGCCAGAACGCCTCGCGCCACGCGGGATGCTTCAGCCAGCCCGCGCGTTCCAGCGCCCAGACGCCGCCCAGCAGCACCGTGCTGTGCAGCAGGTAGTTCAACAGCCAGCCGGACAGGGCTTCAATCATGGCGGCCTCCCTTGCTCTTCAGCAGCGCGCGCATCCTGGCGAGGTCATCGTCGCCGAGTTCGCCTTCGGAGACCAGATGGCTCAACAGCGCCTCGGGCTTGCCGCCGAAGAGCGTGCTCAACAGCCCCGACACCATCGAACGCTGCACCTCCGGCTCGCTGACCGCGGCGCGGTAGACCAGCGCGCGACCGTCGCGCTCGCTGGCGATCAGTCCGCGCTTCTCCAGCCGCGACAGCAGCGTCGCCACCGTCGTGTGCGCCAGCGGGCGTTGCTGCTCGCGCAGCGCCTCCGCCACCTCGGCGTTGCTGGCCTGCCCTCGCGTCCACAGCACGCGCATCAGCGCCAGCTGCAGCTCGCTGAGCGACACGTCGCCCTTGCCGTCGTCGTTGATCGACTCGTCCATCGCCGGATCCCGTATTTCTACAACTGTCGTACTACAACTGTAGAAGATCGAGCCGACCTGCCGCAAGGTCCGGGCTCCTGGGACATACCCGTAGCCCTCCCCTCTCCCATGAGCCGCATGGACCGAGGACATGGGGGACACCGCGAAGGCTTGGCTATCGGCTTTCGATGGCCCCGACGTCGCAGCGGCTGCGGGGCATCGGTCAGAATCCAAGACCTATGTCCGACCTCAACGCCTACATGACCGGCGTCGGCGAGGCGGCCCGCGCGGCCGCGACGCTGATGGCCGCCGCTCCGACCGCCGCCAGGAACCTCGCCCTCCAGGCGCTCGCGCGCCGCCTGCGCGAAGCGGGCCCGGCGCTCGCGACCGCGAACGAACGCGACCTCGCCGCGGCGACGGCGTCCGGCTTGGAAGCGCCGATGGTCGACCGCCTGCGCCTGACCGCGAAGGTGCTGGCCACCGTCGCCGAAGGCTGCGAGCAGATCGCCGCAATGCCTGACCCCATCGGCGAGATCACCGGCATGAAGCGCCGCCCGACCGGGATCAGCGTCGGCCAGATGCGGGTGCCGCTGGGCGTGTTCGGCATGATCTACGAGAGCCGCCCCAACGTGACCATCGAGGCCGCGTCGCTGGCGATCAAGAGCGGCAACGCCTGCATCCTGCGCGGCGGCTCCGAGGCGCTTCACAGCAACCTGGCGCTCGCGGCGCTGGTGGCGGACAGCCTCGAGGAAGCCGGCCTGCCGCGCGACGCGGTGCAGCTGATCAACACGACCGACCGCGCCGCGGTGGGTCTGCTGATCGCGATGCCCGCCTTCGTCGACGTCATCATCCCGCGCGGCGGCAAGGGCCTGATCGAGCGCATCAGCCGCGAGGCGCGCGTGCCGGTGATCAAGCACCTGGACGGCAACTGCCACAGCTACGTCGACGCCGAGGTCGACCTGGACCTGGCGGTGACCGTCGTCGACAACGCGAAGACGCAGAAGTACAGCCCCTGCAACGCGACCGAGTCGCTGCTGGTCCACGCGAAGCAGGCGGCGGATTTCCTGCCCCGCATCGGCATGGTGTTCGCGGCCAAGGGCGTGGAGATGCGCGGCTGCGAGCGCACGCTGGCGCTGCTGGAAGCGGTGCCGCGCGACCTGCTCAAGCCCGCGACGCCCGAGGACTGGGACACCGAGTACCTCGCGCCCATCATCAGCATCAAGGTCGTGGACTCGCTCGACGAGGCCATCGCGCACGTCAACCGGCATGGCTCGCACCACACCGACGCGATCCTGACGACCAACCACGTCAGCGCGATGCGCTTCCTGCGCGAGGTCGATTCGGCCAGCGTGATGGTCAACGCCAGCACGCGCTTCGCCGACGGCTTCGAGTACGGCCTGGGCGCGGAGATCGGCATCTCCACCGACAAGTTCCACGCCCGCGGCCCGGTGGGCCTGGAGGGACTGACGTCGATGAAATGGGTGGTGCTGGGTCAGGGCGAGATCAGGGGCTGATCCGGCCCGGGCCTCGACATCCGTGGGCAGGCCGGGACAGGCCAGGCCGGGCCAGGCCAGGCCGGGTCCCTGTCCCTGTCCCTGGCCCGATGCCGATGCCGATGCCGATGCCGGACCCGAGGGTCAGGGCATTCAGGGCATGTTCGACACGTACTCATCCTTCGGCGCGCTGATCCGGTAGACCGCCTGGAAGCGCTGCGTCTGGCCGGGTGACAGCGGCAATTCCCACATCTGGATCCCGGGACGATCGCGCCAGCCGGCCGTCGTCACCGGCGGCGTGAATTGCGTCTGCACGCGGACGTCCTCATGGTCCGGCACTGGCGCGGCCTCCAGGACCTGCAAGGTGACCGGGCGGCTGCGCAGGTTCTCGACCTGCCACTGACGCGTCAGCACGACCTCGCGACGCGAGCCGATGAAGCCGCCGTTGGCGCCCTCGCGCTTGTCGGGTTCGACCCGCACGCGCAGCCGGTCGTCGAGACCGAAGGGCAAGGTCCAGGTCTTCTCGGTGCCGAACTGCAGCGGCACCTGCCCGATGAGCGCGTTGTCGCGGAACAGCTGCACCGGCCCCGTCGGCCACGAGCCCTGCGGACGCGGCAGCTCGGCGACGAGGTAGGCCGCCGGCTCGGTCTTGGGCTGCACGCGGGCGAGCAGGCGCGCCTCCGCGGTCGTCCGACCGAGGCTGACCGTCGATACCGCGCCATCGGCACGCAGCGTGACGCGCTGCGGCAGGTCGTATTCGGCGCCGAACTCGCCCTCGAAGACGCTCGGATCGAAGCTCAACGGCACCACCCGGGCGCCGGTGACCTCGACCTTCATGTCCGCCATCGCGGGCGCCATGGCCATGGCCGGCGCCGGAGACTCCCGGAAAAGACCGCGCGCGCTTGGTTTCGGGCGGTCGAGCTCCAGCGTCCACGGCTGCAGCGGATCGACCGCCACGCTCTGACGGGGTCGCACGGTCGACAACTTCAGCTTCACGTCGGTCCAGTCCTCGCCGCTGTTCTGCGCGATCTGCGCGAGACGCTCGATGGCGAGACCACCGGTCGCTGTGTCCAGCCGCGCACGGTACTGCGGCTGCCAGCCGGCGCCGCTCAGCCGGTACGACAGGCCGATGTCGCCGCCCTCGCCTGTCGAGAGGCGCAGCGTCACCACGGACACCTGGCTGGAGGCCGTCGGCGCCGCGGCCTTCGCCGCCGTGAGGTCGTTGCCGATGTCGGTCAGCCGCTCCTTCAGCGCCTGGCGTTTCAGCGTCAATTCCTGGGCGTTGCGCCGCAGGGCTTCGAGGCTCGTGGCCAGCGCCGCGCCGGGCTTGGCCTCGCGATCCGACAGACCCTTCAGATAACCGAGCGCCAAGTCGACGCCGGCGATCTCGGCTTCGACGGCGTCGCGCTGCTGCTCGACCTCGCGGACGCGCGGATCGCGCTGGCGACATTCCGGCAGGGAGTCGCGCGGCACGCGATCGATCTTGAGTTCGCCGAGGTTGATGCCCGGGGCGGCCTGCACCTGGATCGCATCGCGCTCCAGACCCGCCGGCAGGCACGCGAAGCGCGCCTGCGTTGCGCCGGCCGGCACGCGCGTGGCGCGCTCCACCTGGGCGCCGCCGGGATAGAGCAGCACCTGGGCGATCGCGGACGCGCCCTGCGGCGTCGCGCCTGCGGACGGGCCCGTCGCCGCGGTTGCCGGAGCACTGAACGCGGCGACGCCGGCAGCGGCGATGACCGACATCATGAACACTCGTTGCATTGCTTTTCCTCCTGGAGGCGGACGACGCTATCACGGTGCTGGCACACTTCCGGCCTGCCGCATTCCCTGTCAACCGCTGGTCCCCTGGCTACCATTTCCCCATGTCCGACGCCGCCACCGCCCCGATTCCCGCTGTCCATGCCTCGCGCCGCAAGGCGTTGGTGCTGTTCTCCGGCGGCCAGGATTCCACCGCCTGCCTGGCCTGGGCGCTGGACCGCTTCGCCGAGGTCGAGACCCTGGGCTTCGACTACGGCCAGCGCCACCGCGTCGAGCTCGACTGCCGCCGGACCGTGCGCGCGCAGATCACCGCGCAGTTCCCGCGGTGGGCCGCCAAGCTCGGCGAGGATCACCTGCTCGACCTGAGCCTGCTGGGCCAGATCTCCGACACCGCGCTGACGCAGGAGCGCGCGATCGAGCTGCAGGCCAACGGCCTGCCGAATACCTTCGTGCCGGGGCGCAACCTGCTGTTCCTGACCTTCGCCGCGACGCTGGCCTACCGCCGCGGCGCGTCGGTGCTGGTCGGCGGCATGTGCGAGACCGACTTCTCCGGCTACCCCGACTGCCGCGACAACACGCTCAAGGCCTTGCAGGTCGCGCTGAGCCTGGGCCTGGACACGCCGATGACGCTGGACACGCCGCTGATGTTCCTGACCAAGGCGCAGACCTGGGCGTTGACGGAGTCGCTCGGCGGCGAGGCCTTCAACGAGCTGATCATCGAACACACCCACACCTGCTACCTCGGCGAGCGCAAGACCCGGCACGCCTGGGGCTGGGGCTGCGGTCACTGCCCGGCCTGCGAGCTGCGCGCCAAGGGCTGGAACGAGTTCCAGGTCGCCAAGTCGTCGGCCGGTCCGGCCGTCGCTCCGTGATCCCCGTCAGCGCCGTCAGCGCAGCCAGCACCGTGCAGGCGATTCACTGGAACTGGTGGCTGTGGGGCCTGGCCGCGGTGCTGGCCTTCTGGAGCATCGGCGCCTACAACCGCGTGATGCTGCTCCGCAATGAGATCGGGAAGGCCTACGCGCAGCTGGATGACGCGCTGACGCGCCGTTTCGCCCACGGCGATCTGCTGCTGGAACGGCTGCGCGAGCGTCTGCCCAGCGAGCAGGCCAGCCTGGACGCGCTGGCCTCGACGCAGGCCGAGGCCCGGGCCGCCGCGCAGGCGGTGCGCGCCAAGCCCTATGCGGCGGATCCGGTGGCGCTGCTGGCGGTGGCCGCCGCCGTGCACGGCGCGGCGCTGACGCGGATGGTGTCGCTGGTCGAGCACCACGCGGAGTTGAGCGCCGATCCGGACCTCGGCGGCGCCGTCGACGAGCTGAAGATGATCGACCGCCAGCGGGCGTTCTCGCGGCAGGTCTTCAATCAGGCGGTCGACGCCTACAACGCGGCGATCCGGCAGTTCCCGACCCGCGTGCTGATGAGCTTCGTCGGCTTCAGCGAGGCCCGCAGCCTCTGAGCCGAAACGCGAAGGGCCCGCCAGGCGGGCCCTCGTCACCGATCGCGGGAGCGATCAGGCCTTCTTGTTCTTCATCAGCGCGAGGAACTCCGCGCGCAGCGTCGCATCCTTCAGGAACGAGCCGCGCATGACGCTGTTCGTCATCGTCGAGTCCATGTCCTTGACGCCGCGCCAGTGCATGCAGAAGTGGTCCGCATCCATCACGATCGCCAGACCGTCCGGCTTGACGCGGTCCTGCAGCTCGTTGGCCAGCATCACGACCGCCTCTTCCTGGATCTGCGGGCGGCTCATGATCCACTCGGTCAGCCGCACATACTTGGACAGGCCGATCAGGTTCGAGTGCTCGCTCGGCAGCAGGCCGATCCAGACCTTGCCGATGATCGGGCACAGGTGGTGCGAGCAGGCGCTGCGCACGGTGATCGGGCCGACGATCATCAGTTCGTTCAGACGCTCGGCGTTGGGAAACTCGGTCACCGGCGGCGGCGGCGCGTAGCGCCCGGCGAAGACCTCCTTCACGAACATCTTCGCCACCCGCTTGGCCGTCTCCTGCGTGTTGTGGTCGCTGTCGGTGTCGATCACCAGCGACTGCAGCACGTCCTGCATCCGCGCCTGCACCTCGGCCTGCAGTTGGTCGAGCTCGCCGGCCTCGATGAACTCGGCGATGTTGTCGTTGGCATGATGGCGCCGGCCCGCCTGGACCAGCCGGTAACGGATGCGGTCGGAAGCCGGCAGCGCTGCCAACTCTTCGGGGCTCAGGATGAGGGTGCTCGTCATGGGGCGGGATTGTCGCGGCATCTTCATGCCATTGCGAAAGCAAGGCTCTTGGGGGTAGCGGGGTCCCTGGCGAGGTGCAGGGTTCCTGGCGAGGTGCAGGGTTCCTGGCGAGGTGCAGGGTTCCTGGCGAGGTGCAGGGTTCCTGGCGAGGCACTTGCTGGCGGGAGGCCTGGCGCGGGCTCTCCACGACTCAGGGGGCATCCCTCCGGGAACCCCCAGAGTCATTCCGGCCCCACAAGCGCACGCTGCCTTCGCCACTAAACTCCACCGGTGTCTGCCCCCTCTTCTCCTTCTCCTTCCTCGTCCAAGAACGCCGTGTCCGGCGGCGCCCCGCCACTCCACCGGCTGCTGGCCGGTGCGGCCGATGCGGTCCAGTCCGTGCGCGACGGCCACTCGCTGACCGAGTGGATCGCCCGTTCTCCCGCCGATATCCGCCCCGGCGTGCAGGCGCTGAGCTTCACCGTGTTGCGCCGCCTGGGTGCGGCGCAGGCGGTGCGCGCGGCGCTCGCTCCGAAGAACCCGCCGCCGCGCGTGGACGCGCTGCTGGTGACCGCGCTGGCGCTGCTCTGGCCCGGCGAAACCGCGTACGCCGATCACACGCTGGTGGATCAGGCCGTGCATGCGGTGCGGCAGCGCGCGCCCAACAGCGCGGGCTTCGTCAATGCGGTGCTGCGGCGCTTCCTGCGCGAGCGGGAGGCGCTGGTCGCCGCCGCCGAAGCGGATCCCGTCGCCCGCTTCAACCATCCGCGCTGGTGGCAGGACCGCCTTCGCAACGACTGGCCCGCCCAGTGGCAAGGCCTGCTGCAGGCCAACCAGCAGAAGCCGCCGATGACCCTGCGGGTCAATCCGGCGCACGACGACCTGGACGGCTACCTCGCCCGCCTGCGCGAGGCCGGCATCGCCGCGCACCCGGCAGGCCCGCTGTTCCCGCAGGCCGTCGTGCTCGACGAGCCGCGGCCGGTCCAGGCCCTGCCCGGCTTCGATGGCGGACATGCCTCGGTCCAGGACGCGTCCGCGCAGTTGGCCGCACCGCTGGTGCTGGGCCGCCGGCGCCCGCAAGACCTGTCCCCGGACGAGGCGTGGCCCGAGCTCGGCGAAGGCGCGCGGGTGCTGGACGCCTGTGCCGCGCCGGGCGGAAAGACGGCCCACCTGCAGGAACTCGCCGGCAACCGCCTCGATCTGCTGGCTTTGGACGCCGATGCCAAGCGGCTGGAACGGGTGAGTCAGAACCTGCAGCGCCTGAAGCTCGACGGCGCCGTGAAGGCCGCCGACGCCCGCGACACCGCCGCCTGGTGGGACGGCCGCCCGTTCGACGCCATCCTGCTGGACGCGCCCTGCAGCGCGTCGGGCATCGTGCGCCGGCATCCGGATGTGCGATGGCTGCGCCGGCCGGACGACATTCCGTCGCTCGCACGCATCCAGTCCGAATTGCTCGAGGCGCTGTGGCCGCTGCTCAAGCCAGGCGGGCGGCTGGTTTACGCGACCTGCTCGGTCTTCAAGGCCGAAGGCCAGGACCAGATCGACGCGTTTTTGCAACGCCATGGCGATGCGCGGTCGCGTCAGTTCGACCAGGGGGCCGGGCATCTGCTGCCGCTCGCAGACAATGGTCCGCAGGACTCCGCATCTGGCGCGGCGGCCGTCACCGACGGCTTCTATTACGCGCTGCTGCAGAAGACCTGACCCGAGAACTTCCCCCCTGCATCCGTCCGCGTGTCCCCGCCGTCCCGTCCCGTTCCGCTGCGTTCCTGGTGGCAGCGCCTGACCCTGGTCGGCGCGCTGCTGGCCTTGCACGGCTGGGCGCTGGCCCAGGGCGTGGCCTTGCAGGCGCTGAACGCGGAACGCGTCGAGGACGGCCTGGCCGTCAGTTTCAGCACCCGCTTCGAGTTGCCCCGGCAGGCCGAGGAGGCGCTGCTCAAGGGCGTGGCGATCTACTTCGTCGCCGAGATCCAGGTCTTGCGCAACCGCTGGTACTGGCGCGATGCGCGTGTCGCCCAGGCCAGCCGGACCTGGCGACTGACCTGGCAGCCGCTGACCCGGCAATACCGCGTCAGCACCGGCGGCCTGCACCAGAGCTTCGACACGCTCGGCGAGGCGATCTCGTCGCTGCGTGGCGTGTCCGGCTGGCGCGTGGCCGAGACCAAGGACATCGAGGACGATGGCCGCTATTACCTGGAGTTCAGCTACAAGCTGGACACCGCGCAGCTCCCGCGGCCGATGCAGATCGGGCTGGGCGGCAGCCAGGGCTGGGCCTTGAGCGTCGACCGCAATCTCACGCTGACGCTGGAGGCGCCGTCCACGCCGCCCCCCAACCGGCCGCAGCCTTGAACAGGCAGACCTTGCCGTCGTCTTCCTCCGTCGTTTTTCCGATCCCCCTGTTTCAGCAAGGACCCTGACCCGTGACCAAGTCGGCGCGCCTGGCGTGGTTGATCTCCGTGACCGCGATCGCGGGTGCCAGCGGCATGCTGGCCTTCCTGCTGTCCATCAGCACGACCGCGCAGCGCGGCTTCCTGGAGCGCCATTACGTCTGGCTGTTCTGGGTCAACGTCGCGGTCGCCACCGCGCTGATCGTCGTCATCGGCGTCGCCGGCACGCGGCTCGCGCTGCGGGTGAAGCGCGGCCGCTTCGGCAGCCGCCTGCTGCTCAAGCTCGCGGGCATCTTCGCGATCGTCGGCGTGGTGCCAGGCTTGCTGATCTACACGGTCTCCTACCAGTTCGTGAACCGGAGCATCGAGAGCCTGTTCGACCAACGCCTCGCCAGCGCGCTGGAGGCGGGCCTGGCGCTGGGCCAGGACACGCTGGAGAACTTGCGCACCGAGCAGACCGTCCGCACCCGCGCCGCGGCCGAACGCTGGGAAGACGGCGCGCTGGCGCCACTGGCGCTGGAGCGGCTGCGCGATCAGCTGGGCGCGCGCAGCGTCGCCCTGGTCGCGGGCAACGGCCAGATCATGCTGTCCGCCGGCGGTGAGTCGAGCGAGATCCCCGCGCGGCCCAATTCCACGCTGATCTCGCAGGCGCGCAGCAACGGCATCGCCTCGCGGCTGGAAGGTCTGGAGGACGAGCAACTGGCGATGCAGGGCGAGGCGCGCATCCGCTCGCTGGCCCTGTTGCCGAGCAGCGCGCTGCAGCTGACCAACAGCGACCGCTATCTGATGGTCGTCAAGCAGATCTCCGGCAAGGTGATCAGCAACGCGCTGAACGTGTCGGCGGCGAACCAGGAATACCTGCAGCGCTCGCTGCTGCGCGACGGCCTGCGGCGCATGTACCTGGGCACGCTGACGCTGGTGCTGATCCTCGCGGTGTTCGCGGCGCTGCTGCTGGCGGTGGCGCTGTCCAACCAGCTGGTCCAGCCGCTGCTGCTGCTGGCCGAAGGCATGCGCGAGGTCGCGACCGGCGACCTGAAGGCCAAGCCGGTGTTCCGCTCGCGCGACGAGCTCGGCGGGCTGACGCGCTCGTTCGCGGACATGACGCAGCAGCTGGCCGACGCGCGCGCGCTGGTCGAGCACAGCGTGACCCAGCTCGAGAGCGCGCGCACGCACGTGCAGACCATCCTCGACAACCTGACGGCGGGCGTGATCGTGTTCGACGCCGATCGCCGCATCGAAACCGTCAACCCCGGCGCGACGCGCATCCTGAAGCTGCCGCTGTCGGCCTACGTGGGTCGGCCGCTGGAGGACCTGCCGGTGCTGGCGGTATTCGGCAAGGACATCTGGCAGCGCTTCGAACTGCAGAGCAGCCCCGAGGCCAGCGAGCGCGAGCACTGGCAGGATTCGTTCGAACTGCAGCTCGACGAGAAGACCGCGCTGACGCTGCTGGTGCGCGGCGCGCTGCTGCCGCAGGGCGCGCGACTGCTGGTGTTCGACGACATCAGCGAGGTCGTGTCGGCGCAGCGCTCCGCCGCCTGGAGCGAGGTGGCGCGGCGGCTCGCGCACGAGATCAAGAACCCGCTGACGCCGATCCAGCTGTCGGCGGAGCGCTTGCAGTTCAAGCTCGAGTCCAAGCTCGAAGGCACCGATCAGGCGATGCTGGTGCGCTCGGTGGGCACCATCGTCAACCAGGTCCAGGCGATGAAGCAGCTGGTCAACGAGTTCCGCGACTATGCGCGGCTGCCCGCGGCCAAGCTCTCGCCGCTGGACCTGAACGCGCTGGTCGCCGAGGTGCTGACGCTGTACGCCGAAGCCCAGGAGGCGGGGCAGCTGAAGGCGGACCTGGCGACCGATCCGCCGCTGATGATGGGCGACGCGCCGCAGCTGCGGCAGGTGATCCACAACCTCGTGCAGAACGCGCTGGATGCGGTCAGCCATCGCCCGGACGGCCACGTGACGGTGCGGACCCAGAAGTCGTTGACCGAAGCCGGCGAGCTGCGGGCGCTGCGGCTGGTGATCGTCGACAACGGGCCCGGTTTCGCCGAGAACGTGCTGAAGCGCGCCTTCGAGCCTTACGTCACGACCAAGACCAAGGGCACGGGGCTCGGGCTTGCCGTGGTGAAGAAAATCGCGGACGAGCACGGCGCTCGCATCCGCTTGGTGAATCTCCCAGCAGCCAGCGGCGCCGATCAGCCGCCGAGCGGCGCACAAGTTTCGTTATCATTTTCAAAACTCGCGACTGCACCGAGCCCTGCGCAGGACGCGCCTCGGCCGCGTGAACAGTAGGCATACATGGCAACCATTCTTGTTGTTGACGACGAACTGGGCATCCGCGCCCTCTTGTCCGAAATCCTCTCCGACGAGGGGCACACCATCGAACTCGCGCAGAACGCCCAGCAGGCGAGGGCGAGCCGCGAGCGCTCGCGTCCCGACCTTGTGCTGCTGGACATCTGGATGCCGGACGTCGACGGCATCACGCTGCTCAAGGAGTGGGGCAGCACCGGGCAGTTGACGATGCCGGTCATCATGATGAGCGGCCACGGCACGATCGACACGGCGGTCGAGGCGACCAAGTTCGGCGCGATGGCCTTCCTGGAAAAGCCGATCACGCTGCAGAAGCTGCTGCGCGCGGTCGAGCAGGCCCTGGTGAAGACCGCGCCCCGCCCGGCGCCGCCGGCGGCGCCGGTGATCGGGACGGCGATCGGCAACAGCTATCCGCGTCCGGAGACGCTGCCGCCCATCGCGGCCGGCACGCTGCCGGTCCAGACGGCCGGCCTGGCCCCGGTGACGCCGCTGCCGCATCAGGGCCTGGCTTCCGAACAGGTCTTCGAACTGGACCGCCCGCTGCGCGAGGCGCGCGATGCGTTCGAGAAGAGCTACTTCGAATTCCACCTGGCCAAGGAGAACGGCTCGATGACCCGCGTGGCCGAGAAGACCGGCCTGGAACGCACCCACCTGTATCGCAAGCTCAAGCAACTGGGCGTCGATTTGTCGAGAAACAAGCGAGGCAGCGGAATTTAGTGCTATAGTCGCTGTCTTCGTTGTTCGGCACAGGCCGCAAGACCTGGAACAACGGAGCGAGAGACACAGTCTCACGGCCAAGTAGCTCAGTTGGTAGAGCAGCGGATTGAAAATCCGCGTGTCGGTGGTTCGATTCCGCCCTTGGCCACCAGATTCAAGAAAGCCCGGCTCTGCCGGGCTTTCTGCTTTCTGCCTCGACGCGCCAGTCAGGCCATCGAGGGCACGGCTCCCGCCGCGCCTCAGCGCGTGATGATGTCCCGATGCATCGGCGCGAGCAGCGCCAGCAACCGGTTCTGCACCGCGAATGGCACCTGCTGATCGTCCATCGCGAACTGCAGGTCCTCGACCAACGCGTTGAAGTCGGCCTTGGTCAGCGCCAGGTGGGCGTGCGAGTTCTTCATCGTCTCGCCCTCGTACTTGCACGCGCCTCCGCTGAGCACGCAGAACTGGTTGCGCAGCGACTCCTTCAGCGCCTTCGGATTGACGCCATCGAACTTCTTCTGGATGCGCGGATCCGCATAGGCGCGATCGACCATGCCGTCGACGATCCGGGCGATGCCTTCATCGCCACCGAGCGAACGGTACAACGCATCGTCCGCCGCGTGCGCATGCACGCCCACGCCGATCAGCAGCGCCAGCGCGCTTGCCGTCCACAGTCTTCGAGCAGATCGCATCGTCCAGGCCTCCTCGTCGATTCGTCGTGATGGCGACTTGGCGTCGCGCCGGGATCAGTACGCGAACTGGATCGACCCGTAGACACCGCGCTGTCTCCGCGGCTGGATGCCGGGCACCACACGGCCGAGGTCCACGTAGGCCGCCGTCAGCGAGACGTGCTTGTTCGGCGCCCAGGCGACGAACACGTCCTTCCAGTCATCCTCGCGGAGCCCGTCGCCAAGGATCGACGGGTAGAGCTTGTCGGGCTTCATGCGGTACTCGGCGCCGATCGCCCACTGCTTGTTGATCAGGTACGCGACCGACACCTCGGGCATCAGCGAGTACCGGCTGCTCGCCGTGCCGCCGAAGCCCAGCAGACCGTTCTGGTTGGCCCGCGTCGCGCGCAAGGTCACGTTCACCAGCGTGCTCTGCGCCAGGAACAGCTTGGTGGCGCTCAGATAGACGTCAACGCCGTTGCGCTTCGCGCCGAGCGCGCTCAGCGTTGGCGCAAGGCCGCCGGCATCCAGATGCTTGTATTCGACACCGAGCGCGATCTGCGGCATCCAGGTGTCGGCGTCCAGCACGGCGTCTCCGCCCAGCCGGACCTTCGCACCGAAGATCGTCTGCTTCAGCTGGAGCCCCGGGAGACCCAGCGCAGCGCCTGTGCCGCCAGCGCTGAAATCCTGCTTCGCGATCGACAGCTCGGCGCGCTCGCCGAAGGCCACGGACGCGCCGTAGCCGGACAGGCTGTAGTCCTGCACCGGCAGGCGCGTGAAGTAGGCCGTGGCGCCGATCTGGCCGTTGGTGGCATAGCTGCCGGTCAGCGCCCAGGGGGTCAGGCCGCCACCGGCAGCGCCGTCGATGCTGCTCACCCCGCCGGTCAGCAGCAGCTTGCCCTGTGCCTGCGCGGCACAGGCCAGCGGCACGGCCAGCAGCAAGGGGACCAGCGATCGAAGCATCACCAGGCGCCGATGTTGGGCAGGGAGATCCACGGCTCGGCCGGCGGCAGCGCGGGGCCGTCCTGCAGCAGTTCGACCGAGATGTTGTCGGGCGAGCGCACGAAGGCCATGCGGCCGTCGCGCGGCGGACGGTTGATCGTCACGCCGGCGTCCATCAGCCGTTGGCAGGCGGCATAGATGTCCGGCACCGCGTAGGCCACGTGGCCGAAGTTGCGACCGCCGGTGTAGACCTCGGGATCCCAGTTGTAGGTGAGTTCGATCTGGGCATCCTCGTCACCGGGCGCGGCGAGATAGACCAGCGTGAAGCGGCCGGCCTCGTGCTCGCTGCGGCGCACTTCCTGCAGGCCGAGCGCGTCGCGGTAGAACTTCATGGACGCTTCGATGTCGGTCACTCGGACCATGGTGTGCAGATACTTCATGAGCGGTCGGCGGATGGCGTTGGAAGGAAGGGGAAGGGAATGATGCATTGTGGCCGCGGCGGGCCTGGTGCGCATGCGCCAGGGCCATGTGCGAGGACCGCCTCGGTGCGGCCACGACAAAAGAAAAGGCCCGCGTCAGCGGGCCTTCGTGCGAGCGGCGGGCTCGGAGGGTCAGGTCGCCTTCGGCGCCGCGTCGCCACCCTGCGCCTGCTGCGCCGCCTGGGCCAGGCGCTGCGTCAGTTCCTTGCGGAAGCGGTTCAACTCTTGGACGCTGGCGAAGCTGCGCTCCATCAGCAGGCTCATGTTGTGCAGGATGCGTTCGACCACCTTGTTCTCCCACACGGTGTCGAACTGGATCTGCTTGTCCAGCCAGCGCTCCAGCCATTCCGGATCGGGCAGGCGGCTCTGGATGGTGTCGCGCGGGAACAGCTTGGCGTTCACGTGCAGGTTGGTCGGATGCAGCGCCTGGGCCGTCCGGCGCGCGCTGGCCATCAGCACGCCGACCTTCGCGAACGCGGCCTTGGCCTCGTCGCCGAACTTGGTCATCGCGCGCTTCATGTAGCGCAGGTAGGCGCCGCCATGGCGGGCCTCGTCGCGCGACAGGGTCTCGTAGATCGCCTTGATGACCGGCTCGGTGTGCCATTCGGCGGCACGGCGGTACCAGTGGTTCAGGCGGATCTCGCCGCAGAAGTGCAGCATCAGCGTTTCCAGCGCGGGGGCCGGGTCGAACTCGAAGCGCACCTCGTGCAACTCCGCTTCGGTCGGCACCATGTCCGGACGGAAGCGGCGCAGGTACTCCATGAGCACCAGCGAGTGCTTCTGCTCCTCGAAGAACCAGACGCTCATGAAGGCCGAGAAGTCGCTGTCGTCCTTGTTGTCGCGCAGGAACATCTCCGTGGCAGGCAGCGCGGACCACTCGGTGATCGCGTTCATCTTGATCGTGCGCGCCTGGTCGTCGGTCAGCTTGGACGCGTCGAACTTGTCCCACGGGATATCCGTGTCCATGTTCCAGCGCACGGCCTCGAGTTGCTTGAAGAGTTCGGGATAAAGCATCTGTCTGCGTCCTGTTGAGCGCGGCGGATTCTACCGGTCGCACCATGACATTCCCTTACGCCATCCGCCCGTGGGGCGATCTGGCCTAATCGCGCTTCCAACGGACCTGAAGCCACGTTCGCTTCTTACGCAGCGCCGCAGCCTTCGGACCATCCGGATTTACCGATCCCAGGAGATAACGACATGACCCAGTCCTTCGGTTCCTTCTTCAGGCGAGCCGCGCTCCTGCTGGCGCTGGTGTCGCCGTTCGCCGCGACGTCCGCCCACGCCGCGCCCGCGGCCGAGACGACTGCATCGAGCGCCTCGTGCCCCGAACTGCTCAACCGGCAGATGCCCCGCCTGCAGGACGAGAAGCCGCAGGCGCTGTGCCAGTACGCCGGCAAGGTCGTGCTGGTGGTCAACACGGCCAGCTTCTGCGGCTACACGCCGCAGTACAAGGCGCTGGAAGCGCTGTCCGCGCGCTATGCGGAAAAGGGACTGGTGGTGCTCGGTTTTCCCTCCGGTGACTTCGGCAACCAGGAGTACGGCAGCAACAAGGAGATCGCCGAGTTCTGCGAGAACACCTTCAACGTGAAATTCCCGATGTTCAGCAAGAGCAACGTGGCCGCCGGAAAAGCCGATCTGAATCCGCTGTTCGCCGACCTGGCCAAGCGCACGGGTCAGGCGCCGAAGTGGAATTTCCACAAGTACCTGATCTCGCGCGACGGCAAGCAGGTCATGAGCTTCGCGTCCGGCGTGAGCCCCGACAGCACCCAGTTCACCCAGGCCGTGGAAAAGCTGGTCGCGCAACCGCAGTGATGAGTGCGCTGAGCCACTGAATCGGAAAACCTGCTCCTGCGCCTCATTTTCTCTCGAAAAAACTGATCTCAGGGCGCGGGGTTGGGCAATCGGTGCGCCTGTAGCGAAGGCTCGTCATCACCCTGAAAACTGTCCCGGCTAGGCGGGACAACAGTGACAGTTGCTCACTTATTCGTTCATCGATGGGATGACATCGACGGCGATGCGCTGCACCATGACGGCTCGTTCAACACATCGCTGACGACAAACGCCAGCGCCAACAGCCGGTAGCAGCGGTCCCTTTGGGGACGCTTAAACGGGCCGGAAGGCGCAGCGGTTCAGGAGGGCATTCCGGGTTTCCACCGATCCCGGCAGCGATGGGAGTAAAGTCAACGCATCCACTTTCAGCCGCAAGACCTGCTTCCTCGTGAAGCTGCAATCCCGAGGCCTTTCTCCTCCTCCTCCCTCCCTCCCTCGTTGGCCAGGGGCGTCTTGAGGCTACTTTTATACCCAGGGCTTCCGCATCGCGGAGGCCCTTTGTATTTCAGCCTTGCAGACGCCTCCCTGGCTCGCAAGAGCCTGGGCGGACTAGGACGGGATCAGGCGAGCCAGCCCTTGCGGCGGAAGTAGATGAAGGGGGCGGTGACCGACGCGACCATCAGTCCGAGCGCGAAGACGTAGCCGTACTTCCAGTGGAGCTCCGGCATGCCGTCGAAGTTCATGCCGTAGACGCTGGCGATCAGCGTCGGAGGCAGCAGTGCCACGCTCGCGACCGAGAAGATCTTGATGATCTTGTTCTGGTTGATGTTGATGAAGCCGACCGTGGCGTCCATCAGGAAGTTGATCTTGTCGAAGAGGAAGGCCGTGTGCGAATCGAGCGAGTCGATGTCGCGCAGGATCTGCCGGGATTCCTCGAACTGCTCGGCGTTGAGCATGCGGCTGCGCATCATGAAGCTGACCGCGCGGCGCGTGTCCATCACGTTGCGCCGGATGCGACCGTTCAGGTCTTCCTCGCGCGCGATGGCGGCGAGCACCGCGCCGGCCTCGGTGTCGTTGACGTCCTTCTTCAGCACGCGCGCGCTGACCTTCTCGAGGTTGTCGTAGATGCCCTCGAGCACGTCGGCGGAGTACTCCGCATCCGCGTCGTAGAGCTTGAGCAGCACGTCCTTGGCGTCCTCGATCAGGGCGGGGATGCGACGCGCGCGCAGGCGCAGCAGGCGGAACACCGGCAGATCCTCGTTGTGGACCGAGAACAGTACGTTGTTGAACAGGATGAAGGCCACGCGCACATTGCGCGGCGCCTCCATGTCGTCGATCAGGAAGTCGGAGCGGATGTGCAGCTCGCCGTTGTCCTCCTCGTAGAAGCGGGCGGACTCCTCCAGATCCTCGTCGACGATGTCCTCGGGGATCACCAGGCCGAAGCGTTCGCGGATCCAGTCCTTCTCCTCCGGCGTGGGCGACTCCAGGTCGACCCAGACCGGGTCACGACCGTCGTCCGTGCGCGCGAGCAGTTCGGCGGCGGTCGCGATCTCCTCCTGGACCATGCCTCCCTTGAGGCGGCCGTTGTCCAGCGTGAAAACATTGAGCATGCAGGTCCTTCGTCGGCGGTGACGCGCTCTGGCGAACGCGCAAGCCGGAGTGCGCGTTGACGGATCCTCGGGATCGTCGCGGCGCAGGAAGTTGTCGGGGAGCGGGCGGCGCCGGGACAGCGGCGCGCGCGGAATGCAGGTCGAAGGTGGCCCGTCTCACTCCGGACAAGCGTCGCGGCGGCGTTGGCGCGGTGACGCTGAACGCTCAGGGGCTGCGGCGGATTGACGCTGGAGTGGATGGCCACCGAGGGTGGTCGCTGTCCAAGGGGAACTCCAGTAATCGGGACGCGGAATTATCACATCGCGCTCTCGGGAGCGGCAAGGAAGAGCGCCTCGGAGCGTCCGCCGCACAACACCCAGCATTCGAGCACGGACCTCGCCATGCCGCAAGGCGGGAATATTCGCCCCCAAACCTTGCTTTTGATCACTTGCCCGAGCCCCGGATCGGGAGCAGACTGGCCTCGTCTTCTTCATCGATGTCGCCTCAGAACCCGCATGCCATCGGCCCTCGCGGCCTTCCGGGTCCCTCGCGGACCGTTCATTCCGACGCCATCCTCTGATCCCCCATCCGCTTCCCGCACGCTTCCGACTCCCTGTCGGCGGCGTGGCCTTCCACCCACATCGATTTCCCCACCGCCTCAAGGCACAAAGACCCCCAAGACCCTGAACCGCTCTTTTCCCGCGGCATCCGCCGCCGACTCCGACACCGTTTCCGACCAAGCCCTTGTGAAAGGAGGCTTTATGAACCTGACCATCAGCGGCCACCATCTCGAAGTGACACAGGCTCTGCGTGAGTACGTGCTGAACAAGTTGAGCCGGGTGATCCGGCACTTTGACCAGGTCGTGGACATCAACGTCCTGCTGACCGTGGAGAAGCAGAAGGAGAAGGATCGACGCCAACGCGCGGAAGTCACATTGCATGTGAAGGGACGGGAGATCTTCTGCGAGCACTCGCACGAGGACCTCTACGCGGCCATCGACGAGCTGATGGACAAGCTGGATCGGCAGGTCTGCCGCCACAAGGACCGTGTGCAGAACCATCATCATGAATCGGCCAAGCGCATGGACCTGAGCGCCGGATGACCGGCTCCCGGGTTCCCGCCACGGCCCACGCCGGGCGGTGAACCCGCTCCGGACCCCGGGGATTTCCCGGGGTTCCGCCCGCAAGGCGGCCCGTCGGGCCGCCTTTTTGCCGAGAATTGTTGCAATGCAACACCAGGGACGACCTTTTCACAGGAGCGTCGCATCCGTCACACCCCCTGTCGGTAGCGGGATTCCTATAATCCTGTCCCTCAACCCTCGAATCTGCGCCCCGCTGGTGCGCAGCGCTGCTCTCCCAGCCCGCCGGTCGTCGTGACCGGCAAATGCCCGATGAACCGTCTCGCCGCCATCCTTCCTGCCAGCAACGTGCTGGTCGATGTGGACGCTTCCAGCAAAAAGCGGGTCTTCGAACACGCGGGGCTGCTCTTCGAGAACAACCATTCCATCTCCCGCGCCGCGGTCACGGACAACCTGTTCGCTCGCGAACGTCTGGGCTCGACCGGCCTGGGTCACGGCGTCGCGATCCCGCATGGCCGTATCAAGGGCCTGAAGAATCCGCTGGCCGCCGTGCTGCGCGTGCAGCAGCCGATCGGCTTCGACGCGCCGGACGACGAACCGGTCACGCTGCTGATCTTCCTGCTGGTGCCCGAAGCGGCGACGCAGAGACACCTCGAGATCCTGTCCGAGATCGCCGAGATGCTGTCCGATCGCGAACTGCGGGAGCGCCTCAAGACCGAGCCCGAAGCCGCGACGGTGCATCGCCTGATCGCCGACTGGGAACCGCTGAAGTCGGTCGCCTGAGCGCCGACAGCCCTCCGACCCCTCACCGCCACGACCACGGCCGCCGAACTTGAAAGCCACCTCCATCAGCGCGGACCGGTTGTTCGAGGAGCACCGCGAGGCCCTGCGTTGGGAGTGGATCGCGGGACACGCGCATCCTGAGCGCCGCTTCGACGAAGCCGCGTTGCGCGACGCGCAGTCGGCCGCCGATCTGGTCGGCTACCTGAACTACATCCATCCGTACCGCGTGCAGATCGTGGGCCGACGCGAGGTCGGCTACCTGAGCCAGGCCTCGGGCGACGTGCTGGACCGTCGCATCGCGCGCATCGTCACGCTGGAACCGCCGGTGATCATCGTCGCCGACGATCAGGCGCCGCCGGACCGGCTGGTCGCGATGTGCGACCGCGCCGAGATCCCGCTGTTCACCACCGCCGAGAGCGCCGGCCACGTCATCGACCTGGTCCGCGCCTACCTCGCGCATGTCTGCGCCAACCGCACGACGCGGCACGGCGTGTTCATGGACATCCTCGGCCTGGGCGTGCTGCTGACCGGCGAGTCCGGCCTGGGCAAGAGCGAACTGGGCCTGGAGCTGATCAGCCGCGGCCACGGCCTGGTGGCGGACGACGCGGTGGACTTCTTCCGCATCGCGCAGACGGCGATCGAGGGCCGCTGCCCCGAGCTGCTGATGAACCTGCTCGAAGTCCGCGGCATCGGCCTGCTGGACATCAAGGCGATCTTCGGCGAGACGGCGGTGCGCCGGAAGATGCGCCTCAAGCTGATCGTCCACCTGGTCCGCAAGGAAACGATGGAGCGGGACTTCGAACGCCTGCCCTACGAGCCGCTGTACGAGGACGTGCTGGGCATGCCGGTGCGCAAGGTCGTGATCGCGGTGGATGCCGGTCGCAACCTGGCCGTGCTGGTCGAGGCTGCGGTACGCAACACCATCCTGCAGCTGCGCGGCATCGACACCTACCGCGAGTTCGTCGAGCGCCACCAGCGTGCGATCGAACAGGGCCTCAACGACACGAACTGAGCCTCGATCCCCAGCGGATCAGGAAAAGAGAAAGGGGCTCCATCGGAGCCCCTTGTCGTTGTCGTTGTCGTTGTCGTTGTCGGCGTCTTGATCGCCGACGTCGGACCGCTCAACGGGCCGTCTTGTTCGGACAGTCCTTCTTCACGCAGTTCGCGTACAGCGCGAGGGAGTGCTCCTGCAACTGGAAGCCGCGATCCATCGCGATGGCGTGCTGGCGTTCCTCGATCTGCGGATCGTAGAACTCCTCGACGAAGCCGCAGGTCAGGCACACGAGGTGGTCGTGGTGATGGCCCTCGTTGAGCTCGAACACCGCCTTGCCGGACTCGAAGTGATTGCGTGACAGCAAGCCCGCCTGCTCGAACTGGGTGAGCACGCGATAGACCGTCGCAAGACCGATGTCCGCGCGTTCATCGAGCAAAGCTTTGTAAACGTCCTCGGCGGTCATGTGCCGCTGTTGGGTCGTCTGGAAGATCTCGAGGATCTTGATGCGGGGCAAGGTGGCCTTGAGCCCGCTGTTCTTGATTTCGTCTGACCGGTTCATGGGGTTTGCGCCTGCGGAATAGCGTGGGTGCGTGCCGCTAGAATCCGTCGATCATAGCCCTAGCGCCTCGGCCGAGACGTGCCATGTCATTGAATTTCCGTATCCCCCGCATTGCACGCCGGAACGCCTCCGGCACCGCCGTGGCCGGCCTGGTTGTTGGTCTCCTGACGCTGGGCGGCTGCTCGCAGATGCCCAAGTTCGACGCGCTCTCCGTGAGCGGCGAGAAGGTGCTCGGCCTGGTCACGCCGTATCGCGTCGAGATCGTCCAGGGCAACGTCGTCACGAAGGAGCAGATTGCCGCGGTCAAGCCCGGCATGACCCGCGCCCAGGTGCGCGACGTCCTGGGCTCGCCGCTGCTGGCCGACGTCTTCCATGAATCCCGCTGGGACTACGTCTTCACGATCCGGCGCCAGGGTGCCGCACCGCAGAACCGCCACATCCTGCTGACCTTCAACGGCGATCAGCTGTCGAAGATCGACGCGCCGGACGACCTGCCGACCGAGAAGGAATTCATCGCGTCGATCAACACGCTGAAGGTCTCCGGCAAGGAGCCCAAGCTCGAACTGACGGAAGAGGAGCGCAAGGCGCTGCCCCCGCCGGTGCGCACCGCAGCGACCGCGACGCCGGAGCCGATCGGCCCGACGCGCGAGTACCCGCCGCTGGAGCCCCGCCGATGAGCCGTCTGCGGATCGCGATCACCGGCGCGTCCGGCCGCATGGGCCGGATGCTGGTCGAAGCGGTGCTGGCGGCGGACGACCTCGAACTGGCCGCCGCGCTCGATCGCGACGGCAGCCCCGCGCTGGGCCAGGACGCCGGCGCCTTCCTGGGTCAGACCACGGGCGTCGCGATCTCCAGCGACGTCAGGGCCGGCCTGGCCAAGGCCGATGTGCTGATCGACTTCACCCGTCCTGAAGGCACGATGGCTCACCTCGCGCTGTGCGCCGAGCTGGGCGTGCGGACCGTCATCGGCACCACCGGCTTCAGCCCGGACGAGAAGGCGAAGATCGGCGAGTTCGCGCAGCGCGCCGCCGTCATGATGGCGCCCAACATGAGCGTGGGCGTGAACGTGGTGCTCAAGCTGCTGCAGCAGGCGTCGAAGGCGCTCGCGCAGGGTTACGACATCGAGATCGTCGAGGCGCACCACCGCCACAAGGTCGACGCGCCCAGCGGCACCGCGCTGAAGATGGGCGAGGTCGTGGCCGAGGCGCTCGGCCGCGACCTGAAGACCTGCGCGGTCTATGGCCGCGAAGGCGTCACCGGCGAGCGCGATCCGTCGACGATCGGCTTCGCGACCGTGCGCGGTGGCGACGTGATCGGCGACCACACCGTGATGTACCTGGGCATCGGCGAGCGCATCGAGATCAGCCACAAGGCGTCGAGCCGCGCCACGTTCGCGCAGGGCAGCCTGCGCGCCGCGCGCTTCCTGGGCGAACGCAAGACCGGGCTGTTCGACATGAACGACGTGCTCGGCATCGCCTGACCCCGCACGCTGCCACGATCGGCGCCCGACCCGCGACGCGATGACCGAACTGATCCATCTCTGGCAAGCGGGCGACGGTGTCGCCCGTTTCGTTTCCCTGCTGCTGCTGACGATGTCGGTGTGCAGCTGGGTCCTGATCTTCTGGCGCAGCTGGACGCTGGCCCGGGCGCGGACCGACCTCGGCCGCGGCCTGCCGGTGTTCTGGGCAGCGCCTGACGTCGGCCAGGGCCGTGACCAGCTCAAGACGCTCGATCGCGGCGCGCTGATGCTGCCGCTGATCGACGCCGCGATGCAGGACAGTGCGCCGGGCACGCTGGCGGCCTCCGCGCAGAAGACCTCGCAGCTGACGCGCCGCCTGCGCGATGCGCTGCACGCCGTGCTGAACGGCCTGAGCCGGGGCCAGATCGTGCTGGCGACCATCGGCGCCACCGCGCCCTTCGTCGGCCTGTTCGGCACCGTCTGGGGCATCTACCACGCGCTGATGAGCATCTCGTCCACGGGCAACTTCAGCCTCGACAAGGTTGCCAGCCCGGTCGGTGAAGCGCTGATCATGACCGCCGCCGGTCTGGCCGTGGCGATCCCGGCGGTGCTGGCCTACAACCTCTTCGGCAAGTGGGTCGCCGCCTGCGAGGCCGAGCTCGAAGGTTTCGCGCACGACCTGCGCGAGCTGGTCGGCGGCGCGTGAGCGCCCTTCCCGTCCGGACCGCGCGATGAAGTTCGGCCGCCTCGAACGCCGCGAAGCGCCCAAGCCGATGGGCGAGATCAACATGACGCCGCTGATCGACGTCATGCTGGTGCTGCTGGTGATCTTCATCATCGCCGCGCCGCTGATGGGCAGCGCGCTCAAGCTGGACCTGCCCAAGAGCGACGCGGCCTCGCCCGCGCCGGGTGCGAGCTTCATCGCGCTGGCGATCACGCCGGAAGGCGAGTACGTGCTCGGCGAGGACAAGCTCGATGCCAAGGCCATGCGCGAGCGCCTGGCGCAACTGGCCCAGCGCCAGCCCGATGCCGAGCTGCGCCTGAGCGCCGACCAGTCCGTGCCCTACGGCAAGGTCGCGCAACTGATCGGCTGGGCACAGAAGGCGGGCCTGAACCGGATCGCGTTCGTCGCCGAGAACGGCGAACCGGCCGACGGCGTCGAGCCTGCAAAAGGCGCCGCCGCGACTCCCCCGAAGCGCTGATCGTTCCCCCCGTGCGGTGGCCCTCCCACGGTGGATGGGGCGACCGTGCGCGGCCTCCTACAATCGACGGCTACGTTGCCCGAGCCACCATGAACGAGAAATACGCCCCCTCCGAGGTCGAACAGGCCGCCCGCGATCACTGGAACGCCCGCGACGCCTACCGCGTCGTCGAGGACGCGTCCAAGCCGAAGTTCTACGCCTGCTCCATGCTGCCCTACCCCAGCGGCAAGCTGCACATGGGCCACGTCCGCAACTACACGATCAACGACATGTTGACGCGTCAGCTGCGCATGAAGGGCTACAACGTTCTGATGCCGATGGGCTGGGACGCCTTCGGCCTGCCCGCGGAGAACGCGGCGATGAAGAACAAGGTGCCGCCGGCCGCGTGGACCTACGACAACATCGCGTACATGAAGTCGCAGATGCAGGCCATGGGCCTGGCGATCGACTGGTCGCGCGAGATCGCCACTTGCAAGCCCGACTACTACCGCTGGAACCAGTGGCTGTTCCTGAAGATGCTGGAAGCCGGCATTGCCGAGCGCCGCACGCAGGTCGTGAACTGGGACCCGATCGACCAGACCGTGCTGGCCAACGAGCAGGTCATCGACGGCAAGGGCTGGCGCTCGGGCGCGACGATCGAGAAGCGCGAGATCCCCGGCTACTACCTGAAGATCACCGACTACGCCGAGGAACTGCTGGCCGCGGTCGCCGATCCGTCGGACAAGAACTACCTGTCGGGCTGGCCCGAGCGCGTGCGCCTGATGCAGGAGAACTGGATCGGCAAGAGCGAGGGCGTGCGCTTCGCCTTCCCGCATGCGATCGCCGGCGACGATGGCCAGCCCATCCAGGGCGGCCTGCTCTACGTCTTCACGACGCGCGCCGACACGATCATGGGCGTGACCTTCTGCGCCGTCGCGCCGGAGCATCCGCTGGCCGCGCACGCGGCGAAGACGAATCCCGCGCTGGCCGCCTTCATCGAGGAATGCCAGCAGGGCGGCACGACCGAGGCCGAACTCGCCACGCAGGACAAGAAGGGCCTGGCGACCGGCCTCTTCGTGACGCACCCGCTGACCGGGGAGCAAGTCGAGGTCTGGGTCGGCAACTACGTGCTGATGAGCTACGGCGACGGCGCCGTGATGGGCGTGCCGGCGCATGACGAGCGCGACTTCGCCTTCGCGAAGAAGTACGGCATCGCGATCAAGCAGGTCGTGGCGGTGGGCGACGAGGCCTACTCGACCGACGCCTGGGCCGAGTGGTACGGCGACAAGCAGCGCGGCGTGTGCATCAACTCCGGCGCGCTGGACGGCCTGACGCACAAGCAGGCGGTGGACAAGGTGGCCGAGCTGGTCGGCAGCAAGGGCCTGGGCGAGAAGAAGACGACCTGGCGCCTGCGCGACTGGGGCGTGAGCCGCCAGCGCTACTGGGGCACGCCGATCCCGATCATCCATTGCGACAGCTGCGGCGCGGTACCCGTCCCCGAAAAGGACCTGCCCGTCGTGCTGCCCGAGGACTGCATCCCCGACGGCAGCGGCAACCCGCTGAACAAGCGCGCCGACTTCCTGGACTGCAGCTGCCCCAAGTGCGGCGCCGCGGCCAAGCGCGAGACGGACACGATGGACACCTTCGTGGACAGCTCGTGGTACTTCATGCGCTATTGCGACGCGACCAACCCGGAGAAGATGGTCGCCGACGGCACCGACTACTGGATGCCGATGGACCAGTACATCGGCGGCATCGAGCACGCGATCCTGCACCTGCTGTACGCGCGCTTCTGGACCAAGGTCATGCGTGACCTGAAGCTGATCAAGTTCAGCGAACCCTTCACCAACCTGCTGACGCAGGGCATGGTGTTGAAGGGCGCGTTCTTCCGCAAGCCGGAAGACGCCGGCAAGCACTACTACTGGGAACACGAGGTCGACGTCACCCGCAACGAGCACGGCGTGCCGACCGGCGGCACGCTGAAGGCCGACGGCAAGCCGCTCGAGTACGAGATGACGACGATGTCGAAGTCGAAGAACAACGGCGTCGACCCGCAGGCCCTGATCGACGAGTACGGCGCCGACACGGCCCGCCTGTTCGTGATGTTCGCGTCGCCGCCGGAGCAGACGCTCGAGTGGAATGATGCCGGCGTCGAGGGCGCGCACCGCTTCCTGAAACGCGTGTGGGGCTTCGGCACGAAGCACGCCGACGCGATCAAGACCGGCGGCGTCGACTTCGCCGCGCTGAGCGACGACGGCAAGGCGCTGCGCCGCGAAGTCCACCTGGTGCTGAAGCAGGTCTCGTACGACTACGAGCGCATGCAGTACAACACCGTGGTCTCGGGCGCGATGAAGCTGCTGAACGCGCTGGAAGGCTTCAAGGCCGAGGGCCAGTCGGCCGCGGTGCGCGAAGGCTTCTCGGTGCTGCTGCGCGTGATCTACCCGGCCTGCCCGCACATCGCGCACGCGCTGTGGACCGAGCTCGGCTTCGCTGCCGAGCTGGGTGAGCTGCTGGACGCCGCCTGGCCGCAGGTCGACGAGTCGGCCCTGGTGCAGGACCAGATCGAGCTGATGCTGCAGGTCAACGGCAAGCTGCGCGGCGCGATCAAGGTGGCGGCCTCGGCCGACAAGGCCGCAATCGAGGCGATCGCGCTGGCCAGCCCGGACTTCGAGAAATTCGCGGAAGGCAAGGCGCCCAAGAAGGTCGTCATCGTGCCCGGCCGTCTCGTCAACGTGGTGGTCTGAGCATGAAGCGCCGCGATCTGCTGTCGTTCGGTTCCTTGGCCGCCGCAGCCCTGCTCTCGGGCTGCGGCTTCGAGCTGCGCAAGGAACCGGTCTATCACTTCAAGACGCTGGCGCTGACCGGCTTCATCCCGCATTCGCCGCTGGCGCAGGAACTGCGTCGGCAGGTGCAGCGCAGCACGGTGCGCCTGGTCGAGGACCCGAACCGCGCGGACGTGATCATCGACGCCGAGCGCGAGATCCGCGACAAGACCTCGGTGGCGACGACCGCGGCCGGGCAGATCACGGAATGGCAGCTGCGGCTGTCGCTGGACTACTCGCTGCGCACGGCGGGCGGGGACATCCTGCTGCCGCGCACCGAGCTGCGGCTCACGCGCGACATGAACTACAGCGAAAGCGCGGCGCTGGCCAAGGAGCAGGAAGAGGCGTCGCTGCAGAAGGCGATGCAGGTGGAGGCCGTGGGCCTGCTGCTGCGTCGCCTGGCAGCGGTGCACCTGCCCAACTGAACCCGGACGGACCGCGCGCATGCAGATCAAGGGCGAAGCGCTCGCCGGCCACCTGGCGAAGGGGCTCAAGCCGGTGTACGTCGTGCACGGCGACGAGCCCCTGCTCGCGCAGGAGGCCGCCGACATCCTGCGCGCCGAGGCGCGCAAGCAGGGCTACAGCGAGCGTCAGGTCTTCATCGTCAGCGGCGCGCACTTCGACTGGGCCTCGGTGATCGCGGCGTCGCAGGCGATGAGCCTGTTCGCCGACAAGCAGCTCATCGAGATCCGCATCCCCGGCGGCAAGCCGGGCAAGGACGGCTCGGACGCGTTGCAGCGGTATGTCGACGGCTTGCCGCCGGACGTGCTGACGCTGGTGACGCTGCCGCGCCTGGACAAGACCCAGATGAGCAGCGCCTGGTTCACGGCGCTGGACAGCGCCGGCGTGTCGGTGAAAGTCGACCCGGTCGAGCGGCGCGAGCTGCCCGCCTGGATCGCCCGGCGGCTGCAGCAGCAGGGGCAGCCGGTGGCGGCCGGCCCGGACGGCCAGCGCGCGCTGGAATTCTTCGCCGATCGCGTCGAGGGCAACCTGCTCGCCGCGCATCAGGAGCTTCAGAAACTCGCGCTGCTGCACCCGGCGGGCGAGCTCAGCCTGCAGCAGATCGAGGCGGCGGTCCTCGACGTGGCCCGTTTCGATGTCTTCAAGCTCAGCGAAGCCTTGCTGAGCGGCAAGGTGGGTCGGGTGTTGCGCATGCTCGACGGCCTGAAGGCCGAGGGCGAGGCCGCGGTGCTGGTGCACTGGACCATGGCCGAGGACATCCGCGGCCTGAAGCGCGTCCACGACGCGGTGGCCGCGGGCAAGCCGCTGCCGATGGCCTTGCGGGAGTCCCGCATCTGGGGGCCGAAGGAGCGCCTCTTCGAACGCATCGTGCCGCAGTTGCACGGCGCGGCGCTGACGCGGCTGGTCGCGGCGGCGCAGATCTGCGACGGCATCGTCAAGGGGCTGCGCCACCCGGAATGGCCCACCGATCCGTGGGAAGCGCTGGGGCGATTGGCCCTGATGCTGGAGCAAGCCCTGCGCCCACCGGCACAGAAAACCCGCTATGGTTGACGCTTGTCTTCCCTCTCGCGTTGCTGATGAGCCCCTCCCGTTCCGCCCTCTCGTCGATTGCAGCCGCGGCACTGGCGGGCGCACTGATGAGCGCCACGGCCGCCCACGCGGCGGACTGGGCGATCCAGGTCCGTGACGCCGGTGGCGCACCGGTGCCGAACGCGGCCGTCGCCGTCGAACTGAAGGGCCAGCCGGCCAGGCCCGCGACCGGTGTGACGGCCGAGATGTCCCAGCGGGACCGCCAGTTCCAGCCCCAGCTGCTGGTGGTGCAGACCGGCACGGCGGTGAACTTCCCCAACTTCGACACCGTCCGGCACCACGTCTATTCGTTCTCGCCGACGAAGAAGTTCGAGCTCAAGCTGTACTCGGGCACGCCGTCGGAGCCGGTGGTCTTCGACAAGGCCGGCGTGGCGCAGCTGGGCTGCAACATCCATGACCGGATGAGCGCGCACATCGTGGTCGTCGACACGCCGGTGTTCGGCATCACGGATGCCAGGGGCGAGGTCAGGCTGAACCTGCCGGCGGGCGATCACCGCCTGCGCCTGTGGGCGACGCGCCTGGGCAACGCCGCGCCGACCGCGCAACCCTTGACGGTGGGCGCGGGGGCGGCGGGCGTGCTGAAGGTCGAGCTGAAGGACTGACGTCGAGATGCGCTGGCCGGACTTCCTCAACCTGCGGCGGCTGGAAGGGCGCATCGTCGCGTTGTTCCTGGCCTTGCTGCTGGTGGTCCAGGTGCTGAACCTCACGCTCATCAACGAAGGCATCGGTCGCAACGCGCGGGCCTCGGTGGCCGAGGAGCTCGAGGCCAGCGAGCGCATCCTGATCCAGTTGATCGACGAGGACAACGAGCAGCGCGGCCTGGTGGCCGACCTGCTGCAGTCCGACCACGGCCTGCGCGAGGCGGTCGCGCAGGGCCTGCAGGGCGAGGAACTGCGCGCCACGCTGCAGGACGTGTTCACCAACCTGAGCGAGCGCGGCGACGCCGCCTTCATCGGTTATGCCAGCGACGCCTTCGAGCTGGTGACGGCCACCGACCCGATCGCACGCCGGATCGCGCCGCTGCTGCGCGGGGTGACGCGGCAGCAGCAGGGGCGCACCCAAAGCCAGCTGCTGCTGCTCGACGGCAAGGCCTATCAGGTGGTCGTCGCGCGCATGCGGGCGGCGGGGCTGGGTGGCTGGATCTTCACCGGCTTCGAGATGAAGAACGAGCAGCTGGAGGAGCTCAAGCGGATCGTTCACATCCAGGGCGTGCTGCTCACGCAGGCCGCGCCGGGGCAGTGGCAGGTGCTGTCGAGCGTGCTGGATCCCGCGGCGACGGCGCGCGCGGTGCAGGCGATGCCGGCGATCGCGACGGCGGAGCGCGCCACGCACACCTTCCATCTGGAACTCGACGGCGAACAGTTCCAGGCACGCCTGCAGCCTCTGGCACACGGCGGCGACATGGAGAAGACCGTCGCGGTGCTGCTGCTGCGCTCGGTCGACGAGGCGGTGGCGCCCTACCGCCGTCTGCAATGGATGCTGCTGGGCGTCAGCCTGGCCGGGGTGGTGCTGTTCGCGATCGGCGCGGTGCTGACCGCACGACGCATCAGCGGCCCGGTGAAGGCACTGGCGAGCGCGGCGCACCGGCTCGGCCAGGGGGACTACGCGCAACCCGTGGAGCGCCCCTCGCGCGACGAGATCGGCGATCTGGCCGAAGCTTTCGAAGCGATGCGCCAGGGCATCCGGGCGCGCGAGGAAGAGGTGAACCGCCTCGCCTTCTGGGACCCGCTGACCGACCTGCCCAATCGGGAGCAGTTCCAGCAGGCCCTCGCGAGACGGATGGCGGACAGCGACGTGCGCTTCTCGCTGCTGATGCTGAACCTGGATCGCTTCAAGCATGTCAACGACGTGCTGGGGCGTCCCTTCGGCGACCGGCTGCTGCGCGCGGTGGCGGATCGGCTGCAGCACCTGTTGAAAGATGAGGTGAGCCTGATCGCGCGGGTGGGCGGCGACGAGTTCCTGCTGCTGATCGAGGGCGCCGGCGCGACCCGGGCCGAGGCGATCTGCAAGCGCATCCAGCGCGACTTCGAACGGGCCCTGAGCATCGACGATCAGACGGTGGATCTGTCGGCGGGGATGGGCGTGGCGCTGTACCCGCAGCACGGGCGCGACCCGATGCTGCTGCTGGCGCGCGCGGAGCTGGCGATGCACGCGGCCAAGCGCGGCCAGAGCGGCTGCGAGGTCTATGCACCGAGCATGGATGCGGCCAGCCAGGAATCGCTGTCGCTGCTGAGCGAGTTGCGGCATGCGATCGACGCCGGTGAACTGCGCTTGTTCCTGCAGCCGAAGGTGGATCTGCACGGCCAGAAGATCTCGGGCGCGGAGGCGCTGGTGCGGTGGCAGCATCCGACGCGCGGCCTGGTGCCGCCGATGGAATTCATCCCGTTCGCCGAGCAGACGGGCTTCATCCGCCAGATCACCGCGTGGGTGCTGCATGCCTCGGCGCAGGCGTGGATGGCCTTGCAACGGGATGGCCTCGCGTTGCCGATCAGCGTGAACCTGTCGACACGCGACCTGATGGACCAGGACCTGCCGATCAAGGTGGCGGACCTGGTGGCGGGCGTGCCGCCGCCGGCGCTGTGCCTGGAGATCACCGAGTCCGCGATCATGGACGATCCGCAGCGCGCGCTGCAGACCCTCGAACAATTGCACGCGCTCGGGTTCAAGCTGTCGATCGACGACTTCGGGACGGGGTACTCGTCGCTGGCGTATCTGAAGCAGCTGTCGGTGGACGAGCTGAAGATCGACCGCAGCTTCGTGATGAACATGGAGCGCGACATCGACGACGCGAAGATCGTGCGCTCGACGATCGAGCTGGCGCACAACCTGGGGCTGACGGTGGTGGCCGAAGGCCTGGAGACGGCCAAGCAATGGACGCTGCTGCAGACGCTGGGCTGCGACCAGGGGCAGGGCTACTACCTGTCGCGGCCGATGCCGGCGGAGAAGTTCGCCGATTGGCTCCGCGGCTGGCAGCCGCCGGACCTGGGAGACGCGAGAGCGAACACCATTCTGGCGGGGTTGTGAGGGGGACAGGTCTTGCCTTGGATGACCGTCGGCCATCGGTGACCCACTCACTCTTGCGAGTCAATTCCTCCACTTTGCTCCCGCCGATTGGGGATGCGATCTCCCCCTCTGAAGCGATTTCTTTCCTCACTCAACGAGATGATTCACGCAGATTTGGGACCCGAACTGGAGGCCATCGTGCTGGATCTGATCGAGAGCGGAAAGTACTCGTCGCGCACGCAGGTGCTGCGCGACAGCGTGGCGCTGCGGGGGTGGCGTGAGGCCAAGCTAAAGGAGTTTTCGGACTCCATCACGCGGGGCAAGGCGATCGCCGCTGCAGGCGGCGGCAAGCCTGCCGATGAGGTCTTCGACCGCCTGAGTGCGAAGTACAAGGCCATGTCCGAGGCCGCTCGAAAATGATCGTCCGCCTCCTGCCGGAGGCGGAAGATGATCTGGAGTCCATCGGCGACTACATCGCCCGCGACGATCCTCGACGAGCTGTTTCGTTCGTCGCTGAACTTCGCCTGAAAGTGCATGGCTTGCAGGCCATGGCCGAAGCATTTCCCTATGCGAGGATTCCCGAGCATCCTGACCTCCGACGTCGGACCTATCGCAGTTACGGCATCTTCTATACCGTTGACGCAATTGCGAAGCTCGTCCACGTGCAAAGAATCCTGCATCTGTCCCGAGACGTCCTCGGGATCTTCCGTGCATGAGCCTGATCGACGCCTGTCAGGAATCTCTGTCCTCAAGGGCATCACACAGCGCCTCAAGCCCCGCGCGCACGGTCTGCGCGCGCACCGCATGCCGGTCGCCGGTGAAGTGCTCCTTCCACACGCGCACGCGCTGGCGGCCGTGCATCAGCGCCAGCCACACCGTCCCGACCGGCTTGTTCTCGGTGCCGCCGCCCGGTCCGGCCACGCCGGTCACCGCGATCGCCCAGTCGATCGGCGCGTGCGCCACCAGCCCGCGCGCCATCTGCTCGGCCACTTCTCCGCTCACCGCGCCGTGCAGGGTGATCAGCGCCGCCGGCACGCCGAGCAGTTCCGTCTTCGCCTGGTTGGTGTAGCTCACCACGCCGCGCTCGAACCACTGGCTCGATCCCGCCAGACTCGTGCATGCCGCCGCGATCAGCCCGCCGGTGCAGGACTCCGCGGTGCCCATGCGCTCCTTGCGCTGGATCAGCGCCAGGGCGATGCGTTCGATCAGTTCGGATTCGTCGGGAAACAGCATGGGGATCTCCTCATTGCAGCAACGCCCTCGCGCCGGCCAACACCACAAGCGTACATCCGGCCGCCACGAGATCGTCGAACAGGATGCCGAAGCCTTGCCACACCGTCACCGGCTGTCCGGGTTCGATCTTGAACAGCGCGTCGGCCCAGCGCACCGGCCCCGGCTTCGCCGCGTCGAAGAAGCGGAACACACCGAACGCCGCCAGCTGCCACCAGAAGCCCGCCGGCATGATCAGCCACAGCACGAGCCAGATCGCGACGATCTCGTCCCATACGACCGAGCCCGGATCGCAGGTTCGCAGGTTCCGCGCGGTGACCGTCGAAGCCCACCAGCCGATCGGGATGCTCGCGGCAATCACCACGCCCCACAGCAGCGGCGTCAGCCACAGGTTCAGGATCGCGAACGCGGCCCAGCCCCACAGCGTGCCCACGGTGCCCGGCGCCTTCGGCGCCAGGCCGCTGCCGAAACCCATTGCGATCCAGTGCGCGGGGTGCCTCGCCATGAAGCCGAAAGTCGGACGCACCGCGCTCATGATTTGAAGTGGTCGAAACTCTGCAGCAAGCCCTGCAGCGGCCGGCCCGCGCCATCGACGACGCGCAGGCCGGGTTCTTCGTCGATGCGACCGATGCGGTACACCGGCGTGCCGGACGCGCGCCCCGCATCGAGCACGCGCTCGCGCCCATCCGCAGGCGCGGTGAAGACAAGTTCGTAATCATCGCCGCCGCTCAGCAGGCACAGCTGCTGGATGTCCTCCGGCATCGCGCCCAGCACCGCCGAGCGCGGCAGGTCCGCGAGCCGCAGCGTCGCGCCGACGTTGGAGCGCTTCAGCACATGGCCGATGTCGCCGGCCAGTCCGTCCGAGACGTCCACGGCGCTCGTCGCGATCCCGCGCAGCGCGCGGCCGAGCGCGACACGCGGCTCGGGCATTTCCATCCGCAGGCGGGCTTCATCGAACTGCGCCGCGCTCAGCGACAGCGTGCCGCGAAACACCTCCAGCGCCAGCCGCGCATCGCCGAGCGTGCCGCTGACCCAGACGTCGTCGCCCACCTGCGCGCTTGAGCGCAGCAGCGCCTGGCCAGCCGGCACTTCGCCCATCGCGGTGATGTTGATGTTGAGCGGCCCCGCCGTCGTGTCGCCGCCGGCGAGCACGATGTGATGCGCGTCCGCGAGCTCGAACAGCCCCTGCGCGAAGCCCGCCAGGAAGGTCTCGTCGACGCGCGGCAGCGCCAGCGACAGGAAGAAGGCCTTCGGCGTCGCACCGCAGGCGGCGAGGTCGCTGAGGTTCACCGCCAGCGCCTTGTGGCCGAGCCGCCGCGGCGACACCGTCGACAGGAAGTGCCGGCCCTCGACCAGCATGTCCGCCGTCACCAGCCAGTGATGGCCCGCCGACGGCGTCAGCACCGCGCAGTCGTCGCCGATGCCCAACGTCACCGCGCCCCCCTCGGTCCGGCCGGCGCGCCCCGCGCGGCCGAAGAAGCGGTCGATCAGGTCGAACTCGCCCAGCGGCCGGCCGTCCCGGCGCCCGCCCGCACCCGATGCGTCAGAAGAATCACCCATGGGCGGCATTGTCGCCGCGCAGCAGGTTGGACAGTTCGACCGCGGACTTCACATCCATCTTCTCGAAGACCCGCGCGCGATGGACTTCCACCGTGCGCACGCTGATGTTGAGCTGGTCCGCGATCAGCTTGTTGGGCAGGCCTTGGACGACCAGCTGCATCACCTCGCGTTCGCGCTCGGTCAGGTCGCCGACGCGATGGCCCAGGGCCAGCTTCGCGTCGCGCGCGGAGATCGCCTCCGCGCTCTGCGCGAGCGCATGCTCGACGCGGTCCACCAGCGCGTTGTCCGAGAAGGGCTTCTCGACGAAGTCGTAGGCGCCCTGCTTCACCGCCGCGACCGCCGTCGGCACGTCGCCATGGCCGGTCAGGAAGATCACCGGCAGCGTCTCCAGCAGGCCGCGTTCGATGAGCCGCTCGAACAGCGCCAGGCCGCTCATCCCGGGCATCCGCACGTCCAGCAGCAGGCAGCTCGGCGCCGACGGCCAGTCGCGCCCGCTGCGCGGCAGGCCGTCCAGCATCGACTCGAAGGCCTCGGCGCTGCCGAAGCCTTCGGACAACAGCCGCCGCGAGCGCAGCAGCCAGGCGAGCGCGTCGCGCACCACTTCCTCGTCGTCGACGAGGTAGACCATCGGCAGGGACTGCGGCTTCATGCGGACGACTCTCCAGATCCAGTGACGGGGAAGCGCTCGGTCCCGGACTTCAGGGCCGAACCAGGCGCATCCTCGCACGGCAGGCTGAAACGGAACTCGGTCCCGGTCGGCGACGCGGGCGCGACGCGGCTTTCGAAATCCATGGCGCCGCCGTGCTGCTCCACGACCGTGCGGCACAGGCTCAGGCCCAGGCCCATGCCCTCGGTCCGGGTGGTGAAGAACGGCGTGAACAGCTGGCGCGCCACTTCCGGCGGAATGCCGGGCCCGCGGTCGATCACCGCGAAGCTCAGCCAGCGCGGCTGCAGCCGTTTCACCTGGATGATCAACGTCCGGTCGGCCAGCGGCGTCGGACCGTCCATCGCCTGGATCGCATTGCGGGTGAGGTTCAGCAGCACCTGCTCGACCATCGTCCGGTCGCAGCGCACGCGCGGCAGGCCCTTGGCCAGGTCCATCTCGATGCGCGCGCCGCTCTTGCGCGCCTGCAGCCGGATCAGCGGCAGCACCGCGTCCAGCAGCTGCTCCACGTTCACCCATTCCCGGGCCGCCTCGCGGCGACGGACGAAGTCGTGCACGCTCTTGATGACTCGGCCGGCGCGCTCGGCCTGCTCGGCGATGCGCGTCACGGCCTGGCGCACCATCGCCGGCGTCTGGGGATCGTCGGCCTCGCGCACCATCAGGTTGATCGAGGCCGTCGCGTAGCTCGCGATCGCCGCCAGCGGCTGGTTCAGCTCGTGGCTCAGCAGCGAGGCCATCTCGCCCACCGTCGCCAGCCGCGCCGTCGCCTGCAGCCGGTCCGACTGCTGACGCGACAGCTCCTCGACCTTGCGCTGCGCGCTCAGGTCCAGCACCGCGCTCATCCAGCCGGTCTGCTGGCCTTCGGCGTTCAGCAGCGGCGCCTCGTAGATCATCACCGGGAAACGCTCGCCCGTGCTGCGGGCGAAGACCGTCTCGAAGCCCTCGCGCGGCGGCAGCCCGGCTTCCCAGCGCGCCTCGCGGTCGTGGTGCCGGCGCCAGTATTCATCGGTGAACTCCGGCGGCCAGTACGGCGGCGCGTGCGGCGGACGGCCGGTGTTGACCACCTCCTCCGCCGGGTAGCCGACCATCGCGCAGAACGCCGGATTCACGTAGCTGATGTTGCCGTCCAGGTCGCGCGCACGCAAGCCGGTGATCAGCGAGTTCTCCATCGCCTGCCGGAAGGCCAGCGACTCCGCCAGCGCATGTTCCGCCTGCGCGCGCTTGCGGGTGTCGCGCGCCAGGATGATGACCAGCGCGAACAGCGCCATGGACAGGCCGAGCACCAGCGCCGTCGCCAGGTTCGGGATCAGCTGCGGCCGCCCGGTCGCGTTGTCGACGCGCAGTTGGAGGCTCAGGCCGGGCAGGTCGAGCAGACGCTCCGACAGGTAGAAGCCGCTGCCGCGCGTCAGGCCGGTGCGCGCCAGGCGCGTGCCGTCGCCCTCGACGAAGGACATCTCGAAGCGGCGCGCCTGGTCCTGCGAGATCGACTCCTCCAGCAGCGGCCGCAGGCCCATCGTCGCGACGACGTAGGAGCGCGGCTCCCCGGCGCGCACGCGCGGCAGGCAGAGATCGGCGACTTCCATGCCGTCGCCGCCCGGACCCGGCACGAAGTACGAGCGCGAGAACAGCGGCGTGCCCTGCCGAAGCGCGGCGATGCAGGCGAGTTCGGTCTCGATCTGCAGCTGCTCGCGTGCCAGGATGGAGAACAGCGGCGGCGCGTAAGGCGAGTCGACCGCGCGACGGACCTGGCGCTCGGAGTCGCGCAGCTCGATGCGCAGCAGCACGCGCGTCTGGCGCAGCTGCGCGGCGGCGTTGCCGCGCCAGTCGTCGTCCTCGGCCCACATGAGGCCCTGCAGCCCTTGCAGGTCGCGACCGATCAGCTGCTTGGCGCGCGCGGTCACCTCGGCCGCCGCCAGGTCCGACGCCTCCTGGGCGCGCGCCGCTTCATGGCTCAAGGTCAGCGACAGCAGCAGCGACTGCGCGATCAGCAGCAGCGCGACCAGCGTCCCCCACAGCAAGGCGCGACGCCAGCGCCGCGGCCGGGCGCCCGGTGCCGACGGGGTGAAGGGAGCGGCGGGCCGCATGATGGTCGGAGCAGGCAAGCGGATCGAAGGGACGTCGAAAGGGAAGTCGGCACGTGACGCGTGAACGCAGCGTGAAAGGCGATTGAAAGGATCGCCCGGGCGCACTGCGCCAAGCGCCTGGCAAGTGTCTCGCGCGCGTGCGGGGCAGGCAGTATGGCGCGCCGGAGGCCCCTGGCGATGCGCAGTTTCGCGTATGTGCCTGCGGCCCTCCCGACATGCAGCATACGCATAGTCCGCACTGCCGCCGTCGGGGCGGACTCCTACAATCGCCGACCCGGCCCACGACGGCGGACCGGTTTCAACCAGAAGAGTCCCCCATGTCCACGTCCGAAGAAAAACGTGCGCAGTTGCGCCAGGCCGCTCTCGAATATCACGAGTTCCCGACCCCCGGGAAGATCGCCATCGCGGCCACCAAGCAGCTGATCAACCAGCGTGACCTGGCTCTGGCGTACTCGCCGGGCGTGGCCGCCGCGTGCGAGGAGATCGTCGCCGACCCCGCCAACGCGTTCCGCTACACCTCGCGCGGCAATCTGGTCGCGGTGATCTCCAACGGCACCGCCGTGCTGGGCCTGGGCGACATCGGACCGCTGGCCTCCAAGCCGGTCATGGAAGGCAAGGGCGTCCTGTTCAAGAAGTTCGCCGGCATCGACGTCTTCGACCTCGAGATCGACGAGAAGCACAACCTCGACAAGCTGGTCGACGTGATCGCCGCGCTGGAGCCCACCTTCGGCGGCATCAACCTCGAGGACATCAAGGCGCCGGACTGCTTCTACGTCGAGCGCGAGCTGCGCAAGCGGATGAAGATCCCCGTCTTCCACGACGACCAGCACGGCACCGCCATCGTGGTCGCCGCCGGCCTGCTCAACGGCCTGAAGGTCGCGGGCAAGGACATCAAGTCGGTGAAGCTGGTGACCTCGGGCGCCGGTGCCGCCGCCCTCGCCTGCCTGAACCTGCTGGTCAAGCTGGGCCTGCCGCGCGAGAACATCTGGGTGACCGACCTGGCCGGCGTCGTCTATGAAGGCCGCACCGAGCTGATGGATCCGGACAAGGCCATCTACGCCCAGCCCACCGAGCAGCGCAGCCTGCGCGACGTGATCGCCGGCGCGGACATCTTCCTGGGCCTGTCGGCGGGCGGCGTGCTCAAGCAGGACATGGTCGCGTCGATGGCGGCCACGCCGATCATCTTCGCCCTGGCCAACCCGAATCCCGAGATCCAGCCGGAGGACGTCCACGCGATCCGCAACGACGCGCTGATGGCCACGGGCCGGACGGACTATCCGAACCAGGTCAACAACGTCCTGTGCTTCCCCTACATCTTCCGTGGCGCCCTGGACTGCGGCGCGACGACGATCAACGATGAGATGGAGATCGCCGCCGTCCATGCGATCGCCGAGCTCGCACAGGCGGAGCAGAGCGAAGTCGTCGCCGCCGCGTATGCGGGCGCGAACCTGAGCTTCGGCCCCGAGTACCTGATCCCGAAGCCCTTCGACCCGCGCCTGATGATGAAGATCGCTCCGGCGGTCGCGCTGGCGGCGGAAGCCTCGGGTGTCGCGCTGCGTCCGATCGCCGACATGCCGGCCTACCTGGAGAAGTTGCAGAGCTTCGTCTACGCCTCCGGCACGACGATGAAGCCGATCTTCCAGATCGCGAAGAAGGCCAAGCACAAGCGCGTGGCTTACGCCGAAGGCGAAGAGGAACGCGTGCTGCGCGCCGTGCAGATCGTCATCGACGAGGGCATCGCCCGCCCGACGCTGATCGGCCGTCCGCAGGTCATCGCGCAACGCTGCGAGCGCTTCGGCCTGCGCCTGCAAGAAGGTCGCGACTACGACGTGGTGAACACCGAGTTCGACCACCGCTACCGCGACTACTGGCAGACCTACCTCGAGATGACCGAGCGCAAGGGCGTGACCCAGCAGCTCGCCAAGATCGAGATGCGCCGCCGCCTGACGCTGATCGGCGCCATGATGCTGCACAAGGGGGAAGTCGACGGGATGCTCTGCGGCACCTGGAGCAATACCGCGATGCACCTGCAGTACATCGACCAGGTCATCGGCAAGCGCCCCGGCGTCAAGACCTTCGCCTGCATGAACGGGTTGATCCTGCCGGGCCGTCAGGTCATGCTGGTCGACACGCACGTCAACTACGACCCGACCGCCGAGCAGATCGCCGAGATCACGCAGATGGCGGCCGAGGAAATGATGCGCTTCGGCCTGCGTCCGAAGGCGGCGCTGCTGTCGCACAGCAATTTCGGCTCGAGCAACTGCCCGTCCGCGGTCAAGATGCGCGACGCGCTGGCGCTGATCAAGGAGCAGGCGCCCTGGCTGGAGGCCGACGGCGAGATGCACGGCGACGCCGCGCTCGACCCGCACTACCGCGACCAGCTGGTCTCCAAGAGCACGCTGACGGGCGAAGCCAACCTGCTGGTCATGCCCAACATCGACGCCGCGAACATCAGCTACAACCTGCTGAAGACGGCCGCCGGCGGCGGCATCGCCATCGGGCCGGTGCTGCTGGGCGCGGCCAAGCCGGTCCATGTGCTGACGCCGTCCGCCACCGTCCGCCGCATCGTGAACATGACGGCCCTGACCGTCGCGGACGCGAACGCGGCCCGCTGAGATCCGGACGGATTCCTTCGGAAATCCAGTCCCGCGCGGTCTCGCGTCCCTGCCCAAACGAGCGCCCGGCGACCGAAGAATATTCGGTCGCCGGGACCCTCGCGCCCCTGGACGGGGCCCGCGGAGGGCCTTTAAACCCGACCTGCGACCCGGCCTATATAAAAAGTTTGTAGCGGCTCACCAGTCAATTTCTGGCGGATGACTACCAACGCTGGCTGAGTAAAGACCGAATGTGTGCGCACGCTCACAGTGCCGCTTTTTAGGGCATTCAGGGAGCCCCCGGCTTGAGCATTCGGGTCCGTTTCTGTACCATCTCGGTTTCAGAGTTCAGGGTTAACCCTCTCTGACCCCACCCATGCCACCGACGATCGCAGGCTCCCCAGCGGGTTCTGTCCGGGGCCACGGCGAGGGTTGGACATGAACTCGGAACCCCATCTAGGAGGAACGCGACAATGCTTTTGCAGACAGTCCGTCCCAACATCGTGCAGGCGATCAGAGCCTACCGGGTCGAGGACTTGATGCAGGCCGCGCAGGACGCCGGCCAACACTTCCTGTACGCCGACCTGGCTCCAGCGGAGACCAAACAGGACGTGCTGGAATTGATTGCCAGCAATTTCCTGTTCCCGGCTCACTTCGGGAAGAACATGGAAGCGCTGTACGACTGCATGACCAATCTGGTCCACAAGTCGGGCACGCAACCGGGTTTCGTCGTGGTGCTGGACCAGTTGCCGGACCATGCGAAGTTCGACCGTGAGGCGCGCGAGCAGTTGCTCGACGTCTTCCGCGAGGCGGCCGATTTCTGGGCCGAGCGGAAAGTCTCATTCCGGTGTTTCTATTCTTTTCAGTAGCCCGCTCCCAAGAACAAGGGTCATGGGAGCGGGCGACTGAGGTGGCCCCCGAAGCGAAGCCGGTGCTCAAGAGCACCAAGGCGAATCCGAATCCGAACTTCGGCATGAACATGCCGATGATGTGCAGTGCCTTCGATACGTCCATGTGGCTCAGCGCCGCGTGATGGATTGAAGAACGACTGACCCTCGGGTCCGATGCAGAAGGCCTTCCGGCGACGGAAGGCCTTTTTGTTTGAGCCATCGAATCGCACGAACCGCGTGGAATCGCGTGGAGTCGCGACGGGCTCAGCCCTGGACAGCCAGCGCCAGCGCGACGAACTCCGCCACCGGCACTTCCTCGGCGCGGCGCTGCAGGTTGAACTCGCCCTGGAAGCCGCGGGCTTCCAGCCACTTGCCGAGCGAATGCCGCAGCAGCTTGCGGCGCTGCGAGAAGGCCGACGCGACCAGCTCACTCAGCAGCGCCTCGTCCATCTGGGCTGGCGTCGACAGCGGCACCATGCGCACGATCGCGGAGTCGACCCGCGGTGGCGGATCGAAGGCTTCCGGCGGCACGTCGAACAGCGCCTCGACGTCGTAACGCCACTGCAGCATGACGCTCAGTCGGCCATAGTCCTTGCCGCCCGGGCTGGCGGCCATGCGGTCGACGACTTCCTTCTGCAGCATGAAGGTCTGGTCGACCACGTGGTCCACGAAACCCAGCAGGTGGAACAGGATCGGCGAAGAGATGTTGTACGGCAGGTTGCCGACGACCTTCAGCTTGCGGCCGCGCTCGGCGGCCAGCGCGGCGAAGTCGACCTTCAGCACGTCGGACTCGATGACCGTCACGTCGCCGCGCTTGCGCATGCGGGCGGCGAGATCGCGGTCGAGCTCGATGACGGTCAACGGCCGGCTGGACGCCGGCAGGCGCTGCAGCAACGGCAGCGTCATCGCGCCCAGGCCCGGGCCGATCTCGACCATGGCCTGGTCCTCGCCGGGCGCGATCGCATCGACGATGCCATCGATGATGGCCTTGTCGGTCAGGAAGTGCTGGCCGAAGCGCTTGCGCGCGACATGTCCCATGAACTCAGTCCCGGCCGCTCAGTCCAGCCACTCGCGCGTCTCGATGAAGGCGCGGGCGCGCATTTCCTTCATCCAGTCGTTGTAGGCGTCGTCGTACTTGCGCTCGCGCAGCGCATTGCGGGCCTGCTCGCGCAGCTGCTTCGTGTCGAGCACCACGTCGCGGCGCTCCATCACCTGGATCAGGTGGATGCCGAAACGCGACGGCACCGGGTCCGAGATGCCCTTGAGCGGCAACGCGTCCATGGCCTGCTCGAACTCGGGCACGAAGCCGCCCGGCGAGACCCAGCCCAGGTCGCCGCCTTCCTGCGCGCTGCCGTCTTCCGAGTTGGCGCGGGCCAGTTGCTCGAAGGTGGCACGGCCGGACTCGATCGCACGCTTGAACTCGACCAGCCGGCGGGTGGCCTGCTCGGGGCTCAGTTGCTCGGACGGACGCAGCAGGATGTGGCGCGCGCGGGTCTGCACGACCACGTTGATCGAGGCCTTGCCGGTCTGGCGCTCGATCAGCTTCAGCACGTGGAAGCCGGCCTCGGAGCGCAGCGGCTGCGACCGCACTTCGCCATCCTTCAGGTCCTTGACCGCGTCGACGAAGACGTCGGGCAGCTTGTCCGCGGCGCGAAGGCCGATCTCGCCGCCGCGGTTCTTGTTGGCGTCTTCCGACACCTCGCGGGCGACCTTGGCGAAGTCTTCGCCGGCCTGGATGCGCGCCAGCGCCGCATCGGCACGCGCCTTGCGCTCGGCCACGCCCGCCACGCCCAGGCCTTCCGGCACCGGCACCAGGATCTGCGCGATGTTCAGCTGCGCGCGGCCCTGCAACGCGGCCTGGCGCTCTTCCAGGTACTTGTCGATGTCGCCGTCCGTGATGCGGATGCGACCTTGCACCTCGCGTTCGCGGACACGTTCGCTCAGCATCTGGTCGCGCAGGTTCTCGCGGAAACGCTTGAAGTCGATGCCTTCGGCGGCCAGGCGCTGGCGCAGCTCGGGCAAGGTCAGCTTGTTCTGGGTGGCGACGTTGGCGACGACGCGGTCGAGTTCCGGCTCGTCCACACGCGGGCCGTTCTCGCGGGCGTAGGTCACGACCACGCGTTCATCGACCAGGCTGTCCACCGCCTGCTTGTGCAGCAGCTCGTTGGTGACGGTCTGGCCGCGCTGGCGGGCTTCCTCACGGGCGCGCTCGGTGCGCTGGATCACTTCCGACGCCGCCACGATGTCCGTGTTGACGATCACCGCGATGTAGTCGCCCGGCTTGAGTTGCCGTTGTTCGACCACGGGGCGGTTGACCGCCGGCGCGGACGCCGCCGCGGCAGGCGCGGAAGCCGCGGTCGCAGGGCTTGGAGCGCGCGTCGTCTGCGCCGAGGATGCCGAGCCGGCCAGGGCGGCGATCAGGGACAGGAGGGTGGCCGCCACCGGCTTGAGATGTCGCATCGAACGCAGTTCAGTCATATGTGCCAAAAGCCGAGCGCTCGGAGCTCAGCGAACGGTAACCCGGAATATTGTCTCTCAACACTTTCAGGGCATTGGAACCGAGCGGCGACAGGCCGACCAGCTCCAATTGGAGGATCAGTCGGGTGTTGGTCTCCGCGCGGCCGGTGGCCTGGCGTTCCGCGCCGACGCGCAGGATCCAGCAGCCGGAGTCGTACTCGGCGCCGATCACGGAATCGGTGAAGCGCTTGTCGCGCATGCTGTACTGAAGGCGGCCCGCGCCGTACCACGCGCCGGCGCAGCCGGGTCCGCCGGCGACCGACTTGCGGTCGGGTCCGAACAGCGGCCATTGCCAGGCCAGCTCGACCTGCTCGCTCTGCCCGCGGGCCAGGCGATAGGACGCGCTGACGGTCCGGAACGGGCCCGGCGAATAACGCAGCCGCAGCACGGTCCGCTCGACCTTGCCGTCGGCGGAGTTCAGCTGCAGCGTGCTGTCGGTCCACCAAGCCTGGTTCAAGTGCGCCGAGGCCAGCAGCACCACGTCGGACAGGCGGTGCGTCTGCGGGCTGCCGTCTGGCGTGATCTGCTGGTTGCGGAACAGGTAGCGCTGGACCATGCCCAGGCGCAGCTGCTCCTCGCCGCGCTCGTCCTCGATCCAGCGGGTGGTCGCGCCGAAGGCCAGCATGTTGGCGTCGTTGACGCGGTCGACGCCGGAGAACTGGTTCTCCGCGAAGACCGAATCGAAGTTGTAGTCCCGCGGCGCCGCGTCGAAGTTGGGCATCGCGCTCTGGTCGCGGTACGGCGTGTTGACGTACAGCAGGCGCGGCTCCAGCGTCTGGCGCATCGCCTGGCCGAACAGCGAGGTGTTCCGCTCCAGGATCCAGCCATGGTCGACGCTGAAGGTCGGGATGGTGCGGCCGATCGAGCGCCGGCCGGTCACGTCGATCGCCTGGTCGAGGTTGTAGCTCGCCGCGTTGATCGACATCTTCGGGATCAGCCACCACGCCGCGCCGCTGAAGGGCAGGCTGACGTGGCCGAGCAGGTGCACCCGTTCGCCGGTCTGCGTCTGCGAGCCCAGCGCGCCGCCGGGCAGGTCGAAGCGGTTGTACTCGAGCTCCAGGCCGCCCTCGAGCCGCGCGCGGCGGCCGGTGGGCAGGTAACCGGCCAGCACGGATTCGTCCGCACCGGTCTGCAGCCGCACGCCGATCTGCGGCGAACGCTGGTATGGCGAGGCGAACTGGTCCTCGACCTGCGCGACCTGCAGGGGCTGCCACTTCTGGACCCGCGCGTAGGTCTGCATCTCGCCCCAGTTGAAGCTGAAGTCGCGCTGCGTGCGCAGGTCCGTCGACAGCAGGCGCGGCGTCTGCGACAGCATGCGGCTGCGCAGGTCCTTCCAGTAGTTGTCGTCGGAGACGCGCTCGGTATGGACGTTGTAGGTCCAGTTCGGCATCACGTCGCCGTCGGCGTTCAGGCGCAGGTCCCAGCGCGAGATGCCGGTGACCCGGTCGTGCGGCAGCAGCGCGTAGTCGATCTGGCCGCGGTGGCCCGGCTCCAGGTAGCGGAACTGGGTGTCGACACCGGGACCGCGGCGCGTCATCACGAAGGGCGTGATCGTCGCGTCGCGGTTGGGGGCGATGCTCCAGTAGAAGGGCTGGCTGTACTCGACGCCGCTGCGGTTGTCGATGTTGACGTTGGGCGGCAGCAGGCCGGACTTGGGCTGGTCGCCGAGCGGGAAGCTCAGCGACGGCGCGGCCAGGATGGGCACGCCGAGGAAACGCACCACGGCGTCCTTGGCGACGCCCTCGCCGGCATCGAAGTCCAGGTTCAGGCTGCTGGTGACCAGTTCCCAGTCGCGCTTGCCCTTTCCGCTGGCGGCATCGGCGGCGTCCTTCTCCCCCTTCTCCGACACCGGGCAGGTCGAGTAGGTCGCCTCGTCGGCCCGCATGCGCTGGTCGCCGAGGAAGTGGATCGCCCGCGCGCTGCCGCTGCCGCCGGTCGCGGCGAAGAAGTAGGTCGGGCTTTCGAGCTGGCCTTCGAACTTGTCGACGAAGAGTTCCAGTTTCGGTCCGCGCAGCACGGCGCCGTTCTGGCTGAGCTCGACATCGCCCTCGGCCGTGGCCAGGTCCTGCGGGTAGTCGTAGCGAAGCGTCTTCGACCTGAGCAGCATGCCGCCGTAGCGCAGCTGGACGTCGCCCTCGGCGGTGGAGGTCTGGTCCATGTCGCTGGTGATGCGGTCGGCGCTCAGGGCCATCGCGGGACGGGCGTCCTTGCGCTTGGTCTGGTGCAACTGCTTGACCGACTTGAGGATCAGCGGCTGGCCGGCGGACTCCTGCGCTTGCGCGGAAGCCGCGGAGAACGCGGGCAACGCGACCGCCAGGGCGGCGGCCAGCGAGATCGGACGGGGACGGGAAACCGGTGGGCGCATCAGGCGGGCAGCGTCTTGCAGAGGTCAGGCGGCCGCGCGTCGGTCGCGCCGCGCTGCCCGGGGTTTGTAGAATCATTATCCACGAGGCTCGCGAGCCGGCAGGACCGCCGGAGCGCCTTGTCACCGACCCCGGGGCCGCTCGCGCAGCGGCCCTTCTGCTTCTCCCGCCGATGACCCCTTCCGCCCCGCACGCATCGTCCCCGCTCTGGCCCGATGCCGACCGTGCCGCCCGATTCCATCGCTGGCTGGCGCCCCTCGTGGCGACGCACGGGCTGCGCGAGGAGACGCTCGCCGCGGCCAGCAGCGACGCGGGCTTCCGCCGCTACCTGCGCATCGCCACGACGGACGGCGGCACGCGGATCGTCATGGACGATCCGGCCTCGCCGAATCAGGTGGCGAGTTTCGTCAAGGTCGGCGCCCTGATGGCCGGACGCGGCCTGCATGTGCCGGAGATGCTCGCGCACGATGCCGGGCTCGGCTTCGCGCTGATGGAAGACCTCGGCACCGCGTCCTACCTGGACGCGCTGCTCGCCGCGCAGCGCGCCGGCGACTCGGAAACGCCCCGCGTGCTGATGCGCGACGCCACCGCCGCGCTGCTGCGCTGGCAGACCAGCGACGCGGCCCGCGCCGACGGCGCGCTCCCGCTGTTCGACGATGCCTTCGTGCGCCGCGAGCTGCAGATCTTCGTCGACTGGTGCGTCCAGGCCCACCACGGCAAGACCTGGAACGACAAGCAGCGCGGCTACTGGGACCGCACCGTGGCGCTGCTGTCGGCCAACGTGCTGGCGCAGCCGCGCGTGCCGATGCACCGCGACTACATGCCGCGCAACCTGATGGTCTGCCCGGCGGGAACCGCCTCCGACACTGCCAGTGCCGCCGGCACCGCGTCCTTCGCCACGCCCGGCATCCTCGATTTCCAGGACGCGGTGATGGGCCCGGTCACCTACGACATCGCCTCGCTGATGCGCGACGCGTTCATCTCGTGGGAGGAGGCCGAGGAGCTCGACTGGGCGGTGCGCTACTGGGAAGGCGCGAAGCGCGCCGGCCTCTTCGGCCTGGACCCGAACGGCGAGGACCCGCACGAGATGGCGCTGGACTTCGGCCTGTTCTGGCGCCGCCTCGAATGGACCGTGCTGCAGCGGCAGCTGAAGATCATGGGCATCTTCTGCCGGCTCAAGCACCGCGACGGCAAGCCGCATTACGCGGAAGACCTGCCGCGCTTCTACGCCTACGTGGTGAAGACGGCGACGCGCTACATCGAGCTGTCGCCGCTGCTGCGCCTGATCGAAGATCTGCAGCCGCAGTACACGCAGGTCGGTTTCAGCTTGCGCTGAGGCGTCTAAGCAGCGCGGCCGGGCGCCCGCGCTGCCTCAGTCGCCCTCGGCGGGCGTGGCGGCGGCCTTGGCGGCCTGCGCGGCCAGGAACTCCTGCGCCGCCCGATACGACGGGCATCCCGCGGCGGTGAGCCACGGATCCTCGTCCTTCCCGCCGAAGATCTCGACCAGGAAATCCATGAACGCGCGGGTGCGCGCCGGGACGAACTTGCGGGTCGGCATCGCGGCCCACAGCTGGTAGCTGTAGATGCGCCACTGCGGCAGCACGCGCTCGAGCGCCCCTTCCATCAGCGCGTCGCCGACGACGAAGGACGGCAGCCCCGCCACGCCCAGCCCGTGCAGCGCGCAGGCGTACTTGGTGTCGACCGAGGAGGTCGTCATCACCGGCCGGCTGGGGATCGCGAAGAAGCTCTCCGTGGTGAGGCCGTCCGCGCCGCAGCGCTCGAAGGTCACGCCGCGGGTCAGCTCATGGATCGGCGGCAGCATGACGTCGTGCTGCTTGAGGTCGGACGGATGCTGCGGCTTGCCGCGCCGGCCCAGGTACTCGGGCGACGCGCACAGGATCACCTCGGTGCGCGCCAGCTTGCGGGCGATGAAGTCACCCTGCAGCGGGCTGCGCGTGGAGATGACGGTGATGTCGAAGCTCTCGTCGAGCGTGTCGACGGGCCCCGGCGCGACCAGCTCGACGCTGACCAGCGGGTACAGCGCATGGAAGCGCGCCATGTGCCGCGCCAGCTGATGGATCGCGATGGCCGGCGGGATCAGGACGCGCAGCGTGCCACGCGGCTCGTTGGTCGCGGCGGAGGCGAGCGCCTCGGCCTCCTCGATGTCGCTGAGGATGCGGCGGCAGCGTTCGAGGTAGCCCTCGCCGACGTCGGTCAGCGACAGCCGCCGCGTCGTGCGGTTCAGCAGCCGCGCCCCGAGGTGTTCCTCGAGGTCCGCCACCAGCCGCGTGACCACGGCGGGCGCCAGGTCCATGGCCCGCGCGGCGCCGGCGAGGCTGCCCTCGTCGATCACGCGGGTGAACACCCGCATCGCCTTGACCTGATCCATCCCGTCTCCTTCGGGCGGACGCCGCGTCGCCGCGGGCCGCCTCTCTGTGCGTGTCGATCAGCGGACCATGGCGACCCGCGGTCCGCGGGGCCGCCTACAGGGAGTCCGCGGCGGTCAGGGGTGCGCGGCGATCACCTGCGCCACCGCGGCGGTCAGGCGCTTGCCGTAGGGCACGTGCAGGAACTCGTTGGGGCCGTGGGCGTTGCTCTTGGGACCCAGCACGCCGCAGACCATCATCTGCGCGGCCGGGAAGCCCTTCTGCAGCATGCTCATCAGCGGGATCGTGCCGCCCTGGCCGATGTAGCCGACCGGCTGGCCGAAGTGGGCCTGGCTGGCGTCGTCCAGCACCTGGCTCAGCCACGGCGACAGCTCCGGCGTGTTCCAGCCGGTGGCGCCGTAGGCGCCGGCGCGGCCGTCCGGCACGAAGCTGACCTTGGCGTTGTACGGCGCGTTGTCCTCGAGCAGCGCCTTGAGCTTCAGCGCCGCCTCGTTGCCGTCGATCAGCGGCGGCAGGCGCAGCGACAGCTTGAACGCCGTGTACGGGCGCAGCACGTTGCCGGCGCTCTTCAGTTCGGGGAAGCCGTCCACGCCGGTCACCGACAGCGTCGGCCGCCAGGTGCGGTTGAGCAACACCTCGACCGGATCGGAGGTCACCGGCAGCACGGGGCCGCCGTCCGCGCCGCAGGCCCAGGGCAGTCGCTTGTAGACCTCTTCCTTCAGGATCGCCGCGGTCGCCTGCGCCTGCTCGAAGCGCACGCCGGGGATGTCGCAATGGAAGGATTCGGGCAGCAGCCGGCCGGTCTTGGAGTCCTCCAGCCGGTCCAGCACCTGGCGCAGGATGCGGAACGAGGACGGCACCACGCCCGACGCGTCGCCGGAGTGGATGCCTTCGGTCAGCACTTCGACCTTGAGCACGCCGGAGACCATGCCGCGCAGCGAGGTCGTCATCCAGAGGCGGTCGTAGTCGCCGGCGCCGGAGTCCAGGCAGACCACCAGCGACACGTTGCCCAGGCGCGGCCGGAGCAGGTCGATGTAGGCCGGCAGGTCGTAGGAGCCCGATTCCTCGCAGGCCTCGATCAGGCCGACGCAGCGCGGGCGCGGGATGCCCTGCTGGTCCAGCGCCAGCAGCGCCGTGATCGAGGCGTAGATCGCGTAGCCGTCATCGGCGCCGCCGCGGCCGTAGAGCTTGCCGTCCTCGTACTTCGGCGTCCACGGGCCGAGGTCGGCGCGCCAGCCGTTGAACTCCGGCTGCTTGTCCAGGTGGCCGTAGAGGACGACGGTGTCGGTGCTCTCGGCCTTGGTCGACGGCAGCTCGAAGAAGATGACCGGCGTGCGGCCTTCCTGGCGGATGACCTCCAGCTTCAGGCCGGGGATCTTCTTGCTCTCGACCCATTGGGCCGCGTCGCGGACGACGCGCTCGATGTAGCCGTTGGCCTGCCAGTCGGCGTCGAACATCGGGCTCTTGGCGGGGATGGCGATGTAGTCGGTCAGCGCGGGGACGATCTCCTGGTCCCAGACCTTCTCGGCGAAGGCGCCCAGGGCGCTGATTTCATCGGTCTGCAGCGGCAACGACGGATCACGTGCGTTCATGCGGGTCTCCTGCGCGGCCGGTGGGCCGCCTTGGCTGGGTCCGGGGTCGCGCGGGGCGGCCGGTCCGGGCGGAAAGTGACGGGATGGGGAATGGGGAATGGGGGCTGGACCGGCCGATTCTAGGAGCGTGAGCCCAGCCAGGCGCGCAGGCGGGCGAAGACCTGTTCGCGCTCAGGCTCGTTGAAGATCTCATGCGCCAGGCCCGGGAAGGGCACGGCCTGCACGGCGCCGCCCGCGGCAGCGGCGGCGGCGAAGGCGGCACTGCCGGCGGGGGCGACGCAACGGTCCGCGCCCGCCCACATCAGCAGCGTCGGCGTGGTCCAGCGCGGCACCAGCGGCAGCGTCTCGGGGCCGAAGCTGGCGATCATCTTCGCCAGCGTCGGGGTGATGCGGTTGTGGACCAGCGGATCGTCCTTGTAGGCCTGGACCACGTCCGCGCTGCGCGAGACCCAGGACGGGTTCAACCCGTTGCCGACGGCCAGGTGCGGCAGCAGCGGCAACGTGGCGCCGAGCAGCCCGCGCTGGAAGGCGGACAGGCCCGCGTCCAGCGCCGGGGAACTGAGGACGAGCCCGTCGACCGGCCGCGACCACGGGGCCTGCTCCAAGGCGCCGGCGACGAAGCGGGCGGCGACCGCGCCGCCCATCGAGTGCCCGAGCAGGATCAAAGGCCCCCGCCCCTTGCGCTCGTCGGCGCGCAGGCAGTCGATCGTGGCGGCGAGGTCGAGCAGCAGGCTGTCATGCCGGGGAATGTCTCCGCGCGGCCCACCGGAGGCGCCGTGACCGCGCTGGTCGAAGCCGGCGACATGCCAGCCCCAGTCGTTCAGGCGCTGGGCGACGGCCTCGTAGCGGCCGATGTGCTCGCCCAGGCCGTGGACGATCAGCACGGTGCCGCGGGTGGGCAGCGACAGGTCGGCGCCCCATTCCCGCCAGTGCAGCGGGAGGCCGTCATGGCCGGTGAGAGTCTTCATGGGGCCGGAGTGTAGGATCGCCTGGCATGTCCCCCGCCGTGGACGACCCCCACGTTTCGAAGACGATGACGCCCGCCCTGCTCGAGTCCTTCCCGCCCTTCAACCCGGAAGTCCGGCTCCAGCCGCCGACGATCGAGCGCTGGCGGCACGGCCCGGGAACCGACGTCGAGTTCGTCCATGTGCTGGACTCCGGCCGGCCGGGACCGACGGCGATGGTCGTCGCGCTGACGCACGGCAACGAGCTGTGCGGCGCGATCGCGCTGGACACGCTGCTGAGCCAGCAGGTCACGCCCTTGCGCGGGCGACTGGTGCTGGCCTTCGCCAACGTCGAGGCCTTCGGGCGATTCGATGCGATGGAGCCGTTCTCGTCGCGCTGCGTCGACGAGGACATGAACCGGGTCTGGGACGACGCCGTGCTGCGCGGTCCGCGCGACTCGGCCGAGTTGCGGCGGGCGCGCGAGCTCGCCCCCTTCATCGATGCGGCGGACGTGCTGCTGGATCTGCATTCGATGCAGGAGGCGGGCGCGCCGGCGCTGACGATCTGCGGCATGACAGACAAGAGCGTTCCGCTGGCGCGGGCGCTGGGTCAGCCGGAGACGCTGCTGGTGGACACCGGCCATGCGGCGGGCCTGCGGCTGATCGATCGCGGCGGCTTCGCCGATCCGCGCAGCGCCCGGCAGGCGGTGCTGGTCGAATGCGGCTCGCACTGGGAGCCGGCGAGCGCCGACATGGCTCTCGACGTCACGCTGCGCTTCCTGCGGCACCTGGAGATGGTCGACGCGCCCTGGGCGGACGCTCGACTGCGCGTACCGTCCCCGGAACGGCAACGGCTGGTGCGCGTCGGCGAGGGCGTGACGGCGGTGACGCCGGAGTTCCGGTTCCTGGTGCCGACGCACCACCTGAAGGTGATCCCGAAGGCCGGCACGCCGCTGGCCGAGGACGGCGATCGCCTGTGGGTCACGCCGCACGACGACTGCGTGCTGATCATGCCGTCGCGCCGCGCCGGTCAAAGCGGACAGACGATGGTGCGGCTGGGGCGCTACGAGGCGTGAGCGCCCCGCCGGGGTCGCCCAGGCTCAGTCCCGATCGAACTTGAACACCGCCATGCTGGCCATCAGGTTCGGCAGCACGCGGACCTGGCGCCCCTCCTGCACGCCGAAGCTGTCCAGCACCCGCAGCCCGCACTTGCGCGCCAGGATCTGGAAGTCCGCGTAGGTGCCGACGCGGATGTTGGGCGTGTCGTACCACTGGTACGGCAGCACGCGCGTCACCGGCATGCGGCCCGCGAGGATCTGCAGACGGTTCGGCCAATGCGCGAAGTTGGGGAAGCTCACCACCCCCATCCGGCCGACGCGCGCGGTCTCGCGCAGCATCGCCTCGGTGTTGCGCAGGTTCTGCAGCGTCTCCAGCTGCAGCACGACGTCGAAGCTCTGGTCCTCGAAGATCGCCAGGCCCTCTTCCAGGTTGAGCTGGATCACGTTCACGCCGCGCTGCGCGCAGGCGAGCACGTTCGCATCGTCCAGCTCGACGCCGTAGCCGGTGCAGCCCTTCGTGGCCTGCAGATGCGCCAGCAGCTCGCCGGTGCCGCAGCCCAGGTCGAGCACGCGCGAGCCCGTCGGGACCAGCTCCGCGATCATGTCCATCACCGCACGGTCACTCATGATTGGCACCCCTCGTCCGCGGCGCGCCGCGTCCGGTCCCCGACGGGACGTGAGCTTGCTTGGGACGGCCCTGCGCTGCGCTCATACCGCCACTCCCTGCAGACGGTGGGAGACCGGCGCGGACGCACCACCGGGCAAGGATTTTTCATGCTCCTTCGCGATGCGGTCGAAGTAGGCGCGCAGCACGCCGTGGTAACGCGGATCCTCGAGCAGGAACGCGTCGTGGCCGTGCGGCGCGTCGATCTCCGCGTAGGACACGTCGCGCCGGTTGTCGAGCAGCGCCTTGACGATCTCGCGCGAGCGCGCCGGCGAGAAGCGCCAGTCGGTCGTGAAGCTCACCACCAGGTACTTGCACAGCGCCGTGGCGAAGGTGCGGCTCAGGTCGCCCCCGTGCTCGCGCGCCGGGTCGAAATAGTCCAGCGCGCGGGTGATCAGCAGGTAGGTGTTGGCGTCGAAGTACTCGCTGAACTTGTCGCCCTGGTAGCGCAGGTAGCTCTCGATCTGGAACTCGATGTCCGAGGTCGAGTACCCCAGCTCCGCCGAGCGCATCTGGCGCCCGAACTTCTCCTCCATCACGTCGTCGCTCAGGTAGGTGATGTGGCCGATCATCCGCGCCACGCGAAGCCCGCGGCGCGGCACCACGCCGTGCTCGTAGAAGAAGCCGTCGTGGAATTCGGGGTCGGTGATGATCGCCCGCCGGGCGACCTCGTTGAACGCGATGTTCTGCGCCGACAGGTTGGGGGCCGTCGCCACCGCGATGCAGTGGCGCAGGCGCTCCGGATACCGCAGCGACCAGTCCAGCGCCTGCATGCCGCCCAGCGATCCGCCCAGCACCGCCGCCAGCTTCTGGATGCCGAAACGGTCCAGCACGCGCGCCTGCGCGTCGACCCAGTCCTGCACCGTGACGACGGGGAAGTCCTTGCCGTAGACGCGGCCAGTCTCCGGGTTCAGGTGCATCGGGCCGGTCGAACCGAAACACGAGCCCAGGTTGTTGATGCCGATGACGAAGAAGCGGTCCGTGTCCAGCGGCTTGCCGGGACCGACGAGGTTGTCCCACCAGCCTTCGCTCTTGTCGATGTCGGCGTGCGTGCCGGCCACGTGGTGGCTCGCGTTCAGCGCGTGACACACAAGGACCGCGTTGGACTTGTCCTCGTTCAGCCGGCCGTAGGTCTCGACCATCAACTCATAACCGGCGATGCGCGCGCCGCTGCGCAAGATCAGCGGCTCGTCGAACAACAGCCGCTGCGGTGTGACGTCACCGACAGATCCCATGGAACACCCCAAAAAACAAAACCCGGCGCCGCTGCTTGAAGCGGAACACCGGGTCTCGATCCGTGGATCGGGTGTCCCTCTTTAGCTGCATTTCTAAGGCGCCCGCAAGCCGGACAAATCGGCGCCATCGGCGGAAGTATAGCTACGGCGCGGTGCAGAGGCAGTGCACGATCGCGCGCACCGGCGGCTTCGACCCCGCGGGGCCGGCCTCGGCCTGCTCGGCCAGCCAGGTGATGTCGACCTGCGCCTCGCGCAGCGGTGCCGGCACCGCCGGAATGCCGCCCAGGGCATGCATGACCATGCCGCGCAGCGACGGCGCCGCGGCGTCGCCCATGCTCGTCAGCAGACGATCGAAGGCGCTGCGGTCAGGCTCGACGTAACGCACCGACGGGTCGTCACCGAGCTTGGCGCGCTTGGCGGCGCTGGCGATCGCATCGGACAGCAGGCCGTTTCTGTCGACCAGCCCGCGCTCCAGCGCCTGCGAGCCGGTCCACACGCGGCCCTGGCCGACGGCGTCGATCTGCTGCGAGGACTTCTTGCGCGCCTGCGCCGCCTTGCCAGTGAAGTCGGCGTAGATGTGCTCGATGGACGACTGCACCACCTGCGCCATCCGCGGATCCAGCGGGCGCCGCGGGTCATAGCCGTTGGCCAGCCAGGTCGTCGTGTAGCCGCCGGTGTGGATCGACAGCTTGTCCAGCAGCTTCTCGCCGGTGGGCAGCATGCCGAACACGCCGATCGAGCCGGTGATCGTCGATGCGTCGGCGATCACCTCGTCCGCCGACATCGAGATCCAGTACCCGCCCGACGCCGCCACGCCGCCCATCGACACGACGACGGGCTTGCCGACGGCGCGCGTCAGTTCCAGCTCGCGACGCACCAGCTCCGAGGCGAACGCACTGCCGCCCGGCGAGTTCACGCGCAGCACGACGGCCTTGACCTTGTCGTCCTCGCGCGCCTGCCGGATCAGCCGGGACATCGACTCGCCGCCGATCTTGCCCGGGCCGGCACTGCCGTCGACGATCTCGCCTTCGGCCACGATCACGCCGACCTGCCCCTCGGGCTTGGGCAGCTTGGGCGGCAGTTGCGCGACGTAGGCACCCAGGTTGATCTGGCGCAGGCGCTTCTCGTCCTTGGCGCCGCGCTTCTCGAGCAGCGCCTCGACCTCGTCCTCGGTCTTCAGGCCGTCGACCAGCTTCTCGGCCAGCGTCAGCTTGGCGGGATCGCCGCCGGCCGCCTTCAGCCGTTGCGGCAACTCGTCGATGGCGCGCTGCACCGAGCCCTTCGGCAGCTTGCGCGCGGTCTCGATCGCGGTCTGGTACCGCGCCCAGAGTTCGTCGTACAGATAGCCCTCGGCCTCGAGCGTCGCGGGCGACGGACCGTTGGCGAAGTAGGGTTCGACCGCGTTCTTGTAGGTGCCGACACGCAGCACGTTGGGCGTGATGCCCACGCGGTCCAGCGCGTCCTTGTAGTAGTTGCGATAGCGGCCGTAGCCCTCGATCAGCACGCCGCCCATCGGGTGGATGTAGACCTCGGTGGCCTGCGCGGCCAGGTAGTACGACCGCTGGTCGAAGGCCAGCCCGGCGGCGATCACCGGCTTCTTGCTCGCCTTGAAGCGGGTCAGCGCGGCTTCGATCTCATGCAGCGCGGCCGGCGTGGCGCCGCCGAACTGGTCCAGGTTCAGCGCGACCTGCACGATGTGATCGTCCTTGGCCGCCGCGTCCAGCGCGCGCAGGATGTCGCGCAGCCGCGTCTGGGCGCGCGCCTCGCCCTTGATCTGCGCGATCGCCTGGTCGCGCGGCGAGCCGGAGAACTGCTCCACGACCTCGCCGCGGATGTCCAGCACGAGCGTCGTCTTGTCCTGCAGCGGCTTGCCGCCGTGCACCGCGGCCCAGATCAGGGCGATCAGGATCACCCAGAACAGCAGCGTGAACACCACGCGCCGCGTGCCGTTCAGGAACCACCACACGCCACCGAAAAAGCGCCCGATCGGCGCCAACGCTCGCTTCACACCCATCCAATCCTCCCGGGATCCGTCAAAGGAATGTCAGAACGGCTCGGATGTCGAGCCGGATCGGGCGATTGTGAGCCCGTTTGAACACCCGGGCGGGAAGTCAGTGGCGCGTCAGCCGTTCGCGGGGGGCAGCGTGTCCTGGAAGCTCTGACGCGTCATGAGCTTGTCGAAGTGCTTCGCGAGGTTGGGGTGCGCCGCGCGCCAGTCGATCTGGGCGAAGCGGAAGTCCAGGTAGCCCAGCGCGCAGCCGAGCGCGATGTCGGCCAGCGTGAAGTGGTTGCCGGAGCACCAGTTCTTCTCGCCCAGGCCGTTGGCCATCGCCTGCAGCGAGGCCAGGACCTTGTTCATCTGACGCTTCACCCAGGCCTCGCTGCGCTCGCCCGGCGCGCGGCCGGACCAGGTGTGCTCCAGACGCGCGGCGACGCAGGCGTCGATGAGGCCGTCGGCCAGCGCCTCCCAGGTGCGCACTTCGCAGCGTTCGCGGCCGCGCTCCGGGATCAGGCGGCCGACCGGCGACAGCGTGTCGACGTACTCGACGATGACGCGCGAATCGAACACCGCGCCGGTGATCGAGTCCTGCCCCTCCATGACCAGGCACGGCACCTTGCCGAGCGGATTGATCTTGAGGATGTTGTCGCTGCCCCAGACGTCTTCCAGCTCGAACTGGTAGTCGAGCTTCTTTTCCGCCATGACGACGCGGACCTTGCGGACGTAGGGGCTGGTGAGGGATCCGATGAGCTTCATGGTGTCGCGGGATTCTAACGAGTCGCCTCCGGGGACTGACTCCCGCACGCGACAGTGGCGCAGCCCTCATTTGGGTGTATTGCCGTCCCCTGCGCCGGTGACGCACACTCCCGCCCGCCCCGCCTGGATGCGGGGTCGCGGCCGAGGGGGCCGACGACGGCGCATCAGGCAAGCGGTGCGCCCATGGACACGGACCGGCTCCCCGGGAGACCGGCCACCACAACGACAGAGAGAGGGAATCATGCGAGAGCACGAGGAGGGAGCGGCGACCGGCGGTCTGACCGGATGGCCGCTGTCGGAGTACCGCAAGCGCAAGCTCGAGATCCAGTTCACCGGATCGGGCAGCGAATACTTCCGGATCTGGATCGTCAACCTGCTGTTGACGATCGTCACGGCCAGCCTGTACTGGCCGTTCGCGAAGGCGCGGCGCATCCGCTACTTCTACGCCAACACGCTGGTCGACGGCCATGCGCTGACCTTCCACGGCGATCCGTGGAAGATGTTCCGCGGCCACGTGCTGCTGCTGGTGCTGATGGGCACGTATTCGGCGGCCGGGCATTTCTCGCCGATGGCGGGACTGGTGGCCTTCGTCGTGATGGCCGCGATCTGGCCGGCGCTGTGGCGCGCGGGCATGCAGTTCCGGCTGGGCAACACCGGCTGGCGCGGCCTGCGCTTCGGCTTCACGGGGACGCTCAAGGGCGCCTATGCCCCGGCGCTGCCGGTCTGGATCCTCTCGGGCGTGGTGCTGGTGGCACAGGCGGTCGGCGGCCCGGCCGGGCTGCTGGTCAACGGCAAGCCGCGCTTCGGGATCGTCGAGCAACTGGTGCTGCTGGCCGTGCTCGGCATCACGCTGGTGATGCCATGGATCGTCGCGGCGGCCAAGCGCTACCAGCACAACGGCTACCGCATCGCGGCACAGCAAGGCGAACTGCGCCTGGGCGCCGGCAGCGTGTACTGGCTGTGCCTCAAGGGTGCCGGCATCGGGCTGGCCGTGGTGATCGCAGGCATGCTGGCGGCCATGGCGGTCGTGGGCGCCAGCGCCTTGAGCGGATCGAAGGTGGTGCTCATGATCTCGACCTTCGTGTCGTTCGGGCTGACCTACCTGCTGCTCTTCGCGCTGGTCGGACCCTTCTTCACGGCGCGGTTCCAGAACCTGCTCTGGAACCGCACGACGACCGACGACCTGTCCTTCACCAGCCAGTTGCGCTTCGGCGCGCTGGCCGGGCTCACGTTGAAGAACTGGCTGCTGACGGCGGTGACCCTCGGCCTGTACCGGCCGTTCGCCGCGGTGCACACCGCGCGCATGCGCCTCGAGGCCGTGAGCCTGACGATGGATGGCGATCCCGAGACCTGGGTGGCCGGCCAGGAGAGCGCCTCGCAGGACGCCGCGGGCGAGCTCGCGGGCGACTTCTTCGGCATCGACATGGGCCTGTGATGCCGGGGGCAGCGGGCGGATCGAACGCATCGAACGACGCGAAAGGCTCGGAAGGCGCGCAGGCGGCGACGCTCCACGCCGACTGGTTCGACGGCCGCAGCGCCCGTGCGCGGCCGGTCCGGCTGTGGCTGGAGCGCGAGCAACTGGTCGTCCACGACCAGGCGCTGGAGGGCATCGAACGCCGTTACCCGATCCGCGCGGTGCAATGGCCCGAGCGCACGCGCCACGGACAGCGGCAGGCGCAGCTGCCCGACGGCGGCGTGCTGATGGCCAAGGACGCCGCCGACTGGGACGCCTGGGCCGACGACTCGACGCAGGGGCGCGGGCTGGGGGGCGGACTCGCGGTGCGATGGTTCTCCAGCTGGAAGCATTCGATCGTGGCGCTGGTCGTGGTCGTGGCCGTCGGCGGCGCGACCTGGCACTGGGGCGTGCCCGCCGCTGCGGACGTGATCGCGCGTCACCTGCCCGCGTCGATCGAGCAGTCGATCGGCGACGGCTCGATGGAACAGATCGACAGTCTGCTGCTCAAGCCGAGCAAGACGCCGGTACGCGATCAGCAGCAATGGCGCGAACGCTTCGCCGCGATGGTCGCCAGCCAGCCCGGCGAATCGACGGCGTACGAACTGCACTTCCGCGACGCCGGCCAGACCTTCGGCCCGAATGCGTTCGCGCTGCCGGGCGGGCACATCGTCGTCACCGACGAACTGCTGCGGTTGCTCGGCGACGAGCCCGATGCGGTGCTCGGCGTGCTGGCGCATGAGCTCGGCCATGTGCGCGAGCAGCACGGCCTGCGGCTGACGATGCGCGCGAGTCTGATGGGCGGGTTGCTGGGCTTCGCGGTGGGAGACTTCTCGAGCCTGCTCGCGGGCGCGCCGGCGGTGCTGATGCAGGCGAGCTACTCGCGCGACTTCGAACGCGCGGCCGACGCGCAGGCGAAGCGGCTGCTGATCGACAGCGGCCGGTCGCCGCGGGCGATGCTGGTGCTGTTCGAGCGCCTTGGCGAGTGGCGATCAAAGCGGTCCGCTCAGGCCCGTGCCGAGCGTGCCTCCGAGCCCCAGGGCCTCGGCCGCGACGTCGGCGAACGGGCCAAGGCGGGCGCGGGCGAACTGCTGCGCATCGCGTTCAACACGCATCCGGCGGACGACGAGCGGATGCGGTTCTTCGAGCGCTGATCGAGGGCCGACCGAGCGACGGACGGCGCTTCTACACTCTGCGCTCCACTTTCGCGGAGATCGTGATGACCGCCTCCCCCTCGGCTTCCACCTCGACTTCCCACTCAGCGTCCGACGTCGGCTACGTCCTCTACGGCACGCAGGGCTCCGGCTCCTCGATCGTCGAGATCGGCCTGCGCTGGTGCAGCCAGGCGTACCGCACGGTGCACGCATCCTCATGGGAAAACGCGTCGGAGCAGGACGCGCTGCGCGCGCTCAATCCGCTGATGCAGATCCCGACGCTGCACACGCCCGACGGCGACGTGCTCACAGAAAGCGGCGCCATCCTGATGCACCTCGGCCTGCGATTCCCGGACGCGACACTGCTCGGCAACAGCGATCGCCAACGCGACCAGATCCTGCGCGGCCTCGTCTACATCGCCGCCAACTGCTACAGCTGCATCAGCGTCATCGACTACCCGGAACGCTACTCGACCCGCACCGACAAGGACGACCGCGAGGCCATCATCGCCGGCACGAAAGCGCGGCTGCACAAGCACTGGGAGATCTTCGCGGACATGTTCCCCGGCCAGCCGTGGCTCAGCGGCGCCAAACCCGGTGCGCTCGATGCGATGGCAGTGATCGTGTCGAAGTGGTCAGGGTCGAGGAAACACCTGGAGGCGAGTCGGCCCGAATTCTTCGCGCTGCTCCAGCGCATCGAAGCGCTGCCCCACGTCGCCGAGGTCTGCGCAAAGCACTGGCCGCCCAAGACTTCCTGAGGCGCTCTTTCCTTCGTCGGCACGGGCGTTGGCCGCGAGGGCATGGGGCCTTGGCGTCAAGCGCCAAAACCCCACGCCCTCCCGTCCCCCATCACTGTCTCACTGCCACGGTTTTGCTACCGAGGACTTCGGGGGAGGGAAAGGGTGAGGGACAGGTCTTGTCGTCAGGCGGCGTGAAACTGCGGCAACAGCCGCACGTGGGTGTAGCGCGCAGGACGCTCGATGGGATCGAGGGTCGCGTCGATCGGCGCGAAACCACAACGGGTCCAGAAGGTCGCGGACGCGGCTTCTTCGCAGTTGACATGCAAGCGGCTGAAATGCCCCTGCGCGCTGGCAAGCACCGCGTTCACGAGACGCTTCGCAAGGCCGTGGCCGCGCCAGTCGGGATGCACGTAGAAGCGACGCATGCGGCCGGTGCCAGGACGTCCGGGTGGCGGCTCGACGTTGAGCCCGCCCACCGCGATGACCTGCCCGTTCGTGTCGAGCCAGGCCCACAGCGATTCGCCGGGCTGCTCGTAACGGTTGGCGCCGCTGCGCCATTCGTCCATCAGGCGGCGCAGCATCTGCCGCCCCTCGCTCTCGCTGGCCGCCAGCAGCGGCGCCCAGGCAAGGGGATCAATCTGATGCACACGGATCAGGCGCGGTGCGGCGCCATCGGAGGCCAGGGAAAGCATCGAACGAAGCGGTAACCAGTCGTCAACCGAGCGGGAAAGGACGGATTAAGCAGCAGGCGGAATGCCCCTCGCATCAGGGACAACCCGCCCGCCGTCGGTCCTTTCCAACGCCCGGTCGCCGTCAGTTCCAGTCGCTGAACGATCGCGGCCCGATCGCTGATCGGTCGCCGTTCGAGGCCCCTCCCGGCCGATCACGCGGCAGCGGCAAGGGCGTCGTTTCAGCGCGGCGGTTCCGGCTTCTTCGCGCTGTCCGGATGCTCGATCCAGGCCTTGAGTTCCGCGGCCCGCGCGTGCTTGGGCGAGAGCTCGATGAAGGCCCGGTACGCGGCCTGCGCGCCCGCGTCGTCGCCCGCGCGCAGCAAGGCGTCGCCGAGGTTCAGATGCGCCAGCGCGCGGCTGCCGTCCATCTCGATCGCCTTGCGGTACCAGCGCGCCGCCTCGGCCGGCTTGTCGCGCTTGTAGTAGATGAAGCCGAGGTTGTTGGCCGCGAGCGCGAACTTCGGCTGCAGCTTGAGCGCCTCGGTGAACGCGGCTTCGGCTTCGTCGTAGCGGCGCTCCTTGTAGAGCTGCAGGCCGCGGTCGTTGGCGCGCTGCGCCGCGATGCGCGCGCTGGTCGGCGCGGGCGCGGCGCTGGTGGCGATCGCGGTGTCGCTGCCGTCCAGGCCCTTCAGCGTGACCTGCACCGAGGTCGCGCTGGCCGCCGGCGATCCGGGCACGGCACCGGTCGGCGCGGAGGCCTGCGCCACCGGCTGCAACTGCGCGTTGCGGGCGTCGTCGGCCTGCTTGGCGAGCGCGCTCGTTTTGACGTCGAGCTGGTTGCTGTCGCCGCTGAGCGCCTGCTCCTGCGCGGACGCGAGTTCGAAGATGAACTCGCCGCCCTCGCTGCCCGGCAGGCTGCCGAAGGCCGGCGTCTGGTGCGCGATGGCGGACACCGCCGGCGCCACGTAGGCCGCCAGTTCGGTCGCGGTGATGAGGCCGTCGCCGTTGAGGTCGGCCTTGCCGGACAGTGCCTGCAGCAGCGTCCAGGTGAAGACCGAATGTCCGCCCGGGCCGTCGTCGGCGACCTGCTGGTCGGCACCGCCGGCGGTCATCATCTGGCGGCCCATCCGCCGCGCGTTGTCGCGCACGAAGTTGGCGCTGCCGCCCGGCGCGCCGCCGCGCGTCAGGCCCAGGCCCGAGTAGCAGGCATCGATGACGAAGAACGCGTGCTTGGCGGGCAGCGCCTCGCTGAGCTCCTGCAGCTGCGGCATGGCGATGGCGTCGGTCTGCAGGTCGTCGGTGCCGGCGTCGACCGGGATGATGTAGCCGACGTCGCGTCCGCTCGGCAGCTTGCGCGTGCTGCCGTGGCCGGCGAAGAAGACGAAGACGCGGTCGTCGCGCTTGAGCTTGCCGTCGCCGCCCTTGCGCGCCATGCCGTTGAGCGCGCGCAGGATGTTGGCGCGCGTCGCGTCGCCGTCGGTCAAGGTGGTGACGTTCTCGGGCCGGAAACCGAATTGCGTCTGCAGCGTTTCCTGGATCGCGCGGGCGTCGCGCACCGCGTGCTGCAGTCGCGGCCAGGCCTTGTACTGGTCGATGCCGATCACGAGCGCGACGCTGTCGCGATAGAGGTTCGCGCCCGCAAGGTCCGGCGCCGCCGCATCCGCGGCGGGCGTGTCGGTCGCGACGATCTTGCCGTCCTTCCAGGCCGCGAACTTGTAGCCCTCGGCCTTGAGCTGGTCGAGCACCAGCGGCAGCGCCTCGACGGTGCGCGCATGGATGTCATGGAACAGCACGATGCCGCGCTGCTGCTTGCCGAGCTCGCCCAGCACGCGCGCGGCGATGGACTTGGGAATCGGATCGGACCAGTCCAGCGAGTCGACGTTCCACATCATCGAGCGCAGCTTGAGCGCCTCGATCGCGCCGAGCGCCGCGTCGTTGCGCGCGCCGTAGGGAAAGCGGAACAGCGCCTGGCCGTCGCGGCCGGCGGCGTCGAGCAGGGCCTCGGTCGAGCTGGCCTCCTGGCGGACCTTGTCGAGCTCGAACTTCGACATCACGCCGTGGCTGAAGCTGTGGTTGGCGATCGGATGGCCGGCGGCGAGCACGCGCTTGGCGACCTCGCTGCCGGGGCCAGGCTTGACCTTGCCGTTGGCGTCGACGCTGCCCAGGTTGCGGCCCAGCTCGAAGAACACGGCCGGCGCCTGGTAGCGCTTGAGGATCTCCAGGATCTCGTCGGTGTAGCGCGGGTGCGGGCCGTCGTCGAAGGTCAGCAGCACCGTCTTGGGCGGCAGCTGGCGGCCGAAGAACTCGCGTTCCTGCTTGCTGGGACCGCGGGTGGCAGCCGCTGCCGGCGATGTCTGCGCCGTCTGGGCGGTCGGTACCGCGGTCGTCGAGGCCACGGCCTCGTCGGCCCCTTCCGTGATGCTCGGACGTGCCTGCAGGTCCGGCAGGATGGTCGCGTAGTCCTTCAGGATGCGGTCGCGCGCGTACAGGCCCTTGAGCTTGGCGACGTAGTCGGTCCACTTCTCGCGCTTGGGCACGATGCCGCGCTGCGCGAAACGGCCGAAGGTGTCGCGCAGCTCCTGCTCGTAGGCGTTCTCGATCTCGGCCAGCACGCTCAGGTCCTCGCCCGCGCGCTTGGCCAGCTTGAGGCCGGCGATGCTTTGCGAGGTCGAGAACTGCTGCGAGAGCTGCGTCAGGAATTCCTTGAACGCGAGCCGGTCGGCGTCGAACCACGACGGTTCCTGCTCGATGCGATCGAGCAAGTCCGAGAGCGCCGCCAGGCCGGCGGGGTCGGTGCTCTTCGAGGCGGTCTCGCCGAGAGCACGCATGCTGTCCTGCATGTCGTGGAAGAGCAGCATGCCGACGGCGCGCACCGCGTCGCGCTCGGCGGGCTTGAGCGCGGACTCGCCGTCCATCAGCACGATCATCTGGCGGTAGCGCGCCAGCACCTCGTCGCTCTGCTTGAGCAGCGTGGCGCTGATCGCCGGATTGGCCGAGGCGGCCTCCACCGGCGCCAGCGGCCGGGGCGCATCGCCGCCGGGCTTGCAGCCGCTCATCAGGGTCATCGTGACGGCGGATGCCGCGGCCATGACGGCCGCTTGGGCGGTCATCCAGACGGCGCCCTTGCGTTGACTTCTCTCTTGCATGCCTTCCCTCGAACCTTCCCTCAATATCCCCGCGCCGGACCTGCCGGACACCGTCCCTCGGCCGGTGGCTGCGCGGAGCGGGGGCCATTGTGACCCGCTCTGTAGAATCCCCGGGTTTGTCCCACCCCCTGAATGGCCGGTTCCGGCCCGCGCGCGCCATGAATCTCTCCGCCCTCACCGCCCTGTCGCCCCTGGATGGCCGCTATGCATCGCGCATGGCCGCGCTGCGTCCGCTGCTGTCCGAATTCGGCCTGATGCACCGCCGCGTGCAGGTAGAGATCGAGTGGTTCATCGCCCTGTCGGACGCCGGCCTGGCGGAACTGAAGCCGCTGTCGACGGCGTCGCGCGAGTTCCTGCGGGCGCTGGTGGCGAACTTCTCCGAAGCCGATGCGCAGGCGATCAAGGACATCGAGAAGACGACCAACCACGACGTCAAGGCGGTCGAGTACTGGATCAAGCAGCAGTTCGCCGGCAAGGCGGAACTGGAAGGCGCGGGCGAGTTCGTGCACTTCGCCTGCACCAGCGAGGACATCAACAACACCAGCCACGGCCTGATGCTGAAGGCCGCGCGCGACCAGGTCATCCTGCCGGCGCTGGACCGCGTCATCGAGAAGATGACCGCCATGGCCCAGACCCACGCCGCCGCGCCGATGCTGAGCCGCACGCACGGCCAGACCGCCAGCCCGACGACCGTCGGCAAGGAGATCGCGAACGTCGTGGCCCGCCTGCGCCGCGCCCGCACCGTCATCGCCGAGGTGAAGCTGCTGGCCAAGATGAACGGCGCCGTGGGCAACTACAACGCGCATCTGTCGGCCTATCCGGAGAAGGACTGGGAGGCGTTCAGCCAGTCGGTGATCGAAAAGCAGCTGGGCCTGACCTTCAACCCGTACACGATCCAGATCGAGCCGCACGACTACATGGCCGAGCTGTTCGACGCCGTGACGCGCGCCAACACCATCCTGGTGGACTGGTCGCGCGACGTGTGGGGCTACGTGTCGCTGGGCTACTTCAAGCAGAAGACCAAGGCCGGCGAGATCGGCTCGTCGACGATGCCGCACAAGGTCAACCCGATCGACTTCGAGAACGCCGAAGGCAACTTCGGCCTGGCCAGCGCCGTGCTGACGCACCTGAGCCAGAAGCTGCCGATCTCCCGCTGGCAGCGCGACCTGACGGACTCGACGGTGCTGCGCAACATGGGCGTGGCGCTGGGCTACGCGCTGCTGGGCTACGACTCGCTCACCAAGGGCCTCGACAAGCTGGAACTCAACCAGGCCGCGCTGGACGCAGACCTGGACAGCTCGTGGGAAGTGCTGGCCGAACCGATCCAGACGGTGATGCGCCGCTACGCGCTGCCCAACCCGTACGAGCGCCTGAAGGAACTGACGCGCGGCAAAGCGATCACGCGTGAATCGATCCAGGCTTTCATCCAAGGCCTGGAACTGCCCGAGGCCGAGAAGCAGCGCCTGCTGGCGATGACGCCGGGGAACTACACCGGCACGGCGGAAGCGCTGGCGAAGCGGATCTGATCGATCCGACCGATCGACCCGGTCGATCGGCGTTCGATCCGCGTTGAGCGTTCGGCAGGATCGCAAGAATGGGGCAGTGCAAACAGGCACTGCCCCTTTTTGCTATCAGGCCTCCCGATCGGCCGTCGGCAGCTGACGCCAGCGACGTCCGACGAGCACCACGCAGCCGATGACCCAGCTCGCGGCGATGACCTCGAGCACCACGGCCACCACGGGTTCAGTCGCGACGCCCGCCATCGCGAGGAAGGCCTCCGCGCCGATCGCCGCGACCACGACCCCCAGCGCGGCGACACCTGCCCGCGAGATCCGGGGGCGCGTGCCGCCGACGGCTGCCGCCAGGAACACCAGCGTCGCCCGGAAGACGACGACGCCCCACAGGAACGCCGCCAGGATCGCCAGGAAGATCCCGGCGTACGACCAGGCCGCACAGCATCCCGGCAGCGCGAGCACGAGCCGGGCGCCCGCGCCCGCGGCGATCACGCGCGCCACGGCGCGGGGCAGGCACCCCGGCCGCGGCCGGACGGGGGCGTCCGTGTTCACCGCGTGATGTTGCATGCCTTGGAGTACTCCGCGGCCAGGCCGCCGCCGATGGCCCAGCCACCCAGCACGGTGATGAAGCTGCCGCCGATGCCGCCCACGGTGGAGCCGATGCTGCTCCACGCGAGGATGGTGTTGGCGCAGGCCGTGGCGTCGGCCGTGGCGCGCCCTTCGGGCGTGCCGGCCCACGAATCGCCGCCGTGCACGGTGTCGATCTCCGCGTCGGTCAGCTCGCGGAACTCCAGGTCGCGCGATTCACAAGAGAATTTCAGTGCGTTCATGTCGATGTTCTCGAAAGGAAGTCGGATCCACGAAGTCGGATTCGATGAATCACACCGTCGGGTGACGGCGCGGATGCATTCCATCGAGAACGGAGAGCGGCGCCCATGACCCGCCTGTGCGTCGACGACATCGGGCGCGGACCGCGAGCACAACACGCGCATGTCCGATGGCAATGAAAAAAGGGCAGTGCATTTCTGCACTGCCCTTGCACCTGCCGGGGAATCGGGGGTCGGGTGTCGCTCGGAGCAGCCCCGTCAGGCGCCGGTGCCGGGGGGAATCGGCACCGGTCAACCGTGACCGGTCGTCTTAGAACTGATAGGCCAGGCCCATGCTCAGACGATCGTCCTTCTTGTCGAAGCCGTTGGCTTGCGGCATGTTGTTGAAGCGGGTCGCTTCGGCGCGCAGCGAGACGTTCTTGGTCAGCGCGTAGTCGACGCCGACACCCAGCTTCAGGCCGGTCTTGTCCTTGTCGCCCAGGCCGTTGCTGAAGTCGCGCTCGGCATACGCCACGCCGACCTTGCCGTAGACGCCGAAGCCGGCGCCCAGCGGCGCGCGGGCGATGCCGTCCAGCGAGTACACCTTGTTCTTCGCCGTCACGCCGCCGAAGTCGACCTTGCCCAGGTCGGTGTAGCCCACTTCAGCCGCGAAGTTCTCGTTGAACTTGTAGCCGCCGAAGATGCTGTAGCTGTCCGACGAACGCTTCTGCGCGTTGCCGTCCACACGTTGCGACGCCTTGCCGACGTCGCCGCCGATGTAGTACGGGGTCACCGGATCGGCGTGCGCGACGCCCACGCCCAAGGTCAGCGCGACTGCCGCGGCAGCCAGCAGACCGGCCTTCTTGCCGTTGATCGAGGTGCGGGTGTTGTTGTTGCTGTTCATTTGGAACTCCTTCAGAGCTGTTGACCGATCTGTCGTCCGGGGTTGCCTTGGACATCCGCCAGGCTCGTTCGACATGGAGCTCATTCTGGGAATTCGGCCTCGCCGCGTCTGTGGCGCGAGTTGAGCGCTTGTGTGACGGTCGATGACAGCCGCGCACGCAGCGCTTGACGAAGCTTCACGCGGGGCGGTCTGTGCACCGCGACGGCCACTGGCCCTCACCCCTTCCCTCTCCCGCAAGCGGGAGAGGGGGAAGAGGAGGCGACGCTGTGAGTGGAGCCGGTCGGACTCCATCTCCCGCTTGCGGGAGAGGGCGGGGGTGAGGGCCAGCGGCGGCGGTAGTACTTGGGTCTTCAGGCCGCCTCGGCGGGCCAGTACAGCAGCAACCGCGCGCCGCCGAGCCGCGGCGCCTCGCCCAGCCGCGCATGCCCGCCGTGCGCATGCGCGACATGCCGCACGACCGCCAGGCCCAGGCCGAAACCGCGCGTCCCGCGCCCCTTGCGCTCCAGCCGCTTGAAGGGCTCGAAGGCCGCCTCGCGCAGCGACGGCGGCACGCCCTCGCCGTCGTCGTCGATCGCGAGCCAGAGCTGACCCGCCTCGACCCACGCCGTCATCAGGATGCGCCCCTTCGCGTACCGCGCCGCGTTGCGCAGCCCGTTGCGGATCGCATAAGGCAGCAGGCGTTCGTCGAATGGCAATTCATCGGGCAGCCGCAGGTCCGTGTCCAGCGCCTTGCCGTCGAGCAGCGGCGCCAGCGACGCCGCTTCCTTCGCGAGCATGTCACCCAGGTTGCCCTGCATCACATGCGGCTGCAGCGCGCCCATGTCGAGCCGCGCCAGCGTCAGGCTCGCGTCGATGAGTTCGTCGAGCTCGGCGATGTCGCGCTCGCAGGCCATCACCGCCTGCTCGCGGCGGTCGCGGTCGTCCTCGTCGACCAGCGCATCGACCGCGAAGCGCAAGCGCGCGAGCGGCGTGCGCAGTTCATGCGAGACCGCGCCCGTCAGCTCGCGCTGCGTCGCCATCGCGGCGGCCAGCCGCTCCAGCATCGCGCGCGTCGCCGCGGCGACCGGCGCGAAGAGGCGGCTCTTCAACGGCGGCAATTCCGTGTCGAGCCGGCCCGCGCTCAATCGCTCGGCCGCACGCTGCAATCCGCGCAGATCCCGCCACAACGGCCTCAACTGCCACCACGCGATCAGCGCGACCGCCAGCGCGATCACGACCGCCACGCCCAGTTGCGCCGCGAGTTCCTTCGGCAGCTCCCCGGCCCGCTTGGAATCGAGCGGGCCGAGCAGCAGCAACTGGTCGGGCTCGCCCGGCAGCGCCGCGTAGATGCGGCGGTTGAAGCCGGTGACCAGCACCTCGCCGCGTTCGAGCCGGCGGCGCTGGTCCGCGCTGAGCTGTGCGAGGTCGGTGCGGATCAGGCGCACGGGATAGTCGAACTGCGCGTCGAGCTCGCGCACCCGCTCGCGCCGCGCCGGCGGGTCCAGCGGCGCGAGGTCCCGCACCAGCAGGTCCACCGTGCCGCGCATGAAGTTGCGGACGTAGTCGTTGGTGACCTCGGAGGCGCCGATCAGCACCAGCCCCTCGACGAGCAGGATCAGCGCCAGCACCGCCAGCCCGAGTCCCAGCGCCATCCGCAACAGCGAGGCGCGCAGCGTGATCGCGGCCATCAGTCGATCGCGAAGAGGTAGCCCTGACCGCGCACCGTCTTGATCCGCACCGGCGCCTGCGCGTCGTCGCCGATCTTCTTGCGCAGCCGCGAGATGCGCGCGTCGATCGCGCGGTCCAGCCCGTCGAACTCCAGCCCGCGCAGGCCCTGCATGATGTCGTCACGGCTCACGACCTGACCCGCGCGGTGCGCGAGGAAGTTCAGCAGCTCGTATTCGGCGGTCGTGAGGATGACGGGCTCGCCGTTCAGGCGCAGCTCGCGCGATTGCGGCAGCAGCGTCAGCGGGCCGAAATGCAGCGCCTCGCCGACCGGGTGCGCCGCCGGCAGCGCGTCGCGACGCAGCAGCGCCTTCAGCCGCGCCAGCAGCACACGCGGCGCCACCGGCTTGGCGATGTAGTCGTCCGCGCCGCCCTCCAGACCGAGCACCTGGTCGATGTCGTCGTCCCGCGCGGTCAGCATCACGATGCGGCCGCCGAAGTCACGGCGCGTGTCGCGCAGTACGTCGAAACCGTCCTTGCCGGGCAGGTGACCGTCCAGCAGCACCAGATCGAAGGGCTCCTGCCGCATCAGCGCCTCGCCGGCCAGGCCGTCGCCGCAGACGGTCACCGCGTAGTTGGCCTTGCTGAGCGCGTCGGCGACCAGCTGGGCCAGACGCTCGTCGTCCTCGATGAGCAGGATGCGCGCGGCGCTCTGAGCAGAAATGTCCATGGCACCGAGCATAGGCGAGGCCCTCCCCCGCCGACTTCAGCCACGCTTAAGCGCGCATGCGCACGCGCGTGTTTCCGCCAACGCCCGACGGCGCCGTGCTGGCCGGCGCCCACCGGGCCCGACAGGGGGGCGTCAGCGGTCGGCCGGAATGTCCAGCCGCCAGCCCGCGGGGGTGCGCACGGCCCGCAGCGTCGGGTCGTCCGCCATCGGCGCCCAGCGCTGCGCGAGGTGGTCCATCGCCTGCGGCGACAGGTCGGTGCGGCTGGCCATCACGCGATCGACGGTCTCCGGCGTCACGCACGCCATCAGCGCCGCCCGCGCCGGGCCGCGCAGCGCGGCGTGCCAGCGGGCGCGCAACGCCGCGATCTCCCCGGCGTCGTCCCGCCCCTCGGGATCGTGCCAGGCATAGACCCGCGACAGGCCTTCGTGCGCCTCGGTCTGCTGCAGGCCCTCGTCGGTCATGCCGATCGCGAGCAGCACGCGCCCGGACGGCTCGTTCTCCGGCGCCGTCGTGCCCAGCAGGTGCCGCATCCCCAGCACCTGGCGGCAGTAGTCGAAGGTGGCCGCCGCCGCCTCCCGCGCGTAGCCCTGGCCCCAGAAGCGCGCCGGAAAACCGTAGCCGATGTCCGGATGCGGCAGCCCCTCGCGCTGGATCACGCCGGCCAGGCCGAGCAGCTCGCCGTCCTCCAGCCGCTCGACGGCCCAGAAGCCGAAGCCCAGCAGCCAGTAGCGCGCCTCCAGCCGCTCCCGGATCCAGGCCGCGGCCTGCTCGTCGGTGCGGACCTGCGCGTCGTAGATGTGCTCGATCCAGGCCGGCTCGTTGAGCAGCCCGCGGACGAAGGCCGCATCCGATTGCCGAAACCACCGCAGGCGCAAGCGCGCCGTTCTCAACACGTCCATCCACGCCTCCCAGCGCCCGTGAGCGTCATCGTCAGGATCCTCATCGACGCCATCATCAGCGTCATTGCCGACGTCCCCGTGGACGCCGTCCCCCACAAAAGCGGGACAATACCGCACATGAAATTCATGTCGAAGCTCCAGGCCGCCGAGCGCCTGAACGACTCCCTGCTGTGCGTCGGGCTGGATCCCGATCCCGCGAAGTTCCCGACCCATTGGAAAGGCGACGCCGGCCGGATCTACGACTTCTGCGCCGCCGTCGTCGACGCCACCAAGGACGTGGTGAGCTCGTACAAGCCGCAGATCGCCTACTTCGCCGCGCACCGCGCCGAGGACCAGCTCGAGCAGCTGATGGCCCACATCAAGCGCCACGCGCCGCACGTGCCGGTGATCCTGGACGCCAAGCGCGGCGACATCGGCGCCACCGCCGAGCAGTACGCCCGCGAGGCCTTCGAGCGCTACCAGGCCGACGCGGTGACGCTGTCGCCGTTCATGGGTCGCGACAGCGTCGAGCCCTACCTGCGCTACGCCGACAAGGGCGCCTTCCTGCTGTGCCGCACGTCCAACCCGGGCGGCGACGACTGGCAGATGCAGCGCCTGGCCGACGTCCCCGGCCAGCCGCGCCTGTTCGAGCACCTGGCCGCGCTGGCCCAGGGCGACTGGAACGTCAACGGCCAGCTGGGCCTGGTGGTCGGCGCGACCTACCCGAAGGAGATCGAGCGCGTGCGCGAGCTCGCCCCGACGCTGCCGCTGCTGATCCCGGGCGTCGGCGCCCAGGGCGGCGATGCCGCGGCCACGGTCGCGGCCGGCTGGCGCAAGGATGCGGGCACGGTGATCGTGAATTCCTCCCGCGCGGTGTTGTACGCCTCCGCCGGCGAGGACTTCGCCGCCGCCGCCCGCCGTGTCGCACTGGCGACACGCGATGCCCTGCGTCCCACCGCCGCCGCCTGACTCCCGGCGGCAACGCCCGCCAATTAATTGGCAGAAACCCCGAACGCGCACCGGACTGGGCGGCTTTCGGGATTTCTCGCCTCTTCAGAACACCCCCCGCTCGCCGAGACTCCGTTACCGGACGTTGCAATTCCGGGTCGACGCGCCAATCCGGCATGCCGCTCGCCCCGGAACCTTTCCAAGGAGGGAAAGGGCATGTCCACCTACAACGAGTTGGGGCGGGGACGAGTGAGCAAGGATTCCCAGGACGATCTGAGCAGTCTGGTGGGGCACGAACTGTCGCGCGGCGACAGCCTGCCCGCGAAGCTGCAATGGCGCGCCGCGCGGCTGTTCATGGCCGCGTGCGTGCTGCTGTCCGGCATGGCCGGCCTGCTGCTGCTGGCCAGCGCCGGCGCGTCGGAACCCTTTGGCGGCCTCCTGCCGCCGGCGCTCGCCCTCGTGACCACCTTCGCGGGTCTGGCCATGCTGTGGCGGCTGCCTTCCCATCACGGCCCCGCGGCGACGGTCACGCTGATGTGCCTGGCGATGGCGACGGCGCTGTCGCTGGCGGTGTCGCGCCAGCTCGGGCTCAACGCCGCGAGCCTCGGGATCATGGGCCTGATGGTCGCGCTGGGCACCGGCATGATCGGACTGGGCGCGGGCCTGTCGCTGTTCGGGCTCGGACTGGCCGCGCTGGGCGGATTGGCCTCGGCGGAACTCGGCGGCTGGATCCCGGTCGAGGGCGCGCCGATCGGACTCACCGCCCGGCTGCTGACGCAACTGCTGCTGCTCACCTCGGGGCTGGTCGTCGGCCTCGGCACGGCCAAGCTGATCCGGCGCGCGATGCAGGAGGTCAACGACCGCCATGCGCGCTTCCGTCACCTGCTCAACATGGCGGCGGACTGGTACTGGGAGATGGATCGCCAGTTCCGCTTCACGCATCTGACCGAACACAACCCCGGCGCCTCGGGCCTGTCGATGGCGGAGCGGCTCGGCCGCGCGCCGTGGGAGATCGAGCACCTGGGACTCTCCGACGAGGAACTCGACGCGCACCGCGCCGACCTCGAATCGCACCGCCCGTTCCGCGGCCTGGTGATGCGCCGCACGACCGAGGACGGATCGCTGCATTACGTGTCGATCAGCGGCGAACCGCGCTTCGATGCCAAGGGCAATTTCCGCGGCTATTGGGGCGTGGGCCGCGACGTCACCGACGAGGTCCAGACCGAGCAGGCCATGGTGGCCACGGAGACGCGCTACCGCGAGCTGTTCCGCCGCTCGCCGTCGCCGCTGGTGCTGCACCGCTGGGGCCGCGTGATGGACGCCAACCCGGCGGCGATGGCGATGTTCGGGTACACGCAGCGCTCGTCGATGATCGGCCAGGACCTGTTCTCGCATTACGAGCCCGGCGACGAGGAACGCGCCCGCCAGCGCGCCGCCAAGATCGAGTCGCTGCCCGTCGGGGCGATGCTGCCGATGACGGAGTTCCGGCTGCGGACCCTGTCGCGCCGCCGGCGCCTGGTGCAGGCCACCAGCGTGCGCGTCGACGCGGCCACCGGTCCCGCGACGCTGTCCTTCTTCATCGACCAGACCGAGACCTCGCGCGCGCAGGACGCGCTGCGCCGCTCGGAGGCGCTGCTGTCGCACCTGTTCGCGACCAGCCCCGACGTCGTCACGCTGACCGAGACCGTCAGCGGCCGCTACGTGATGGTCAACAAGACCTTCGAGCTGGTCAGCGGCTACACGGCCGACGAAGTGCTGGGCCGCAGCTCGGAAGAGCTCGGCATCTGGCAGGACATCGCCGACCGCGATCGGCTGGTCGAAGCGCTGCGCCAGCACGGCCGCGTCAGCGACCTGCCGGCGAGCTTCGTCAACCGGCGCGGGCAGCCGATCCCCATGCTGCTGTCGGCGGCGCCGTTCGTGATGGACGGGATGTCCTACCTGGTCGTCAATTCGCGCGACGTCAGCGACACCGAGCGCACGCGGCTGGTCCATGCCGCGATCCTGGAGAACGCGTCGATCGGCATCGCGCTGACGCGCGACCAGCGTTTCGTGCAGGCCAACCGGCTGGTGGAGGAGATGTTCGGCTGGCCCGCGGGCGAGTTGATCGGCCAGGCCGGCAACGTGGTGTGGCCCAGCCCGGAGGACTACGAGGCCGTCGGCCACGAGCTCGGTCCGCGCCTGGCGGCGGGCGAACAGGTCGAGGTCGAACGCCTGATGCGGCGCCGCGACGGCGGCCGCTTCCTGTGCCGGATCCTGGCGCGGGCCGTGGACCCGAACCACCCCAGCCGCGGCGGCACGATCTGGATCATGGAAGACGTGACCGAGCGCCGGCGCGTCGAAGCCGCGCTGGCGCAGGCCAAGGACGAGGCGCAGGCGGCCAACCGCGCCAAGAGCGCGTTCCTGGCCAACATCAGCCACGAGATCCGCACGCCGCTGAACGGCCTCGTCGGCCTGGCGCGGCTGTTGCAGCAGCCGGACCTGAACGGCGACACGCGCAGCCACTACCTGGACCAGATGGTGGACAGCGCGGAGAGCCTGTCGGGCCTGATGTCGGACATCCTGGACCTGTCCAAGATCGAGGCCGGCCGGCTGACGCTGGAGACCGTGCCCTTCGCGCTGCGCGACATGCTGGCGACGATGCGCATGGGCTACCTGACGCTGGCGCAGGCGCGCGGGCTGGGGTTCAGCATCGACGTCGACGACGCGGTGCCCGCCTGGGTGATCGGCGACCCGGTGCGCACGCGGCAGATCCTGAGCAACTACCTGAGCAACGCGCTGAAGTTCACCGAGCAGGGCCGCGTGGCAGTGCGGGTGCGTCGGATGGACGAGCGCCGCCTGCGCGTCGAGGTCAGCGACACCGGCCCCGGCATCGCCGAGGCCATGCACGAGCGGCTGTTCCAGCCCTTCACGCAGGCCGACGAATCGACCACGCGCCGCTACGGCGGCACGGGCCTGGGCCTGTCGATCTGCCGCGAGCTGGCCACCTTGATGGGCGGCGACGTGGGCGTGGACAGCCAGCCGGGCGCTGGCGCGACCTTCTGGGCCGAGCTGCCGCTGCCCGCGGCGCCGGCGCCGGTGAGCGCGCAGCGCCGCGCGCCGGCCGATGACGCAGAACTCGCGGGACGCCGCATCCTGATGGTCGAGGACAACCCGGTGAACATGATGATCGCCGTGGCCATGCTCGAGCAGTGGGGCGCGGAGGTCTCGCAGGCGAGCGACGGCAGCCAGGCGGTGGAGGCGGTGACGGCCGCGGCCAGCATGGGCAAGCCCTTCGACGCGGTGCTGATGGACGTGCAGATGCCGGTCATGAGCGGCCACGAGGCCACGCGACAGCTGCGCCAGCGTTACGACGGGACGCAGCTGCCGATCATTGCGCTGACGGCCGCCGCCTTGGTCCAGGAGCGCGACGAGGCGCTGGCCGCCGGGATGAACGAGTTCCTCACCAAGCCGATCGACGCGCAGCGGCTGCGGCAGGTGCTGGTGAAGCTCACCGCAGACTGAGCGTCGCGCCCTTCCAGTCCGCCGCCTGCCAGCGCTGGAACGCACCCAGCATCGTCACGTCGCCGGCCTGGCGTTTCGTCTCCAGCGTGTCGAGGTCGACCAGCTCGTAGCTACGCTTGTAGCGGCCTTCCGCGCGGGACTCACGCGCGACCAGCAGTTCCTTGCCGCCGGGCACCCAGCCGGCGAACTCCGCATAGCCCAGGCCCGGCTGCGCCGCCACCGGCGGCAGCACCGACACCTTCCAGCCCTGCGCCGTGCGGCGCAGCAGCCAGAGCTCGCGCCAGCCGTCCGCCGGCACCGAGGCGATCGCGATCGCCGTGCCCTCGCGGTTGATGCGCGCCGATGCCGTCATCACCAGCCCCCAGGCGCAGTGGCGCAGCAGCGGCGCGCTGCCTTCCTTCGCGCCGTTCATCGTCAGCGTCAGGCAGGTCTCGCCCGGCTGGCCGGCGGCCGCGCTCAGCTTCACGGGGCCGAGCGTCTGTTCCGGCGCACCCGCCGGCAGCGCGGCCCAGCGCATCGCGTTGCCGCGCATGGCTGCGTCGTTGTAGGTGGGTTGGTCGTCGTCGGAGAGCTCCGCGGGAACGACGCGGGCGAAGGCTTCGAGCGCCCGGCGCGATGCGGCCGACGAGGCATCCACCTGCAAGGTTGTGGTCGAGGCCACCGCCGCGGCGGTGCCCGCAGCAGTGCCCACGGCGCCCGCGGCGCTGGCCCGGCGCGCACGGATGAAGGCCAGGCTGCTCCACACGCCCGACTGCCGCATCAGCACGCGGTTGCGCCAATGCGTCGCCAGCGCCGGATCCCGCAGATCGACCTTGTCGAGCACGTCCGCGCGCCACTGGTCCATCTGCTCGCGCTGCGGCGGCGTCGCGACCGGGTCCAGGCAGTCGGCGCGCGTCAGCGCCAGCGCGGCGCGCGCCTTCTGCTCCGGCATCGACGCCGGCATCGCCAGCACGCGGCGGAACGCCTCGCCGTCGTAGCAGAGCTGCATCGCGCCGGCCTCGCGCTCCAGCGTGCGGAAGCGCAGGCCGTAGCGCGCGGCGACGTCGAGCTGCGCGGCGACCTGAGTCTCCGCAGCGGACGGGGCAACCGTCGCCACGCCGTCCGTTCGCGCTTGCGTGCGCGAGGCGCGATCGGCCAGCCGTTCGGCCAGCGTGCCCATCGCATCGAGCACCTCCGCGCCGTCGACGCCGTTCATCTGCGCCGCGCTCGCCGCCTGCACGTAGGCGGCGGCCAGGCCCAGACCGAGCGATTCCGCGCCCGGCTGCTGGCGCACGACGCGCAGCGCGGCCAGCAGCGCGTCCGGCTGCGCGGCCGGGCCGTTCAGCGGCAGCAGCGCGGTCTTGCGGACGAAGCCGCCGCGCTCGCGGCGGTAGTCGTAGACCTGGAAGTGGTCGGGGCGCTCGCCGCGGATCTCCAGCGCCTCGCCGCGCCAGAGCTGCGCCTGCGCCGGCGACGAATCCTTCGCCGCCGCGCGCATCGCGACGTTGTCCTGCACCACCAGCGCGGTGCGCGGCGCGGCGTCATCCGGCGAGACGCGCTTGATCGGCGGCTTCGGCGCGGCGTCGTCGACAGTCGCGGTCAGCGTGGCGGCATCGGCCGAGTGGACGCACAGCAGTTGAACGGCGACGGCGGCAATCGCGGCGGCCATCACGAGCTTCAGGCGGCACATGTCGGAACCCTTTCGACTCAGGATCAGGGACGGGACCAAAAACGCGGAGGAACGGTGACGGTTCATTGCGAGGTCCCCTCGCCTTCGCCTTCCGAGCGACCTTCATGGCGTCCTTCCGGACGCCCGTCCTGCTTCGTCCCGAGCAGCGTCTTGCCGATGAATCCACCGTCCGACGGCGGCGGCGCGATGATCACCTGCACCTTGTCGGACAGCTTGTCGGCCATCGCCTTCTGGATCAGCAACGGATGGCGGCTCAGCAGTGCGCCCTCGGCGGCCATCTGGTCGACGGCGACCTTGCCGATGCGCGTCTGGCGATAAGCCTCGGCGTCGGCCAGCTTCTCGCGCGCCTTGGCCTCGCCCTCGGCCTCGATGCCGCGCGCCTGCGCGTTGCCTTCGGCCATGCGGACCCGCGCGACGCGCTCGGCCTCGGCTTCCAGCTGGCGCTGCTCGACCTGGCGCTGCTTGAACGGCAGCACGTGCTTCATCGCCTCCTCCTGGCCCTTGGCGGCGATGATCTGCTCGCGCGCCGAGGCTTCGGCGGCGGTCTCGCGGCGGACCTTCTCGGCGGCCGCCTCCAGCTCGGTCTGCTTGACCTGCTTCTCCTTGAGCTCCAGCGTGTAGCGCATCTTCTCGCTGGCCAGTCCTTCCGACAGCAGGTTCTCCAGGCCGGCGCGGTACTCCTGCGGCAGGTCGACGTTGCCGATCTCCAGGCCGCGCAGCACGATGCCGTCCACCGCCAGCTTGCGGCGCAGCTCGGACTCCAGCGCGGCCTGGATGGGACCGCGCTGCGTCGAGAAGATCTCGCGCACCGTGTGCGTCGCGATCTGGCGGTAGACGATGCCCTGCAGCGCCGGCGCGATCACGTCGCCTTCGATGTCGTCGGGCAGCGAGGTCGCCAGCTGCGCCAGCCGCGTCGTGTCGACGGTCCAGCGCACCGTCAGGTCCAGGCCCAGCGACAGCCCTTCGAGCGACTGGAGCGGCGCCTCGCCGTCGGCGCGGGCGAAACGCTGCGGGTGGTAGCTGCGATCACGCACCGGCAGGTCGCGGACGTCATGCAGCCCGGGCAGCTGGAGCATGGAGCCCGAGCGGGCCTCCGTCACGCCGCCGGTCAGCATGTTCGTGCGCAGGCTGACGGCGCCGCGCGGCACCTCGTGCACCGGCGGATGCATCACCAGCAGGGCCACCGCGCCGGCCACGGCGGTCAGGCCGGCCAGCCAGGGCAGGCAGCGGACCAGGCCGGCGCCGGCGCGCTTCAGCGGCAGGCCAAGGCCGCCGGCACCGGCACCAGCGCCGGCGCCTTCGCCGCCGAACTCGTCGCCGAGCTCGTCACCGCGGTGGCGGCGGGAGAAACCGGGCAGCCGAGCCTTGAGCCGCGCGGCGGCGTTGCGGATCGATTGCAGGCGGTCGTTCATGAGGTCCTCCGGGGTTCCCGTTGATTCGGGTGTTGGGATGACGCTCATGGTCCGCAGACGCCCCGGAAGCCTCAATGCGGGCGTCGGCGGGTCCCTTCACGGTCCGGAAGAAACCTTCACGGGCGGGTCGCGCCGCCGGGCGCGGCGATGTCGATAATCCGGCGCCATGGCCATCCCCAGGAACAAGGTCGCCGTCATCGAGGACGACCGCCCCACCAGCGAGCAGCTCACCGGCTGGATCCGCGCCGCGCGGCCCGAGCTGCAGGTGGATCAATGGTTCGACCGCGACGCCGCCGAGGCCGCGCTGGCGCGCGAGCGCTACGAGATGGTCGTGCTCGACATCGAGCTCGGCCGCGAGCGCAACGCCGGCATCGCGCTGATCAACGAGATCAACAAGCTGAACGCCGGCACGCCGGTGCTGGTCGTGTCGGCGATGCCGGCCGCCATCTACCGCGGGATCATGAAGGCGCTCGACGCCTGGGACTACCTGCAGAAGACCAGCTTCGACGAGGCCGAATTCATCGACACCTTCCTCGACATCCTGCGCGCCGCCCGCGCCCGCGAAGCCACCGAGCCGGTGCCGGCCGCGCCGGAGGCGCTGCAGCTGGACCCGCTCTGGCAGCGCAGCCCGCTGTGGAAGGGCCAGCGCATCAACCTGCCGCTGACGGCGCAGCGCATCCTCGCCACGCTGTACCAGCGCGCGCCGCAGGTGGTGTCGTACGAGGAGCTCTACGACGTCGTCAAGAGCGGCCGCACGCGCGACAACGTGCGCAAGCACGTGTCGACGCTGCGCGAGGCGCTGAAGGAAGTCGATCCGTCGTTCGACGCGATCGAGAACGTGCCGATGCGGGGGTTCCGGTGGTCGGGCCCGCGATGACCGTCGGCATGGACGTCGCATGAAGCTGGGACCGGTCGAGTTGCCCGCGCTGGCCGTGCCGCGACTGGGCCTGGCGGCGTTCCGCCGCCGCGCGGTCGTTCACCTGGCCTTCCTGCTGCTGGCGCTGGCGACGGTCGGCCTGGTGCTGACCGTGCTGATCGATCAGAAGCAGCGCGCCTACCAGCGGTATGCGCAGGGCTTCCGGCAGTCGCTGGCCGAGATCGTGCTGCAGCTGCGCCATCCGAGCGGCCAGCTGGCGCTGCTGAATCCGACGATGGGCGTGGGCGACCGCGACGGCCAGGCACCGGTGCTGCTGCCGTTCTCGGCGATCGACTTCGACGACCAGAACAAGGCGCAGCGCGCCGTCGAGATGGCCGGCTGCGGCCTGCGCTGGCCCGACGGCGCGAGCCTGTGCGCCGCCGTCGGCGCGAACGCCTACGCGGGCGGATTTCTCTACCTGGTCGGCAGCCTGGAGAGCGGCCCGCTCGCCGGCCGCGAGCACGGCGCGCTGGACCTGAGCGGCGTGCACCGCGCGCGCGTGACGCTGAAGCTGCGCGGCGGCACGCAGACCTGGATCGCGCCGTTCGAAGGCACCGCCGCGGCCGACGGCACGCAGCGCGGCCGGCTGACCGGCTTCCTGGGCGCGGGACCGCAACTGCCCGGCAAGGCGCGCCCGGTGCGCGAGTTCCGCGGCTGGCTCTGGCGCGAGGGGCCTTGCGCCGAAGGCAGCAGCGGTCCGGACTGCGCCAGGCGCACCTTCTATTCGATCCGGCTCCCGGTGGAAGCGTTCCAGGACGCGCTCTTCGACGACGCGGGCCATCGCGCCCGGCCGGTATGGCCGCCGGCGGACCTCGACCAGATGCGGGTGCGGGTGGAGCTGCTCGGGCCTTCCGAACCCATAGCGCCCACCGAGCTGCCTGCTGCGGCCTCTGAGTCGATGCACGCCAGCGTGATCGCCCCGCCGACACAGGCTCCCACGCCGGCTCCGGCTCCGGCTCCGGCTTCGGCTTCGGCTTCGGCTTCGGCTTCGGCTTCGGCTTCGGCTTCGGCTTCGGCTCCAATCCTCTTCGACAGCGCCAAGCCGGGCGCGTCGCTCGCGCTGTCGCTGGACCGGATCGGCGCATCGCTGCAGCCGGGCGAGACGCTGCGCATCGAGCGACTGGGCAAGCAGGCGACGACGATCGCCGAGCGCCGCGGCCCGGAGCTGTCGGAACGCGCGCTGCCGTGGCTGATCCACGTGATGCGCCGCCTGCCGGTGCAGGGCGAGGTCCTGGGCGTCGGCGCCGACACCGATGCCACCGAGATCCGCTGGCTGACGGCGTCCGACGACGTGGCGACGCCGAGCGGCCGTTACCGGCTCGACCTGCGCGGCGACCTGCGCAGCCTCGACCGCCAGTTGGCGCTGGAGGCACGCCCGCTGGCCTGGCTGGCGGCGGCGATGCTGGCGGCCGTCGCGCTCGCGTGGCTGATGGTGGAGCTGGGGCTGATCCGCGGCATCGCGGTGCTGACGAAGCGCGCGGCCGCCGTCTCCTACAACATGCAGGACGCGCGCGCGGACCAGCGCATCGGCGAGCTCGACGTGGCCGACCTGCGCGGCCGCGACGAGCTGGGCATCCTGGCCGGCAGCCTGGCCGACGCGCTGACCCGCGTGAAGGACGGCCTGCGCCGCGAGCAGCTGCGCGCCGAACGCGAGCGCGAGATGTGGCATGCGGTCGGACACGAGATCATGTCGCCGCTGCAGTCGCTGATGGTGTTGCACGGCGCGGGCGACGATCCCAGCCATCGCTACGTGCAGCGGATGCAGCAGGCCGTGAAGGTGCTCTACGGCAGCGCGCCGCCGAGCGAGGCGCTGGCGTCCGCCGACCTGCACACGGAGGCGCTGGACCTGGCCGCCTTCTGCCGCGAGGTGGCCGCGAACGCGCACTACGCCGGCATCGACGACGTGACCTTCGCCACCGAGCTGCCCGAGCCGCAGCCCGTGCACGCGGAGGCCTACGCGCTGGAGGACGCCGTCACCCACGTGCTGCGCAATGCCGACCGCTACCGGCCCGAAGGCACGCCCATTGCCATCACCCTGGAGGCGGGCGAGCCCGGTTTCGTCCTGCTGCGCATCCGCAACCAGGGGCCGCACATCGACGCGGCGATGCTCGACCAGATCTTCGAATACGGCGTCTCCGACACCGCCCCGCAGGTCAACGGGGAACGCCGCGGCCAGGGACTCTTCGTCGCGAAGACCTACCTGGCGAAGATGGATGGCAGCATCCGGGCATTCAATGTGCCGGAAGGCGTGGTGTTCGAGATGAGCCTGCGCCGCGCCGCGGCCTGAGCCGCGCCGCCTCAATCGACAAGGAGGTCTTCATGCCGATGAATCCCCATTACGCGCTGACCGAGCCGATCCGCGACGCCGTCGACACGCTGTCGAAGGAACATCCGCTGCTGGTCGAGTTCGGCGCCTCGTGGTGCCCCATCTGCGAGGCGGCGCAGCCGCTGCTGGAACAGGCTTTCGAAGGCCGGCACGCGATGGTCCAGCACATCAAGGTCGAGGACGGCAAGGGCCAGCCGCTGGGGCGCTCGTTCAAGGTCAAGCTCTGGCCGACGCTGATCTTCATGCGCGACGGGCAGGAGGTGGAGCGCCTGGTCAGGCCCACGAACGCCGCGGATATCCGGGCCGCGCTGGAGCGCATCGACGGCACGTGACGGAGAATCGGGGCCATGACCCAAGCCCATGTGCTGCTCCCCAAGGACGGAGCTCCTGAACTGCTGTTCGTGCTGCTGCACGGCGCCGGCGCCGATGCCGAACAGATGCGCCCGCTCGCCGAGGCGCTGCACCGCCAGTACCCGCGCGCCGCGCTGGTGCTGCTCGACGGCTTCGAGCCCTTCGATGCGATCCCGGGCGGCGGCGCGGGCTTCCAGTGGTACTCCGAGGACGGAGACGACACGCTCCGGGCGCTGCGCCTGAGCGCGGCGGTGCCGACGCTGGTCGCGCTGGTGCGCGGCTGGGCGGAGAAGCTCGATCTGGAGTGGGGGCGCGTCGCGCTGGCGGGGTTCTCGCAGGGCGCGATCCTGGCGCTCGAGGCGCTGCAGCAGGAAGAGCAGTTGGCCGGTCGCGTGCTCGCCTTCGGCGGTGCGTTTGCCTACTGGCCGCAGCATGCGCCGAAGGATGTGTCCATCCATCTGCTGCATGGCAAGGACGACGGCGAGCTGCCCTACCCGGCGCTGCTGAACGCCGCGCGCGAGCTGATGTCGCTCGGCGCGGACATCACGGCGGATGTGCTCCCGCATGTGGGCCATGAACTGCATCCGGCGCTCATCGAGCGCGCGATGGAGCAGCTGCGGACGTTCATTCCTGCGCGCCTCTGGCGCGAAGCCGTTCTCACGGCTGCGGAGCAGGACAAGAACGAGCCGCGCCATTGAGCGCGGCCCGTTCGGGTCTCAATCCAGCGTCACTTCGGTCCTCACGGTGCCCGCGCGATCAGCCCACGCCACCAGGCTCAGCCGCGTGCCCTTCGGCGCTCTCACCGTCCATTCGCCGTAGGCGCGATCGCCGGTGATTTCCCGCTCCGGCAGGAACGCGAGCTGCGTCTGCTTCGGCGCGTGGCCTTCGAGCTGCGGGCCTTCCATGCGCGGCTTGCCGCTGACCAGCCCGACCTCGGGATCGACCGGGAGGAAGATCTCGAACATCACGCCGCGCGTCTGCTTGCGCGCCAGCGCCTGCTTGGTCACGTAGGCCGGCAGCCAGCCGCTGTTGCCCACGGCCATGCGCACGCGCCAGGTGTCCGGGCCCAGCGCGCGGACCTCCGTGCGCAGCAGCTCCAACTTCGGCAGGCTGAGCGCGATCTGGTTCATCCACGCGGGGAAGCGCGCCGCCTCCCGCTCGCGCAAGTGCGGCGGCGGGTTGCGCCAGAAGTTCATCTTGTCCCAGCCGCCGATCTCCACCGGCCCCAGCTGCGGATGCATGAACGAGGTCCACTCGACATGCGCCTTGCCGCCGCAGTGCTCGTCGCTCCACTTCAGCAGCTTGAGGTCGTCCTCGACCGGATGGTCGCGGAACCAGTCGATCCACTTGTAGCCGGTGATGCCGGCCTCCTTGTTGGGCGACCACAGCTCCACCACCCAGAACAGCGCGCCCAGGTGCTCGTAGACCCAGTCCTGCGTGCCGGTGATGACTTCCTTGGGGTGGTATTTGAACTCGTGCCAGATGCTCACGGCCGGGTAGCCGGTGTGCTGCTCGCCGAGCTTGGAGAAACGCTGGAAGGCCCAGAGGTCCTCGGGCGCCATGTCGTCGTCGCCGCGCGTGCCGCAGGGACGCAGGATCACGCCGCTGTGCGTGTGGAAGCTGATCGCCGCGCCGATGTTGGGATGGCTCACCATGAAGTCCACCATCGCGCGCACTTCGGGCTCGCTGGTCGGGTAGGGACCGGCGCCGACCTGCTCGAACTCCTGCCGCCAGCCCGCGGGGAAGTTGCGGTTCAGGTCCAGGCCTTCGCTGTCGCGGTTGACCTTGATGCTGAAGCCGTCGTGGTTGATGACCAGGCCCTCGGGCATCAGGCGGTAGTACTCCCCGCCGAATTCGCCGGGCTGGCGCGCGACCATCAGGCGCGGATCGTCCGGGTGCTTCTTGTAGCCGCCGTGCGGATCGCCGATGCGCATCGTCAGGATGCGGCCGTCGCCGTCGATGTCCTCGACGCTGAGGCCTTCGACCGGCTCCTCGTCGAACGGATACGGGCGCGTCGACGAGCGGATGTGGCGCGGCCGGTCCGCCAGCGCGAGCTCGGCACCGTCCGGGTTCAGGCGCGGCACCATGTAGATCGTGCGCGTGTCCAGCAGGTGGGTGGCCTGCGGGTCGGTGCCGTACTTGCTCAACAGATCGTGCAGGTAGTAAAGGCAGGTCGTGCAGGCGGTGAGCTCGGCGGCGTGGATGTTGCCGTCCAGCCAGAAGGCGGGCTTCTCGACATCGCTGCCGGTCGCGGTGTTGGTCAGGATGACGACCCAGATCTCGCGGCCCTCGAAGCTCTTGCCGATGGACCGCACCGACACCAGGTTGGGACAGGCCTCGGCGTAGCTGAACAGCAGCTGCGTCAGCGCGTCGTAGCGGGGGAATTCGTCGAAGCGCGGCGTCGGCAGCGATGGCGTCGACGCGGGCGCGGCGGCGGGCGGGAGAGCGGTCATGGGCGTCCCAGGGGCGGTGTCGGTGCGGCCGATTTTGCATGCCCAGGCCCCGGCGACCGAGAGGGCTCTCCACCTCGCGACAGCGCGTTTTCCCTGAGACGGGTTAAATTGCTGGACTTGCACGTGCGCGCCGCCGCTCAGACGGGCGCGCATCGCACGACATGAACGAACGACATGACCGGGACGTCCGCGAGGGCGCCGAGGCGAAGCTGGAGAGATGGCTGTGAATCACTGCGAGAAGATCCCGTTGGGGACGCAAGGGGCGACCGAGTGGGAAGTGGTGCACCTGCCGTCGACGCTGGGCGATTTCCAGGCGCGGGCCTTCCGCAGCCCCGCGACGGGATCGGAGCACCTGGTGCTGTCGGTCGGTCCGCTGCAGGCGCGCGGCGGCCTGCTGCGCGTGCACAGCGAGTGCCTGACGGGCGACGTCTTCCAGTCGCTGCGCTGCGACTGCGGTCCGCAGCTGCAGAGCGCGCTGGACCTGCTCAAGGACGAGGGCGGCATCGTCATCTACATGCGCGGTCATGAAGGGCGCGGCATCGGCCTGGTCGAGAAGCTGCGCGCCTACGCGCTGCAGGAAGCCGGCGTGGACACCATCGACGCCAACCTGCGCCTGGGCCACGCCGAGGACGAGCGCGACTACGCCGACGCCATCGACATCCTGTGCCTGCTGGGCGTGAAGAGCGTCCGGCTGATCACCAACAACCCGCAGAAGCGCGACGCGCTGGTGGCGGGCGGTGTCGAGGTCGAGGCGCTGGTGCCGCTGCGCATCGCGGCGAACCCGCACAACGAGCGCTACCTCGAGACCAAGCGCAAGCGGATGGGGCACTACCTGGAGTGATCCGGGCACGAGCCCGGAGTCATCCCGGACTGACGCCGGCGAGCCATCCATGAGCCTCCTGCACACCGCGCCGGCCGCGGGCTTCGACGAGCCCTTCGCGCTGATGGCCGCGTGCCACGAGCGGATGGCGCGGACCCTGACCCTGCTCGAACGCATCGGCGCGCATGTGGCGACGCACGGCTGCGACGAGCAGGCGCGGGACGCGGCGAAGGACGTGCTGCGCTACTTCACGATCGCTGCGCCGCTGCATCACGAGGACGAGGAGCTGCACGTCCTGCCTCGACTGCGCGAGTTGGGCAACGACGAGCTCGCCGATCGATTGCTGGCCGACCATCGGGAGATGGAAGCGCGCTGGGCCGAGATCGTGCCGGACCTCGAGGCGATCCGTGACGGATCGATGCCGACCGAGACGCTCAACGCCGCGCGGGAACGCTGGCAGACCTTCGCCACGCTGTACCGGCGTCATATCGATGCCGAAGACCACGACGCGTATCCGTCGGCGAGTGCGGCAACGCCTGGCACCGTGCTGCGTGTGATGGGCGAGGAAATGGCCGGGCGGCGACGCGCCTGAATCCGTCGCCCACTCATCGCCGCGATGGGGACTCCTCAAACAAGTGGGAGCTGCACGAAAGACGATGAGACTGAGTCATCGTCAATGAGTGCGCCGCGATTCACTATCTGCTGCTTTCCACTTCGATCGGGGAGCCGCGATGACGGTGACGGACGAGCAGTTTGGCGAGCGCATCCGCGTCGCCCGGGAACGATTCCATTTGACTCAGCAGGAGCTGGGGGAGTTCGTCGGCCTGTCGACGGCCGATATCGACGCCCTGGAGCGAGGTACCCAGGACTTCGGCACCGGGGCGCTGATGCGCATTGCCTACGCCTTGGGGCGCAATCTCCGAGAGTTCTTCGAGGACAGCTTTGCGGACAGCGGCGCCCTGTCCGCCCTGTTTCGCGCCGATGTCGAGATCCGGGATCGACACCGTCTGACGAGGGCGCTACAGGAAGGCATGGCCCATGCTCTGCAGTTCACTTCGCTGGAGGCCATGCTCGGCATCCGCCGGGAAGCGTTGCTGCCCACCGCCGCCGGCCTTGCGGATCCCGGCAACTGCGACGAGGCGGTTCAGCAAGGTGAGCACATCGCGGCAACGGAGCGCCTACGACTCCGATTGGGTGAGCAGTCCATCGATCGCATCCAGCACTTGCTGGAAATGCAGGGTGTCGGAAGCATGGCAGCGCCCTTGCCGGACAGCGTTTCTGGCGTGATGCTTTTTGAAGCCCGCATCGGGGCCTTCGTCCTCTTCAACTCGGCCCAGCCTCTCACCCGCCGCCGCTTCTCGATTGCTCATGAGTACGGCCATGTCCTGATGGATCGGCATCGACTCGGCTGTCTCAGCAGGATCGATGCTCGCGATGATCTGATTGAACGTCGGGCCGACGCCTTCGCTGCGGCATTCCTCATGCCAGCCGACGGCGTCCGACGCATCGCCGCCAGGCGGTCGCACGCCCGGCAGCCTGCGATGGCCGTCGATCGCGAGATCTTGCAGCCTTCGACCGTGGGCATGCTGCACGTGGCGGCTGTAGCGCAAGCGTTCGGCGTCAGCCGCCGATCGGCCCTCCGGCGCCTTCGCAATCTTCAGCTCGTCTCGATGGAGGAGTTCGAGGCGCTGAGGTCCGAGGAAGCGCGGGGCGTCGGCCAACCGTATTCGACGCTGCTCGGTCTGTTCAATCCACCAGAGGCAGACAGCCGAAGGGAGAGTCGCGGCCGTCTCCTGGGGCTGGCATGCGAGGCCTATCGACTGGAGAAGATATCGCGGGGAAAACTGAATGAGATCGGCCAGCTGGCCGGCTTCGAACGGGGTGCCATCACGCGGATGGTCGAAGCGCTTGGCATGGAGTGATCAACCGATGACATTTGCGACGAATCACCCGGCGCCCGAGGTCGTGGTCACGGACACCAACGTTCTGATCAACTTCCTTCATCTGGCGCAATTGCCACTGCTCGGAAGCATGTGCTCCTACCGATGCGCCGTTCCGAATCAAGTGGTCGACGAAATCACACGGGAGTCGCAAGCCCTGGCCCTGGCTGCATCCTTCGAATGCCGCCACATCGATCGCTGCGACACCGACGATTCCGCAACGAGGGATCTGTTCGCGGACCTCTGCACACGGATTGAGATCGGCGAAGCAGCTTGCATCGCGATTGCGTTCATGCGCGGGCACCTGGTGGCGACCGATGAGAAGAAGCACGCCAAGCGAATTGCCATCGAGATGCTTGGTGAGAGGCGTTTGCTTCGCACGGAGGATGTGATCTGGCGATGCGTCGAGGAAGGACTGATCACCATTCCCGAGGCAGACGCATTCAAGGCGCGCCTGGCGGCACTGCGCTACGTCATGGACTTCTCTTCGTTCGCCGACATGGAGCCAGCCTGACTCGGGGCTGCACCCCGGGGGAGCAATCCCTCGCGAATCCGTTTGTGACCAACTCGTAACGCCCCCGCCCCTTCGCAACCTTTCTCCCGCGCGCCGGCACCTACGCAGAACCCCTGCGTGAATTTCCGCCGCGCCCATGCTGCCCTTCTTCTCCGTCCCGATCCCCTGGGACGTCGTTCTCCGGCAGCTCCTGCTCGCGCCCTGCTTCGAAGAGATCCTCTTCCGGCTTGGCCTCCAGGAGCGGCTGTCGACCGCGCGCGCCGCCGCCGCGCGGCGTCATGCCGTCGCGCTCACCGCGATCGCCTTCGGCGCGACGCATGCTCTCGTGCTCGCCATCGTCACGCCCGGCTTGACGCCCGCCAGCCCAGCGCTGCTGCTCGCGCTCGCCACCGCCGTGCCCGCCTGGTGGATCGGCCGCAGCTACCGACGACATCGCTCCCTGCCCCGCTGCATCGCCTGGCACGCAGGCTTCAACGCCTGCTGGCTGCTCGTCGCCCCCACGCTGCTGCCGGTACTCGCTTCGGTACTCGCTTCGGTGCTCGCGTCCCCGCTCGACGCTCCGCTCGATGCCCCGCGCCACACCTCGATTTCATCGGCCTTCCCCACTTCCCTCTCCTCATCCTGACGAGGCTCCCGACATGACCCTTCCCTTGCGCGCCGCCCTCCCCGGCGCAATCGTCGCGATCACGGCCGCGGTCCTCGCGGGTCCTGCCTTCGCCGCCGACCCGGTCGCCGGCCAGGCCCGCTTCTCGCAGGTCTGCGCCGCCTGCCACACGGTGGCCTCGACGGCCGTCGTCGACCGCGGCCGCAACAACCCCGCGATGATCCAGAACGCCATCAACACGATCCCGCAGATGAGCGGCGTGGGTGGCGCGGTCTCCGCCACCGACCTCGCCGACATCGCGGCCTACCTCGGCAACTCGCCCTCGTCGATCAGCTTCGCGCAGACCGCCGTCGGCCAGTCCAGCGCGGTCTCCACGATCACCATCAGCGCCAGCCGGCTCGCCGCGCTCGGCAGCCTCTCCGCGGTTGCCGGCGGCGACTTCGCCGTGCAGGGCGGCTCCTGCGGCACCACCGTGCCCGCGGGCACCAGCTGCACCGTCGGCGTCGTCTTCCGCCCCACCGCCGCCGGCGCGCGCAGCGGCGCGCTGACGATCAGCCACAACGGCATCTCCACGCCCATCCCGATCACGTTGAGTGGCACCGCCAACGTCGCGCTCACGGCCGTGCTCTCCGCGGACGCCACCACGCTGGCCTTCGGCAACCAGCCGCTGGCCACCGCCTCCGCCGCGCGCACCGTCACGCTGAGCAACACCGGCACCGCGTCCCTGGACTTCAGCAGCATCGGCGTCACCGGCGCCAACGCCGGCGACTTCACCCGCGGCGGCAGCTGCGCCGTCGGCACACCGCTCGCCGTCGGCGCGACCTGCACCGTCACCGCCACCTTCACCCCCGCTGCGACCGGCGCGCGCGCCGCCACGCTGGCGGTCGCGGCGACCGCGCCCACGGCCAACAACGCCACCGCCAACGTCAACATCGCGATGAGCGGCACCGGCCAGGCGCAGCCCACGCCGGTCTCCTCGCTGTCGACCACGCAACTCAGCTTCGGCGCGCTGACCGTCGGACGGACCAGCGCCGCGCAGACGGTCACCGTCTCCAACACCGGCAACGCCGCGCTGAGCTTCAGCGCCATCGCCGCCACCGGACCGTTCACGACGACGGACAACTGCAGCGGCGGCGTTCCCGCCGGCGGCAGCTGCGCCGTCAACGTCAGCTTCGCACCCGCCGGCGCCGGCGCCGCCACCGGCACGCTGAGCCTCACCAGCAACGCGGCCGCCTCGCCGCAGTCAGTCGCGCTCAGCGGCAACGGCGTCCTTGCCAACACGCCGATCCTGGTCTGGACCGCCGCCACGGGCGCCGATTTCGGCTCCGTCACGATGGGTGCCGACGGCGGCCTCAAGCACTTCACGCTGAGCAACACCGGCGACGTCGCCGCCACCTTGGGCAGCTTCGCCTTCGCCGGCGATGCCGCCGCCGACTACCGTGTCGACACGAGCTCCACCTGCACCGCCGGTGCCGCGCTGGCGGTCGGTGCCAACTGCGACCTCGCGATCGGCTTCAGCCCGCGCGGCGTCGGCGCACGCGCGGCCACGGCCGCGGTCGTCGCGGACAACGCCTCGCTGCCCGCGCCGCTGACCCTCACCGGTGTCGGTGTTGCCCCGCCGCAGCCGGCGCTGCAGCTGTCGGCGACCTCGCTCGACTTCGGTCCCGCAGACACGACGGGTCGCCCGCTGACGCTGAGCAACAGCGGCGCCGGCGTCCTGCACATCAGCGCGATCAGCGTCGACAGCGCCCGCTTCTCGATCGACATCACGGGCACCAACACCTGCGGAGCCGCGCCCTTCACCGTCCAGCCCGGCGCGAACTGCCAGGTCACGCTGCGCTGGCTGGGTGCCGGCGCGGCCTCGGCACCGGCCGGCACGGACACCGGCACGCTCACCCTGCAGGGCGACATGACGCCGGCCACGACGACGGTCGCGCTGCGCGGCACGCCGGGCAACACCGAGCCCTCGAACAGCGGTGGTGGTGGATGCACGATCGGCTCGGGCACCGGCGCTGCCGACCCGCTGCTGCTGCTGATGGCCGGCCTCTCCGCGCTGATCCTGTGGCGCCGCCGTGCGACGAGGACCGCGACCAACGCGACCAACGCGAGCATCGCGACTAACGCGAAGGCAGCGAGTGATGCTGGGGCCGGAATGGTGCTGGGGGTTCCCGGAGGGATGCCCCCTGCACCGTGGAGAGCCCGCGCTTGGCGCCGAGCAGTCCAGGCGGTCTTCCGAAAGGCAGCCCCCCTCGCGATAACGGCGATCGCGCTGACGACGGCCTTCTCCTCGGCCCCCAAAGACGCGCAAGCAGCCGACATCGGCCAGCCTCTCCCGATCGCGAGCGTCCCGGGCGCCGACGGCGCGCCGGTTCCGCTGCACGACGGCAAGGCGAAGCTGACCTACGTCGATTTCTGGGCGTCGTGGTGCGGCCCCTGCCGCCAGTCCTTCCCGTGGATGAACCGCATGCAGGCGAAGTACGGCGCGCAGGGTCTGCGCATCGTCGCGGTGAATCTCGACGCGAGCCGCGCCGATGCGCAGGCTTTCCTCAAGGAAGTGCCCGCCAGCGTCTCGCTCGGCTTCGACCCCAAGGGTGACTCTGCCCGTCGCGTCGGGGTGCGGACGATGCCGAGCTCCGTGCTGCTGGGTCCGGATGGTCGCGTGCTGATGCAGCACAGCGGTTTCCGTGCCGAGGACGAGGCCGAGCTCGAGGCGCGCATCGTCGCCGCGCTGAAGGCGTCGTGAGTCGCTGCGCTCTTCTTCGACCCGACTTTTCTTTCGAGGAGTTCCCCATGTCCCCACGTCCAATGCCACGGCGCCTCGCGCGCGCCGCGATCCTCGCGTTGATCGCGCTTGCCGCCACCGGCTGCGCCCTGCAGCCGCCCCAGCCCTGGGAGAAGGGCGCGCTCGCCCGTCCCGAGATGACGATGGGCGGCGACGTCCTTGGCGACCGCTTCGCGCAGCACATCTACACGAGCAAGGAAAACGCATCCGGCGGCAACGGCGTGGGAGGGGGTGGCTGTGGCTGCAACTGAGCACGACCTTCGCGCCGGTACCGCGATGCCCGCCGATGCCGTCGACGCGGGCGCCGGCGGGCGCAACGCGTGGGGCGGCGTGCTCGCCGCCGCACTGCTCCTCCCGGGGCTGCAGGCCCCCGCCCTGGCCGAGACCCCGCCCGAACAGGCCGAGATGTCCGTCAAGCTGCTGCACTACCGCGACCGCCAGCCGGGCTTCGACCGCATCAAGGTCACCGCTCCGTCGGTCTACCTGATGGTGCCGGTTGCCGGCCGCTGGTCCGTCGAGGGATCGCTGGTGAACGACAGCGTCTCCGGCGCCTCGCCGCGCTATCACAGCGCGGTCTCCGGCGCTTCGCGGCTCGACGAGACCCGCAAGGCCGGCGACATCCAGGTGACGCGCTACAACGACCGCGACGCGTGGTCCCTCGGCGCGGCGTATTCGACCGAACACGACTACCGCTCCCGCACCGTCTCCGCGGGCTATCGCCGTTCCAGCGAGGACAACAACACCACCTGGAACATCGGCGCCGCGTACAGCGACGACTGGATCGGTTCCTCCGACGATCCGACCCTCAGCCGCGGCCGCAACACGACGCAGCTGACCGCGGGCGTGACGCAGGCCTGGACGGCGGTGGACCTGGTGCAGGTCAGCCTCGGCGCGAGCTGGGGCCACGGCATGTACTCGGACCCGTACAAGTTCCCGGACCGCCGCCCAGACCGGCGCGAGCAGTACACGCTGATGACGCGCTGGAACCATCATTTCAGCGATTGGAAGGCCACGCTGCGCAGCAGCTGGCGCTATTACGCCGACAGCTTCGGCGTGCGCGCCAACACGCTGGAGACGGCCTGGGTGCAGCCCTTGTCCGGCGGCTGGACGGTCACGCCGACGCTGCGCTACACGACGCAGCGCGCCGCGAAGTTCTATTACGACCCGGTCTACGACACCGCGCTCGGCGCGCCGCTGCCGCCCGGCTACACCGCGACCTCGCCGCAATACCTGTCCCCGGACCAGCGCCTGTCCGCCTTCGGCGCGATCACCGTCGGGATGAAGGTCGCCTACGAGATCGCGCCCAGCTGGACCGCCGACCTGAGCCTCGAGCACTACGAACAGCGCGCCGCCTGGCGCCTGGGCGGCAGCGGCTCGCCGGGACTGGCGCGCTTCCAGGCCGACTGGCTGCAGGTCGGTCTCTCGCACAAGTTCTGACCGGCATCGACGCCCCGGAACGACGAACCCGCAACGACGACCCCGCAACAACGAACGGAAGTGACGAACGCGCCATGTGGTCCCTGCACCGCCATGCCTTCACCGCGATGGCCTCGCCCAACGAGATCGTGCTCGGCGGCGTGGCGGCGGACCGGGCCGCCGACGCCTGCGAGGCCGCCGAGGCCGAGGTGCGCCGCATCGAGCGCAAGTACTCGCGCTACCGCGAGGACAGCGTGATCTCCGCGATCAATGCGCGCGCCGGCCGCAACGCGGTCGCCGTCGACGAGGAGACGGCGCAGCTGCTGAACTTCGCCGCCGAGCTGCATCGGCAGAGCGACGGTCTCTTCGACATCACCAGCGGCTGCCTGCGCCGTGCCTGGGACTTCAAGGCCGCGCGCGAGCCCACGCCCGATGCCCTGGCGCTGCAGCTTCAACGCATCGGCTGGCACCGCGTGCAGTGGGACGGCCGTGCGATCGCGCTGCCGCAGCCGGGCATGGAGATCGACTTCGGCGGCATCGGCAAGGAGTACGCCGCCGACCGCGCGGTCGCCGCCTTGCGCGGACTCGGGCTGCGGCACGGCTTCGTCAACCTCGGCGGCGACATCCGGGTCATCGGTCCGCGCCCCGACGACCAGCCCTGGGTCTTCGCGATCCGGCATCCCCGCCGCGAGGACGAGGTCTGCGCCCGCATCCCGCTCAGCGACGGCGCGCTCGCCACCAGCGGCGACTACGAGCGCTTCTTCATCACCCCCGACGGCCGGCGCTGCTGCCACATCCTCGATCCGCGCAGCGGCCAGCCGGTGCGCCACTGGCAGGCCGTCAGCGTCATCGCGCCGTTGTGCGTCGCGGCCGGCGCGCTGGCCACGATGGCCATGCTGATCGGCACCCAGGCGCCCTCGCGGCTGAGCACGCCGGGCGTCGGATTCCTGCTCGTCGACGCCGACGGTCACGTTCGCACGCACGACCCCGAACAACTGCTTCAACCTCTGACTTCGCCATGAGACTCCTCGCCACCTTCCTCGCCGGTGCGGCGGCCGCGTTCGCGCTGGCCGTCACCGTTCCCCCTTCCGCGCATGCGGCGGCCGAAGAGCCCGCGTTCCTCGAGCCGGCCCAGGCCTTCCCGGGCCGGGCCCGCGTCGAGCTGCCCCCGGACGGCGGGGCCGCAGGCCAAGGCGCGGCCGCGGTGATCGTCGAATTCAACGTCGCCGCCGGCTATCACCTGTACCGCGAGCGCTTCGCCATCGAGGCGGAAGGCGCGACGCTGCCCGCGCCGGGCCTGCCGGCCGGCAAGGCGGTCTTCGATCCCAACTTCAACAAGACGATGACGCTGTGGGCCGATGCCATCCGCGTCGTGCAGCCGTTGCCGCAGGGCGTCGCGCCGAAGGCGCTGACGGTGCGCTATCAAGGCTGCGCGGATCGCGGGCTCTGCTACCCGCCGCAGCAGGCGCTGGTGCATCTGGAGCGAGGCGGCGACGGCGTGCTGAAGGCGCGCTGGGAGGCGCAGCCGGACGCGTTGTCCGCGCCCCTCGAGGACACCGCCTCGACGGGGACCGGAAGCTCGGCCACGCCGGCTGTTTCGACGTCCTCGACGGCCACCGCGACATCGGCCTCGGCCTCGGCCTCGGCCTCGACGGCGTCGACCTCCGCCGCCGCCGACCGGGCGCCCGTCGACAGCAGCGCCGCCGCGCTCCAGTCGGGCAGCCTGCTGCGCGTGGTCGGCATGTTCCTGCTCGGCGGCCTGCTGCTGTCCTTCACGCCCTGCGTGCTGCCGATGCTCCCGATCCTGTCGTCGATCATCGTCGGCCAGGGCGCGCCGGTCTCGCGGGCGCGCGGCTTCTCGCTGGCCGTCGCGTACTCGCTGGGCATGGCGATGGTCTACACGAGCGCCGGCGTCGTCGCCGGCCTGCTCGGCTCGGGCTTCGCCGCCGCGCTGCAGAACCCCTGGGTGCTGGGCAGCTTCGCGCTGCTGCTCTCGGTGCTGGCGCTGTCGATGTTCGGGGTCTGGGAATTCCAGATGCCAGGCTTCATCCAGGACCGCGTCAACAACGCCTCCAACCGCATCAAGGGCGGTCGCCACGTCGGCGTGTTCCTGATGGGCGGGCTGTCGGCGCTGCTGGTGGGCCCCTGCGTCGCGGCGCCGCTCGCCGGCGCGCTGGTCTACATCAGCCAGACCCGCGACGTGGTGCTGGGCGGCTCCGCGCTGTTCGCGCTGGCCTGCGGCATGAGCGTGCCGCTGCTGCTGCTGGGGCTGTCCGCCGGCACGCTGCTGCCGCGCGCGGGCCGCTGGATGGAACACGTGAAGACCTTCTTCGGCCTGCTGCTGATCGCGGTCGCGCTGTGGCTGGTGTCGCCGGTGCTGCCGACGGGCGCGCTGATGTTCCTGATCGGCGCGGTCGCACTGGTCGCGGCGATCTGCCTGGGCGCGTTCGAGTCCGGCCGGCCGCGCGCCCTCAAGGCGGGCGGCGCGCTGGTGGCGCTGTGGTCCGCCGCGATGATCGGCGGCGCGCTCTCCGGCGGCGACAGCGTGCTGATGCCGCTGCGCCATCTGGCGCGGAGCTCCGCGGGTGCCCTGCCGCTCGCCAGCGCCGAAGCCGCGTCGCGCGGCACGCCGGCGCCGGCCTTCGAGCGCATCACGACGGTGGCGCAACTCGACGCGGCCCTCGCGTCGACGGACCGTCCCGTGATGCTGGACTTCTACGCGGACTGGTGCGTCGCCTGCAAGGAGATGGAACACCTCACCTTCTCCGACCCCGCGATCGCCACGCGGCTGCGCAATGCGCGCCTGCTGCAGGCCGACGTGACCGCGAACAGCGCCGAGGCGAAGGCGTTGCTCAAGCGCTTCCAGCTGTTCGGCCCGCCGGGGATCCTGTTCTTCGACGCGCAGGGGAAGGAGCTGGCCGCCGCCCGCACGATCGGCTTCCTGCCCGCCGACGAATTCGCCCAGCGCCTGGATCACGCCAGGCTGTGACCCTCGCAGACCTGACCCCAGGGACGAAACCGGCAGCACCGACCTGCACCGACCGGTACCACCCAGCACCGAGCAGAACCGACATGAGCCTCGTACAACGACACACCGCCCTGCTGATCCTCGGCTCCGGCCCCGCGGGCTACACCGCGGCGCTCTACGCCGCCCGCGCGAACCTGAAGCCGCTGCTCGTCACCGGCATGGCCCAAGGGGGTCAGTTGATGACCACGACCGAAGTGGACAACTGGCCCGCCGACGTGATGGGCGTGCAAGGTCCCGAGCTGATGCAGCGATTCCAGCAGCACGCGGAACGCTTCCAGACCGAGATCGTCTTCGACCACATCAACAGCGTCGACTTCTCCAAGCGTCCGTTCACGCTCACCGGCGACAGCGCGGTCTACACGGCCGACGCGGTGATCCTGGCCACCGGCGCCTCCGCGCAATACCTGGGACTGCCGTCGGAAGCATCGTTCATGGGCCGCGGCGTCAGCGCCTGCGCGACCTGCGACGGCTTCTTCTATCGCGAGCAGGAAGTCTGCGTCGTCGGCGGCGGCAATACCGCGGTCGAGGAAGCGCTGTACCTGTCCAACATCGCCAGCAAGGTCCATCTGATCCATCGTCGCGACAAGTTCCGCGCCGAGCCGATCCTGGTCGACAAGCTGATGGACAAGGTCAGGGCCGGCAAGATCGAACTGCACGTGTTCCACACGCTGGACGAGGTGCTGGGCGACGCGAGCGGCGTGACCGGCGTGCGCATCAGGAGCACGCAGGACGACACGACGACGGACGTGAAGCTGCAGGGTTGTTTCATCGCCATCGGCCACAAGCCCAACACCGAGATCTTTCGCGGACAGGTCGAGCTGCGCGACGGCTACGTGCTGACGCGCAGCGGCTCGGAGGGCTTCTTCACGATGACGAGCGTGCCGGGCGTGTTCGCCGCCGGCGACGTGCAGGACCACGTCTATCGCCAGGCCATCACCAGCGCGGGCACCGGCTGCATGGCGGCGCTCGACGCGCAGCGCTTCCTGGAGCAGCAGTCGGGCTGAGCCTTCAGAACGACCACGCCACGCCGGCGACCCAGCGCTGCAGCGACGGGTCGCCGCGTTGCGGCAGCGAGCTGTAGAGCCGCGCGGCGCTGAAGCGCCAGTCCCCGACGGTGTAGGCCAGCCCGGCATTGGCGAAGCGGTACGAGCCGCTGCCATGCCCCCAATTGGAGACCATGCCCCAGCCCACGTCCGCGGCCAGCGCATCGACGAGCCGGCGGTGCCAGGTCAGCTCGGCGATGGTCGCGCCGCGATGGCCCAGGTAGCCCCACGACGAGTACGCGGCCAGGTCCGGCGACACCGACACCGTCGCCCCCCATTGCCCCCACGCGGGGGTGTCCCAGAGCCCGCCGAGCGACAGCTCGCTGTAGCGCAGCCGGTTCGCGTTGACGCCGCCGGCGTAGGCGTAGTGGGCGCCGGACAGCGTGACGACGCGGCGGTCGTCGATCTGCCACCAGCGGGTCGCGGAGACGACGGCTTCCGCCTTCGCCCCGTTGGACATGTGCATCGTGCCGAGACCGAGGCCGAGGCTCCAGTTGCGGTCGTCGCGGTAGTAGAGGTCGGCGGTGGCGCCCGGATGGTCGCCGCTGAGGCTGTTGCCGCGCGAGACGCGTTCCGTCACGGCCGACAGCGTGCCGCCCCAGTTCTGTGCGGCGGCTGCCCCCGACGCGATGAGGCCCGCCGCCAGGAGGGCGAGGGCTCGAGCAGGATTTTTTCGGGGCATGGCAACCATCGGCGGCGATTCTGGCACCCATGAGGGACACTTCTGCAGAAATCAGTCGCCCATGTTTCAACCTGTTCCGAATGAAGCGGACACGGCCGCCGAGTCGCGTCTGCGTGCCTGGTTGCAGGCCGCCTCGGCCGGCGACCGGTCGGCTTTCGAGCAGCTGTACCGGCACTGCCAACCGCGGCTGTCGCGTTTCGTGCTGCGCAGTTGCGGGCGGCCGGACCTGGCCGAGGAGGTCGTCAACGACACCTTGTGGATCGTGTGGCGGACCGCGGGCAATTTCCGCGGCGAGTCGCGGGTCTCGACCTGGATCCACGGCATCGCCTACCGCTGCATGCTGAAGGCGCTGCGCGACGGCGTGACGGCGCAGGAGATCAACGCCTCCTCGGTGAGCGAGGCGGAGCTGGCGATGGCCGAGCCCTCGGTCAACGAGTCCGCCGACCGCGAGTTGCGCGACTGGGTGATGCGGGGGCTGGCCGCCTTGCCGGTGGAACAGCGGGTGACGCTGGAACTGGCGTACTACCTGGGCGAGACCTGCGAGGACATCGCCCGCATCATGAATTGCGCCACCGGCACCGTGAAGGCCCGCATGTTCCATGCGCGCGTCCGGCTGCGCAACGTGCTGCCCGAGCTGGGCGGCGAAGACCGCCCGGCCAGCGGCACCGAAGGACCGACCCGATGACTTCCCACGACGACGCCCCCTCCGACCCCACGGGACTGCCTGCCGGCGATCCGGCGATGGGTCAGCCGAACGAGCACCGTCAGGTGTGGGACGCGATCGCGTGGGTCGTGGCCGGCACGGCGACGCCCGAGCAGCGCCGCCTGGTGCAGGCGCATCTGCCGCACTGCGCGCATTGCCGCGATGAGCTGGAACTCCAGCGCAACATCCATCGCGGCATGCAGGACGCGCGTTCGGCGAACGCCGCGGGTGAAGTGGGCGCGGCGGCCAGCGAGGCCGAGGAGGCCTCGATCCAGGCCGGCCTCGACCGCCTCTGGGCGCGCGACCGCGACGCGGGTCCGGCGACGCCGGTGGAAGGACGACGCGGCGCCTCGGCCAACGACGGCGGATCGCGCACGACGCGCTGGCTGACGGCGGCGGTGGCGGTGCAGGCGGTGGCGATGTGCGTGCTCGGACTGCGCCTGTGGAGCGACGGCCATCCGCCGGCCGACTATGTGACGCTGAGCCAGCCGGCCGCGCTGCCCGCCGGCGCGGTCGTGAGGCTGGTGCCGGAGGAGCGTGTGGACATGGGCCGGCTGCGGCAGGTGCTGACGCACCACGGCCTGAGGATCGTCGGCGCGGACGAGGACGCGAGCAGCCTGCTGCTGGCGCCGCTGCAGCCGGCGCCGGTGGCGGCCGTGCCCGCGATGGTGGAACGCCTGCGCGCGGAGCCGGGCGTGCTGCTCGCGGAGCCGGTCGGCGCCGCGGCGCCGGGACGCTGAGCGATGCCATCGGCGATCGCGCGCCGCCTGCGGACCGTCGGCCCCATCGCGCTGGCCATCCTGGTCGCCGCGCTGGCGTCCGCGGGTCCGACTCGTGCGGCCGAGGGCGGCGGCGACGCGTCCGCCGCTGCCATCACCGCTGCGGCACCTTCGCTGGCGAAGGCGCCCTCTGACGCCCGTCTGATCATCCTGGCCGTCGAGGACCGCGGCGAGCCGCTGCCCGGCGCCGGCGGGTCGGCCCGCGGCGACTATCGCCGGATGGCGGGCTACGCCGGCAGCGCGCGGGCCCTGGCGATGTCGGAGGCGCTCGCGCGCGAGTACGGACTGCGCGAGCAGTCCGCATGGACCATCGCGCCGCTGAACCTGCGCTGCATGCTTTATGCGCTCGGCGCGGGCGATGACGCTGACGCGGTGCTGGCGCGGCTGCGCCAGGACGCCCGCGTCAAGCTGGCGCAGCCGCTCAACGAATTCGAGACGCTGAACGACCCCGCGCCGGAAGCGCCGGTGCCCTCGCCGTCTTCACTGTCGTCGCCGACTTCGCCGTCCGCACCGGCGTCCCCGCCTGCCTCTGCGTTGGGAGCATCCGCGCCGATCTCGCTCTACAACGATCCCTACTTCGGCCTGCAGAAGGGCTTCCAGCAGATGTCCGCGGCGGCGCTGCAGCAGGTGAGCGTCGGCGCGCGGGTGAAGGTCGCGGTGATCGACACCGGCGTCGACGCGCGGCATCCGGATCTGCTCGGCCAGGTGTCGGGTCAGCGGGACTACGTCGCCGGCGGCGGCGCGCTGGTCGATGCCGTGCCGGAGCGCCACGGCACCGAAGTGATGGGCCTCATCGTGGCGAAGGTGAACAACCACCAGGGCATCGTCGGCGTCGCGCCGGGCGCCGTGGTGACGAGCTATCGCGCGTGCTGGACGGACGCCGCGCGGGCGGGCGCCGGCCCGGCAGCGGGCCCGGCGCCGGCGCGCTGCAACTCCTTCACGCTGGCGCAGGCGCTCGGCGCGGCGATCGCGGACGGCGCCGAGGTGATCAACCTCAGCCTGGGCGGTCCGAGCGATCCGCTGCTGACGAAGCTCGCGCAGCACGCGTTGTCGCGCGGCGCGGTGCTGGTGGCGGCAGCGCCGCCGGGGCGGCTCGGCAAGGGCTTTCCGAGCGAGGTGCCCGGCGCGCTGGTCGTGGCCAGCACGGGCGAGGCCGCGGGCTCCGAAGGCTGGCTCGCCGCGCCCGGCCGATCGGTCCTGACGACGGTGCCGGGCGGCGGCTACGACATCGATGCCGGCAGCTCGCTGGCCGCGGCGCACGCGACCGGCGTGATCGCGCTGCTGCGCGCGGCGGCGCCGGGCGCGGACGCGGAGCGGCTGAAACGCGCATTGCTGGGCTCGATGGGCGTGTCCGGCTCGATCAATGCCTGCGCGGCGGCGCGGGCGCTCGGCGTGGCGGGCCTGCGTTGCGACGCACCGGCGCGCAGCCTGCCCTGATCCGTGATCCCGGCCTGAGCGTGCGTCCCCTCGATGAGGGATTCGCTTGCGCGGCGATCTCCGTAGGCTTCGGCGTGCCACACGCACCCAGGGAGCCCCGCATGACCACGTCGTCGCCGTCCTTCGATGTCTCGCAGCTGATCGGCTGGCCCTTCCGGGCGTTGACGCTGGCGCCGAGCCAGCTGACCCAGCCCATCCTGCCCATCACCTACAACATCAACGCGTTCAATTCGAGCGCGCCGCAGACCGAGGCCCGCATCGTCTCGCAGCACAGCTACGGGCGGCAGCTCGGCCGGCTGTCCGACGCGGTGCAGGCCTTGATGGACGTGCTGTATCCGGAGGGCGCGCCCGATGGCCCGAACGGGCCCCTCGCGCGCTTCGAGCAATTGCGCGAGGACATCGAGGCGCTCAAGGCCGACGGGGCGGAGGACCGGCTGGAACGGGTCGCGCAGGATCTGAAGACCTTGCGGGCCACCGATCCCGATCGCTTCGAACGCGTCCGGAAGACACTGGCGCACGCGCTGCGGGACTGAACCGGACGGACGCCCGACGTGGCGTCACATGATCGGGCTACGCTGGGGGATCCCATGACCGTGAAGGCGGCGATGTACCCAGGCGAGCGCTTGAACGCCGGCACCCATCTCCTGGGGCTGCTGGCGGCCCTTCCCGCCGTCGCGTGGCTGGCGCATCAGGCGCTGGGCACGGGCAGCGGCCGGCGCTTCGCCGTCGCCTGCATCTTCGGTGCGGCCCTGATCGCGCTGTTCGCGGCCTCCACGCTCTGCCACAGCACCCGGGGTCGGCGGCAACGCCTGTGGGTCCGTCTGGACCATTGCGCGATCTTCCTGCTGATCGCCGGGACGATGACGCCGTTCGCGGTCCTGACCGGCGACGGCTGGTGGCGGTGGGTGGCCCTGGCGAGCGTCTGGATCGTGTCGCTGTGGGGCATCCGGCGCACGGTGTGGGGCGATGTCGAACGGCCGATGCTCAAGGTCTACCTGGCGATGGGCTGGCTGGCCACGATGGTGTGCATCCCCGCCCTGCAGGAACTGCCGGTGGCCTGCGTCACGCTGTTCGTCGCCGGTGCCGGCGCCTACACCGCCGGCACCTACTTCTTCGCCAACCCGGGCTGCAGTCGTCACGCCCACGGCATCTGGCACCTGTTCGTCGTGGTGGGCAGCGGCTGTCACTTCGGCGCGGTGGCGCACTGCGTGCTCGTCTAGCGGCGTCAGTGGCGCGGCGCGGATCAAGGCGGGACCCCCGTCCAGGCCGGCGTCACGGCGATGCCGGCACAACCATGAGGCGACACTGACCAAGGCGCTTACGGAATCAGCACCAGCGATCCGGACTTGCGACGCTCCGCGATGTCGACGTGCGCTTGGGCAGCGTCCGTGAGCACGTAGCGCGTGACGGGAACGGCGCCGAAGAGGCCTCGCCGATAGGCGTCGAACACGGCGGCCGCGGCTTCGTCGACGCGCCCTTGCAGATGACTCGCCATCGGCCCGCCCACCATCAACACGTTGCGTCGCGCCAGTTCGACCTTGTCGACCTCGGGAGCGCCCGATGCGGCGCCGATCGACACGATGACACCGCCGTCGCGCACCACCGCCTGCGTGGTCGCGAACGTGGCCTTGCCGACGAACTCGTAGACCACGTCGACGCCCTGCGGCGCCACGCGCCGGATCTGCTGCGCGAGGTCGGCCGCGTCCGACGGCAGGACATGGTCGATCACGGAAGCCAGCGCCGCGCGCTTCTCCGCCGAGCCAGCCGTGCCGATCACGATGGCGCCTCGGGCCTTGGCCCAGCGGGCGAGCAGGCTACCCACGCCGCTGGAAGCGCCCTGGACCAGGATCGTCTCGCCGGCACGAAGCTGGTGATAGCCGTTCAGACCGGCCCAGGCCGTCAGGCCCTTGGTCAACATGGCGGCGACCTGTTCCGCGGAGAGGTCGTCGGGCACCGGCACCAGCTGGTCCGCGTTGATCAGGCGTTCCTGCGCGTAGCTGCCGGGCGCCAGGTAGTAGGCCATGCGCTGGCCCACCGCGATGCCGGCGACCCCGGCGCCCAGCGCCTCGACGATGCCCACGCCCTCGACGCCGGGCACCGACGGCAGCGGCACGGGGAAGGCGCCCTGGCGGAACAGCGTGTCGATGAAGTTCACGCCGATGGCTTCGTGGCGCAGCCGCACCTGGCCGGCACCGGGCGCGGGGATGACGTCCTCCTCGACCTGCAGGACCGCGGGACTGCCGTAGTGATGGAAGCGGATGGTGGTGTTGTGCGCCTTGGCCGCGATGACGGACGCGGCGGCGTCGCTGAACTTCTTCTGAGACATCGTCTACTCCTTCGAGTGGGAGCAACTCGGCGAGTTGCATGCCTCGAAGAGTAGGAACCGTCCCTCTATCGCGGTAGCCTATTTGTTTCGATGGCATCCATCTTTCAAACAGATTGATCGACGGTCGGCTGGCGCAATCTGTCGATGAACCATCGCCCCGCAGGCCCCGGCGGGGCGTCGTTCCGATAGGCCGCGTACATCACGATGCCGGGCGTCGCCGGTTGATGCGCCTCCAGCCGGAGTCGCACCAGTTGCCCCGCGTCAAGATCGGCTTGCACCATCGCCAGCGGCATGTGCCCCCAGCCGAATCCGGCTTTGAGGAAGGCGTGCTTGGCGCCCAGGTCGGCCAGGCGCCAGACCTGCGGCGACATCACGCCGTAGTTGCGTCCCGTGCTGAGCGTCGTCCGGTCCGTGAGGATCAATTGCACGTGCCGCTCCAGCTCGGCGGAGCGCAGCAATCCCCGCTGCTGCGCCAGCGGATGACCCGGCGCAACCACGGTGACCATCGGCACTTCGGCCAGCGGCTCGGCCTGCAGCCCGTCCGGCACCACGGGCAGGGAGCCGATGACGCCGATGCGGCAGGCGCCGTCCAGGACGGGTTGCACGACGGCCCCCAGCGCCTCGACGTACATGCGCAGCGGTGTCGAGGGAAAGGCCAGGCGGAAAGCGCCGACCGTCTCGGTCAAGGAGGCCATCGGGTACATCACGTCGATGGCGACGGACAGCTCCGGCTCCAGGCCCTCCGACAGCGTGCGGGCGCGCGCCTTGAACGCGTCCATCCCGTTCACGACCGTCTTGGCCTCACCGAGCAAGGCCTGACCCTGATCGGTCAGCACCGGATAACGGCCGCTGCGATCGAACAGGCTCACGCGCAATTGCGCTTCGAGATTCGCCATGGTCTGGCTGACCACGGATTGAGCACGCCGCAGCTTGCGCCCCGCCGCGGAAAAGCTGCCTTCCTCGACCGCCGCGATGAAGGTCCGCAGCTGGTCCATGGATACGCCGTCCAGCATCTATCGCTCCAGCAGATGGTATCCATCCAAACATATAGGCTACCCAGCTGGCTGTCCAGTTCCTAAGCTTCGATCCATCCCATCGAACGAAGGCCACCCCGATGTCAGTTGATCTCCAGAGTGCGCGTCGCGCCGACACGTCGTCGACGGAAGCGCCAATGCCTGAGGGCGGCCGCGAGTCCCTCTTCTCGCGAACGCTCGAGTTCCGCGCCGCCGGTCGACGCCACGGCCCCGTCACGCGCGTGTTCAGCCCAGGCGACATCGGCGAGCTCATCAAGCCGTTCGTGTTCCTGGACCACTTCGACTTCATCCCGACGGGCGGCCCCCTGTTCCCGATGCATCCGCACTCGGGCATCGCTACCACCACCGTCCTGCTCTCGGGCCGCATGCGCTACGAGGACACCACCGGCGCGCACGGCGAGCTGCAAGGCGGCAGCGTCGAATGGATGCGGGCCGGGCGCGGCATCTGGCACGACGGCGTGCCGGTCGATTCGACCCGGTTCCGGGGCTACCAGCTCTGGGTGGCGTTGCCGGAAGCGCTGGAAGGCGCGGAGGCCCGCAGCCAGTACCTCGGCCCGGAAGCCGTGCCGCGGCACGGCCCGGCGCGCGTGATCCTCGGGCGTCACGGCGGCGGCGCGAGCCAGGTCGATGCCCCGGCCGGACTGCAGCTGGTGCACGTCCAGCTGCGCGACGGCGAGCGCTGGCAACTGACCCCGCCGACAGGTCACCGCGTGGGCTGGTTCCATGTGTCGCAAGGCGCCCTGCGCTTCGACGGCCACCGCCTCGAGAACGAGCTGGCCATCCTGAACAGCAGCGACGCCCCCATCGATGTGATCGCCGAAGGCGACACCGAATTCATCGTCGGCACGGCTGTTCCGCATCGTCACGATCTCGTGCTGGGTCGCTACTCCGTCCACACCAGCCAGGCCGCGCTGAGGCGCGGTGAACAGGAAATTGCTCTGCTCGGCGAGCAACTCCGCGCCCGCGGCCGAGTGCGCTGACGGCGCCAGGACCGAGTCTTCCGTTTCCGCCCTCCACTTCATCGTCAAAGGAATCCATCATGACCTTCCAGAACTCCTCCGCTTCGACCTCCGCGCTGCCGTTTGCCGGCCGCGTGATGATGGCCGCCATCTTCCTCATCAGCGCCTTCGGCAAGCTCGCCGCCCCGGCCGGCACCATCGGCTACATCGCCTCCGTGGGGCTGCCTGCGCCGACGCTCGCCTACGGCGCGGCGCTGGTCGCCGAACTGGGCGGCGGCCTGCTGCTCGTGCTGGGCTATCGCACCCGTCTCGTGGCCGCGGCGCTGGCCGCGTTCTCGGTCGTCTCCGCCGTGTTCTTCCACAGCGCGCTGGGCGACCAGAACCAGATGTTCCATTTCCTGAAGAACATCGCGATGGCCGGCGGCCTGCTGCAGATCGTCGCGTTCGGTGCGGGCTCGTGGAGCCTGGATGGCCGCCGCCGGCAAGCGCGGACGGCGTTGAACGCGGCACGCTGAAACGATCGGCCGCCGCGCTGCTCAGCGCAGGTAACCCGAGACGCCATCCCACAGCAACTTGATGGCGGTGACCACCAGCAAGGCGTAGCAGGCCCTGTACATCTGGCGCTGATCCAGCCTGGCATGCAGGCGCCACCCCAGCCAGACGCCCGAGGGGATGGCCAGCAGGCAGATCGCCATCAGGCTCCAGACGGCGCCCGCCGGCTTGGCCAGCATCAGCCACGGGGCCGCCTTGAGCAGGTTGCCGACCGTGAAGAACAGGCTGGTCGTGCCCGCATAGACCTGCTTGCTCAAGCCGAGCGGCAGCAGATAGATCGCCAGGGGCGGTCCGCCCGAGTGCGCGACCATGGTGGTGATCCCCGAGGTCAGCCCCGCGGCGACGGCCTTGCGCGGCGACCGCGGCTGCACCACCACCTCGCCGCCTCGCACGAACCACAGGCCGACGAACACCAGCGTGATCACCGCCATCAGGATGGCGATCGCGCGATGGTCCAGCACGCGGAACAGCAGATAACCCGCCCCGATGCCCACCACCAGACCGGGAACGAGCAGCTGAAGGTCCGGCCTGGACCAGGTCGACGGCTTCCAGTAGCGCAGGCTGAAGAGGTCCATCGCGATGAACAGCGGCGCGAGCAGGCCGCCCGCGGTCACCGGGTCCATCACGATCGACAGCAGCGGGATGCCGACGATGGCGAAGCCGCCGCCGAAGGCGCCCTTCATGAAGCAGATCAGGAAGACGCCGGCGAAGGCGACCAGGATGGTGGTGGCGGTCAGTTCCATGGGGTCGTCCTGGATCGCTCGTTCATTGCATTGAAGAAATTGTCATGGGTGCGTCGGGGGCGCGGCGACATCAGGCGTACCGCGCCTCCATGGCCGCGATCGCCGCGGCCAAGGCGTTCCTCAAGGTGCCACGGCCCACGCTGCCAAGCAGAAGACCCAGCAGCCGGCCCTTGAGGTTGCGGCCTTCGCGGACGACGACCGCCTCCAGCCGTGTCCTGCCGCCCGCCAACGGATGGAAGGTGTAGCTATGTCCCGACCGGCCGCCCCAGACGTTCGAATCCATCGTCGTCAACACCACGCGGTGGGGGACGGACCAGTCGTAGTGCAGCCGCTCCCAGATGGCGGGCGAGCCCTCGGTGACGACCGCCTGCGTGCGCCCCTGACGATGCACCCGCAGGAAGTCGTCGGTGCTGAAGCGGAAGATCTTCGACCGACCCGGACCGAAATCCGTGAGCCCGGCGATGAACTGCTCCGGCGTCAGCGTGGTGTCGAATTGGAATTTCAGTGTTGCCATCGTCGGCGCTCCTTGTCGCGAGAACGTCCTGATAACGTCCATGCATCGAAGACTACGGAGGCCGCCGCCGCCTGCCATCCGACTGGTTCGGCATCGACGCCTCGTTCCAAAGTCGCAGACGGTCCCGGCCTGCCGCCGGCCGACCGTTCGATGCAGCCGGCACTTCGACGAAGGTCGGATGGCGCGCGCCCGTTCCTTGCGAAGAATGGGCGTCGAGTTCCGACGAGCATGACGATGAACACCAGCGACCACCTCCTCCTCGTCCACGGCGATCGCGCGCAGCGCGAGCAGCTGAAGGCCTACTTCGAGCAACACGGGATGCACGTGACGGCGGTCGCGACCGGACGTCATCTGCGCGCGGCGCTCGAGCAGTCGGGCCCGTTCGACCTGATCGTGCTCGACCTCGAACTGCCCGGCGACGACGGGCTGAACCTCTGCCGCGAGCTGCGCGGCGGCAAGCACCGGACGATGCCCATCCTCATGCTCTCCGCGCGCGGCGACGAAGTGGACCGGATCCTCGGGCTGGAGATGGGCGCCGACGACTACCTGGTCAAGCCGGTCGCGCAACGCGAGCTGCTGGCGCGCGTCCGCGCCGTCCTGCGACGCACCCGCATGCTGCCGCCCAACATGCGGTCGACCGACACGGTCCCGCGCCTGGCGTTCGGCACCTGGAAGCTCGACACCGTCGAGCGCCACCTGCTCGACGACCAGGAGTCGATGGTGGATCTGAGCGGCGCCGAGTACCGGCTGCTGCGCGTGTTCCTCGACCATCCACAGCGCGTGCTCAGCCGCGACCAGTTGCTCGGCCTCACGCAGGGTCGCCCGACGGAGCCCTTCGAGCGCTCGATCGACCTGCTGGTCAGCCGCCTGCGCCTGCGCCTGCGGGACGACGCGCGCGAACCCCGCTACATCAAGACGGTGCGCAGCGCGGGGTACGTGCTCTCGATGGCGGTGGCGCCCTGCGCCTGAACGCGCAATGACAAGGCGCCGCACGAGGGCGACGCCTTGTCGGGCGCTCAGACAGCGCTCAGCGCAGGCTGGCGAAGCCCGTGCGCAGCTCGCGGACGAAGACCTCGGTCTGCTCCCACGCCGCGAAGTGCCCGCCCTTGTCCAGGCGGTTGAAGTGGATGAGCTGCTTGTAGGCGCGCTCCGCCCAGCTGCGCGGCGCGGCGTAGATCTCGTCGGGGAACACGCTGACCGCGACGGGGATCGCGACCTGCTTGATCGCGAAGAACTCCAGCTTGTTCTCCCAGTAGAGCCGGGCCGAGGACACCGCCGTCTTCGTGAGCCAGTACAGCATCACGTTGTCGAGGATGTCGTCGCGCGTGAGTCCCTCGGCCTGGCCGTCGAACACGCGGGCGATCAGCGCCTGGCTGCGGGCATCGTGGTCGAGCATCCAGGCTGCCAGGCCGATCGGCGAGTCCTCCAGCGCATAGAGCGTCTGAGGCCGGTTGGACATCTCGAGCGCGTAACCCAGGCCGTGCTTGAAGAAGTCGTCGAGCTGGTCGAAGGCCTGCTGCTCGTCGGTCGACAGTCCCGCCGGCGCGGGCTCGCCGAGCTTCAGCGCGCGGGCCACGTCGGGCGGCAGCGTCGCCGGCATGTTGACGTGGATGCCGATCAGCCCGGGCGGCGTGAGCAAGGCCATCTGCTCCGTGACCGCGTCGCCCCAGTCGCCGCCCTGGGCCACGTAGCGGGTGTAGCCGAGGCGGCGCATCAGCTCGACCCAGGCGCGGGCGATGCGCACGGGATCCCAGCCGGTCGTCCGCGGTTTGCCTGAGAAGCCGTGGCCCGGCAGGGACGGGATCACCACGTCGAACGCGTCTTCCGCGCGGCCGCCATGCGCCGTCGGATCGGTCAGCGGCTCGATGAGCTTGAGCTGCTCGACGACCGAGCCCGGCCAGCCGTGCGTCACGATCACCGGCAGCGCGTTCGCATGTTTCGAGCGCACATGGATGAAGTGGATCTCCACGCCGTCGATGGTCGTGACGAACTGGGGATGACGGTTGAGGCGCGCTTCGAGACGCCGCCAGTCGTAGCCGTGCGTCCAGTAGCGGGCCAACTGCTGCATGGTCCTCAGCCGGACACCCTGAGACGCGTCGGTGACGGTCTCCGGCGTGGGCCAGCGCATCGATGCGATGCGCCGGCGCAGGTCGGCCAGATCCGCGCGCGCAAAGCTGGCGCGGAACGGGCGGATCGCCGTGCTGTCGCCGATGGCGGCGTCCTTCAGCGCAGCCGCATGGGCGCTGGCGGGCAGCCAGGGCAAGGCCATGTTGGAAGCGCCGACGACGGCGGCCGCCGCAAGCAGGCGACGTCGGCTCGGGTATGTGTTCATGCTCGGTGGGTCCTCGGGAGTTCGGAGCCGCTAGGCTCGCGGATCCCGAGGGAGACCACATCCGACCTGACGCCGTCCGCCGCTGCGACTGAAGTCGTAGGCGGAACTGAACCCTCAGCCGCGCCGCAGGTGCTCGTGGCGCTCGAACAGGTCCACGGTCCAGTCGATGAAGACCCGCACCTTGGCGCTGAGATAGCGGTTCGGCGCGTAGAGCACGTGGACAGGGCTCTCGTCGGGATGCCACTCGTCGAGCAGCGACACCAGCCGTCCGTCCAGGACCGCCGCATCGATCGTGTAGCACGGCGCCTGGATCAGTCCCAATCCGGCGAGCCCCGCCGCCAGGTAGGCATTCGTGTCGTTGACGACGAGCGTGTGCTCGAGCGTGAAGCGGTGCTGGACCTCGCCCCGCGTGAAGCGGAATGGCTGCACGCGCCCGCCCGATCCGCCCGCCAGCCCGACGGTGGGATAGAAGGGGACCTCTTCCGGAGACGTCGGCGTGCCGTGCTCGTCGAGGAAGGCCGGCGTCGCGCAGGTGGCGAAGCGGAAGCCGCCGATGCGCCTCGCGACGAGGAACTGATCGCTGACCTCCCCCGCGCGGATCACGCAGTCGACACCTTCCGCGACCAGGTCCGTGTGGCGGTTGCCCACCCCCAGCTCGATCTTCACGTCCGGATAGGCACGCCGGAAATCGCCGAGCGCCGGCACGAGCACCATCGTCGCGATCGCCGCGGGCACGTCGACACGCACGGTGCCGACCGGTTTCGCGCTCGACTGGCGGGTCGAGGACTCGATGTCGGCCAGATCCGACAACAGCCGCACGACACGTTCGTAGTAGGTCGCGCCCTCGGCCGTCACGGTGACGGCGCGGGTCGTCCGGTGCAGCAGGAGCACCTTCAGGTCCTGCTCCAGGCTCTGGATCTGGCGCGTCACGCTCGCGTTGGGCAGGGAGAGCGACTCCGCGGCCTTGGTGAAGTTGCCGGCCTCGACGACACGGACGAAGGCGTTCATTGCAGCGATCCGATCCATGGGGACCTCCGGACTCTCATGTGCGCGAACTCGATTAGATCGCCGCGGCGATCTTTGTCGAGATCACAAAAGCACTTTGGCGGTCAGCGTCTTGCTGCGCGGGGGGCTCCACTTCTAGAGTCGGCGCCATGACACCCCGTCGGCCGATGCCGGCGGCGCCAAGCATTCCGACCACTTCGCCAGGCAAGTCCATGATGTTCCCGTCCCAACCGCCCCATGTCACGACGCCCCGTTCCACGACGCCCCGGATCCGCGTCCTGGTCATGCATCCGGATCCCCTGCTCTGCGTGGGCATCACCGCCGCGCTCGGGGAGCACGGCGGCATCGACGTGTTCAAGGACGGCGTCGACGAGCGGCGGCAGGATCCGCCCATCGACGTCGTGGTCTCGGACCTGCAGGACGCCCTGCGGCTCGCGGCGCCGGGACAGCGCGCCCTGCAGCGCCTGGACGGCGCACGGGTCGTCGCCCTGACCAGCCACGGGCGCGAGGCCGACATCCGCGGTGCGATCGAGGCGGGCGTGCATGGCTACCTGCTGCTCGGCGGCCCGCTCAGCGAGCTGGTCGAAGGCGTGACCGCGGCGGCGCGCGGTCAGCGTTATCTGGGACTGACCGTGGCGCAGCGCATGGCCGACAGCCTGACGCGCACGGCGCTGACCTCGCGCGAAACGGAGGTGCTGCGTCTCGTGGTCGCCGGCGAGTCGAACAAGACGATCGCGCGCTCCCTGGACATCGAGCTCGGCACGGTCAAGTCGCACGTGGGCGCCATCATGAGCAAGCTCGGCGCCAACTCGCGCACCCATGCGGCGGCCATCGCGCTGGCACGCGGCCTGGCGAACGATTTCGCGCCCATCGCGTAGCGCGGCGGGCATCGGCGGATCGCGCTTGTACCGCCATGTATCGCGCGTCGGCGCGCATACAGGCTCTTGCTGAAAGCACGGGGCGGGGACAAACCCCAGATACCTGCGACGGATGAAATCCATCCCACGCCAACCCCAACCCTTCACTGGAGTCCGACATGACCACCGCCACGTCCCGCACCTTGTTCGCCGCCACCCTCATCGCCGCGACGCTCGCCGCCATCGCGCAACCCGCCGCCGCGCAGACCGCCGCGCTCCCCCGCGTGCAAGTCCAGGCCGACCTGATCCGCGCCCACGCGGCCGGCGACAACGGCGACTGGAAAGAGGACGCGCCGTTCTCGCGGACCAGCGACGTGGGCACGCCGCGCACGCGCGCCGAGGTGCTGGCCGAACTGGCCGCCGCGCAAGCGAGCGGCGAGCTCCAGCGCTCGCAGCGCGACAACTACGAACCCGCGCTGACCGGCACGCCCAAGACCCGGCAGCAGGTCCGGGCGGAGACGTCCGAAGCGCGTCGCCTGGGTCTGCTGGACACCCAGGGGAATGACGGCCTCGTGATCGCGACACCCGAGCAGCTCGCCCGCGTCGAGGCGGCCGGCCAACGCGCGCTCCTCGTGACCACGGCCAGCGCCAGCCTGTCGAAGTGACACTATTTGTCGCGTCTGATGTCAGACGTGACAAAACCTGACCCTGCCCCTCGATCCGCACATCGCGCAAATACCTCTTTGGGATTAGGGTCAGGCGTCGCGCGCTCGCGTTTTGCGACGCTGACCGCACTCTGTGACCAACCGCAACCGGCACGCTCTCTGCTTGAACGGGGTGAAAGTCCACCCGGGTCAGGCGTTCGTGCGCGCTCCCCGGGTGTCTCGTTCTACGGACCTGCAGGAGCGCCATGCGCCACAACATTTCAGAGGCTGACCCGACGTCGGCATGCCCTTCCCCGCGAAACCCCTGGGGAATCGTCTTCAGCGCCGTCGTCGCCCTGAGCGCCGTCGGCACGCTGGCAGGGTGTGGTGGTGGTGGCGGCGGCTCGGACGCAGGCGGCAGCCCGCCGGTGTCCGGCGCGCCGGCACCCGCGCCGGCGCCCGGTCCGGCCCCCGCGCCTCCGGCGTCCGCGCCCGTCGGCGACGAGCCCGAGCTGCCCCCGCCCGCGCCCGCGCCGCCAAGCCTGCCCACCGGCGGCGACAGCGGCAGCCCCACGACGCCCGCGCTGCCCCCGTCGCTGCAATCGCCCACCGGCCTGGACATCAGCAAGCCCGGCAAGGCCATCACCGGCATCACGGCGACGTCCAGCGCGCTGGAGAACAACGGCGACACCGCCCAGAAGACACTCGACGGCGACCTGAACACGCGCTGGGCCAGCGCCTTCGACGACAAGGCCTGGATCCAGTTCGACTTCGGCACCAAGACGCCGGTCGGCTACATGAAGCTGGTGTGGCAGAACGCGTATGGCAAGGAGTACGCGATCCAGGTCTCCGATGACGGCCAGACCTGGTACCAGCTGCGCTACGTGGCCGGCGGCAAGGGCGGGACGGAAGAGTTCTTCAACCTGAACGCCAACGCGCGCTACGTGCGCCTGCAGGGCGTGGCCCGCGGCACGCAGTACGGCTACTCGCTGCTCGAGGTCAGCTTCAGTTCGCCCGGCAGCGACAACACGCTGCCGATGCTCACCGCCTCGGCCGTGCCGACGCCGCCCGCGAACAGCACCGTGGTCACGCCGGCGACGCCGCCCACGCTGGAGCAGGTGCAGTTCACGCTGCCCGACGGCACGCTGGTGACGCGCTTCGGCTTCGTGGGCCGCTCGCGCCATGGACGCGAGCGCGGCGAGGACTGGAACGAGATCGGCTTCGGCCCCAACGACACCGTGGATGCCAACGGCAAGCCGCAGGACAAGGGCCCGGGCGCGTACCTCAACTTCATCGCCAACTACTTCAAGAACCGCACCTGGGGCGTCGAGTTCATCGACAACAGCCGCGTGGCCGGCGTCACCAAGCCGAGCATCATCGTCAACCAGTACTACCAGCAGGCGCAGCGCGGCGGCGGTCATTCCTTCTTCCGCCGCATCGATGATCCCAACGTCACCGGCTACGGCTGGATGTCGCCAGGCCGGCTGCTGGACAACACCACCTACACGGACGGATTCGTCGACAAGACCTCCTGCCCGGTGGTGCCCAAGCCGCCCGAAGGCGCACTGGCCCGGCCCACCACGGGCTACGGCGGCATCGTCGGCGCGAACGACGGCTGCTCCGTGGTGCTGGACAACGTGCCCGGCCACTCGGACCTGGCGCCCAATGCCAACGGCGTGATGGTGCCCAACGGCGTCAACATCCCGTCGCGCAACCTCAAGGTGGGCGACGCGATCGAGTTCACCGGCTCGTTCTTCTCCAGCCGCGCGGCGATGGACGCGATCCAGGACAACGGCAACTTCCGCTACTACACCAACGAGGTGACCTATGTGGTGGGCAGCGGCCTGCGTCCGCAGTACGGCATCCAGCCGCGGCTGAACAACGCACCGCTGCCGGTCGAGACGCTGTCGGGCGGCACGGGGTCGATCTCCTACGACTACGCGGACAACTCGACCTTCATGTTCCAGCAGCCGAATACGCAGATCGGCATGAAGAACATGCAGACCTTCGTCGAAGGTCGGCGCTGGTTCCACACCAACATGTGGACCGGCGATCACAACGAGCAGGGCAACGATCGCAACACCGACGCGGTGAAGCTGCAGGGTCCGCGCTTCAACCAGACCAACTGCTTCGGCTGCCACATCAACAACGGCCGCAGCCTGGCGCCGCAGGTGCTCAACCAGCGCCTGGACACCATGGCCGTGCGCGTGGCCGCGCTGGACGGCAACGGCAAGCAGCTGCCCCACCCGGTCTACGGCGAGGCCGTGCAGATGAACGCCCGCTCGCTCAGCACCGGTGCGGCGCAGGACTGGGGCAACGGCGTGCGCGTCGCCGGCTTCGACACGAAGAACGTCACGCTGGCCGACGGCACCGTCGTGACCTTGAGCAAGCCCAAGGTCAGCTTCGACGGCCCGACGCCGACGGTGTACTCGCTGCGCAGCGCGCAGCCCGTGATCGGCATGGGTCTGCTGGAGGCGATCACCGACGCGGACATCCTGTCGCGGGTGCGCAGCACGCCGGACGAGGACGGTGTGAAGGGTCAGGCCAACCTGGTCTACGACCCGGAGACCGGCGCCGTGCGCGTGGGTCGCTACGGCTGGAAGGCGGCCAAGGTGAGCCTGCGTCACCAGACGGCCAATGCGCTGCTGCTGGACATGTCGGTCACGTCCCCGGTCTACCCGAACCGCGACTGCCTGGCCGGCCCGGCCCAGTGCAACAACAAGAAGGTGGAAAAGGGCGTGTCCGAGGCCGAGCTGCAGCTGCTCTCGCGCTACGTGGCCCAGCTGGGTGTGCCGGCGCAGCGCAGCGTGGTCAGCGGCTTCCCGAAGGGCGTGACGCCGCTGTCCTATCTGGACGTGGATCCGGTGAAGGTCGCGGCGGGATCGAAGGTGTTCTCCACCATCCGTTGCACGGCCTGCCACATCGCGGAGATGAAGACGGGCGCGGGCACCGAGCTGGCCGAGATGCGCAACCAGACCATCAAGCCCTACACCGACCTGCTGCTGCATGACATGGGCAGCGAGCTGGCCGACAACTTCGCCGAATCGCAGGCGAGCGGCAGCCAGTGGCGCACGTCGGCCCTGTGGGGCATCGGGTACACCGAGCGCGTGGCGGGCACCGGCGTGAAGGTCGGTTATCTGCACGACGGCCGCGCCCGCACGCTGACCGAGGCGGTGCTGTGGCACGGCGGCGAAGGCGACGCCAGCCGCCAGCGCTTCGTCAAGCTGAGCACGGCGGACCGGGAGGCGCTGCTGGCGTTCCTCAACTCGCTCTAAGGTTCGGACGGGGAGGCGACTCCCCCGCCCAGGCGACGGCCTGGTGCGCAACTCGCAGCGGGGAGACGCTCATGGCGTCTTCGAGCTCGGGGGCGCACCAGGCCGATTTTTTTGTGCTCTTGAGCGCTTCAGCCGCCGCCGGCAGGCCGCGTCACATCCGAACACGCGGCGACGAGCTCCCCGCCCCAATCGCCCGGATGCACATCGCGCTCGGACTGCGAGAACGTCCACACGTAGCCCGCCAGGTCCGACACGGTGTACTGGCGCTCTCCGTACGGGAACGAGTGCGGCTGGGACAGGACCTTGGCGCCCTCGGCCGCAGCTCGCGCGGCGTGCCGGTCCGCGCTCGCGACACGGACCATGATGGAGAAGACGGGCTCCGCTGGCGCATCGCCTTGCGCCACCACCATCGCGCCGGCGCCGATATCGAGCTGTACGCGATGGCCACCGATGCGCAGGCGCTCGGTGAAACCGAAGACACGGACCAACCACGCCGCCGCGGCCGCCACGTCGGGGTAGTGCAGCACCGGAATGACCGTGGCCGAGGACATCGAGAGGTTCTCGGTGCCGGACAGGAAGGCGGCGTCTTGGGGCATGCGGTGATTGAAGCATGCGAGCGTTTCGCCCCGCAACCATCGTCGCTCACGCGCCCCAGGTGCGCCTCCGTCTGGCCTCGGCTCGGCCCCATTCAACGCCCCATTCCGCAGTTCACGACACGCCGGGCCATTCAAAAGGGCTCTCCTCATACAACGCCTCCTCGGACAGACGGAGGAATGAACATGCAGGCAGATCTCGACGTGGCGACGAGCGCCGACTATGCGCCGGCCACCACCCGGAAGAAGACGAGTTACCTGAAGGCCAACGTGGCCACCGTAGCCGCCATCGCGATTGCCGCGACGGCGGCGTGGATCACCGCCATGAGCTTCGTCGAAGCCTATGGCATCGGCGCGAGCCACTTCGGTCAATCGACCGACATGGCCAAGCGGGCAGGTCCGGGCGTCGAGCTGTTCGTCCTTGACGGCGTTGCGCTCGTGGTCGTTGCCATCCTCGCGCGACTGGCAGCTCGGGGCTTCCGCGCCGGTCGGTAAGGACACTCCCAGCGCACGCTTTCTCGCGCTGAACTGTCGATCGCGGCGAGGGTCATTCGTCGTTCCTCTACACGCCTCGTGCAAGGATCGACGCCATGACCATCACCATCACCGCTTTCGAACGCTCACCCGACGGGGGCAAAGGGCTGGCACGCGACACGCGCGTCCGCTGGGCGCTGGAGGAGGCGGGGCTGGACTACGACGTCCGCCTCGTCCCCTTCCAGGCCATGAAGGAGCCGGCGCACCTGGCGCTCAACCCCTTCGGCCAGATTCCAACCTACGAGGAAGGCGGGCTGGCGCTCTTCGAGACGGGTGCGATCGTCCTGCACATCGGTCACCAGCATCCCGGCCTCTTGCCTGACGACGCCGATGCGCGAGCGCGCGCCGTCGCCTGGGTCTTCGCCGCGGTGAACACCCTGGAGCCGCCGATCCTCGAGCTGACGATGGCCCGGTTGTTCGAGCGCGACCAGCCTTGGTACGCCGCCCGACTCCCCACGCTGGAAGCGCGTGTGCGCACGCGATTGCAACAGCTGTCGGCGCGGCTGGGCGATGCCGACTGGCTCGACGGCGCCTTCAGCGCCGCGGACCTGATGATGGTGCACGTGCTGCTGCGATTGCGATCGACCGGTCTCCTCGACGAGGTCCCGCGACTGGCCGCCTATGTCGCGCGCGGCGAGTCGCGGCCGGCTTACCAACGGGCGTTCGCCGACCAGTTGGCGGTGAACACGCGAGCACCGCAGCCGCGCTGATCGCCGTCCCATCCGACGCATTCGACGTCTCATCGCTTTCGCCGCGCAACGCCTGGCCCCCTCACGGACCATCGCCGCTTCTTCCATTCAAGGAGCGAGCGATGTCCCTCACCACCGCCACGGGCACGCGCCGCACCCGCGCGCTGATCACGATCCTGGTCGCGGTGCTCGAGCTCGCGCATCTCGCGTGGCAGTGGACGCACGGCGGCATCGTCAGCCATCACCTGCTCGCGAATCCCGACCTGCCGTCCGTGTCCAACGGCTGGGGCATCGTGGCCCTGCCGGCATTGGCGTGGATCCTCTCCGGCCGCTTCCTGCGCCGAGCGACCTCCGGCCCGGCGACACGCGCCATCCTGATCGCCGCGCTGGGCGCCGCCTGCGCGGGCATCGGACTGTCGCTGGCCTTCAGCCTCGGAACGTCCGATCACGCGGCGGTCGTGCTCCTCGCGATCCTGCTCAGCGGCGTCGCGTTGCCAACGTATCGCGCGGAGTACCTGCTCGGCTTCGTGCTCGGCATGGCGTGGACCTTCGGTCCGATCCTGCCGATCCTCGTTGGCTCGGTGCTGGCGCTGAGCTCGTTCCTCGTCCGTCGGGTCGCGTGGCCGGCATTGGGCTGGGCGGTGGCGCGGCTGCGGACTTGACTCCTTTACCGCCAGGATGTCATCGACCCCTCGTCGGCGCCGCGTCCTGCTTGGAGGGTCATGGCATCCTTCAGTCTGCATCCCAGCAGAACCTCCGCCCCCCATGCCCCTCCGCGACCAGACCGTCCCCGTCACCCCCTTCCGCCAGAACTGCTCGATCGTCTGGTGCGACGTCACGCAGGAAGCCGCGATCGTCGATCCGGGCGGCGAGATCCCGCGCCTGCTTGCCGAAGTCGAGCGCCTGGGCCTGACGCTGAAGGCGATCTGGCTGACCCACGCCCACATCGACCACGCCGGCGGCACCGGCGAGCTCGCGCGCCTGCGCGGCCTGCCCATCATCGGACCGCATCAGGGCGACCAGTTCTGGATCGACGGACTGCCTCAGCAGTCCGCGATGTTCGGCTTCCCGCCGGCCGAGATGTTCACGCCCACGCGCTGGCTCGAGGACGGCGACACCGTCCAGATCGGCCACGAGACCCTGACCGTGCGCCACTGCCCCGGGCACACGCCCGGCCACGTCGTCTTCCACTCCGCGAGCGCGAAGCGCTGCTTCGTCGGCGACGTGCTCTTCGCCGGCAGCATCGGCCGCACCGACTTCCCCGGCGGCGACCACGACACGCTGATCCGCTCCATCAACGAGCGCCTCTGGCCGATGGGCGAGGACACCGTCTTCGTGCCCGGCCACGGGCCGGAAAGCAGCTTCGGCGAGGAACGCCGCACCAACCCCTTCGTCGGCGGGCGCTGGGGCTGAGGCCTCGCCGTCTCCCGACAGCGTTTGCAGCGGCCCGGGGGCGCGCTCAGAGCGGCGACAACCCCGTATCGAGGAACCGCGACTCCGGGAAGCCCCGCAGCGCCAACGCGGCGAGCTCCACGAGCTCCTCGAAGCTGCGCTCCTTCTGCAGCACCGCCACGCCGCCCATGCGGTCGGCCGAGTCGGTGAGCTCGTCCCCGATGTAGCCCGTCGTGATGATCACCGGCACCGCCGGCAGGGTCGCGCGCACCGCCACCGCCAGTTCCAGGCCGTTCATGCCCGGCATGTTGAAGTCGGTGATCAGCAGCTGCACCGGCACGCGGCCCTGCTCGATGTCCGCCAGGCAGTCGGCCGGCTCGGCGTAGGTGCGGACGTCGTAGCCCGCCTTCTTCAGCAGCGCCTCGACCATCATCAGCACGATCGGATCGTCGTCGACATAGAGCACATGCTCGCCCGTGCCGGGGTCAGCGACCCGCGCCAGCGCCGCCGTGTCCAGCGGCGCCGCCTCGCTGCCCACCACCGGCAGATAGACCGAGAACACGGTCCCCTTCCCCGGCCGCGACTGCACGTCGATCGCGCCGCCGTGCGCATGCACGATGCCGTGCACGATGTGCAGCCCCAGCCCCGTGCCCTGACCCCGCGGCTTGGTCGTGAAGAAGGGCTCGAACAGCCGCTTCGCCACGTCCTCCTCCATGCCGTGCCCGTCGTCGCGCACGCTGAGCTCCGCGTAGTGCGTCGGCGCCACGCGGCCGATCGCGAACGCGTGCGGCACGTCGAACTGCACCGCGCGCAGCCCGACATGCAGCCGCCCATGGCCGCCCGGCATCGCCTGCCAGGCGTTCGTGCAGAGGTTCAGCACCACCTGCTGGACCTCCGCCGGATCGACCGTCGCCACGCAGTCGTCCCCGTGCAGGTCCACCGTCAGCCGCACCGACGCCGGCAGCGTCGAGCGCAGCAGACCGATGCTGTCCTCGACCAGCGGACGCAGGCGGTGCTTGGACAACTCATGTCCGCCGCCGCGCGCGTAGGCCAGGATGCGCTGCACGATGTCGCGTGCCCGGTCGCCGGCCCGCTTGATCTGCTGCATGTGCGCGCGCAGCGGCGACGCCGCCGGCAGCTCGTCGAGCATCATCCCCGCGTGTCCGAGGATCGCCGCCAGGATGTTGTTGAAGTCGTGCGCCACGCCGCCCGCGAGCGTGCCCAGCGATTCCATCCGCTGGATGCGCATCAGCTTCTCCTCGAAGTCCACGCGCGTCAGCTCATCGGCCTTGCGCATCGTGACGTCGATGAACAGCACCACCAGGCCGTGTTCGCACGGGAAGGCCCGGCACTCGAACCACTTGCTGAGGCGGGCGTTGAATTCCTCGTAGATGTGCGCGGCGCGCGTCTGCATCGCGGACCGGGCCTCGACGTCGAATCGGTCGCCCATCGCGCCGGCCAGACAGGTCCAGTAATTCCTGCCGATCAGCGCCTCGCGCTGCCGGCCGCTCGCGCGTTCGAAGGCGACATTGACGAACTCGATGGTCCAGTCGTGTTCCAGCAGGATGACGGCGTCGGTGACGTAGTCGAGCGCGGCCCCGACGTGCGCGGCGCCTTCCTCGGGTGCGGTGGATGCACCCGACCCGTGCGACGACGGCTCCTGACCCGGCATGTGGACCCCTTCTGGACGAGGTGCCAGTGTGGACCCCGTGGGCCGCGTGGGCAATCGCTGTGCCAGCACCTAACCGTAGGGAAGCCCGATGGCATCGGCCTTTCGAGCCATCAGGCCCCGAAAGGCCGGGCGTGTCTCCCCGTGCTTGCCCGAGGTCCCCCGCCGACCTCCGTCAGGACCTGGCCGCCGGCGCGGGCGGCTGGTAGCGCTGCTCGGGCTTGGCGGCGCGGGCGTAGAGGCCCTGCACCCGAGGCAGGGTGCGCTCCATGTCGCGGATCCGCGTCGGCCCCGACGGGTGCGTGGACAGGAACTGCGGCGGCGCGCCCTTGCTCGCCTGTCCCATCTTTTCCCACAGCGTGATGCCCGCGTGCGGGTTGTAACCGGCGCGCGCCGCGAGCTCCATGCCGACCAGGTCGGCCTCGCTCTCGTCCTCGCGGCTGAAGGTCAGCGACAGCAACTGCCCGCCGATGTTGGCCACGCCGCGGCCGAAGTCGCCCAGGCCGAAGATCGCCGCGCCCAGCTGGATCGCGCCGCTGGTGGCCATGTTCTTGCCCATGCGCTCGCGGGCGTGTTCCCGCAGCGCGTGGGCCATCTCGTGGCCCATGATCATCGCGACCTCGTCGTCGCTCAGTTGCAGCTGCTGCAGGATGCCGTAGTAGAACGCGATCTTCCCGCCCGGCATGCAGAACGCGTTGAGTTCCTTGCTGCCGATCAGGTTCACCTCCCAGCGCCACTGCTGCGCGCGCGGGTTCCACGCCGCCGCGAACGGGATGATCCGCTGCGCGATGGCCCGCAGGCGGATCAGCTGCGCGTTGTTGGGCGGCGCCAGCGCCTTCTGCGATTGCGCCTGCCGCATCATCTGCACGTACTGCTGCTGGGCGGCGGCCTCGACCTGTTCGGCCGAGATCAGTTTCGTGAAGCGGCTCTGCTTGCCGACATCGACCCCGTCCTGGGCCCAGGCGGGCGACAGCGCCATGGCGCCGCCGGCCGCGATCAGGCCGGTGAACAGGCGCCGCGCGGGCTGGCGCGGCGCGCCGTCGGCGCCGCAGCGGCGGCAATCGCAACGACCGAAGCCGTAGGCGGGGGCCGACGGCAGGTGAACCTCGGCATCGGGAGAGAAGTCAGCATCAACCATGGCGAGATTCTAGGCAGGCGACAATCCCGGTCATCATGTCCCAGTCGCCCCTGATCACGCCGTCTCCGACCTGCGCCACCTCGCCGCTCGACCCGCAGGAGTTCCGCGCGGCGCTCGGGATGTTCGCCACCGGCGTCACCATCGTGACCGCGCGCGCCGAGGACGGCACCCTGGTCGGCCTGACGGCCAACTCGTTCAACTCCGTCTCGCTGTCCCCGCCGCTGGTGCTGTGGAGCCTGGCGCGCCGGGCCGGATCGATGCCGGTGTTCAGCCGCGGCTCGCACTACGCGATCAACATCCTGGCGGCGGATCAGAAGGAACTCGCGCAGCGCTTCGCCACGCGCGACATCGACCGCTTCGCGGGCGTGAGATTCCGGGAAGGCTGCGGCGGCGCGCCGGTGCTGGAGGGCTGCGCCGCCGTCTTCGAATGCGCCAACCGCAGCCAGTACGAGGAAGGCGACCACGTCATCTTCGTCGGCGAGGTGGAGGCCTGCACCCGCGCCGAACAGGCACAGCCGCTGATCTTCCACGGCGGGCGGTACTGCACCGAGCTGCCGATCTGAGCAGACAACCTGAACGGACGACCTGAGCGGCGGTTTCGACCGCTCAATCGCCTGCGTGCCGCCCGACCGGCCAGAACGGCGCCATGCGCCGCACCGCGCGCCACCGCCACGCGGCCAGCACGACGGTCAGTGGTGCCGTGATCGCCACGACATGCCAGGGCATGATCTCGAAGAACCGGTTCGCGCCGATGCTCAGTCCGGCCACCAGCATCCCTCCGAGCATGAGCAGCACGGCCTGCGTCGCTCCCGGTTGACGCTTGCGCGACCAGTCCTGCCACAACAGCAGCCCCGCGGGCAGCGCGATGGCGGCGAAATGCAGGCCCATCAGCGGCTGGTCGCGCGGCCAGTCGCCGGGCACGAGCGCCACCATCAGCATCAACACCGCCGCCCCGAAGCCCAGCACCAGCAGGAACTGGGTCAGCATGCGGCGCGCGAACACGCGGTTCATCGCCTCGCCGCGCGGCATGCCCGGCACGAGGGTCAGCAAGGACTGCTCCATCCGGGTCCGTCGCAGCATCGCGGAGAGGCTGAGCGTCGGCCCGAACAGCGCGCACATCACGCCGAACGAGGCGCCCGGCAGCGCGTTGTGCAGCACCGTCGCCGCGCGCGGTGCGGGCAGCCAGTACAGCACCGCGAGTTCCGCAAGCAGCAGCGCCAGGAAGATGACGGCGGCCACGCCCACGGTCGCCGACCAGTGCAGGTTCCGCATGGCGGCGATCTCGGCACGCGCCGCCACGCTGTCGGCCGTCGGCGTGGCGGTACGGATCAGGTGGCGGGTCCAGGTCGGCAGGCCCCAGGTGAATGGCTTGCCGAGGAGGCGCAGGACCGGGTGGGCAGGCGGCCGCGCGGCGCGCGTCGCGCAGGTCGCCTTCATCGACATCAGGTCGCTGAACATCTTGGCCGATTGCCAGGAGCGCAAGTGCCCGGGGCCGCCGTCCTGGAACAGGCGCCAGAGGATCACGCTCAGCGCGATCATCGCCAGCGCGGCCTGCGTCACGGGCTGCTGCTCATGCCAGCCGCGCAGCACCGCCGCGGTCTCGCGCCAGACGACGGTGTCCTTGAGCAGCGCGCTCGGGATCCACGGAAAGACCCAGATCACGAACCAGGCGATCGGCCAGCGCAGCGCGACCGAGAAGCTGACGAGCACAGCCCCCGCCAGCATCGTGAACAGCAGGAAGTGGCCGAACACGGCATGCAGCAGCAACCCGGTCGCCGTGGCGATCAACAGGAACAGCGCGACCCCGACCTCGCGCAACAGACGCAGGTGGCCGGGGACGAGACGCGCGGTGATCGGGTGGTTCTGCATGCTCAAGGCACCTGCGCACAGCCACCACACGAACTGCAGTCCGATCGCGACCATGATGCAGAACGCGACGCCCGCTGCGGACGCGGACTTCATCGAAGTCAGGCCCGTGATCCCGGCCACCGGCAGCAGCAGCCACCACAGCCGGCGCAAGGGCCGCGTCGTCGCGCGCAGCACCGCGACGTGCCCGCCGACGCCGGGCAGCGGGAGCGCCGCGTTCATCGCCGCGTTCATTGCGTCAGCTCCAGGAAGAGGTCCTCAAGGCTGAGCGCCTCGCAGCGCAGCGCGGCATCGCCTTGCGGTAGCTTCCCCTCGGGGAAACGCACCAGCCAGCGCGGCTGTTCGCCGAGGTCGCGTCGGCTCAACACCTGCCCCCCGTGCGCGTCGACCGCCGCCTGCAGCCGCCCCAGCGGTCCGGCCAGCAAGCGCACCTCATCCGCCAGCGCGTCCTGCGGCGCCTGCAGCGCGATGCGACCGCGGCTGAGGAACGCGACGTTGAAGGCCACGCGCTCCAGGTCCGACAGGATGTGCGTCGAGAACAGTACCGTCGTGCCGCGGTCCAGCACCTGATCGACGAGCTCACGCAGGAAGTCGCGCCGTCCGGCGGCGTCGAGGCTGGCGACCGGTTCATCGAGCACCAGCAGGTCGGGCTCGTGCGCCAGCGCGCGGATGATCGACAGCCGCTGCTGCTGCCCCTGCGACAACTGACCGACACGGCGATCTCGCGGGATCTCCCAGCGCGACATCAGGCCGTCGACCTTCGCGTCGTTCCAGCGCGTGTAGAAGCTGCGGAAGTAGCGCAACAGGTCGCCGGCCGAGAAGTCCTCGAACAGCGCCGCCTGCTGCGGCACGTAGCCCAGCCGTGCGCGCAGCGCGTCGTCCGGGGTCAGCGCCGGCTGGCCGAAGAGACGCACCTCGCCGGCCTGCGGCTCGCGCAGGCCCAGCAGCGTCTCCAGCAGCGTGGTCTTGCCGGCGCCGTTGCGGCCCAGCAGCCCGACCACCTGCCCCGGCGCCAGCGTCCAGTCGAGGCCCGCCAGCACGCCCGGCTGGCCCTTGAAGTCGACCCGCAGGCCGCTCGCGCTCACCGGCGGTGCGGCGAGGGCGTCATCGGCCAGCGCCCGGCTCTGCGCCGGGCTGATCGTCATCGAGTGATCGAGCGTCTCGTGCAGTGTCTGCTTCAGCGTGTGAGTCATCGCGTCTCTCCCTGGTCCTCGAGCAGCGCCTTGAACAGCGCCAGCACCTGATCCGCCGGCAGCTCCAGCTGGCGCGCCTCCGCGGCGGCCTTCTCCAGCGTGGGGCGCAGCAGCTCCACGCGGCCGCGCGTCTTCATCGCCTTCTGATGCTGCGCCGCCACCACCATCGGCAAGCCGCGGCGACGCTCCACCAGCCCCTCGGCCTCCATCAGCCCGAAGGCCTTGGAGACCGTCATCGGATTCACCGCCAGCGCCTGCGCCAGCTCGCGCACGGACGGGATCTCCTGCCCCGCCACCAGCTGCCCGCTGGCCACGCGGCGGCGCAGCTGCTCCACCAGCTGGCGGTAGATCGGCTCGGGGGAGCCCGGGTTGATGCTGAAGAGGAGGTCGGCGTCCATCGGCAAGTGGCGATTGGCGGCGCCGACGGCATCGTCAGCGTGTATCAGTACAGTAATACACAACAGGACGATGCGTCAATCCCGCAGGCGGCGGAGGACTTCACTCGGGGACCGGACTTCTTCCGGGAGACGTCAAGTGGATGGCCGTGCGTTCATCGCGCCTTGACGATCCCGCGATAGAGCAGCGCGGTGGCGGCCAGGCCGACGGCCGCGGCGCCGCTCATCCAGAGACCGGGCGAGGCCTTGTTGCCGGTGGTCTGGATCAGCCAGGTGGAGACCAGCGGCGTGAAGCCGCCGAAGATGGCGGTGGCCAGGCTGTAGGCCAGCGAGAACCCCGTCGTCCGCACTTCCACCGGCATGATCTCCGTGAGCGCGACGATGGTGGCGGCGTTGTAGCTGGCGTAGAGGAAGGACAGCCAGAGCTCGACCGCGAGCATGCGCTCGAAGCTGGGCGCCTGGACCAGCCAGGACATCGCCGGGTAGGCGGTCAGCAGCGTGAGCAGGCTGAAGACGACGAGCAGCGGCCAGCGGCCGATGCGATCGGACACCGCGCCCATCACCGGCAGCCACACGAAGTTGGACAGGCCGACGCAGAAAGTCACCAGCAAGGCGCTGGTGGCGGACAGGTGCAGGACGGACTTGCCGAAGGTCGGCGTGTACACGGTGATCAGGTAGAAGGACACCGTCGTCATGACGACCAGCATCATCCCCGCGCCCACCAGGGCCCAGTTGCGCAGCATGGAGGCGACGATCTCCCCGATCGACGGGTGGTGTTTGCGGGCGAGGAAGGCTTCCGTCTCCGCGAGCGATCGGCGGATCTGGAACACGAAGGGCAGGATCAGCGAGCCGATCAGGAAGGGGATGCGCCAGGCCCACTCGCTGATCTGGGCGGTGGAGAACCACTGGCTGATGCCGTAGCCCAGCGCGGCGGCGACCATGATGGCGGCCTGCTGGCTGGCGGACTGCCAGCTGACGTAGAAGCCCTTGCGGCCCGGCGTGGCCATCTCCGCGAGATAGACCGACACGCCGCCCAGTTCCACCCCGGCGGAGAAACCCTGCAGCAGGCGGCCGGTCAGCACGAGGACCGGCGCCAGCACGCCGATGGTCGCGTAGGCCGGCGTGAAGGCGATCAACACCGTGCCGCAGGCCATGATGGCCAGCGTCAGGATCAGGCCTTTGCGGCGGCCGATCTTGTCGATGTAGGCGCCGAGGATGATCGCGCCCAGCGGCCGCATCAGGAAGCCCGCGCCGAAGGTCACGAAGGTGAGCATCAGCGAGAGGTATTCGCTGTCGCTGGGGAAGAAGGTCTGCGCGATGTAGGTCGCGTAGAAGCCGTACAGGAAGAAGTCGAACATCTCCAGGAAGTTGCCGCTGGTCACGCGGAGCACCGCGCCGAGGGCAGCGCGACGGGGCATCCTGGGCGGCATCGCGGTCGTCGCCGACGCGGTCAGAGAGGTCATGGCAGTCTCCGGAATCGGTTTTTCTCTTGTGGGACATCATGCTTTTCCTTCAAAGTTGCGGGAAGTGCAAAGAACGGAACGATTGATGCGCCATGAGAATCAATTTCGACCTGGGTGAGCTCGCGGCCTTCGTCGCGGTGGCGGAGCGGATGAACTTCCGGGCAGCGTCGGAGGCGCTGTTCATCTCGCCGTCGGCGCTGAGTCGGCGCATCGACCGCATCGAGGAGGCGCTGGGCGTGCGGCTCTTCGACCGCACGACGCGGCGGGTGAGCCTGACCGAGGACGGGGAGCAGTTCCTGACCCATGCGGGCGAGGCGCTGGCCGCGCTGCAGAACGCGATCTCCGACGTGGGCGACCGGGCGGAGCGCCGGGCGGGGCTGGTGACCGTGGCCTGCATCCCGTCGGTGGCGAATCACCTGCTGCCGGAGGTGCTGGCGCAATTCGCGAAGCTGCAGCCAGACACGCGGATCAAGATGCTGGACCACAGCGCGCCGCAGGTGCTCAAGGCCGTGGTGGAGAAGCAGGCCGACTTCGGCGTCAACTTCCTCGGCGCGCAGGAGCCGTCGATCGACTTCGCCGCCATCGTGAAGGAGCGCTACGTGCTGGCGGTGCCAGCGCGGCACAGGCTGGCGACGCTGCGGTCGGTCGGGTGGGAGGAGTTCGTCGGCGAGCGCTTCATCTCGCTGGCGGCGGACAGCGGCAACCGGATGCTGCTGGACAACGCGGTGGCGCAGGCCAAGGCTCGGCCGACGACGCATGTCGAGGTGAATCACGTGGAAGGGGCGCTGGCGCTCGTGCGGGCGGGGCTGGGCGTCAGCGCGATTCCCCGGCTCGCGCTGACCGGGACCTCGTCGAAGGACCTGGTGGGCGTGCCGCTGACGCGGCCGCTGGTGAGCCGGACGCTGGGCCTGATCACGCGCAAGGGGCATCGGCTCTCGACCCAGGCCGAAGTGCTGGCGAAGCTGCTCGTGCAGGCGCTGAAGAAGGCGGGCGTGGCGCCGGACGCGACGCCGAAGGACAGCCGAAAGGGCGCTTCAGCGGCTTGACGCGGTGGGCGTGATGCATGCCACGCAATGAATGTGCTGAACGTTGCACTGGACGCATCGGCAGGGGGTCCTCAAGATTCCAGGCATCTTGATTCCGGACCTCCCCATGCAACGCCCGACCTCGTCCAGCCGCCGCCGTCTCGTTCTCCCTGCCGTCCTGATGGCGGCACTCTCCGCCGCGCCGCTGGCGCAAGCCGCGGACCGCATCGTCGCGGTGTCCTCGGGCGGCTTCGCCGAGGCGTTCAAGGAGCTGGCCGTCCGCTATGAGAAGGACGTGCCCGGCGCGATCGTCGATCGGCAGTTCGGACCTTCCATGGGAGAGACGAAGCAGGCGATTCCGGCGCGGCTCGCCCGCGGCGAACCGCTGGACGTCGTGATCATGGTGGGCCCGGCCTTGGACAAGCTGATCGCACAAGGATTGGTCGACGGGGCGACGAAGGTCGTCCTCGCCGATTCGTACATCGCCTGCGCCGTGCCGGCCGGGGAGCCGGCGCCTGAGCTGGACACGGTCGAGAAGGTCAAGGCAGCGTTCCTGGGCGCCGCCTCCATCGCCTGGTCGGACAGCGCGAGCGGTGAGTACATCCAGAACGTGCTGCTGAAGCGGCTCGGCATCGAGGAAGAGGTGAAGGCGAAGGGCCGCCAGATCCCGGCGACGCCTGTGGGCGAGATCGTGGCCTCACGCCAGGCAGCCTTCGGATGCCAGCAGCGCAGCGAACTCCAGGCCGTGAAGGGCATCCGCATCGTCGGCGAGCTGCCGGAGGAGATTCAGAAGGTCACGCCCTATGCGGCCGGCGTGGTGAGCTCCAGTCGGAATCACGGGCCAGCACAGGCATTCATCCGCTATCTGGCCGCGACAGCGAATGCGGACGCCCTGAAGCGCAGTGGGCTGCATCCGGCATCGACCATCGCGCCTATGTCTGTGACCCGTTGAGGGCCCGTCGCCGCTGCTCGCTGTCCGCCAACAGATCAACGAAGGCTCTCACCTTCACGGGGCGGAAGCGCGCCGACGGAAACACCGCGTGAATGCCGCCGGAAGGCAGGCGCCATTGCGGCAGGACCTCGATGAGACGTCCTGCGGCCAGGTCTTCTTCGACGGCGAAATCCGGGAGGACGGAGAGTCCCATGCCATGGCGCACGGCCTCGCGCACGGCCAGCGTCGCATCGAGACGGACGGACGCTTGCACGGTCACGTCCCGGCGTTCGGTCTCGCCGAGGGAGAAGTCCCAGTGGAGGTGATCGCGCAACGCGGTGTTGGCGACGAAAGGAAGCCGGGCGATGTCTTCCGGTCCGGTGAGCGGCGCGAGCTGCGGCGCCATCGCGGGAGCAGCGACAAGCACTTGTCTGAACGAGCCGATCTTGCGCGCCTGCAGCCCGGTTTCCGCCAGCCAGCCGACACGGATCGCCAGTTCAATGTTGCCGTCCATGATGTTGAGCGTCTGGTCGCTCAGGATGGCGTCGACCTTGCAGGCGGGGTACCGCTGCATGAAGGCGGCGATGACCGGTACGACGATCCCGACGCCGTAGTCGAACGGCGCCGTCAAGCGCAGGACGCCCGACGGCTCGGTCGATCCCTCGGCCAGTTCGTCGAAGGCCTCCTCGGCTTCGCGCAGGATCATGGCGCAACGCAGGTAGAAGGCGCGCCCGGTTTCGGTCGGCTGCACCCGGCGCGTGGTCCGCACCAGCAGTGAGGTCCGGAACTCGCTTTCCAACCGCGCCACCTGCTGGCTGACCACGGCCTTGGTGATGCCCAGGCGCTCTGCCGCCGCCGTGAACGAGCCGGTTTCCACCACGGCCACGAAGTAGGTCAGCCGCCTCAGGTTGCCGTGGCTTCCCGTGCGGTTCTCAGCCAGATTGTTTGCCTTGAACATACATTGTGTTTATCACGTGTGTATTTGATGATCAATTCTCGGTGCCTACGATGGGGTCCAGACCCTCCCCCTCCACTTTTTGAAGAAGGCACGACCCCCATGACGACGCGCAGAGATGTGATCAAGACGGCAGGCGCCGCCGGTGTCGCGACGGCCATGCTGGGCGTGAAGAACGCCTTGGCTGCAACGACACGACTGACCTGGAAGCACTTCCCTGCCGGCGAGAACGGCTTCTTCCGTGCTCCCGTGCTGATCTCCGGCGCCAACGACGCCATCCTGATCGACGGCGGCTTCACGCTCCCCGACGGCAGGGCGCTGGCCGAGGCCATCAAGGCCAGCGGCAAGACGCTCACGACCGTCTACATCAGCCAGAGCGACCCCGACTACTACTTCAGCCTCGCGCCCATCCAGGCGGCGTTTCCCGCCGCCAAGGTGATCGCCGCGCCGGCGACGATCGCGGCCATCCAGGGCAATGTGGCCAAGAAGCTGGCGACCTGGGGGCCGCAGCTCAAGGAAAACGGTCCGCAGGTCCTGGCGGACGTCGTCATGCCCGAGCCCTTCGACGGCCGGACCCTCACGGTGGAGGGCCAGCCGCTGGAGATCGTGGATGCCGAGGGTCTCGAGAACCGTCGCTACCTCTGGGTGCCCTCGCTCAACGCCGTTGTCGGCGGGGTGCTGGTGTTCTCCGGCGTTCACGTCTGGACGGCCGACACGCAGGGTGCGCAGGCGCGTGCGGCGTGGATCAGGACGCTCGATGCCATGGCCGCGCGCAAGCCGGCCGTGGTGGTCCCCGGCCACCTGGCACCCGGCGCGGCGACAGACATCTCGGCGATCCGATACACGCGCGACTATCTCGTGGCGTTCGAGGAAGAGCTGGCCAAGGCCGCCGACAGCGCCGCACTGATCGCCGCCATGACCCGGCGCTATCCGAATGCGGGCATGGGCGTGGCGCTGCAGATTGGCGCCAAGGTCGCCAAGGGCGAGATGAAGTGGGGGTGAGGCCGCGGCGCTCCGGGACGTCGCGCATCGGCCTGGGTTGCCTGGCCCTTGCGATCACGGCGGCAGAGGACGCCGTGGGCGCTCGGTCAGGCCGCAGCCGGCGGCGCCGGGAACTTCTCCGCGTAGAGCTGCGCCAGCCAGTCGACGAACACCCGCACGCGAGGCGACAGCTGCCGATGCTGCGGATAGAGCGCTGACAACGTCATCGCCGGACTCTCCCAGTCCGACAGCACTTCGACGAGTCGCCCGTCGGCCAGCTCCTGCTCGATGTGGAAGCGCGGTACCTGGATCAGCCCGCAGCCGCGCAGCGCGGAGGCGACGTAGTTCTGCGCGTCGTTGACCGAGATCCATCCCGGCAGCGGATAACGCCGCAACTGTCCATCCACCGTGAGTTCGAGCGGATAGTCCGCGCCGCCGCCGCTGGCGAAGAAGCGCACCGTCTGGTGCCACGGCAGATCGTCGGGATGCCGCGGCGTGCCGACGCGGGCGAGGTACTCGGGACTCGCGCACACGACCTGCGGCATCGCGGCCAGCTTGCGCGCGATCAGCGTCGAGTCGCGCGGCGTGCCCGCGCGCAACACGCAGTCGACGCCCTCGCGCACGAGGTCCACCAGCCGGTCACCGCCGCTGACCACCAGCTCGATCTGCGGGAAGCGCGCGCGGAACTCGTCGATGCGCGGCAACACGATGTGCGACGCATGCACCCCGTGCATGTCCGCGCGCAGCACGCCGCGCGGGTTCGCCGCCACCTGCTTCAACGAGGCTTCCGCGTCGTCGAGCTCGTTGAGCACGAGCACGCAGCGCTCGTAATACGCCTGGCCGTCGAGCGTCGGCCGCACGTCCCGCGTGGTGCGGTCCAGCAGTCGCGTGCCCAAACGGGCCTCCAGCGCCTTGATGGCGTGCGTGGCCGTCGCCCGGGGGATGTCCAGGTGGGCAGCGGCCTGCGTGAAGCTGCGCAGCTCCACGATCCGGGTGAACAGCTGAAGGGTCTCGAATCGGTCCATGCCAGCATCCTCGCAGGCGTTTGTTGAGTCAGGTTGAACTGACAAGTCAATTGTCACGCCTTTTTCCGGATCAGATCAACAACCAGAATTCGTTCCATCGCAACCCGGAAGCCCTTCCCCCTCCCGCCTCCCCCTCTCAGGCGCTTCCCTCAACCCTTGGAGCGAACCATGACCGCCACTTCCATCCCGACCTCGATCTCCACCGACCACGGACTGCGCACCGCCCTCGTCACCGGCGCCTCACGCGGCATCGGCCAGGCCATCGCCAGGCGGCTGGCCGCCGACGGCTACTCGGTCGTCGTCAACTACGCCGGCAACGCCGCAGCAGCCCAGGAGACCGTTGCCGCCATCGAGGCCGCCGGTGGTCGTGCCACCGCCGTGCAGGCTGATGTGTCCGACGCCGGCCAGGTGGCCGCGCTGTTCGAGGAGACGCTGCGTCGCTACGGCCGCCTCGACGCCGTCGTGCACAGCGCCGGCGTGATGCCGATGGCCGCGATCAAGCCGTCCAGCCTGGAGACCTTCGACCAGGTCATCGACACCAACCTGCGCGGCGCCTTCCTGGTGCTGGCGCACGCCGCGGAGAAGGTCGCCGCCGGCGGCCGCATCGTGGCGCTGTCGACCAGCGTGATCGCCAAGTCCTTCCCCAACTACGGCCCGTACATCGCGTCCAAGGCCGGCGTCGAAGGCCTGGTGCACGTGCTGGCCAACGAGCTGCGCGGCCGCTCGATCACCGTCAACGCGGTCGCTCCGGGGCCGGTCGGCACCGAGCTGTTCTTCAAGGGCAAGTCGCAGGAGCAGATCGACAGCGTCGCCAAGGTCGCTCCGCTGGAACGCCTCGGCACGCCCGAGGACATCGCCAACGCCGTGTCCTTCCTCGTCGGCCCGGACGGCGGATGGATCAACAGCCAGGTCCTGCGCGCCAACGGCGGCTTCGCCTGAGAAATGGGAGCACTGTCATGAGCACTTCAACCTCTTCTTCCCAGGTCATCCTCGTCACCGGCGCCTCGAGCGGCTTCGGCGCCATGAGCGCCCGCGCGCTGGCCGATGCCGGCCACATCGTCTACGCCAGCATGCGCGCCACGCAGGGCCGCAACGCGCCGCAGGTCGCGGCCGTCGACGCCTATGCCCGCGAGCACGGCGTGAAGCTCCATGCGCTGGAGCTCGACGTCCAGTCGCAGGAGTCCGCAGACGCCGCCATCGCGCGCATCGTGGCCGAGCAGGGCCGGCTCGACGTCGTCATGCACAACGCCGGCCACATGGCCTTCGGCCCGGCGGAGGCCTTCCTGCCGGAGCAGTACGCGCAGCTCTACGACGTCAACGTGATCGGCGCGCAGCGCGTCAACCGCGCGGCGCTGCCGCAGCTGCGCCGCCAGGGTCGCGGCCTGCTGCTGTGGATCGGCAGCAGCAGCACGCGCGGCGGGACGCCACCGTACCTCGCGCCCTACTTCGCGGCCAAGGCGGCGATGGACGCGGTCGCCGTCAGCTATGCGGGCGAACTGGCGCGCTGGGGCATCGAGACCGCGATCGTCGTTCCGGGCGCCTTCACCAAGGGCACCAACCACTTCGTGCATTCGGGCTCGCCGGATGACGTCGAGCGTGTCGCCGCCTACGACCAGGGACCAACGCAAGGCCTGGCCCAGGAGATCATGACCAAGCTCGCCGCCGCCGAGCCGGCGGACGCGGATCCGACCGAGGTGGCCCGCGCCGTCGTGGACGTCGTCGGCACGCCCTTCGGCAAGCGGCCGTTCCGCGTCCACATCGACCCGTCGGAGGACGGCAGCAACGTCGTCAGCGCGGTCGCCGACCGCATCCGGTCGGAGTTCCTGCGCCGTGTCCAGCTCGGCGACCTGTTGACGGTGCGCAACGCCGGCGCCACCGCGGTGTGACAGGTCGCCGGATTCGCCACGGAAGGCCTCCCCCGTGGGGGGGCCTCCGGGTGGACGAGGGGCCCGCGGCGGCGGGGCGCTGATATCCTGCCGCCGCCTCGCGCTCAGGCGCGCCTGCGGCCCTCCGCCGCGCAACACCCGACCCCTCCGAATTCCATGATCGTCGGCATCGACCTCGGCACGACCAACAGCCTCATCGCGGTCTTCCGCGACGGCCGTCCCCAGCTGATCCCCAACGCCCTGAGCGACTTCGCGACCCCCTCGGCGGTCGCGATCGACGACGCGGGCAAGCTGATCACGGGCCTGGCCGCCCGCGAGCGCGCCGCCACCGATCCGGCCCGCACCGCGCAGGCCTTCAAGCGGCTGATGGGCACCGACCGCACGGTGCGGCTCGGCGACCGGAACCTGCGCGCGGAAGAGCTGTCCGCGCTGGTGCTGCAGTCGCTGAAGGCCGATGCCGAGGCCTTCCTCGGCGAGCCGGTCACCGAGGCCGTCATCACCGTCCCCGCCTACTTCAACGAGGCCCAGCGCCGCGCCACGCGCGCCGCGGGCGAGCTCGCCGGACTCAAGGTCGAGCGGCTGCTCAACGAGCCGACCGCCGCCGGCCTGGCCTACGGCCTGCAGGACCGGCCCGACAACAGCACCTTCCTGGTCTTCGACCTGGGCGGCGGCACGTTCGACGTGTCGGTGCTGGAGTACTTCGACGGCGTCGTCGAGGTACGCGCCAGCGCCGGCGACACACGCCTGGGCGGCGAGGACTTCGCGCATGCCATGGGCAAGCTGTTCATCGAACGCTGCGGCGCGCTGTCGCTGGCCGAGCGCGAGCGGCTGCAGAAGGATCCCGCGCTGTGGTGGCGCGCCGCCGAGCAGGCCAAGCGCGACCTCAGCGAGCGCGAGAGCGCCGTCATGGGCCTGATGCTGGACGGGCGCCGCGCCGAACTGGAGATCACCCGCGCCGACTTCGAGTCCGCCACCGCCGAGCTGCTGCAACGCCTGCGCCGTCCGATCGAGCGCGCGCTGCAGGACGCGCAGCTGTCGCCGGGCGCCTTGAACGAGGTGGTGCTGGTCGGCGGCGCGACGCGCATGCCGATGATCCGCCAGATGATCACGCGGCTGTTCCAGCGCCTGCCGCTGCGGACCATCGATCCCGATCAGGCGATCGCGCAGGGCGCGGCCGTGCAGGCCGGCCTGAAGGCCCGCGACGCGGCGCTGGACGAGGTCGTGCTGACGGACGTGATGCCGTTCTCGCTGGGCGTGATCACGTCGCAGCGCGTCGGCCAGCAGCGGGTGGACGACCGCTTCAGTCCCATCATCGAGCGCAACACGCCGGTGCCAGTGTCGCGGATGCAGCGCTACTTCAGCGTGAGCGACCAGCAGAAGTCCGTGGAGCTGGACATCCGCCAGGGCGAGTCCCCGATCGGCAGCGAGAACCTGCACCTGGGCAAGCTGGAGATCGCGCTGACGCCGGCGCCGGCCGGCGAGGCCTCGATCGAAGTGCGCTTCACCTACGACGCCAACGGGTTGCTGGAGGCGGACGTGCGCGACGTGCTGGGCGGCCACACCGCCAGCACGCTGATCCGCAACACCGCGACCGAGATGAGCGAGGCGCAGATGACCGAGGCGCTCAAGCAGCTGCGCGCGCTCAAGCGGCATCCGCGCGACGAGGAAGAGAACCGCTATCTGGTCGAGCGCGCGAAGCGGCTCTACGAGGACCGGCTCGGCGAGCAGCGCAGCGCGATCCAGTCGTGGCTGGGCGAGTTCGAGCAGGCGCTCGACACGCAGGATCCGCGCGCCATCCGCCACGCCCGCCAGCAGATGCGCGAGGCGCTGGACAGCATCGACGGCGGTTTCCGCTTCTGACGGAGAGCGTCGCGATGGAAGACTGGCAGGCGGCCTGGCGTCAGGACTGCGAGACGGTGGGGCTTGCAGCGCCGAGCACCGACCTCGGCGAGATCAAGCGCGCCTACGCGAAGACGCTGCGCAAGACGCGACCCGACGATGACGCGCAGGCCTACCAGGCGCTGCGCGAGGCGTATGACCGGGTCGTCGGGCATGCGCGGTGGCATCAGCAGTCCGTGGAGCGCGCCGAAGCTGAAGCGGCGGCCCCGCCCCCCGCCGTGGTCGACGTGGCCGACGCGGCCGACGCGGCCGACGCCCTGACGACCGCCATCGCGACCGACGAGCCGGTCGCGAAGCCTCCGACGTCGTCCGACCAGGACGCGGCAACGCGCGAGGCGGCTCTGGCGAAGTTGCCGCCGCTGCCGCTGCCGCGCGACGACGACGTGCTGCAGCGCGACAGACCTCTCCACCACGCGGATCCGGCAGCCGACACCCCGACGCTGCCGGCATGGCGGCCGCCCGAGGTGATCTGCGAGGAACTGATGCAGCTGCGCCGCCAAGGCCAGCCGCGCCTGGCCGCTGCCGTCCCGGCGCTGCGCGACGAACTGCTCGCGATGCCGCTGGAGGCGCGCGACCACGCGTCGATCTGCTTCGCGCACCTGATCCTCGAGACCCACGCCGAACTGCCCGTGGCGATGATCGACCTGCTGCGCGACCACTTCGCGTGGGAGCAGGACTTCCGCACCGAGCGCCGCCTCGGCCCCGAGCGCATGGCGGGATTGATGGAACTGCTGCGCGAGTTCCCGCGCCCGGTGACCGATCCGGCGGTACTGCGCGAGTTCGGCCCGACGGCCGCCGTCGCGCGGCTGGCCGGATCGGTGCGCGACCGGGACCGCTCGATCGCCTCGCTGGCCGCGGCGATGATGGGCTACGCCTTCCACCTGCACCTGCATCAGGCCGGCGGCTTCCTGCTGCGCCGGCTCGGCGCCGATCGTGGCGACCAGCAGGCGGCGCTCACGCTGATCAAGCGCGTGCAAGGCTGGCACTTCCTGCTCCTGCTGATCCTGCTCTTCGGCCTGCACCTCGCGATCGGCCACGACTGGCCGCGCGCGGTGAGCCACGCGGTGGTCCTGGGCATTTCGGTGCCGCTGGGCATCGTCGTCTTCGACACGCTGATGGGCTCGCTGCGCGAGGGCCGGAAGCGGGTCGCCGAGTCGCCGTTCGGACGCCTGCGCGTTCGAGGTCTGCCGCACCTGTGGTCCTGGATCGGCGTGGGATTGCTGGCGGCGAGCGGCGTGGCCGGCTACCTCGACAGCCTGGTCCCCATCAGGGACACCATCCACGCGTGGCTGGTGCCGCTGGCCATCCTCGCCGCCCTGCTCGGCGTGATGCTGTCCATGCCGGACGACCTCGCCACCGGCATGACGCAGACGGGGCTCTACCTCTATCTGCTGACGCTGCCGGGCGCCGTCGCGCCGCTGCCGGCGGGTCTGCTCGCCGCGTGGGTCCTGGCGGGTCCGATGGTGCTGCGCGCCGGGCTGTATACGCCGAATCCGGTCTGGCGCCTGCAGCCCGCGCGGCCGCACGGCGGCTGGCCGGCCATCCCCGTGTTGATGACGGTCGGCCTGCCGGTGCTCACGAGTTGGCTGTCCGGCATCGCGGGGCTGCGCATGACGCTGGGCGCCCTGCTGCTCGCCAGCGTGCTGCCGCCGCTGCTGCCCGCGGGCAGTCCGCCGACGGTGCTCGCGCTGGCGGCCCTCGGCGCCTTGTGGCTCAGCGGCGGATGGCTGCTCGCGCTGCAGCGCGTCGGCTGGGCGCTGGGCTGGCGGCTGGTCCGTCCGCACATGAGCCGGGCCTGAGCGCCGCCATGGACACCGCCGACGCGCTCACTGCACCGGCACCCACCCGGACGGCGACCACCGCAGCAGCACATCCGTCAACGGATTGGGCGACTTGCCCATCAGCTCGCGCACCTGCGCCCGCAGCGCATCGAGCGTCGACGCATCGTCGTCGCTGACGTAGAGCACCGTGTCGTTGGCCGGCGCGGCGACGATCAGCTTGCCCTTCTGCGCATCGGCCAGCGGCTTCCAGTCGTCGATGAAGACCAGCCGGCTCGGCTGCGGCACCGCGCCGTCGAGCTTGCCCACCTCGCCCGCGGGCACCGGCTTGGCCTGCTGCAGCACCTGCGGCATCGCGTCATAGGTGTTCTTGCGCGCGGTCTCGCGCACCTGGTCGACCGACAGGTTCAGCGTCTTGTAGTCCTTCTCGCTGACCAGCCGCGAGGCGCGCATCGTGTCGAAGACCGGCACTGTCACCAGCGGACCGATGAAGGGCCGCGGCCGGAAGGTCGTCGCGTCGCCGCCGGCCTCGCGCTGCGCCTGCTGCACCGACGCGGCCGTGCGCACCGCCAGCCGCAGCGACTCGCGCGTCGCGGGGATGGTCGACGCGCGGAACTGCTGCGTCGTCGTCTTCACGAACACGTTCACGTCGTCGGCGCAGTTGCCGCGATTCGTCTGGCAGCCCGCATAGAGCTTGTCGAGCCGCGTGCGCTGGTCCGCGACGCCGAGCGTCAGCGGCTCGCGGACGACGACGGTGCCATCGCCCAGTTGCTGACGCAGTTGCGAGGCGACGTACTCGGTGAAGCCGATCGCGTCCTGAGGGACGCCTGCGGACTGCGCAAACGCGCCGGCTGCTGCACCGCAGAACGCAGCCGTGGCCGCGACCGCGGTCAGGGTGGATCGGAGAACGGAACGCGGTTGTCGTTGGAGACGAAGACGCATGACGGACATGAGGACCTCCGTGTTTTCATGGGGAGGCCCGGGTTGGGCAAGCATCGCTCCCGCCGGCTGCACTGCGACGGCTGCTGGCCCTCACCCCTGCCCTCTCCCGCAAGCGGGAGAGGGAGCCACACCGCGCCCTTATTACTCCCTCTCCCGCTTGCGGGAGAGGGTAGGGGTGAGGGCCAGCGACGGTGGAAGTACGGAAGCGCTCAAACGCGCCTTCACGCGCCCTGCACGCGGTACTGATCCGCCTTCGCCAGGCCTTCCATCGCGGGATCGCTGACCGACGGCGCGCCGGTCTCGATGTGGCCGGCGAAGCGGCGCAGGAAATCGGCCTGGCCGTTCACGCGCACCGACACGTCGTACCAATGCGCCGCGACGGCGACACCGATCCGCAACTCGCTGCTGCTGCGCGCCGGCACGTTCACCGTGCGCGGCGCCGTGCCCTGGTACTTGTTGTGCGCGACGGTAAAGGTCGCGGCAACAGGCCCCGTGTTCACCAGCGTCAGCACCAGCTCGCCGGTGGCCGGCGCGGACTTCGCGATGACATCCGGATTGGGCTGCCCCGCCGCGGCCGCGCGCCGTGCATTGCCGGCGAGATGGCGGTGGAAGCCGTTGGGGCCGAGGATCCACAGGTCGTAGGCGCCCGCAGCCTGCGGCGCGAAGCTGCCGGTGAGCTGCTTGCCGGCTTCGACCGTGTAGCGTCGTGGGATCTCGCCCAGCCGCGTGCGGTCGTAGACATGGAACACGGCGGCGGCGCTGCCGGTGTTCTGGAACGTGACCGCGATCGACGTCGCATTCGGGCCCGCGCCCGGCGTCAGCGCGCTGGTGGCTTGCAGGTCATACGGGAGCGCACGTGCCGGACGCACGCCGGCGTTCTGCGACGGCAGCTGCAACGCGCCGGGAATCGCCGGCGTCGTCGTGCCGGGTAGCGCGCGCGCCTTGTTGGCCAGCGCGACCGTGTCGGGCAGCTTCGAGAAGAACTCGCTGTCCTCCGGATCCGCGAAGTTGAAGCACGAGGTCAGGTCCCCCGCGACCGCGCGGCGCCACGGGCCGATGTTGGTCTCCTTCACGCCGAAGCGCGCCTCGATGAAGCGCAGCACCGACGTGTGGTCCGACACCTGCGAGTTGACCCAGCCTCCCTTGCTCCACGGCGACACGATGTACAGCGGCACGCGCGGGCCCATGCCGTAGGGACGGTGCAGGTAGGTGGCCGACGCGCCGTTGAGGATCTCGCAGTACTCGCCCGTCGTGTCGACGGTCGACGCGCCGGCGATCACGGCCTGCGCCGGGTTCGCGTTCCAGGTCACGTACGACGGCGCGGCCGGCGGCGGCACGTGGTCGAAGAAGCCGTCGTTCTCGTCGAAGTTGATGAACAGGACGGTCTTGGCCCACACGTCGGGATTCGAGGTCAACGCGTCCAGCACCTTGGCGGTGTAGTCCGCGCCCTGCGCGGGGCTGGAGGGACCGGGATGCTCGGAACCTTCCGCGGTCGCGACGACCCACGACACCTGCGGCAGGCGGTTGTTGATCACGTCGTCGCGCAGCAGGTCGAGGTCGCGCGTGGAGATGCCGCGGTCCTTGAGCACCTGCGAGAAGCCCGGCCGGTTGTACCAGCCGTCGCGGAAGACCTTGAAGCCGGCCAGCGAGTTGTCGGTGAAGTTGTCCGCCATGTTCTGGTAGACCTGCCAGCTGATGCCGGCCGACTGCAGCCGCTCGGGGTAGGTCGTCCAGGTGTAGTCGTCGAGCGGATTCGGGTTGAACCAGTCGTGGCTGTTGTCGGTGGACGGGCCGTTGCCCAGGCGCAGCGGATCGTTGGTGCCGGTCCAGATGAACAGGCGGTTGGTGTTGGTGCCGGTCTGCGTCGCGCAGTGGTACGCGTCGCACAGCGTGAACGCGTTGGCCAGGGCGAACTGGAAGGGCAGCTCCTGCTCCTTGAAGTGGCCCATCGAATGGTTCTGCTTGGCCTTGGGCCAGTTGTTCATGCGGCCGTGGTCCCATGCGGCCTGCGCGTCGGTCCACGAGTGCGGCGTGCCGCTGACGCGCATGAAGGCGAAGTTCTGCGCGGTGTTCAGGTGGAAGGGCGCGATCGCGCCGGGGGCGGCGTTGTTGACGGTGGGCTGGATCCAGACCGAGCGGCCCTTCACGTTGGCCGAGTCGGCCACCGGCGCCGGGAACGGATCGCCGAAGCCGCGAACGCCGTTCAGAGTGCCGAAGTAGTGGTCGAAGGAGCGGTTCTCCTGGGTCAGGATGACGATGTGCTCGACGTCCTGGATCGTGCCGGTGCGCACGGCCGCCTTGATGGACAGCGCGCGGGCGATGGCCGGCGGGAAGCTGGTCATCGCGGCGGTGGCGCCGGCGGCGCCCGCGACGGCGCGGAGGAACTGGCGGCGGGGCGGTTGCTGTTGCGTCATGGCGGGCTCCTCAGGCGGTGGCGGTGGCGGTGGCGTTGACGTTGGCATTGACGTCGGCGTGTCCCGAGGTCTTGCGGCGGCGGATCACCAGCGCCGCAACGGCCAGGCCGCCCAGCGCGAGCGCGCCCGAGGCGGGTTCCGGCACGGCCGCGAAGGTCAGGTCGTCCATGACGAAGAAGGCCGGATCGTTGCTGCGGAACACGAGGCGGTCGACGAGCCCGGCGTAGCCGCTGCCGAGGAACGTGGGGCTGTCGCTCAGGTCGAGCAGCGAGGTCGACGCGACGAGCGAGCCGCCGAAGTACAGGTCGATCGCGACGTTGACGCCGTCGAAGCCGGCGAACCAGGCGCCCTGGAAGGTGCTGGGCGTGAGGAAGCCGATGGCGCTGGTGGCGCTGCCGCCATCGAAGCCGAGCGTGGCGCGGCGGTCGCCGGAATGCGGCGTGTACGGCGCCTGCTCGCCGCCGTACTGGAACCAGGAGCTGGCGGACCAGTCGAGCCCGGCGTAGTTGGCGGGGACGAGGCCGTCGTCGGTCAGGTCGTCGAAGGTGACGACGGTGGCGGACGCGAACGGCGCGGCGATGGCCAGCACCAGCGGCAGGCAGGCGCGGGGGATGGCGTGCGTGAACGCATGGGAGAGGAAGCGGGCGAAGGGCTTGCGCATGGGAACTCCAGGGAGGTCGGGCGGACGGGAAGCGCCGCGCCCGCGCGTCGATCTGCCCTTGGGGTCAGGTCTTGACGCTGCGGTCGCGGTTGGACGGGGCGGATGTTCAGAGGGCGGGGTGACAGAGCGGTGACCGGTCGGTGTCAGCGACGGGCCCGGAACTTGCCCGCGGGGCGGTCGTCCCTGGAAGCAGGGGCGCGTCGCGGGAGCGACGCGAAGGCGTCATGTAACGCTGAGGCGCAATGGCTTTGATCAGTATCGGGAGGGGGAATGACCTACCCGGACCAGTTCCCCCGTCGAGACCGCAATTTGGAGGAAAGACGCGAGGTCCCCACTTGCCGAAACTGCAGGTATCGGATCACAGAACCCACCGACGAAAGTGAGCGAACAATGAGCGTGAAATTCAAGAACGATCGTACTGATGCCGAGATCGCGACGACGTCACTGCTTGTTCAACGAACCCATTCGAGCGAGGCAGATTTCGACGCGCTGATTCACGCGTTGCGACACCCCCATGTCGCCTTTGGCGCTGCAGCCGACGCCGACCTCATCGCCCGATGTGCAATGGAAGACTGGGACGCCTCCGCGCAGGCATTGAAGGAAGTCCTGAAGCACCACAGGATTTCAGCTTCGGATGCATTGGCCATGCTGCACCTGACCGGAGAGTTCCTGAGGCGCCATCGGATTCGCCTCGACGGCGAGCCCTGGCTCTGCACCTTCCAAACCGAGGAAGGATCTTGGGCGCGATATGACGTGCATACCTCGCTGGACTACGAGGATGCGAACACCTGGGACAAACGACTCGACGACGTCCTCCGAAGTCGCCGCCTGGATCGCGATTCGTTCTACCTTCGTCTGACCGATGGTGGCCCCTGCTGATAGCTTGTCCACGCAGATTCCTGGAGCTCGTCATGTCCAACAAACCCAGCGCTTGGCACAGGCTCGCACGTGAACTCCATCTCTGACCCCCCAACGTCTCACACGTTGAAAGGTGGCGTCGGGGCGCGGACTACGCGCGGTCCTTGGCAAACCGCTGATACCAGGCCACCGCATCGGCGTTCGCCATCGCATCGCGCTTCATCACCTGCTCCGCCGCCGCGCCGAGCAGCAGCTTCTTGATCGGCAGCTCCATCTTCTTGCCTGACAGCGTGCGCGGGATCGCCTCGACCTGATGGATCTCGTCCGGCACGTGGCGCGCCGACAGCGCCTTCTTGATCGATGTCTTCAAGCGCAGCTGCAGCGCCTCGTCCAGCGGAAGGCCGTCCCGGAGCTGGACGAACAGCAGCAGGCAACTCGGCCGGCCCAGGTACTCCAGGTCCACGACCAGGCTGTCCAGCACCTCCGGATGCGTCTCCACCGCGCGGTACAGCTCCGACGTGCCCATCCGGATGCCGTGGCGATTGATCGTCGCGTCCGAACGTCCGTAGATGACCCCGCCGCCCGAGGGCGTGACGCGCAGCCAGTCGCCGTGGCGCCAGATGCCCTCGCCGTTGGGGCCGCGGTACATGTCGAAGTAGCTCGACAGGTAGCGCTCGTGGTCCTTGTCGCCCCAGAAGTACAGCGGCATCGACGGCATCGGCCGCGTGCAGACGAGCTCGCCGACTTCATCGATCAGCGGCTTGCCCTCACCGTCCGCATCCACCTCCGAGAACGCATGCACCGCCGCGCCCAGGCTGCGCACCTGCATCTGGCCGCGCACCAGCGGCTCCGTGATCAGCCCCGTCAGGAACGCGCCGGCGAAGTCCGTCCCGCCACTGATGATGCAGATCCAGATCGGCTGGCCGTCGGGCTTCGGACAGTTCGCCCAGATCCAGTCGTAGCTTTCGTCCGCCAGCGGACTGCCCGTGCTGCCGATCGCGCGCAGGCGGCTCAGGTCGCCGTGTTTCAGCGGCTCGACGCCGGCCTTCAGGCAGCTCGCGTAGAACGCCGCGCCGGCGCCGAAGAATGTCGCGCCCGACAGCGCCACGAAGCGCCACAAGGTGCTCCAGTCCAGCGCGTCCTTCGGTCCGGCCGGGCTGCCGTCGAACAGGCAGATCGTCGTGCCGCCCATCAGCGCACCGACCTGGCAGTTCCACATGATCCAGCCGGTCGAGCTGTACCAGTGGAAGCGATCGCCCGTCTCCACCGTCGCGCCGACGTTGTTGTGGATCGAGCCCTTGAGCATCTCCAGCAGCACGCCGCCGTGACCGTGCACGATCGGCTTGGGCAGACCGGTCGTGCCGCTCGAATAGACGATCCACAGCGGATGGTCGAAGGGCACCGCCTCCGGCGCGTGCGATCGCGTGTTGGCGATCAGCGTGTCCCATCGATGCGCGCCGCGTGCCGTCTTCGTCACACCCGCTGCACCCGTTGCACCCGCAGCGCCCGCAGCGCCCGCAGCGCCCGCAGCGCCCGAGGATGTGGCCAACGGCGCCGGGTCCGCCTCGGGATCGAGGTTGCCGAGCAGCACCACGTCCGTCACCGTCGGCAACTCGTCGAGCAGCTGACCGAGCATCGCCATCCGATCGATGTCCTGCCCGGCGTAGCGCACGCCGTCGGCGGCGATGAGCAGCTTGGGTTCGATCTGGCGGAAGCGGTCCAGCACCGCCACCGGCCCCATGTCGGGCGAGCACACCGACCACACCGCGCCGAGGCTCGCGACGGCAAGGAAAGCGACCGCCGTCGCCGGCACGTTGGGCAGGTAGGCAGCGACGCGGTCGCCGCGCCGCACGCCGAGTTCATGCATCGAGGCCGCGAGCGCGCCGACCTGACGACGCAATTCCGACCAGCGCATCTCGCCGAGCTCGCCGCGCGCGAGCATCGCCTCGTTGGCATGCACGATCGCCGGATGGCCGGCGGCTTCCGCCGCGTCGACATGCCGCAGCGCCTGCGCCGCGACGTTCAGGGTCGCGCCGCGGAACCAGACCGCGCCGGGCATGCGCTCCTCGCAGAGCGCCGCCTCGAACGGCGTCTCCGAGCGCAGGTCGAAGTGGTCCCAGATGCTGCGCCAGAACGCGTCCAGCTCCGTCACCGACCAGCCCCAGAGCGACGCGTAGTCGTCGAAGACCAGGCCTCGCTGCTCGTGCAGGAAACGGCGGTAGTGATCGATCTGCGGCGTCGGGGGCATGCGGGACTCCTTGTCGAGTCCTGACGGTAGCCGAGATCCCTTCGGCTTGCCGTCACGCGCGTGACCGACGCGAAACGCTCAGCGCTTCGGCAGCTTGTCCGTCTCGATGTCGACGTAGGGCCAGAAGATCTGGTTGAAGAATGGACGCCGGTAGCCGACCAGCCACGGCTGCGCGAGGTCCGTGACGATGCGGTGCACGCGGAACTTCTGCGGCATGTAGGCGGTGAGCAGCTTCTGCGCCTCGCGCAGCAGCTCGGCGCGTTCCGGGCCGTCGGGCAGCACCATCATGCGGCGGTAGATCTCGTCGTATCGATCGAGCTTGAAACGGCCCAGGTTCTGCCCGCCGGACGCCGGCCCATACAGCAGCTCGAGACCGAGCTGCGCATCCGGCGTCGAGCTGTTGAAGCCCAACTGCCAGATCATCAGCTGCCCGGCGCGCGCCGACTTCAGGTTCTCCGGCCACTGCGCCATGCGGATCTTGATCTGGACACCGAGCTTGTCCATGTCGCGTTTCCACAGCTCGTCATAGGGCTTGGAGCGCGAGTCCGGCGTCGACGCCACCTCCAGCACGAGCGGGCTCCCGTCCGGCTTGTCGCGCCAGCCGTCGCCATCCTTGTCGACGTAGCCGTAGGTGTCGAGCAGCGCCTTGGCGCGCGCCAGGTCGAAGTCGCTGTTCTCGCTCTTGTAGTCGTCCCGGTAGCCCCAGGTCGCCGGCGCGATGACCGATTGCGCGGGCACCGCCTGGTGGCGGCGCGTGGTGGCGATCTCGGTCGGCACGTCGGTGGCCAGGCCGATCGCGCGGCGCAGCGCGACCTTGTCCGGCGTGTAGCCGCCGACCGTCGGATCCTCCATGTTGAAGTAGTACATCGTGCGGTCGCTGGCCAGCACGCGGTACAGCTTCACCCCCTGCTTGTCGAGGTTGGGCGCGAGTTTGCCGTGCGGGATCGCGATGTCCGCGTATTCCTCGGGCAGCAGGTAGAGCAGGTCGAACTCGCGGTTCAGGAAGGACAGCCAACGCGGCTGACCGGCTTCGATGATGCTGACCTCGACGGCGTCCACCATCGGCAGCTTGCGGCCCTTGAAGCGCGCGAGCATCTGCTCGCCCTCGGTGTCGCCGGGATTGGGTTGCGCGTCGTAGAAGACGTCGCGGTAGCCGGGGTTCTTCACCAGCCGGATCAGCGAACCGCGCCGCCAGCGCTCCAGCATGAACGGCCCGGTACCGACCGGATGCTCCATCGTCTTGCCGGCGTAGGCCTCGATGACCTCGCGCGCCACCGCGCCGTAGGTGTCGCCGCCCGCCAGGTTGTAGATGAAACGCGGCCGCGGCTCCGCCAGCTTGAACTGCAGCGTGTAGCGGTCCAGCGCGCGCACGCCCTCGACGGGCTTGTCGTAGTCGAAGGGCTTCTTCGTCTTCAGCGTCGCCACGCGCAGTTCCTCCAGGCCGAGGATGCCCTCCTGCTTGAAGCTCGAGTACAGCGGCCCCTTCGTCGCCGGGTCGTAGAAGCGCTTGAGGCTGTAGACGTAGTCCTCGGCCGTCAGCTCGCGCCGCTTGCCCTTGAAGGCCGGATCGTCGGCGAAGTAGATCCCGGGACGGATCCTGATCGTCCAGGTGCGGAAGTCCTCCGAGACCTCCGGCATCTCCGCCGCCGTGTTGGGCTTGAGCTTGAACGGCCGCGCGAGGTAGTCGTAGTTGTAGAGCGACTCGAAGATGTGGGCCGTGACGATGCGCGAGTACAGGTCGCTCAACTGCGCGGGATCGAAGCCGGTCTCGGCGACGAGGAAGGCGTAGCGCAGCACCTTCTCCTGCCCCTCCTGCTTCGCCGGCGGCGGCGCCTCGGAGGCTTTCGCCACCGGAGGCGGCGCGGCGAGGGCCATCGTCGCCACGGTGGCGGACGCCGCGACGACCGCGACGGCGAGCGCCGCGGCGCTCCGTGTCAACGCGGCGAGCGCGGCGAGCGCGGCGACCGCGCGATGGAACGGAACGGGGCAGCGTGCGCGCATGGGAGTCGGAACCTCGGAACTTGAACGTCGGGCCTAGTGCTTGAACTTCGCGGCGGCGTCGGGATCGATGTCCACGTACTCCCACCAGTTCAGCCAGAACTGCGGACGACGGTAGCCGTTCATCTGCGGCTGGGCGATGTCGGTGATGAAGCGGTGGCCGCGGTACTTGTACGGCATGTAGGCGACCGCATAGCGCTTGGTCTCCTCGAAGATCTTCATGCGTTGCGGCCCGTCGGGCAGATGAGAGGCTTCGTCGTAGAGCTTGTCGACCGCCGGCAGCCGGAATCGCGCGTAGTTCTGCGCCCCGATCTGACCGCTGTACATGCGCGCCAGCGAGTCCTGCCCGTCGGGCTTGGACGCGGACGTCGCCAGCGACCAGATCTGGTACTTGCCGGCGCGCAGCGACTTGAGGTTCTCCGGCCACTTCGCCGGCTTGAATGCGATGCGCAGGCCGATCGCGTTCAGGTTCTTCTGGACGATCTCGTCGATCTGGCGCTGGAACTGCTCGGGCGTGGTCAGGCTCTCCAGCAGCAGCGGGCTGCCGTCGGGCCTCTCGCGCCAACCGTCGCCGTCCTTGTCGACGTAGCCGTAGAGGTCGAGCAGCGCCTTCGCGCGCGCCGGGTCGAAGCTGCTCATGTCGCTGCGGAAGTCCGGGTCGTAGCCGGTCGTGCCCGGCATGTACAACGACTGCGCCAGCATGGCCTGTCCGCGACGCACCAGGCGCAGTTCGCGCGAGACGTCGATCGCCAGCCCGATCGCACGGCGCAGCGCGATCTTCTCCGGCGTGTAGCCGCCGATGACCGGGTCCTCCATGTTGAACACGGTGAACAGCACGTCCGACGCGACGGTCCGGTACGCGTGCTTGCCCTGCTTCTCGAGGTTGGGCGCGATCCTGCCGTTGGGCATCGCCTGGGTGATGAAGTCCTCGGGCGTGCGCTCGATGAAGTCGTACTCGCCGTTCAGGAAGGACAACCAGCGCGGCTGGTTCTCCTCGATGACGCCGATCTCGACGCGATCGACCATGGGCAGGCGCCGGCCCTTGAAGCGCGCCTTCAACGTCTGGCCCTCCGCGTCGTCGGGCGCGGGATCCACTTCCTGGTCGTAGAAACGCTCGCGGTAGACGGGGTTGCGTTCCAGCACCATCAGCGAACTGCGCCGCCACTGCTTGAGCACGAACGGCCCCGTGCCCACCGGATGCGCCATCGAATCGCCCGGATAGGCCTCGATCACCTCTCGCGCGACGGCGCCGTACAGGTCGCCCTGCGCGAAGACCTCCATCAGGCGCGGCCGCGTCTCCTTCGACTTGAACTGCAGCGTGTAGCGGTCCAGCGCGCGCAGGCCCTCGATGGGCTTGTCGTAGTCGAAGGGCTTGCCGGACTTGCGGACCTGCTCGTGGTACTCGTTGAGGCCGACGAGCAGGAGTTCCTCGACTTCGCTCCAGGCCGGCGACGCCACCGCCGGGTCGGCGAAGCGCTTGATCGAATACACATAGTCCTCGGCAGTCAGTTCGCGCGACTTGCCCTTGAAGGCCGGGTCGTCCGCGAAACGGATGCCCGGGCGCAGCTTCACCGTCCAGACCTTGTAGTCGTCAGAGGTCTCCGGCATCGCCGCCGCGGTCAGCGGCTTCATGCGTGCGGGGCGCGCGAGCTGGTCGTAGGTGTAGAGCCCCTCGAAGATGTGGGGCGTGATCGTCCGCGAGTAGATGTCGGAGATCTTCGCGGGATCGAAGCCCGTCTCCGCGACGCGGAAGGCGTAGCGCAGGACCTTGGGCGCGGAGGCCGAAGCGGCCGCGCCTGCCGGCGCGCTGGCGCCGTCCGCCGCATGACCGGCATTCGCGCCGGCCATCGCCAGCGCTGACGCGAGGAGTGCCCCGCGCAGGATCGAAGGGAAGCGTCGGGCGCGGAGCATCGTCATGGGTGGCGGCGTGGCGTCAGTGCTTCTTCGCGTGAGCCTTGGCCAACGCATCCGGGTCGATGTCGACGAACGTATAGAAGTCGCGCTGGTAGAGGTTCTTGTCGTAGCCGATCACCCAGGGCTGGGTGATGTCGGTGTAGATGCGATGCACTTCGACCTTGTAGGGCATGTAGGCCGTCAGCAGCCGCTGCGCGTCCTGCATGACCGCGACGCGTTCGGGGCCGTCGGCCATCGAGTGCTGCTTGCGGAACAGCGCGTTGAATTCGGGCAGGTCGAAGCGGGCCTTGTTCGACTGGCCCTTGCTGCCGCCGTAGGCCAGGCCGAGGAAGTTCTCGCCGTCGGGGATGTCGGCGCTCCAGCCCATGCCCCACATCTGGAGCTTGCCGGCGTTGGCGGCCTTCAGGTTCTCCGGCCACTTGGCGATCTTGAACTTGATGCGGACCTTCAGCGCGTCCATGTCCTTCTGCCAGAGCTCGACCAGTTGCCGGTTGCGGCCGTCCGGCTGCGTCGCGTACTCGAGCACCAGCGGGCTGCCGTCGGGCAGGTCGCGCCAGCCGTCGCCGTCCTTGTCGACATAGCCGTAGAGGTCCAGCAGCGCCTTCGCGCGCGCCGGGTCGTACTGGCTCATCTCGGTCTTGAAGGCCTTGTCGTAGCCGGTGACGCCCGGCGAGATGATCCCCTGCGCGGGGATCGCCTGGCCCTTGCGGGGCAGGCGCACCTGGCGTTCGACGTCGACGCCCAGTGCGATTGCGCGGCGCAGCGCGATCTTCTCCGGCGTGTAGCCGCCGACGACCGGATCCTCCATGTTGAAGTAGGAGGCCGAGATGTCGGCGCGCTCGTAGCGGACCGCCCGCATGCCGTCCTTGACCAGGTTGGGCGCGAGCTTGTTCTGCGGAATCGCCACCGGCGCGAAGTCCTCCGGCAGCTCGTCCATGAAGTCGAATTCCTTGCGCAGGAACGCGAGCCAGCGCGGCTGGCTTTCCTCGATCACCGAGATCTCGACGCGGTCGACCATCGGCAGCTTGCGGCCCTGCAGGCGCTTGACCGCCTCGACCAGCGCGGGCGGACGGTCCGCGCCGACTTCCTCGTGATAACGCACATCGCGGAAGTTGGGATTCTTCTCCAGCACCATGCGCGACGAACGGCGCCACTCGGCGAGGCGCCACGCGCCGGTGCCGACCGGGTGTTCCATGATGCGGTCGCCGTAGAACTCGACGACCTCGCGCGCCATCAGGCCCACCATCGGATCCGCGAAGTGCATGAGGAAGCGCGGATCGCTGTTGGCGACGCGGATCTCGACCGTGTAGCGGTCCAGCGCGCGCACGCCGTCGACCGGCCGCGCGTAGTCGAACGGCGTCTTGTTCTTCAGCGCCTCGGCGCGCACCTCGGACAGGCCGAGGATCTTCGCGCCTTCGAGGCGATACAGGTGACCGCTCTTGTTGCGCGGGTCGTAGTGGCGCTTGACCGTGTACACCAGGTCGTCGGCGACCAGCTCGCGCTTCTGGCCCTTGAACGCCGGATCGTCGTTGAAGTAGATGCCGGGCTTGATCTTGAAGACAAAGCGCTTGAAGTCGTCGGAGACCTCGGGCATGCCGTCGGTGATGTTGGGCTCGAGGCGATACGGGCGACCCAGGTAGCTGTAGCGCAGCGGCGCGTCGAAGATCGCCGCCGTGATGTTGCGCGAGTACAGGTCCGTGACCTGCACCGGATCGAAGCCGGTCTCCGCGACGCGGATCGCGTAGCGCAGCACCTTGGGCGCGGGGGCCGTCGCGGCCGTGTTCACGGGCGCATCGCCGGCGGCCTGCGCACTCGACGGGATCGCCGTCAGGGTCGCCAGGATCGCCAGGGATGACGCGAGGGATGCCGAAAGTAAGAGCGCCTGGGATTGTGTCCCGGCCGTGCCGCGTCGCATCTGGATGCCGTCCTTGAATTCGAAAGCGCGCCAGTCTAGTGGGCGATGTCCGCGCCCGCCATGCCAACAACCCCGAGAGCTTGAACGCAAGGGCGAGCGGGGGCGCATTGCGGATGAACACACCTGTTTCCACGAGGGTCCATCATCAGTTTTCTTCGATGGATTCAGGGCAAATGCCGGTGCGGGGCTTGCAGGCGCTCACGTAGACTCGCGCGTGGTTTTCGACCCTCAGGCCCCGGCCGTCACAAGCGTCCGGGGTTTGTCTTTATCGGTCGCCGCGTTCGAAGACGGGCTCGGCGGCGCTTGCTTGGAGTTCCGCGCGTATGGCGGCCTATCTCATCAGGCGCCTGTGGCAAATGATCCCCACCTTGCTGGGTGTCGTGCTGCTGGTGTTCTTCCTCTTCAAATGGTTTGGCGGTGATCCCGCCGAAGTGCTGGGCGGCCTGAACGCCAGCCAGGACCAGATCGAGGCCATCCGCGATCAGCTCGGGCTGAACAAGCCGGTGTGGGAACAGCTGTGGATCTTCCTGCAGCAGATCGTCACCTTCGACTGGGGCAAGAGCTGGGCGACCAACGAGTCCGTGGCCAACCTCTTCGCCACGCGCATGCCGGCCACGCTGACGGTGATGCTGCCGATCCTGGTGCTCGAGGTGATCCTGGCGATCCCGTTTGCGCTGGCCGTCGCCTACATGCGCGGCAGCCTCACGGACCGCGCGGTGATGATCCTCACGACGGTCGCGGTGTCCATCTCGCTGCTGGTCTACGTGATCGTCGCGCAGTACTTCTTCGCCTTCCGCCTGGGCTGGTTCCCGGTGCAGGGCTGGAGCGATTCGCTGTGGACCAATCTGACGACCTACGCGCCGCTGCCGGTGCTGGTCGCGGTGGCCGTCGCGCTGTCGCCGTACACGCGGCTGTACCGCACCTTCTTCCTTGACGAGATCGGCCACGAGTACGTCCGCACCGCGCGCGCCAAGGGCATGACCGAGAAGACCATCCTGCTCAAGCACGTGCTGCGCAACGCGATGATCCCGATCATGACCAACATCTCGGTGGCGCTGCCGGGGGTGTTCGTCGGCTCCTTCCTGCTGGAAGTGTTCTTCTCGATCCCCGGCCTGGGCCGCGAGATCCTGCTGGCGGTCAACCGCAACGACTATCCGGTGATCCAGGCCTTCGCGATCTACATCGCGGCGCTGACGATGGTGGTCAACCTGATCACCGACCTTCTCTACAAGCTGGTTGACCCGCGGGTGGTCCTCAAATGAGCGCAGTGCTGTCCAACCAACCCGTGGGCGTGAAGCCCCAGCGCTCGCGCGGCGTGTGGTACGCCTCGTGGCGGCGTCTGAAGTCCGACAAGCTCGGCATGTTCGCGATGGTCGTCGTCGCGTTGTCGCTGCTGCTGGTGCTGGCCGCCGGCCTGGGCCTGGTGGCCCGCGACTGGCAGAAGGAAACCGGCGTGCCCAACGCGCCGCCGACCTTCGTCGGTCCCGCGCCGGCCGAGAGCGCCGGCGCGATCGCGCAGCCCAAGGGCCCGAACGTCGACCTGAGCGACATCGACCCGCTCGCGCCCAAGTACGCCGAGTGGACCGAGAAGGCCAAGCAGTACAAGACCGACGAGGCGCCGCGCGCCGAGACGCTGCCCTTCGGCGGCGACCGCCTGGGCCGCGACGTGCTGGCCAAGGCCATCAAGGGCGCCGAGATCTCCATCATGGTCGGCGTCCTGGCCGCGCTGGTGGCCACGCTCATCGGCACCGTGCTGGGCGCGCTGTCGGGCTTCTACGGCGGCAAGGTCGGCGACTTCCTGGAGTGGGTCTACAACGTCTTCACGGCGATGCCCAACATCCTGCTGATCTTCGCCTTCGCGGTGGTCTTCGGCCGCGGCGTGCTGCCGGTGGTGATGATCCTGGGCCTGGCGGGCTGGACCGGCATCTACCGACTGGTGCGCGCCGAGTTCATGAAGCACTCGGTGCGCGAATACGTCCGCAGCGCCGAGGCCATCGGCGCGAGCAAGAGCTCGCGCATGTTCAAGCACATCCTGCCCAACGTCTCGCACGTCGCGCTGGTGCAGCTCTCGCTGCACGTGGTGGGCTTCATCAAGAGCGAGGTCATCCTGTCCTACCTGGGCCTGGGCGTCAGCGTGGACCAGGTGTCCTGGGGCACGATGCTGGCCGAGGCGCAGAGCGAGCTGATCCTGGGCTACTGGTGGCAGCTGGCCGCGGTGACCGGCTTCATGGCGGTGTTCGTCACGGCGTTCGCCCTCTTCACGGATGCGCTGCGCGACGCGCTCGATCCCAAACTGCGCGGTCTGGAGTAACGCCATGCTGTTGAGCATTCAAGACCTGAAGGTCGCCTTCCGCATGGGCAAGGTCGACGGCGCCATGCAGCGCCAGCTGGCCGTCAAGGGCGTCAGCTTCGACATCCCGGAGAACCGCACGGTGGCGCTGGTGGGCGAGTCGGGCTCGGGCAAGAGCGTCACGGCGATGTCCATCCTCAACCTGCTGCCCGACAACGCCGAGCGCACCGGCGCGATCCTGTTCCAGGGCCGCGACCTGCTGAAGACCTCGCTGCGCGAACTGCAGTCGGTGCGCGGGCGCGAGATCGCCTGCGTGTTCCAGGATCCGATGAGTTCCTTGAACCCGGTGTTCCCGGTCGCGGACCAGATCATGGAGCCGCTGATCAAGCACCTGGGCATGAGCCGGCGCCAGGCGCTGGTGCGCGCCGAGGAGCTGCTCAACGAGGTCGGCATCCCCGACCCCAAGCGGCGCCTGAAGAGCTATCCGCACGAGATGTCCGGCGGCCAGCAGCAGCGCGTGATGATCGCAGTGGCGCTGGCCTGCAGCCCCAAGCTGCTGATCGCCGACGAGCCGACCACCGCGCTGGACGTGACCATCCAGCGCCAGGTGATGGAGCTGCTCGCGCGCCTGAAGGAATCGCACCGGATGAGCATGCTGTTCATCTCGCACGACCTGGGCGTGGTGGGCGAGATCGCCGACCACGTCGTCGTCATGCGTCATGGCGAGGTCCGAGAGCAGGCGCCGGTGGCGGACATCTTCCACCACCCGCAGGACGCCTACACGAAGGCGCTGCTGGCCTGCCGGCCGTCGCTGACGGAGAACCCGGCGCGGCTGATGGTCATCGACGACCACATCGCCGGCCGCCTGGTGTCCGAGGGCACGGGCAAGGCGAAGGATCCGAATGCGCCGGTGATCCTCGAGGTCAAGGGTCTGAGGAAGAGCTTCTTCTTCAAGTCGGGCCTGTTCAGCAAGACCGAGTTCAAGGCGGTCAAGGGTGTCGACTTCCAGCTGCGCAAGGGTCACACGCTGGGCGTGGTGGGCGAGTCCGGCTCGGGCAAGACCACGATGGGCCTGACGCTGCTGCGGCTGCACGAGCCCACCGGCGGCGAGGTGCTCTTCGAGGGCAAGGACCTGCTGAAGATGAACGGGCCGGACTGGCAGAAGATGCGTCGCCGGATCCAGGTCGTCTTCCAGAACCCGTATGCCTCGCTGAACCCGCGCTTCACGATCGCGCAGACGCTGCTGGAGCCGATGGAGATCCACGGCATCGGCAAGAGCCACGACGAGCGCGTGGCCACGGCCAGCGCGTTGCTGAAGAAGGTCGGGCTGGACGAGTCGGCGCTGCACAAGTATCCGCACGAGTTCTCCGGCGGCCAGCGCCAGCGCATCGCCATCGCGCGCTGCCTGACGCTGCAGCCGGAAGTGCTGGTGCTGGACGAGGCCGTCTCGGCGCTGGACGTCTCGGTCCAGGCCCAGGTGCTGAACCTGCTGAAGGATCTGCAGGACGAATTCGGCCTGAGCTACATCTTCATCAGCCATGACCTGGCGGTGGTGAAGTTCATCTCCGACGAGGTTCTGGTCATGCAGCACGGCGACGTCGTCGAGCAGGCCGATGCGCGCGCGCTGCTGGCAGCACCCAAGCAGGAGTACACCAAGCGTCTGTTGGGTGCCGTCCCACGCGGCTATCAAGGCACGGAGCCCACAGCGAGCGTCGCCTGAGCCGACCGGACAGGGGCCCCTTTTCGGAGGTCAAGGAGGGAATTGCCGGCTCCGCCGGCGGAGGGACTTCGCTCGGACACAAACAGTCCTGAGGACTGTTTGTGCCTAGCGAAGGCCTGGGGCCTCTGGCCCCAGGCATGGAGAAAAGGGGCCCCTGTTCGGTCGGCTCCCGCTCGGTCCCTCAACCCCTTGCCCCCGCCCGCCCCCGAATGCACCAAAACCGAACTTTCCACAAGCGCGAAGACTAGCCCCTCGCTCACGCGGGACGACCCCTGCTCGCTCCTCCAGCGATGGCTAGAATGGCCAGCAAGTTTTGTGCCGTCAGGATCCCCCCATGTCGCTTCGCCGCCCTTTGCTGTTGTCGACCGCGCTCGCGCTGGCCTTGGCCGCGCCTTTGTCGCAGGCCGCGAAGGACGACCGCGCCAAGCCCCTGAACCTGGTCTTCGATCGTGAAGGCGCGATCGACAAGGTCAAGCAGCGGTCCGAGTTCAACGGCAACGTGATCATGACCAAGGGCTCGATGGAGCTGCGCGCCGACCGGATGGATGTCCAGGAGACCAGCGACGGCTACTACCAGGCCTACGCCAACGGCACCTCCGCCAAGCAGGTGCATTTTCGCCAGGACCGTGACACCCCCGGCGAGCGCATCGAAGGCCGCGCCGACCAGATCGAATACGACACCCGCACCGAGACCATCCGCCTGGTCGGCAACGCCGAAGCGCGGGTGATGCAGGGCGACCAGCTGAAGCAGGCGCTCTCCGGCGCCACGCTGAATTACGACAACCGCACCGAACGCCTGATCGTCGAGACCGGCGCCGGTTCGCCGCATCCGAGCGGCCGCGGCCGTGTCGTGCTGATGCCGCGCAACGCCGCGAGCGAACCGCCGCCCGCCAGCAGCGCCCCGCTGCCGTTGCGCCCCAGCATCAACCTGACGCCTCGCCAGTCCCCCCAGCAATGACGGAAGCCCGCACGAACGCTCCCCGGAGCCGCCTCCAGGCCTGGGGGCTGCAGAAGTCTTACGGCGTCAGGAAGGTGGTCAAGGACGTCCACATCGACCTGCACAGCGGCGAGGTGATCGGCCTGCTCGGCCCGAACGGCGCCGGCAAGACGACCAGTTTCTACATGATCGTGGGCCTGGTCCGCGCCGATGCCGGCGAGATCCAGATCGACGGCCAGCCGGTGCAGACGATGCCCATCCACCAGCGCGCGCGCATGGGGCTGAGCTACCTGCCGCAGGAGGCGTCGATTTTCCGCAAGCTCAACGTCGAGGAGAACATCCGCGCCGTGCTGGAGCTGCAGCTCGACGAGAAGGGCAAGGCCTGGCCCTCGTCGCGCATCGACGCGGAGCTGGACAAGCTGCTCAACGAACTGTCGATCGAAAAGCTGCGCGACACGCCCGCGCCGGCGCTGTCCGGCGGCGAGCGCCGCCGCGTCGAGATCGCCCGCGCGCTGGCCACGCAGCCGCGCTTCATCCTGCTGGACGAGCCCTTCGCCGGCGTCGACCCGATCGCGGTGCTGGAGATCCAGCGGATCATCCGCTTCCTGAAGCAGCGTGGCATCGGCGTGCTGATCACCGACCACAACGTGCGCGAGACGCTGGGCATCTGCGACCGCGCCTACATCATCAGCGAAGGGGCGGTGCTCGCCGAAGGCACGCCCCAGCACATCGTCGAGCATCAGGACGTGCGCAGGGTCTACCTCGGCGAACACTTCAAGATGTAAGGGCCGGGAGTCGACATGAGGCCGACGCTACAGGTTCGCCTGTCCCAGCATCTTGCGCTGACGCCTCAGCTGCAGCAGTCCATCCGTCTGTTGCAGTTGTCGACGCTGGAGCTCCATCAGGAGGTGGAGCAGATGCTCGCGAGCAACCCGCTGCTGGAGACCGACGAGGAATTCGACGCCCCGCTGCCGACCGCCACGCAGGAGCGTCTGACCGAGCGCGAGGAACGCGAGGAGCGCGTCGCGCAGACGGAATCGGACGCGCCCGCCGGGGACACGCCCGCCGGCGACGAGATGCGTGCCGAGGAGTTCGGCACCACCGAACGCGACGACTGGGAGAACGGCACCGAGCGTGACGACTTCGACGGCATCCGCGAAACGCCGGGCAGCGCGTCCTCCTCGTCCGGGGACGACGACGAGCGGCCCGAGACCGAAGCGCCCGACGAATCGCTGCAGGACGTGCTGCGCGGACAGATCCCCGGCATGAACCTGAGCGCGGTGGATCGCGCGGCGCTGCTGGCGCTGATCGAATCGCTCAACGAGGACGGTTATCTCGAGGACCCGCTCGAGGAGCTGGTCGCCGCGATCCTCGGCGAGGACGCCGATCTGGAGCAGCGCGAGGAGCTGCTGGACCGCTTCAAGGTCGCGCTCAAGTGGCTGCAGTCGATGGAGCCCGCCGGTGTCGGCGCGCGCGACCTCGGCGAGTGCCTGGAGCTGCAGCTGCGCACGCTGCCGCGCTCGCCCGAGCAGGCGCTGGCGATCGTGATCTGCCGCCGGCACCTGGACCTGCTCGCCAAGCGCGACTGGCGCCGGCTGATGTCGCTGACCGGCGCCGACGAGGAGCTGCTGCGCGACGGGCAATCGCTGATCGCCGGCCTGGAGCCCAAGCCGGGCCGTCGCTACGCGCGCAGCGAGAACCGGCCCGTCATCCCCGACGTGATCGTGCAGAAGGCGGGGCGCAATTTCCGCGTCTCCATCAACCCGGACGTGCTGCCCAAGCTGCGCATCAACGATCTCTACGCGCAGGCGCTGCGCGCGACGCGCGGCGGCGTGAGCAACTCGCCGCTGGGCGGGCAGCTGCAGGAGGCGCGCTGGTTCATCAAGAACATCCAGCAGCGCTTCGACACGATCCAGCGTGTCAGCGAGGCGATCGTCGAGCGCCAGCGCGGTTTCTTCACGCACGGCGAGCTGGCGATGAAGCCGCTGGTGCTGCGCGAGATCGCGGACGAGCTGGGCTTGCATGAATCGACGATCTCTCGCGTCACGACCGCCAAGTACATGGCGACGCCGTGGGGCACCTTCGAGCTGAAGTACTTCTTCGGGTCGAGCCTGTCGACCGAGGCCGGCGGCAATGCGTCCAGCACGGCGGTGCGCGCGCTGATCAAGCAGTTCATCGCGGCCGAGGACACCACCAGCCCGCTGTCCGACAGCCAGCTGTCGACGATGCTCGGCGAGCAGGGCATCACCGTGGCGCGACGCACCGTCGCGAAGTACCGCGAGGCGCTCAAGCTCGCGCCGGCCAATCTGCGCAAGTCGCGCTGACGTCGCACTGCCACCGCCGCTGGCCCTCACCCCTGCCCTCTCCCCCGAGCGGGAGAGGGAGTCAAGCCACGGTCGACGTCGGTGGGACAATCGGTTGCTTGATCCTCCCGGGCGCCGCGGCGCCCGATTCACGCTGCACGCACGATGTCCGATTCCGCCTATCACCTGTTCCTGCCCTGCGCCGCCGGCGTCGAAGACTGGCTGGAGGCGGAGGTGCGCGACATCCTCGGTCCGGACGAGTGTCTGCAGGGCCCGAAGGCCTTCCGCGGCGGCGTCGGCCTGTACGGCACGCTCGCGGCGGTGATGCGGCTCAACCTGCACAGCCGGCTCACGCAGCGCGTGCTGATCGAGGTCGCGCGCGAGGAGTACCGCCACGAGGACGACATCTACGCGATCGCGCGCACCGTCGACTGGACGCGCTGGATCACGCCGCAGCAGACGTTGCGTGTGGACACGACGGCGCAGCGCTCGCCGCTGCACAGCTTGAACTTCGCGACGCTGCGGGTGAAGGATGCCGTCTGCGACATCCTGCGCGACGCGACCGGCGAGCGGCCCAGCGTCGACACGCGCTGGCCGGACCTGCCGCTGCAGCTGCATCTGACCGAGGACCTGGCGACGGTCTATGTCGACAGCTCGGGCGAATCGCTGTTCAAGCGCGGCTGGCGTGAGGACAAGGGCGACGCGCCGCTGAAGGAGACGCTGGCGGCCGCGATGCTGGCCGCGGCGGGCTGGAAGGGCACGCGGGAGGCCGGCGGCGCGCTGCACGACCCGTGCTGCGGCTCGGGCACGATCCCGGTCGAGGCCGCGACCATCGCCTGCAACATCGCGCCGGGCATCCAGCGTCGTTTCGCGTTCGAGAAGCTGAAGCCGTTCCAGACGCTGCTGCCGACCTGGCGCGCGATCAAGGAACAGGCACGTGCGGCAGAGCGTCCGTCCGCAGTGCCGATCTTCGCGAGCGACGTGTCGTTCCGGATGGTCGACTTCGCGCGTCGCAACGCGGAGCGCGCCGGCGTCGCGCAGTACATCCAGTTCAACGGCGGAGACGCGCTCGAACGTCCGGCGCCGGCGCTGCCGGACGACATGCCCGGCACGCTGATGCTGAACCCGCCCTACGGCGAACGGATCGAGGTGCGCGGCAAGGCCGGCACGCAGCGCATGGACGGCGGCGCGCTGTCGGAGGAGCGTGATGCGGGCGACGACTTCTTCCCGCGTCTCTCCGCGCATTGGAAGCGCGCGTACACGCAGCATCCGGCGGGATGGACCGCGTGGCTGCTGTGCCCGGAAATGAAGTTGCCCAGCAAGATGCGACTCAAGGAGTCGCGCCGCATCCCGATGTGGAACGGACCGATCGAATGCCGGCTCTTCAAGTTCGATCTTGTCGCAGGATCGGCCCGCAAGCAGAACGCCGCCAACACTGACTCCGACGAGTAACTCCGCCCAAGGTAGGCCCCCTTGGTGGGGATGCGCCTCCCCCGACGATGCGATTTCTTTTCGAGGGAATGACCGAGATGATTCACGCAGATCTGGGACCCGAACTGGAGGCCATCGTGCTGAATCTGATCGAGAGCGGAAAGTATTCGTCGCGCACGCAGGTGCTGCGCGAGAGTGAGGACCTGAAGGGCTGGCGGGAAGCGCAGCTGCGCGCATTCGACGCATCCATCGAACGTGGACTTGCCGAGATCAAGTCTGGCGGAGGAATCTCAGCCCAAGACGCGTTCGAGCGCCTGTTCCAGAAGTACCCACATCTGCGCTAGCAAACATGCGAGTACGCCTCTTGACGGAGGCGTTGGCAGATCTAGACAGCATCGCTGAGTACATCGGGCGGCATGACCGAAGGCGTGCGCGCAGCTTCACCCACGAGCTGCAGCGGAAGATCTTCGGTCTTGCCTCGATGGCGGAGTCATTCCGCGTGATCCCGCGATACGCAGCCAGTGGGCTGCGGCGGCGCGTGCATCGCTCGTATCAGATCTTCTATATCGCCGACGTCGTCCACGGCATTGTTCACGTCGCTCGGATATTGCACTCCTCTCGCGACTTCGCTCCCCTGCTGGCTCACTTCGAATGAATTCCGATCTGACGACCACTCTCGATTCAGCGTTGACAGAACTGAAGCTGGCTCTGGTCACCAGACGCCCGTACCCTTCGCATCGCCACAAGGTCCGAGAGAAGAAGGCTTGGCGAGCATGGACCCTCGCCCGTCTGCGCGTGCTCCGTCTAGAGTTTCCAACCGTGCGCAAGACCAGCACGGATGCAGATGAAGGCTACACGGTCGATGAAGTCTTTGAACCTCTGCTCGCCTCCGGCCAGGTGCTCGAAGAAGAAAAGCTCAAGCTTCTTGCAGGGCTATCCAGCCGAGTACGGCGAGCGGCGCAGTGTCGGCCCGCAGGATCCTGGGACCGAGCTTCGCAGCGCTGAACCCGCGTGATCGGGCGGACTGCTCCTCAGCTTCGCTGAGACCACCTTCGGGGCCGCTGAGGACCGTGATGCGCTGCGCATCGCTCGATGACGACGTCAGCGCCGACAGCGGCTGCGCGGCCACAGGGCTCAGCAGCCAGCGTTGCTCGTCGGCATCGGCGGGAAGCTCGGCGAGCCACGCTACCAGCGTCTTCACCGGCGCGACCTGCAAGGGCTTCGAGCGACCACACTGCTCGGCGGCCGCAATCGCGACGCCCTGCCAGTGCGCGCGCTTCTTGTCCGCGCGATCGCCGTTGAGGCGAAGCACGGAACGCTCGCTCATCAGCGGCTGGATCGCTACCGCGCCGAGCTCGCAGGCCTTCTCGACGATGCCGTCCATCCGGTCGTTGGCCGGCATCACGACAGCCAGCGTGACCGCGCGCTTGAGCTCACGATCGACCGCCTGACGCGCCTTCAGCGCGACGCGGACTTCGCTGCGCCCCATCGCCGTGACCGCCGCGGTCCACTCGTCGCCGCTGCCATCGAACAGCGTGACCTCGTCCCCCGGCTGCAGCCGCAGCACCTGCACATGACGCGCCGCCCCGGGGGGCAGCGCCAGTTCAGCGTCGAGCCCCACCGCACCCAGCGGCTGCTCGACAAACAACCTCGCCGCCAACGCTCACCCCTTGTTCTTGCCCACCCAGGCGGCGAAAGCCGTCAGGACCTTGCGCAGGAAGGCTTCCGTCTCCGGCTTCGCGATGCTGCCGTCATCCTTGAACATGTCGGCCGCGCCGCCGAGGTAGACCTCCGGCGACGGCAACAGCGGCGTGTTCAGGCAGGCCAGCACCTGGCGCAAATGGTGGTTCGCACCGAAGCCGCCCAGCGCGCCCGGCGACAGCGTGATCACCGCGGCCGGCTTGCCGTCGAAGGCACTCTGACCGTAGGGCCGCGATCCCACGTCCAGCGCGTTCTTCAGCACGCCGGGGATCGAGCGGTTGTATTCGGGGCTCACGAACAGCAGCGCGTCCGCGGACTTCACCGCCTTGCGGAAGTCGACCCACGCCGCCGGCGGCTCGGCCGCCTCGTCTTCGTTGTAGAAAGGCAGCGCGCCGATCTCGACGATCTCGAGCTTCAGCTCAGCGGGGGCCAGGTTTGCCAGCGCGAGGGCCAGCTTGCGGTTGAACGACGCCTTGCGCAGGCTGCCGACCAGTACCGCGACGCGGTAGGACGTGGACATGGAGGGGCTCCCAACAATGGAAGGACCGCCTCCAGGATGTCAGGCGGTCCGGTTCAGTTGAACCCCAGTGTCGCACGCAGTTCGTGCGCCGCGGCGTCGCCCTTGGCGGCGCGCACGCGGTCGATGATGTCCAGCGCCAGGGTCTGCAGCTGGCTCATGTCGGCGCACTGCTCGACCTCCAGCGCGATCTTGTAGCCCTTCAGCAGCCCCTGCTGCTTGGCGAAAGTGCTCAGCGCCGTGTACAGCTCCTGGTAGGGCAGCGACGAGGTGGGCGCGCCCGCCAGCCGCGACGGCACGGGTCGCGACGCCGAGGCGCCACTCATGCGCGACGACGGCCCGCCCGATCCCAGCGGGGTCGCGATCGATGCCGGGCCCATGGGCCGCGACAGCGGCGCACCGGCGGTCACCTTCACGAGCTGATGCTGCACCAGCAGTTCGAGATCGGCGGACGTGGCGCCTTGCACCACCCCCACCCAGTCGCCTCCGGTCTTGCTGGCGTCGATCACCAGCAGCAGGTTGCGCGCCACGCGCGCTTGCACCAGCGCGCGCGACTTGATTTCCGCACGCCCGGCCTCGGTCTTTTCGTAACGTTCTTCGAGCACGGCCTTGCCTCCTCCTCAGGAGGGCGAACTTTAGGGTGTCAAGGGCGGGTTTCGCCCAAGTGCAATCCCTAAAACTGCTACCGACTGCTACTTCTTGTCGCGCAATTCACGGCGCAACACCTTGCCGACCGGAGTTTTTGGCAGTTCGGTCCGGAACTCGATGACCCGGGGGCGCTTGTAGCCGGTCAGGTTCGCTTCGCAGAAGGCCTTGACGTCGGCCTCGGTCAGCGCCGGATTGCGGCGCACGATCACGACCTTCACCGCCTCGCCGGCCTTCTCGTCGGGCACGCCCACGGCGGCGCACTCGGCCACGCCCGGCATCTGCGTCAGCACGTCCTCGATCTCGTTCGGATAGACGTTGAAGCCGCTCACCAGGATCATGTCCTTCTTGCGGTCGACGATGCGGAAGAAGCCGCGCTCGTCCACCGTGCCGATGTCGCCGGTGCGGAAGTAGCCGTCGGCCGTCATGACCTTGGCGGTCTCGTCGGGCCGCTGCCAGTAGCCCGCCATTACCTGCGGACCGCGGATCGCGATCTCGCCGCTGCTGCCGGTCGGCACTTCGTTGCCGTCGTCGTCGAGCAGCGTCACCTCGGTGCCGGACAGCGGCAGACCGATCGAGCCGGTATAGGCCGTGCTGTCCGTCGGGTTGCAGCACGCGACCGGGGACGTTTCCGACAGGCCGTAGCCTTCGACGATCGGGCAGCCGGTCTTCTCCAGCCACAGCCGCGCCGTCGCCTGCTGCACGGCCATGCCGCCGCCGACGGAGATCACCAGCCCGCTCCAGTCCACCGTGTTGAACTGCGCGTGGTTGGCCATCGCCATGAAGAGCGTGTTGACCGCGGGCAGGCTGTGGATCTTGTGGTGGCTGAGTTCCTTGAACACCGCGGGCAGGTCCCGCGGATTGGGGATCAGCACGTTGCAGCCGCCGACGCGCATCGACAGCATCAGGTTGGTGGTGAATCCGAAGATGTGATACAGCGGCAGCGCGCAGACGCTCATCAGCTGTTCATCGGCGGGCTTCTTCTTCAGCGCGGGCTGGTACCAGGCCTCGCACTGCAGCGTGTTGGCGACCAGGTTGCGATGCAGCAGCACCGCGCCCTTGGAGACACCGGTCGTGCCGCCGGTGTACTGCAGCACCGCGATGTCGTTGGGGCCGACCGTCGGACGCTTGTAGGTCTGACCGCGGCCCTTCGAGACCGCGTCGTTGAAGCGCACGGCCGAAGGCAGCTCGAACGCCGGCACCAGCTTCTTGACCTTGCGCACGACGTAGTTGACGACCATGCCCTTGGCGAAGCCCAGCATGTCGCCCATCGCGGCCAGGACGATGTGCTTCGTCGGCACGTTCGCGAGCACCTGCTGCAGCGTGGCGGCGAAGTTCTCGATGATGACGATCGCCTTCGCGCCGGCGTCCTTGAGCTGGTGTTCCAGCTCGCGCGGCGTGTACAGCGGGTTGACGTTGACCACGACGAAACCGGCGCGCAGCACCGCCGCGACGGCGACCGGGTACTGCGGCACGTTGGGCATCATGATCGCGACGCGATCGCCCTTCTCCAGGCCCAGGCCCTGCAGGTACGCGGCGAACGCGCGCGAGGCCTCGTCGATCTGCTCGAAGCTGATCGAGCGCCCCAGCATCTTGTAGGCGGCGCGCTCCGGGAACTGCTTGAACGCCGCTTCCATCAGCTCGACGAGCGAGGGATAGACGTCCGCATCGATCTCGGCAGGCACTCCCGCCGGATAGTGCTTCAGCCAGTTCTTCTCCATTGTTCTGTCTCCAAGGTACGGCGCGGATTCTCGCCGATCGCCATCGGGGCCCCATCAGGGGATTCGATAGACCGCACAAAGTGGAGAGATGACTCCAGAACGCATCGGGAACGGCTTGAATGCCACGCGATTGCGGGCCCGCGGCGTGCCCGCGCACGCGCGTTGCGCTCACGGGTCGACGTGCAGCGGCAGCCACAGCAGCAGTTCGGTGCCGCCCTCGACCGGCGCCTCTTCCGGCGCGCGCCAGTCGATGTCGGCGGAGATCCGCTCGGCGCGGCGGCGCATGCCGCGCAGGCCGTTGCCCTGGCGCAGGTCGGCCGCCATGCCGCGTCCGTTGTCGACGATGGACAGCAAGACCTGTCCCCGCGCCTCGTCCACGCGCGTCGAGAAGCGGACCCGCGTCGCGCCGGCATGGTGGATGACGTTGCTGAGCGCCTCCTGCACGATGCGGATCAACTCGCGGCCGCCGGTGCCGCGCAAGGTCGGCAGCAGCGGGATGTCGGTCAGTTGCCAGTCGAGCTCGAGTCCCGCGTCCTGCAGCCGCGGCGCCATCCGGTGCCGCAGGTTGGCGAGCAGCAGCGTGAGATCCCCGTCCGTGACGGCGAGCGCGTCGACGGTCAGGCGCATCTCGCGGATGCACTCGTCGAGCAGCCCGACCAGCGACTGCGAAGTCACGCCGCGCTCGGCGCACAGCCGCGCGGTCACGAGCTGCGAGCCCAGACCGTCATGCATCTCCTGCAGCAGGCGCTCGCGTTCCTGCGCGGCCGTGCGCTGACGCTCGCTGTCCTGCAGGTCTTCCCAGCGATCCTGCAGTTCGCGGGTGCGCGCATCGAGCGCCTGCTCGAGCCGGATGCGCGCCATCGCCTCGTCGCGCAGCGACCCGACGAAGCGCCGCTGTAGCGCCACACCAGCGATCGCGATCAGCACGGCGTGACCGACGACGTTGATGTCGACGACGCTCATCTGCTTCGACAACACCAGCGCGAACCAGCTCACATAGAGCCAGACCCAGGCCGACAGCGCCACGGCGCAGGCGCCGACCAGGTGGGCGTAACGCGGCGTCGCGAGCGCGGCCCGGGCCGCCAGGACCGCCGCGGCGCCCAGCACGACGGCACGACTGCCGAGCGCCCACCATGGCCAGGGGTGATGGAAGTCGGTCCAGCTCCAGCCCAGGAAGGCGGCGGCGCCGTCGATCACGGTGCCGAGCACCAGGTAGGCCATGGCCATCTTCTCGGGCCAGCGCGCCCCGATGCCCGAGAGCCGCGCGACCAGGAAGAGCAGGCCCGCCTTCGAGAGCACGTCGGCCAGGTCCAGCGTCACGCGCCACCACGGCGCGGGGAACAGCGCGCCGTTGAGCAGGTAGGGCGACAGCAGCAGCGCGGTGCACAGGCAGAACAGGCCGGTGACGCCATACAGCCATTCCTGGCGGAGCGCGAGCCACACCATCAGCATGAACGCACCGATGACGATGCCGGCCAACGCCGTGGTGACGCGGATCACCTGCCAGAAGCGGCGCCCCTCCTGCAAGGCGCGGATCTGCGCGGACGGGCCCAGCAGCGGCGCTGACAGCCCCGCGCCTTCGAAGCCCGGACGTGCGAGCCGCAGGCTGAGCCGATGCTCGCCGGCCGGCAGCATCGCGGGCGGGATGCTGACCTGCAGCCGGCGACCTGCGAGCAGCAGGCCGCGTTGCGCGAGATCGTCCTCGTCCTCGGACGCATAACCGCTGCCCGGGCTCGAAGTCGCGATCAACTGCCCGTCCAGATAGACCGTCGCCGCGGGCCGGTGCTGGATCACGAGCCAGTACGGCGCCTCGGCGGACCGGTCCAGGTGGAAATCGAGCGCGAGCCAGAGCGGGCCCGGCGCGTCGGTGTCGTGGATCTGGACCGGCAGCGCGACCACGTGGCCCGGTGCGAGGGGCACGGCGGGCGTGGTCGGCATCGTCGAGGGCATCGGCGTCGGGGTGGCCGTCGGACTCAACGGCCGGGACACGACGGACGACGCGGCCGAGTCCGCGGAGGCCGGCCCGGTCCGCAGTCGCGCGCCCGACCGCGCATCGGGCAATGCTCCGGGAATCTGCGCGGGATCGAGCGCATCGCCTGGCAGCAGGCGGGCTTCGGTCAGTCGCAGCACCTGCGGCGGCGTCGCCGTGCCGTACTGCTGGGAGAACAGATGGACGACGCCGAGCATCAGCAACGGCAGCGCCACCAGCAGCGCCAGCCGCCGGATCGACACCATCGCCGCTGCCGGACGGACCTCCATCGATCGCGTGAATACCGCCAAATCACCCCCACGCCGCACATGAAAGGGAACGGCCGGCTCCGCGAGGAACCGGCCGCGGGAGATGCTAGGTCATCACGGGTCTGGGCGACACCTCGGACCTAGGGGGCGTCTCAGGTCAGATCACGGCGCCGGCGAACTGGTACTGGTAGGTCAGTTGGCTGCTCGGACCCGCGTTGCCGGCGGCATCGATCGCGTAGACCTCGACCGTGTTGGAACCGATGACCCATCCACCCGTTCCGACACCCGGGACCCATGGCTCGCTGGGCCCCCATTCGCCTCCGTTCGTTCGAGACCGGAAGGTGTCACCCAGTTGCAGGCCGCCGACGAGGACGATCGGATTGGAAGTGATCAAGTCCGTCGAACTCGCGCCGTCGTCGTGCTCCAGCGAGAGCTTCGGTGCACTCGGCGGCGACGTGTCGAGGGTGATCTCGACCGGCCTGATGGCGACATTGCCTGCCAGATCCGTCTCGCGCATCTCCAGCTGGTGCTTGCCGTCGGCGCCGAAGGCGCTCAATGGCAGACGACCGTCGGCGGGCACCTCTTTCCAGGTGCTGCCATCGACGCGGTAGGACACGACGTCCTGGCGGGCGTCCCAGCCGCTGTAGCGATTGACCTGGAAGAAGTCCTGCGCACCGAGGGTGACCTGCGCCGGCCCTTCTCCCCCGCCGTGGTCCTTGCCGGAGGACATCCAGCTGGGATTCAGCGCCTGGTTGTCCAGTGTGAAGCTCAAGCTGGCCGCGTCACTGGCGTTGCCAGCGGCGTCCACCTGCTTGACCAGCAAGCTCGGTTTGCCGCCGCCGAAGGGGAAGAGCCAATCCGAATCCACCACGGTCGTGCCCTCGGCAAACGCCTGCCAGTCGCCCCCATTCGTGCTGACCAGCAGCGTCGCGCCGCCTTCCAGACCGTCGACATGAACCTTGCCCGACGACGTGATCCCGTCGGTGCTGCTGACACCCGTGTCGTTGAGCAGCTTCAGCGTGGGCATGGTGGGTGGGGTGACGTCGACAGGGACGTTGAACGTCGTCACCGGGCCGTCGTTGCCCGCCAGATCGGACTGGCGCACCTGGAGTTGCTGCGTCCCGTCCTGGTGGAACTCCGAGACCGGCATGCGGCCGTTGTTGGCGGGGAACCACTGTGCCGCCGGATCAAGCCGGTATTCCACCAGCGCATTGGTTTCGGCGCCGTGGACCTGGATGGCATCGTCAATCCCCAGTGCGGGCTTGCCGGCCGGCATCGTCCATTGCAACTCGCCCGGCGCCGTCCGGTCGAGTTGGAAGGACAGCTGGGCGGCGTCGCTCTCGTTGCCGCTCGCGTCGATCTGCTTGACGAGCAGTTGCTTCAATCCGTCGGCACCGAACAGCGCCTCCGGCAGCTGCGCGTCGCCGCTGCGCGGGGTCCAGGTCTGGCCGCCGTCGAGACTGATGGCGAGGGTGGCGTTCGGCTCCAGTCCTTCGATGTTCACCGGGCCGGCAGCAGTGACGCGATCGTGACGATCGAGACCGGTGTCGACCGCGAGCGACAGCGTCGGAGTCGCAGGCGCGGTCACATCGACACGGGCGACCAGCGTGGTGCTTGCGCTCTCGTTGCCGGCCACATCGATCTGGCGCACTTCGACCTGCCCGGCGCCGTCGTGCTGGAACATCGAGACCGGGATCAGGCCGCCCGCGGCGGCGAGCCACGGCGTCTGCGCGTCGGGGCGGTACTGGACGATCGCGTCCGTTTCGACGCCCTGGACGGCGATCGTGTCAGCGAGGCCCAGCGCGGTCTTGTCGGTCGGCATCGACCAATGCAACGCGTCCGGCGCCGTCCGGTCGAGCGTGAAGGACAGTTCAGCCACCTCGCCCGCGTTGCCCTTCGCGTCGATCTGCCTGACCTCCAGATGCTTCATCCCGTCCGCGCCGAACAGCGCTTCCGGCAACTGCTCGTCGCCGCTGTGCGAGGTCCAGGTCTTGCCCTCGTCCAGGCTGACCGAGAGCGTGGCCCCCGGCGCCAGCCCCGACACGTTCACCGCGCCCGAGGACGTGATGTGATCCTGCCCGCTGCGACCGGTGTCGACCGCGAGCGACAGCGTCGGTGCGACCGGCACGGGCGCGGGTGGCTGTTGAGCGGGATCGGCCGGCGGCGAGGGGTCGGGATCCGACTTGCCAGGGTCCGGCTGTTGAGACTGACCCGCGTGGGACTGATCTGCCGGCGGATGGTCCGCTGAAGGTTGATCCGTGCCCGGCGTCGACGTTCCGGGGTCCGGCTTCTGTTCCGACACGGGCGGATCCGACTTCGGTTGATCGGATTTCGGAGGATCGGACTTCGGAGGATCGATGGCGCCGATCGGCTTCGAGTCCCCTGCGGACGACGAGCCCGCGAGGCCCGCCGCGCCGCCGATGCCCAGCAGGCCGAGGCCCGCGGCCAGCAGCGCCGAGGAGCGGTCGTCATGGCGTTCGCCGCTGGCCGAGGCAGCGGCGGCGGGGAGTGCTTCGGTAGCACCGGCGTCGCCATCCGGCATCGCGGCGGCGTCCGGCAACGCAGGGACGCCCGGCACCGCAGGGGCGTCCGGAGTGGCCGCGGTTTCCAGCGTGCTGGCGGCGGGCGAGTCCGGCGGGGCGCTGCCGGACTCGGTGGCTGCCTCGTCCAGACGTTCGTCCTCGTCAGGTCGGACACGGCGGTCGTGCGCGCGTGGCGCAGGATTGCCCTTCGAGGTCAATGGCGCAGGCGCGCCGGGCAACAGATCTAGGTTGGCGGACATCATGGACACAGCAGAAGAAAGGACCCTGCAGTCTCTTCAGGTCAGCGCCCGCCCGCACCAGCCTCGATTTGCAGCAAATGGCGACAGCTCCCACCCAAGTCAGTAGGCCAGCTACCAATAAGGCTGGAAGATGACCGGAGCCGCGCGAGCTCCGCCCCGCAGATGTGCTACTCGATGGCCTTGAGCATGTCCTCGACAACCTTCTTCGCGTCACCGAAGACCATCATGGTCTTGTCCATGTAGAACAGCTCGTTGTCCAGGCCGGCGTAGCCCGCGGCCATCGAGCGCTTGTTGACGATGATGGTTCGCGCCTTGTAGGCCTCGAGGATGGGCATGCCGAAGATCGGGCTGCCCTTCTGCAGCGCGGCGGGGTTCACCACGTCGTTCGCGCCGAGGATGATCGCGACGTCGGTCTGGCCGAACTCGGCGTTGATGTCCTCCATCTCGTGCACTTGGTCGTAGGGGACCTCGGCTTCGGCGAGCAGCACGTTCATGTGGCCGGGCATGCGGCCGGCGACCGGATGGATCGCGTAGCGGACCGTCACGCCCTTGTCGATCAGCTTCTGCGCGAGCTCCTTCACCGCGTGCTGCGCGCGCGCCACCGCCAGGCCGTAGCCGGGGACGATGATGACGCTCTCGGCATTGCCGAGGATGAAGGCGGCATCGTCGGCGCTGCCGCTCTTGACGTTGCGCTGCTGCGTCGTGGCGGCCGCCGCGCCGGCCTCGGCGCCGAAGCCGCCCAGGATCACGTTGAAGAACGAGCGGTTCATCGCCTTGCACATGATGTAGCTCAGGATCGCGCCCGAGCTGCCCACCAGCGATCCCGCGATGATCAGCATGCTGTTGTTGAGCGAGAAGCCGATGCCCGCCGCCGCCCAGCCGGAGTAGCTGTTGAGCATGGACACGACCACCGGCATGTCGGCGCCGCCGATCGGGATGATCAGCAGCACGCCGAGCGCGAAGCCCAGCAGCGCCACGAGGATGAAATCCATCGAGCTCTGCGAATGCCAGAAGCCGAAGATGAAGAACGCGGCGGCCAGGCCGAGGAGCGCGTTCAGCCAGTGCTGGCCGGGGAAGGTGACGGGCGCGCCCTGGAACAGCCGGAACTTGTACTTGCCGCTGAGCTTGCCGAAGGCGATCACCGAACCGGAGAAGGTCACCGCGCCGATGAAGCAGCCGAGCGCGAGCTCGATGCGGTTGCCGCCGGGGATGGGCTCGCCGCGCGGCGCGATGGCGAAGGCATGCGGCTCCACGACCGCGGCGCCGGCGATGCACACGGCGGCCAGGCCGATCATGCTGTGCATGAAGGCGACCAGCTCCGGCATCTTGGTCATCTCGACGCGCTGCGCCATGACCGTGCCGATGCCGCCGCCAATCACCAGGCCGCCCAGCACGTAGCCCAGGCCGAGCGTCTGTCCGCCGGCGAGCTTGAGGATCAGCGCGCCGGTCGTCAGCACGGCGATGGTCATGCCGACCATGCCGAAGAGGTTGCCGCGGATCGAGGTCGTCGGATGCGACAGGCCCTTCAGCGCCTGGATGAAGCAGACGCTGGCGATCAGATACAGCAGGGTGACGAGATTCATCGTCATGTGGCCCCCCCGGTCGATGGGTACGTCGCCCGATCCCACGAGGGGATTCGGGCCGGCTTGGGAGCGGCCCGGCGCTCGGCCCGGTCCACGTCGATGCGGCGGTGGGTCACTTGCGCTCCTTCTTCTTGAACATCTCCAGCATCCGTCGCGTGACGAGGAAGCCGCCAAAGACGTTGACCGCCGCCAGCGCGACGGCGAAGGTGCCCAGGCCCTTGCCGAGCGTGGTCTCGGTGAGCGCGGCGGCAAGCATCGCGCCGACGATGACGATCGCGGAGATCGCGTTGGTCACGGCCATCAGCGGCGTGTGCAGCGCGGGCGTGACGGTCCAGACGACGTGGTAGCCGACGTAGATGGCCAGCACGAAGATCGTCAGGTTGATCAGGGTGGGGGAGACGGCGTCCATGCGGAGAGCTCCTTCCGGGGAAACGGGAACGGCGGGAACGGCGGGAACGGGGCGCGGATCCGGGGTCAGGCCTTGCGCAGCACCTGGCCTTCATGCGCGACGAGGCAGGCGGTCACGATGTCGTCGTCGGCGGGCAGCGCGAAGCCGCCCTCCTTCGTCAGCACCAGCTTCAGGAAGTCCAGCAGGTTGCGCGCGTACAGCGAGGACGAGTCCGCCGCGACCAGCGCGGGCAGGTTGGTCTCGCCGACCAGCGTGACGCCGTGCTTGCGGACGGTCTGGCCGGGCTCGGTCAGCGGACAGTTGCCGCCGGCGGGCGCGGCGATGTCGACGATCACGGAGCCGGGCTTCATCGCGCGGACCATCTCCTCGGTGACCAGCACCGGCGCCGGGCGGCCGGGAATCAGCGCGGTCGTGATGACGACGTCGGCCTGCGCGACGCGCTTGGCGACCTCCACCTGCTGGCGCTGCAGCCAGCCCGGCGGCATCGGGCGGGCGTAGCCGCCGACGCCGACGGCCGCCTCGCGTTCCTCGTCGGTCTCGTAGGGCACCTCGATGAACTTGGCGCCCAGCGATTCGACCTGCTCCTTGACGGCGGGCCGGACGTCCGAGGCCTCGATCACCGCGCCCAGCCGCTTGGCCGTCGCGATCGCCTGCAGACCGGCGACGCCCACGCCGAGCACCACCACCCGCGCGGCCTTGATCGTGCCGGCGGCGGTCATCAGCATCGGGAACAGGCGCTGGTAGTGGAAGGCGCCCAGCATCACGGCCTTGTAGCCGGCGATGTTGGCCTGGCTGGACAGCACGTCCATGCTCTGCGCGCGGGACGTCCGCGGGGCGGCCTCCAGCGCGAAGGCGGTGAGGCGGGCCCCGGCCAGACGCTCCAGGCCGTCCCGGTCGAACGGGTTCAGCATGCCGACCAGCACCGCGCCGGGCTTGAACAGCGGCAGTTCGCCGGGGTCCGGAGACCGCACCTTGAGCACCAGGTCGGCGCCGAAGGCGGCCTCCCGGGCGACGATCTCCGCCCCGGCGGCGGCATAGGCCTCGTCGGTGGCGCTGGCGTTCAGGCCCGCGCCTTGCTCCACGCGCAGCACATGGCCCTGCGCGACGAGCTTCTTGACGGTTTCCGGCGTCGCGGCGACGCGCGTCTCTCCCGCCGCGGTTTCCTGCGGCACACCGATCAGCATCTGGAGTCCCTCCGTCCGAATCCGGGTCGAGGCGAGCTTAACGGGCGACCGCCCTGGGCGAGCCTCGCCCGCGACAGGGGTTTTCACCAGGGAGACGCCACCCCGCAACGTGGGGGCAATGCTGTTTCGAAAGGTGAACCGCTGTCGTCCGCAGGGGTGAAAGCAGCGTTAAATTGGGGCGTCCAATGACCCCCGAAAGGAGTCACCCATGATCAAGAAGATGGTTTTCAGCAGTGCGTTGGCAATCGCGGCCCTGGTGCCGATGACTTCCCGGGCGGCCGATGTCGGCGTGTCGGTCAGCATCGGCGAGCCGGGCTTCTATGGCCAGATCGACATCGGCAACGTCCGCCCGCAGGTGGTGTACGAGCGGCCGGTGCTGGTCGAGCGCGTCCCGGCGCCGCAGCCCGCCGTCTACCTGCTGGTGCCCCCGGGCCACCAGAAGAACTGGGCGCGTCATTGCGCGCGCTACAACGCCTGCGGCCGCCCGGTGTACTTCGTCCGCGACACCTGGTATCGCGACGTCTACGCGCCGCAATATCGTCGCGAACACACCGAGTACCGCTGGCGCCCGGACGGCCGCCGCGACTGGCGCGACGACCACGGTCATGGCCGTGGCCATGACCGCGACCATGACCGCGGCCCGGACCGGGACAATGGCCGGGGCCCCGACCGGGATCACGGACGCGGTCCCGATCGCGACCGCGATGACCACGACCGCGGCCGTCGCTGATCCCCTGTCCCGATGACAAGGCCCCGGCTTGCCGGGGTTTTTCATTTTCGGCGTTCACAATGCGGCCCGCACCCATCGAGGTGGCCGTTCCCGGCATTGGCGCCGCGGCTCGAGCCGCCCTTTCAGGAAGGACCAATGACCGAACGATTCAAGCCCAGCGTCACCGTCGCCGCCGTGATCGAACAGGAGGGCCGTTACCTGCTGGTCGAGGAACTCACCCGCGACGGACTGCTGCTGAACAACCCCGCCGGCCACCTGGAGCAGGCGGAATCGGCGATCGACGCCGTCGTGCGCGAAGTCCTCGAGGAAACCGCCCGGCCGTTCACGCCGGACGCCTTCCTCGGCGTCTACATGTCGCGCTTCCTGCGGCCCGACCGCAACGACGATGTCACCTATGTCCGGCTCGCCTTCACCGGCCGGGTCGGGGAACAGATCCCGGGCCGCCCGTTCGACGAGCCCATCCAGCGCACGCTGTGGCTGACGCTGGACGAGATCCGCGCCAGCCAGGACCGCCACCGCAGCCCGCTGATCCTGCAGTGCATCGAGGATCACGCCGCCGGTCGCCGCCTGCCGATCGAGGCGGTGAGCGGCCACCCGTCGCTCTACGCGCCCCGGGCCTGGCCGCACTGAGCGGCCCCGGAACGCCGACAGGCCCCGGAGGGCCTGTCGTCACGCGCGGTCGGAGCGATCGGCGCCGGCTTCAGAGCGTCATCGCGGCGCTGATGGCCTGCTGGCTGTGGCGGGGTTCGCGCCGGCAGGCTTCCAGCTCGTTGACCGCGCAGCGCGCCAGCGTCGTCAGCGACTCGCGCTGCCGGTCCCGCAGGCGGCGCGGCAGCCGGTCCATCACGCACAGGCTGCCGACCACCTCGCCGGTCGACAGCGACAGCGGCACCGACGCATAGAAGCGCACGTAGGGCGCGCCCTGGACCAGCGGGTGATCGAGGAATCGCTGGTCATGCCAGGTGTCCGGCACTTCCTGCAGGCTGCCGTGGTGCATCACGTGCGTGCACAGGCCCCGGGCCCGCGGCATCAGCCGCAGGTGAAGGCCCGAGGTGCCGATCAGCCGCAACTGGTCGCCGTCGACCAGGCCCACGGCCGCCATGGCGCCGCCGCTGATGTCGCAGGCCAGATCGGCCAGTTCGTCGAAGGCGACGTGCACCCGCGACTGCAGGTCCAGCCCGTCCACGGCGGCCTGGCGTTCGTCCTCGTCGACCGGCAGCGGCGCGCGCCAGCCTCGCAGCATCGCCAGCGCCTCGTCGGTCTGGCGGCCCTTGTCGAAGAAGCCCGAGATGCCGTGCTCCGCGCAGGCCCGCCGCATCTCCTCGTAGTAACTGTGGGTCATCACGATCACCCGCGCGCCGACGCCCAGTTGCCGGATCGCCCGCAGCACCCGCAGCCCGCTGCCCGGCTGCAAGGCCAGGTCCATCAGCACCACGTCCGGCTGCGCCCGGGCGATCACCTCGATGGCGGAGCGCTCGCACCCGGCCTCTCCCACCACGTGGATCTGGCGCTCCCGTGCCAGCAGCGCCTGCCATTGCGCCCGTGCCGTGATGGATCCATCGACGATGACGATGTTCATGACCTTGTGCTCCCTGTTTCATCCAGTTTCTTCCCGCCCCGCGTGGCGGTGGAGCCGGCGTTGCCGCGAGCCCCTGTCAGCGTTGGCGCAATCGCTTGTCAGCCATCCCTGACACGCGAATCGGGGGTCGCCCCTCGTGGCGAGGACTGCGTCACGGATCGGAGACCACCGCGCCTCGGCCCCGGGTCAACCCCGCGGGGGACGGGTGATGTCCACCTTTGGGACAATGCCGCCCCATGAATCCCAAGAAGCAACGCGTCGTCGTCGGGCTGTCCGGCGGCGTTGATTCCGCCGTGACGGCCTGGCTGCTGAAGCAGGCGGGCCACGAGGTCGTCGGCATCTTCATGAAGAACTGGGAAGACGACGACGACAGCGAGTACTGCTCCTCCAACATCGACTTCGTCGACGCGGCCGCCGTCGCGGACGTCATCGGTATCGAGATCGAGCACGTCAACTTCGCCGCCGAATACAAGGACCGCGTCTTCGCCGAGTTCCTGCGCGAGTACCAGGCCGGCCGCACGCCCAACCCGGACGTGCTGTGCAACGCCGAGATCAAGTTCAAGGCCTTCCTCGACCACGCGATGCGCCTGGGCGCGGAGAAGATCGCCACCGGCCACTACGCCCGGGTGCGCGAGGTCGACGGCCGCGTGCAACTGCTCAAGGGGCTCGATCCGTTGAAGGACCAGAGCTATTTCCTGCACCGGCTCAACCAGGCGCAGCTGCGCAAGACGATGTTCCCGGTCGGCGACCTGCCCAAGACCGAGGTGCGCCGCATCGCCGAGGAGATCGGCCTGCCGAACGCGAAGAAGAAGGATTCGACCGGCATCTGCTTCATCGGCGAGCGCCCGTTCCGCGAGTTCCTCAACCGCTATCTCTCCCAGAAGCCCGGTCCGATCAAGGACGACCGCGGCCGCAAGGTGGGTGAGCACGTCGGCCTGTCGTTCTACACGCTGGGCCAGCGTCAGGGACTGGGCATCGGCGGCATCAAGGAGAAGGGCGCCCCGCGCGGCGGCGGCGAGCACGCGCCCTGGTTCGTCGCCCGCAAGGATCTGGAGACCAACACGCTGGTCGTCGTCCAGGGCCACGATCACCCGCTGCTGCAGAGCCGCGGTCTGGTCGCGCAGGACCTGAGCTGGACCGACGAAGCGCCGGCCTTCGGCGGCTTCGGCGCCAAGACCCGCTACCGGCAGGCCGACGCCGCCTGCGCGATGACGCCGGGTGAACCGGGTGGTCCGGCTGAAGGCAGCATCCGGCTCGACTTCCCGCAGGCGCAATGGGCGGTCACGCCGGGCCAGAGCGCCGTGCTCTATGACGGCGACGTCTGCCTGGGCGGCGGCGTGATCGCGGAAGCGATCGCGTAGGCCTCCGCAACTCATCCAGCGATTCGGGGCACTCGTCGCATGGGCGGAACCGCCCCGCGGGTGTCCCATGACAATGCGCACCTTCCCTGCCGGACGTCGCCTGTGGCACGCTGGCGGCTTGTCGCTCCGTGTCTGCTTCGTCTGGATCGCCCTGTGGATCGCCCCCTCGATCGTCTCCTCGCCCGCATCGCCCAGCCCGCCTTCGTGCTGCGCATCGCCGCCCTGGCGATCTGCCTGCTGGAGCTGGGCTCGGCGATCTGGGGCCTGATGGGCAACCAGACGGAGCCGTACGACGGCGTCCTGGCCAGCCTCTACCGCCGCACCGGCGGCACCACGCACGACGCGCCCTTCGTCCTCACCTGCCTGGCGCTGGTCATGGTGTTCGCGTGGCACTTCTGGCGCCTGGCGCGCCAGCAACACCTGGACCTGCCGCCGCGCAACGCGCTCTCCCGCGTGGTGCTGCTCAACCTGCTGGCGCTGCTGGTGACGCCGGGGCTCCCCTTCCTGGTCACGGTGCTGGCGGCGCTGCTGCTCAACGTGCGGCGCGCCTTCAATTTCGCGCTGGCGCAGGTCGTCATCAACGTCGCGCTGTACTGGCTGCTGCCCAGCGAGGCGCAGCGGCTGGAACAGATCCAGCCCGACATGCCCTGGTGGCTGAACAGCGTGGGCTTGTCGATGTCAATGGTGGCGCTGCACGGCATGGCCTTCGGGCTGGGGCGGCTGGCCGCGGCTGAAGGCGAACGCCGGCGCTGGTTCCAGGCGATGCTGGCCGAGAAGGAATCCGGCGAGCGCCTGCAGATCGAGCAGCTGCGCTATGCCGAGCGCCTGCACATGGCGCGCGAGCTGCACGACGTGATGGGCCACCACCTGACCGCGCTCAACCTGCACCTGCAGCTCAGCGAGGCGCTGCTCAAGCGCCACGACGAGCCGGGCGCGGCGCAGGCGGTGGAGAAGGCCAGGCTCGGCGCGGCGGGCTTGCTGGCGGAAGTCCGCGCCGCCGTGTCGCGCGAGCGCGAAAGCCAGCGCATCAACCTCGAGGCGGCGCTGCGCACGCTGGCGGACGGCATCGCCAGCACGCAGATCGAGCTGGCGCTGGATCCGGTCGCGCAGGACCTGACCCCGCGCTGCGCGCACGCGCTGCTGCGCTGCGTGCAGGAGGCGGTGACCAACGCGGTGCGCCATGCCGGCGCGACGCATGTGCGGGTGACGCTGGAAGCGGTGGAGTCGGCCGCGCCGGTCGCGCCGGTCAGGGCCGGCGAGACGGCCTTCGTCGGCGGTCATCCTGGCCCGGCCGCCTTGCTGTCCGCGGGATCACAGGTGCGCGTGCGGGTTGACGACAATGGCCGGGGCACGCGCAAGCTGCGCGAGGGCAACGGTCTGAAGGGCATGCAGGAGCGCATGGCCGAACTGGGCGGGACGATGCAGGTGCTGCGGCATCACCCCGGATTCCTGATCGAACTGAACTGCCCGCGGCGCGCCTGAAGCGGGCCGGCGCCATCCAGGGAAGGAGACGACATGAGCGAGAACACGATCAAGCTGCTGCTGGTGGAAGACCAGCAACTGGTGCGCGAGGGCCTGAAGGGCCTGCTGGCGCTGCACGACGACATCCGCCTGATCGGCGAGGCGTCCGACGGGGCGGAGGCGCTGGAGCTGCTGGCGCGCGAGCAGCCGGACGTGATCCTGTCGGACATGCGCATGCCGCGGCTGGACGGGATCGGGTTGATCCGCGCGCTGGCGGCGCGGGCGCTGAAGATCCCGGTGGTGCTGCTGACGACCTTCGACGACACGGCCGCCTTCGACGAGGCGGTGCGGGCGGGGGCGCGCGGCTTCCTGCTGAAGGCGATCAGCCCGGATACGCTGGTGCAGGCGCTGCGCGACGTGGTCGGCGGATCGACCGCGCTGCGGCCGCTGCTGACCGAGCGCATGGAGCGCGCGCCGGTCGAGCGCGCCTTCGCCGCGACGCCCGAGCCCGAGACGCTCAGCCCCAAGGAGCTTCAGGTGCTGCGTCTGGTGGCCAGCGGCCGCAGCAACACCGAGATCGCCGCGTTGCTGGGCAACAGCGAGGGCGTGATCAAGAACCACTGCTCGGCAGTGTTCGCGAAGATGGGTGTGAGAGACCGCACCCAGGCGGTCCTCAGAGCCATCGACCTCGGTTGGATTTGAATCCGGCTCGGTCTCTCGGGGCGTCGCGAGCGGACGTCAGGCTAGGCGGGCGGAGCGGAGGAACCGGAACGTACTTCCTGTACGTGAGGATTCCGAGCATCCGACCAACGACGCATGACGTTCGCGCAGCAGCCCCCGCTCTCAGATCCAGAGGTCGTAATCCTGGAGGGCGCGGATGCGGCGCTCGACCGAGAGGAAGCGGGCGGCGCCCACTTCGCCGATCGCCTTGACGACGCGCGGGTGGTACTTCTTGTAGAGCTTCTGCTCGGCGTCGACGTAACCGAGGTAGCCGCGCGAGAAGTACTTCGACTGCGCATTGGTCGGCTTGTCGCCGATCTGCACGTACTCCACCGACATGCGGGTGAACTGGCGGTTCAGCGCGGCGAGTTCGCGCTCGTAAGCCTCATAGACCGGCACGAACTTCTTGGTCTGGGCCTCGTCCAGGGCCAGCGCCTTCAGCACGACGCCCTTGCGGTCGGCACGGACGGCGTCGCGCAGCGACTGGGCCTGCGCGGTGTCGGGCACCGGCGCCGGATCGGCGAAGGCCGGCAGCGCGGCGGTCAAGGACAGGCATAGCGCGGACAGCGCGGCGAACTTCTTCATCTCTCTTCCCTCGTCATGCGTCGGACTTCGACTGCGCGGCCGATTCTAGGGAGCGGGTTTTGCCCTGACCCTTCGGGACTTCACGGGGAGACAGGCGCGCGCACCTGCCGCCAGCGCTCGAGCCAGCCCGCGTGTCGCGGATCGGCCACGCGCAGGACCAGCTCAGTGCCCGCACCGGGCACGCTGTGCACGGTAAAGCTCGCATCCATGAGCCGCGCCCGCTCGCGCATCCCGCACATGCCGTAACGCACGCCTCGCGCCTGGCGCGATTCCCAGTCCGGCGCCAGGCCGATGCCGTTGTCGCGCACGGTCAGCAGCACCACGTCGGCCCGGTAGTCGAGCGCCAGCGTCACCTCGGTCGCCCGGGCGTGGCGATCGGCATTGGTCAGGCCTTCGCGCGCGATCAGCAGCAGCTCGTCCTCCACCGGCGCCGGCAGTGCGCGCGGCGTTCCGCTCACCCGGATCCGGAACTGGCCTGGCGGGCGGATCAGATCCTGCCCGGCGCGCGCCAGACCGTCGGCCAAGGCACGGCCATCACGCCTGCCATCGCCGTCGCCATCGCCGCCCCCATGACCGCCGCCGCCGTGGCGATCGGCGCCGTCATCGCTCCCACCGTCATCGCGGTCATCGCGGTCATCGCGGTCACGACCTCGCCGCTCCTGCCGCTCGGCGGCATCCTCGTCGTCGATGCGCTGCCGCAGTTGTCCGACGCGATCGCGGCCCTCCGCGAGCAGCGCCTCCGCGCGGGTCAGATCGCGTTCCATCTTGTGGCGCAACGCCGCGTCGGCAACGCGCCGCACGCTCGCATCCAGGCCCAGCAACAAGCCCTGGAAACCCTGCAACAGGGTGTCGTGCAGGTCACGGGCGATACGTTCCCGCTCGCGGTGGCGGTCGGCCAGGCGCAGACGCAGCCGGGCCTGCAGCGACCGGACGCGCAGCCGGTAGCCGCCCCAGACGGCCACGATCAGCGCCAGCGCCACCGCCCAGCGGAAGGCCGGCTGCTGATGGAGCATCGGCGCGATGCGGAAGGCCAGCACCGTCGGCTGGCGGCTCCAGAGGCCGTCCGGATTCGAGGCGAGCACCTCGAAGCGGTAGTCGCCGGGACCGAGGTTGGCGTAGGTCGCCTCGCGCTGCGTGCCGGCGTCGCGCCAGTCGGCGTCGACGCCGACCAGCCGGAAGCGGTAGCGGACCTGCTCGGCCTTGCTCAGCACGCGCGCGGCGTAGCGCAAGGTCAGCGCGTTGGTTCCCCTGGGCAGCTGCTGGCCCTGCGCGGCCGGATAGTTCTGCCCGCCAGCCATCAGCGCCTGCACGTCGACACGGACCTCGCGCGAGCTGCGCGGCGTCCGCGCCGGATCGAGCCAGACCACGCCGAGGTTGGTCACGAACCACAACCGGCCGCGAGCGTCGCGCACGGCGGTGGGCGTCGCCGAGGCCTGCCGCGCGATGCCCGGCAGCCCGTCGGCGGCGTCGAGCAGCTGGTAGCTCAGCGGATGGGCGGACTCGTCGAACAGCGACGGCACCTCCGCCGCGGCCAGCCGCACCAGCCCGCGCGCGCCGTTGAGCCAGAGGTCGCCGTCCAGGGACTCGACGACGCCGGACACCCGCGCGAAGGCGGGATCGCGGGCGAGCGTGATCGTGGCGAAGCCGCCGTTCCTGCCCAGGGCCACGCCGTTCTCGCCGGCGACGACCAGCCCGTGGCGGGTGTTGATCATCGTGTGGATGCGGCCGGTCCGCAGCCCTTGCTCCGGACCGAAGCGCAGGCGTCGGCCGCGGTCGTCGATGCCGGTGAGCACGCCGTCGTGTCCGAACCAGACCGCACCGTCCGCATCGACCGCCAAGGCCGCCGGCGGAGCGCCGTCCAGTTCCGCGTCCTTCACCCGTTCGACGCCGGCGCGGGTCGCGTGGAACACGCCGACGTCCTGCAGCGACAGCCACAGCCCGCCGGTGGGATCGGCCGCCATGGCATTCGCGGCCGCCATCGCGCCGGCGGGCAGCGACAGGTCCCAGCGGTCCCAGCGCCCGCCGGGCAACGAGCGCCAGAGGGTCTCGTTGTCCCACAGCCAGAGGGCGCCGTCGGTGGCGCGGATCGCCTGCGTGGCCGGCCGCCGCGACAAGGGTCGGGGATCGACGCCGTTGTCGCGCACCGGGCCGCCGGGCGGGTCGACACGCCAGCTGGCGGAGGAACTCGACAGCAGCACGCCGCTGCCGTCCGGCTGCACGCTGAAGCCGGTGGCGGCCGCGTCCTCCAGGCGCGTGACGCGCTGGATGCGGTGCTGGCGCAGGCTGCTCACGCCGACGTTGGTGCCGACCCAGATCTCGCCGTCATCGCTCTCCAGCAAGGGCACGGTGATCGACGATCCCAGCCCGTCCGCCACGGTGAACCAGCGTCCGCGCGTCCAGTCGAGCTGCTCGCCCGCCAGCAGCCGCGCCGTGGCCGCGGCATCGGTCCGGAACACGCCACGGCCATTCACCGTGACCCACAGCCCGCCGTCGCTGGCGAACAGCATCTGCTTGACCAGCGTGACCGGCTGGCCGTCGCGTGAGGACACCACGCTGGGGGAAAAGGGCGCCGCGGCGAGATCGTCGGCCCGCAGCGGTCCCGGCGCCGGCGCCGTGCCCGGCAGCGCCGTCCACGCACGCCACGAGCCCGGCAGTCCGAGCGGCCGCACGCCGCCGCGCCCGTCCGCCAGCCAGAGCCGGTCCTGGACGTCCTGCGTCATCACGGCGGAGCGCCCCGTCCGCACGCCGGTGAACTCGAAACGCTCGGCGCCGACGGCCAGGCGGTAGAGCCGCTCGCCGGAGCTGACCCAGAGCGTGCCTTGCCGATCGCGGAACAGGTATTCGGCGGCGGGCTCCGGATAGCCCTCCTGCTCGCCGATGCGGGACCAGCGCCGGCCGTCGAAACGCGCGAGCCCCTTGCCCGTCGCGGCCCACAGCGCGCCCGACGCCCGCACCAGGCGCAGCACGCGGCCGCCCGGCAGTCCCTGGGCCGCGCCGTGACGCACGACCTGACCCTCGCGCGCGCCGGACCCTTCACGCAGTTGCAGCACGCCGCCTTCGAAGAGGCCCAGCCACAGCGTGCCGTCGTCGTCGACCAGCAGCGCGTTGATGTTGACCGCCGGCAACGACGGATCGCCGGGCCGGTAGCGCTCGAAACGCAGGCCGTCGAAGCGGTACAGGCCCATGCCGGTGCCGAGCCAGAGCTCGCCCTCGCGCCCGCCGCCCATCGTCCAGACGTCCGGCGGCGCGCCTTCGCGGACGCTCCACGAGCGGTGGGAGAAATCGGCCAGGCCGCCCTCGGCCGCGCGCACCGGCGCATGGTCCGCGCCGACGAGACTCGCCGCCGCCAGGATCAGTCCCGCCCACCACCTCGCCACACGCGTCCTCCCTGTTCCGATGCCGGTCCGGCACCGACTGTGACCCTGTGCGCCGCCCGGGGTCAAGCGCGCGCTGGACCGTTCATGCGGCCGGCAGCGGACGGAGCCCGTACAGGCCGTGAGCCGCCCCGCGCACGGCGACGCGCACCGGATGCGGGAAGGGGTCGTCGATCAGCGGCTCGTCGTCGAGCAGCCCGCGGCGCAGCGCCTCGGTGGCGGCCTGCGTGCGGCTGCGCGCGCCAAGCTTCTGCAGCAGCGTCTTCACATGCGTCTTGACCGTGCCGGCCGCGACGCCCAGCCGCAGGCCGATGGACTTGTTGTCCAGGCCGAGGCACAGCATGCGCAGCACGTCGCGCTCACGCGGGGTGAGGTCGTCGCCGAGCCAGCCTTCGGCGACCGCGGCGGCCGCCGTGCGGCAGAGGTGGCGACGGCCGGCCGCGACCGCGCGCGCGGCGTCGCGCAATTCCTCCAGCGCGCAGGCGGCATGCACGTAGCCGAGCACCCCCGCGGCCATGGCCTGGCGGACCCGGCCGCCGTGCACCACGGGACTGACAACGAGCCAATGCGGCCCGGGCAGTCCGGCGCCGGCATGACGCCCGAGTGCGCCGGCGCCGCCGACCGGGGCCCGGCGTGGCTCGCCGGCCAGCGCCTGCAGCGCGCCGTCGTGGTCGGCGACGACGAGCCGGATCGGCTCGGCGCGGCCGGACGGTCCGGCGGCGAGTGTCGGCAGCACGCCGGACTCGGCGATCAGGCCGGCGTCATCCCCCGCGTCATGGGCGCGGAAGAACGGCGACAACGCGGCGGCGATGCCGGCGCGCAGCAGCGGATTGCGGTGGAGGACGATCGCGTCGAGGACGGCATCCGGGACGGCATGAAGGCGCTCGATCAGGGACATGGACGGCTCCCAGGGCGTTGAAGGGCGGTGATGGCGAAGGCGGACCGGAGGAGGGCCGCTGGGAGACGCTGAAAGCGCTCTCTCGAAGGACTGCGCCGATCATCGGAAGCGATGCTGCACTGCGATAGCCCCGGTCGAGTCGACAACGCCTACCCGAAAGGGTATCGGCCCCCTGGAACGGGGACGGTGGCGAGGGGGCACCCCTATGATCGCCGCCATGGTGCCCGCGTCCGATCCCATCCGCGTCCTGACGGTCGACGACCACCCGCTGATGCGGGAGGGCATCGCCGCGGTGCTGGGCGAGCAGCCGGACATGACGCCGGTGGGCGAGGCGGACAACGGCTGGCAGGGCCTGCAGGCCTTCGAGCGGCTGCGTCCCGACGTCACGCTGATGGACATCCAGATGCCGGGCATGGACGGGCTGGAGGCGCTGGCGCGGCTGCGGGCGCTGAGCCCGGCGGCGCGCGTCATCGTGCTGACGACCTTCAAGTCGGACGGCCAGGCCTGGCAGGCGCTGAAGCTGGGCGCCAGCGGCTACCTGCTCAAGACGCAGCTGCGCACCGAGCTGCTGGACGCGATCCGCGCCGTGCACCGCGGCAACCGCTGGATCCCCAACGAGGTGGCGCAGGAGATCGCCGCCCACGCCGGCCAGGAGCAGCTCTCCGGCCGCGAGATCGACGTGCTGGAGCACATCGCGCAGGGCCGGAGCAACCGGGAGATCGGCGGCCTGCTCTCGCTGTCCGAGGACACCATCAAGGCGCGGGTCAAGACCATCCTGTCCAAGCTCGACGCGCGCGACCGCACGCATGCCGTCGTGCTCGCGCTCAAGCGCGGTCTGTTGCGTCTGTAATCCGTCCGGGCCCCGACTGCAACGGGGCGTCACGCCGGCCTGCCTCCGACGGGAGAGCATCGGGTGCGCCATCGGCGGCTGGTTCCACCGGGGAGCCGTTCCTACGATGGTGGCATTCCCCGGAGACCCTCGATGACCACTCCCTCGATCCCCACGGATCCCACCCGCCGCGACGTGCTCGCGCTGGGCGGCCAGTTCGCGCTCGCCGCGGCACTGCCGCTCGCGCTGGCCGACGGCGCCGCGGCCGCGACCCCGGCGGCCTCTTCCTCTTCTTCATCCGATCACACCCTGCCAGGAGCCCCCATGAGCTACGTCACCACCAAGGACGGTACCCAGATCTTCTACAAGGACTGGGGCAGCGGCCAACCGGTCGTCTTCTCGCACGGCTGGCCGCTGAGCAGCGACGCCTGGGAAGACCAGATGCTGTTCCTCGGCCAGAACGGCTTCCGCGTCATCGCGCACGACCGCCGCGGCCACGGCCGCTCCAGCCAGAGCTGGAACGGCAACGACATGGACACCTACGCCGACGACCTGGCCGCGGTGCTCGACAAGCTGGACGTCAAGAACGCGGTGCTGGTCGGCCACTCGACCGGCGGCGGCGAAGTCACCCGCTACGTGGGCCGCCACGGCACGAAGCGCGTGGCCAAGGTCGTGCTGGTCGGCGCCGTGCCGCCGACGATGATGAAGTCCGCCGCGTATCCGAACGGCCTGCCCAAGGAGGTCTTCGACGGCATCCGCGCCGGCGTCCAGAAGGACCGCTCGCAGTTCTACAAGGACCTGACCACGCCGTTCTTCGGCGCCAACCGCCCCGGCGCCGTCGTGTCGCAAGGCGCGCGCGACAGCTTCTGGCTGCAGGGCATGCAGGGCTCGCTGAAGTCGCAGTACGACTGCATCAAGCAGTTCTCGGAAACCGACTTCACCGAAGACCTCAAGAAGATCACCGTGCCCACGCTGATCATCCACGGCGACGACGACCAGATCGTGCCGATCGGCAATGCCGGCGAGCTGTCGGTGAAGCTCGCGCCCAAGGCCACGCTGAAGGTCTACAAGGGCGGCGCCCACGGCCTGGCGGTCACCGCCAAGGACCAGCTCAACGCCGACCTGCTGGCCTTCGCCAAGTCCTGATCGTCCCGGGTCGATCGCCCGCCGCCGGCCCCCGCGCCGACGGGCATCGATCGGCCCCTCATTCCCCGAAGGAGATTCCCATGACCCCGACCGCCAAGGCCGCCCCCGGCGCCAAGTTGCTGAACCCGAAGGACCACACGCTGGTCCTGATCGACTTCCAATCGCAGATGGCCTTCGCCACGCATTCGATCTCCGCCAACGAGCTGCGCACCAACGCGTCGCTGGTGGCGCAGGCGGCGGCCGGTTTCGGCGTGTCGACGATCCTGACCACGGTCGCCGAGAAGAGCTTCTCCGGCCCGATGTTCGAGGAGATCACCGCGCCCTTCCCCGGCCAGAAGCTGCTGGACCGCACCTCGATGAACACCTGGGAGGACGCGGCGGTGATCGAGGAGATCAACCGCATCGGCAAGCCGCGCATCGTGCTGGCCGGCCTGTGGACCAGCGTGTGCATCGTGGGTCCGGCGCTGTCGGCGATCGACCAGGGCTTCGAGGTCTACGTGATCACCGACGCCTGCGGCGACGTCTCGGCCGAGGCGCATGAGCGCGCGGTCGAACGCATGGTGCAGGCCGGCGCGCAGCCGATGACCTCGCTGCAGTACCTGCTGGAGCTGCAGCGCGACTGGGCGCGCGGCGAGACCTACGACCTGACGACCGGCATCGCGCGCAAGGTCGGCGGCTCGTACGGCATCGGCATCAACTACGCCAAGACGATGTTCAACGCCCACGAGGGCTGATGGCCCTCGTTCCCGCGGAAAGGCGGCCCTCATGAATGCATATGTTTTGTCGGCCGCCGTGGGGCTGCTCGTCGGGGTGATCTATGGCGTGCTCAACGTGCGATCGCCGGCGCCGCCGGTGATCGCGCTGGTGGGCCTGCTGGGCATCCTCGCCGGCGAGCAGATCCCGCCGCTGGTGCGGCAATGGCTGCAGCGCGATACGCACCAGGCCAGCTGGATCGAGCAGAAGGTGCGCCCGCACATGTTCGGGCAGATGCCCGGGTGCGATCAGGCGAAGGCACAGGCCGGGACCCCGGCCAAGGCGGAGACCCATGATGTCTGAGACAGGATCCACCTCCTCATCGACGGCCGCTTCGGCGGCTTCTTCCGCTGCGGCGGCCTGGCCCGACCTGGTGCTGTTCAACGGCCGCTTCACGACGCTGGACCGCGCGCGGCCGCGCGCCGAGGCGGTCGCGATCAAGGACGGCCGCTTCCAGAGCGTCGGCGCCAACCAGGAGATCCTGGCGCTCGCCGGCCCCGCGACGCGCCGCATCGACCTGAAGGGCCGCGGCGTGCTGCCGGGCCTGATCGACAACCACCTGCACATCATCCGCGGCGGGCTCAACTTCAACATGGAGCTGCGCTGGGACGGCGTGCGCAGCCTGGCCGACGCGATGGCGATGCTCAAGGCGCAGGTCGACATCACGCCCGCGCCGCAGTGGGTGCGCGTGGTGGGCGGCTTCACCGAGCACCAGTTCGCCGAGAAGCGGCTGCCGACGATCGACGAGCTGAACGCCGTCGCGCCGGACACGCCGGTCTTCCTGCTGCACCTCTACGACCGCGCGTTGCTGAACGGCGCCGCGCTGCGGGCCGTCGGCTACACGCGCGAGACGCCCGAGCCTCCGGGCGGCCAGATCCTGCGCGACGCCGCCGGGAATCCCACTGGCTTGCTGCTGGCCAAGCCGAACGCATCGATCCTCTACGCGACGCTGGCCAAGGGCCCCAAGCTGCCGCCCGAGTACCAGCTCAACAGCACGCGCCACTTCATGCGCGAGCTCAACCGGCTCGGCGTCACCGGCGCGATCGATGCCGGCGGCGGTTTCCAGAACTATCCCGAGGATTACCAGATCATCCAGAAGCTGTCCGACGCCGGACAGCTGACGATCCGGCTGGCCTACAACCTCTTCACCCAGAAGGCGGGACAGGAGAAGGAGGACTTCCTCCATTGGGCGCAGTCGGTCACCTACAAGCAGGGGGACGACTACTTCCGCCACAACGGCGCGGGCGAGATGCTGGTCTTCTCCGCCGCCGACTTCGAGGACTTCCGCCAGCCGCGGCCGGACATGCCCGACCAGATGGAAGGCGAGCTCGAGGAGGTGGTGCGCATCCTGGTCCAGAACCGCTGGCCGTGGCGCATGCATGCGACCTACGACGAGACGATCTCGCGCGCGCTCGATGTCTTCGAGAAGGTCCATCGCGACACGCCGATCAACGGGCTGAACTGGTTCTTCGACCATGCGGAGACGATCTCGACGCGGTCGATGGACCGGATCGCCGCGATGGGCGGCGGCGTCGCGGTGCAGCACCGCATGGCCTACCAGGGCGAGTACTTCGTCGAGCGCTACGGCGCGCGAGCCGCCGAGGCGACGCCGCCGGTGGCCGAGATGCTGCGCCGGGGCATGAAGGTCTCGGCGGGGACGGACGCGACGCGGGTGGCCTCGTACAACCCGTGGGTGTCGCTGTCGTGGATGGTGACGGGACGCACCGTGGGCGGGCTGCAGATCACGCCGCAGCGCAACTGCCTGGACCGCGAGGCGGCGCTGCGCATGTGGACGGAGAACGTCACCTGGTTCTCGAACGAGCAGGGCAACAAGGGCCAGATCGCGGCGGGCCAGCTCGCCGACCTGGTCGTGCCGGACCGCGACTTCTTCGGCTGCCCGGAATCGGACATCGCGGACACGAGCGCGCTGCTGACGATGGTCGGCGGCAAGGTCGTGTGGGGCGCGGGCGAGTTCGCGGAGCTCGACGACTCGGCACCGCCGCCGGCGATGCCGGACTGGTCGCCGGTGCGGCGCTTCGGCGGCTATGGCGCGTGGGGCGCCCACGGCAGTGAGGGCAAGCCGCTGCAGGCGGCGATGCAGCGCGTCGCGTGCTGCGACACCGCGTGCGGTGTCCACGGGCATGCGCACGCGAACGCTTGGGCGTCGGAGATTCCGGCCTCGGATCTGCGCGGCTTCTGGGGCGCGCTGGGCTGCGCCTGCTGGGCCGTGTGAAGAGCGACGTGCAAGGAGCGCCGTGTAATGGGCGCTGTGATGGGCCCTGTGTGATGGGCGCTGTGATGGGCGACGCGTGATGAAAGCAGTGTGATGAGCGAGTTCCGAACCTTGAAGACCTTACCCCCCGCGGCGCCGCGGTGGGTCGAGAGGATCCTGCAATGGCCCACCTTCGGGTTCCTGCTTCGGGTGGGGTTGGCCTCGGCCTACCTCATCGGCGGGATCGACAAGGCGATGGACTTCCCCGGCGCGGTCGCGGAGCAGGCGCACTTCGGCCTGCAGCCGGCGGCGCTGTGGGCGGTGCTGGCGATCGCGGTGGAGCTGATCGGCGCGGTCCTGCTGATCGTCAACCGCCAGGTGTGGCTGGCGGCCGGCGCGCTGGGCGTGTTGACGCTGGTGGCGATGCTCGTCGCCAACAACTTCTGGGACCTGAGCGGTCAGGCGCGCTTCATGGCGAAGAACGCGTTCCTTGAGCACCTCGGCCTGATCTGTGCGCTGGCGATGGCGGCGAGGATCGCCGTGCTCGAGCGCAAGGGGGCGGCATGACCGGCGCGAAGAAGCTGCTGCTGGCAAGCCTCGCGCTGGGCTTCATCGGCGGGTACGTGGACACGGTGGGTTTCGTGGCGTTGTTCGGCCTGTTCACGGCGCATGTGACGGGCAACTTCGTGCTGATCGGCGCGGAGCTGAGCCGCGCGAGCGCCAACAGCGTGCTGCTGAAGCTGCTGGTATTCCCGACCTTCATCGCGGCGGTGGCGCTTGCGCGCTTGGTGGCGCTGCGCTGCGAGCGGACGAAGACGGTGGCGAGCCGGCCGCTGCTGGTGATGCAGACGGTGCTGCTGCTGGTGGCGCTGGTCTGCAGCGTGCCGGCGGGCGCGGTGCTCGCGCCGGATGCGCCGTGGGCGATGGCGACGGGGCTGTTCATGACGGCCGCGATGGGCGTGCAGAACGCGGCGGGACGGCTGGCGTGGCCGGCGCTGACGCCGACGACGGTGATGACCGGCAACGTCACGCAGGTGGTGATCGACAGCGTCGACCTGCTGCGCGGCGCGGCTGGCCCCGAGGTGCGGGACCGGTTGAAGCGGTTCATCTGGCCCGTGCTGGCGTTCGCGGTCGGTGCGCTGTCGGGGGCGTTTGCGTATGCAGGGTGGAAGTTCTGGTCCCTGCTATTACCGCTGGTGATGCTCGTCGGTCTGGTCGTGATGGATGTGAGGACGGATCACAAGGGGTGATCGCGTCAGAATGGGTCACTCCCTTTCGACGAGAACACCATGAGCAGAGACCAGGCCCTCACCCAGGCCGCCCAGCAACTGGGCTACGACTTCGACGGCGAGATCAAGGCCGGCGGCAACTACCAGCCGCTGATGCGCGACGGCAATACCGTCTACGTGAGCGGACAGGTGCCGCGCGTGAAGGACACCGTCGTGGTCACCGGCCGCGTCGGTGCCGAGGTGGACCTGGCCCGCGCGCAGCACGCCGCCAAGATCTGCGCGATGCGCGCGCTCGTGCTGCTGCAGCGCTCGCTCGGCTCGCTGGACGCGGTGAAGCAGATCCTGCGCTTGAACGTCTTCACGCAGTGCGCCGAGAACTTCACTCAGCTCAGCGAAGTGGCTGACGGCGCGTCGGAGCTGCTGGTGCAGGTGCTCGGCCTGGCAGGCACCCACGTGCGGACGTCGGTTGGCGTTTACGCGCTGCCGAAGAATGCGAGCGTGGAGTTGGACCTGACCGTGTCGGCTTAGGTTCGAGTCTCCCGCTCGCAATCGTCAAGGGCGGCCAACTCCGTAAGAGTCGATCAATTCAGCGGACTGGTCCTCCCCTTTCTCACGCGCAATCTCGCTCGCGGTCGATCCGGTCCGATCAGTCTTCGTCCTGTCTGCGCCACTCTCCAAGAGGAGCTGCAGGACGTCGATGCTTCCCCACGCTGCGGCACACATGAGCGGGGTGACGCCATCTGTCGTCAAGGCATCGATTTGTGCACCCCTGTGCAGCAAATATTCCGCCATTGCGGCCTGTCCGTTCGCGGCCGCTTCGTGGAGTGGCGTCATTTGGCGAATGCCACTGGTCTGCACCGATGCGCCGCGCCGTACCAGCAAATCGGCAATCGGAAGTAATCCCTGCGCAGCAGCGACCATGAGCGGTGTACGACCATGCACGCCGGCCTGATTCAGATCGACATGACTGAGTTCAATCTCCAATTGAGCAACTGGAGCCCCGGCAGAGATGTTTCGGATCACCTGCTCTATGCTTGTTTCATCGCTCATGGCAATAGGTTGAAGTTGCCCAGCTGAACACGATTCAACAGTTGCTGATAGGCCTCAAGCGTCATTGGTGTGCCAGGGGCGATAACAAAGTGCCCAGGTTTCCCGGACTGCATGATCAAAAGCCCTTCAGGCACGCCATTCAGAGGGAAAGCGCCGCCGTGCTTCTGAACGAATTTATCCAGCGGATCCACATTAATGGACAGGCCCTGAGGCTTGGGCGTCTTTCCGCCGCCAATTGTATGAATCAGGCCATCGGCTGCAGCATTGACGTCGATGCCCAGTCTCGCCTCCAGGCTCGAACCGCCGCGAAATAGCTGTACCGCCTCCGCTCCGGCCGAGTGCTCGGCGGCCTTCATCACGTCGACGCCAGCCTCTGCGACCTTGGCGAATTTCATCGGCGTGAAGTCCACGACGAGCATGGCGATCGCCAGGCCGTACTTTCCTTCGCCGATGCTTTCGATGGAACTGGTGCCGGGGATCATCGAGATCGCGATGGCGCCGGCGCGACGCGATCCCTCCCGTGCCTGGGCATGAGACATGCCGACGGGATCGGCCCAGCGTTTCATCTCCGGGTCTCGTCCGTCCGGATCGACGAACTTCAGCGGGTTGTTGTTCCCGTATGCGAACCGATTGAACGAGTGGATGTTGGTGACGCTGAAGTCGACCGGGTCGACGGACAGGAAACGTCCGAGGACCGGGTCGTAGTTGCGCGCGCCGAAGTCCTCCATCCCCGTGTCCGGGTCCAGGGGCTTGCCGTGGAACCACTGCTTGTTCGTCGAGGCCGGCTTCAGCATGCGATCGCCATAAGGGCGATAGCTCTCCTGCCACAGCAGGTTGCCGGAATCGTCCGTCGCCGCGACGGTCGATCCGGACGTGTCCTGGTGGTAATAGACGGTCTGCGCCTGCGCGCCGCCGGACGCGGAAAGTCCGACGACAAGGGCCAGCTGCGCAAGCGTCGCCGTCCAATGGCCGACACGCCGTCGGGCGGCATCCATGCCTGCCGTGATGAAGGATGTGTGGAGTCTCATGTGCTTGTCTCGCTTCAATCGTCCAGCAGGATCGAGAGGATGGCCGACAGCGCCGCTCCGGCGCCTCCAGAATCGACGCTCGTGGCCAACAGCGTGCTGCTCTGGGCGTTCGTGCCATCACCCGCGTACGCCGCAGTGAAGTTGTGGAAGCCGAAGGGCAGTGCCGCCGTCGTCAAGGTGGCGACGCCACCGCTGAGCGATCCCGAGCCGATGAAGGTGCCGTTGTCATAGAAGTTCACGACACCATCCGGCGTGCGTCCTCCCGTGACGGCAGCACGCAGCGTGACCGCCTGTCCCGGCTGGATCGCGGCCGCCGAACTCGTCAGCATCAATGCGGTCGAGAAGTACGCGGGCTGCGTCGTCGTGGCGATCTTCTGACCACCCAGGTAGACGTGCTCCTGCCGCTGATTGGCTTCGGGACTGAACTCCATCAGCAGGTCGCCGTTGCCAGCGTACACCTGGTAGGTGGTCTGCCCACCCTTGGTCCGGCTCTGGCGCATGCCGAGCGCATCGTAGGCATAGTCGACACGATCGGCCGTCCCGCACCGCGCGCAGGTCAGTCGCGAGTTGTCGTCGTACTCGAACGAGATGGCGCCATTGGAAGTGACATTGCCGCGGGGATCGTGCGTGTACTGACCGACCTTGGTACCCGACGTCGACTTCAACAGGTTGGAGGCCGGGTCGTAGACGTAGTCGAGTTGACCGCCGAAGGTCTGCTGCGTGATGTTGCCGGCGCCGTCGTAGGTGATCGGGAAAGACGCGGAACCCAGCCTGACCTCGGTCATGCGACTGATGCCGTCGTAACCGAAGCCGCGGTCGTTGGCGGCGTTGGCCGTGTCCACGATCGACTTGACGTTGTCTGAGGCGTCGTAATCCGCTGTGATGCCGACGAAGGTACGGCCGCCTTTGCCGACGGACACCGTCGACGGCCGTCGACGGTCATCCAACCCGAGCTGCGCGACCACGCCGTTGCCGTAAGTGACCGACTTGACGCCGCCGGACGGGTAGTAGTCGACCTGGGTCGCATAGGAACCGATCCTCGTCGCCCGACCCAAGGCGTCGGGCGCGAGGTCCAGAACGACCCCCTTCTTGGGATAGCCGATGCTCTTCAACCGATCGTTCACGTCGTAACCGTAGCTCGTCGCGAAGCTGTGCGCGCCGACGTCCAGCTTTCCCTCGATCAGGTTTTTGTCGTCGTCGTAGCTCCAGCTCCGGGTGCCCGCGCCGTTGGTCGCGGTCTTTGGCAGGCCGTTCTTGAACCAGGTCTGGGTAACGTTTCTGGACGCGTCGGGATATCGGATCGCGGTCAGGCGGCCGTGACCGTCCCGGTCGAAATAGGTCATTCCGCCGCCGCCGATCTGGATGGACGAAATGTTGTCGAACGGGTCACGGCCGTAGACGGTCGTTCCGGTCTCCGGATTCTTGGCCGACACGAGGAAGAAGCGACTGTCGTAGACGTAGCTGCGAGTGAAACCGCCCTGGGTGACCTCGGTGACCTGTCCCATGATGTTGCGCTTCAGGGACAGGTCGGAAGTCGGCGTCGACGTGTTCATCGCGATCAGGTCCGACATGTCCGGGCTGCCGAAGGCCCGGTAGGTATGGGTGACGACGTAGCCACGTTCGTCGGTCAGCTTGATCTGTGGCTGACCGCCGGGGCTGGCTAGATAGTCGTACGTCGCGAACGTGCCATCCACATGCGTGACGCGGGTCTTGCGTCCCAGTGCGTCATACGCGTAGCTGGTACCCGCCGTTGCAGAGGCGGAGGCTTCCACGGGATAGGACTTGAACGTGAGTCGTCCCATGGTGTCGTAGGTCCAGACCTGCTTCACGCCTCCGGTGATGCGTTCGACCAGACGCCCTCCCGAGTCGAACTTCTTGATATCCGTCAGGGGCCCACGAATCAACGTGTGCGTCTCCGGGGCGGAATCGCTGAACGGCGCATAGGTGATCGTCGCTGCATTGACATCCGACTTTGCATACGTGATCGACGTCGGACGGCAATAGACATCGCGTGTGTACTGCGTCGTCTTTCCCTCGCCGTCGGTCTCCGATACGACGCAGCCGAAATTATCGACGCTGCGGCTGATCGTGAACTGCTCGGGCATCCCCTCCGCGTGGACCTCGGTTTGAGGCACACCTCTCTTGTAGCTGCCGAAGCGCGTCACATAGCCGCGGGCGTCGGTCACGGTCTCTACCTCGCCACTGGACAAGTAGGTATAGCTTGTCGTGACGCCGTCGCGCGTTTCGGTAGCGATCTGCCGCTTGCCGGGCACAAAGGTCACAGTGGTCGTCGAATAGGTCTGAGCCTGCGCAATGGCACAGACCGACGACAAGGCGATCGCGCCGGCAACGCCGGCGACTCGTCGTTGATTGAACTTGCTCATTCGATTCTCTTGCTGTCGACGACCGTTAGGAGCAGAGCGCCGGATTGGTTTCGCACTTCGGCGGCTTCGTGGGCGGCACGTCCTTGGGAATGTCCGGACCGACAGTGACCTTCTCGATCTGGTCGAGGATGTTCAGGTCCATGTCGTTGTGGAAGACGGTCTGCGTCGCGCGCGTGGTGCCTCCTGGCCCCTCCTCGGTCTTCACCGAAGGACGACCGAACCAATCGAACACCCCGTAGTTCTCCTTGTATTGAACGCCGTCGCTCTTGATCGTCCGGGAGGTCATCACGCGGCGGTGAGGAAGACCACCGGGGTTGCGCAAGACGGCAAATTCGCTTCGGACGAAACCTTCTCCGTCGACGGTGCTCCGCAATCCGGAGACCGTCGGATACCCCATGTACTCGTAGGATTCCTCATAGGAATTGCCGATGGTCTTCTTCATCAGGGCGCCGTTCTTCCACGCCGACTCAGCGACGGTATTCAGGCAGTAGCGTTCTCCCCGATCCTCGTCCTTGAAGCCTTTATCCGGACCCCAGGCCTTTTTGGTGTAGAGCTTGGTGGGCGCGTTGTCCTTCGGCGCGAAGGATCCGCCACCGGCAAAATAGAACACAGTCCTGGCGGCCGGCTCGTCCAGCGTCACGACGTCATATTCGTCCTGCTTTTGTCCGCGCGTATATGTGTATCGCTCGAATCCGCCATTGCTGCGTTCGATCGAGCGAACTCGCTGGAGTCGGCGCGGTTGCATCACGAAGAGCGGCGCCGCGAATCCATCGTCTTGAGTGCGAATGCCTGTCGGATCAGATGGCGCATCGTTGAGAAAGGGATCCTTATCCTGAGGCCGAGACAACATCCTCCAGCATTCATTCCAGGTCATCGCCGGTTGAGGCGTATTGCTCACGTAGTCGATCTCCTCCGTCAGGCCTGAAGGATGCCGGATCGACTTCAGCGAATAGGACTTCGAGTTGTCTCCGCCATTGAGTGGATAGTGCGAGTATTCATAGCTGCGCCCGTCCGCGTAGGTCACGCGTTTCAGGAAGGAATAGAAGACCGTGGTCTCGTCGAAGGCGAATTCCGCGAGCCGCTTGCCTGCCATGGAGATCACCTGGATTTGCGGTTGGCGACCATCCTGGGTGCTGGCGAGCGCAGGCAGACCGTCGTCATAGGAAAGGTCGACCACCACGCCATCGTTGCGGCTGATCTGAACAGGGACGTTCAGGTAGCGTGCGTTTCCGATCGGAGCGTCGTGCGTGGTCCCGAAAGCGAACTTGCCGTCGGCTCGGCCACGGGGCTCGTACTTGATGTCGATCCGATTGCCGTCAAGGTCCGTGATCCTGGTTGCACGCACCAAGGTGTTTGCCATCTGGACACCCCACTCGCGCATTCCCATTTCGTAGCGCACCCCTGACGGATCGGTCGCCACAAGAGAGCTTCCCGTCGCCGGCTGGGTGCACTTGACCTTCCACCCCGAGGCCGTACGCATGGTGTCCGCGTTCGGGTATTCCGACGACCATTCCAGTGACATGACGGTCCCATCGCCGAGCTCGAGACGGGGCATGAGATAGAGGTTCGCAACGTAAGGGGTATTTGTTCTGGTCGGGCAGTAGTAGTCCTCGATCGACGCGTCCATCGGGATCGAGAACGTAATGCGTGGCCCGATGAAGTGGCGCCAGCCATAGCCCAATCCAACCCACTCCTGAGAGGCGACGCCGCCGCCGCCAGCGAATTGCCAAAAGAATGGGGACGTCTGCGACACGATGACACCGGTGTAGATGTCCACAGTCGGGAACATCTGAGTGCTGGAAGATGAATGGCCGTCGGTGGTCGCGGTATCGGTCCGGAACACCCGACTGATCTCAATCGGCAACTTTCCGGGAATCACAACATCCGTGTAGGACAGCGTGAGCTGTCCCGTATAAGGATCCACGCGCGATTTCGTGACGGGACGGGCGTCCGCATTCACGTTGTTCTTGGAGATGTCCTCGGCGGAGGCCGAACGCATGCCGAAGCATCCGATGGCCGCCATCGCCACAGCAAGGAACATCGCGCGGCTTCGCGCAGGCAGGGAGGGCGTCCTGTCCGAAGAAGATGCAAGAGGACGGCTCGGCAAGCTGGAGTGCATGTGGCGAGTTGGCTAGGTAGAGGAAATCGAGGACGTCGAACCACGGCCGTGCGCGCAAAGGCGCAACTGTGTGGTCGGGCGGGTCGAGAGGACGGTGCGATCGCGAAGGGATCGCACACGCGATCAACTGCCGGGCGGCAGGTCCGTCGGGGGTCTTGCGACAGGCGTCGGATCGCGCAGCAAGACGCGGATCGATGGTTCGATCATGGAAGCTCCCTCTTGAATCTTCTGGCTCCGCCGCTGTATCGCGGCGTGGGCGAGCCCCGTGCGGGACCGGCGCAGAGTATCAAAGGAAGCCCAACGCTGACCTCCGTTCGCGTTGGCCTCAAGCAATTGAATCAAGGATGTTTCTCGGGTGCCACGAACTCGTTATTTGTTCGTTAAGTCGTGGGCGAGTAGCGCACGCATCCAGACTTGCGCTGCAAACCGAACGAGAAGAGGGAAGGTGCCTCCCACCCGTCACGTCATCGTGTTGCTGATCGGCATTTGCGGGAGACGCCGCGCCGACGTAGGTTTGTCCCGTGCACGAACGGATGGAAAGTGCACGCCCGTTACAGCCGCCTCGACGACCTGACACCCGTCATCTTCGTTGGCGACGGGCAGGAAGCATGGGCTCAGTAGCGATCGGGCAAGCGCGGTTCCAACGCCTCACGAGGCGCCACCATAGAGCGCGCTGTCATCCGCGATGTACAGCGTAGCGAAGGCGGAGAAGCTCGGGGCGATCACCCTGACCCGGCCTTCTCCGTAGAGGGCCACGACCGTTCCCAATGGTCCGTCGGGGTCGACGCAAATGCCGTAGTCGTTCATGCCGACGACCCATTCGCAGAACTTGAGATATCCGGGCTGCACGAGGTACTCCTCTCGCAGGGGGAAGAACTCGAACGTCTGGTCGTCGCAGTCATCCCAGGTGCCTTCCGCCTTGAAACCGTTCGCGAGGCGCAGGTAGGCCGCGAAGTCCTCCGGCAGACGGATGGCATGGCGGCGTTCGAAGTCGGTGATCTCCGCATCGGACAGGCCGGGGGCCAGCCGCATGGTCGACTGCCGGCCCCAGTGCTTCAACAGGGGCTTCAAAGTGGCGGAGAAGCGCTCGTTCATGCCTGACCCTTGCGCGCCATCGGGTGGCGGCACGGCATTCGCGGCAGCAAGGTGAGCGAGCGCGTCCTTCAAGCCTTGCCGTTTTCGAACGACGTCCTGGATCCTCCATACGGACAGTCGGAGCATCGTCAAGCCGATCATCACGGCGGCCCATGACGGCATGATCCTGGTGGCGAGGAAGATCGAGCAGGCCGTGACGAGACCCGCGGGCACCAGGCCCAGCCACGGATTCCATCCCTGGACGATCTGGACTTCGCCCGTGGTCGGCAGACACCATCCCAGGACGCGCCTTTCCTTCGGACTGTCGAATGCGACGACCGCTGGTACGCCTCTCAACGCCTGAGGTTTGCCGACGAGTGGCAGTGCGTAGTGGGCGCGCCCGTCGACGCGGACGCTGACCACCATCGACGACGATCCCCACTTGATCGGCGACACGTCGAAGACTTCGAAGGACTGCGCGAGGCGCACCTCGGGCGATGGACGGGATTCAGTGGTCATCGGCGATGAAAAAGGCCCGCGGCAGTGATGCCGGCGGGCCTCGTTCGTTCAGACATCGGTTCGTCGGGAACCAGGTCGATCAGAACGGAATATCGTCATCCATGTCGTCGAAGCCGGTCGCGGCCTTCGGCGCGGGGGCCGGGGCGCGAGGGGCTGCCGCGCGGGGAGCCGGCGCGCGCGGCGCGTCGAAGTCGCCGCTGTCGCGACCGCTGCCGCCGCCACCCTGGCCACCGCCTTGACCGCCGCCGCGCTGCTCGCGGCTGTAGCCGCCACCACCGCCACCGCCCATCTCATCGCCGCCGTCACGGCCGCCCAGCAGTTGCATCTGCTCGGCAATGATCTCGGTGGTGTAGTTGTCCTTGCCTTCCTTGTCCTGCCACTTGCGGGTCTTCAGGCGGCCTTCGACGTAGACCGGGCGGCCCTTCTTCAGGTACTCGCCGGCGATCTCGGCCAGGCGGTCGTAGAACACCACACGGTGCCATTCGGTCTCTTCCTGGCGCTCGCCGCCTTCGCGGCTCTTCCAGTTGCGCGTCGTCGCGATGCTCACGTTGCACACCGCGCTGCCGCTCGGCGTGTAGCGCAGTTCGGGATCACGGCCCAGGTTGCCGAGGATGATGACTTTGTTGACCGAGGCCATGGTGGTTGCCTTCGCTTGCGTATGGTTGGGGTGTTCTGAAAAGGATGCTTTTGCGCCGCCAATCGCCCGGAACAGGCGTTTCGGGTTGCATTGAGCTGTTTCGGACCGGTTCGGCTTCCCGAAACGCGGCGCAGGCGTCGGATTATGCCGCCTGCCCTTTCCCAGGACACTTCCAAGCAAACACCAATCCGATGGCATCTCCAAGTCGCTGAACGACCTGGATCGGGAGCCCGCGGCTCAGTCCAGCCGCCGCCTCGACTGCTTGTGCGCGTACATCGCCGCGTCCGCCTGCTGCATCAGTTCGTCCAGGGCCAGCGGCTGCTCTGCGGACATCGCCGCGTCACCCACGCTGAAGGCCAGTTGGTAGCCTCGCTGCGCGCGCAGATTGAGCGCGCCGACCTGCGTCCGCACCCGCTCCAGCGCCGGGGCCATCTGCTCGGTGGCCGTGCCGCTGAGCAGCGCCACGAACTCGTCCCCGCCGGTGCGGGCCACCACGTCCGACGCCCGCAGGCAGAAGCGCAGGATGTCCGCGAAGGACTTCAGCGCCCAGTCGCCCTCCGCGTGGCCGTAGCGATCGTTGACGTGCTTGAAGTGATCCAGATCGAAGTACAGCATCGTCGCCGGCCACTGCTGGCGCCGGCAGAGCGCCAGCACGTGGCCCGCCTGCGATTCGAAGCCACGCCGGTTCGCGAGACCCGTGAGTTCGTCGACCATCGCCATGTACATCGCCGCGAACTGCTGTTCGACCATGAAGGCCAGATCGCGCAGCGTCGCCTGGTCGTCCGCGTCGAAGCCGCGCGGCACGCGGTCGATCAGGCACAGCGTGCCGAGCCGGTGACCGCTCGGCGCACGCACCGGGCAGCCCGCGTAGAAGCGGATGTGCGGCGGGCCGGTCACCAGCGGGTTGTCGGCGAAGCGCGGATCCGCATGCGCGTCGGGGATCAGCAGGATGTCTTCCGACAGGATGGCGTGGCCGCAGAAGCTGAGGTCGCGCGGTGTTTCGCGCACGTCGAGGCCCTGCGCGGACTTGAACCATTGCCGGTCCGCGTCGATCAGGCTGACCAGCGCGATCGGCACCTGGAACAGCCGTCTGGCCATCCGCGTCAGGCGGTCGAAGCGTTCCTCGGGATCCGTGTCCAGCACCTGCAGCACGCGCAGCGTGGACAGGCGGGCGTTCTCGTCATCGGGCAACGGCGCAGCGATCATGGTCGACGTGTCTGCCTGTGCTGTGGAGGTTCGATGCCGCTCTGCGCCGACCGCGGCCCGGATCTCGGCCCGATCGGGATCGGGTCAACGGCGGACCCGTCGATGTGCGGGACAATCGAGAGCTCCATGAGTTCGTCCAGCCATCATCCCGTCCCGCTCGACATCCTGCAAGAGGTGTTCGGTTACAGCGCCTTTCGCGGCCAGCAGGCCTCGATCGTCGATCACGTGACCGCCGGCAGCGACGCGCTGGTCCTCATGCCCACCGGCGGCGGCAAGTCGCTCTGCTACCAGATCCCCGCGATCGCGCGTCAGCGCGCCGGCCATGGCGTCACCGTGGTCGTCAGTCCGCTGATCGCCCTGATGCACGACCAGGTCGGCGCGCTCGAGGAGGCCGGCGTCGAGGCCGCGTTCCTCAACTCCACGCAGACGTCCGAGGAAACGCAGCGCATCGAGCGCGAGATGCTCGCCGGCCGCATCACGCTGCTGTACGCCGCGCCGGAACGCGTCAACACGCCGCGCTTCATCGCGCAGATGCAGTCGCTGTACGAGCGCGGCCTGCTCAGCCTGTTCGCGATCGACGAGGCGCATTGCGTCAGCCAGTGGGGCCACGACTTCCGCAGCGAGTACCTGTCGCTGAGCCTGCTCCACGAGCGCTTCCCCGACATCCCGCGCATCGCGCTGACGGCCACCGCCGACGACATCACCCGCGCCGACATCATCGAGCGGCTGCAGCTCGAAGAGGCGCGGGTCTTCGTCGCGTCCTTCGACCGGCCCAACATCCGCTACCTGATCGTCGAGAAGGACAGCCCGCGCGAGCAGCTGCTGCGCTTCATCCAGGACGAGCACGAGGACGCGGCCGGCGTCGTCTACTGCCAGAGCCGCAAGAAGGTCGACGAGACCGCCGACTGGCTGCGGTCCAAGGGCATCAACGCGCTGCCGTACCACGCGGGCATGGAGCAGGACCAGCGCAAGCGCCACCAGGACCGCTTCCTGCGCGAGGACGGCATCGTCATGGTCGCGACCATCGCCTTCGGCATGGGCATCGACAAGCCCGACGTGCGCTTCGTCGCCCACCTGGACCTGCCCAAGAACATCGAGGGCTATTACCAGGAGACCGGCCGCGCCGGTCGCGACGGCGCGCCGGCCGAGGCGTGGATGGCCTATGGGCTTGCAGACGTCGTCCAGCAGCGGCGCATGATCGACGAGAGCCCGTCCACCGACGAATTCAAGCAGGTGCAGCGCGGCAAGCTCGACGCGCTGCTCGCGCTGGCCGAGGCCATCGACTGCCGGCGAGTGCGGCTGCTGGCCTACTTCGGCGAAGACAGCCAGCCCTGCGGCAACTGCGACAACTGCCTGAACCCGCCCGCGACCTGGGATGCGACCGAGGCGGCGCGGATGGCGCTGTCGTGCATCTACCGCTTCCATCAGGTGACGGGATTCAGCTTCGGCTCCGGTCACCTGATCGACGTGCTGCGCGGCAAGGAGACCGACAAGGTCAAGCAGTACCGGCACCACGAGCTGAGCACCTGGAGCGTCGGCGCATCGCTCAGCGAGCAGCAGTGGCGCGCGGTGATCCGCCAGCTGATCGCGCTGGGCTACGCGGTGACGGAGGGCGAATACAACACGCTCTCCCTCGGCGGCGAGGCCAAGGCCGTGCTGCGCGGCGAAGTGCGGATGCTGCTGCGTCAGCCCGCCACGCCGACCAAGCGGAGCAAGTCCAGCCGCACGGGCGCGTCGTCGGCCCGGCGCTCGGAAGCGGAAGCCGATCTGGACGCGGCGGCGCAGGGGCGCTTCGACGCGCTCAAGACCTGGCGCGCCGAGGTGGCGCGCGAACACGGGTTGCCGGCCTACGTGATCTTCCAGAACGTCACGCTCGCGGAGCTCGCGCGCGTGCAGCCGAAGTCCCTCGACGAGATGTCCGGCATCAGCGGCATCGGCGCGAAGAAGCTCGAGGCCTACGGCGACGCGCTGCTGCGCGTGCTGAGCGAGGACTGACCCCCAGGCCCCGTCGGGCCCTTCGTCGCGTCATGCGATCGCCATGCGGTCGTCATGCGATCGCCCTGATGAAAAGGAAAACGCCCGGCAATGCCGGGCGTTTTCGTTGGCGAGCGCTACAGCTGATCTGCCGCGGTCGCCGCTCTGACAGCGCAACCGCGGGAGCTCAGCAGAGCTGGGTGGTGCAACCGACCTGCGCGGCCGAAGCCAGTTGCCGGCCGTCGGCCGACGTGTCGCGGCGGCCGGTGATGTAGACCGTGGGCAGCTGCGTGCGCTTGGCGGTGATGACCACCGGATCCAGCGTGATGACGGCGGCGCGTTGCTCGCGCTGTTCCTGCACGTGGAGCAGGCTGAATGCGATCGCCAGCGTGGCGCCGATGCCGAAGGCGAAGGCCTTGAAGCTCGCGGCGCCGGTCATGCCGATGCGCGGGCTGCGGGTGGAACGGGTCTTGGAAGTGGTGGTGCTCATGTCGATCTCCTTGAAGGGGTTGCGTGTGTCAGTGAAGTCAGTGTCGTCATTGCGACCCTGCTTCGCGAGCCACAAGCGACGAATGCGCGCGGCAGCGGAGTGAACTGCGCGGAATCGCGACGAATGGATGAGTGGAAGACCTCGATCGCCGGGATCGCCCATTCCATCGGTGTTCTGAGCGATCTGGCTTCCTGTGTCCGCGGACACATCGGACACTGAGGACACCCGGAGCGGTCAAAAAAAAGAAGCCCGCTGGTCAGGCGGGCTTCGAAATGCCGGGGGGAAGCGTGGCGTCTATCGGAGCGCAGGCCGCACGGTCATCCGCGCGGCTTGCTGGCCTCATCGGCCTGAGGTCCCGGCATGGTCTGCTCGGCCCAGTGCAGGGGCAGGGTGTTGGACGGACGCGCGGCCTCGTTCGTGTCCGCCAGCCACAAGGCGATGACGGCGGCACTGGCCACGGCGGCCAGGGCGGTGAGGAAGGTCTTTGCGGCGTCGTTCATGGTGGTCCCCTGCGGTGTCTTTCCTGTCCTGGAAGGTTCAACGAGGTTGGACTGTGCGCCGCCGTCCATGACAAGGCCATCCGGACGCGACGAATTGCCGCAATCGCGCGCCGAAATGCCGGCCAGCCGGCTGAACGGAAGTTAGGGGGGTGGTCTCAGACGCTCGCGGCGAGCGATGCCCCAGCCTGGGGCGGCCAGGCGGCCAGCCGGTCCGCCAGCGCCACGGCGGGCTGCGGCCGGCAGTAGAGATAGCCCTGCTGCTGCCAGCAGCCGAGCGCCAGCAGCGCGTCGCGCTGCGCCTCGGTCTCGACGCCCTCGGCGACGACGTCGATGCTGAGCGCCTCGGCCATGCCCATCATGGCGCGGACCAGCGCCCGGTCGTCGGCGCTGGTGGGCAGGTCGCGGACGAAGGCGCGGTCGATCTTCAGGCGCGCCGGGCGCAGCAGCTTCAGATAGGCGAGCGAGGAATACCCCGTCCCGAAGTCGTCCACCGACAGGCTCAGGCCCAGTTCCGACAGACGCGCCAGCGTCTGCAGGACGGTGTCGGTGTCGGTCAGCAGCGAGCTCTCGGTCAGCTCGATCGCCAGTTCGCCGGGAGCGACGGCGTGGCGGCGCATCGACTCGGCGATGCGCTCGGCCAGCCGGGGTTCCCGGAACTGCAGCGCCGACAGGTTGATCGAGATCGGCCCCGGGTGCCGCCCCGCCGTCTTCCAGCGCGCCAGCTGAGCGCAGGCCTGCTCGATCGTGCTCCAGCCGAGCGCCAGGATCTGCCCCGTCTCTTCCGCCAGCTCGATGAACTGGCCCGGCATGACCAGACCCCGCTGCGGATGCTGCCAGCGCATCAGCGCCTCCAGCCCCGACCACTCGCCGGTGCGGGCGTCCACGACGGCCTGGTAATGGAGCAGCAGCTCGTCGCGTTCGAGCGCCAGCTTCAGCTCGCGCTCGAGTTCCATCCGCTCCACCGCCGCCGCGTCCATGTCCTGCTGGAAGAAGCTGTAGCGCGACCGGCCCATCTGCTTGGCGCGGTACATGGCCAGGTCGGCGTGCCGGACCAGCGTGTCGAAGTCCTCGCCGTCGCGCGGGAACAGCGCGATGCCGACGCTGGCCGACACGCTCGCCACGCCGCCTTCGAGCTGCAGCGGCGCGTTCAGCGCCTCGATCAGCCGCTGCGCCGCATGCCCGACGTGCTCGCTCGAATCGCGCATCAGCAGCAGGAACTCGTCGCCGCTGACGCGGCAGGCCAGGTCAGATTCACGCACCGCCTGGCGCAGGCGCTCGCTGGCCTGCAGCAGCATGCGATCGCCGGCCGCGTGGCCGAGCGAGTCGTTGATCGCCTTGAAGCGGTCCAGGTCGACGAACAGCAGCGCCAGATGCGTCTGCTCGCGGCGCGCCACGGCGGCCTCGTGCAGGAACACCTCGCGGAACAGCGTCCGGTTGGGCAGTCCGGTCAGGTGGTCGTACATCGCCAGCTGATGCAGCTGCGCGTTCTTGCTTTCCATGTCCGCCAGCAGGCCGGCGATCTGCTGGCCCATCTGGTCCAGGTGGACGCCCAGCTGGCCCAGCTCGTCCTTGCGGTTCCAGCGCAGGCGCGGGACCGGCTGGCGTTCGGCGATCGCGCTGGCCAGCTGCTTCAGGCGGTCGATCGGTCGCACCAGACGCAGATAGAAGACCAGCAGCACGATGACGACACCCGCCGCCACCTGGAACGCCACGATCAGCGCCGTCTGCTGACGGCCTTCTTCCAGCATGCGCTCCTGCGCGGCGTCGTCGAACTGCACACGCAGGCTGCCCAGCACCTGCGCGTCGCGCTGGATGGTCGCCGCCAGCGTGACCGTCGGCCAGCCAGGGCTGCACTTGGTGCGGACGACATCGCGGGTGTCGGCGCGTTCCTCGCTGAGCTCGACCGCGCAGACGTTCACGTCCGACAGCAGCTGATCCAGCGCCCGCTGCACCGCCGGACTGTCCACCGTCCACAGCGGCTCGGCCAGACCGTTCGCGGCGAGCGTCAGCACGGCCGCGCGCTGGCCTTCCAGCACCGGCTCCAGGCTGCGCCGGATGAAGGCATCGCTGAACGCCACCAGCGCCAGCGCCGGCACGGCGATTCCGATCACCACCGCAAGCAGGATCACGCTGCGCAGCGACAGCGACGGCGCTTTGAGCTTCATCAAGGAGGGTGGGGCAGAGGGGGATGGCTGATTCTGCACGTCCGAAATGTGGGAGCCCCCCCGCAAAGACGGGGTCACCGGGAAGGATTTAGGCATTCCTCCCGCTGCCACGCGGTGTCAGCAGGGCCCGGCGCGGAACCAGCCCTGGCCCTATCATGGCGAGTTCGACTCCAGCTGTCTCCCGGCCCCCATGTCCACGAAAGTCCCGCCCGCCGTCCCCGCCCCGTCCGAGCCGAGCGCCGAGCCGAAGGCGGGCGCAGAGCTGCAGTCGGGCGCCGGCCGATACCTGGGACAGGCGCTGCGACCGGTCGGCGAGACGCCGATGATCCGCGTCCGGGGCGCCCGCACCCACAACCTCAAGAACATCGACGTCGACCTGCCGCGCAACCAGCTGGTCGTCATCACCGGCCTGTCCGGCTCGGGCAAGTCCTCGCTGGCCTTCGACACGCTGTACGCCGAGGGACAGCGCCGCTACGTCGAGAGCCTGTCGGCCTACGCGCGGCAGTTCCTGCAGCTGATGGACAAGCCCGATGTCGACGTCATCGAGGGCCTGTCGCCGGCCATCTCGATCGAGCAGAAGGCCACCAGCCACAACCCGCGCTCGACCGTGGGCACGGTCACCGAGATCCACGACTACCTGCGCCTGCTCTATGCGCGCGCCGGCACGCCGTTCTGCCCCGACCATCACCTGCCGCTGGAGGCGTCGAGCGTCGGCCAGATGGTCGACGCGGTGCTGGCGATGCCGGACGAGTCGCGCCTGATGGTGCTGGCGCCGGTCGTGCGCGATCGCAAGGGCGAGTTCGTCGAGCTGTTCCAGGACCTGCAGGCGCAGGGCTACGTCCGCTTCCGCGTCGACGGCCAGACCGTCGAGGTGACCGAGCTGCCCGCGCTGAAGAAGGCCGAGAAGCACGACATCGACGTCGTCGTCGACCGCATCAAGCTGCGCCACGACAGCGCCGACACGCTGCGCCAGCGCCTGGCCGAGAGCTTCGAGGCCGCGCTGCGCCTGGCCGACGGCCGCGCGCTGGTGTTGAACATGGACAGCGGCACGGAGGCGATCTACTCCAGCAAGTTCGCGTGCCCGATCTGCAGCTACTCGCTGCCGGAACTCGAGCCGCGGCTGTTCTCGTTCAACTCCCCGGTGGGCGCGTGCCCGTCCTGCGAGGGCCTCGGCCAGGTCACCGTCTTCGATCCGGAGCGCGTCGTCGCCTTCCCCACCCTGAGTCTGGCCAGCGGCGCGGTGAAGGGCTGGGACCGGCGCAACGCCTACACCTTCTCGATGCTGGAGACGGTCGCCAAGCACTACGGCTTCGACATCGAGCTGCCGTTCGAGGACCTGCCCGAGCAGGCGCGCCAGGTCTTGCTGCAGGGCTCCGGCGAGGACGAGATCAGCTTCACCTACGAGGCCGAGGGTGCGAACGGGAAAAAGCGCAGCGTCAAGCGCGCCCACCCGTTCGAAGGCATCCTGCCCAACCTCACGCGGCGTTATCGCGAGACCGACTCGGCCGCGGTGCGCGAGGAGCTCGCGCGCTACCAGAGCGCCAAGCCCTGCCCGCAGTGCGAGGGCTCGCGGCTGCGCCGCGAAGCCCGCAACGTGCTGCTGCAACCGGCCGAAGCCGCCGAGGGCGAACGCGGCAAGCCGATCTATGAGGTCGAGCACGCGACGCTGCGCGAGGCGCTGCATTACTTCGAGGGGCTGAAGCTCAAGGGCGCCAAGGCCGAGATCGCCGACAAGGTGATCCGCGAGATCGCCTCGCGGCTGCACTTCCTCAACGACGTCGGCCTCAACTACCTGAGCCTGGACCGCAGCGCCGACACGCTGTCGGGCGGCGAGGCGCAGCGGATCCGGCTCGCGTCGCAGATCGGCTCGGGCCTGACGGGCGTGATGTACGTGCTGGACGAGCCCAGCATCGGCCTGCACCAGCGCGACAACGACCGCCTGATCGCCACGCTGCGGCGACTGCGCGACCTGGGCAACTCGGTGCTCGTCGTCGAGCACGACGAGGACGCGATCCGCGCGGCGGACCACGTGCTGGACCTCGGTCCGGGCGCGGGCGTCCACGGCGGCCGGATCATGGCGCAGGGCACGCCCGAGGAAGTCGCGGCGAATCATGAGTCCTCCACGGGTCGCTACCTGAGCGGTCTCGACCGCATCGAGGTTCCGAAGAAGCGCCATGCGCTGGCGGACAGCCCCGACCCGCGCACGCTGAAGATCGTCAACGCACGCGGCAACAACCTCAAGGGCGTGACCGCGGAGTTCCCGGTCGGGCTGCTGACCTGCGTGACGGGGGTGTCCGGTTCGGGCAAGAGCACGCTGGTCAACGACACGCTGTACGCGGCGGTCTCGCGCAAGCTCTACCAGAGCCACGCCGAGCCGGCCGAGCACGACGAGATCGAGGGCATGGAGGCCTTCGACAAGGTCATCAACGTCGACCAGTCCCCGATCGGCCGCACGCCGCGTTCGAACCCGGCGACCTACACCGGCCTCTTCACGCCGATCCGCGAGCTGTTCGCCGAGATGCCCACCGCGCGCGAGCGCGGCTACGGCGCGGGCCGCTTCAGCTTCAACGTGGCCGGCGGCCGCTGCGAGGCCTGCCAGGGCGACGGCGTGCTGAAGGTGGAGATGCACTTCCTGCCTGACGTCTACGTCCCGTGCGACACCTGCTTCGGCAAGCGCTACAACCGCGAGACGCTGGAGGTCCTCTACAAGGGCCGGAACATCTCCGAGGTGCTGGGCCTGACGGTGGAGGACGCGCTGCCCTTCTTCAGCGCGGTGCCGACGCTGGCGCGCAAGCTGCAGACGCTGATGGATGTCGGTCTGGGTTACGTGAAGCTGGGGCAGAGTGCGACGACGCTGTCGGGTGGCGAGGCGCAGCGGGTCAAGCTGGCGCTGGAGCTGTCCAAGCGCGACACCGGCCGCACGCTCTACATCCTGGACGAGCCGACGACCGGCCTGCACTTCGCGGACATTGCGCTGCTGCTGAAGGTCGTGCACCAACTGCGCGACGCGGGCAACACCATCGTGATCATTGAGCACAACCTCGACGTCATCAAGACGGCCGACTGGCTGATCGACATGGGTCCCGAAGGAGGATCGGGCGGCGGCCGCCTGCTCGTCGCAGGAACGCCCGAGGACGTTGCCGCCTGCGAGGCCAGCCACACGGGTCGTTATCTGAAGCCGCTCCTCGCCCGCGGCTGATCAACCCCCCGCACCTCGCTCCTCGCCCCACTCGATCGTTCGGATCGAGACGACCTCAGCCCCTCTTCGGAACTTAAGGAGGGAATTCACTTGCCGGTAGGCAAGTGAAGGAGGGAGATGGAGAAGAGGGGCTGAGGTCGGCTTGATCGCGCGCCGACCGGTGCAGTCAAGCGACGGTCTTGCGCTTCACCGCGAATGCCAGCGCGCCCAGTCCCAACGCGAAGAGCAGCCACGTCTGCGGCTCCGGCACACCGGGCACCACGGGCAGCGTGCCGCCATTGCCACCGCTGTTCTGCGGGATCTGCGGCAACGTGATGATGCCGGGGCTGCCACCCGCAGGGGGCGCTGCGCCGCCGCTCAGTCCGCCGCTGCTGCTGCCCGGCGTGGTGGGCGCGAGCAGGCTGGTATCGGACGTCGCTGTTGGCGGCAGCGCTGCCGTCCGCGAGAAGCTGCCCGGATCGCCCGCGCCTTCGGCGGCACCGGCCGCCGGCGGTTCGAACATCAGCGGCCCTTCCTCGTTCTTCGCCGTCTGCGCGCCGCCCGCGGCGGGCTTGAGCTGGCCGCGCGAGATGCGGCTCACATTGCGGCAGACCGTCGGCACCAGGATGCACTGACCGTCCTCGCAATACACGAGGCCGCGTTCCAGCGTCTGCTCGGTCCACTTGCCGCGCGTGACGGTCTTGCAGACCGATCCGGCGCCGAAGTGCATGTCGCGGATCTCCGCACCGTAGTCGTAGCGGCCGACGATGCTGTCGCGATGGATGTCGACGATCTCGTCGTACTGACGCGCCGCCATGCGGGTCTTCAGCTTGGCGCGCGTGGCCGCCGGGATGTCCTTGTACCGGTCCACGGCCGCGACGAGATCCCCCATGAACGGGTTCACGCCGGGTCGATCCCAGGAACAGTTCGGCAGCGTCACCGTGGACGCGGCCAACGCGAATGCGGCCACCAACGACATGACTGATCTCTTTATTCGGCGGCCGCCTCCGTGAGAACACCTCGTCGGGGTCAGGCCTTGCCGGCAGTCTTTCCTGTATCCATCCGTGCGCTTGAATCACGGGATGTGACAGGAATTGGTCGGGAGTGTAGGGAGCGAAACCCCGTCGCTACGGGCCGTCCCCCTCAGCCGGGGGTGTGGTCGCGCGTGGTTTTTGTCACACTGCTCTCGCAGTTCGCACACCCAGGGTAAAAGCACCGGCGGCATGGACAACGCTGCCCTCTCGGAGATTCGCTGTTATCGTGCCGTGTCCCCTGCCAGCCACCGCCATGTCGTCCCCCACCGCCGCCCGTCACGTCCTCTACGTCGAGGACGACCGCATCAACATCGTGCTGATGGAAGAGGTGTTCCGTCTGATGCCCGGCTGGACCCTGGACATCGCCGAGACCGGCGCGCAGGCGATGGACGCGCTGTCGCGCGTCACGCCCTCGCTGGTGCTGATGGACATGAACCTGCCCGACATGAACGGCCTGGAGTTGATGGCCCTGGTCCGGGCCCAGCCGCAACTTGCTCAGCTGCGCTGCATCGCGCTCTCCGCCGACGTGATGGACGACCAACGCCAGCGCGCGCGTGCCGCGGGCTTCCAGGATTACTGGCTCAAGCCGATCGACGTGCGCCAGTTGCGCGCGGCCCTTGAACGGCTCTGAGCCGCGCTGAGCGCGGCCGACCGGCGGACGTAAAAAAGCCCGCGCGAGGCGGGCCTTGTCCGGAATGCGGCGGGGTCTCGCGACCCCTCCGCTCAATCCTTCAGGTGGCTGTTGATCAGTCGGGTCATCTCGAACATGTCGGCCTTGGCCTTGCCGAAGATTTCCTTCAGCTTGGCATCGGCGTTGATGACGCGCTTCTGCGCAGCGTCCTGCAGGTTGTGCTTCTTGATGTATTCCCAGACCTTCTTCACCACGTCGGTTCGCGGCAGCGGCTTGTCGCCGACGATCGCGGCCAGCGCGGGGCTGGGGGTCAGGGCCTTCATGAAGGCGGCGTTGGGGGTGCGCTTCTTCGCGGGAGCAGCAGCCTTCTTCGCAGGGGCTGCCGCCTTCGTCGCGGGCGCGGCCTTCTTCGCCGGAGCCGCCTTCTTCGCGGGAGCGGCGGCCTTCTTCGCCGGAGCCGCCTTCTTGGCCGGTGCCGCCTTCTTGGCGGGCGCAGCCTTCTTCGCAGTTGCCATTTCGATTCTCTCCATCAAGGGTTGTTGATGTGCCGGGCCCTGGTGAAGGTCTGACGCCTTCGGTACTCGATGGCACCCTGCGCGGGCAATGGTACTGCGCACCTCTGTCATTGAGAAGGCTTTACCGGGGGGGGAAACGGCCTCGAAGTCAACGTCGCGGCCTGTGTTTGTCGCAGCCGCGCATCAATCTCCGCGTGTCCTACGCGCGCCGCACGTCTTCACCTACGGGGTTCCCCGTGGTCATCGCGCCGCGCGCATCGGCGTCCGCATCCAGGTCGGCGCGCTCAGTAGACGTCGCGACGGTAGCGGCCATCGCGGATGAGGGCGTCGACATCGGCCTCGCCGAGCGTCTCGCGCAACACCGCGTCGACCGCGCCGGCCATGCCTTGCAGGCTGCCGCAGACGTAGAACGCGGCGCCGTCGGCGACCCATTCGCGCAGCTGCTGCGCGTGCCGCGCGAGCAGATGCTGCACATGCACGCGCTCGGTCTGGTCGCGCGAGAAGGCCCAGTCCGCCTGCGCGATCAGGCGGTCGCGCTGCCAGGCCTCGATCTCATCGCGGTAGTGCGCGTCGTGCGCCGACTGGCGTTCACCGAAGAGCAGCCAGACCGGTGCGTGCGCCTTGTCGTGATCGACGGGCCGGCCGGCGGGGTTCGTCGTGTCCATGCGGGTCGCCGCGCGCGCCTTCAGGTGCGCGCGCAGTCCCGCCAGTCCGGTGCCGTTGCCGACGAGGATCAACTTGCGATCGGCGTTCGCACCGATGCGGAAGCTCGCGTGCGAGCGCAGGCGCATCGCCACGGTGCCTTCGAGCGGCAGCCCTCCGGTCAGCCACCCCGACGCGAGTCCGGGCGTGCCGTCCTCGCGCGCGGTGCGTCGGACCATCAGCTCGACGCGCCCGTCCGAGGGGAGCGAGGAGATCGTGTACTCGCGCGGCCGCTGCGCGTCGTGGTCGGCGTCGTCGGTGCCATCGGCCACGACGCTCACCTGCACGAGATCGCCCGCCTCCCAGCCCGGCAGCGGCGAGCCGTCCGCCGGTGTCAGTTCCAGATGGAACACCGGGCCGCCCAGGCTGCCCGGATTCAGATGTCGCCGCGCGCGCAGACGCCACGGCGTGAAGACCGGCATCTCCCATTCGGCGAGATCGGCGGTGCCGGCGAAGTGACTGAGCCGTTGGCGCCAAGAGGCGAGCGCGTGTTCGTTGGCGCGGTCGGCCTCGATGCGATCGAACATCGGACGCGCGCCGCGCTCGTGCAACCAGGCATCGAGCGCGCGGCCGAAGCCGCAGAAATGCGCGTAGGTCGAGTCGCCCAACGCCAGCACGCCGACTTCCAGCGAGGACAGATCCAGGCCGCTCCCCTCCGCCGCCATCAGGTCGCGCGCGAATGGCGCCGCGCTGTCCGGCGCGTCGCCTTCGCCGTAGGTGCTGGCGATGAACAGCGCATGTCGCGCGCCGCGCAAGGCCTCCTGATCGATCTCGCCGAGCGCTGCCACGCGCACCGGCATGCCAGCCAGGTGCAGCGCCTTGGCGGTCTGCCAGGCGATCTCCTCGGCCTGACCGGTCTGGCTCGCGTGCAGCACCAGCACCGGCGGTCCCGCGTCGGCGGCGGGCAGCAGCGCGGCGGCGGCGTCGGCGGCCTGGCGCAGTCGGCGGCGATGACGCCACCAGACCGCGGCGCACATCGGCAGATAGAGCGCGATCAGCAGCAGCGCCACCGCGGGTCGGGACAGGATCGGAGCCATCAGAGCATCAGCGCGCGCATCGCGGTGGAGAAGCGCTCCTCGAAGCCGCCGCCTTCAGCCGACGCGCGACGCCGCACCAGCAGCGCAGCCAGTCCGAGTCGCTCCGCCAAGGCGAGGCCGTCATCCGGCCCGAGCACCATCAGCGCCGTCGACCAGCCGTCGGCCCACATCGCGCTGTCGTGCAGGACCGTGACCGATGCCAGGCCGTGCTCGATCGGCCGCCGGGTGCGCGGATCGATGGTGTGGGAACGTCGCGGTCCGCCGGCCTCCTCGAAGAACTTCCGGTAGTCGCCGGACGTCGCGACCGACAGTCCGTGCAGCGCGATGCGCACCGGCGCCAGGCCGCAATCGGCGGACGGCGGCTCCAGGTCGACCCACCAGGGCTGCCCCTCGGGCTTGAGCCCGGCCCCGCGGAGTTCACCGCCGATCTCGACGAGGTGGTCCGGCATGCCGAGTGCCGTCAGGACTGCGGACACGCGGTCGACCGCGAAGCCCTTGGCGATCGCCGACAGGTCCAGCGTCGCCTCGCCCGGTTGGATGAGCACGTGCCGCGTGCCGTCCCATGGCAGCGATTGCCAGCCGCAATGGACGCGTTCGCAGGCCTCGGGCGTCGGCGCATGGAAGTCGGGCGCATCGTGGCGCGGCGCGCGCGCGGTCTCGCCCGAGGGGCCGAAGCCCCACAGCGCGACGAGCGCGCCGGCGGTCGGGTCATAGGCGCCGTCGCTCTCGGCCGCGATGCGCAGCGCCGCGTCGACGACGGTGGCGAAACCTTCGGGCAAGGGGAACGCGGTGCCCGCTGCGGCGCCATTGAAACGGCTGAGGTCCGAGCTCGCGTCCCAACTGCTCATCTGCGCGATGACCTCGTCGCAGGCGTGGACGACCGCCGCCTCGATCGCGGCGAGGCGAAGTCCCGACGGACCGATGAATCGCACGGACCAGGTCGTCCCCATCGTCTCGCCGGCGAGCGCATGCACGGCCTGGCCGAGCGCCGGCGGCTCGCCATCGATGCGCAGCGGGACGAGAACGCGGGGCTCGGGCGCGATGCCCGCGCCGCGCGTCGCCATCGTCCCGCTGGTCGCGCTCACTTCGGCAACACCTCGAAGGTGGCGCTCACGCTGGCGCGCTGCACCGGCGCTTCGCGCGTGCCGGTGGGCGCGTTCGGGCCGCGCGCCGGACCAGTGCTGGCGCCGATGAAGTAGCGGCCCGGCTCCGTCCATTCAACGGTGAACTCGCCCTTCGCATCGGACTTGAGTTCGACCTCGCCGAACTTGTAGCGATAGCGGTTGCCTTCGCGGATCAGCTTGAGCTGCACGTCGGCGGCCGGCTTGCCGTCCAGCACCAGACGGAACTTCGTCTTGTCGCCGTGGCTCAGGTCGGTGACCGGGCCCAGCGGCAGCAGCTCCAGGCCGTCGCCCTCGGGCTTGAAGTCGACCTTGCCGGCCTCTTCCTTGCTGACGAAGGTCTGCTGGCGATTGCTCATCACCGTCAGCGCGGTGACCTCGGCATCGGCCGGCACGTCCTTGGCGAAGCTTTCCTTGGTGCCCCGGAAGCGCCTGGTCTCGCCGCCCTGCTTGTACGCGCCCATCAGCGACTGGCTGACGTTGCTGATGCGCCAGGTGCCGTCCTGCGTCAGCTTCACGTCGAAGCTCTCGCGATGGCGGGCGGCGCTGCGGTTCTCGGCCTCGACGGTCTTGCCATCGGGCGCGGTGACGCGCACGGTCTCCAGCTTGAGCGCGCGCTCGAAGTTGAAGAGGTCTTCCGAGACGGCGGCGTCGAACGATGCCACCGGCTCCTTGCCGTCGAAGGCCGCCTTGTTGGGCAGCAGCCAGGTCATGTGCGCGTGCGCGGTCAGCGGGAGCAGCGCGGCGATGGCCAGCGCGACGGGAGCGACGCGTGTCGCCATGCGGGTACCGATCAGCGAAGCGATCGAAGTCTTCATCATGGTGAGTTCCTCCGTGTCTTGTCGTGGAGCCTGTCGCGGCGTGATCAGGGCTTGACCGTCAGTTCCAGCGCGCCGAGCTCGTGCTCGCCCTGCGCCTTGGCCGTCGCGGCGGCCTTGACCGGCCAGGTCAGCGGCAGGCGCTGCACTTCACGACCACCGGCTTCGCGGCTCGATTCGACGACGACTTCGTACTTGCCCGGAGGCAGCGCGGCGAGCGCGGCACTCGTGTCCAGCGAGATCGCGTGCTCGCCCGGCGCGCGCGTGGCGGCGGTGACGCCGTCGGCAGGCACCGTGAGATTGCGGCCGCCCTGGCGCCACCACTGGCGCATGTCCTTGAGCCACTTGGTGCCGGCGTTGTTCTGCTTCTTGGTGTCGTACCAGACCGCCAGCTGCGCGACCGCCGGGCCGGACTCGCCGGCCTTCTCGACCCACACGGCGATGTAGGGGCGGTGGTATTCGGCGACGTTCAGGCGCGGCACTTCCAGCTTGAGCTGGACGGTGGCGGCCCAGGCGGACGAGCCGACGGCCAGGGTGCCCAGCGTGCCGAGGGCACCGATCTGGAGGAGGGTACGACTTGCGGAGCGATTCATGGTCGAGTCTCGGTTGAAGGTGGGGAGGTCCTGGCGGCGGCTCGGAGCGGAGAAGAAGAGGAAGCGGCGAGAAAACTGGAAGACGACCACCGCGCCGTCGGAGCGGCGCGTGTCGGTCGTCGGACGGTCAATGGATCAGCAACAGCGCCAGCAGCGCGGGAATCACGAGCCCCAGGCCGACGAGGGGCCAGGTGCTGGGTCGGCTGACCGCGTGGAACTTCAGGATCAGCAGCCCGGTGATCGAGAACAGCAGGCAGGCGACGGCAAAGATGTCGATGAACCAGCTCCAGGCCACACCGGTGTGGCGGCCCTTGTGCAGGTCGTTGAGGTAGGAGATCCAGCCGCGGTCGGTGTCCTCGAACTCGACCTCGCCGCTGTCGCGCGCGATGCGGACCCAGGCATCGCCCCCGGGGCGCGGCATCGCGAGGTAGATCTCATCGCGGTTCCACTCGGCCTCGCGGCCGTCGATCGCGCGGCCCAGTTCCTTGGCCAGCCACGTGCGCACCGAGGCGGGCACCGGGGCCTTGCTGTCGGCTTCGTCGGCGGACTTCGGTTTCAGTGGCGCGGCCAGCTCGACCGGCAATTGCGCGGTCTTGCTGACGATGGCCGGCTTGGACTCGATGTCGGCGGCGTGGTTCAGCGTGATGCCGGTGACGGCGAACAGGATCATGCCGATCAGGCAGATCGCGGAGCTGATCCAGTGCCACTGGTGCAGCTGCTTCAGCCAGCCGGACCGCTTCGCGTGGCTGCCGGGATTCGCACTCTTGGGTCCGTTCATGTCTCGGCCCAGAGGCGCAGCAGGTTGTGATAGTGGCCGGTGAGCGCGGTGGTCTCGGCATCGTCGCCGAGTCGGCCGCGCAGCTTCTGGATGGTCTGGTCGAGTTCGAACAGCATCGCGCGCTGCCAGTCCTGGCGGATCAGGCTCTGCGTCCAGAAGAACGAGCAGATGCGCGCGCCGCGCGTCACCGGCGTCACGCGATGCAGGCTGGTGCTCGCGTAGACGATGAGGTCGCCCGCGGGCAGCTTCACCTCGTGCGTGCCGTAGGTGTCGACGACCTCGAGCTCGCCGCCGTCGTACTCGTCGGGCTCGCTCAGGAAGAGGGTCGAGGACACGTCGCTGCGCAGCGGCTGGTCGGTGCCCTGCTGGCGCATGATCGCGCCGTCGACGTGGAAGCCGTAATGCTCGCCGCCCTCGTAGCGGTTGAACAGCGGCGACAGCGTGCGCAGCGGCAGCGCCGCCGAGATGAACAGCGGATGCCGCGCCAGCACCTCCCGGATGTGCGCGCCGATCTCGCGCGCGGCCGGATGCTCGACCGGCAACTGCCGGTTCTGCTTGACCTTCGCGCCCTGCTCGCCGACGGTGGCGCGGCCGTCGGTCCAGTCCGCGGCGTCCAGGAGCTTGCGCATCTCGCGCACGTCCTGCTTGCTGAGCACTTCGGGGATGTGAAGAAGCATGTCCGGATCGAATCAATTCAGGAGGCCGGGACGGACGGCGGCCCGCCCCTGCCAGGACAGGGACGGGCCGGTCGTACGCTACCTCAAACGGTCAGGCCCGGCTCAGAAGCCGATGTTGGCCATCAGCGTCACGGCACGCGGAGCGCCCAGCACCAGGCGGCTGCCGCCGTTGTTCAGCGAGGACATGTATTCCTTGTCGAACAGGTTGGTGACGTTCAGCTGCAGGCTGAGGTTCTTGTTGACGCGGTAGGCGCCCATCACGTCCACCACGGTGTAGGCCGGCAGCGTCGACAGGCCGTTCGACGGCGTCGCGGCCACGGTCACGACACGCTTCTGGTCCGCCGTGTGGCGCACACCGCCGCCGATGGTGAAGTCGTTCCACTGGTACGAGTTCCACAGCGTGGCGGACCACTTCGGCGTCCAACGCACGCCGTCGGTGACGGTCTGCACGCCGGTGGTCGCGTTGACGCTGCGCTGATTCAGCGCCTTGGCATCCATGGTCTGGACGCCGGCGGTGATCTGCCAGAAGTTGGTGATCTGGCCGACCGCGGCCAGCTCGATCCCCTGCACGCGGGTCTTGCCCCCCTGCGTCGCGACGTTGGTCACCGAGTCCACGCTGACCTGGCCGTCGTTCTCGCTGCGGTACAGCGCGGCAGTCAGGTTCAGACGCTTGTTCAGCAGGTCCCACTTCGTGCCGATCTCGTAGTTCTTCGCTTCCTGCGCATCGGCGGCCGTCGAGTTCTGACCCGAGGCGGCGAGCGTCGAGTTGGCACCGCCCGGAGGGGTCAGCGAATTGGCGGCGGCGGCATAGACCGTGCCGTTCTCGGCCAGCTTGTACAGCGCGGCAACGTTCCAGCTGGTGACCCACTTGCCGGTGTCCAGGGCGCCGGTGGCGACGCTGGCGTACTTCACCTTGTAGTGCTCGGTGCGCAGGCCCGCGGTCAGCTTCAGCGCGTCGGTCACCGAGATCGTGTCCAGCGCGTAGATCGCGGTGGTGGTCGTGCTGCCCGAGGTGTCGCCGGCCACGTTGCGGGTGGAGCCGCCGAGGTCGACGTTCGGGTTCGGGTTGTACAGGTTGGCGGGCGTCGCGGCGGCGGCGGTGAAGGCGCGGTTGTCCTGGCTCTCGTACATCAGCTCGATGCCGGTCGACAGGTCATGCTTGATGCCCCCGGTCGACAGCGTCGTGTTGATGCTGGTCTGGTTGGCGAGGATCTCGTTCGTCTGGTTGACGCGCTGACGTGAACGGCTCAGCGTCCACGTGCTGCGGTCGGCCGGGTTCACCGCGACGATCGTGTTGATGCCGGTGACCATGCGGTCCATGTACGTGCGGCCGTAGCGCGAGATGTTGCGCACCGTCATCTGGTTGCCGATGTCCATCTCCAGCTTGGCGGTGACCATGTCCGCCTTGACGTCCTCATAGTCGTGGACGCTGCCGTAGAAATTCTTGCTGTCGATCTTCGGGGCCGCCATCAACGCGGCCGCCTGGGCGGGGGTCACCGTCGCGGAGGACACCGCCGTATAACCGGGCCAGCCGATCGTGGGGATGCCGCCGTCCGGGCGATTGTTCTGACGCAGATGCTGCGAGTACAGGAAGAAGCGGGTCGGCGTGTTCAGGCCGAAGGCGATCGAGGGGGCGATGCCGTAGTTCTTGCGCTTGACCTCGTCGCGACCCGGGACGCCGTAGTCCTGCCACACCGCGTTCAGGCGCACGGCGCTGTTGTCGAAGATCTTCTGGTTGACGTCGACCGAGGCGCGCTTGCGGCTCGCGTCGCCGATGGTCACCGACCCGTCGATCGAGTTCTCGACTTGCGGCAGCTTGCTGATCAGGTTGATGTAGCCGGCGCTCGCGGCACGGCCGGTGTCGGCGCCCGCCGGGCCCTTCACGACTTCGATCTGTTCGATGTTGAACACGTCGCGGGTCACCGCGCCGAGGTCGCGGATGCCGTCGACGAAGGTCGAGGTGCTGGCCGAGAAGCCGCGCATCTGGAAGGTGTCGCCGGCGGAGGTGTTGCCGTTCTCACCCAGCTGCATCGTGATGCCCGGGGTGTTCTGCAGCGCCTCGATCAGGGAGACGGCGCCTTGTTCGCGCAGCACTTCCTTCTTGATCACCGAGATGGTCTTGGGCGTTTCCAGCAGCGGCTGGGTCAGCTTCGAGGACGCGCTCTTGTCGGCCTTGTAGTCGGACTGCGCGGTGCCCTCGACCTTCACCTGCGGCAGGTAGGGCGCGGCAGCGGCGGAGGCGGTCGAGGCGTCGGCGGGAGCCGGGGTGTCAGCAGCGTGGGCCAGCGGGAGGGTCAGGGAGGCTGCCAGCGCGGCCAGCGGGGCCACCGCGTGCTTGCGGCTCTTGATGTAGCGGGACATGGAATCGAGCTCCGAGGGAAAAGTTCTTGTAGGAATCGGCTCGGCTGGCTGCGCGTGCTGGCGGCGTCGTCCCGGCGCTTCACGGCGCACGTGGCGGGCCTCCTCCCTGATCGCGTCTGGCTGGCGGTGGCGAGTGATTGAGAGCGGTTGGGCTCAAAAGCCGCAAATGCTAAGCATTCTCATTTGACTGTGTCAAAGAATTGCTGTTCCGCGGTCATTCCGCGTGGCGAACGCGCGACGCCCCTGTTTCTGTTCTGTAAAGCAAAAACCCGCGGGACGCTGGCGCGTCGCGCGGGTTTCAAGGGGCAATGAACGCTGGACCCGGCATTCGCCCGGATCCGGTCAGCCCGGCGTCAGTCGGCCGCCTTCTGGGGCTCGTCCGAATGGCGTGCCGGCAGCTTGGGCGCGGTGCGCAGGCTCCAGACCATGGTGATGGCCAGGATCGCCACCACCACGCCCAGTGACAGCAGCACGGGGATCTTGATCACGTCGATCAGCATCATCTTCGCGCCGATGAACACCAGCACCACCGCCAGGCCATAGCTGAGCAGGTGGAACTTGGACGCCATCGCCGCCAGCAGGAAGTACATCGCGCGCAGACCCAGGATCGCGAAGATGTTGGAGCTCAGCACAATGAACGGATCGTCGGTGATCGCGAAGATCGCCGGGATCGAGTCCACCGCGAAGATCACGTCAGTCATGCCCACCAGCGCGATCACCAGCAGCATCGGCGTGGCGATCCGTTTGCCGTTCTCGAGCGTGAAGAAGCGTTCCCCGTCGAAGTTCTTGCTGACCGGCAGCACACGTCGCAGCAGCTTCAGCGCGGGGTTGTCCTCGAGGTCGGGCTCCTTGCCGGCCGCCCACCACATCTTGATGCCGGTGATCAGCAGGAAGGCGCCGAAGAGATAGAGGATCCAGTGGAACTGCGCGATCAGCCAGCCACCCACGAGGATCATCACCGTGCGCAGCACGATGGCGCCGATGATGCCCATCATGAGCACCCGCTTCTGGTAGGCCGAGGGCACCGCGAAGTAGGTGAAGATCATCAGGAAGACGAAGATGTTGTCGACCGCCAGCGACTTCTCGATGAGGTAGCCGGTGATGAACTCCAGCGCCTTCGTGTTGGCGAGTTCCGTGCTGCCGGTGCCGTCGCGTACGGCCCACCAGAGCAGGCCCATGAAGGCGACGCTCAGCGCCACCCACACCAGCGACCAGTTGATCGCCTCCTTGACGCCCACGTCGTGCGCGCCCTGCTTGCGCAGGACGACGAAGTCCAGGATCAGGGACACCACGACGATGCCGACGAATACCACCCACAGCCACATGGGGACGATCGTGCTCATGAGAGCTCCTTGCAAGAAGCGGACGGCGGGCAAGCGCCGTCCCGGTTTCAACGACAACATGCCGCCAGGGGGGGCACGTTGAGGCCGAAGGGTCTTGCAAGGCTGATGCGGCTCGGGGTCTGACGACCTCTCGAATCCAGCATCAGGTGCAGGGCCCGGCTGCCTTCACGGCAACGTCTTGACGGGCGTCTGCCGCGGCCTGCGCCGCGCGGCTACTCCCCCTTCGGAAGGTTCGGATTATCCTTCACTTTTAAAACTTCAACTTCGTATTTTCCTGATGATCGATACCGGTATGCTGAGCATATGAAAACGCTGACCCGCTGGTTGCTGCTGGCCGCCGCACTGCTGCTGGTGGCGCACCTTTATCCTGGCGTCCAGGTGAAGGGCTTCGTCACCGCGCTGATCGCGGCCTTCGTGCTGGGCCTGTTCAACACCGTCCTGCGGCCGGTGCTGGTGCTGCTCACGCTCCCGGTCACGCTGTTGACGCTGGGGTTGTTCCTGTTCGTCATCAACGCGCTGCTGTTCTGGGCAACGGCCAGCGTGCTGGACGGCTTCACCGTCGCGGGCTTCCGCGCAGCCTTGATCGGCTCGCTGATCTACTCGCTGTGCGGGATGGCCATCGACGTGCTGATCGAACGCCTGTTCCCGGACAGCGAGTAACGCCCGATCAGGGCTCAGCGCCTGGCGGAACGCCGCGCGGATACATCTCCATGAGCATCTGGCGACGTTCGTAGCGCAGGTCCCGCAGGCGCGAGTCGATCACCGAGGCTTCGAACTGGTCGGCCGATCTCGCCCGACCTTGCCGTTCCGCGGAGGCGAGCCGGTCGATCGCGCCAGTGATGTCCCCAAGCGCCGCCCGCGTCTCCCCCTGCGCCCGCAACGAGCGCAGCGGTTGGCCGAGTTGCTGCCACAAGGTCCCGCTTTCCTGCCAGGCCAGAGCGTCCTGGGCATGCAGGGCGAGGTGGGTCTGGAGGGCCTCGGCGGCTTCGCGCTTCACCTCCGGCCGCGGATCCGCCTGCGCGAGGTCTGCACGGATCATCAGCATCGGACGCGAGCGTTCGTTCTTCAATGGCTCCAGTGCCGCGAAGCCGGCTTCGGGCTTGCCTCGTGCCACTTCCAGCTCGGCATGCGCGTACACGAGCAGGCGCTTCGCGCCCGGGTCTGCGCCGAGCAGACCAGCCAAGGCATCGGCCGTCTTCAAGGTGGCTTCGGCGCGCGAGAAGTCACGCAGCTTGATCGACGCGAGCGCGCTCGTGTATCGGGCGGCCAACTGGTCGATGTTCTTCTCTCCGGCTCTCGATCCGGCGTCCAGGCCCTGGAGCACCCGCCAAGGGTCGGTCCGCTGGTCCATCAACACCTTCGCACGTGCCGCCATCAAGGCGTGCTCCGGAGTTCCGACCAGCTTGGCTTGAGTGCTCGTGCCGAGTCGGGCCTTCGCTTCGCCAATGCGTTCGCTGGTCAACGGGTGGCTGCGCAGGTAGGGGTACTGCCCCGAATCCATCAGGTGATAAGCCTGCTCCATGCGCTCGAACATGCTAGCCATGCCGGCCGGCTGGTAGCCGGCCTGCGTCATGACCTGGAAGCCGACGCGGTCAGCCTCGCGCTCCATGTCGCGCGAGAAGTTCAATTGCGCCTGTGCAGCGGCCGCCTGGCTGCCGACGATCACCGCCTGAGCGCCGTCCATGCTGCGAGCCTTCGCCGCAGCCAGGATGCCGAGAAGCAGACCCACCGTGGCGAGCGCGCTGGTGCGGGAGTCTCCGACGATGCTGCGCGCGATGTGGCGTTGAGTGATGTGCGACAACTCATGGCCCATCACCGACGCCATCTCGTCGCGCGCCCCGGTCATCGCGATCAGGCCCAGGTGGATCCCCACGTAGCCGCCCGGCAGCGCGAACGCGTTCACCGACCGGTCGCGGACCAGGAAGAGCTCCCAGGCGAAGCGATCGCTGGTGTCATCGCTGATGTTGCCGAGCCGACGCGCGGCATCCACCAGCGGCTGCCAGGTGTTCTGCGCGTACTCGAGCAGCAGCGGATCGTCGAGGTAGTCCGGGTCCGGACGGATCTGCCGCATGACCTGATCGCCGAGCTTCTTCTCTGCGCTGATGCTGACGTCGGCCGACACCGAGTCGCCCAAGGCCGGCAGGTTCACCTGCGCGATGGCGCCCTGGCCAAGCAGCGACGCGCTGAGCAGCGCCGCCAGGCAACGCCGGGTGAAGGGAATGGGGTTCGTTCGCTTCAAGGGATCTCCAGGGCGGGAACTATGATGACGCCTCTTCGGTTTCGCGATTGTTGCCGCGCTCATGAGCTCGCCTCTGACCCATTTTGACGCCAACGGACAAGCCCACATGGTGGACGTCTCCGGCAAGGATGTCACGCACCGTGTGGCCCGGGCCGCCGGTCGCATCCGGATGAAGGCTGAGACACTGGCGCTGATCCGCAATGGAAATGCCAGGAAGGGCGATGTGATCGGTGTCGCACGCATCGCGGCCATCCAGGCCGCCAAGCGAACTTCGGATCTGATCCCGCTCTGCCATCCGCTGCCGATTACACGAGTCACGGTCGAGTTCGAGCTGGATGAGCCATCGAGCGCGGTGATCTGCACGGCGCAGGTGGAGACGCTCGGACGCACCGGCGTGGAGATGGAGGCGCTGACAGCCGTTCAGGTCGGTCTGCTCACCGTTTACGACATGTGCAAGGCCGCCGACAGAGGCATGGTGATGGAGCAGATCCGCGTGCTGGAGAAGCAGGGCGGAAAGTCGGGCGACTGGCACGCTGAGGTCTGAGCGCGTCGGTCACCCGACCGATCTCGCCTTCATCGACGCCCTCAGCGCAGCTCGCGGAAGCTGTACTCGCGCTGCGGAGCCTCGCATTGGAACGGCTTCGCCGCCGCGCCGAGCGCCGCCACTTCATCGCATTCGGCCAGCCATTCCTCGCTCGCTGCGTTGCGGAATTCGCGTAGCCGCTGCACCAGGTAGCGGGCCTTGTCGGTCTCTCCCACCGCGTTGAGCGACTTCGCCCAGGACATCAGCAGCCGCGTGTCGATGAGGTGATGACCGGTCAGCCGCGAGGCCTCGAGCGCCACCGCGCCGGGCGGCTGAACCGTCGCTTCGGCGTAGTCGGCCTGCAGCGCGAACAGTGGGGAACGCTGGCCCGCAGCGATGCGATCGTCGAGCGACGCGGCGCCCGCCGGCGGCGCGTAAATATGAACGATGCGCAGGTAGTCCGCCACGACGAGCGGCACCAGTGCCGCCGTCAAGAGACCAAGCGCAGCCAGCGCAGTACGGCGCTGTCCCGGTTCGGTCTTCGAGCCCGAGGCCTTCGTGTCCTCGACCATGCACAGGCCGTATGCCAGCCCCGCAGGCAGCAGGAAATAGGCATACCAGAGCGGGTATTCGAACTGGCTGTGCAGACCGATCATCGCGACCAGCATCCCTGCACAGCGAGTAGCGGCACTGCCTGCGATCGACCGCTTCAGACCGGTCCAGAACCCCCAGGCCAGCAAACCCAACGTGAGCAGACCCAGCGGCAGACCCATCTCGACGAGGAGTTGCAGCTCGAGGTTGTGGGTGTGATCGAAGAAGGCCACCGGGCGATCCGGGAACGGCGTCATCGTCCAGGCGAAATTGAAATCACCCCACCCCGAGCCGGTGAGCGGGTAACGCTGCAGCAGGCCGATGGCGTTCTTCACGATCGCAATGCGGGACGGGGAGCCGGCGCCTTCTTCCGATACGCGCGACTGCGCGCCGAAGGCGTGATGGCTGACGGCGGTGTACCACTCGAGCAGGCCCCAGCCGATCGCGAACATGATCAGCGTCGACCCCAAGGCAATGCGCACGCGGCGCGAGAGACGACCATCGATCGCGCCCCAGATCGCCAGCATGCCGATGCCGATCATCCCGGTGCGGGACGCGCTCAGCAGGACGCAGAACACGAACAGGAACAGCAGCAGGTACAGCGCGATCGTGCCTCGCAGCGCGCCGCGGAGCCGCCGCGCGAGCCAGCCGCTCTGTGCCAGCCAGACAGACGCTACGCAGGCCCACATCAGCAGGCTGGCGAGGTGATTCGGTTGGCGCATGTTGCCGACGGCACGACCCGCCAAGCCCGAGCGCGCGATGACGGTGCCGTCGGCCAGCGACGGGAAGAACATCTGGACGAAGCTGACCATCACGCTCAGCAGCCCTGCAAGCACGAGCGCGACGCAGAAGAGCGTGAGCACGTCGTCACGCTGGCCGGGTGTCACTGCTCGACCGATCTGTACCGCCAGCAGAACGCCGAGCAGCATGGCGGTGCTGGTCAGCGCCATCGACCAAGGCAGTTCGTGGGTGAAAGGTGCGGCGACAGCCACCACCGTCATCAGCAGCAGCCCAAGGGAAACGCCATCGATGCGCCAGCCGGCCAGCAACGATCGTCCCCACGCCAAGCCAGCGACCAGCAGGCCCAGCCCTGCGAATGCCGCCAACTGGTTGTAGAGCGTGGCCGAGGGGGTTTGGTTATAGGCGACCAGGGGCGCCAGCGTTACGCCCAGCAGCAAGCCGATCAGCGTCAAGACCTGGAATTGCGGCGCGGTGGACGAGGCAGGGAGATCGGCGGCGGGCTCTGTCGCGGCGAGCGTCATGAACGGTCCGGGTCGTGGGGACAGGGCGGAACTCTAACGCTCGCTGGACCTTCCACCTGGAACGCATTGCAACGTTGGGCTCAGAAGCCGTCGACCGGAGCGAAGCCGACCGGATCACCGGTCGTCTTGTCGAGCAGCACAGACCAGTCGGTGCGGCGTGCGAGCATCGGGATGTAGATCAGTTGCTCGATGGGCTTGCCGGTCTTGACAATGGCGGCTTTGAGGGCATCAGCCTGTTTCGGCCGACGGGCAAGCAGCTCGGCCACAGGCTTTCCGACTTTGAAAGCCGCAACTCGGGCCTGCGCATCCCAGACCTTCCAGAATTGCGGCCGCGCGCCAAGGTCCGCACCAGCAAGCGCGGACATGATCGCGTCGAATTTTTCGCTTCCGCCTTCAGCCGGGCGCGTATTCACGAGTAGCGGGCCAGTTATCGACAGACGCCGAAGCGATTCCGGTGCCATCGGCAGCTCGTCCTCGACCACGCTGGCCGCGATGGCCACGCGAAAGCGATCCCCTTCCAAAGCCAAGACCACCGGACGCGCCTCGAAGACGGTATGCACGCCATAGGCCAAACCAGCAAGTTGCAGCGCAACTACGACTGTCATGTCTCGCCATAACTCGGTGCGTGGTTTGCGATTGTCGAAGACGACCAACGTGATCATTGGGCCGAGTACCACGTCCACACCTACGACTATCCCGAACAAGCCGAGTCCTCCGGACACTTCGCTGTACGGCCAGGGATACCAGAGGAAGAACACCATCGCCGCCACTGTCGTCGCGACGATGAGAGTCGAAATGAAGTGCAGGCCGGACGCACGCAGGCGTCCGCGAAGGCTTGGCGTCATATGGAAAGGAGATCGGACCCGGAACTTGCGCCATTTTGGCGGATGCGCGCAGTCAGCCGATGCATTTGCGTCCAGAAATAGCAAACGGGGCCGAAGCCCCGTCGATCATTCAGTGAAGGATCGATTACTTGCAGCTGGAAGCAACGAACTTCTTGTCGATGTCGGAGGTGCAAACCCAGTCCAGCGACTCGTTGGTGCCGTTGACCGTCGCCGTCACGGTGATGCCCTTGCCTTGGATCGTGGCGTCGTTGAATTCGGTGGAAGCAGTGGCCTTAACGGCGCCGCCGGTGTAGGTCACGCCGCTGACGTACTTGCTCTTGATCTTGTCAACGGTGATCTGGTCGTCCGGAGGAATCGCACCCTTGACGGTGTAGTACTCCTGAATCTGGGCCTTCGGCTGGGTAGCGGCAGCCATCACTTCCGCGACCTTCGTCTTCTTGATGTAATCCGAGTACGCCGGCAGAGCCACGGCAGCCAGAATACCGATGATCGCCACGACGATCATCAGTTCGATCAGGGTGAAACCTTGTTGAACGCGCTTCATAAAAACTCCAAAGAGAGGAAGTGGGGTAGAGACGAAGCGTATGTACGCAGGGCTCGTGCCAGCCGCTTCTTTCCTTGATTAGTGCACGACATCACGGACTGGCAGCATCAGGCATCGCTTCAAGTGACGTTTTTTGTCAGACGGCCTGCCCAGATTTGTCACCTCTCCAGACGCTGACAAGGTTTGTCAGATCACGATGACGCAAAGATCCGGCGATCCAGAAACGACGCAGCCCGCGGCGGAGGTCCGGCACGGGCTGCAAGTGGCGAGAACGCGGCAAGAAGGTATCAAGCCAACGTGAACTCCTGGAAGTTCTCCAACGCCGAAATCCTGTGCGTCGTACGCAGGCCCATGACCGCGTCCATCACCGCTGCGCGTTCTCCAGGCTTGATGTGCGTGATGTGCACGTCGATTGCGCCGCCAAGTTTTGCGAGTTCATCCCGAAGCGTCGTCGGGCACAGGTGCTTGCTGATGCCAGCCAGACCGCACTCGTCGTCGCCGAAAGCGCACTCGATGATCAGATGCGCCACTTTGATTTCAGACAGTCGCTGCCAGAGCGCCGGGTTCGGGCCGGTGTCGCCAGTGAAGACCCAGTGACCCGGTGCGCCGCCATCGACTGCAAATCCCACAGCTGGCACGGTGTGCGCGGCGCTGATGACCTCGATTCGACGGCCACCGCCCAGATCGAGATGATCACCAACAGCGAATTCATGGAAGGTCAGAGCCGGCCGCTCCAGCGACGGGAGGCGCGTGAAGTCGGGCCAGATCACGCCGTTGAAGACATGTGCACGCAGTGCCTGCAGAGTCTCGGGCAGCGCGTGTACCTTGACCGGGGGACGACCAGCCTGGGCGCGTCGACGCTGGACCGTATCTGCCAGCAGGCCGATCGCCAGAACATGATCGAGATGCGAATGCGTCACCAGGATGTGGTCCACCTTGGCCATCGCGTCCACGGTGAGCTCGGCCACGCCGCTGCCGGCGTCGATGAGCACATCGTCGTCGAGCAGAAAGGAAGTGGTCCTGTAGCCGGCCGCCAGGGCGCCAGCGCAACCAAGCACGCGAATCTTCATGCGGAAGACTGTAGAGGCACCCTCGTGTGGCGCTAAGCGCCGAATCCTCGATTCGAAGGTTTATTGCCGTCGCTTACGCGACCCCGCCGCCATGCCGTGAAAACCTGCACGCGTGTAGGTGTTCGCCCGACAGCACCGAATCATCTCGATACAGGATGGTGCGCCTAAACCACGCCGCTGGATCACCGACCGGCAGCAAAAAGGGGCCCTGCGGGCCCCCTTCGTATCGAGACGGACCGATCAGGCCTGCACGAACTGCATCTGCGTACCAGCCAGTTCGATCACATCACCGTTCTTCAGGGGGACCGATTCGGCCGTCAACGGCGCGCCATTCACCACTGGCCGGGCGCCACCCTCGACGTGCGCGAACACATAGCCGCTCGGTCTCTTGGTGATCGACGCTACCTGCACGCCCGGCTTGCCTACCGTCGTCACGACCTTGGTGAGCGACACCTCGCGGCCCGCCGCGGGTCCGTTCAGCACCTTGATCGCCGCTGGCGCGGTCGACACCGGCGCCGGGCCCAGCCCACCGAACGAGGAAGGCAGACCGAAACCGCTGCTCGGCGCAGTGCCGGGCCGCAGGATCATCGTCTTCTCGTAGTCGCCGTTGTCCTCGAGCAGGAACTTGATCTTGTACTTGCCGACCTCAATCACGTCGCTGTGCGACAGCAATTGCTTCTTGATCGCCTTGCCGTTGATGTACGTGCCGTTCGTCGAGTTCAAGTCCTCGATGAACACATCCGCCCCGACCATCTGCAGCACGGCGTGTTCGCCGCTCACCGCTAGGTTGTCGATGACGATGTCGTTGTACGGCCGCCGGCCGAGCGTGGTCTTGTCCTTGGTGATCTGCACTTCCTTGATCACCACGCCGTCGAGCGACACCACCAGCTTGCCCATGCTTGACCTCGAGTCCTGTCTTTATTTGTAGAGGGCCGCCTCAACGGCGCCCATTGTTGCGACTGAATGGCCACCACGCCCATGGCTTGGTGCGACTTTCCGCGCGAACCAGAACGATCGCAATATTATCCTTGCCACCGAGATCATTGGCCGTGTCCACCAGCGCCTGCGCTGCTTCAGGCAGATCATTGTGGCTTTGCAGCACCTGTGCCACGCTGGCGTCATCGACCATGTCGGACAGGCCATCGCTGCACAGCAGGATCTGGTCCCCGGGCAGCAGCTCGTGCTGATGCACCTCCAGCATCACCGTATCCTCGACGCCAACGGCTCGCGTGACCAGATTCTTGTTGCTGCTGAAGACGGCTTCCTCTGGCGTCAGTAGACCTGCATCGATCTGTTCCTGCAGCAACGAATGGTCACGCGTCAGCTGGACAAGTTGGCCTTCCCGATAGCGATAGGCCCGCGAATCGCCCACATGCCCGAGCAACAGGCTCTGTTCCCGGAAGACCGCCAGCACCAGCGTCGTCCCCATCCCCGCATAGCGCGGATTGGTGTTGGCGGCGTTGAAGATCGCGCGGTTGGCGTTGTCCACGCAAATGTCCATCGCCCGTCGCACATCGATGTCTGTCGCATGCTGGCCAGACTCGGCCAGCCATCGACCCAACTCCGATTTGATGAACGTCGTCAGCATCTGGCTGGCGACCTCCCCCGCGTTATACCCCCCCATACCGTCGGCAAGCACCGCGAGCCCGACGCCCGGTTCCAGGGCGACCGAGTCTTCATTGTTGTCGCGCACACGACCGGTATCGGTGGCGCTGAAGAACTCCAGGGTCATGTCTTGCTGGCGGGATCGGCTGGGGGAAGGGGATTGTGCACTGCGCCCTGGGACTGTAGCCGCAAAGTTTGCTCGAATGCCTGTCCCGCCGGTGGGGGGGGTGTGGCACCCGTGCTATTGGCCAGTTCCACTGGAATCTGAGCCAGCACCGCCTCCAGATCCTGGGCCAGCGTGTCGCCGCGCTGGTAGCGCAATTCGGGACGCTTTTCCAGCGCCAACGCCACGACCATGGCCAGCGACTCGGGCAACTCAGGCCGAAGACGACGGACATCCGCTGCCGGCTGATTCATGATCTGGTGCATCAGCGTCGCCATCGACTCCGTCTGATGCGGAAGGTGGCCGGTCAACAGCTGGAACAGCATCGCGCCCAACGAGTAGAGGTCGCTGCGACCATCCACTTGCAGGCCGGCCAGTTGTTCCGGCGACATGTAGGACGGCGTACCCAGGACCAATCCCGTCCGCGTCCGACTGCCATCGGCGACACGAGCAATGCCGAAGTCCATGATCTTCACGCTGCCGGATTCCCGTTCCAGCATGACGTTGGCGGGCTTGATATCGCGATGTACGACCCCGTGACCATGGGCGTACTGGAGCGCCCGCGCCAGGCGCGCGGCGAGCAGCAGTACCTCGCGCAAGGGCAGCAGTTGGCCAGGCCGCGTGTGGTGGCTGAGATCCTGCCCCACGACGTATTCCATCGCGATCCAGGTCTCGCCAGCGCATTCGCCAGCGTCAAGCACGCGCAGGATGTCGGGATGATCCAGATGCCGGGCCGCGCTCGCTTCACGCATGAAGCGGTCGCGAACGTCGATCAGGTCCTCCGCCGCAAACTCACGTTGCAGCGCCAGGCGCTTGATGGCGACGGTTCGGCCGCTACGGCGGTCGACAGCCCGATGAACGACGGCCATCGCACCCCGGCCAACTTCCTCGCCGATGTCGTAGTCGTCCAGCGCCACAGCCGCCGATCGCGGCATCGGCTGCGTCGTCGGCAAGGTGTCGGACACACCCAGACTCCCATCGTCAGATGCGCCTCGGCCCAGAAGTCTCTTCAGGAAGCCGGAGGCGCTCATGACATGACAGGCCTTTCGTCAGGCTTGAGCCGGACGGCGCGCGGCCAGCAGCTTGCCGACGAGCAGGACGAACAGCGCGCCGCCGACACCCAGGGCGTAATACACCTGCGGCAGCACTTCCGTCGTACCGGGCTTGCTGCCCGCTTGCATCGGCACCCAGGCATTGAGCGCGGGATCGGTCACCACCATCGTGCCGGCAATCCAACCCAGCAGCATCGCGCCCAGCGTGATCACGATCGGGAACTTGTCCATCAGCTTGATCACCAGTTGGCTACCCCAGACGATGATGGGGATCGACACCAACAGGCCGAAGATCACCAGCGGCATCTGATGTTGACCGCCCGCGCCTTCGGCAGCTCCGGCGATCGCGATGACGTTGTCCAGGCTCATCACGAAGTCCGCGATGATGACGGTCTTCACCGCGCCCCAGAGCTTGTCGCTCGCTTCCATCTTCGAGTGGTCGTCCTCGCCTTCCGGGATCAGGAGCTTGATGCCGATCCACAGCAGCAACACGCCGCCGACCAGCTTGAGGAACGGGAGCTTGAGGAGGGTCAGCGCGAAGAAGATCAGCACAACGCGCAGCACGATGGCACCTGCGGTGCCCCAAAGGATGCCTTTGGTGCGCAGATTCGGTGGCAGCTTGCGGCAGGCAAGCGCGATGACGACGGCATTGTCGCCACCCAGCAAGATGTCGATCAGGATGATCTGGCCGACGGCGAGCCAGAACTCGGGGCTGGTGAGCATGTCCATGTAGGGAACCCGCGCCGGGCCTCGCGCAACGAGAGCCCAGTCTAAAGCGTTGGAGGGCAAACGAATGAAGGGGCCCCATGGGCCCCTTCATTCGTTTGGGGGGTACGGCTGGATTGTCCGCGCCCGCCCCCAGGAACCGCAGTGCGTGAAATTACGCAGCAACAGCTCCTGGCATCAGGTTTTTCCTGCTACTTACAGCAGGCCTTTCAGCAGCTTGCCCATTTCCGACGGGTTGCGCGTCACGGTGAAACCGCACTCTTCCATGATGGCGAGCTTGGCATCGGCCGTGTCGGCACCGCCGGAGATCAGCGCGCCAGCGTGGCCCATGCGCTTTCCGGGAGGCGCGGTCACACCCGCGATGAAACCGACTACCGGCTTCTTCATGTTGGCCTTGCACCAACGGGCGGCTTCCGCCTCGTCCGGGCCACCGATCTCACCGATCATGATGACGGCGTCGGTGTCCGGATCGTCGTTGAAGGCCTGCATCACGTCGATGTGCTTCAGACCGTTGATCGGGTCGCCGCCGATACCGACTGCCGAGGATTGGCCCAAGCCGATTTCAGTCAGCTGCGCCACCGCTTCATAGGTCAGCGTGCCCGAGCGCGAGACCACGCCGATGCGACCCTTGCGATGGATGTGGCCGGGCATGATGCCGATCTTGATCTCGTCGGGCGTGATCAGGCCGGGGCAGTTCGGGCCCAGCAGCAGCGTCTTCTTGCCGCCAGCCAGTTCCTTGGCCTTCATCTTGTTGCGCACTTCCAGCATGTCACGGACGGGGATGCCTTCCGTGATGCAGATCGCCAGGTCCAGATCGGCCTCGACGGCTTCCCAGATCGCGGCGGCGGCGCCGGCCGGCGGCACATAGATCACCGACACGGTGGCGCCGGTCTGGGCAGCGGCTTCCTTCACGGTGCCGTAGATGGGGATGTCCGAGAACTTCTCGCCCGCCTTCTTCGGGTTCACGCCCGCGACGAACGCGTTCTTGCCGTTGGCGTAGGCTTGGCAGCCCAGGGTGTGGAACTGACCGGTCTTGCCCGTGATGCCCTGGGTGATGACCTTGGTGTCCTTGTTGATGTAGATGCTCATGTCGTATTCCTTGGCTGGGTCTTCGGCTTACTTGACGGCGGCGACGATCTTGGTCGCGGCTTCGGCCATGGTGTCGGCGGCGATGATGGGCAGGCCGGACTCGGCCAGCATCTTCTTGCCCAGCTCCTCGTTGGTGCCCTTCATGCGGACGACCAGCGGGACGTTCAGGTTGACGGCCTTGCAGGCCGTGATCACGCCTTCGGCGATGGTGTCGCACTTCATGATGCCGCCGAAGATGTTCACGAGGATGCCCTTCACCTCGGGGTTCTTCAGCATGATCTTGAAGGCTTCGGTGACCTTCTCGGCGGTGGCGCCGCCGCCCACGTCCAGGAAGTTGGCCGGCTCGCCGCCGAACAGCTTGATGGTGTCCATGGTGGCCATCGCCAGACCGGCGCCGTTCACCAGGCAGCCGATGTTGCCGTCCAGCGAGATGTAGGCCAGGTCGAACTTCGAGGCTTCGATTTCAGCCGCGTCTTCTTCGTCCAGGTCACGGTAGGCGACGATTTCCGGGTGACGGAACAGGGCGTTGGCGTCGAAGTTGAACTTCGCGTCCAGCGCGATCAGGTTGCCCTTCGAATCGCAGTTCAGCGGGTTGATTTCAACCAGCGACGCATCCGTGTCCATGTAGCACTTGTACAGCTTCGCGAACAGGTCGACAGCCTGATCCACCGAAGCGCCGCTCAGGCCGATGGCCGCGGCGATCTTCTTCGATTGCTCGGCCGTGATGCCGGTCAGCGGATCGATGTACTCGGTGATGATCTTCTCGGGAGTCGAGTGGGCGACTTCCTCGATGTCCATGCCGCCTTCGCTCGACGCGATGAAGGCGACCTTTTGCGTGCCGCGGTCGGTCACCAGCGAGATGTACAGCTCGTTCTTGATGTCCGCGCCTTCTTCGATGTACAGGCGGCGGACCTTCTGGCCGACCGGGCCGGTCTGGTGCGTGACCAGCTGCATGCCCAGGATCTGCTCGGAGAGCGCCTTCACGTCGTCCAGGCTCTTGCCCAGCTTGACGCCGCCGCCCTTGCCGCGGCCGCCGGCGTGGATCTGCGCCTTGACCACCCAGACCGGGCCGCCCAGCTTCTGCGCGGCTTCGACCGCCTCTTGCACCGTGAACGCGGGAATGCCGCGCGGCACCGGCACGCCGAACTGGCGCAGGATTTCCTTGCCCTGGTACTCGTGAATCTTCATAGGGAGGTCTCGCTTGATGGATGAATCAGGAAGAGGCTGCCAGTGCCGCGGGCGCTCCGCGGTGCCGGCGTGGAGAGGAGGTTTGCAACGCCGGATTCAACCGGGTCTCCGCGACAAGGAACCCGTCGTCGCGACCATAGGACCGCACGTCGACGGCGCGACGATGATGCGGTGGATGGCGCTCGGGGGAGGCGGAGGAAGACATAAAACCGATGCAAACACGCGAAAACACGCCCGCGGACGAACGCCGGCGGGCTGTTTTGCGAAGCCGAAAATGTAGCATGCTGCGTTGCATCAAGCCCTTGGCGCGGTTGAGACGCGCACTGGCGTGGGCTTGTCAGCGCGCCGCAAGGTGCTCATGACGCACGAAGTTTCGGCGAGTTTCAGCCCCTGTCGCTCATTCAGGCGGCAAGACCGGTGACCGGTTCGACACGCGCTTCACGCATCGGCATCGCTGCCCTCGGCGACGCGTCGGACTGCCCGGCGCGCGAGATCCGAACCGAATCCCCGTCCGATGAGGAAACGCAGGCGTTTGGCTAGCGCCGCTGCATCGAGGGCGGGGCCATCACCGAACTTGCGCCGAAGCAATTCGCAGGCGCGATCCAATTCGCCGGCCACAAGTGTCGAGCGCTGTTCCGCGTCCAAAGCGAGCCCATGCTGGGCGAGCTCCTGCTCGATACGCCGCTGACCGAAGCGCTGAGAGCGTACGTGGATGCGGGATTCGACAAACCGCGACTCGTCGAGATATGCGTTGGCCTTGAGCCAATCGAGTACCGCGTCGACTTCGTCGTCCAGGTCCTTCGATCCGGCTTCATCCGCGAATTCATCGCCCCTCGATTCCGAAGCCTCCCTGGCTTCGGCTTGCCGATCACGCGCGATGCGCAGCAGCTTGCGTCGCAGCTCCATCGCGCTGTGCTCGCGCTGCGCGAGCAGCGCAATCGCACGAGCCTTCAGCGACAGCGGCTGCGAGGCCCGGCCCCGCCGACCGTCGGGCGGGGTCATGTGAAAGCCCCGCGCTTACTCGGCGTCGCCGCCGGGCGTTGCACCCAACAAGGGGATGCCCAGGGATTCGCGGATCTTGTTCTCGATCTCGACCGCCAGGTCCGCGTTCTCGCGCAGGAACTCACGCGCGTTGTCCTTGCCCTGGCCGATCTTCTCGCCGCTGTAGGCGTACCAGGAGCCGGCCTTCTCGACGATCTTGGCGGCCACGCCCATGTCGATGATCTCGCCCTCGCGGCTGATGCCTTCGCCGTAGAGGATGTCGAACTCCGCCGTCTTGAACGGAGGTGCCACCTTGTTCTTGACGACCTTGACCTTGGTCTCGGAACCGATGACTTCCTCGCCCTTCTTGATCGAGCCGATGCGGCGGATGTCCAGGCGCACCGAAGCGTAGAACTTCAGCGCGTTGCCGCCGGTGGTCGTTTCCGGGCTGCCGAACATCACACCGATCTTCATCCGGATCTGGTTGATGAAGACGACGGTGCAGTTGGTCTTCTTGATGGTGGCGGTCAGCTTGCGCAGCGCCTGGCTCATCAGTCGGGCCTGCAGGCCGGGCAGCGAGTCGCCCATCTCGCCTTCGAGTTCCGCCTTCGGCGTCAGCGCGGCGACCGAGTCGATGACGATCAGGTCCACCGACCCCGAGCGCACCAGCGAATCCACGATCTCCAGGGCCTGTTCGCCGGTGTCGGGCTGGCTGATCAGCAGTTCCTGCAGGTTGACGCCCAGCTTCTGCGCGTACTGGACGTCCAGCGCGTGCTCGGCGTCGATGAAGGCGCACACGCCGTCCAGCTTCTGCATCTGGGCGATGACCTGCAGCGTCAGCGTGGTCTTGCCCGAGGATTCAGGACCGTAGATCTCGACCACGCGGCCGCGCGGCAGACCGCCGACGCCCAGCGCGATGTCCAGACCCAGGGAGCCGGTGGAGACGACCTGGATGTCCTCGATCTTCTCGCCTTCGGCCAGCCGCATGATGGAGCCCTTGCCGAACTGCTTTTCGATCTGGGCGAGGGCGGCCTGCAGGGCCTTGGCTTTTTCGGTGTTGGCGTTCTTCACGGGGGCGTCCATGCAATCTTCTCCTGTTGGCTGCGGCGGATTATGGCGCAATCTGTATATCTGTACAGTACTTTGTCGAAGCGGCCGGATGCGCTTTGCGGTGCCGGCAACGGGTCGATGTAGGCATCCTAAGCACCAGATGGCTCACTGGATGAGCCAGCCGTCGCAGTTCCCACCTTTTTCCGCCTTCGGTGGGAGTCATCCCCACGCCGCGCTGTCGTCGGTGTGAGTCGCCACGCCCGACGCATGTCGAGCGAACGCCTCGGAAACGCCTAGGGAACACCAGCAGGCCGCTCCCTAGAATGTCTCCATAACCAGAGGGGACGACACATGCGCATCTTGATCGCCGAAGACGACCAGGTCCTGGCCGACGGCCTGCTGCGCTCGTTGCGGGCGTCGGGCTGCGCCGTCGATCAGGTCGGCAGCGGCAGCGAGGCGGATGCCGCGCTGGCCTCGCATGAATTCGATCTCCTGATCCTCGATCTGGGCCTGCCCAAGCTGCACGGCCTGGAGGTGCTGAGGCGGCTGCGCGCACGAGGATCCTCCGTGCCGGTGCTGATCCTGACCGCGGCCGACAGCATCGAGGAACGCGTCAAGGGCCTGGACCTGGGCGCCGACGACTACATGGCCAAGCCGTTCTCGCTGCAGGAGCTCGAAGCCCGCGTGCGCGCACTCACGCGCCGCGGCCTGGGCACCGCCTCGAGCGTCATCCGCCACGGTCCGCTGACCTTCGACGCGACGGGACGCGTCGCCTACATCAACGACCAGATGGTGGAACTCTCGGCGCGCGAGCTGTCGCTGCTGGAAGTGCTGCTGCAGCGCGCCGGCCGCCTCGTCAGCAAGGACCAGTTGGTCGAGCGCCTGTGCGAGTGGGGCGAAGAGGTCAGCAACAACGCGATCGAGGTCTACATCCATCGGTTGCGCAAGAAGATCGAGCAGGGCCCGATCCGCATCGCGACGGTGCGCGGACTGGGCTACTGCCTTGAGAAGATTCCCGGCTGAGCGGTCGCGTGGGCCTGGCCGCGCGAGGCGCGGGACAGCTCCGCGCGGACGCCTGACCCACGGTGCGCGTCATGGCGACTGATTCCACCGGCCATCGCTCGCTGTTCGGCGAGATCCTCGACTGGATGCTCGCGCCGCTGCTGGTCATCTGGCCGATCAGCGTCGCCCTGACCTGGCTGGTGGCCCAGGGCATCGCCAACAAGCCCTATGACCGTGAGCTCGACGAGATGGCGCGCACGCTCGGCCTGCAGGTCGTGACCGAGCCCGGGCCCGGCGATGCGGCGGCGCGGCGCGGCCGGTCGCGCTACGCGCTCGCGCCCGAGGCCGCCGCCCTGCTGCGCGCGGACGAATCCGACACCGTCTACTACCAGGTACTGGGCCTGCGCGGCGAGCTGCTGAGCGGCGATGCGCTGCTGCCGGTGCCCGAGGTCGAGCCGCCGATCGTTCCCTGGGAGGTGAATCGCCGGTTCGACGAGATCAACAACGAGGCGGTGCGCGTGTCCTACCTGTGGGTGGTGCCAGAGGGGATGGCGGGCAGCGACCGGATGATGCTGGTGCAGGTCGCGGAGACGCTGGGCAAGCGCTCGCGGCTGACCAACGAGATCATCAAGGGCGTCATCCTGCCGCAGTTCGTGATCCTGCCGCTGGCGGTGCTGCTGGTGTGGCTGGCACTGGCGCGCGGGATCGCGCCGTTGAACGACCTGCAGCGGCGCATCCGCTCCCGCGACAGCTCGGACCTGAGCCCCATCGATGAACAGCGCATCCCCGACGAAGTCGCGCCGCTGGTGCAGGCGATCAACGATCTGCTGGAGCGGCTCGACCAGTCCATCCGGTCGCAGAAGCATTTCCTGGCCGACGCCGCGCATCAGCTGAAGACGCCGCTCGCGGGGCTGCGCACGCAAGCCGAGCTGGCGCAGCGCGAGATCGACGAGGGACGCAGCTCGCCCGCGGAGCTGCGCCGATCGCTGAAGCAGATCGCGGTGTCGAGCCAGCGCGCCGCACACATGGTCAACCAGCTGCTGGCGATGGCCCGCGCCGAGGACCAGGAGCACGCCGCCCGGCGCAGCGAAGTGAACCTCGCCGTGCTGGCGATCGAGACCGTGCGCGACTTCGTGCCGCGGGCCATGGAGAAGCGGCTGGACCTTGGCTACGAGGGACCGGAAGCGAGCCAGGCCGGGCTGCGCATCAGCGGGCATCCGCTGCTGATCCGCGAGCTGATCCGCAACCTTGTCGACAACGCGCTGCTCTACACGCCGAGTGACGGAACGGTCACGGTGCGCGTGGTCGAGGACCCGTTCGGACAGGTCTGCGTGCTGCAGGTGGAAGACTCCGGACCGGGCATCGCCGAGTCGGAACGCGAGCAGATCTTCCAGCCGTTCTACCGGGCGCTGGGCACCAACGTCGACGGCTCCGGACTGGGGCTGGCGATCGTGCGCGAGATCGTCCAGCAGCATGAAGCGGAGATTGCGGTCGATGACACGCGAGCGCGTCGACAGGCGGAATCGGAAGGCGCAGGGCCGGGCGCGCGATTCACGGTCCGGTTCGCCGCGCACCCGCTGCAGAACGCCGGCTCCTGACCGCTTCCGCCACCGGAAGCCGCCGCCCGCTCAGCGCTGCGTCCCGCCCCGGCTCTTGGCGATCGACATCAGCATCCCGAGCGACAAGCCCAGCGTCACCATCGCCGTTCCCCCATAGGAGATGAACGGCAGTGGCACACCCACCACAGGGAGGATGCCGGTGACCATGCCCATGTTCACGAACACGTAGGTGAAGAAGCTCAACGTGATCGCCCCCGCGAGCAGTCTCGAGAACAAGGTCGGCGCCTCGTGCGCGATCGCCAGTCCGCGCAGGATCAGCGCGGTGAAGCCGATCAGCAGTCCCGCCGCTCCGATCAGTCCGAACTCCTCGCCGTAGGCCGCGAAGATGAAGTCGGTCGTCCGTTCCGGAATGAACTCCAGGTGCGTCTGCGTGCCCTTCATGAAGCCCTTGCCGGTCACGCCGCCGGAGCCGATCGCGATCTCGCCCTGGATGATGTGGAAGCCCTTGCCCAGCGGGTCCTTCGTCGGGTCCAGCAAGGTGCAGACACGGTCCTTCTGGTAGTCCTTCAGCACGACCCATTTCACGTCGGGCTGGCAGATCTGGTCCTCGCTGAAGACCAGCGCCGTGATGCCCGCGCCGGCCAGCACCAGGGCCGGGATGATCAGCTTCCACGACAGCCCGGCGAAGAAGATCACGTACAGGCCCGCGCCCAGCACCAGCAGCGACGTGCCCAGATCCGGCTGCTTCGCGATCAGCCCGACCGGCACCACCAGCAGGATGAAGGCGGCGACGAAGTCGGGCAGCCGCAACTGGCCTTCGCGCTTCTGGAACCACCAGGCCAGCATCAGCGGCACCGCGATCTTCAGCAGTTCCGACGGCTGGATCTGCGTGCCGACGTACAGCCAGCGGGTCGCGCCCTTCTTCGTGATGCCGAACAGCGCCACCGCCACCAGCAGGGTCACGCCGACGGCGTAGAGCGGCAACGCGAGTTGCATCAGCCGTTGAGGCGGCACCTGCGCAGTGACGAACAGCACGCCCATGGCCAGCACCATGTTGCGGGCGTGATCGACGAAGCGGGTGCCGTGGTCGTAGCCCGCCGAGTACATGCACATCAGGCCCAGCCCCATGAGCCAGGCCATCGCAAGCAGCAGCGGGATGTCGAAGCCCTGGAACAGCGGCTTCACCCGTTGCAGCAGGCTGGGTTTGCTGAAGACGGCGCTCATCGTGAGGCTCCCTGGGTGGGACGCGACGCGGCGGCCCGCGCGACGGGCGCGGCCGGCGCCGAAGGCGCGGAGGCCCGCGAAGGGGCAGAGGCAGGCGAGGCGACCGCCGAGGCCGCCGCCTCCGGCGCGCTGGCGGCGGCGTTGGGCAGCGGAATGTCTTCGACGCGGCGCGGCGTGCCGATCGGCGCGCCGACCTGGCCGACCCGCACCTTGGCGATGTCCTCTTCGCTCGGGTAAGTCCCGGTGAGCACGTAGTCGAACACGCGGCGTGCGATCGGCGCGGCCGACTCGGAGCCGAAGCCCGCGTTCTCGACGATCAAGGCCAGCGCAATGGTCGGCGCCTGGTAAGGCGCGAACGAGATGTACAACGAGTGATCGCGCTTGCGCTCGTCCGCCTTGATGCTGCTGTAGGTCTGGCCGGCACGCAGGCCCACCGCCTGCGCCGTCCCGGTCTTGCCGGCGCTCTGGTACTGCGCGCCCGCGAACACCGCGCGCGACGTGCCTTCCAGCGTCACGTCGTGCATCGCGTTGCGGATCACGTCGACGTCCGCCTTGCGCAGCGCCAGCGGCGCCAAGGCATCGCTCGCCACGCGCCGTTGCGCGTGCTTGACGACGTCCTCGATCTCCCGCACCAGCCTGGGCCGGTAACGCTCGCCGCCGCTGGACAGCGTCGACATCGCAGTCGCCAGCTGCAGCATCGTGAAGTTGTTCTGGCCCTGGCCGATGCCCAGCGAGATCGTCTCGCCGGCGTACCACTTCTGCTGGTCGGGCCGCTTGAATGCCCGGCGCTTCCATTCGGTGCTGGGCAGCAGGCCGGTGACCTCGCCCTGGAGGTCGATCTCGGTCTTGCGGCCGAAGCCGAAAGGTTCGAGCTGGTCATGGATCATGTCCACACCCATCTCGTTGGCCAGCGAATAGAAGTAGACGTTCGACGACGTCACGATCGCCAGCCGCATGTCCTTCGGCCCCGCGCGGTCGCCGGTGGCGCTGCCGAAGACACGGCCGCCGAAGCTGAAGTTCAGGTTGTCCTGGATCACCACGTTGGCGGCCCGCTTGCCCGTGTTCAAAGCCGCCATCGCCATGTACGGCTTGAAGGTCGAGCCCGGCGGATAGGTGCCGCGCAACGCACGGTTCAGCAGCGGCTTGTCGATGTCCTCGTTGAGCTCGCGCCAGCTGTCCGCGTCGATGCCGTCGACGAACAGGTTGGGATCGAAGGTCGGCTTGGAGACGAAGGCCAGCACCTCGCCGTTGCGCGGATCCATCGCGACGAGCGCGCCGCGTCGGTCGCCGAAGAGCCGCTCCACCAGTGCCTGCAGCTTGATGTCGACCGACAGGTGCAGCGTGTTGCCAGGCGTCGGCGGGCGGTTGCGCAGGCGGCGCACCGCGCGGCCGCCCGCGCTGGTCTCCATCTCCTCGAACCCGGTCTGGCCGTGCAGTTCGCGCTCATAGGCCTGCTCCAACCCGAGCTTGCCGATGTACTCGGTGCCACGGTAGTTGGCGACGTCCTCTTCCGACCAGTCGTCCATCGCCTTCTTCTCGGCCTGGTTGATGCGGCCGATGTAGCCCAGCAGGTGCGCGCCGATGTCGCCCATCGGATAGCTGCGGAACAGCCGGGCCTTGATGTCCACGCCGGGGAAGCGGAAGCGCTGCGCGGCGAAACGGGCCACCTCGGTGTCGGTCAGCTTGGTGCGGATGGGCAGCGACTCGAAGTTCTTGCTTTCCTCCATCAGCCGCTTGAACCGCCGGCGGTCGCGCTGCTGGATGTCGATGACGGCGGACAACGCGTCGATCGTGCGTTCAAGGTCCGGCACCTTCGACGGCGTGATCTCCAGCGTATAGGCCGAGTAGTTGCTCGCCAGCACCACGCCGTTGCGGTCGACGATCAGGCCGCGGTTGGGCACGATGGGGACGACAGAAACGCGGTTGGTCTCGGCGCGCTCGAGCAGCGTATCGTGCTGCGTGATCTGCAGGTAGACGAGGCGTGCGACGAGCAGGCCGAAGCAGAACAGCACGAACGCCGCCGCCGCGAACAGCCGCAGCCGGAAGCGGCTCAGCTCCGCCTGGAGGTTCTTGATGACCGTCATCGCGGGCTTGTTCCCGGCACCCTCAGAGCGGGCGGTGCGCGTCGGGATCCGGCGCGCGGCGCTGAGGCGCGAGCAGGAGCGCCGCGGCGATCGGCCACAAGGCCGCCTGCAGCAGCGGCGCCAGCAAGAGGCTCCAACCCGGCCACATGCCACCGACGATCAGCCGGACGATGACGGCGATCGCTGTCGCAAGCACGAACAGCGGCAGCACGTGCAGTGCCTGCGCGCCCAGCGTGAACCACAACAGCCGGCGGTGCAGCGCGACGGCACCGAAGGCGAGCAGGCTGTAGGCCAGCGCATGCTGGCCGAGCAGCGCGCCGTGGTGGACGTCGATCATCAGGCCGAAGACGAAGGCCCAGCCGACGCCGACGCGGCGCGGCTGATGGACGTTCCAGAACACCAGCACCAGCGCCAGCACGTCCGGCATCCAGGGTTGCCGGCCGACGGGGACCATGTCGATCAGCAGCCCGACGATGAGGCTGAACGCGATGAACAGGGGGTTGGCGGGCAACAGCAGCTGGCTTGCGCCACGGGGCATGATCATCGTGTGCCTCCTTTCGGCGCGGACGCGGCCGATGCCGCGCGGCCGCGCGCCGGTCTGCTGGCGGCTTCAGCGGCGGCGGCAATCGCGGCGCTGGCCGCTTCCTGCGCGGCTTCGGTGCGGGCGGACTCCTGACCTTCCAGCGGCTCCAGCACCAGCACGTGGCGCGCACTGTCGGGCTGCGCGATCGGCGCCAATCCGACGCGAGCGAAGCTGGTGTCGCCGCGGCGTTCGACCTCGGCGACCTTCGCCACCGGCAGGCCCGGCGGATAGAGCCCGTCCAGGCCCGACGTCGCGAGCGCGTCGCCGGGCTTGATGTCGGCGTTGGCGGCGATGAAGCGCAGTTCCATCACGCCGCGCTCGCCGCCATAGGCGACGCCGCGCTGCTGGGTACGCGTATTGAGCACGGGGATGGTGGCGTCGCGGTCGGTCAGCAGGGTCACCTCGGCGGACAGCGGATAGACCCGCGTCACCTGGCCGAGCACGCCGGCATCGTTGACCACCGGCGCGCCGAGCCGCACGCCGCCATGGCCGCCGCGGTCGATGATGATGCGACGCGAGAAGGGATCCGGCGCCTCGTAGAGCACCTCGGCGGCGAGGCCCTTCACCGGCAGTGCCTCGCGCAGCTCGAGCAGCGCGCGCAGGCGCGTGTTCTCGGCCTGCAGCTGCGCCGCGCGGCTCAGGATCACCGCCTGCGAGGCGAGCTGCTGCCGGGCCTGGTTCTCGGCCTCCGTGGCCTTCTCCATGCCGCGGGCGTAGTCGCCGGCCTGCTCCCAGGCATCGACGGGCGCCAGCAGCGCGCGCTGCAGCGGATGCAGCGCGAGCGCCAGCCCCGCGCGTGCGGGCGCCGTGACCTGGAAGCGGGAGTCCGCCACCATCAGGAAGACCGCCAATGCCGCGCAGAAGGCCAGCTTCGTCAGTGCTGACGGGCCTTCGCGGAACAGCGGCGGTGGATTGCGGTCGAGGGTGCCGAGAGGCATGAAGATCTCAGCGAAGGAGATTCAACGCAAAGCGGCCATCTGAGGCCGCATCCACTTATTCGTTCGTGAAGATCGAACCCAGGCGTTCCATGCGCTCCAGGGCCATGCCGCAACCCCGCACGACGCAGGTCAGCGGGTCTTCGGCCACGAGCACCGGCAGGCCGGTTTCCTCGGCCAGCAACCGGTCCAGGTCGCGCAGCAGCGCGCCGCCGCCCGTCAGCATCATGCCGCGCTCGGCGATGTCGGCGCCCAGCTCCGGCGGGGTCTGCTCCAGCGCGTTCTTCACGGCCGAGACGATCTGGTTCAGCGGGTCGGTCAGCGCTTCCAGGATCTCGTTGGACGAGATCGTGAAGCTGCGCGGCACGCCTTCGCTGAGGTTGCGGCCCTTGACTTCCATCTCCTTGACCTCGGAGCCGGGGAAGGCCGAGCCGATGTTCTTCTTGATGGACTCCGCGGTCGGCTCGCCGATCAGCATGCCGTAGTTGCGGCGGATGTAGTTGATGATGGCCTCGTCGAACTTGTCGCCGCCGACGCGGACCGAGCCCTTGTAGACCATGCCGCCCAGCGAGATCACGCCGACCTCGGTCGTTCCCCCGCCGATGTCGATGACCATCGAGCCCGATGCTTCCGATACCGGCAGGCCCGCGCCGATCGCGGCCGCCATCGGCTCCTCGATCAGGTAGACCTCCGAGGCGCCCGCGCCCAGCGCGGCGTCGCGGATCGCGCGCTTCTCGACCTGCGTGGAGCCGCAGGGAACGCAGATGATGATGCGGGGCGACGGACGCAGCAGCTTGGTGTCGTGCACCATCTTGATGAACTGCTTGATCATCTGCTCCGTCACCACGAAGTCGGCGATCACGCCGTCCTTCATCGGGCGGATCGCCTCGATGTTGCCGGGCACCTTGCCCAGCATGGCCTTGGCTTCGTGGCCGACGGCCTGGATGGTTTTCTTGCCGTTCGGGCCACCTTCGTGGCGGATGGCGACGACGGACGGTTCGTCCAGCACCACGCCTTTTCCGCGGACGTAGATCAGCGTGTTGGCGGTGCCCAGGTCGATGGCGAGGTCGGTGGAGAAATAGCGGCGCAGGGAGGCGAACATGTGTGTAGGCAAGACCTGGACAAGACGCTTCGGCACCTGGAGCCGCTGGTCAACGTCGAACTACACGCAATCGGCGGCATTCGACGGCATCAAGCGGCGTTCGTCTGCGTTCTGTCCGGGCGGCTGCGATTCGGGGCGGTTCGGGTCGGGTAACCGCGCGGACCGGCGGCGTCCGCGCGAGCGAGATTCCTTGCCATAAGGAACGAGGCTGCACTGGCAGCCTCGGCTCATGGAGATAAGCGGGGATAATAACTGATCACCCCCTGGTTTGGCCCGTCTGCAAGCCATCCGTAAGCGTTTCAATCTCCATGGCACTCACCCACGACGACGTCAGCCGGATCGCCAAACTGGCCCGGCTGGAACTTTCCGGCGACGAGCAGGCCGCGCTGCTGCCGCAGCTCAATGGCTTCTTCTCGATCGTCGAGCAGATGAGCGCGGTCGACACCAGCGGTGTCGACCCCCTCTACACGCCGCTGTCGGCGGTCCAGGAAGTGGCCCTGCGGCTGCGCGAGGACCGCGTCACCGAAACCGACCAGCGCGAACTCAACCAACGCAGCGCCCCCGCCGTCGAGGATGGCCTGTTCCTGGTCCCGAAAGTCATCGAATGACCACGCCTCTCCACCACCTCGGCGTGGCCGAGCTCGGCCGCGCCTTGCGCGCCAAGACGGTCTCCAGCACCGAACTGACGCAACATCTGCTTGCGCGTGTTGCCGCGGCGAAGGATCTCGGCGCCTTCCTGCACGTGAACGCGGACTACGCGCTCGCCCGGGCCAAGGACGCGGACGCGCGGCTGGCCAGCGGTGAAGCGGGCGCGCTGATCGGCGTGCCGCTCGCGCACAAGGACATCTTCGTCACCCGCGACATGCCGACCACGGCCGGCTCGAAGATGCTCGAGGGCTACCTCAGCCCCTTCGACGCCACCGTCGTCGAGCGCTTGAACGCCGCTGGCACGGTCTCGCTGGGCAAGCTGAACTGCGACGAGTTCGCGATGGGCTCGGCCAACGAGAACAGCGCCTACTTCAAGGCGCTGAACCCCTGGGACCGCACGCGCGTGCCGGGCGGCTCGTCGGGCGGCTCGGCCGTCGCCGTGGCCGCCTGCCTCGTTCCCGCGACGACAGGCACCGACACCGGCGGCTCGATCCGCCAGCCGGCCAGCTTCTCGGGCATCACGGGCATCAAGCCGACCTACGGCGTGTGCTCGCGCTACGGGATGATCGCGTTCGCGTCCAGCCTGGACCAGGCCGGCGTGTTCGCGCGCTCGGCCGAGGACTGCGCGCTGCTGCTGTCGACGATGAGCGGCTTCGACGAACGCGACGCCACCAGCGTCCAGCAGCCGCCGCAGGACTTCAGCGCGCAGATGCTGACGCCGCGTGAAGGCGCGACCGCCACGCAGCCGCTCAAGGGCCTGCGCATCGGCCTGCCCAAGGAGTTCTTCCCGGCGGCGCTGTCCGCCGACGTGGACGGTGCCGTGCGCGCCGGTCTGGCGGAGCTGGAGAAGCTGGGCGCGACGCTGGTGGACGTGTCGCTGCCGCGCACCGAGCTCGCGATCCCGGTCTACTACATCATCGCCCCGGCCGAGGCGAGCTCGAACCTGTCGCGCTTCGACGGCGTGAAGTTCGGGCACCGCGCCAAGGACTACGGCAACCTGATCGACATGTACGAGAAGACCCGCGCCGAAGGCTTCGGCGCCGAGGTCAAGCGCCGGATCATGATCGGCAGCTACGTGCTCTCGCACGGCTACTACGACGCCTACTACCTGCAGGCGCAGAAGCTGCGCCGCATGATCGCGGACGACTTCCAGCAGGCCTTCCAGCACTGTGACCTGATCGCCGGCCCGGTGGCGCCGACGGTCGCATGGAAGCAGGGCGAGGGCGCGGACGATCCGGTGAAGGCCTACCTCGCCGACATCTTCACGCTGCCCGGCTCGCTGGCCGGCCTGCCCGGCATGAGCGTGCCGGTGGGCAGCGGCGAGGGCGGCATGCCCGTGGGCCTGCAGCTGCTGGGCAACTACTTCAAGGAAGGCACCCTGCTCCACGCCGCGCACGCGCTGCAGCAGGCCACCGACTGGCATCGCCAGCATCCGGCGGGGGCGTGAACGTCATGAGCAAGAACAGTCAACTGGTGCGGGGCTACGAGGTCGTCATCGGCCTGGAGAACCACGTCCAACTCTCGACCGAATCGAAGATCTTCAGCGGCTCGTCGACCGCGTTCGGCGCGGCCCCCAACACGCAGGCCAGCGCCGTCGACCTGGCCTTGCCCGGCACGCTGCCGGTGCTGAACCGCGGCGCCGTCGAGCGTGCCATCCGCTTCGGCCTGTCCGTCGGCGCGAAAGTGGCGCCGCTGTCGATCTTCGCGCGGAAGAACTACTTCTATCCGGACCTGCCCAAGGGCTACCAGATCAGCCAGTACGAGATTCCCGTCGTGCAGGGTGGCCACATCGAGTTCTTCGTCGGCGACGAGAAGAAGGTCGTGAAGCTCACTCGCGCCCACCTGGAAGAGGACGCCGGCAAGAGCCTGCACGAGGACTATCACGGCCAGTCGGGCATCGACCTGAACCGAGCCGGCACGCCGCTGCTGGAGATCGTCTCGGAGCCCGAGATGCGCTCCGGCGCCGAGGCCGTCGAATACGCGAAGACGCTGCACGCGCTGGTGATGTGGCTGGGCATCTGCGACGGCAACATGCAGGAGGGCTCGTTCCGCTGCGACGTCAACGTCTCGGTGCGCAAGCCCGGCGCGCCCTTCGGCACGCGTCGCGAGATCAAGAACCTCAACAGTTTCCGCTACTTGGTCGACGCGGTGAACTACGAGGTCAACTGGCAGATCGACCAGATCGAGGACGGCCTGGAGATCCAGCAGGCGACGGTGCTCTACAACCCGGACACCGGCGAGACCCGCTCGATGCGCACGAAGGAAGACGCGGCCGACTACCGCTACTTCCCTGACCCGGACCTGCCGCCGCTGATGATCTCGGCCGAGTGGGTCGATCGCGTGCGCGGCGAGATGCCCGAGCTGCCGACCGTGATGGCCGCGCGTTTCCAGGAGGCCGACGGCCTGCCCGCCTACGACGCGACGATGATGACGCAGAGCCTGGCGACGGCGCGTTTCTATGAGGCCGCGCGCGACCTCTGCGGCGCGCCGAAGCTGGTCGCGAACTGGGTGATGGGCGAGGTCTCGCGCCGGCTCAACAGCGAGGAACGCAGCATCGACAGCGCGCCGGTGACGCCCGCGCAACTGGGCGCGCTGATCAAGCGCATCCATGACGGCACGATCAACAACAACTCCGCCAAGCAGGTGTTCGAGGCGTTGTGGACGGGCGAAGGCGCCGATGTCGACGCGATCATCGACGCCAAGGACCTGAAGCAGTCCAACGACACCGGCGAGATCGAGCGCATCCTGGACGAGGTGCTCGCCGCCAACGCCAAGTCGGTCGAGGAATTCCGCGCCGGCAAGGAGAAGGCGTTCAACGCGCTGGTCGGCCAGGCGATGAAGGCGGCCAAGGGCAAGGCCAATCCGGCCACCGTCAACGAGCTGCTGAAGAAGAAGCTCGGCGCCTGACGACCGGCTGGCTGGCGGCGAAGGCCGACCCACCGGCCTCCGCGGTGCGCGTCAGCGCCCGCTGGCCGGGGAGGCCTGCACCGGCGGCTTCGCCGGCGCGGGCTGCGACGGGGAGGACGTCGCGGACTTCTCCAGCGAGCCCGGCGCCGCGCCGGCCCACAGCCGCTTGAGACGCGCCAGCTCATCGTCATAGAGCTTGTTGACGCGCACGATCTCGGCCTTCTGGTTGTCGATCGACTCGCGCTGCGCGGCGGCCGAAGCGTCGTTCATGTCGAGCTGGTGCTGCAGCTTCATCGGCATCCGCTTGCCCTTGTAGAACTCCGCGTCGTCGAGCATCGGTTTGCGCTCGGCCGCGAGCACCTGCAGGCGTTTCTCGGACTGCTGCATCGCTTCACGGATGTCGTCGAGCGCCGCCTCACGTGCGCGCTGATGCGCGGCCTGATCGGCATAACGCTGCAACAGGTTGCGGTCGCGTCGGATCGCATCCTGCTGGGCAGCGCGCTGGACTTCCTCCATGCGCTTGCGCTGATCGAAGGCCGCCTGCTCCTCGGGCGACATCGCCGGCGGCTGCATCCTGCGGACCGAGCCGTCGGAGTTCAGCACCCGCTGCTCACGCGACTGGCATTCCGGGATCGGGCGATCCGACGTGAGCCGGCGCCCATCGGGCGTCGTGCACGTATAGATGTTGGACGGCGGCGGCGCCTTCGTCTGCGCCCAGGCGGCGCCCGCGAGCGCGCCGGTCAGCAGCAGACCGGACAGCGTCGACCTCATGATCAGGCGGGACAGCAGACGGCGTGAGAGGGAAGCGCGCATCAGACTCCGTAGCGATCTCTGTAGGCATGGACCGCCGTCGCATGGGCGGACACGGCGGTGCTGCTGGTGGTCTGCAGATACTGGAGCAGGTCCGACAAGCCCGCAATGGCGACAACCGGCAGCTTCAACTGGTCGCGCACGTACTGTACCGCCGACCAGGGGAGATCCTGACCGTTCTCGGCGGCCTTCTCCTGGCGATCCAGCGCGATGGCCACGCCGCAGGGTGTGGCGCCGGCGGCCTGGATCATCGCGATCGATTCGCGCACGGATGTGCCGGCGGAGATGACGTCGTCGATGATCAGCACGCGCCCCTGGACCTTGGCGCCGACCAGCGTGCCGCCTTCGCCGTGATCCTTGGCTTCCTTGCGGTTGTAGGCGAACGGCTTGTTGTGGCCCAGCCGCGCCAGTTCGATCGCGACCGCCGCGGCCAGCGTGATGCCCTTGTAGGCGGGGCCGAAGATCATGTCGAACTCGACGCCCGAGGCCAGCAGCCGCTGCGCGTAGAACTGCGCCAGCCGGCCGATCTTGAGGCCGTCGTCGAACAGGCCGGCATTGAAGAAGTACGGGCTGAGACGACCCGCCTTGGTCTTGAACTCGCCGAAGCGCAGCACGCCGGTGTCGACGGCGAAGGCGACGAATTCCTGGGCCAGGGCGTCCTGGGAATCCGGGCTCTGGGCCTGGCGATTGGCGGCGGTGGTCATGGCAGCGGGACGTCGAGACGTGAGATTGAAATTGGGCCGGAATTGTAGGGCGGCGGTCTTGGCCACCCCACGGGTGACGCAGCGCGTCATGTCGCCTGAATTCAGCAGTTGAAGCAAGAAGAAGGCCTGCTCCGTCGCCGGAAGCAGGCCCACTTTTTGCAGGGTGGCCCGCGGGCCACTGTGCTGCGCGACGCGGTGTGGTTCAGCCGATCAGAAGATCGCCTTGAACTGGACGCCGTAGGTGCGCGGGTCGTTGATGAAGCCGGTGTTGTTGTTGAAGTCGATCGCGCCGGTGACGCGGATCTGGTCCGTGATGTTGCGGACGAAGCCAGCGACTTCGTACTTGCCGTTGCTCCAGATGTAGCCCACGCGCAGGCCGCCTTCGGTCAGCGACTTGCCGGTGAACTCCTTGGCCTCGTACAGGAAGAAGTTGACCTTCGAGCGGTAGGCCCAGTCGGTGTAGATGTAGAACTCGTTGCCGGCCGCGGTCGGGATCGAGTAACGCGCGGTCAGGTTGGCGACCCACTTCGGCGCGTTCGGCAGCGGATTGCCGTCGATGCTGTAGTTGGTCGTCGAGCCCGCCACCAGCGGATCCGTCATCGTGCAACCGCCGCCGCAAGCCGGCAGCGACAGCGTGTTGTCGCGGATCTTGGTGTTGTTCAGGCTGCCGCCCAGGGTGATCAGCAGTTGATCGACCGGCAGCACTTCCAGGTTCAGTTCGACGCCGTTGCCTTCGGCCTTCTTGGCGTTCAGCAGACGGTTGGCGTTGTTCTGGCCGCCGACGGCGGTCAGCTGCAGGTCCTTCACGGTGTAGGTGAAGGCGCTGGCCGACAGTCGCGCGCGGCGATCCCAGAAGTCCGACTTGACGCCCACTTCATAGGAGGTGACGTTCTCCGGCGTCGCCTGCGACTGGCCGGCGAAGCGCGACGCGCCCTGGACGGACGAGGCGCGGAAGCCGGTGGCCACGCGCGCATACAGGTTGGTGTCCTTCGTGACCTTGTAGGTGCCCGACACGTCCCAGTTCCACTTGGAGTCGCCGGTGTTGGCGGTGACACCGGTGGAGGTGTTCAGGTCGGTGTAGTCGCTGCTGACCTTGACGTCCTTCTTGTCGTGCGTGAAGCGCAGGCCGCCGCGCAGCTGGAAGTCCTGCGTGACCGCGTAGTTCACCGAGCCGAAGGCCGCCCACGCGGTGTTCTTCTGGTACGTGTCGACATAACCGGCGGCCAGGCCGGTCGCGGTCGTGTAGTCGGTGCTGCGCGCGGTGTAGCGCTCGTCGAAGAAGTACAGACCGCCTTGCCAACGCAGCGGGCCGGCCGCGGCGGACTCGACGCGGAACTCCTGCGTGATCTGGCGATGGCCGCTCATCGAGCTCGACGACTCGGCCGGGAAGGTCGCCTGACCTTCCTGCGTGTACGGCTTGGGGCCGAAGTACACGAAGCCGCCATCCACGTCGCCGCGGCTGAAGGGGCGCACCGACTCGTAGCCGGTGATCGAGTACAGGTTGATCGCGCCCAGGCCCCAGCGCAGACGGGCGCTGCCGCCGGTGGCGTGCAGGGTCTGCTCGTTGACGCCGTCGGTGTAGGACTTCTCGGGATCGAAGCCGTCGACCAGATCGTTGGTGCCGGTCTTGATGATCGAGGAACGGAACACGCGCGCGCTGCCCTTCAGGTCGCGGCCGTGGAAGTTGAACAGCGCGCTGAAATCCTTGTGCGGCTGGTACAGCGCCTGCAGACGCAGGGCGCGGTCGTCGTAACCCTCGAGCTCGCCGGTCTTGCCGGTGGGCACCTGGTTCTTGACCCAGTCGTCACGGTGCTGGATCTGCGCGGAGATGCGGGCGGCCCAGTCGCCGGTCAGCGGCACGTTGGCGGCGCCTTCCAGGTTCATCGTGCCGTAGGTGCCGTAGGAGACGTTCAGGTAGCCCTCCTGGCGCTGCGACGGCTTGACCGAATCGAACTTCACGACGCCGGCCGGCGTGTTGCGACCGTAGAGCGTGCCCTGCGGGCCGGCGACCACTTCGACGGCGGCCAGGTCGAAGGCCGGGAAGCCCTTCAGGATCGGGTTCTCCTGGACCACGTCGTCATACACCAGAGAGACCGGCTGCGACGCGTTCAGGCGGAAGTCGGTGTTGCCGTAGCCGCGGATGTAGAAGCGCGGGAAGGCGCGGCCGAACGACGATTCGATGTTCAGGCTGGGCACGCGGCCCGACAGGAAGCGCACGTCCTGGCCGGCGGAATTCAGCACGTCCAGCTTTTCGCCGGAGATCTTCGTGACCGCGTTCGGCACTTCCTTGATGTTCTCGACCCGACGCTCCGCGGTGATGGTCACCGTCTCGAGCTGACCCTTCTCCTTGGTTGCGGCATCGGTCTGGGCGTCCTGCGCCAGTGCGGGCCAGGCGAGCAGGGCCAGCGACACGGCCGCGGCGGCCTCGCGCAGCGCCGGGACGGCGGCGCGCTGGGTGGCGAATCGATTCATGGATGGACTCCGGGGGAAGGATGGAAAACCGGGGAGGCCGACCGGGACACCGACGGGTAAACCGGGTTCACAGACGGCAAAAATGTGGGCGCCGGTTGGCGCGGTGGACGCGAATCTAGCAAGTTCGTCATAAAGACGTCACCCTCCGCACCACGGCGGTGCGCTTTCTGTTGCCCAAACACTGCACCTGATCGCGTGTCGCCCGAATGAGCGTGGACGGCGCATGAAGCGGGCGCTACGTGGTGCAGCGTGATCCCTCGACGGCGGGCCGCATTCCCCCCGCTGCTGCCAACTTCGGAACGAGGCTTTGCGATACTGCCGCCCTCTTCCAGGGTCACCCGTCCACCGCCCATGCGCTTCATCACCCTCAACCTCAACGGCATCCGCTCGGCCGCCACCAAGGGCGTCTTCGACTGGCTGCCGCCGCAGCAGGCCGACGTGGTCGGCGTCCAGGAACTCAAGGCGCAAGCCGACGTCGTCGAATCGCAGTTCGCGGGTTACGACACCCTGAGCGGCCACTTCCACTACGCGCAGAAGAAGGGCTACTCCGGCGTCGGCCTCTACACGAAGGAGACACCCAGCGACGTGATCGTCGGCTTCGGCAGCAGCGAGTTCGACAACGAAGGCCGGTGGATCGAGAAGCGCTTCGACAAGCCGGGACGCAAGCTCAGCCTCATCAGCTGCTACTTCCCCAGCGGCTCCAGCGGCGAGGAGCGCCAGGCCGCGAAGTTCCGCTTCCTGGCGGAGATGTACCCCTACCTGATGGCCCTGCGCGCGGAGCGCGAGTTCATCCTCGTGGCCGACGTCAACATCGCCCACAAGGAGATCGACCTCCGGAACTGGAAGAGCAACCAGAAGAACAGCGGCTTCCTGCCCGAGGAACGCGACTGGATGACGCGCCTGCTCGAGAAGGACGTCGGTCTGGTGGACGTCTTCCGTCTCCTCAACGACAAGCCCGATCAATACACCTGGTGGAGCAACCGCGGCCAGGCCTGGGCGAAGAACGTGGGCTGGCGCCTGGACTACCACTTGGCAACCCCCGGCATGGCCCACCTGGCCACGCGCGAAGCGATCTACCTCGACCAGCGCTTCAGCGACCATGCGCCGTTGACGATCGATTACGACTTCAAGTTCTGAGTCTTTTGAAGACGTTCTCTGACTGCGCCAGCCGGGGGGGGGGGGGGGGGGGGGGGGGGGGGGGGGGGGGGGGGGGGGGGGGGGGGGGGGGGGGGGGGGGGGGGGGGGG